>NZ_FNWZ01000010.1:0-33877 GCF_900108575.1 Tardiphaga sp. OK245 | reverse complement strand
TCGAGCAGCTTGCGGAACATTTCAACGCCGGTGCAGATCGTCTTCTGCGTGGCGCGGATGCCGACGATTTCGATTTCCTCGCCGACCTTGACGATACCGCGCTCGACGCGGCCGGTCACGACCGTACCGCGGCCCGAGATCGAGAACACGTCTTCCACTGGCATCAGGAACGGCTGGTCAACCGGACGCTCCGGCTGCGGGATGTAGCTGTCGACATTCTTCATCAGTTCGAGGATGGCGTCGTGACCGAGCTTCTGGTCTGAGTTTTCGAGAGCGGCCAGCGCCGAACCCTTGATGATCGGAATGTCGTCGCCCGGGAAGTCGTACTTCGAGAGCAGTTCGCGGACTTCCATTTCCACGAGCTCGAGCAGTTCCGGATCGTCGACCATGTCGCACTTGTTCAGGAACACGACCAGGGCGGGCACGCCGACCTGGCGGGCGAGCAGGATGTGCTCGCGGGTCTGCGGCATCGGGCCGTCGGCGGCCGACACGACCAGGATGCCACCGTCCATCTGCGCGGCGCCGGTGATCATGTTCTTCACATAGTCGGCGTGGCCGGGGCAGTCGACGTGGGCGTAGTGGCGGTTGGCGGTCTCGTATTCGACGTGCGCGGTCGAAATGGTGATGCCGCGGGCCTTTTCCTCGGGCGCCTTGTCGATCTGGTCGTAAGCGGTGAACGTGGCACCGCCCGTCTCTGCCAGCACCTTCGTGATCGCCGCCGTCAGCGACGTCTTGCCGTGGTCAACGTGACCGATCGTACCAATATTGCAGTGCGGCTTGTTACGTTCAAATTTTGCTTTGGCCATGACTCTCTCCGTTTAGTCGTCAACTGTCGCTAACGACAATCAGGCAAACTTCTTCTGGACTTCTGCCGACACATTGGCCGGCGCTTCCGCGTAGTGATCGAATGACATCGAGAACGTTGCACGACCCTGGCTCATCGAGCGCAGCGTGTTCACGTAACCGAACATGTTCATGAGCGGCACCATCGCGTTGATGACGTTGGCGTTGCCGCGCATGTCCTGACCCTGGATCTGACCGCGCCGCGAGTTCAAGTCGCCGATGACCGAACCGGTGTAGTCTTCCGGGGTCACGCATTCGACCTTCATGATCGGCTCGAGCAAAACGGACTTGCCCTTCTGCAGCGCGTCGCGGAGTGCCGCGCGCGAAGCAATTTCGAAGGCCAGTGCCGACGAGTCGACGTCGTGATAAGCGCCGTCAACCAGCTGGACATGAACGTCGACCACGGGGAAGCCCGCGACCACGCCCGAGGTCATGACGCTGTTGAGACCCTTTTCGACGCCGGGGATGTATTCCTTCGGAACCGAACCACCGACGACCTTGGATTCGAACACGAAGCCCGAACCCGGCTCGCCCGGCTCGACCACGAACTTGACGCGGGCGAACTGGCCGGTACCACCGGTCTGCTTCTTGTGGGTGTAGTCGACTTCAGCGCGCTTCGTGATCTTCTCACGGAACGCCACCTGCGGCGCGCCGATATTCGCGTCGACCTTGTAGGTACGGCGCAGAATGTCGACCTTGATGTCGAGATGGAGTTCGCCCATGCCCTTCAGGATGGTCTGGCCGGACTCGTGGTCGGTCGACACGCGGAACGACGGATCTTCCGCAGCGAGCTTCGCCAGAGCGACGCCCAGCTTTTCCTGGTCGGCCTTGGACTTCGGCTCGATCGCGATTTCGATCACCGGCTCCGGGAATTCCATACGCTCGAGAATGACCTGCTTGTCCGGATCGCAAAGCGTGTCGCCGGTGCGGGCTTCCTTGAGGCCAGCCAGAGCGACGATGTCGCCGGCAAAGGCTTCCTTGATGTCTTCACGGTTGTTCGCATGCATCAACAACATGCGGCCGATACGTTCTTTCTTCTCACGGGTCGAGTTCACGACACCGGTGCCGCTCTGCAGAACACCCGAATAGATGCGGCAGAACGTGATGGTGCCGACGAACGGATCGTCCATGATCTTGAATGCGAGCAGAGCCAGCGGCTCCTTGTCGTCCGCCTTGCGGAGGATCTCGTTGCCGTCTTCGTCCGTGCCCTTGATGGCAGGAACGTCAACCGGCGACGGCAGATAATCGACAACCGCGTCGAGCAAAGGCTGCACGCCCTTGTTCTTGAAGGCCGAGCCGCAGAGAACCGGGTAGAACGCACCAGTCAGCACGGCCTTACGGATCAGACGCTTGAGGGTCGCCTCGTCCGGCTCGGTGCCGTCTAGGTAAGCAGTCATCGCCTCATCGTCGAGTTCGACGGCGGCTTCGAGCAGCTTCTCGCGATATTCCTTGGCCTTCTCGACCAGGTCAGCCGGAATGTCGACGGTCTCGTACTTCGCGCCGAGGGCCTCGTTGTTCCAGATATAGGCCTTCATGATCACGAGATCGACCATGCCGACGAAGTCGTTCTCCGCGCCGATCGGCAGCTGGATTGCAACGGGCTTCGCGCCGAGACGATCGATGATGTCCTGCAGGCACTTGTAGAAGTCAGCGCCGGTCTTATCCATCTTGTTCGCGAAAACGATCCGCGGAACCTTGTATTTGTCGCCCTGACGCCAGACGGTTTCGGTCTGCGGCTCGACGCCCTGGTTGGAGTCGAGAACGCACACGGCGCCGTCGAGCACGCGCAGCGAACGCTCGACTTCGATCGTGAAGTCGACGTGGCCGGGGGTGTCGATGATGTTCAGGCGATGGCCATTCCAGAATGCAGTGGTGGCAGCGGACGTGATGGTGATGCCACGCTCCTGCTCCTGCTCCATCCAATCCATCGTCGCGGCACCTTCGTGCACTTCGCCGATTTTGTGGCTCTTGCCGGTATAATAGAGGATGCGCTCGGTCGTTGTCGTCTTACCGGCATCGATATGCGCCATGATACCGAAGTTACGGTAGTCCTCAATGGCATGTACGCGAGGCATGGGATGTTCCTTAAATTCCGGAGTTTCGCCGTTACCAGCGATAGTGCGAGAATGCGCGATTGGCTTCCGCCATCTTATGCACGTCTTCCCGCTTCTTCACGGCGTTACCACGGTTGTTCGACGCATCGAGCAGCTCAGCCGAGAGACGCTCGGTCATGGTCTTCTCGTTGCGAGCGCGCGCAGCGGTGATCAGCCAGCGAATGCCCAGCGCCTGGCGCCGAATGCTGCGGACTTCAACCGGCACCTGATAGGTGGCGCCACCGACGCGACGCGAACGAACTTCGATCGTCGGCATCACATTTTCCAAAGCCTGCTCGAACACGCCGAGCGGACCCTGCTTGGTCTTCGCTTCGATCATTTCGAAAGCACCGTAAACGATGGTTTCGGCGGCAGACTTCTTGCCGTCATACATGATCGAATTCATGAACTTGGTGACGATGACGTTCCCGAACTTCGGATCCGGGTTAACTTCACGCTTTTCAGCTGAATGGCGACGAGACATCGATCAGACCCCGGCTTACTTCGGACGCTTCGCGCCGTACTTCGAACGACGCTGCTTACGGTTCTTGACGCCCTGGGTATCCAGCACGCCGCGGAGGATGTGGTAACGCACGCCGGGCAAATCCTTGACGCGACCGCCGCGGATCATGACCACGGAGTGCTCCTGAAGGTTATGACCTTCACCCGGAATGTAACCGATGACTTCGAAGCCATTGGTCAGACGCACCTTGGCAACCTTACGAAGCGCCGAGTTCGGCTTCTTCGGAGTCGTCGTGTAGACGCGCGTGCAAACGCCGCGCTTCTGCGGCGACTGCTGCAGCGCAGGAACCTTCTTGCGCGACTTCTGAATTGCGCGCGGAGTAGCGATCAGCTGGTTGATCGTCGGCATGTCAGCCTTCACCCTTTAGTTCGCTCGAAGCCGTAACGGCTTCCTCAAAATCACATCGGAGCAACCTGCCCCACGGTTCGCATCACGTGAAAAGCTTCACGCAAAACGAAATCACGCCAACCATTCATTGCTGAACGGAAAGCGCTTAACGCCACAGAGGACCGCGATCATGACCGTCAGACTTGCGTCTTTAGGTCTGCACCGAGGTCATGCATTCGAATTTAATCTCAAGAGAGAAGTCTCTCAGGAGACAAACGTCGTTTTGGCATTGCCTTGATATAGCGACAGCGTTTGAGCTTCTTGGTCGAGGTTGGTGCCCGATTAGCTCCGAAAAGCCGATTGGGTGATCCGTTCCGACACTGGCGAAGCTCACCGCCTGTCGTTGAATGGCCGGGTTGTATCCGCAGGGGATACCCAAGTCAACAACAAAGCGCGATGAAAGAAACGCTTCTCGCACTGCATCTTCTAGCATGTGGATCATGACAGAACATACGCGATTTCGACGCCCGCCATGTCATCCACGAAAGAATCCGCGACTCGGATTCGTTGCAGTTTGATGAAAGAGAATCGCCTGGGTTGCGGATTTTTTGCGCCCTGCCCCGCCGACTCGCATCCGATGCAAACCGTATCGTGTCCCGAATCGGACACACCGGGCCAGCATCGATCAGCAGCAAATATTACCGGAGGTCGAATGGAGAGGGACACAGCCCACCCCACCCGACACTCGCGACCAGCCAATCAGGCGGATACAGGGACGCGTGCGATGACCTTGATCTCGAAATCGAAGCCCGCGAGCCAGTTGACCCCGACCGCGGTCCAGTTCGGGTAAGGCGGTTCACCGATCACGGCCAATCGGACGGCATTGACCGCCGCGAACTGGGTGGCCGGGTCGGTGTGGAAGGTGGTGACGTCGACCACGTCGTCGAATGTGCAACCTGCAGCCTTCAGCACGGCCGCGAGGTTATCGAATGCCAGCTGGACCTGCTTTTCGAAGACCGGCTCCGGCGAGCCGTCTTCCCGGCTGCCAACCTGGCCAGAAACAAACAAGAGGTCGCCCGAGCGTATCGCCGCCGAATACCGGTTGATCTCGTAAAGCGCCTGCCGGCCGGCCGGGAAAATCGCGTCGCGTTTGGTCATGGTGTCAGTCCTTGTTCAGAGATTATATACGCCCCGTATGTCAGCATAATCTGACATACGCCACGTATGTCAATATGCATACAGCGCGTATGTTATTTTGCGGAGATGACAGTGGTCGCGAGACGACGAGCGGAAATGGTGGAGGAAACCCGGGCCAAACTCATCCGGGCGGCCCGGACGGCTTTCGCCGCCAAAGGCTATGCGGCGGCATCGATGGACGATCTGACCGCCGAAGCCGGCCTGACGCGGGGCGCGCTCTATCACAACTTCGGCGACAAGAAGGGTTTGCTGCAGGCCGTCATCGACCAGATCGACGCAGAGATGCTAGCCCGAATGCGCGTGGCACACGGTCAGGCGGCGACAGCTTGGGAAGGATTCCTCAACGAGGGCGTCGCCTATATCGAAATGTCCCTCGAGCCGGAGATCCAGCGCATCATGCTGCTGGACGGCCCCGCCGTGCTCGGCGATCCCTCGCAATGGCCCAACCAGACCGCATGCCTGCGCACGACAACACAGGCGATTCAACGACTGATCGACGATGGAACGGTCAAGCCTGTCGATGCCGAAGCGGCGGCCCGTCTGATCAATGGCGCGGCCCTCAACGCCGCCCTCTGGATCGCTGCCGCCGACGATCCCCGCGCGGTCCTTACGAAAGCTGTCGAGGCTTTCCGCCAGCTCGCGGCGGGCTTGCTGCGAACGGCGGGATGACCGCCTCACACATCTTCAGATGCGCTCACTCGTCGTCGTCATCCTCGTCATCATCATCGTCGCTGGCAGATGACCTGTGCCGCTGGTCGTCCCAGAGCTGGCGATAGGTACCGTTCAGCGCCACCAGCTCCTTGTGCGAGCCGCGCTCGATCGCCTTGCCGCCATTGATGACGATGATTTCGTCCATATCCACCACGGCAGCCAGCCGGTGCGTCGACGAAATCAGGGTGCGGCCCTTGGCGAGTTTGAACAGCGTCTTGTTGAGCGCCGCCTCGGTTGTCTGGTCGAGGGCAGATGTCGCCTCATCCAGCAGGAGCACCGACGGATTGCGGACGACGGCCCGCGCGATCGCAATGCGCTGGCGTTGGCCGCCGGACAGCGTATCGCCGCGCTCGCCGACCTGGGTGTCGTATTTGTCCGGAAGGCTCATGATGTAGCGATGGATCTCGGCCTTGCGCGCCGCCTGCTCGACTTCCTCGTCGGTGGCGCCTTCCTTGCCGAGCCGGATGTTCTCGCGGATCGACATGTTGAACAGCATGTTCTCCTGGAACACCACGGCCATGTGGCCGCGCAGGGACTCGCGCGTGATCTTGCGGATATCGACGCCGTCAATGGTCACCCTGCCCTCGTCCGGCATATAGAGCCGCAGGATCAGGTTCAGCAACGTGCTCTTGCCGGAACCGGACGGGCCGACAATAGCGACGGTTTTGCCGACATTGATCTTGAGGCTGAGATTGTCGAGCACCGGCTGCTGGCTGTTCTCATACTTGAACGAGACGCGATCGAACGTGATGTCGTTGACGATGCGCGGCAGCTCCGGTGAGCCGGGCTTGTCGGCACCGCGTGTCGGCTCGTCGAGCATCTCCTCCATGTGCCGCACGGCCGCCGCTGCCTGGATCGACACCGGGATGAAATGCATGACGTGGGCGATGTTGTAGGACACCTCCCAGAACGCGCTTTCGAAGGTGACGAAGGTACCGACCGTGATCTGGCCCTTGGTGGCGAGATAGGCGCCGATCGCCAGCACCACCAAATGCAGCAACAACACCGAGACGGTGACCGAGCGCTCGACCATGGTCGACAGGAAGGTCGCCGCCGCAATCCTGTCGCGCGTTTCGTTATTACGTAGCCGGAACCAGCCCATGGTACGCCGCTGCAGGCTGAAGGCCTTGATCACCGCCTGCGCTGCGATGTTTTCCTGCACCATGCCGAGCACTGAAGCTTCGCTGAGCTTCTGGTCGTAATTGGCCTGCACGGCCTTCGGCGTCAGAATGCGCGGGCCGATCAGTGTGATCGGGAAAATCAATAGCGCGACGGCGGCAAGCTGCCAGTTCAGATACAGCATCAGCCCGATGCCGGCGATCAGTTCGAGGAACGGCAGCAATGCGCTGTTGGCGAAACTCTTGATGGCCGTCTCGAAAGACGACAGATCGATCGAGAAGCGGGACAGGATCTCGCCGCGCTTGGTGCGGGCGAAATAGGCCGACGGCAGATCCTGCACGTGATCGAACAGACGCGAGCGGACGTCCGTGATGATCGAGGCTGCCAGTTTGGCGTCCCAGCGCTCGTACCAGATCGCAACGATCGACGTCACAATGCCGGCGACGGCCAGCACCGACAGGATCTTGAACAGCGCGTCGAAGTCTTCCTCGCCGAGCGCGTCGTCGATCAGATATTTGAGGCTGAGCGGCATGATGACGTTGAACAGCGTCTCGACCAGAACGCCGAAGCCAACGAAGCCAAGCAGCTTGCGGTACTTGCCGAGCAACGGCCGCGTGAAACGATAGACCGTCCCGAAGGCGCCGGCGGCCTCGCGCGCGGTGAAGACGACCAGTTCCTCGTCATCATCGTCATCGAGCTCGTCGTCTTCATCCTCGTCGTCATCATCGACGGCAGGCTTGGCTTTTGCCGTCTTCTCGACAGCCGGCGGTTTCGTGCTGGGAACCGAAGCGGCGGCAGCGCCAACCGGGAGCGCAAACTTGTCATCGAGCGGCGTGGCCGGCTCGGCCGCGTTCTTGTCGTCAGATGGAGGCTTTGGAGGTGGCTTCGACGCCATGGAACGAACCGTTGCTGCACGGTCCTTCGACCGCAAGAATCAATGAAGCGGCCCGGACAGCCACGGCAATGATCCTATGCGATCAGAATGTCCTCGGCAAAGCAACCGAAGGCGGATGCCAAAGATCAATCCTCGGCATCGACCTTGTCGAAGAACGAGTAGCGCAGGCTGTCCGCGTCGGCATACCAGTGGCCCGGTCCCTTGCCGGCGGCCAATGTGGCTTCCCACACCGCCTCGGTGCAGTCGCGGCGATGCATCGACAGATCGAAGCCGTTGCCGAAGAACAGTTCCGACCACTCCCACCAGGTGCCGAGCTTCTTGACGCCGCGCAGCAGGTCATAGCGATCGATCACCGCCGGCGCCATGTCGGACGTGACCGAACCGAACACGAGGCCGGTCTTCACGACGCGGTTGAGCTCCTGCACGGCCGTCACCACCTGCTTGTCGCCGACATGGCACAGGCTGGTCTCGAACACGAAATCGAACTGCCCGGCCTTGAACGGCAGATCGGTGATCGAGCCGAGCTTGTTGAACTTCTGCAGCGCCTTTGGCGTCCTGGCGTGGATCGCCTTGTTGTTCTCGACACCCCAGGCGTCGATACCCCTGGCACGCAGCGCGCCGACCAGTTCGCCTGATGCCGAGCCGGCGACCAGCAGCTTGTAGCCCTTGGCGCGGCCCCAGACGATCTTGATGAGATTTGTCAGATAGGCCGGGTCGGTAAACTGGCTCCAGACCTCGCTGTAGGGACCGACGCCGCGATAGTTCTGGAAATAGTCGCGATCAATCTTGTCGGAGATCGTCGTGCCATTCTGACCCTGCGCGCGGCGCAGGCGCATCATCTCGGTGAGGATGATGTCGGTCGCGGCATCCGAGGAGTCGAGCAGACCATTGAGCGTGGAGTCGAACAGATAGTCGCCGACCACGACGAGACCCGGGTGTTCCTTCGGCTCCGGCCGGTGATTGGTCATCACGTCGCGCACCGGCATGCCGCCGGGGATCGCGTTGACCGATGACAACCAGCGATGGATCTTGCCTTCCAGCAGATGCTCACGCGCATCGCCAAACGAGGCCGGCAACGACTTCAGCGCGGCATCGATCAACTCATCATCTGTGAGGTTGGCAAAGGCCAGCGCGTCGGAGCCTGGCACCAGCCAGTTCAGCACACCGTGCTTGCCGACATCGTGGCGCGCGCCCTCGTTATAGACACAGCAGCCGCCGAAGGCTTCCGACATGAACCAGGCGCCGGGAATCTGATCGCCCCAGAACGGCGTGTCGAACAGCAGCGAGATCCGCAGATAATGCGCCGGGCGGTCGAAGTAAGCGACATGCTTGACCATCGACTTGCGCAGCTGCTCGCCGTCCCAGCGCATGGTCGCCAGCCATGAATGCGGCAGGCACATCACCACGAGATCGAAATCGCGGGTGTCCGGCCCCTTGCCGTTCATCATGTCGAGCTGATACCGGCCCTGCTCGGTCTTGCCGACCTTGAGCACACGGTGATTCAGCCGGATGTCGGCATCGACTTCCGACTGCAGGCAGGAGATCAGCTGCTCGTTGCCGTTCTGGATCGAATAGAGGCCGATATAGCCATCGACATCCATCACGAAGTTCTTCAGCGCATTGAGGCCGTTGGTGTTGTGCGTCTCGGTCGCGATGTCGGAGCGCGCCATCACCTTCAGGAAGCGCTTGGCGGTGGGATCGCTGACTTCCTTATCAAGCAGCTCCTCGGCATTTATCCATGCCCAAGGGTGTTCGTTGTCGTGCGAACCGACGCCTTCATAATATTCGATCGGCGACACCATGCTCGCGCACTTCTTGCGGAAGGCTTCAATGGCGGCTGCGGTCTTCGGGCCGTATTTCTTGCGCATGCCCGGCACGTCGTTGAGCAGCTCGCCGTCCAGCTGCACCTGCTCGGCATCCATCGGAATGGTCTGCAAGCCGAAATGCTGGATCAGCTCGCGCAGCGGATCCGGCCCTGTCATCGAGTAATCGTAGATTTCCGCAACGCCAGCTTCGTACATGGCTGGCGCGCTATCGAATTTGCGGGTGAGAATCTTGCCGCCGACGCGGTCGGACGCCTCGTAGATGGTGACACGACATAGATCGCCGAGCTTCTTCTTGAGATACCAGGCGCTCATCAGGCCGCCTGGACCACCACCAACAATTGCAAGATCAAGCATAGGTTTCTTTCACGCGTCGTGTTTGCCGGCGGCAATATCCGGCAACGGTCGATGTAACGTATTCCCAGCCAAAGCGGAATCCGCTGACGCTGCAAGGCTGGCCCGTCGACCCCGTCGACTCGCGCTAACCCCCTCCAAGTGAAAACATTTTTCAGCTGAAGGAAAGATGAACAAAAGCATGTAGTGCGCTGCAATACACGTCACACGCGAAAAAGGCCGGCTTTCGCCGGCCTTTTCCATGGCATTGATGTGATCTGCAGTGGCAGGTCAGTTGGTCGGCGACAAGACACGCTCCATGATGATGGTCCGCTCCTCACCGTGATAGGCCTCGCGAACGGCCACGAAGCCCAGTCTCGCGTAAAAAGCCTCTGCGGTGACCGTCGCCGGAACCGTCAGAATCGCAAGCTGTCGTTCGCGGGCGACCCTCTCGATCCGCTGCACCAGCAAACGGCCGATGCCGCGCCCTTGCACGTCCGGCAACACGAACATGGTCCGCAGGGCCTGCCCATCCAGGCTCGCCGTGCCGACAACACGATTGTCCATCTCGGCAACGAACACCTCGCGCTGGTCGATCAATCGTTCGACAGCCGCGGAGCTGAAACTGAGTTCAACGCGTGCGATGATATCGGGCGTGTAATCCTTCGCATTGGTTTCAAGCAGCGCGCGGATGATGACGCGGCTGATATCTGCCGCATCGCCGGCTTGAGCCGGCCGAATATCGCATGTCATCTGACCGCTCTCCGTTGCCAACCGAATGAACAGATCAAAACGAGAAAGGGCCAGCTTGCGCCGGCCCTTTCGTTTCTTAAGTCTGCCCGGCCCGATTACTCGGCCGACGGCAGCATCAGCGGTTCTTCTGCCGGAGCCGACGGCACGATCGCCGCCTGCTTCTCGCGCTCGTCGAGGATCATCTTGTCGCGCTTCATTGCGACTTCGCGGATCTTCGCCATCGAGGCGCCGGTACCGGCCGGGATCAGACGGCCGACAATGACGTTTTCCTTGAGGCCTTCGAGCGGGTCCACCTTGCCGTTGACGGCAGCTTCGGTGAGCACGCGCGTGGTCTCCTGGAACGACGCTGCCGAGAAGAACGAACGGGTCTGCAAGCTGGCCTTGGTGATGCCCAGCAGCACAGGGTTTCCGGTCGCGATCTTCTTGCCTTCTTCCTTCGCCTTCAGGTTCAGCGCGTCGAACTCGATCTTGTCGATCTGCTCGCCCGAGATCATGTCGGTCTCGCCCTGATCGGTAATCTCGACCTTCTGCAGCATCTGACGGACAATCACTTCGATGTGCTTGTCGTTGATGAGCACGCCCTGCAACCGGTAAACTTCCTGGATTTCGTTGACCAGATAGGCAGCGAGTTCCTCGATGCCCTTGATCGCCAGAATGTCGTGCGGCGCCGGATTGCCTTCGACGATGTAATCGCCCTTTTCGACGATGTCGCCGTCCTGCAGATGGATCTGCTTGCCCTTCGGAATGAGGTACTCGCGGGTCTCCTCGTTCTTGTCGAGCGGCTCGATCGAGATGCGACGCTTGTTCTTGTAGTCGCGTCCAAAGCGGATGGTGCCGCCGATTTCCGCGATGATCGCCGCGTCCTTCGGCTTGCGCGCCTCGAACAGTTCGGCCACCCGCGGCAGACCGCCGGTGATGTCACGCGTCTTCGCGCTTTCCATCGAGACACGGGCAAGAATGTCACCCGAGGTCACCTTGGCATCGACGTCGACCGACAGAATGGCGTCGGGCGACAGCATGTAACGGGCGTCGCCGCCACGTGCGAGCTTGAGGACCTTGCCGTCCTTGCCCTTGATGACGATAGCCGGACGCAAGTCCGCACCGCCACGCGACGAACGCCAGTCGGTAACGACGCGCTTGGCGATACCGGTCGACTCGTCGAGCGTTTCCGTAATCGACTGGCCGTCGATCAGGTCTTCAAACCCGATCGTGCCGTCGACTTCGGTCAGCAGCGGACGGGAATACGGATCCCATTCCGCGATACGCTGGCCACGCTTGATCATGTCGCCGTTGGCCACGTGAACGCGAGCACCGTACTGGATACGATACGTCGCACGCTCGGTGCCATCGGCGTCAGAGATGGCGATGACCATGTTGCGCACCATTGCAACCATGTGGCCTTCGCCGTTCTTGGCGATGTTCTCGTTCTTGATCGTGATCTTGCCGTCGAAGTTCGACTCGATCACCGACTGCTCGTTGAGCTGCGCCGCACCGCCGATGTGGAACGTACGCATCGTCAGCTGCGTGCCGGGCTCACCGATCGACTGCGCCGCGATGACGCCGACGGCCTCACCGTGGTTGACGGGCGTGCCGCGGGCCAGATCGCGGCCGTAACAGGTGCCGCAGATGCCGTTGACCAGTTCGCAAGTCAGAGCCGAACGGATCTTCACTTCCTGGATGCCGGCCTGCTGGAGAAGATCGACGTCCTTCTCTTCCATCAGCGTGTTGCGCTTGATCAGCACCTTGTTGGTCGCGGGATCGCGAATGTCTTCGCAGGCCGAACGACCGAGAATACGCGACGCCAGCGATGCGACCACCGAACCGGAGTCGATGATGGCGCGCATCTTGATGCCGAGATTGGTGCCGCAATCGGTCTGCGTGATGATGCAGTCCTGCGCCACGTCGACGAGACGGCGGGTCAGGTAGCCCGAGTTCGCGGTCTTCAACGCGGTGTCCGCGAGGCCCTTACGAGCGCCGTGGGTCGAGTTGAAGTATTCGAGAACCGACAGACCTTCCTTGAAGTTCGAGATGATCGGCGTTTCGATGATCTCACCCGACGGCTTGGCCATCAGGCCGCGCATACCACCGAGCTGACGCATCTGGGCCGGCGAACCACGGGCACCGGAATGCGCCATCATGTAGATCGAGTTGATCTGGGCTTCTTCACCCGCCGCATTCCTCTTCACCGAGGAGATTTCTTTCATCATCTCCTTGGCGACTTCTTCACCCGCCTTCGACCAGGCGTCGACGACCTTATTGTACTTCTCACCGTGGGTGATCAGACCGTCATTGTACTGCTGTTCGAAGTCCTTCGCGAACGCACGGGTGGCGTCGACGATCTTCCACTTCGAACCCGGCACGACCATGTCGTCCTTGCCGAACGAGATGCCGGCCTTGAACGCGTTGTAGAAGCCGAGCGCCATGATGCGATCGCAGAAGATCACGGTCTCTTTCTGACCGCAGTGACGATAGACCTGATCGATGACGCCCGAGATTTCCTTCTTGGTCATCAGCTTGTTGATGACGTCGAAGGGCATCTTCGGCGACTTCGGCAGAACCTGACCGAGCATCGCACGACCGGCAGTGGTTTCCACCATGCGCGTGACCGGCTTGCCGTCCGCATCGAGACCGGACCAGCTGTATTTGATCTTGGTGTGGAGGTGGATGACCTTCGCATGCAGCGCATGCTCGATCTCCGCCATCTCACGATACAGCTTGTTTTCGCCCGGGAGACCCGCACGCATGGTCGACAGGTAGTACAGACCCAGCACGATGTCCTGCGACGGCACGATGATCGGCTGACCGTTCGCAGGATGCAGGATGTTGTTGGTCGACATCATCAGGACGCGCGCTTCCAGCTGCGCTTCAAGCGACAGCGGAACGTGCACGGCCATCTGGTCGCCGTCGAAGTCGGCGTTGAAGGCCGAGCAGACCAGCGGATGCAGCTGGATCGCCTTGCCTTCGATCAGCACCGGCTCGAACGCCTGGATGCCCAGACGATGCAGCGTCGGCGCGCGGTTCAGCAGCACGGGATGCTCGCGAATGACCTCGTCGAGAATGTCCCATACCTCGGGACGCTCTTTTTCAACGAGCTTCTTCGCCTGCTTCACCGTGGTGGACAGACCCTTGGCGTCGAGACGCGAATAGATGAACGGCTTGAACAGTTCGAGCGCCATCTTCTTCGGCAGGCCGCACTGATGCAGACGCAGCTCGGGACCGACGACGATGACCGAACGGCCCGAATAGTCGACGCGCTTGCCGAGCAGGTTCTGACGGAAACGACCCTGCTTGCCCTTCAGCATGTCAGCCAGCGACTTCAGCGGACGCTTGTTGGCGCCGGTGATGACACGGCCACGGCGGCCGTTGTCGAACAGTGCGTCGACGGCCTCCTGCAGCATGCGCTTTTCGTTGCGGATGATGATGTCCGGCGCGCGGAGCTCCATCAGACGCTTCAAGCGGTTGTTACGGTTGATGACGCGGCGATACAGATCGTTCAAATCCGACGTCGCGAAGCGGCCGCCATCCAGCGGCACCAGCGGACGCAGATCCGGCGGGATCACCGGCACCACCGTGAGGATCATCCATTCCGGCTTGTTACCGGAATAGCGGAAGGCCTCGACGATCTTCAGGCGCTTGGCGAGCTTCTTGTGCTTGATGTCGGATTCGGTCTCCTTCATCTCGACGCGCAGCTGCTCGTCGAGCTTCTCGAGCTCCAGACCCTTCAACAGTTCACGGATCGCCTCGGCACCGATCATCGCGGTGAACGAGTCCTGGCCGTATTCGTCCTGCGCCTTCAGATATTCTTCTTCAGACAGCAGCTGACGGTCCTTGAGCGCGGTGAGACCCGGCTCGAGAACGACGTAGTATTCGAAATACAGAATGCGCTCGAGATCCTTGAGCGTCATGTCCAGCAACTGGCCGATGCGCGACGGCAGCGACTTCAGGAACCAGATGTGCGCGACCGGAGCAGCCAGTTCGATGTGGCCCATGCGCTCGCGTCTGACGCGCGACAGGGTCACTTCGACCGAGCACTTCTCGCAGATGATGCCCTTGTACTTCATGCGCTTGTACTTGCCGCACAAGCACTCGTAATCCTTGATGGGCCCGAAGATGCGGGCGCAGAACAGGCCGTCGCGCTCGGGCTTGAAGGTACGGTAATTGATGGTTTCCGGCTTCTTGATCTCGCCGTAGGACCACGACAGAATCTTCTCCGGGGACGCAATCGAGATCCGGATCTGGTCGAAGACCTGAGCCGGAGTCGTCGGATTGAAGAGATTCATAATTTCTTGGTTCATCGTCTTCTCCTCGCGTGCCGATCGCCATCAGCAGCAAATTCGAAATTCTTTAGAGCCACACACCCTGCCCCACGTCCCGGCTGGGTGCGGACGCCCGGCCATCAGGCCGGGCGTAACGCTTGTTCTTACTCGGCAGCTTCGGAGGTCGGCCCCGGCAGCTTGGAATTGTGCAGATCGACGTTGAGGCCGAGCGAGCGCATTTCCTTGACCAGCACGTTGAACGATTCCGGAATACCGGCCTCGAACGTGTCGTCGCCGCGCACGATCGCCTCGTAGACCTTGGTACGGCCCGCGACGTCGTCCGACTTCACCGTCAGCATTTCCTGGAGCGTGTACGCCGCGCCATAAGCCTCGAGCGCCCACACTTCCATTTCACCGAAGCGCTGACCGCCGAACTGCGCCTTACCACCCAGCGGCTGCTGCGTGACGAGCGAGTACGGACCGATCGAACGCGCGTGGATCTTGTCGTCCACGAGATGGTGAAGCTTGAGCATATAGATGTAGCCCACGGTCACCTTGCGATCGAACTGGTCGCCGGTCCGGCCGTCATAGACGGTGGACTGACCGGACGCGTCGAAGCCAGCCATCTTCAACATCTCTTCGATGTCGGCTTCCTTCGCACCGTCGAACACCGGCGTCGCAATCGGCACGCCGGGCTTCAGGTTACGCGCCAGTTCAAGCAGCTCGGTGTCGTTCAGCGACTTGATGACTTCGTCTTCGCCGTAAACCTTCTTCAGGGTGTCGCGCAGCGGCTTCAGATCCTGCTTCTGGTAATAGGCGTCGATGGTCTGACCGATCTTCTTGCCCATGCCTGCGCAGGCCCAGCCAAGATGCGTCTCCAAGATCTGACCGACGTTCATGCGCGACGGCACGCCGAGCGGGTTCAGCACGATGTCCGCATGCGTACCGTCTTCAAGGAACGGCATGTCTTCGATCGGAACGATCTTCGACACCACGCCCTTGTTGCCGTGACGTCCGGCCATCTTGTCGCCGGGCTGAATCTTGCGCTTCACCGCGACGAAGACCTTGACCATCTTCATCACGCCGGGCGGCAGTTCGTCGCCACGCTGCAGCTTCTCGACCTTGTCGAGGAAGCGCTGTTCAAGGCCCTTCTTCGACTCGTCGTACTGCTTCCGCATCGCTTCGATTTCGGTCATCAGCTTGTCGTTCGCGGTGGCGAACATCCACCACTGCGACCGCGGATTTTCGTCGAGCACGGCGCGCGTGATCTTGCCGTCCTTCTTGAAGCCCTTCGGACCGGCGATGCCGACCTTGTTCTCCAGAAGATCAGCCAGACGGCCGTAGACGTTACGATCCAGGATGGCCTGTTCGTCGTCACGGTCCTTGGCAAGACGTTCGATTTCTTCCCGCTCGATCGCCAGAGCACGTTCGTCCTTGTCGACGCCGTGCCGGTTGAACACGCGGACTTCGACGATCGTGCCCTGCACGCCCGGAGGCACGCGGAGCGAGGTATCGCGAACGTCCGACGCCTTTTCACCGAAGATGGCGCGCAGAAGCTTTTCTTCCGGCGTCATCGGGCTTTCGCCCTTCGGCGTGATCTTGCCGACCAGGATGTCGCCGGCGCGGACTTCGGCGCCGATATAGACGATGCCGGCTTCGTCGAGGTTCTTCAGCGCTTCTTCCGACACGTTCGGAATGTCGCGGGTGATTTCCTCAGGGCCGAGCTTGGTGTCGCGGGCCATCACTTCGAATTCCTCGATGTGGATCGAGGTGAAGACGTCTTCCTTCACGATCCGCTCCGAGAGGAGGATCGAGTCTTCGAAGTTGTAGCCATTCCACGGCATGAACGCGACGAGCACGTTGCGGCCGAGTGCGAGTTCACCGAGATCGGTCGACGGACCGTCGGCAATGATGTCGCCCTTGCGAATGATGTCGCCAACCTTCACCAGCGGACGCTGGTTGATACAGGTCGACTGGTTCGAACGCTGGTACTTCATCAGGCGATAGATATCGACGCCCGACTTGGTCGGATCGAGATCTTCGGTCGCGCGGATAACCACGCGGGTGGCGTCGATCTGGTCGATGACACCCGAACGGCGGGCAGCGATCGCAGCACCGGAGTCGCGGGCCACGACGGCTTCCATGCCGGTACCGACGAACGGCGCTTCAGCGCGTACCAGAGGCACGGCCTGACGCTGCATGTTCGAGCCCATCAGCGCGCGGTTGGCGTCGTCGTTCTCGAGGAACGGGATCAGCGCCGCAGCGACCGAAACGAGCTGCTTCGGCGACACGTCCATGTAGTCGACCTTGTCGGCCGGCAGCGGCAACACGTCGCCTGCATGACGGCAGATGATCATGTCTTCGGTGAACTTGCCCTTGGCGTCGAGCGACACGTTCGCCTGCGCGACCGAGTAGCGGCCCTCTTCCATCGCGCTGAGGTACACGACCTCGTCGGTGACGCGACCGTCCTTGACCTTGCGGTAAGGGGTCTCGACGAAGCCGTACTTGTTGACGCGCGCGAAGGTGGCGAGCGAGTTGATCAGACCGATGTTCGGGCCTTCCGGCGTCTCAATCGGGCAGATACGGCCGTAGTGGGTCGGATGCACGTCGCGGACTTCGAAGCCGGCGCGCTCGCGGGTCAGACCACCGGGGCCAAGCGCCGAAAGACGACGCTTATGGGTGATTTCCGAGAGCGGGTTGGTCTGGTCCATGAACTGCGACAGCTGCGACGAACCGAAGAACTCGCGCACCGCGGCAGCCGCGGGCTTCGCGTTGATCAGGTCCTGCGGCATCACGGTGTCGATGTCGACGGACGACATACGTTCCTTGATGGCGCGCTCCATGCGCAGCAGGCCGACGCGATACTGATTTTCCATCAGCTCGCCGACCGAACGCACACGGCGGTTGCCGAGATGGTCGATGTCGTCGATTTCGCCCTTACCGTCGCGCAGATCCACCAGCGTCTTGATGACGGCCAGGATGTCTTCCTTGCGCAGCGTGCGATGAGTGTCCGGCGCGTCGAGTTCGAGGCGCATATTCATCTTCACGCGGCCCACGGCCGAGAGATCGTAACGCTCACTGTCGAAGAACAGCGACTGGAACATGTTCTGCGCGGATTCGAGCGTCGGCGGCTCGCCCGGACGCATCACGCGATAGATGTCGAACAGCGCGTCTTCACGCGTCAGGTTCTTGTCTGCCGAGAGCGTGTTGCGGATATAGGCACCGATATTGACGTGGTCGATGTCGAGCAGCGGGAGTTCCTTGTAGCCCTCCTCGTTCAGCGCCTTCAGCGACTTCTCGGTGATTTCCTCGCCGGCTTCGGCGTAGATTTCACCGGTCTTCACGTTGACGAGGTCCTCGGCGAGATAGTTGCCGACCAACTCTTCGTCGGTCAGACGCAGCGCCTTGAGGCCCTTCTCGGCGAGCTGACGGGCAGCGCGCACGGTGAGCTTCTTGCCGGCTTCGAGCACGACCTTGCCGGTGTCGGCATCGATCAGGTCGTTGACGGTGGAGTAGCCACGGAAACGGGTGGCGTCGAACGGAACGCGCCAGCCTTCCTTGATCTTCTTGAACTGGATCTTCTTGTAGAACGTCGAGAGAATCTCTTCGCCATCCAGACCCAGCGCGAACATCAGCGACGTCACCGGAATCTTGCGGCGACGGTCGATACGCGCGAACACGATGTCCTTGGCGTCGAACTCTATGTCCAGCCAGGAACCGCGATACGGGATCACGCGGGCAGCGAACAGCAGCTTGCCCGACGAATGGGTCTTGCCCTTGTCGTGGTCGAAGAACACGCCCGGCGAACGATGCATCTGCGAGACGATGACGCGCTCGGTGCCGTTGACGACGAAGGTGCCGTTCATGGTCATGAGCGGGATATCGCCCATGTACACATCCTGCTCCTTGATGTCCTTGACGGACTTGGCGCCGGTTTCTTCGTCGATATCGAACACGATCAGGCGCAGCGTCACCTTCAGCGGCGCAGCATAGGTCATGCCGCGCTGGCGGCACTCATCGACGTCATATTTCGGCGGCTCGAATTCGTAGCGCACGAATTCCAGCATCGAGGTGCCCGAGAAATCCGAGATCGGAAACACCGAACGGAAAACAGCCTGCAGACCTTCGTCGAGGCGACCGCCGGTCGGCTCATCGACCATCAGGAACTGGTCGTAGGACGCCTTCTGAACCTCGATGAGGTTCGGCATCTCTGCGACTTCTTTAATATGACCGAAGAACTTGCGAACGCGCTTGCGACCTGTGAACGTCTGCTGACCCATCGTGGCCTCTCATTGCGTCGCCCGAAAGGGGCGAACCTTCCAGAGCGCGACTGCCATCGCCTCCGGGTTGAATTTCCAAGAACGTTCCGAATTCAGCGCCCAATGAGGAATAAAATCCCTCTCCCGAGCATTTGAATCGCAGAACGCAAAACGACGTGCGCGATGCCCGACTGCACCTCGCCCGTCCAAACCGTCTAGCTACGGACCGAAAAGCCCGAAAATTGCCCATCTCCCAACGGCTTAACCGGAAACGTCGCCGTTTCCGCTGTCAGACCGTGTTTTTCGTGCTGCCGTCCCGATATGGGATGGCAATCATGGAGATTCGAGGGTAGTTCCCAGCGCATCCCCACACATTCCTGTGTAGTCCATCGGTTCCGGCCCAGAGGGCGACCAAATGGCCGCCCTCCAGATGGAACCCATAAAGGGTCTTACTTAAGCTCGACCTTCGCGCCAGCCTTCTCGAGCTGACCCTTGATCTTCTCGGCTTCGTCCTTGGCAACGCCTTCCTTGACGGGCTTCGGAGCGCCTTCGACCAGGTCCTTGGCTTCCTTGAGGCCAAGACCCGTGATCGCACGGACTTCCTTGATGACTTCGATCTTCTTGTCGCCGGCCGAAGCCAGAACGACAGTGAACTCAGTCTTTTCTTCAGCAGCAGCAGCACCGCCGCCGCCAGCAGCCGGACCAGCAACTGCAACAGCAGCAGCAGCCGAAACGCCCCACTTTTCTTCGAGCATCTTGGCGAGGTCGGCAGCTTCGAGCACGGTCAGGCTCGAGAGATCGTCAACGATTTTCTGTAGGTCAGCCATTGTCTATTTCCTTAAGCGTATTTGGTTCGAACCAGGGTTTGAATGCGAAGGGCGTCAGGCCGCTTCGCTCTTTGAGGCATAGGCCTGAACAACACGCGCGAGCTTCGCCGCGGGAGCTGTCGAGAGCTGAGCGATCTTGGTCGCCGGCGCCACAAGGAGGCCGAGGATCTTCGCGCGCAGTTCGTCGAGCGAGGGCAGCGCGGCCAAGGCCTTGACGCTGTCGACGTTCAGGACGGTTTTACCCATCGAACCGCCAAGGATGACGAACTTCTCGTTCGCCTTGGCAAATTCGACGGCAACCTTCGGTGCAGCTACCGGATCGTCCGAAGTGGCGATCACAGTCGGGCCCTTCAACAGGGAACCGATGGCAGCAACATCCGTGCCTTCAAGAGCAATTTTGGCGAGACGGTTCTTCGAGACCTTCACCGAGGCGCCAGCCAGCTTCATCTGCGAACGCAGATTCTGCATCTGGGCAACGGTGAGGCCGGAATAATGGGCGACGACCGCAACGCTGGTGGTCTTGAAGACCCCGTTCAGCGCGTCGACCGCGTCCTTTTTAGCCGCTCTTTCCACAGCAAGCTCTCTCCGGTTGGCGGCCTCTATCGAGATAGGACCGCCGGGTTACACCCACCGTCCCACCTGAACCTGACCTCAAGACCCATGCTCGTTAAAACACATGGTCTAAAGACACGTCGGGCGAGACGATATGATAGCCTGCCCTCCCGAACCGTCCTGGCGAACCAGCATTGGCGCGGGGTGTCGAGGTTCGAACCAAATACGCGTCATGTCGCACAAAACGACATTGGCGAAATCCAGTCTTCACCCGTCTATGCTGGCTGCATCAAGTTTTACGATTAAGCCGTTGATAAAACTTGCGTTTATCTAAGGCGCCAGCAGTCTCGGACAGGATTCAGGATCATCGATAAGCCATCATCTGACCTATTGGTGACCCCTGCCCGCCTTCCTCAAATCCGCGTCGCGCGTCCCATCCCCGTCGAGCGATCCGTATGGACAGCCTGAAAGGAAAAGTCTCCTGCGATGTGGGTTGTCGGAGTGCGAACACAGACGCGCCAGCTACCAGCCAGCACGCCCGGAAACGGTTGTTTAACGAGTCTTTTTCGTGTTGCCAAGCGCGAAATGCCGATGTGGCATCTTTTCTGCAGGGGAGCCGTTTAGGGCGCTCAGAGCGCAAAAGTGGAACCGGCTGAACCGGCTCCACTTTTGATTGCATCACCCCTTCGGGCAGGCAGCACCCGCATCGGCCCAGGCCTTGATCAGCTCACCGAACTGCTTCTGGGTGCCCGGCGCCGGGGTCCGGTTGCCACCGGGATGCCAGCCCCAGCCGACCAACTCGTCTTCGGCCATGTGCTTCACAAGCGCGGCCATGTCCTTGCCGCCATTGCGCTCCTTGTCCTTGATCTGGGTGCAGATCTGGCCAAGCGTCTTGCCCTGCCAGGCCATCTCGATGGGCGCCAGCGCCCACTTCGGATTGCCCGGGACGTTGGCGGCATCGAAGTTGTTCTCGTGGTGGCAGGTGGCGCAAGCGAGACCACCGGCTGCGCCGACACCGCCCTCGCCGCGCACGACCAGCGGGATATGCGGCCGCATGCGGTCGGTCTGGGTCGGACGCTCTGTTGCCGGATGGCAGTTCATGCAGCGCGGCGACTGGATGACCTTACCGGCTTCCGTGAACAGCGCCACGGCACGTTCGTTCTTGTTCTTGATCTTGGCGAAGGCCGAGACCGACTGCAGCTTGGTCGGATTGCTGACCGCTGCATCGGCCTCCTGGAAGCTCGGCTCCGCGAATGCGAGGAGACCCGCCGCGAGGCCGCCGGCGACCAGCGCCAACATCGAGTTCTTAAACAAGCTCATGCTGAGGCTCCTGGCACGATCGGCAACTGCCGCGGTCTTCCCACTCCGAGTTTCGCCAGCGCGTTGGCAACGGCAGGCCCGAGCGGAGGCACGCCGGGTTCGCCGACGCCTGATGGCTTCTCGGTCGATTTCACGATGACGACCTCGATCTCCGGCATCTCGTTGATGCGCAGCGAACGATAGGTGTCGAAATTGCCGGACACCGGCGCGCCGCCATCCAGCGTCTGTTCCGCATAGAGGATGTGACCGAGGCCGAAGCCGATGCCACCTTCCATCTGTGCGCGGATGATGTCGGGGTTCACGGCGACGCCGCAATCCACCGCGCACCATACCTTGTGCACCTTCGGACCGTCGTCGGTCATGGACAGTTCGACGACCTGCGCGACGAAGGTATTGAAGCTCTCGACCACCGCAACGCCGCGAGCCCGGCCTGCCGGCACCTTGTAGTTCTTCCAGTCGGCGAGTTCGGCGACGGCCTTCAGCGCGCCCGCATGGCGCGGTTTCTTGCTCAGGAGTTCAAGCCGGCCTTCGATCGGATCCTTGCCGGCGGCCTCGAGCAGTTCATCGACAAAGGCTTCGACGACATAACCGGTGTGGGTGTGGCCCACCGAGCGCCACCACAACACGGGCACGCCGACATCAACCTGATGCATGTCGCAGCGGAAATTCTCGACGTCGTACGGGATTTCGTTCGAGCCTTCATAGGACGTCGGATCGAGGCCGTCCTTGAACATCATGGACTCGAAGAAGGAGCCCTTCATGATCGACTGGCTGACGATGGTGTCGCTCCAGGCTTCGATCTTGCCGTCGCGCACCGCACCGCGCATGCGGTGGATGCAATACGGCCGATAGTAGCCGCCGCGCATATCGTCCTCGCGCGTCCACACCAGCTTGACCGGCTTGCCCGGTCCGATCGCTTTCGCGACTTCGGCGAGCTCGATGGCCTGATGCGTGCTCTGCTGGGCGCGGCGGCCGAAGCTGCCGCCGGCCAGAAGAACGTCGATCTTGACCTTCTCGATCGGCAGCCCGAGCACCTTGGCGATCGCCATATGGTCAGGCGTCGGAAACTGGCAGCCATAGCGCGCATAGGCGGTGTCGCCGTCCCATTTCAGATAGGCGTTGAGCGGCTCCATCGCGGCATGGGCCAGATACGGGAAGACGTATTCAACCTCGATCACGCGGCCACCTTTGGCCATCGACTCTTCGAACTTGCCCTCGGCCTTGACGAGCTTGCCGGCCGTCTTCGACAGGCCGCGGAATTGCTGCAGCAGTTCGGCACTGCCACGCTTCTCCGCCTTGCTGTCGTCCCAGGTGATTTTCAGCGCTTCGCGGCCCATCTTCGCGGGCCAGAAACCCTTGGCGTAGACAGCGACACCATTCGACACCTGCTTGACGTCGACGACACCAGCCACGGCTTTCGCAGCCGTCGCATCGAAGGACGCGACCTTGCCGCCGAATTTCGGCGAACGCGCCACGACCACCGTGAGCATGTCCGGTTCGTTGATATCGAGCGTGTAGAAGGCCTTGCCATTGGTCTTGTCGGCGCTGTCGAGGCGTTTCACGACGCCTTCCTTGCCGATCAACCTGAACTGCGACGGGTCCTTCAGCTTCGGATCGGCAGGCACCGGCATGGCCATCGCCTTGTCGGCGAATTCACCGAAGCGACCTTCATGGCCAGACGCATGTTTGATCACACCGTTATCGACAGTGATTTCGCCTGCCGGCACTTGCCACGCATCGGCAGCAGCCGCGACCAGCATCTGGCGCGCGGCGGCACCGACCTGGCGCATCTGGATGTAGGAATTGGCGATGGCGGTCGAGCCACCGGTGCCCTGCATGCCGAACGCCAGATTCTTGTAGAGCTGCGGATTTGACGGCGCGTGATCGGCACGCATCTGCGCCCAGTCCGCGTCGAGTTCTTCGGCGACCAAAGTCGCCATGCCGGTGAACGGTCCCTGCCCGAATTCGATGCCCTTGCACAGCACCGTGACGGTGCTGTCGGGCTTGATGATCAGGAAGGTGTTCGGCGCGATATTGACCGACGGCTTTGCCGCCGCCTGCGCGAACAGTTTGTCGGCGCGGGCAACGTAAGCGCCGAGCACGAGGCCAGCGCTGCCCTTGAGCAGCGTGCGACGGGAGAGCTTGGTGTCATGAACGGTCATGGCTCAACCCTCCAGAGATTTGGCGGCGCCATGAATGGCGGCGCGGATGCGGACATAGGTGGCGCAGCGGCAGATGTTGCCGTTCATCGCCAGATCGATATCGTTGTCGGTGGGGGTCGGATTGACGCTAAGCAGCGCGGTGGCGCTCATCACCTGGCCGGATTGACAGTAGCCACATTGCGGCACGTCAAGCGCGACCCAGGCGGCCTGCACTGCCTTGGCTTCCTTGGAGTTGAGCCCTTCGATGGTGGTGATTTCGCTGGTGCCGATGGCCGAGACGGGCATTGAACACGAGCGGACGGTCTGGCCGTCCACATAGACCGTGCAGGCGCCGCATTGCGCGACCCCGCAGCCATATTTGGTGCCGGTGAGACCGGCCCCATCTCGAATTGCCCAGAGCAGAGGTGTGTTGGGATCGACGTCGACCTGACGGGCCTGACCGTTGATCTTGAGAGTGAACGCAGCCATCGCTGATGTCCTATGTCGTCGAATGTACGCCTACATTCGAGTTGTTCTAAACAGCCGACATCTACATCCGCATTGCGGAATAACCCATTCAATTATTTTTGTACCGCGCGGGAACGAAATTCGCTCTTGCGAAACGGCCCTGCAGACCAGTCGCCAGCTGGTCAGAGTCGCCGCGACGCTTCGATGCCGCTCAGGATGAGATCGATTCCGGCGATAAAGTCGTTGCGGTCGTCGTGCCCCCGCAAATGTGCAGCCATGCTGCGGGTGAATGCATACGCGTCCGGATCGAGTTGAGACCAGGTGGTTGCGACCGCGTCCAGAAAGTCAGACCTGTCGATTCCTCGCGTCCGGCCGAGCTGCCCATTGGCCGCGTTCTGCGCACCGACGCCAAGGATGTAGTTCAGCAATGCACCCACCGTCGCCCACTGTTCCTCGTCAGGTACGCCAAGGGCGCTCACCTGCCGGCCGATGCATTCAAGTATTCGCACCATGGACAACTGCCCGGGAGCGCGTGTGAGCGCCGACCCAACCCATGGATGCGCGTCGATCGCGTCGAACATGTCCAGCGCGAGGGTGCGAATGACGGCCTGAGGCGTCGCGCCTACCGGAGGCCCTTTCAGCGTGCGCGCGATGATGGCGTCGCAGGCGGCGGTCAGCAGCTCGCCCTTGTTGGGCACGTGCCAATAGAATGGAATGACGTTCCATTCTAGGTCTTGGGGAATGTCCCGGGACAGCCTGCGACTGCGAAGGTGGCGAAATGAATACTCATGTGGCGATTGTCGGCGCGGGGCTCGGCGGGCTGACGCTTGCCCGCGTGCTGCATGTTCACGGTATCGCTGCGACGATCTATGAAGCTGAAGCTTCGGCCGACTCGCGGGCACAAGGAGGCCTGCTCGATATTCACGAATATAACGGGCAGCTCGCCCTCAAGGCTGCGGGATTGTTCGAAGCTTTCCGCGACATCATCATCGTCGGTGCTGATGCCAAGCGCATACGCGACAAGGACGGCAAGCTGCTGTTTGACAGGCCCGACATGGGCAACGGCAGTCGACCCGAGGTGGATCGCGGAGAGCTTCGCCAGATTCTGCTCGATTCCCTTCCTGGCGACACGATCCGCTGGGGACACAAACTTGCAGCGGCGTCTCCGCTCAGCGGCGGGCGGCACGCACTGACTTTCTCCAATGGCTCAACGGTATCGACCGATCTCCTCATCGGCGCCGACGGTGCCTGGTCACGCGTTCGCCCGCTCCTCTCTGGGGAGAAACCGGCCTATGTCGGCACCTCATTCATCGAGACGTTTCTTTTCAACGCCGACACCCGTCACAAAGCGAGCGCGGAAGCGGTTGGCGGCGGCACGTTGATGGCGATTGCGCCGGGCCAGGGAATCTTTGCGCACCGACACGCCGATGGAACACTGCAAGGCTACGTGGCCCTGAACAGGCCGGAGGACTGGATTGCCCGCATCGATTTCTCCGACCGGACGAGTGCCCTCACCCGCATCGCCGCGGAATTCGAGGACTGGGCTCCGGAACTGACAGCGCTGATCGCCGACAGCGAGGTCGCCCCCGTGCTTCGCCCGATCTATGCGCTGCCGATCGAACACCGATGGGATCGCATAGCCGGCGTGACGCTGCTCGGCGATGCCGCGCACCTGATGTCACCATTCGCCGGCGAAGGCGCCAATCTCGCAATGTTCGACGGTGCTGAACTTGGGCTCGCTCTCGCCGCTCATCCAGACGATGTGGAAGCCGCGCTTGTCGCTTATGAAACGGAGCTCTTTCCCCGCAGCGCGTCTGTTGCCGCGGAGACTGACCGGAATCTGAAGCTGTTCTTCAACGACAACGCGCCTCAGAGCGTGGTTGACCTGTTCACCAGCTTTCAGATCACCGAATAGCTGCCCTAAACCGCCACCGCGTAGGGCAGCCCCTTGCCCGCGTAAAACGCGTCGAGATTGGCAATGACGCAGTCCTGCATCGCCGTGTGCGAATCGAGCGTGTGACCACCGATATGCGGCGTCAGCACGACATTCGGCAAAGCCGTGAGTGCGTCGGGCGCGTGGGGCTCCTTCTCGAACACGTCGAGGCCGGCGCCGGCGATGGTCTTGTCCGTCAGCGCCGCTGTCAGCGCAGCCTGATCGATCACCGAGCCGCGCGAGATGTTCACGACCACGCCATTGGCGCCGAGCTTCTTCAGCATCGCGGCATCGATGATGCGGTTGGTATCGGCCCCTGCCCGCACGGCGATCATCAGCACGTCGCACCATTCGACCAGCGCTTCGAGGCTTGGCTCATAGCGATACGGCACATCATGCTTGCTGCGGCTGTGATAGGCGACATCGCATTCGAAGGCCGCGACGCGCGATGCGATCTTGCGGCCGATCTCGCCCATGCCATAGACGCCCACTCTGCGGCCGGGATTGCCGGGCTGCGGCGACATCAGCGGCGACGGCTTTGCCGACGACCAGCCACCCTCGCGCAAATACTGATCCGCAGGCAGCAAGCGCCGCGTCACCGCGAGCATCAGCGTGAGTGCCAGATCGGCGACCGAGGCCGCATTCGCGCCCGGGCTGTTGCCGACCACGATCTTGCGCTCGGCCGCGGCCTTGAAGTCGACGCCGTCATAGCCGGTGCCGTAGCAAATGATGGCGCCGAGCGCCGGCATCATGTCCATCACGTCTGCCTTGAGCACTTGACCGCCCGCGGTGATCAGCGCGCGCACGTCTTTCAGTTGGTCAGCGGAAAAGGTCTGCAGCGGTGGCTTGCCTGCAGCGTCTAGTAGGTCGAAGTGCTCGCCGATGCGCACCATCTGGGACTTCGGGAAACGCGAATAGATCAGAACCTTCTCGGCCATCGTGACATTCCTGCTGGGTCAAAGAGCGGAAGACAAAAGAAAGGGCGGAACCGGTTGCCCGATTCCGCCCTGGTTTCTTGCAAGCCTTGTTCCGGCTTAGCCGAGCACGGTGCCCGTCTCAACCTTGACGCCGGGGCCCATGGTCGAAGACACGGCAACGCGCTGCAGATAGGTGCCCTTCGCGCCAGCCGGCTTCGCCTTGGAGACGGCATCGACCAGAGCCTTGATGTTTTCGACGAGCTTCTCTTCCGAGAAAGATGCCTTGCCGATACCAGCCTGCACGATGCCGGCCTTCTCGACACGGAACTCGACCGAACCGCCCTTGGCACCCTTGACTGCGCCGGTGACATCCATGGTCACGGTGCCGATCTTCGGGTTCGGCATCATGCCGCGCGGACCGAGCACCTTACCAAGGCGACCGACCAGCGGCATCATGTCGGGGGTTGCGATACAGCGATCGAAATCGATCTGACCAGCCTGGACCTTCTCGAACAGGTCTTCTGCACCGACGACGTCTGCACCGGCAGCCTTGGCTTCTTCAGCCTTCGGGCCACGGGCGAACACGCCGACGCGGAGCGTACGGCCGGTGCCGTTCGGCAGGGTGACGACGCCACGGACCATCTGGTCGGCATGACGCGGATCGACGCCGAGATTCAGCGAAATTTCGATGGTCTCATCGAACTTCGACTTGGCGCGTTCCTTGACCATCTTGATGGCCTCGGCGACCGGATAGAGCTTCTCGCGGTCGATGCCCTCACGGGCCTTCTTCAAACGTTTTCCAATTGCCATGACCGTTTACCCCGCGACCTCGACACCCATCGAACGGGCAGAGCCCTCAACCATCTTCATGGCCGATTCAATGGTGTCGCAATTCAGATCCTTCATCTTCGCTTCGGCGATCTCGCGCACCTGCGCTTTGGTCACCGCGCCGGCCTTGTCACGACCCGGCAGCTTGGAGCCGGAGGTGAGCTTGGCGGCCTTCTTGATGAAGAAGGACATCGGGGGGGTCTTGAGGGCGAAGGTGAACGAACGATCGGCGTAGATCGTGATCACCACCGGGATTGGGGTGTTCTTTTCTTCCTTCTGCGTCTGCGCGTTAAACGCTTTGCAGAATTCCATGATGTTCAAACCGCGCTGACCAAGCGCGGGACCGATCGGGGGCGAAGGGTTCGCCGCACCGGCCGGCACCTGAAGCTTCAGGTATCCGGTCACTTTCTTTGCCATGTGTCACTCCTGTTGTGCCGGTCATCGACCGGCTGTTTCAGGTTTCGTGGTTCGGTCGACAAGCGGTTGGCAACCGCCCTTTTCCTCCCACGGCCTTAGAAACGCGAGGCGAACCTCGCGCTATTGCGATCAGACCTTTTCGACCTGACCGAATTCCAGTTCGACCGGCGTGGCGCGGCCGAAGATCGACACTGCGACCTTCACGCGCGAGCGTGCTTCGTCGATTTCCTCGACGACGCCGGAGAACGACGCGAACGGGCCATCGGCCACCTTCACGTTCTCGCCGATCTCGAACGACACCGACGCCTTCGGGCGCTCCACGCCTTCCTGCACCTGGTGCAGAATGCGCATCGCTTCGGCTTCCGAAATCGGCATCGGCTTGTTTTCCGCGCCGAGGAAGCCCGTGACCTTCGGGGTGTTCTTGATCAGATGAAACGCTTCGTCGGTGAGCTGCATCTTCACCAGCACGTAGCCCGGGAAGAACTTGCGCTCGGCGTCCATCTTGCGACCGCGACGTATTTCGGTGACCTTCTCGACCGGAACCAGAATCTGTTCGAACAGGTCTTCCAGGCCACGCTGCTTGGCCTGTTCCTTGATCGACTCCATCACCTTCTTTTCGAAATTCGAATAGGCGTGAACGATGTACCAGCGCATGCTCATAATTCTGTTCCGTCAGTGCATCGTGAGCAAAAAGGCGACGAGGTAGCGGATGACCTGATCCGCCGCAAAAAAGAAGATCGACGACAGCGCCACCATGACGAAAACCATGATGGTCGTGATGGTCGTCTCGCGTCGCGAGGGCCACGTGACCTTGTTGGTCTCGGTGCGCACTTCCTGCAGGAATTTGAACGGGCTGAACGCCATCGTTATGTGATCCGCATCCGTCGTGAGACGATTGAATTGGTTTCAGAATCCGAACAGCCCTCTTGCGCCCAACCCTTTATTCAAGGATGAGCCGCCAAGCGGGCTCGTTCGTTCGGGGATTTGCCGCGTCGGATATCCGGTCACCGGGCCGACAGCGAGTGCAGCTTCCTACTTCGGACCGGACCAAAGGTCAAGGTATCCGGGCCGGACGGGTGGGAACCCTTCCCGCCACCGGATACCACCTGGATCAGCGCCCGCCCACCCCCGGCGATGGTTTGCCGACCGCCGCACGGACGTGCCGGACGACATGATCGGCGACGATGGCGTGGCCCTCCGCGGTCGGGTGCACCGCGCCGCTATACATCGCTGCATAGACGGGCTGCAGGATGTCGAACTGGGTAAAGCCCGGCGAATGGACGTTTGCGGTCAGAAACGCGTCATTCGGGGTCCGGAACAGGCGCCAGCGCGACGCATAGGGCAGATAGGCCGCCGGCGAATAGGGCGTGAAGTCTTCCTTGCCGATCCAGCGTCGTGGCATCGCCATCGCCTCGCCGTCCGCCTGCGGCCGCTTCGGATCGCGCGCGCAGAGCCCGCGTTTGGCGAATTCGCTCTGGTGATCGGTGATGAGCTGGAAGCCGGTTCCAGCGCCGGTGGCCAGCGCCGGGCAGCCCCCGCCCCGTCCGTTGGTGATGCAAGCGGTCCGGGCGAAGAAATCGTTGAGAAAGCTCACCGTCTCGGCCAGCCGTTCGCGCGACAGCACCAGCTTCTTGTGGACGTCGAGGCCGAGCGTCGGCTGCGCGCCGCACAAGGCGCCCGTCTCGTCGAACTGGATCGGCTCGTAAGCCGTCTGCAGGACCCTCGCGGGCGCCACGCCAAAGCCGTCGCGCAAGGCATCGCGGAGCGCCACCATGCGCTCGTCGAGCTGCTCCATGTAAGCGCGCGAAACTTGCGGCGAGAACCGGATCTGCTTGCCGAGCAGGTTCGCGATCGGTGCGAGATCGCCGGCGGATTCGGTCATCGCATAGACCATCAGCGGCGAGAAGCCGACATCGTTGCCGCCGATCGACAGCAGCAGTGTGTCGATCGGACGCTTGCGCTCATTCGGCGCACACCAGGATTTTGTCACCGGCATATTGGCGACCTGCACGCTGCCGCTGGCATAGGTCGGCAGATTGTAGGTCGCACGCTGCGTGCGGCCCGCGGGGCTTTTGCAGATGAGATCGGCGAGTTGATCGAGCTGCGAACGCACCATCGCGTTGCCCGCGCCCTCACGCGCCTTCTTCTCGAGGAACAGACCTTCGGTCACCTCGGAGCCGGTACAGGCCAGGCTGACCAGCGTGATCGACCGGTGCGGATTTTCCAAACTGAGTTGCAGCCCGACGCGAAACGGATAGCCGTATTGCGAGCGGTGGCAATCGGGACTGAGCCAGCGCGGATTGGCGGCATTGAACGCCTTGTCGAACTGCGCCGATGCGAGCGGGAAATAAAGCTCCTGCTCCTCGTCGGCGAGCTTGCGCCGTGGCAGGTTCTTGTAGTCGAAACTTCCTGCCGGGGCAGCGGGGGTCAGTTTCTGCAGAGATTTGCTGGTGCTGCGCGTCGCCATCTCCTCGCGCATCAGGGTTGGATCGTAGACCATCTCGCGCACAGCGCTGAATGTCACCGGAACGTCCGGATTGCTCTCGCCCGAGGCAAAGGAATCGCCGAGCGCGACGATGAACAGATCCTCAACGACGACCTGCGGGTCGTTCAACGTTCGACCGTCGGGCAATTTGACCTGGACCGATGCACCGGACAGATTGCGATCGACGGCATAAGGCAGGCGCGTGATCTTGAGCGGCGTCGCGCAGGACTGCGTTGTGGTCTCGGTCCTGCTGCCCGGCCGCCGCGGCGTCCAGCTCCAGACGCAATCATACGCGCCGGCTTCGGCAATGCGCTCGGGCGACAGCCGGATCAGCACAGTATGCGCATCCGGCAGTACGTAATCTTCCTTGGCCGTGCCCCACGAATAACGCCGGTCGCAACTCGCGAGATAGCGGCCCTGCCGGCTGTCGTAGCAGACGGCGTCGATGGTCTGCGACGCCCAGCCGAGACGCGAGCGATCGTAGCGCGCCCGCGCGGTGTCGGCGCAACTGGTCGGGCTGGTCATGTCGCGGCAATCCGGATCGTTCAGCCGCCGCTCGGTGCGCCACACCACATCGGCGGGCGGCAGCACCAATTCATTGCGCGCAGCGGGATAGCCGCGCTCATACATCGCGAAGGATGCGGCATTCTTGAAGAAGCGAAATGGACTTTCCACCTGCCAGAGCAGATCGGCGGCATGAGCGCCATGACTCAATGACAAATGTCCAAAGGACGACACCAGCAACGTCGTGGCCCCCACGACGAACGTCACAAGTAATTTCATTCTCGACTTCCGGCTGAATTCCCAACGGGTGTGTCGCACGCGCGGCAAGCCAGGTTCATCGCCGCGACCGCACGCCGCAGGGACGCAGCGCAACGGAAACGCGGGGAGCAGAACGATCGCGCATGATTGGCAAAGCCGATGTCGACATGGCCAACAGCCCATTGAGCAAATTGCCCCGCGGATCGTCAGATTCCATTAACCCCGCGGCGAGACTAAAACGCGAGAAGCTACCCGGATACTCCGGTAAGTGGATGTATTAGCAGACCTAAATGCTTTGATCGGCAGATTGCTTGTTTGATCGGCAATGCGACGGGCATCAGCGAATGACCAGCATCACCACCCTGTCCGAGGGAACCGACGCCTCCACGAGGGACCTCCGCAAGGATTCGGCATTGCGGATCGCGCGGCGGCGAACCGCCTACATCGCGCAGGCGTCGAGCTATCTGATCGATGCCGCGATCCTGCTGCTGTACGCCATGATCGGCGTGACCACCGTGGCGACGGGGGTCGTGTATCTGGCCATCAGGCTCGCTGTGGTCGGCATTGCTGCCTATCTCTCGGAAATCCAGGTCAACGACCGTTTCAAGGACCCCTACCTCACGGTCCCCCTCTCCATCGTCAGCATCATCGTCCAGATCGGTGCGATCTATCTCGTGCCGCAGATCGGCTTCTACTTCATCTCCATCATTTTCGTCGTGCTCGGCTTCGCCGCACTCCGCATGAGCGCGCGCCAGACCGGCATCGTCTGGTCGACTGCAACGCTGGGCCTCGCACTACTTTTCCTGATGACCGACAAGCCGATCGGCATTCCCATGGCCACCGCGACCGAGCGCGCTCTGGCGCTGGCCTGTTTCGTCAGCGCGCTTGGCCGCTGTGCCAGCGCCGGCCTCTACGGCAGCTCGATGCGCGAACTGCTGTATCGTCGCAGCAACGACCTCGCGGCTGCCAATGTGCGGATCGAGGAACTGGCGCAACTCGACGAGCTCACCGGCGCATTGAACCGGCGCTACATCATGAAGTGCCTGAACGACGAGATCGCCAAGGCCCAGCGCAACGCCACAACCTGCTGCATCGCGATCATCGACCTCGATCACTTCAAGAAGATCAATGATCACTTCGGACATCCGGTGGGCGATGAAGTGCTGCGCGCCTTCGCCATCTCTGTCTTCGCCAATATCCGCACCATCGACAGGTTCGGCCGTCAGGGCGGCGAGGAGTTTCTGCTGATCCTGCCGGACACCGACATTGATCTTGCGATCCAGACGCTCGATCGATTGCGCGGCCTGATCACGGAACTGAACTGGTCAGCGATTGCGCAGGATTTGACTCTGACGATATCCGCCGGGATCAGCGCCATCAGGCCCAACGATACGCCGGAAGACATTTTGGCGCGCGCCGACCTTGCGCTCTACAGAGCCAAGGATACCGGCCGCGACCGCGTGGTGGCAGCGCCGCAAAAGCGGCAGTTCAGCTGAGCGGCAGTCGGAGACCCGCCTGAAAGGCGCGCTTAGGCTAAAATATATCGATATTTCAAAGGCTTAAAATGGCAGGGGCGGTAGGGCTCGAACCTACGACAACCGGTTTTGGAGACCGGTACTCTACCAACTGAGCTACACCCCTACAGGAAAACGGCGCGCCGTCATTTCCGCGCCGTTTGAAGCATATGCGACGCCTGATTTGCAAGAGGCGAAGCGAACACCACCCCTTAAACCCGATTATTTTGCGGCATCTGCCGGCAACCGTTTGGCTGGCATCGCGCATTCACGATTCAGGCCAGTACCGGGGGCGTTTTCAAAGACGCAACGTGTCGGCGGGTTGCCGCAGACCTTATCGAGATTTTTGAAGCCGACGCATTTTTGGTCCGGCCCTCGATAGCCGGGACCGCCCTTGCACCCGCAGCCCTCACAAGCGGGGCGTTCGGGGCATGCCGCGTGGCCAACGGACATCGGCCACGCGGATAATACCGTGAATGCGAGCACAGAAACGAGCGCTCGCAGCCACATTACTCGATGATGCTAGCGACGACGCCTGCACCGACGGTGCGGCCGCCTTCACGGATGGCGAAGCGCAGCTT
>NZ_FNWZ01000002.1:0-1271793 GCF_900108575.1 Tardiphaga sp. OK245 | reverse complement strand
TAGCTGCCTTCCGCAAGAACCTTTCCGCGAGTCAGAACGGTAATGATGTCCGACAGATTGGACACGACGCTGAGGTTATGTTCGACCATCAGGATGGTATACTTCGCCGAGATGCGCTTGATCAGCGCGGCGATCTTGTCGATGTCCTCGTGGCCCATGCCGGCCATCGGCTCGTCGAGCAGCATCATCTCGGGGTCGAGCGCCAGCGTGGTGGCGATCTCTAATGCCCGCTTGCGGCCATAGGGCATTTCCACGGCGGGCGTATTGGCAAATTCGCTGAGGCCGACGTCGTCGAGCAGTTCGGCGGCGCGTTGATTGTACTGATCCAGCACGCTCTTGGAGCGCCAGAAGTCGAACGACGATCCATGCTGGCGCTGCAGTGCAACACGGACATTTTCCAGCGCCGTCAGATGCGGAAACACCGCGGAAATCTGGAACGAACGTACGAGGCCAAGGCGCGCCACGTCGGCGGGCGCCGTCGCGGTGATATCCTTGCCCTTGTAGAAAATCTGGCCGGCGGACGGCTGCATGAACTTGGTCAGCAGATTGAAACACGTGGTCTTGCCGGCCCCGTTAGGGCCGATCAATGCGTGAATGGTGCCGCGGCGAACTTTGAGACTGACATCGCGGACTGCAAAAAAGCCCGCAAATTCCTTGGTCAATCCGTTGGTTTCGAGAATGAAGTCGCTTGTCACTGAAAATCCTGCCAGATGATGGCCGATGCCGCCCACCGTTGGCGACACCGGTGGAGACGTCATCCGCCCCGTTTGCGACGCGATGCAACGACCGCGCGGCGCGGCGGTGCGTAGGATGGTGTGCCATAGGTCTCGAACAGTGCCTGCGTGACATCGAAATGCCGCGCGAGGCCGCCGCGCACGACGCGCTCGATCGGGCCGTCGGGATAACCAAGACCGAGCTTGCAGGTCAGGTCCATGTCCTGCTGCGTGGCAAGGCCTTCATCGAGGAAGCGCAGTGCCGCATTGTATTTTGGCAGCACGAGCCGGTTGATGATGCGTCCAATCTGATCGGACGACACGACGACTTCGAGCCCGGCCATCTTGAACATATCGCGCGCAGCAGCCACGGCCGTATCTGACGCGCCCGCGGGACGCACTAGTTCAACCAAGGGCGATGGCTTATCATCGCCATTGCAATAGCGTGCAAAGCCCAGAACATTGGTCTCGTTGCAGTCATCGCCAATGTGCTCGGCGAGACTTTCATTGCCGAGCTCGATCAGGATCGCGCTTTTCGACGAATCGGCAACGAACGTTGCGCCGCACAGAACGAGGATGTCGGCATTGGCCGCGCGCGAGGCATTTTGCAGGAAGCTGTCGCCATCCGGGAATGAACGGCTCGAGCCGCTCTGACTGATTGCATAAGCCATCGGATCAAGCTCCAAACATCGCGTTGCCTTCGTAATTGAAGAAGCCCCGCCCGGACTTACGTCCGAGCAGGCCGGCGGCGACCATGCGGCTGAGCAGCGGCGGCGTGGCCGCGCGCGGATCGAGCGTGATCGGGTAGAACGCCTCGCAGAGACGGACCTGGGTATCGAGACCGATCAGATCGATCAGTTCGAGCGGCCCCATCTTATAGCCGAGGCCCACCTTGATCGCCTTGTCGACGTCCTCGGCGCTGGCAACGCCGGCCTCAACCGCGCGGATGGCGTCGTTGTTGAACGGCACCAGCAGCGCGTTGAGAATGAAGCCGGGCTTGTCCTGGGTCTTGACCGGGATCTGGCCGCAGGCTTTGGTCCAACCCCACGCGGTCTGGAAGGTCTCGTCCGAGGTCAGAATTCCCGGCGACATTTCGATCAGCTTCATCAACTGCGCGGGCAGACAGAAATGCATGCCAACCACACGCTCGGGACGCTTCGATCCCGATGCGATCTGGGTAATCGAGAGGGTCGAGGTGTTGGATGCGAAGATCGTGTCATCCGAACAGGCGCCGTCGAGACGCTTCATCAGATCGCGCTTGACGGTTAGATCCTCGAAGATCGCTTCGATCACCATGTCGCAAGCGCCGAGCTCGCCGATATCCGTCGTATGCGACATCGCGCCGAGGATTTCGTCGCGCTTGGCCTGCTCCAGCTTGCCACGCGCAACGGATTTATCGAGGAACGCGGCGGACTGCTTGCCGGCGCGCTCCAGCGCATCGGCCTTCATGTCGAAGGAGATGGTGCGATAGCCAGCGCGCGCCGCGACCAGCGCAATGCCGGCCCCCATGGTGCCGGCGGCACCGCAGACGCCCACGGTCTTGATGGTTTTCGTCATTTGGTTGCAAAGCTCCTGCCGATGAGCTGACGGTGCACCTGATTGGTGCCCTCCCAGATCTGTGTGATTTTGGCGTCGCGCATCAGGCGCTCCACGCGGAAGTCGCGGCAATAGCCGTAGCCGCCATGCATCTGCACGGCATCCGTCGCCGCACGCATCGCGAGATCTGACCCACGCATCTTGGCCATGGAGGCCTCGACGCTGAAATCCTTGGCGCCGCTGTCGATCAGATGCGCCAGATGATCGAGCCAGCAATCGGCCATTGCGAGATCGGTGGCGAGATCGGCCAGCATGAACTGGTTGCCCTGGAAATCGACAATGCGGCGGCCGGATTGTTTGCGCTCGTTCATATAGGCGACCATGTCCTTGAAGGCGGCCATGGCGATGCCCAGCGAATGCGCGCCGATGCTCGGACGCGAGCGATTCAGCGATGCCAGCAGGATGCGCAGGCCATCACCGGGTTTACCGATCAGATTGGCTTTGGGCACGCGAACGCCATCGAATTGCAGTGCGGCGGTCGAGGAGCCGCGATGGCCCATCTTGTCTTCCAGGCGCACCACAGAGAAGCCCGCTGCCCCCTTCTCCAGGATCAACACCGAGATTGCCTTCTTGGCATCCTCGATGCCGGCGAACTTGCCGAACAGCAGGATGCGATCGGCAACGTCGCCTGACGTGATGAAGATTTTTGATCCATCGATGACGATGTCGTCACCATCTTCGGTGAAACGGGTCTTCATGCCGGTGGCATCTGAGCCGGCCGCTTCCTCAGTGATGGCGAGCGAGGCCAGACCGCCCTCGGCGATGCAGGGCAGCAGACGCTCACGCTGCTCATCGGTGCCGAATTCGATCAGTGGCTTCATCGCATGGAAGTTGGTGGCGTAGATGATACCGGTGGAGGCGCAGGCCTCGGCGATCCGCCGCACCACTGCGAGGTACAGACGGAACGACATGCCGGTGCCGCCGAACTGCTCCGGGATGAAGATGGTGTTGAGACCTAGGGCATTGATGGCCTCGACATTCTTCCACGGAAATTCGCCGGTCGCATCGATATGCGCGGCGTTCGGTGCGATGACCTCGACACAGAGCCGATCGACCTGCGAGATGATCAGGCTCTCGCTCTCATCCCAGGAACGGTTGCGTTCAAGCTGTTCGAAGACCAACATTTAGTGATTCATCCCTTGTCCGCCGTCGATATAGATCGTCTCTCCGGTGAGAAAGGCGATGTTCTCGGCAAAAAGCGCGCCGACGAGCCGCGCCACTTCCTGCGCCGAACCGGCACGGCCGGCGGGCACACGCCGCTTGAGCCAGGACTGCACCTTCTCGCTGGCGAGAAAGTCCCGGTTAAGATCGGTTTCGATGTAGCCCGGCGCGACATCGAGCACGCGGATGCCATCGCGGGCCCATTCAGCAGCCAGGCAGCGCGTGATCGCGCCCACCGCCGCCTTGGAGGCGCAGTAAGCGAGATTGTCGACCACGGCGAGCTTGTCGAAGAATGAGCCGATATTGACGATCAGGCTGTCACCGTGCGCCTTGAGATGTGGATAGACCTCGCGGCAGGACACCATCACCGCCGAGGCGTTGAGGCGCATGGTCGACTCGAAGTCGGCGAGCGACAGCTCGGCGCTGCGCTTGCCTTCATGCGCGCCGGCATTGTTGATCAGGCCGATGATCGGGCCGTTCGCGGCGACGCTGGCGATGGCCTCTGCAATCGCCGTCTCGTCGGTCATGTCGCAGGCATAGCCGGTGCCAGCTGCCGTGGTGCCACTGCGGGAGAAGCCGGCGACCGCAAAGCCGCGGCGCTCGAGCTCGAGCGCGATGGCCTCACCGATGCCACGGCTGGCGCCAGTAACGATGATCTGTCCCTTACTCATCCTTGAAATTCGCTTTTCTCTTTTCGGTGAACGCCGCCATTCCCTCCGCCGCATCGGCGGTGCCGAAAGCGAGCGTCGAGAGATCGGCCTCGATCTTCAGGCCTTCCTGGATCGGGACATCGAGCGCGCGCGACACGGCCTCACGGGCGAGATTCTGCGCCAGCAGGCTGTAGCCGGTGAACTCATGGGCGAAAGCCATGGCGGCATCGACCGCATTGCCCTCGACGAGGCGATGGACAAGACCGATGCGATGCGCCTCCTCGGCCGCAACGGTGCGGCCAAGCATGATCATTTCCATCGCACGCGCTTCGCCGATCACGCGCGGCAGCCGCTGCGTGCCGCCATAGCCGGGGATCAGGCCGAGCTTGATCTCCGGCAGGCCGAGTTTTGCATTCGGCGTCGCGACGCGGAAGGTGCAGGCCAGCGCCAGCTCAAGCCCGCCACCGAAGGCAAAACCGTTGATGGCCGCGACGGAGGTGAAGGGCAGCCGGTCGAGCTTGGCGAAGGTTGCCTGCCCCATCTCGGCGCCGCGCTTAGACTCGATCATGGAGCGACCGCCGAGCTCCTTGATGTCGGCTCCGGCGCAGAATGCCTTTTCGCCGGCACCGGTGACGATGAGGGCGCGGACCTTCCAGTCCGCGACCTCGGTGAGTGCATCTGAGATTTCCTTCAGCACCGAAAACGACAGCGCATTGAGCGCTGCCGGCCGATTGAGCCGCAGCAGCGCGCAGTCTTCCAGCTTTGTCAGCTCAACCGGCATTGGCTTACTTCCCGAATTTGGAGGCGTCAGGCTTGCGCTTGCCGGCGAAGGACGCCGACATTTCCTTGCTCTCTTCCGTCTCGAGATACGGACGCAGCAGCAGGTCGTGCGACACGCGCGCGAGGCCAGACACGCCGCCATGGCGGGCATTGAACGCCCCCTTGATGGAGGCCAGCGCAAACGGGCCGCGATCAGCGATTTCAAGCGCGAATTTGCGGGTCTCTTCCTTCAGCTTGTCGTCTGGCACGACCCTGTTGATCAGGCCAATCTCGAGAGCCTCCTTGGCGGAGATTTTTGGATTGGCGAACCACATCTCCTTGGCCTTCTTCTTGCCGACGAGATCTTCCAGATACCAGGTGCCGTAACCGGCATCGAACGAACCCATCATCGGGCCAACCTGGCGGAACGTGGCGCTTTCCTTGGCGATGGTGAGATCGCAGACCACCTGCAGCACGTTGCCACCGCCCACAGCGAAGCCGTTGACGCTGGCGATCACCGGCTTCTGCAGGCGGTCGATCGATTCATACATTTCGAGGGTCGGCAGGACGCCGGCGTAAAGCATGGACTTCTCCATGCCGTCCTTGCGGCCGCCGATGCAGAAGAATTTTTCGCCGGCGCCGGTGATCACGATCACGCGGGTGCGAGTCTCGCGACGGATATCATTGATGCAGTCGCGGATCTCGTGACACATGTCCACGGTGAACATGTTGCCGTCGTCGGGACGGTTCAGCGTGATGGTGCCGATCGGGCCGTCTTCTTCATACAGGATGGTGCTGAAGCTCATGGGTGTTTCCTTTCGTTTGTTATTGCGTTGATGAGCTGTTGAGCTCGCGTAAAATGTCGTCAGTATGTTCGCCCAGGCGCGGCGGTGCACAGCGCGGCACATTCGGTGTGCCATCGATCACAAACCCCGTTCCCACCTGCGGAACGATGCGACCATCATCGGCTGTCATGCGATAGAACAAACCACGCCTATGCAGCGTTTCATCGGCGACCACCTGATCGACACGGTTGATCGGCCCGGCGGGCACGCGTGCCGCCGCGAACAATGGCAACCAGTGCGATCGCGGCTTCTCGCGCAGGATCGACGCAATCTCCGCAACGATGTCGTCGCGGTTCTCGCGGCGCTCGATATTGCTGCGCCGGCCATCCATCGATGCCTGGTCGGGCTTGCCGACGGCATCCCAGAAACGCTGCCAGAGATTGTCGTTGCCGAGGCCGAGGGTGATCGGATCATCCGCCGTCTCAAAGGCCTGGTAGATCGCAATCACGCTGTCGCGTCCGCCCGAGCGGGTCGGTACAGTGCCGGAGCCGAGATAGGGCATGATGCGGCATGACAGGAAGCGTGTCATGGAATCCACCAGTGCGACATCGACCACATGGCCCTTGCCGGTGCGCTGCCGATCGAACAGCGCGGCGATCGCACCGAAAGCGGCATCCTGTCCGGCCAGCATATCGGCCGCCGGAGCCCCCACTTTCTGCGCTTCGCGGCCGGCTTCGCCGGTGACATCCATGATCCCCGAATAGCCTTCGGCGATCAGATCGTAGCAAGTCCAGTCAGCGCGCTCGCCATCGATGCCGAAGCCTGTGATCGAGACATAGATCAGGTCCTCGCGCAGCGCACGCAGCGTCGCCACGTCGATCTTGAGTTTGCGAGCGACGCGCGGTGACACATTGACCACGACCATGTCGGCTGTCTTCATCAGCCGGTGCAGAATCTCCAGTCCTTCCGGGCTGGAATAATCGAGCGCAACGCTCTTCTTGTTGCGATTAACGCTGGCGAACCAGAGAGCTTCTCCATCGAGAAAGGGAGGTCCCCAAGCGCGCGCATCGTCGCCGCCATTTGGCCGCTCGATCTTGAGAACTTCCGCCCCCATGTCGGCCAGCAACATTGTGGCCGACGGCCCCGCGATCGACGTCGTGAGATCGACGATCCTGATGCCGTCCAGCATCGTATAGCCGCGACCGGATTTCACCAGCGGCAGCGCATCGGCAGGGATCGCTTCGGGTTTGGCGGTTTTGATTCCAGTGGTCACTGCTGCTGTCCCGTTACCGATCCATCACGATGACGGCCTTGCCGCGAACCTTGCCCTGCTCGATCAGCTCGAGCGCAACCGGCAGCTCCTTGAATGGAAACTCTTTCATCACATGCGGCTTCACCGCGCCGGACTGCCACAAATCGAAGATGGCACTTTGCACGTCGTCGATCCGCTGCGGCGTGCGGTCGCGATAATCGCTCCACTGCAGGCCGGTGACGGCGATGTTCTTTACCAGCAGATAATTCACCTTCAGTGTCGGAATACCGCCGGCGGCAAAGCCGATCACCACCAGACGACCGCACCAAGCGAGCGCGCGAATGGCCGCGGCGAAGAATTCATCGCCGAGCGGATCGATGACCACATCGACGCCCTTGCCGCCGGTCACTGCATGCACCTGGGCGCGGAGACTTTCGCGCATATTCGGCTGGGTGAGATCGATCACATGATCAGCGCCGCTCTGGCGCACCAGCTCTGCTTCTTCCTCGTTACGCACGGCGGCGAGCACCGTGGCGCCAAGGCCCTTTGCCAGTTGCACCGTGGCAAGCCCGATGCCGCCGGCGGCACCGCCGACCAGTACGCTCTCGCCGGGCTTGAGATGGCCGCGATCAATCAGCGCGAGATAGGCGGTCTGATAGACAAGGCCCATGGCCGCGGCCGACGCGAAGGACAGGCCTTCCGGCATCTTGAACACTTGGTGTTCGGCGACGACAGCCTGCTCTGCGAATCCGCCATTTTCGACATGGCACAACACGCGATCACCAGCAGCCACGCGGCTGACGCCCTCGCCGACGCCGAGCACGACGCCGGAAAAATCCTTGCCCGGTGTGAACGGGCGCGGCGGCAGGATCTGGTACTTGCCGGAGACCACCAGAACGTCGGGAAAATTGATGCCAGCGGCGCGGATGCCGACATGGACCTGGCCCGGGCCCGGCTTGAGGTCCGGAACCGAGTTACACTGCAGCGACGACGGAGGACCGTGCTCGACGACCTGAAAGGCTTGCATGGATGGTCCCCTTACTTGGACAGAATGGCTTCGGTGTCAGCGCCGAGTGAGGGCGGTGACGCCTGCTCGGCGCTGCGGAAGATGCTGGAGACCGGCACAGGGATGGCGGGAATGGTGCGGCCATCAACGGCGATCTTGCGATCCAGCAATCTGCGCGCCTTGACATGCGGATCGGCGACAGCGTCCTTCAGGCTGGCAACGATCGAGCAACAGACGTCCTTGCCTTCGAAGATCGACATCCATTCGGTGCTGGTTTTGGATGCGATGATGGCGCCCACCGCTTCGATCGCCGTGTTCCAATCCGCGTCGGGAGAACGCATGTCCGCTGGCAGCGCGATCGCCGTGCAGAAATTGTCCCAGAACTTGTCTTCGATCGGCGCTGCAGCGAGGTAGCGGTTATCGGCCGTGCGATAGATCTGGTAGCGCGGGCTTCCGCCCGTCACCAGCGCGTCGCTGCCGCCCGGCCAGTCATTGGCCGCAAAGCCATTGCCGAGCCCCCAATATGCAAGGCCCAGCAGATTGTCGCCCATGGAGATGTCGAGATAGCTGCCCTCGCCCGTGCGATCGCGCTTGCGCAGTGCCAAGAGAACATTGGTCATGGCCGGATAGGCACCGGCAGCGAGATCTGCGATCAGCACGGGAGGGATGATCGGCGCGCCGGTACGATCCGCGCTGAGGCCGAGGATACCCGACTCTGCGAGATAGTTCAGATCGTGTGCGGCGATCATCGCCTTGGGACCGTTCTGGCCCCAGCCGGTGACGGCGCAATAGATGATCTTCGGATTGATCGCCTTCATGGCCTCATAGCCGAGACCAAGACGATCCATCACGCCCGGGCGAAACTGCTCGATGACCACATCGGCTTCCTTGATGAGGGGGCGCAACCGCGCGATGGAATCGGGGGCCTTGAGATCGATGGCGATGCTCTTCTTGCCTGCATTCAGCAATGCGAAATTGACGCTGTCATCGCCGATCTTCGGCTCGTAGCTGCGCATCTCATCGCCGCGGACGGGCCGCTCCACCTTCACGACATGCGCGCCGGCTTCCGCCATCATCAGGCTGGCAAAGGGTCCTGGCAGCAAGGTGCTGAAATCAAGTACGCGTACGTCGTCGAGTGGTCGCATGAAAGGTCTCGTCTGTTCAGATCTGGATCTAGGCGCTGCGCGCGGCAGCCGGCGCTTTGACCGGCGACGGTTGCAACTGACCGCGCTGAACCTGCAGGATCAGCTCGCGTTTAAGGATTTTTCCGCTCGCGGTGAGCGGAAACTCGGCGACCCGCACGAAATATTCGGGCATGTCGTATTTCGAGAGGCCTTCGCTGCGGAGATGCGCAAGCAGCTCCTCTGCACTCAAAGAGCCCGAGACCGCGATGCATACGCGCTCGCCCAACCGATCGTCCGGCACCGGAAATGCGGCCACACGCCCGGCATTTGGATGACGAACCGCCATCGCCTCGATATGCGACGGGTAAATATTGTGCCCACCACGAATGATGAGGTCCTTCAGCCGCCCCTCGATCCGCAGATTGCCATCAGCGTCCATCACACCGAGATCGCCGGACATGAACCAGCCGGCGCTGTTGAAGCTGCCTTCGGTGGCTTTCTGATTGTTGAAATAGCCCAGCATCAGTGCCGCACCACGACCGCCGATCTGGCCGACCTCGCCCGGCCCGACCTCGCGGTCTTCATCATCAGGATGAAAGAGCCGCACGTCATAAGCTTTGCCGCCGCGACCGCACGAGCTGACGACCACATCGGGCTGATCACCGGGATGCGTGTATTGGTGCGACGAGTTTTCCGTCATGCCATATACGTTCTGTGGCTTGATGCCCTGCGCAACGAAAGCTGCAGCAACGCTCGGCGGAATTGGCGCACCGGCCATGTAGAAGATCGAGACATTGCCGAGCTTCGGATTTCCGGCAGCGCGCTGCTCGCCCAGAATGTCCATCGCATGCGTCGGCACGCCCAACACATAATTGGCGCCCGTATGCGCGATCCAGTCGAGCCGGCTCATGCCCTGCGGCGGATCCGCGGTAACGAAGCGCCCGCCCATCAACAACCACTGCGCCACACCGACCCACGCAATGTGATGCGACAGCGGTGACAGCGACAGCAACACCGTCTCGGGACCATGCTGCCAGTCGCGGACGAGATCGCGCGCATTGGCCAGGAGCGTATTGTCCGAATGCATGACGCATTTCGGTGATCCCGTCGTGCCTGACGTGAAAGCGAGATAGGACACCTTGTCCGGATCGTCGCACGGCTCGGTGACATTGCTCGCCGCTCCAGGGAATGCGTCAGGCGTGTAGACCACCTTGAGACTGGGGATCCGCACCAACACCGAGTCGAAGTCGGACTGGGCGCGATCGGTACCCCAGCCCTCCTCGGTCAGCAGCGCACGCGCAGACACGGTCTGCAGGAGCTCTCCAACTTCGGCACAGGTAAAGGTCTTGTGGACCGATGGATTGCAGGCCACCCCCTCGCGAGCGCAGGCGAGAAACATCACCACCGCTTCTGCGCGGCTCGACAGCCACATCACGACACGATCGCCACCGACAAGGCCAAACGCACGGAGGTCCGCCGCAACTCCGTCGACCCAATGCTTCAGCTCGGCCCAGGTGAGTGTACGTCGCGCATCCTGAAGCGCGATCGCATCGGGGCGGCTCGCCGCGTGGCGCGCGAGCAGGCTGTAGAAGGTGTCGTCAGCCCACAAACCTGAACTGTAGTAACGCTTCGACGCTACCGGATGGTGCAAAGTAAGATACGGTTTCATCCCTGTCTCGCAGCGCAGCATATGAAAGGCCTCTGTGGGCGTGTTGCTGGCGGGATGTAATGAGCAACACTCATGCCACATTTCCTTTCAAGCGCGAACACCAGCAATTGCAGCGATTTCGAAACGTCGCTTTGCGGTGATGCCAAGGGAGTGTCTTCAACGACGGCAAAGCGTCTTGCAGTTCCACCGCCGCTGTGCTCCTGTTGTCCTCAATAAGGACACTGAGGAAATGCCAAAGACAATTTCAGGGATCATTGCTGGCGTCTTGCTGACGGATGCCGCTGCACGCGTTGTGGCGTATGTCGGCCTCGGCAAGGATCCGCGCGTGCAATCTCTCGCCATCGATCCGCACTGGATGGAAGAAGCACGCGAGCGACGGATCACCACGCTCAATCTCGATCGCAAGGTCTATGTCGTTCTTCTAGCACGGGTTGCCGAAGGAGAGATGCTCGTATTGGCCGATGCGCCGGGCGACGCGTTGCTTAATTTCATCGGCAGCGTCGATTTCTCATGGGACATTTTCCAGTATCTGCTCACCGACCCATTCGACGCGATGACCGTGGTCGATGACAAGGCAAACATCGTCTACATCTCGCCGGTGCATGAATCCTTCTTTGGACTGCGCCCCGGCGAAGGCAATGGCAGGCCGGTCGAATCCGTCATCGACAATACGCGCCTGCATGAAGTCGTTGCGACCGGCAAGGCCGATGTGGGCGCCATCCAGCGGATGCGCGGATCGGAACGCGTCGTGTCGCGCATTCCGATCAAGCGCGACGGCAAGGTACTGGGTGCTATCGGCCGCGTGATGTTCAAGGGACCGCAGCAGGTCGATGCGCTGAGCGCGCGCATCAAGACTCTGGAAGGCGAGCTCGAATTCTACAAACGCGAAAGCGAGACCCTGAAGTCTCGCGCGTACGGCCTGGAGGCTATTATCGGGACGAGTCCGTCAGTTCAGCGTCTTCGAGCGCAGATCATCAAGGTCGCACCGCTGGAGATACCGGTGCTGATCCGGGGCGAAAGCGGCACCGGCAAGGAATTGGTCGCGCATGCGTTGCACCTCCTCAGCCCACGCCGCGACCACGCCATGGTCAATGTCAACGCCGCCGCGTTGCCGGCCAATCTTGTTGAGTCCGAACTGTTCGGTTACGAGCCCGGCGCGTTCACGGGTGCAGATAAGAAGGGACGCAAGGGCAAGTTTGAGCAGGCCAATGGCGGCACAATCTTGCTTGATGAAATCGGCGACATGCCACTGGAAGTGCAGGCTAAATTGCTGCGCGTTCTGCAAGACAGAATCGTCGAGCGTGTTGGCGGCGATCGCCCGCAGGCCGTGGATTTCCGTCTGGTATCGGCAACGAACAAAGACTTACAGTCCCTCGTGGAAACAGGCGACTTCCGCCTCGACCTGTTCTATCGAATCTCGCCGATCGTTATCGAACTTCCTCCACTCCGCGACCGCCTCGAAGACATCCCTGCCCTCGCCAATAAATTTCTGCATGACATCGCTTATCGCCACGCGCGACGCGTCCCGATGCTAAGCGCCGATGCATTGAACGAACTCATGGATCGTGCGTGGCCCGGAAATATCCGTCAATTGCAGCACGAAATCGAACGGGCATTCGTGTTCTCGGACGGACATGTCATTGGGGCTCAGGATCTCTCGGACATGCCACAGCGCACGCCGACGATCCCTCGGCAACCCATGGCGCAAGACGCACCGCAACGCGAGCTAAAATATATCGTGTCGGATATTCTGAACGAAGAGATCAAAGAAGCGATTGCCGCTTGCAGGGGCAACAAGAAGAAGGCCGCAGCCGCGCTCGGAATCTCGCGCTCCTTCCTTTACAAGAAACTCGCGGAAATGGAGCGGACACGCTAGGCATCCACTCCCGTTCCTAACGCAAGACCTTTACTTCTTGATCAGCGGACATTCACTTTCGGAGAGCGGCCGGAAGGCCTGATCCGCGGGGATTGTAGCGACGACATTCATCAAATCCCATGTCGACTTCGAGTCGGCGGGCTTCTTGGCCTCCATGAGGTACATGTCACGCATCATACGGCCGTCGTCCCGGACGGAGCCGTTCTTCGTCATGAAGTCGTTCACCGGCAGCTTCTTCATGGTCGCAACCACGGCCTTGGCTTCGTCGGTTCCGGCCTCCTTGACGGCCTTCAGATAGTGCATCGCTGCGCTGTAGATGCCCGCCTGGAACATGGTCGGCGGCTTGCCGCCGTGACGTTCGGCGAAGCGCTTGGAGAACGCGCGCGTTTCGTCATTCTGGTCCCAATAGAACGCTTCCGTAAACAGCAACCCCTGCGCCGTCTTGAGACCAAGCGTGTGAATGTCCGTCAGCAATACAAGAAGGCCCGCCATCTTCTGACCGCCCGACATGATACCGAAGTCAGACGCATTCTTGATCGCGTTGATGGTATCGGCACCCGCATTCGCCAGACCGATCACCTGCGCCTTCGAGGACTGTGCCTGCAGCAGGAAGGACGAGAAATCCGATGAGTTGAGCGGCGCGCGGACGGTGCCAACTACCGTGCCACCTTTTTGTTTCACGATCGCCGACGTGTCTTGCTCCAGAGCATGGCCGAAAGCATAATCGGCCGTAAGGAAGAACCACTTATCGCCATTGCCGCGCGCGATAACCGCGCTCGCAGTGCCCTTCGCAAGCGCGTAGGTGTCGTAGACCCAATGCATGCCCAGCGGGCTGCATTGCTTTCCGGTCAACAATGTCGATCCGGCTGACGTCGTGATCGAAACGCGGTTCTTCTCTTGGGTAATCCCCTGCACCGCCAGTGCAACGCCGGAATGTCCGAGCCCGAGGATCACGTCCACGTTTTCATTGTCATACCAACGGCGCGCGATCGCCAGACCGACATCAGCCTTGTTCTGAAGGTCAGCCGAGACGACTTCGATCGGCTTTCCGTTGACTTTGCCGCCGAAATCCTCGACGGCCATTTTCACCGCGACGACATCACCCGGCCCCTGGATATCGGCATAAGGCCCCGACATATCGTCCAGCACGCCAAGCTTCACAATATCGTTGGACATCTGCGCATACGCAGGTAAGGCCGACGACACGCCCAGCATCAGTATTGCAGCTGCGAACACACATTTTTTCATTTCGTTCTCCCCTTCGCCGCGACATCCGCCGGCTAAAGGGACACAGAGCAATATGAATGCCAACGCAAAATGCCGCGGTCTCGTCGCGAAGACATCAACGAAAGACGCCCATCTGACCGCGACGAGGACACATGTAGTCGCGGTCAACACAGATCAGCGACATGAGGAAGCGTTGCCTCTTCGCAACCGCAGCATCATCCAATCCATTTGATGCGCAGCGCTGACCAATCAGCAGCCGATTATCGGGCCAAGCGCTGTAGTTACGGTCGTCGACACAAATCCCGTATGCCCCAGCCGCGATACGGCAATTCGGCAACGAACCGTGTCCTCTACAGTTCGATCCGATTGTCACGGGATCAACACTGCCACGGAATGCCTTGCTCTTCCTGGCACAATGGACCGGCCACATCGTCATAGCTTACATCTTGGCACGAACGATGCTTAAGCGACGAGAGCAGCGGCATTATCGCTGATAAAAAATCTAGAGGAAACACAATGAAAAAGTGGGCTTTGGCCTGCGCCGCCCTCCAGCTTGCGCTTTTCGCCCAGTTTGCGCCTGCACAAGCTAATGAAGAGGTGAAAATCGGAGTGCTGACGGATCTTTCCGGCCCTGACAGCGACATGGCGGGAGCCGGTTCGGTCCTCGCTGCGCAGATGGCCGTGGAGGATGCTGGCGGCGTGGCCGGTGGTCGCCAGGTTGACGTGATCTCTGCGGACCATCAGCGCAAGGCTGATATTGCAAGTGCGCTCGCATCGCGCTGGTTCGACAATGAAAATGTGGATGCCATCCTCGACGTGCCGCTCTCGTCTGCTGGCCTTGCCGTGCAGGAAGTTGCAAGGCAGCGCAGCAAAGTGGTCATGTTCTCGACGTCCGCAACTTCTGATTTGACCGGCAAGGCATGTTCGCCGACAGGCTTCCATTGGACCTATGACACGACCGCGGTCGCCAACGGCACTGCCGCCGCAGTAACCAAGGCTGGCGGAAAGAAGTGGTTCTTCGTCGCTGCGGATTACGCATTCGGCCACGCATTGCAGCGTGATGCGACCGCGGTTATCGAGAAGAACGGCGGCCAGGTGATTGGTAACGTACGCCATCCCGTCGCAGCCGCCGATTTCGCTTCGTTTCTGCTGCAGGCACAAGCGTCCAAGGCCGATGTCGTGGGGCTCGCCAATTCCGCTACGGACTTCATCAACTCCGTGCGACAGTCGAACGAGTTCGGACTGCAGCAGGGTGGTCAGAAGGTTGCGGCACTGCTGGCCTTTCTCACCGACATTCATAGCCTCGCCTCAACGTAGCCAAAGGTACGCGCTTGACCGAAAGCTTCTACTGGGATCTCAACGACGCGACGCGCGAGTGGTCTAAGAAGTTCGCTGCGCGTCACAATGGTCGGATGCCGACGATGATCCAGGCTGGCATCTACAGCGCGACCCGTCACTATCTCAAAGCAATCGACGCCGCCAAAACCAAGGAAGGCCTGAAAGTTGCGACACAGATGAAGGCCGTGCCCGTCAACGACTTCATGACGGACAATGCCAAGATCTGGCCAAGCGGCTGGGTGCATCGCGACTTCTACCTGTTCGAGGTGAAGAGCCCTGCCGAGTCGAAAGGACCGTGGGATTACTACAAGCTGATCGCCAAAGTCCCAGCCGACGATGCCAAACCCGAAGGTTCCGACGACGCCTGTCCGCTGATGAAAGAGCCGGGCTGAGCCTCATCCACCTCACATCGCGGCGCCGGCGGATGTGGTCGGCGCCGGCCAATGCAAGATTGATCATGACATCCCGCTTTCTCACTCTGCACGACCCGTCATCAGCTCGTCGTCACTATGCCAGCGGCCTGTGGGCTGATGATACGCTCTATATGATGGCTGCGTGCCACGCCGCTGAGCGGCCCGACGCCTATGCGGCACAAGACCGGCGTCACCGGCTGACATGGAAGGAGCTTGTACAATGGGCTGATATCTTTGCCGGCGAGTTGCATGAATCCGGGTTGACCCCCGGCGAGCGTGTCGCGGTCTGGCTGCCCAATCGCGTCGAGATTCTGGTTGCGCTGCTCGCCTGCTCACGCAACGGCTATGTCGCCCTGCTGTCGCTGCATCAGAACCATACGGTGGCGGAAGTCGCATCCCTGCTTGAACGCTTCTCGGTCCGCACCTTCCTCACCAGCGTCGGATACGGCGCGGATTCCGGACAGAACAATATCTTCGCGCGGCTACCTCAGATCGAGAGCATCGAGCGGGTCTATGCTCTCCCCCCAATCGATGCCGCGGACACGCCGAAGCCGGACCAGACCGCCGAATTCCCGGCAAAAGACGCGATCGCCGCCCAATCGCCTATCGACATTAATCCCGACAAGGTCTGCTACATCGCGCTCACTTCGGGCACGACGGGGCAACCGAAGGCCGTCATGCATTCTGACAATACACTCCTTGCCAATGGCCGCGCGATGGTGGCCGACTGGGGACACTCAGCGGATACGATAACCTACTGCCTGGGGCCAATGAGCCACCACCTTGCGATCATCGGCGTGGAGCTGACACTGGTGTCAGGCTGCGAATACATTACGAACGATCTGGCGAAGGGCATGAAGCCGCTGGATCGCATTCTTGAGACAGGCGCGACCTATGTGATGGGCGTCCCGACTCACGCCATCGACATCCAGCAGGACGCCACAACGCGCGGCCTGGAGCGGCTCGGGGACGTCAAGGTGTTCTACATGTCCGGGTCCTCCATTGCGCCGGAAGTCGCGCGACGTTTCGCCGACTACGGTATCGTGCCGCAAAACACGTACGGCATGAGCGAAGGCGGATCGCACACCTCCACGCTGCGCGACGACGGACACGATGTCCTAGTCAACACCGTCGGCCAGTGCTGCGGGCGCGGTAATCCCTGCTACGAACTAAAAGTCTGGAAGGCCAATGACCGCGACATCCTCGCCGCCCCCGGCGAGATCGGCGAACTCGGCGGCCGCGGCGCCTCCTTCATGCTCGGCTACTATGCCAATCAGGCGGCGACGGAAACATCGTTCAACCGGCGTGGCTGGTTCATGTCAGGCGATCTCGCCAGCGTCGATGCCAACGGTAATATCACCATTGCCGGCCGATCCAAGGACATTATCATCCGCGGCGGCCACAACATCTATCCGGTCGAGATCGAAAGCCTGGCTTTGCGTCACCCAGATATCGCAAAGGTCGCAGCGTTCCCGGTCGCTGACGTCCGGCTAGGAGAAAAAGTCTGCCTCGCGATCATCCCCGCCGGCAATAAAAACGTTACCGCTCATATCGCACTCCAGCATCTCGCAGCGGAAGGGCTCTCCAGGTTCGACATGCCCAAATACTTCATATCCGTTTCCGAACTTCCGATAACTGCGAGTGGGAAAGTCCTCAAGCGTGAGCTCGTCGAGAAGGTTCGAAGCGGCGCACTGTCGCCCGAGCCCGTCCGCTACCGCGCATCATGACGAAAGACAGTATGAACACGCTTTCTATATCTTCAGCCCGCGTTGTCCCCGCACTCAACGATCGTATTGCGATCGTCACCGGCGCCGCATCAGGCATTGGCCATGCTCAGGCCCGCCTCTATGCAGCCGCCGGTGCGCAGGTCGTAGCCGTTGATCGCAGCTCTGACGCGCTTCTGGAGCTCGTCAGCACGATCCGGGGCGACGGCGACAAGGCAGTGAGCATCACCGCGGATCTAACGAGCACGAGCGACATCGCCCGTCTGGTCAAAGAGACCACCGACCAGTTCGGCCGTATCGACATTCTCGCCAACACCGCCGGCCTGCACGACGGCTATGTCCGATCGCTCGAGACCAGCGATGAACTCTGGGATCGGCTGTTCGACGTCAATGTAAAGGCCGTCTTCCGCCTCACAAATGCGGTTCTCCCCGGCATGCTCGAACGCGGGCACGGCGTGATCGTCAATATCGCCTCCGTGGCCAGCTTCGTTGCGGGCGGTGGCGGGCCGGCCTATACAGCCAGCAAACATGCGATCATGGGATACACCCGGCAGCTGGCGCATGAATATGGCCGCAAGGGCATCCGTGCCAATGCGGTCTGTCCGGGTATGGTCGAGACCGGCATGACCCGTGAGGTACTGTCCGACAGCACCTCACGCTTCGTCAAAGCCGTCAATGCGGTGCCGGCCGGTCGCTTTGCCCAACCGGAGGATATCGCGGATGTCGCCTTGTTCCTCGCCACGGATGCCGCCCGCTTCATGCATGGCGCCGGTGTCATGGTCGATGGCGGGTTAACCGTTCGATAGATCGAAAGCTCCGAGGCGGCCAGTGGCGATCGACTATGAAACACTGAAGGCGAGACCCTTTCCGGATGTGATCCAGGAATACGGATCGACCGACTGCATTCTCTATGCGCTCGGCATCGGCGTTGGCATGCGCCCGAACGATCCGTTCGACCTGCACTTCACACATGAAGATGGCCTGCAAGCATTGCCGACCATGGCTGTCACCCTCGGCTATCCCGGCTTTTGGCTACGCGCCCCGGACGCTGGCCTCGACTGGAGGACCGTTCTTCATGTCAGTCAGGAACTGATCATCCATCGGCCATTGCCATCCAGCGCCAGGATTATCGGTCGCAATGCCATCGAGGAGATCTATGACCGCGGCCCCGGCAAGGGTGCACTCATGATCACCCGACGCGATATCATCGTGGCTGACGACGGGCAGCCGATCGCAACAATTCGCGTCGGCGAATATTGCCGCGGCGAGACCGGCTTCGGCGGCCCGCCTGCGCCGGCAGCCCGGCGCATTGCCTTCCCCGATCGTCCGCCGGATTTCTCAGTGGAAACGCCCACATCGCCGCAGGCCGCTTTGCTTTATCGCCTGTGCGGCGATGACAATGCCCTGCATGCATTACCCGACGTCGCAAACGATGCGGGATTTCCGCGCCCAATCCTGCATGGCCTCGCCAGTTTCGGGCTGGCAGGCTTCGCGATCGTCAAGACATTTTGCGCTGGCGATCCGACAAGGCTGCGCGAATTGCGGCTGCGACTGACGGCGCCCGTATTCCCCGGCGAAACGCTGCGCACCGATATCTGGCAGACAAGCGAGCGCACCGCCTGCTTCCGAACCCAAGCCACCAGCGACGCCCGCGTGGTTCTGGACAACGGCGACGTCATCGTCGACGTCGCCCAACAGAAAAACGAGGGATGAGACGTTGACCACTGCAACCCCAGACACCATCAGCGACGCCGAACTGATGGCACGCGCCACCTGGTTTCCGAGCGAAGAATTGCGACGCAGCACCAACTGGAGCACGTTCATCGCCCATACTGGCCAGTCCGATTATCCCGCGCTGGAGCAGAAAGCTGCGGCAGATCCAGCATGGTTCTGGGACGCGATCATCCGCTTCTTCGAAATCCGCTTCCAGACGCCGTACCGCAATATCCTCGAACTGACCGACGATCCCGCACGGCCGCGCTGGTGCATCGGCGGACGGATGAACATGACCGAGACCTTGCTCGATCGCCATCTGCTATCAGGTCGTGGCGCACACTCCGCGCTGCTGTGGGAGGGCGAAGATGGCGCCAAGCGCGCCCTGAGCTATGGCGAAACCGCTGCCGCAGTAAACGATCTCGCGCGCGGCCTTGCTGCCGATGGCCTCAAGCCCGGCGACGTGGTCGGCTTGTTCATGCCGATGCTGCCAGAGACGGCCATCGCCTTCATGGCAATCGTCTGTGCTGGCGGCGTCGTCCTGCCGCTGTTCTCCGGTTTCGGCGCCAATGCGATCGCGTCGAGGCTACAGGATGCCGAAGCCACTGTAGTAATTGCTGCCGAGTCTACCTTGCGCCGCGGCAATGTGAGCGCGATGAAAGCTGTGCTCGACGAAGCGCTGCATGACGTGACATCGGTTCATCGTGTCATCGTGTTTCCGACGACACGCACCGCTGACATGCTGGCCGGTCGCGACCTGTGGTGGGACGAGATCGCCAAGCTTGGCCCGGATTTTCCTGCCGTGATCGTCGGCGCCGACGACCCGATGATGGTGATCTACACATCCGGCACGACCGGCAAACCCAAGGGTACGGTGCACACGCATTGCGGCTTCACCGCCAAGACCGCCCTCGATTATTTTCTCTGCTTCGATGTCAAGCGGGAAGATCGCTGGATCTGGATGAGCGATATCGGCTGGCTGATCGGCCCGTTGCAGATCGTCGCGACTTTTATCACCGGTGCAACGCTCGCTTTGGCCGAAGGCGGCCCTGATTATCCGGACAATGGACGGCTCTGGCGCCTGATCCAGGATCATCGGCTGACATTGCTGGGCCTAAGCCCGACCATCGCGCGCCTGATGAATTCCTATGGCGCGGGCGAAGCCACAAAGTACGATCTCAGCTCCCTGCGCGGCGTGGTCTCCACCGGCGAGCCGTGGGACCTGTCGTCATGGGCATGGCTCCACGAGGATGTACTCGGCAAGTGCATCCCGATCATGAACAATATCGGCGGCACCGAACTCGGCGCCATTCTCGTCACCAACCTGCTTTATCCCATCAAGCCGAAGAGTTTTCACGGCAGCGCACCGGGCACCGGAGCGGACATCGTCGACGACAACGGCCGCAGCGTCCCCAACGGCGAGGTGGGTGAGCTTGTCGTCCGCGCGCCGTCCATTGGCACCACGCGCGGGCTGTGGAACGGCGACCCGCGCTTTGCCGACTATTGGAGCCGCTTCCCGGGCATCTGGTCCCATGGCGACTTTGCCTCGCGTGATGCCGACGGCGACTGGTTCATCCACGGTCGCTCCGACGACATCATCAAGATCGCTGGCAAGCGAACGGGTCCTGCCGAGATCGAGGCGCTGCTCCTTGCCACCGGGCGGATCAAGGATGCGGCCGCCGTCGGCGTACCGGACGAGATCAAGGGCTCGGCCATCGTCTGCGTCGTCGTACCGCGGCCCGATCATCCCGCCGATGCAACTCTCGCGGCCGAGATGTCGCGCGTGATCACCGCAGGCCTCGGCGCGCCGTTCAAGCCACGACGCATCATCTTCGTTTCAGATCTGCCGCGTACGCGAAACATGAGAGTGATGCGCCGCGTTATCCGCGCGATCTTGACGGGTGGTTCGCCCGGCGACCTCACCGCCCTCGTCAATTCCGAGAGCGTTGATGAATTGCGCGCGAAACTCTGACGTGATCCAGCCCGTTAGGCCACATCCGGCGCCAGCAGGATCTTGCCCTGGGCCTCGCCGCGTCGAAGCATTTCAAGCGCATCGACGAAGCGGCTCATGGGCAGTACTACGCTGACCTCGGGCTTGAACATACCGTCTTCGATAAAATCAAAAATCCGAGCCTGCACAGTCGCGCAGGCTTCGGGCCAGCGGTCGCGGTAATCTGACCCCTGCAATCCACAGACCGAGATGTTGCGCACCAGCAAATAATTCGTGCGTGCCACTGGGATATCGCCGCCGGTGAATCCGATGACGATATGGCGGCCACGCCAGGCGAGCGCTCGCAAGGCCGGCTCGAATACCACTCCCCCCACGGGGTCGATGGTGACATCAATGCCGCGGCCTTCGGTCAATGCATGTATTTCAGCGCGCAATCCGTCGCGCAAATTTGCCATCGCGAGATCGACCACATGATCCGCACCTGCCTGACGCACCAGTTCGGCCTTGGCGGTACCGCGCGTGCCGGCAATGACTTTTCCGGCACCGAGGGCCTTGGCAAGATGGATCGCGGCGATGCCGACACCCCCGCCGGCGCCGAGTACCAATACGCTCTCGCCGGGCTGCATCAGGCCCCGATCGGTGAGGGCAAACCATGCAGTTTGATAAGTGAGAACCGCGGCGCAAGCGGATTGGATATCGACGCCGTCAGGCACCGGATAGCACAGCGAACGACACACGCTGATCGTCTCGGCGAATGCGCCATACTCGAGCTGAGCCGCAACGCGCTGCCCGACCTTCAGATCCGAAATGCCTGCGCCGAGCGCGACAACGCGGCCGGCGGCGCCCTTTCCCGGCGCGAACGGCAATGGCGGCTTGACCTGATAATTCCCCTCCATCATTAGGATATCCGGATAGTTGACCTCCGCCACCTCGACGGCGATGACAACCTCGCGTTCCTTCGCGACCGGATCAGCCACGTCCGTGAAGCTCGCTTGTGCGATCGGTCCGAACGCGTTTACCTGGACTGCCTTCAATTGTCTTCTCCATTGCAGACGTGATGGCAACGAACAGCAAGTTTTGCGCCGCATATCACGCAGAGCAACAACAGGCAGGATCGCAGGCACTGTCGATCCGCTGGCCAACGATCTTCCTCCTGCAAGCTCTTCATCGTGATCTCAACGAGGACACATGTCCTTCCGGTCAACACTCCGCGACGTGGAGATCGATTTCACCCGCCGTCAGTGGCGATGCCGCTGCATATTGGCCACGTATGACAATTGGCACGAAGGATGCTTAGAATTTCCTCAAAAGAACAGATTACAATCCAGGGAGAGAATTGGAGACACTCCGGCCGTCGCATCAGGCCGAATTGTCGCTGCGCCGCAACCGATTCAGAAGAGCGCGGGTGACTGGCCTCGCGCGATCGGAGAAACATCCATGACCGGACTTGAGATCTTGCAACGCGGTCACGCTCAACATTCGCCCTGCGCTCCCCGGAGGCGCGCGACGCTCAGATTACGCAAACATCTTGCATGGCGAATATCTCCAAGAACAAGAAGCCTTGGAGGAAACGATGAGAGAATATCTGAAGAGCGGGATCGCCGCGCTTCTTCTGGGGACGATGGCATCGTGTCCACTCCTGGCGAACAGCAAGACCATCAAGATCGGTATCCTGACCGACATGTCGAGCGCCTATGCCGACATCGCCGGCAAAGGCGTTGAGGTCGCGGCGCGCCTTGCGCTCGCCGATTCCGACATCGAGAAGCAGGGCTGGAAAGTCGAGATCCTCAGCGCCGACCACCAGAACAAGGCTGATCTCGGGGTGAACATCGCGCGAAAATGGTATGATACCGAGGGCGTCGATGCGGTCCTAGATCTGACTAATAGCGCGGTGGCGCTTGCAGTCGGCGAACTCAGCCGCGAGAAGAACAAGGTCGTGCTCGGATCAGGCCCACAATCGTCGGACATGACGGGCAAGGCCTGTTCGCCCAATTTCGTGCACTGGACTAGTGATACCTGGGCACTCGCACACGGCACGGCACAGGCGATGGTGAAGCGTGGTGGCGACAGCTGGTTCTTCGTGACCGCCGATTACGCATTCGGGCACGCTCTCCAACGCGACGCTGCAGCGATCGTCGTGAAGGAAGGCGGCAAGGTTGTCGGTGAGGCTCGTGCGCCGATCAACACGGCCGACTTCGCATCCTTCCTGCTTCAGGCACAGAATTCGCGCGCCAAAGTCGTCGGCCTCGCTAATGCCGGCACCGACACTACGAATGCCATCAAGCAGGCAAGTGAATTCGGCCTCATGGCCGGTGGCCAGACAGTCGCGGGCATGCTCGTCTATATTTCTGACGTGCATTCGCTCGGCCTCGAATTCGCCAAGGGCATCGTGCTCACCGAGCCCTTCTACTGGGACCTGAATGACGGCACGCGCGCATTCAGTAAGCGCTTTGGCGAGGGCCTGAAGGGCCGCATGCCGACCATGATGCAAGCCGGCGCCTATTCGGCAACTCTTCACTATCTGAAAACGATGGCCGAGATGGGCCCATCTAGGGACGGCGTCGCAATCGTCGCGAAGATGAAAGCCATGCCCACGGACGATGCGCTGTTCGGCAAGGGCCGGATTCGCGAGGATGGCCGCAAGATTCACTACATGTATCTGTTCGAAGTGAAGCAGCCAAAGGAATCGAAAGGGCCGTGGGATTATTACAAGCTGCTAGCCACCATCCCGGCCGAAGAAGCCTTTCGCCCGATGAAGGACGGCGGCTGTCCGCTGGTCAAGCAGTAACGATCCGAACGAGTTCGACTCCCAACTGGGGCCGCCCCGCGACAGCACGGCGGCCATTTTTCAACGGCGTGCAGTCTGGAGACATTAATGCAAGCACTTCTGTGCGAGCGATACGGCCCTCTTTCGAGCCTCGTCCTGCGTGACATCGCCGATCCCGTCCCCGGTTCGGGTGAAGTCGTGGTGGCCGTCGCAGCCTGCGGCATCAATTTTCCCGACGCCCTCATCGTTGAGGGAAAATATCAGATTAAGCCGGAATTTCCCTTCTCGCCAGGCGGCGAGATCGCCGGTGTCATCGAACGCATAGGCGCCGATGTCGTCGGCTGGCAGCCGGGCGATCACGTGATGGCCTTTACTACATGGGGTGGCCTCCGGGAGAAGATGGTCGTGCAGGCGAATGACTTACTGCGCCGGCCCGTTGCGATGCCTCCAGAAGATGCTGCCGCCCTGCTCATTGCCTACGGCACAGCGCTCTACGCGCTCGATAATCTCGCAAGCGTTGCAGCTGGAGAGAATGTGCTCGTGCTCGGAGGCGCCGGCGGCGTCGGCACAGCAGCCATCCAGATCGCCAAGGCGATGGGCGCGAGGGTCGCCGCCGCTGCGTCATCGGAGCCAAAGGCGGCATTCTGCCGCAGTATGGGCGCCGACGATGTCGCGGTTTACGACGCCGATAATCCATCCTTGAAAACCATATTCAAGAAGTTGGCTGGCGACCACGGATTCGACGTCGTCATTGATCCCGTTGGTGGCCCATTCTCGGAGGCGGCATTACGAGCCATTGCCTGGGGCGGCCGTCACATGGTCGTCGGGTTTGCCACCGGAATGATTCCGAAAATGCCGCTCAACCTGACGCTCCTCAAGGGATGCTCGGTGGTCGGCGTTTATCTCGGCGGCTTCCTCAACGCTACACGCCGGATCGCGAGCGAATGCTGGATCGCTTGAACGAGTTGTGGGCCAGCGGCGTGAGACCGCAGATCGAAGCCACGTATCCACTCGCCGGCGCCGCCGCCGCGATTAGTCGCCTCGCCAACCGCGACGTCAAGGGAAAGATCGTCGTGACGATGATGTGAATCGACGTTCTACGAGATGACTGCAATACCAGATGCGAGCATCGGCCCGCGATTACGCGTGCATCCCACGCCATCTCGAAAATGAGCTTAAGCGCCGTCGCGGGGCTGCGGTCCGTCGTAGCCGTCCGCGATGACGATGTCGGCAAATCCGGCGGATGAGCGCAAGGATCTTGCTTTGGCATATTCTGGAGAGTTCCAACAATCCAGTGCGGATTGGTAGTCTACAAACTCGATCACAACGGTGCGCGACCGCAGCGCCCCCTCGGGACGTTCGGACGTTCCAGATCGGGTGAGGAAGCGCCCCCCATATTTCGCAAATGGTACAGAATTCTCTTTGAGGTATGCTTGGTAAGCATCCGTGTCGGTCACATCAACGAACGCGATCCAGTATCCTTTTGGCCTTTTGTTTCCGATCGCCGAGATCTGAGAACCACCGCCTTCTGGCACACGTCTACTCACGGGCGTAGCGTCGCCCGGCTGCCCCCCGTCATAGCCTTCGATCACGATCACATCAGCCTGAGAGATTGGCTCGCGTAAGGCTTTCGCCTTTGTATACTCAGGCGAATGCCGGCAGGCGAGGGCCGTCTGATAGTCAGGAAATTCCATGAGAACGACGCGCGATCGCACTTTGCCCTCTACATTTGTGGTGACGCCGCCGCGCACCAGAAAACGGGCGCCGAACTTCCTGTAGGCCGTCGCGGTTTCACGGACGTAGTCCTTGTAACGCTCGGGATCATGGACATCGACGAGACCGATCCAGTAACCTTTGGCCATATTTGATATCCTCTTTTGCATGGTGGGTGCCGGATAGCCCGGTGGACATACCTGGCGAGCTCAGGTCGCCAGAACGAGGCACCCCATTGATTTGCGGCTCTCGAGTTCGCGGTGCGCAAGCGCGGCGTCAGCCAGAGCGTATTCCTTGATCGGTGGCGGCTTGATTGCCCCCTCTTGCAGGGCAGCGAAGAATTCGTCGGCCATGATGCTCCGCCTCTCAGAGGTTGACGCGTAGTGCGGCATCATCGGGCGGGTCGCAAACAGCGATCCGCGTTTGGCAAGTTCGAGGAGGCCAAAATTTTCGACCGGTCCCGAGGCGTTGCCGTAGCTGATGAAGGTGCCCAGCGGCTTTAGACTGTCGAGAGAACCGATGGCAGTCACCTTGCCGACACCATCATAGACGACATCGCACATCCGCCCGCCGGTGATCTGCTTCACGCGCTCGGCGAAATTCTCCTTCGCGTAGTCGATGACATGATGGCATCCGTATTCGCGTGCGAATTCCGCCTTGTCCGGCGAGCCGACAGTGCCGATCACGGTTGCTCCAAGGTGGGTTCCCCACTGCGCCAGAATGGATCCGACGCCGCCGGCGGCGGCGTGCACCAGCATCGTGGTGCCCGGGCCAGCTTTGTACACCTGGCGGATGAGCATCTGCGCCGTCAGGCCCTTCATGGTGACAGCCGCGCCGACATGGTCGTTTACGAAATCCGGTACCCGGATTGCTGCATCGGCAGGAATGATCCGTTCCGATGCATAACCACCGCCAGACATCGTCGCATAGGTAACCCGATCCCCGATCTTGAAGCCGTTTACCCTCGCGCCGATCTCGGTAATCACGCCCACGCCCTCCTGCCCCGGAACAAAGGGGAGAGCGACGGGATAAAGACCCGAGCGGAAGTATGTGTCGATGAAGTTCACACCACAGAACGATTGCTTGATGCGGAGTTCCCCCTCCCCGGGAAGCCCGACTGCAGCTTCTTCCAGGCCGAGGACGTCCGGTCCGCCATGGGTCCGGATAGTGACAACTTTTGGCATGACAGTCTCCAAGCAATCAAACTTCGCCGAAGTGAACACGGCGATATGAGATCGACGGCACGGTCTTCGACGTATGGATGTCCCAGAGGCTGGCGGTCGGCTGCCAATCATGCTCTTCGAACAGCTGCTGCAGCTTCCCGTTTTCCGTCACCACAGCGCCGCGCAGGCCGAAAGCCTGCGACACCGCCGCGAGATTGGGTCGGCCAAATGTCGCTTCCGCGGGCGTGATCCCGCGCGGGATGAGCTTGTGGATTTCGGCGCCATAGGCGCCGTCATTGATGCTGATGATCAGAAGCTTGATGCCGTGGCGGGCGAGTGTCTCCAGCTCCTGGATCTGCATCAGGAGACTGCCTTCCCCCTCGATCAGGCACACTTTGCCATTGCCTCTCGCCGCCGCAATGCCTACCGCAGCGGGCAGCGCTTGGCCGATCGCACCGAACTCCGTGAGGAAGTGATAGCGGTCGGCCGGCCGCCCTTTCATCATCGGGCCGGCAATGGTGAAGTAATGGGCGCATCCCATCACGATATCCCAGTCCTTCGGTATCACGCGATCAATCTCGCCCACCGCCACCCGTGGATCAAGCGTGGCCGGTTCGAGCTGGAACGGCTTGTCGTCATGCACATCGCTGGCCAGCCGTTCCGAGATGTCGGGTAGCCGATATCCGGCGCGTTTCGGAGTTGCTTTGGCCAGTTCAGCCTTGATCGCTTGCGCGCCAGCCTTAGCATCCGCGGCGATATGGAGATCCGCGGTGCGATTGCCCTGCCAGAGACCGCGCGGCCGGGTATCGATCTGAATGACCTTCGCATTGGGAAACAGATAGCCCGCCTCGGTCGTGTAATTTCCAAGGCCTGCGCCAGCCGACATCACGACATCGGCCTCGGCGAACAGCTCATGCGCGTAGGGGCTAGCGAAGGAACCGGCCACATCCAGATTGAACGGGTTGTCGTAGAATGCGCCTTTTGCACGAAGCGTGGTCGCGACCAGCGCTCCCGCGTGGTCCGCAAGCGATGCGAGCTCCGACGTCGCACCGGACCGCAATGCGCCGTGACCGGCGATTATGATCGGACGCTCAGCAGCGGCGAGAATAGCCGCCGCCTCACGTACGATGTCGGGATCCGGCTGAATCCGCTGCGACCGCGGCATCAAGTCGGCCGATGGCAAATAATCGGCTCCCCAAGCCGCCGCAGCAGCCTGAAGGTCGATGGGCACGCTCATCACTACCGGCCTGCGCTCAAAGCGGGCCGTGTAGAAGGCCTCTCGGACGTCATTTAACATGCGATCCACATGGCGCAGCGGTATGTATTTCGCTCCAACCATTTCCACCACCGGGCCGATATCGAATTCCTGCAGGTGATGAAGATCGGTGATCGGCGTGTCGCCTGCGAAGACGATCAGAGGAACGTTGCCGCGCACTGCCGCTGTCAGCGACGTCAACGTCGGCGTAAAGCCGGGCCCGCAGGTGACGGATGCGATGCCGACCTTTCCAGTCGCGCGTGCATAGGCATCGGCCATGGCCACGACGCAATTCTCGTGGCGGCCATGGATAGCCCGCACGCCGAAATCGTGAGTCAGTGACGTGGCCCAATACATGTTGCCATCGCCCATCAGATGGAAGGCCATGTCCACGCCTTCATCGGCAAAGGCCTTCGCAAGCAGCTTGTAGTTCGGTGTTTCGGAGCTCGACATTTTCGATTGTTCCTTATTGCTTCTGACCAAAGAGATGCTTCACCCAGCTGAGAAATGCCGCGCGAAGCAGCCTGAAGCCGCTGATCTGTGCCGCGGGGGCTGGGGCGGAGGAGACAGTCATAGGCACATCCTGAGTGCCGGCGGTCGGCTCCTGCGGTTGCGTTGCGAGTCGCTGCGAAAGATTGGAGACGAATTCCGCGAGTAACGCGCGCGCAACGAAGACGCCGCCGGTTCGCGCGAATTGCGCCAGGGGGCCGGTGACATTGAAGCCGCCATCGATGGCGACATGCGTCGTGTCTGCTCCGATGACGACGATATGCGCCGATGCAGTCGCGCGGGTGGACCCTTTCTGATCGATGCCGCCGGCCTCAATATCGCAGGTCTTGTTGGCATGGTCGTAGGTCAGCCGCGCCTGGCCGCGGAAATTGGCGACCGTCGGACCGAATTTGATCGAGATCGTTCCCTCATAATGTCCGTCGCCTTTATCGGCGGTGAGCGTCATCCCGGGCACGCAACCCACGACCTGATCGGGGTGCGTCAAAATCTCCCAGACGACATCGACCGGTGCGCGAACTTCGATTGTTTCGGTCAGTTTGATCATTGGATCTCTCGTGAGATAGGTTGAAAGCCGCGCACGGCATCCGCCAGCCGCCGGACGGCCTGTGACAGCAGGTCCGGCGAGTTCAGTGTAAAATTCAGACGAAGCGATCGCCGGTCTGTGCCAAGGGGATCGAAGACGCTGCTGGGTCCAACAAGGACGCCAGCGTCTCGCGCGACGCCTACGAGATCATCAGTATTCAGATGCGGATCGCGTGCGGTCGCCCAGACGAACATGCCGCCCACCGGGACCTTCCAGTCGAACCAGTCGGACAGATGAGCCGCCATCGCAGCGCATAGGGCATCGCGGCGGCGCCGATAGAGGTCCAGAAGCGCTGGTCGCAAGCGATCGACAAGGCCGGTTCCCATTGCTGCCAAAGCCAGCCGCTGATTGAGACCGCTCGAACAAAGGTCGGTGCCCTGCTTGGCCGTGGACATGGCGCGAATGACATCCGGCGCCGCAATCACCCAGCCGAGCCGGAGGCCCGGCGCCAGCATTTTCGAGAAGCTACCGAGATAGATGACCGGGCCGTCGTAGATGCCGCGCTTAAGGTGCTTGGCCGACAGATCGATCAGACGGGGCAGCGGTGCCGAATCGTAATAGAGGTCGCCGTAAGGATCGTCCTCGACGAGCCACACCCCAGTATGGTGGGCAGCAGCGACGAGGTTTTCTCGCGCCGGAACGCCGATCAGCTCACCTGTCGGATTGGAGAAGTTCGGTACCGAATAGGCAAACTGGCAGCCCGCCAAGGCCGACACGACCGCCCGTTCGCCGCAACCGAGCGGGAGATCGCGATACCTCGGATTGCGCGGCCGCCACGCGTCCATGGCGCCGACATAACTCGGGAATGGCGCTGCAATGTTGCCGCCGGATTCGAGCAGAACTTTCCCGATGAGATCCAGACTCTGCGTACCGCTGGCCGTGATCAAGATGTTCTCACGTTGCAACCGCAGATCGGCAGAACTGAATCGCTCGGCAATCGCATCGCGCAGCTCCGGCAGGCCGTCCGTCGGACCGTAGCCGAGGCAATCCGACGGGTGCGTCAGGATGAGTGTTCTTGCGAGATTGGCCAGCTCTTCCACGGGAAGCAACTCGGGCGCCGGGAGCCCGCCAGCAATATTTATCAATCCGGAAATGCGTGACGCGCCCACAAAAAGGCTGGTGAGGTCGTTCGTCTGCGTCAACCAGGACGCAAAGGGCGCCGGAGCACCTATCGCCTGACCGTCCTCGATCATGGTCTGTGTCATTGAACATCCTGCACGCGGCCGGCCTCGCCGCAAATACACTTCGGCGAGGCGCGCAAGTGCTTCACCGTCTTTGCGATTGCAAAACAGATAATAAGCGAGTTGAGCCGGCAGTGGATTGCGTATCCTGCGCAACCAGGGCGCAGATTAGCAGTGCATATCGCAAATATGTTTGTTAGTAGCATTGAATGCCAATCAGGTGGCAATGTCGCGCTACACGGTTGCGATGGCGTCAACGCTTCCTCCTCGTGCGCGTGATCAAGTCATGCGCTTTACGAGTAACGTCAGCAATCTTTGTGCCATACGTGCGCGTGGAATGGCCTTCTTACAGTTGCGGACATGATCTCGTTCTTCATCTCTCGAAATACTAAAAGAGTGATGCGTGCACAGAAACGGATTCTGTCGTCGATGCAGACAGTTTGTCAGCAGAGTGTCTTCGCAAAAACACATCGCGATCGTCGAACGGCGTTTTCCAAAGCCAAACGCGATTGGCATCGCCTTTGCAATTCACCAACAGGACCGGCCAGACATCGCGCTGAATAAAGTGCAGGTGGCCGATCTGAGGAAACGATCGTGGCTTTGCACTTCACATTCGAAGCTCGCCGCAGGTACTCGCCAGATCCGACCGGATCTATGATCGAGCTTGCTGCTGTGCACCACGATCCCAAAGTGAGGGGATTGAGATATGCCGAGCAATCCAGCGCCAGACGAATTGAGGACCTGCACGTTAAAGGCCGTCACATGGCGGCTGCTTCCCTTTATGATGCTGCTCTACTTCATCGCCTATCTCGACCGCGTAAATGTGGGCTTCGCAGCACTGACGATGAATGCCGATCTCGGTCTTTCCGCCACAGTTTATGGCCTCGGCGCCGGTGTCTTCTTCGTTGGTTATGTTCTGTTCGAAGTACCGAGTAATGTGCTGCTGCATAAGCTTGGCGCGCGGATTTGGATTGCGCGCATTATGCTGACATGGGGTTTGTTGTCGGGTGCGATGGCATTCATTACCGGACCAACAAGCTTTTATATCGTTCGCTTCCTGCTTGGCGTCGCCGAGGCGGGCTTCTTTCCAGGAATGATCCTGTATCTAACCTATTGGTTTCCGGCCAGCACACGCGTGAAGGTCACGGGACTATTCATGGTCGCCATTCCGCTTTCCGCAACGATCGGCGCACCGATCTCATCGGCATTGCTCGGACTGGACTGGCTTGGTGGGATGAAAGGATGGCAGTGGATGTTCATCCTCGAGGCAGCGCCAGCGATTATCCTTGGCTTTGTCGTCTTCTTCTATCTCACAGATCGTCCGGAGCGCGCAGAATGGCTGACTGCTGAGCAGCGTGGCTGGCTCGCAGCGGAGATGGAGGCCGAGCGTAGAGCGATCGCCGCCCAAGCCACGCCGCACACTCTGGGCCACGCCTTGCGTGATCCCCGCGTGATCGGCTTCGGTCTGGTCTATTTCAGCATCGTCATGGGGTCCTATGCGCTGGGCTTTTGGTTGCCGCAGATCGTCAAGGGATTTGGGGCGATGTCCAACATGGAGGTCGGCCTGATCACTTCAGCGGTCAATGCGTTCGGCACCGTCGCGATGATCTATTGGGCCTATCGGTCAGACAAGCGCCAGGAACGGCTCGGTCATTTCATGGCGGCAGCGTTGCTTTCAGCCGTCGCTTTCGGCGCCTTTACCTATGTCCAGGCTACACCGATCCTCGCGGTCGTCGCCCTGACATTCGCAGCCATGGGGATATTTGGAGCACTCCCCGTATTCTGGGCGCAGCCAACATCGTTCCTAAGCGGTGTGGGTGCCGCCGGCGGGATCGCCTTGATCAACTCCATCGGCAATGCCGCCGGATATTTCGGTCCGTTCGCCATCGGCTATCTGAAGGACGCGACCGGCAGCTTCAGCACGGGGTTGCTGGGCATCGCCGCGCTACTGGTGACGTCAGCGCTGCTGGCTGCCACGCTGGTGCGGCGATCGACCACCCGGGACCTCGCTGCGTCGACCAAACAGGCATCGACGTCGGCGTGAGACCGGCTCTCGATTTGCGGAGAATTTGTAGATGACCAGCCAACAACAAAAGACACGCGCCGAATCGCTCGATGCGACGCTGGCAGAATTGTCCGCTACTTTCGGCGACCGATATTCGAGTTCACGTGCGGTGCGCGAGCAGCACGGCTGCACGGTGACCTGGCATGAGAACCAGGCGCCGGATGCGGTAGTTTTCCCGCGATCGACGGAAGAAGTCGCGGCGATCGTGCGGATCTGCGCCAAACACGATACGCCAATCATTCCCTTCGGCACGGGGACGTGCCTCGAGGGCCATGTCAATGCCCCCTTTGGCGGCGTTTGCGTGAGCACGCGCGAACTCAACCAAATCATCGAGGTGAATGCACAGGATTTCGACGCCACAGTTGGCGCCGGCGTCACCCGCGGCGCGCTCAACGATTATATCCGGGATCGGGGGCTGTTCTTTCCCGTCGATCCCGGCGCCGATGCGTCGCTCGGCGGCATGGCTTCGACGCGCGCCTCGGGCACCAATGCGGTGCGATATGGTACGATGAAGGACAATGTAATCGCCGTGACGGCGGTGCTTCCGAATGGCGACGTGGTCAGGACTGCAACTCGCGCCAAAAAGTCCTCCGCCGGATATGACCTTACGCGATTGTTGGTGGGGGCCGAAGGCACGCTTGGCCTGATCACCGATCTGACTGTCCGGTTGCATGGCATTCCGGAAAACATCTGTGCCGCGGTTTGCAATTTTCCGACGGTCGAAGCCGCCTGCGAAGCGGCGATCATGGCGATCCAGGTCGGCATCCCCATCGCCCGCGTTGAATTACTGGATGAAATGCAGATTCGCGGCTGCAACCTGCATTCGAAGCTCGATATGCGCGAGGCACCGACCCTGTTTCTTGAATTCCACGGAACGTCAGCCTCCGTCGAGGAACAAGCGCAGATGTTCGCCGATATCGCCAAGGGCGCCGGCTGCGGCGCATTTGCGTGGGCGACGAAACCGGAGGAGCGTGCGCGCCTGTGGAAAGCGCGGCACGACTCCTATTGGGGACAACTCGCACTGCGGCCCGGAGCAAAGACCTTTGCGACGGATGTCTGCGTGCCGCTATCGCGGCTAGCGGAAAGCGTGGTGGCTGCACAGAAGGATGTGGCGGAGAGCGGCCTCGTCTGCTGCATCCTTGGCCATATCGGTGACGGCAATTTCCACTGTGCACCGCTGGTGATGATGGATGACCCGGAGGAAGTCGCGCGCGCACGCGCCTTTGCAGAGCGCGTCGTCATGCGCGCGCTGGAAGTGGGCGGCACCTGCACCGGCGAACACGGGATTGGGCAGGACAAGCGCAAGTATCTTGAGCGTGAGCACGGTGCAACGACGGTCAATGCCATGCGCACCATCAAACTCGCGATGGATCCACGCAATATCTTCAATCCTGGAAAAGTGCTTCCTCCACACGCATTTGCATGAACACGACACTCCTAAAGCACGTGGGTCTGAACGCGTAACACGATCGCCAGGAATTTTCAGGCTATGACAAGACCAATTACCTCGATCGACGACCTCCGCGCACTCGTAGAACGCCGGGTCCCACGCATGTTTTATCAATTCTGCGAGTCGGGCTCGTGGACCGAAAGCACATTTCGCGCGAACCAGAATGATCTCACTGCAATTCGGCTGCGCCAGCGGGTCGCACGGGATATCACCGATCGTTCGCTTGAAACGACGATGATTGGTGAGAAGGTCAGCATGCCGGTGGCGATCGCACCGACCGGATTGGCCGGCATGCTGTATGCGGATGGCGAAATCCTGGGGGCTAAGGCGGCGGCGAAGGCGCATATCCCGTTTACGTTACCGACCATGAGTATTTGTTCGATCGAGGACGTTGCGGCGCATTCGGCGGTGCCATTCTGGTTCCAGCTCTATGTGATGCGCGACAAGACCTATGTCCGCAGCCTGATCGGGCGAGCAAAGGCCGCCGGTTGCTCGGCTCTGATCGTGACGCTCGACCTACAAGTGGTCGGACAGCGGCACAAGGATATTATCAACGGCCTGTCTGCGCCGCCACGCCTCACTTTGCCGAGTCTGGTAAGCATGGCGACCAAGCCGCGCTGGTGCCTGCATATGCTGCAAACCCGGCGACGGAATTTCGGCAATATCATCGGACACGTGAAAGGCGTCGACGACATCCAGTCCATACCCGCATGGATTGCCGAGCAGTTCGATCCGGCGCTGAGTTGGGACGACATCAAGTGGATTCGCGACCAATGGGCCGGCAAGCTCATCCTCAAAGGAATTCTCGATCCTGAAGACGCAGAGCTCGCCACGCAAACCGGCGCCGATGCAGTCATCGTCTCCAATCACGGCGGACGGCAACTCGATGGTGCTCTATCCGCGATCTCCGCCTTGCCGGATGTTGCGCGGACCGTCGGCGCTCGCATGGAGGTCTTTCTCGACGGCGGCATCCGCTCCGGGCAAGACGTGATCAAGGCCGTCGCGTCCGGCGCGAAGGCTGTGTTCATCGGCAGGAGCTGGCTTTACGGGCTCGGGGCTGATGGCGAACGCGGCGTCACCACCGCATTGAACATCATTCGCAAGGAGCTTGATTTGACGATGGCGTTTTGTGGCCTGCGCCACATCGAAGACGTCGATCAGCGGATCCTCGCGGCACCACATCTTCACCAGCGCAGCGACATGAGGATACTTGCAATGATCACCTAACCCATCTCGAGAAATCACCGCCGATGTCCTCCGACAACGGCGACTAGAAGTCAAACACACGCTGTTTCTGAAATGCGTGGTGACACGAGCAAGACGCGAGCAGAGCGCGTCTCTCACGACACACAATGAAGGCGCGATAACGCTGCCACCAATTTAGAGGGAACGACATGAAACACGGCACTAACGATAAACATACGAAAGATGGTCCATCGCGGCGAAAAGCGCTGCTCGCCGGCGCCGGCTTGATGGCCGGGGCGACAATGGGCGTCGCATCGCCTGCGATCGCGCAATCGCGTCCTGCGCTCAAATGGCGAATGGTGACGAGCTATCCGAAGAATCTCGACAACCTCGACGGGGGATGCCGACTGCTTGCAAAGTATGTATCGGAACTGACCGATGGCCAGTTCGAAATCCAGGTCTTTGCAGCGGGGGAGATCGTGCCTGCACTGACGGTGCTCGATGCGGTTCAGGCTGGTACGGTCGAATGCGGCCACTCTACGGGCTATTATTATGTCGGAAAGGAGCCAGCGCTCGCTTTCCAATCCGGCGTTCCGTTCGGCTTCAATGTTCGGCAGCATGATGCCTGGATGAACCACGGCGGCGGTCTCGGACTGATCCGCGAATTATTTGACCATTTCAATGTCCATTTGATCCCAAGCGGAAACACCGGCGCACAGATGGCCGGCTGGTTCCGGAAGGAATTGAAGACGATCGAGGATTTCAACGGCCTAAAGTTCCGGACCTCCGGCATGGCCGGTCAGATCCTCACCCGCGTCGGCGTCGTTCCGCAGCAGATCGGCGGTGGCGATATCTATCCTGCATTGGAACGCGGCACGATCGATGCAGCCGAATGGGTTGGTCCCTATGACGACGAGCGCCTCGGCTTCTACAAGGTCGCGCGCTATTATTACGCGCCGGGCTGGCACGAAGGCAGTAATGAAAACGCCTTGATGGTCGGCAAGAACCACTGGAACTCCCTGCCCCGTTCATATCAGGCGGCCCTCGAAGTCGCTTGCAGCGCGGTGAAGACCTGGATGGTGTCGAAATATGATGCCGACAATCCGGCGGCTCTCCGCCGCTTGATCGGCAATGGCGCGCAGCTTCGCCTTTTCTCGAAGGATGTGCTGGACGCGCTCTTCGGCGCGGCGGAAAAGCACTATGCCGAGCTCTCCGGCACTAATCCGCGCTTCAAGAAGGTGCATGACAGCTGGTCGGCTTTTCGGCGCGAAGAAGTCTCCTGGTTCCGCGTGAATGAAACACAATACGACACGTACATGTCGTCGCGTTTCACACGCTGACTAGACTAACGTCTCGCCTCGACTTCATGCTCGTGGGTCCGGCCTCGCTGCGCAGTGGTGGTCGATTGGTTGCACCGGCAGTGATGCTGTTGCAACCAATCGGTGCCTTGCGCGCCAAGCCGGCACGCGCTCGCAACGCAACAATCTCGGAGGGGAAATATGGGTTCACTTCTATCGATCAGCGCCTGGATCGACACGCTGAATGAGAAGTTTGGGCGCATCTGTGATTGGTCTGTTCTGCTCGCCTGTCTGATCAGTGCGGGCAATGCGACCTCGCGCTACATGTTCAATCTCGGCAGCAACTCAATGCTAGAGATTCAATGGCACCTCTTCGGCGTCATCGTTCTGATCGGCGCCTCCTACACACTGAAGATGAACGAGCATGTGCGGGTCGATCTGATTTACGGATCGCTCAGTGATCGCGGCCGGGCCTGGGTCGATGTGTTCGGCCTCATCTTCCTGCTGTTTCCCATCACCTTCCTGATGACGTTCTTTTGCTGGCAGTTTTTCGTCACCTCCTTCTCACAATGGGAGAGGTCTCAGAATGCCGGCGGCCTGCTGGTTTGGCCGATCAAATTCGCGCTGCCGCTGGGTTTCGCGCTTCTGACTTTGCAGGGCGCGTCCGAACTGATCAAGCGCGTCGCCCTGCTGCAGGGGCGCATCGCATCCGAAACAAAGTACGAAAAGCCGCTACAATAAGCGAGACGGGATGGACTACTGATGTTTGCATACGGGATCATGCCTCCGCTCATGTTCGGCGGAATGATGTGTTTCATGTTGATCGGTTTTCCGGTCGCGTTTACCCTCGCCTCCGCCGGCCTGTTTTTCGGCGCGCTTGGCATTCTCTCCGGTCATTTCGACGTGGTGTTCCTGCAGGCGTTGCCGTTGCGCTTTTACGGGATCATCGCCAATGATCTTCTGCTGGCCATTCCGTTCTTCACCTTCATGGGCGCTATTCTGGAGCGCTGCGGCCTCGCGGAGGATCTTCTCGAAGGCACCGGAAAGCTGTTCGGAGGCGTGCCGGGCGGTCTCGCTTACGCCGTGATCATCGTGGGCGCCATCCTTGGCGCGATCACCGGCACCGTTGCCGCGTCCGTCATCGCCATGGGCGTGATCTCCCTGCCGATCATGCAGCGATATGGCTATAGCATGCGTCTTTCGACGGGCGTCATCGCGGCATCGGGAACGATTACGCAGCTGATCCCGCCCTCCTTGGTGCTGGTCGTGCTCGCCGATCAGTTGGGTCGCTCGGTCGGTGACATGTACCTCGGCGCCATCGGGCCATCCTTGCTTCAGGTCGGCATTTTTATTCTCTTCATCGTGGTGATGTCGGTGCTCAAGCCGGAGACGATGCCGCCGCTACCGCCTGAAGTCCGGGGGACGATCGGCTGGCCGCTGATCCGGCAGGTGCTATGGGGCATGGTGCCAAGCATTGTGCTGATTTTTCTGGTGCTTGGAACGATCTTCATGGGGCTCGCGACGCCCACCGAGGCTGGCGCTATGGGGGCTGTCGGCGGGCTGGTGCTCGCAGCCATGCATAGGAGGCTGACCTGGCCGCTGTTGGACCAAGCCATGCGCTCGACGATGCGCATCACGTCCATGGTGATATTCATCCTGATCGGCGCCACAGTGTTTAGCCTCGTTTTTCAGGGCATGGACGGCGCGCTGTGGATCGAGCACCTGCTGGTCGGCCTGCCGGGCGGACAGATCGGCTTCCTGCTGTTCGTCAATGTGTTCGTGTTCTTCCTCGCGTTCTTTCTCGATTTCTTCGAGATCGCCTTCATTCTGCTGCCCTTGCTCGCTCCGGTGGCCGCGAAACTGGGCATCGATCTTGTTTGGTTCGGGGTTCTCCTCTGCGTGAACATCCAAACGAGCTTCATGCACCCGCCGTTCGGCTTTGCGCTGTTCTATCTTCGCGGCATCGCGCCGCCATCAGTGAAGACGAGCGACATCTATCTCGGCGCAATCCCCTGGGTGGCCATGCAGCTGCTGCTGGTGGTTATCGTCATCTACTGGCCGGAATCGGTGACCTACTGGCTCGACAAGGCGCCGAAGATCGATCCTTCGCAGATCGAGATTCGGATCGATGCACCCAGCATGAGCCTTGACGATCTGGGAGGCGATATGTCGTCGCAAGAGCAGGAGTAGGTGAGGTTCGACGGCACCCGCCGAGCGGATGGAGTATGACCCCGAAGAGCAACTCCCGGCTTTCGAACAAAATCAAACATGCTCCAGCAATCGAAAAGCTGGAGTCATGTCATTGAAGACAAATCTGACACTAGATCGGAAGCGCGGATGTCAGCTTGATGCTCTGCATCGGGATGTCGGTCTTGACGCTCTGGACGCCCTTGATGCGGGTCAGGTCTTCCACCTGAAATTTCCGATAGGAAGCGAGATCCTTGGCAACCACGCGTAAGAGAAAATCACAATCTCCTGCCATGAGATGACACTCCACGATCTGCGGCAGCCGGCGAACGGCTGCGATGAAATGATCGACTGTCGCCGCGTCCTGTCCGGTGAGCCAGACGCGTGCAAAGACGGTGAGATCGAGTCCGACCTTGCTGGCATTCACCAACGCCACATAGTTCTCGATAATCTTCTCTTCTTCGAGCAGCCGCACCCTGCGCAGGCAGGGTGATGGCGAGAGCCCAACGATGTCTGCCAAATCGTTGTTCTGAATGCGGCCATTGCTCTGAAGGGCGCGCAAGATGCGATAGTCGATTTCGTCGAGTTTGATCACAGCGTGCCTGCCGGATGTGTTCGGGATTGCCCGGACTGTTGAGGAGCCTCCCGATGCCGCACTTAATACCGGCTTCCAATTGCTCCGCCACAGCGATACATGTCAATATATTGCTTATAAGGCAATGCGATCTCCTATGGATTTGACACGAGTAGCGAATATTTCACCCGATACTGCTACGAATGACGCGCCCTCCGAGTCGACGATCAATTATATATAAACATATTGACATACATGGCGAAGGCGATATCTGTTGGCGAACGCTCCGCAAGAGACGTATCGCGAAGGAGGCCGCCATGGATATTCGCTCGATGCTGCTGGACCCTATCCAGGTCGGCACAGTCGTTCTGAAGAGCCGCATCGTTATGGGCTCGATGCACACCGGCCTCGAACATCATCCGGAACGTTTCGACGAGCTCGGACGATTCTATGCCGAGCGCGCCAAAGGAGGCGCAGGCATGATCGTTACAGGAGGGTTTGCGCCGAACTTCGCCGGACGGATGAAGAATGAACCAGGCACCTTCGAGCACCCCGAACAAATCGCAGATCATAAGAAAATCACGGAGCCTGTACATCGCGCAGGTGGTCGCATTCTGCTGCAGATACTGCATGCCGGCCGTTATGGCTATCATCCAGCTATCGTCGCGCCGTCGCCGATCAGATCGCCTATCAATCGCGATATTCCGGCCGAACTGACCTCCGATCAGATCGCGCAGACCATTAGGGACTACGCAACGACGGCGCGCCTTGCAAGGGAAGCCGGCTATGACGGCGTCGAGATCATGGGCTCCGAGGGCTATCTCATCAGCGAGTTTCTCGCGCCCCGGACCAATCACCGTAACGATGAATGGGGCGGCGCGTTGCAGAATCGCGCGCGCTTTCCGGTTTCAGTTGTGCGGGCAGTCCGTGACGCCATTGACACCGGGGTCATCTCCTATCGCATTTCCGCGCTCGAACTCGTGGAAGGCGGCCTCACACAAGACGAGACGCTCTGGCTTGCCAGGGAGATAGAGATGGCGGGCGCTGATTGCCTATCGACTGGCGTGGGCTGGCACGAGGCGGCCGTTCCGACCATCGCAGGGCCTGTGCCACACGCCGCCTTCATCGAATCGACGCGACGCCTCAAACAGGTCGTGAACATCCCGGTGACCGCAAGCAATCGTATCAATCTGCCTGAAGATGCCGCCCAGATCATTTTTGAGGGCTCAGCAGACCTCGTGTCCATGGCGCGGCCGCTTCTGGCGGATGCGGAATTCGTCAATAAGATCGATCGCGGGCGCTCCGATTTAGTGAATGTCTGCATCGCCTGCAACCAAGCTTGCCTCGATCATTACTTCACCGATCAGGTGATCACCTGTCTTGTCAATCCACGCGCCGCGCGTGAACACGAATTTTCCGACTCGCGCTCGCCCTGCACCAAGCGGATCGCAGTGGTCGGCGCCGGCGTCGCAGGCATGTCGGCGGCACTCGAGGCGGGACGACGCGGCCATCATGTTACGCTGTTTGAGGCGGCTCCACATATCGGTGGGCAGTTCGCACTCGCCGCGATGGTCCCCGGCAAGGAAGACTACGGCCTATCACTGAAGAACTATGAATCGCAGTTGTTGGATGCGGGTGTGGAGATCAAGACAGGCACGGCGGTCGATGCCGCCGCGCTCAAGCGCGAGAATTTCGATGAGGTAATCGTGTCGAGTGGTGTCACCCCACGCTTGCTGGATATTCCAGGCAGCGACGATCTCCGCCTCGTTCCCTACAATAAAATACTGGACGGGAGCGTGAAGGCGGGCGACCACGTCGTAGTGATCGGCGGCGGCGGAATCGGCCACGATGTGGCGCTATTCCTCGCTATGGAGACGAAAGGCCGTCGGCAAACGCGCGAGGAATTCTTTGCGCGTTGGGGCATCGAAGGTAGGCCGCAGATCCATCCCGCCAAGCGCCACATCACCATGGTGAAACGCTCACCCGGCGCCTTTGGCCGAACGCTCGGAAAAAGCACAGGATGGATAGTTCGGCAAGAGCTCAAGGATATGAAGGTCCGGCAAATCGCCGAGGCTCAGTATATAAAGATCGATGCCGAGGGGCTTCACATCGCCCTACCCGATCGCAACGAAGTGCTGCCAGCAGACACGATCGTGGTTTGCGCCGGCCAAGAGTCCGATCGCGATATCGCCGACGCCATCGTCGCGAATGGCCAGACCGTGCACGTAATCGGCGGGGCGCGCCTTGCAGGCGAGCTTGACGCCAAGCGCGCCATCTATGAAGGCGCGATGATTGGGAATCGAATCTGAGCAACGCGGCGCAGACCGCGATACCTGTTGGAGGGATCCAAATGGCAATCGATACGAAAGCAGACTTTCTACAGCGGCGGCCAGCAAATTTTCGGCCGATGACGCCACTGCAGTTCTTGCGCCGCGCCGCCGATGTGTTTCCGGATCGCGTTGCGGTTATTCACGGGGACGTCAGGCATAGCTGGCGCGAGCATGCGCGACGCTGTCTCCGGCTCGCCTCGGCGCTACGCCGCAGCGGCGTTGAAGCAGGAGATACCGTGGCGTTCTTGGCACCTAACACGCCGGCGATGCTTGAGGCGCATTTCGGCGTACCTATGGCAGGAGCGATCCTGAATACGCTGAACACACGCCTAGATGCTGCAGCCATTGCCTTCGTTCTCGAACATTCGGAAACGAAGGTGTTCGTGGTGGACAGGCAATTGAGTGCTGTCGCAAAGGACGCGCTCGCAAAGGTGAAGTCGCGTCCATTGGTGATCCATATCGACGATCCCTATGCGGACGCCGGAGAACTCATTGGAGACTGCGACTACGAGGCATTCCTCGACCGCGGTGACGGGGAAGAAGCGATCCAGTGGCCTGCCGATGAATTCGACGCCATAACGTTGAATTACACGTCAGGCACGACCGGAAATCCGAAGGGCGCGCTTTATCATCACCGCGGTGCCTATCTCAATACGCTGAGCCAGATCGTCCACCATCAGCTCAATAGCGATTCAGTATATCTTTGGACATTGCCCATGTTCCACGTGAACGGCTGGTGTTTCGCATGGGCAGTTGCCGCGATCGGCGGGACGCATGTCTGCCTGCGCAAGGTCCAGCCGTCTGAAATCTTCGCCTCGATCGAGAAATATGGCGTGACACATATGTGTGGTGCGCCGACAGTGCTCGGTATGCTGATCGAAGGCGCCGAAAAAACCTCCGTCAAGCTTAAGCGACCAGTGGCGATCATGACGGCGGGGGCCGCACCGCCAGCGCCGATTCTCAAGGCGACGGAAGAACTCGGATTCGTCGTTCGCCACGTCTACGGTTCGACCGAAGTGCATGGCGTCACTGCGCTCTGCGACTGGCATCGCGAATGGAATGCGCGGCCGCCTCTGGAAAGGTCGAAACTGATGGCGCGGCAAGGCGTGCGGACAGTGGTGACGGACGACATGATCGTTGCAAATCCGACGACGCTGGAGCCGCTGCCGCATGACGGAGTTACCATCGGCGAGATTCTCTTCCGCGGTAATAACGGGATGAAAGGCTACCTTAAGAATCCAGCAGCCACCGACGAAGCTTTTGCCGGCGGATGGTATCGGACCGGCGATCTCGCGGTCACCCACCCAGATGGCTATATCGAGATCAAGGATCGCTCTAAAGACATTATCATATCCGGCGGCGAGAACATTTCATCTATCGAAATCGAGGAAGTTATTTTCCAGCATCCCGCGGTGTCATATGCCGCCGTGGTAGCCATGAAAGACGAGCGCTGGGGCGAGACCCCATGCGTCTTCGTAGAAATAAAGGACGGCCACGAGGTCACGGCAGAGGACATGCTCGACTTCTGCCGACAGCGCCTAGCGAAGTTCAAGCTTCCCAAGAAATTCGTTTTCGGCCCCGTAGAACGGACGTCTACCGGAAAGGTCCAGAAGTTCAAACTGCGCGAGCGGGCTCAGAGCGCGTGAGCAACATCAGGAAAAATGCCGGAGTGAATCTATGAGAGGTTTGGAGAACCGTGTCGCCGTCGTTACAGGGGCAGCCGGAGGTATTGGCAAGGAGATCTGCCGTCGCTTCCTTCAGGAAGGTATCCGCATCATCGCATTGGACGTGAATGCCGAAGCGTTGAAAGAACTGACTGCCGATCTCGACGCGACCGCCGACACCCTGCTCGGCACCCCCGTCGACATCACCGACTATGCCGGCGTCAAGGATGCGGTTGATCGGGCGGTAGCGAAATTCGGCAAGATCGACATCCTCGTCAACAATGCCGGTTGGGACATAGCGGCACCGTTTCTGAAAACCGAGCCGGATCTCTGGGACAAGATCATCGCTATCAATCTCAAAGGACCCCTCAACCTGCACAAGGCGGTACTGCCGCATCTGATCGCTGCGGGCGGCGGCAAGGTCGTCAATGTGGCGTCCGATGCCGGCCGGGTCGGCTCATCTGGCGAGTCCGTTTATTCGGCCTGCAAGGGCGGCCTAATTGCCTTCTCCAAGACGATCGCGCGAGAGTGCGCGCGCGATAACGTCCGCGTCAACGTGGTGTGCCCGGGGCCGACCGACACCGCCCTGCTCCGCTCCTTTGTTGGCGAAGGCGAATACGGCCAGAAGATCTACGAAGGCCTCAAACGGGCCATTCCGCTGAAGCGACTCGGCCAGCCCGACGATATTCCAGGGCTCGTAGCCTTCCTCTCCAGCGACGATGCGAACTTTATCACGGGGCAGGTCATCAGCGTATCCGGCGGGCTGACGATGAGCGGCTAAGCGGTGCATCTGCGCTGCTTTCAAGGGAATTATGGCCTAGCTGATGTTGCGTCGCGGCGTAAGTCATGCTCAATCGGGGATAGATTTCGCATTAACTGGGATTGGGCGGCCCGATGGCTTCGCTGAGAAACACCCCGAAGGCGGCAGCGGAGGCACATCATGGCGACGAGCCAGGTGCCCCGCTACTGGGCACGCCAGATCGGGTCGCAGACCATCTCAACAACCGGATCTTCTTTCGCTTGTTTCAGGTAGCCAACACGCTGCAGAAGCAAGCGGTGAAGGAATTGGGCGTGACCACGGTGCAATGGGCCGTGCTCGGCGCGTTGTCCGATCCACGGCCGACCTATGGCGTATCCGTGGGAACACTGGCCGACTTCCTTGTCGTCAGCCGCCAAAATCTGGACGGCGTGCTGAAGCGTCTTGAGCGTGACGGTCTGGTCGAAAAGGTAACTGTCGAGACCGACAAGCGTGCAAGGCTGGTGAAACTCACGCCCGAAGGTTTTGCGTTCTGGAAAGAACTTCGCGAGCGGATATTCCAGTTCTACGATCAGGCCGTCAGCAGTTTCAAGTTCGACAACCGCGTCGCCCTCGCGCATTACCTCAACGAGCTACAGAACTCGCTCACGGAAGTCAGCCTGGAGCAGCCGCGCAAAGAGCGGAAGAAGGGAAAGAAGCGCTCCTGAGCCATGTCAGGAGCGCCGGTTTCCATCATTTCTTGACCAGCGGACACTCGCTTTCGGCCAACGGCCGAAACGCCTCACTCGCCGGGATTGCGGCCAGCAGTTTGTAATAATCCCAAGGCCCTTTGGATTCTTCCGGTTTCTTCACCTCGAACAGATACATATCGTGGAGCACGCGTCCGTCCTCGCGGATGCTGCCTTTTCCAAACACGATATCGTCGGTCGGCGTCTTCTTCATTTCCGCCAGAACCGGCGTCGTCGATTTGTTCCCGACTGCAGCAACCGCCTTCAGATAATGCAACGTTGCGGAATAGGCGCCGGCGTGGATTTGTGAGGGGACACGGCCCGGCGCCTTTTCGGCAAACCTCTTGGCGAATTGGCGAGTACCCTCATTGAGATCCCAATAATAGGCTTCGGTCAGGACGAGGCCATGGGCGATCCTCAAGCCGAGGCTGTGCACATCGGTGATGAAGGCCAACAGAGCGGCCAGCTTCGTGCCATCGGCGGTGATACCGAATTCGCTTGCTTGTTTGACAGCATTGATCATGTCCGATCCGGCATTGGCGAGCCCGATCACCTGCGTCTTCGCGGACTGAGCTTGAAGCAGGAAAGACGAGAAATCGCTGCTGTTCAGCGGGTGTTTTACGCTTCCGGCCACCCTGCCGCCATTGGCGCGGACGATCGAGCTGGTGTCGCGCTCCAGAGCATGGCCGAACGCATAGTCGGCCGTGAGAAAGAACCAGCTCTTGCCGCCTGCCTTGACCAGGGCACCACCGGTGCCATGGCTCAGTGCATAGGTGTCGTAGACCCAGTGCAGGGTGTTTGGAGAGCAGGCCTTGCCGCTAAGATCCGATGTCGCGGGGCCGCTACCCAGAAAGATCTTGTTCTTCTCGCGGACGATCTGACTGACCGCCAGCGCTACGCCGGAATTGGCTATATCCACGATCGCATCAACGCCTTCCTGATCGAGCCATTTTCTCGCGATGGCCGCACCAAGATCCGCCTTGTTCTGATGATCCGCGGAGATCACCTCGACATTGATGTCTTTGTTCTGGGCCTTGAACTCCTCAATCGCCAGACGCGTACCGATGACCGAGCCCTCACCGGACAGATCCGAATAAGGGCCGCTCAGATCGCTCAGGACACCGATCCTTACGGACGTCTGGGAATGGGCTTGTGTTCCAAATAACAATGCGGTGCCGACGACCGCACCTAATAATGTCTTCATTGCTTCCCCTCCGGAATTATTTTATAACAACATATTGTTATATTATGACTCAAGAATGATCTAGCGCAAGGAGCGCGAGTCGCGAAAGAATCGATTCCGCGGCGCAATATTGACATTTTGAGGCACCAAGGGTTGAGATTGGCGGCGACGGCGTTTACCTCAATCCGACACTAGGCAAATATCTTGGTATAAAAGATGATTGAGAGGATGCGCCCGTGAGTGACGCTCTGGTAATTTTGCAGAACGATGGCGCCGTCGCGCGTATCACCTTTAACCGACCCGATGTTCTGAACGCGCTGAATACCGAGATGGCCGATGGACTGCTCGACATATGCAAGACTGTCGCCGCCGACCCGAACAATCGAGCCGTGGTCGTCTCCGGCAATGGGCGCGCATTTATGGCGGGTGGAGATGTCGCGGAATTCGCTGGCGATCTGCGGACGCGCACGCAGCGCATCGGCAGCCTGATCGACAAGCTGCACCTTGCCATTGAGATCTTGACCGAGCTGCCGCGCCCCGTCATCGCCTGCGTACATGGGGCCCTTGCCGGGGCCGGCATGAGCATTGCCCTCGCCGCCGATCTCGCTGTTGCTGCCGACGATACCGTTTTCAATCTGGCCTATGCCAAGCTCGGCGCCAGCCCCGACGGTTCATCCTCCTGGTCGCTGCCGCGCGTCGTAGGCGTGCGAAAGGCGATGGAGATCGCGATACTCTCTGAAAATATTCGGGCTAACGAGGCACTTCGTCTCGGCCTCGTCAATCGCGTGGTGGCCGCTGGTGACCTAGAGACCGAGGTCACTCTGCTCGCTCGCCGGCTAGCAGAGGGGCCGACCTTCGCCTTCGGCAAAATCAAGAAACTGATGCGGACGTCGCAGGAGCGAACGCTCCATGATCAGCTCTTGGCGGAGCGCAACAGCTTCCTTGCATGCAACGAGACACGCGATTTCGAAACGGGCGTTACTGCGTTCCTCAAAAAGCAAAAGACCGCCTTCAAAGGCGAATAGCTCTAGCCATCACGTCGTATCGAGATTTGGATTTACCATGAAGTCATTCGAGCACTTCGAACGGTCGCGCAACTGGTCACCTGAAGAAGCGCTCGTTCTCGATCAGGTAGCGCGCATCGCTGCCGACGCATTCGCGGTACGAGCGGCCGGATATGACGAGCGCAGCGCGTTTCCGTGGGAAAATATCACGGATCTGCGGGAACTCGGCCTCGCTGGAATTTATGTTCCCGAACAGTATAGCGGTTCGCCGATCAGCTATCGCTGCTACCTGGAAACTGTCCGCATCATTTCGGCCGCCTGTGCTGCCACGGGCATCATCTTTGGGACATGTGCGGCAGCTGCCAAGCCGATTATCGAATTCGGCGACGACGAGCAGAAGCGACGGTTCCTACCGCGCTTTGCCGAGGGCATTCTGGGCGCTCTGGCCATAACCGAACCGCATGCAGGCTCCGACGCAGGAAACATCAGGACGAAATTCAAGCCGGACGGGGACGATATCGTGATCGACGGCCAGAAGATTTTCATCACGACGGGCGACGTCGCCGATGTAGTTTTGCTTTTCGGCAAATGGAGTGAGATCGAGGATTCGCCTAAAGCCGTGAGCGCCGTGCTGGTGGAGAAAGGCACGCCGGGTTTCGAGACGCTGCGCCTGGAGAAAAAGATGGGCACCCATGCGTCATCCACGGCAACGCTGGCATTTTCGGGATGTCGGGTGCCGCGCGGAAATCTGCTGGGTGCCCCCGGTGACGGCATGAAGGTGATGCTATCGACGCTGAACAAGTCGCGCCCGAGCGTGGCTGCGCAGGCGCTCGGCATTGCGTCTGCTGCTTTCGACGACATGATCAAATATGCAAATGAGCGCGTGCAGGGCGGACGCGCCGTCGCCCAGCATCAGGCCAATGCGTTTCTTATGGCCGATCTTGCGACCGAACTGCTTTCGGTGCGTTTGCTCATGGACCATGTGGGACGCCTTGTCGATGACGGCGTCAAGGACATCAGCGTAGAGGCCTCCATGGTGAAAGTGAAAGCGAGCGATCTCGCGATGCGGATGACGACCGAAGCCGTGCAGTTGTTCGGCGGCCATGGCTACACCCGCGAGTACCGGGTGGAGCGACTAATGCGCGAGGCCAAGGTCACTCAGATATGGGAAGGCACCAATCAGATTCAGCGTCAGGTCATTGGACGGGATCTGATCACGCGCTGACCATCCGACCCACCGCTTGCGGGGCGACGCAGGTAGAGACGATCGACAAACAACCGAAGGAAGGATCCGTTCATGGATTATAGCGATTTTCAGTTCCTAAAATTTGATCACAAGCCGAATGGCGTGTTGCTGTTGACACTGAATCGGCCTGACGCAATGAATGCGACCAACGGGCGTATGCATTGGGAGCTGACTAAAATTTGGGACGTAGTGAACCATGATCCGGCAGTGCGGGTGATCGTGGTGACCGGAGCGGGAGATCGCGCGTTTTCCGCTGGCGGCGATCTGTCCTGGATCAGCGAAACGGTCGGCAATGCCGACAAGGTTGCCGACACTCTGAAAGAAGCCGGCGATGTCGTCTTCAATATGCTTGCCTGCGAAAAGCCCATCATCTCGGCGATCAATGGCGTCGCCGTGGGCGCCGGCCTTGCTGTGGCGCTGATGGCCGACATTTCCATCATGGCCGAAGAAGCGAAGATCACCGACGGACATGTGAAGATCGGCGTCTCGGCCGGCGATCACGCCGTCATCTTGTGGCCACTTCTCTGCGGAATGGCCAAAGCGAAATATTATCTGATGACCGCCGACTTCGTCGATGGCAAGGAAGCCGAGCGGATCGGCCTCGTCAGCCTTTGCGTGCCCCGCACGCAACTGCTCGACAAAGCAATGGCGACGGCCAACAAACTGGCGAATGGAAGCCAGCCTGCCATCCGATATACGAAGCGCTCCCTGAACAACTGGATGCGCATGGCGCAACCAGCGTTCGATGCATCCCTAGCGCTGGAGATGCTGTGTTTCCTTGGTGACGACGCGAAGGAAGGTGTTGCCGCAGCACGGGAAAAACGAGAGGCAAGGTTTCCGTCTGCCCATCCGAGCAAATGATCACATTTGTATAGTCGCACGCGCTGACCTGCGGACTTTTCCCACATGGTCAGCCTCGCTCCCGCATACAAAACGGGTGCAATGGAAATTTGTGTCATGGGTCTGCAATGAGTTTCCACCAATCATCCGATCGGATAACCGTTCCGCACATTCGAGCTCGCAAGGGAGCGAAACCGATCGTGGCGTTGACTGCGTATAGTGCCTTGACTGCACGTTTGGTCGATCCGCACGTCGATATCATTTTGGTTGGCGACAGCTTGGCTATGGTCGAGCACGGATTGACTTCGACACTTGGCGCAGGTCTGGATTTGATGGTTCTGCATGGAAGGAGCGTAATGCGCGCTGCGCACCATGCCTTGGTAGTCGTGGATATGCCGTTCGGCTCATATGAGAGAAGTCCTCAGGTGGCGTTTGACAATGCCGCCCGGGTAATGAGCGAGACGAGTTGCTCCGCCGTCAAGCTAGAGGGAGGTTGCGCGATGGCCGAAACGATTGCGTTCCTTACTAAGCGTGGAATTCCCGTCATGGCCCATGTCGGCCTCACCCCCCAGTCAGTTATGACGCTCGGTGGCTTCAAGGTTCAGGGGCGCGATCGCGACGACTGGTCTCGCATCGAAGCAGACGCGGTCGGCGTTGCCGAGGCTGGCGCGTTCGCTGTTGTTTTAGAGGGAACGGTCGAACCTCTGGCGGCGCAGATCACTCGTAGACTAGTGGTACCCACTATTGGGATTGGCGCATCTGCTGAATGCGACGGCCAAGTTTTAGTTCTAGAGGATATGCTTGGGCTAACCGAGCGTGCGCCGCGTTTTGCCCGCCGCTTCGATCATCTTGGCCTCGCTGCCGACAAGGCAATCGCATCTTACGCCGAGGCGGTTCGAAATCGCAGTTTTCCTGGAGCCGACGAGACCTATCAATTCAAAAGTTGATTGCGACGAAAGCAGCGGCCGACTCGATCGGTCGTCCTAATCCGCTCGCATACCGGCTTAGTATGCGATATTCCCGATGGGGGGTCCTCCCTGACTCGCCCCGCAAGCTTTTGCTTGTGGGGCCTTTTTCCGGTCAACGTAAACCAGGCTTTTGGCCTCGCGCTGCGTATTCCGGGAGGCGCAGTACAGCATGACGTGTCGTGCGCTTCGAGCAACACGTGATGACAGCGAATTTGCTCTTGTTGGCGAGCGGCGCTGAAGCCGCGTCGGCGCCGACAAACGTGCGGGTCCGGTGCACGACACCGTTCAATATGCGTTGGGCGCGCCGCGATACTAAGGATCAGGCAGGGGCTTCGTGGGCACGTCGTCAGCTACACCATTGACGGGCCCGGTTTCCGCGAGCGTGTCGTCGCCGGCGTGTCGCGCCGCGCCGATATGCTCAACGACAGCGCCGAGATCGCCATGACACCGAAAGCGTAGTCGGGCGCGTTGACCGAACTAACAGTGTTCGAGATATCATCTGCACAACGATCCTAGCGGGGTCGATTGCAAACGGGAGCGCTGCAGAACAAATGTCAGAGACCTCTTGATCCGGCAGCGAACGGGCTAAGAACGGCGGACGAAGTTATCGCACCCTAGAGGCCTTCATTCTTGTCTTCTTTCCGCTAGCACAGGGGTGCGCCGATGCGCCTGAACATTTCCGCTTGGGCGATTCGCAAACCGATCGCGCCACTCGTCCTCTTCCTCGTGTTGATGGTGCTAGGTCTCGCGAGCTTTCGAGGACTAGCTGTCACGCGTATGCCGAACGTTGATCTACCGATCGTATCGGTGACAATCACCCAGTCAGGCACCGCACCATCTGAACTGCAAACTCAGGTGACTAAGTGGGTGGAAGATTCGATTGCTGGCGTCCGCGGCGTCAAACACGTCACATCCACAATCACTGAAGGATCTTCGGTCACTACCATCGAATTTCGCTTGGAGGTAAATGCGGACCGTGCCGTCAACGACGTAAAGGATGCGATATCTAGAATCCGTATCAATCTCCCGCGCACCATAGATGAACCTGTAATCAGTCGTGTCGAGATCAGGGGACTGCCGATATTGGTGTACGCTGTGAAAGCTCCCGCGATGACCCCAGCTGAACTGTCATGGTTCGTCGAGGACAACATTGCCCGCAGTCTGCAGGGGGGTGAATGGCGTGGGTAGCTGACCACAAGCTACCTTCCGTCCGTCGTGCACGCTCATACAGCTGCCGGCCCCATACTAGGGGGCTAGAGTCTTCCGCAAAGCCGCGACGTCCTTCGTCTCGACGGCCAGGGCAGCATTACCCCAACTGTTGCGCACATAAGTCAGAACAGCAGCGATCTCTTGATCGCCAAGATTCCAGGCAAAGGACGGCATGGCCGGAGCTGTCGGGGCGGTCTCGGTAGCACCCGCCCTATTTCCTGCCAGCACAACGCGAATGAGCGAGGTCGGATCATCCCCGTTGACGAGCGGTGTCTGTGCGAGGCGCGGAAACAGCTTCGGCACTCCGGCCCCGCTCGACAGATGGCAGCCCATACAGCGATCGGCGAAAATCGCCTGTCCCGCCACCATGCGCTTGTCCGCCGCCGGAATCGGCTGCGGTACCCTGGCCTCTCCGTTGCGCCCCTCCTTGAGATAGAGCGCGACCGCCTTCAGATCGGCATCGGTCCAGTGCTGGGAGGATTTCTCGACCATTTCCGCCATCGGCCCCGACGCGATGTCGAAGCGGTTCGCGCCGGTTTTGAGATAAGCAACGATATCGTCAGTGCTCCAGGCTCCGATGCCCTTCTGCGGATCGGCGGTGATGTTGGGCGCAAACCAGCCCTGGAGCGTCGCGCCCTCGAGGAACTGGTTGTTCTTATCGCCGCCGATCAGGTTCTTGGGCGTGTGGCAGGTGCCGCAATGGCCGAGCCCCTCGACAATATAGGCGCCCCTGTTCCACTCCGGCGATTTCTTCGGATCGGGCTTGAACGCGCCCGCGGAAAAATTGATCAGGTTCCAACCGATCAAACTGGCGCGGATATTGAATGGAAACGGCAGTTGATTCGGCTCGACCTTGTTCTTCGCGGGCTCGATGGTCTGCAGATAGGCCCAGATCGCGGCGTTATCCTCCTTCGTCACCTTGGTGAAGGTGGTGAAGGGCATGGCACCGTAGAGATGGTAACCGCCCTTGCCGATCCCTTCCGACATCACCCGCTGGAAATCACCCAGTGTCATCGTGCCGATACCGGTCTCTGGGTCTGGCGTAATGTTGGGTGCGACCAGATTGCCGAACGGCGTCTTGAGAACGACGCCGCCTGCAAAGGCCGGCAGGCCTGGTGCGGTATGACACGCGCCGCAATCTCCCAATGTCGCGAGATAGCGGCCGCGCTCAACCAGGGAGAACGAGGCATCGCCGGTGTCCTGGGCACTGGCCGACATGCCCGAGACCAGAAGGATTGCGGCTGCAACTCCGCCGAGACGGCTGGAAAGGTACGTCCTCATGCACTCACCAACGGGCCGGGATTCTTGAGATAGAGCCTGCGGATCGCGTCCGCCGCCTTGAAGGCGAGCGCGCCCACGGTCCCGGTCGGGTTATAGCCGGGGTTCTGCGGGAAGGCCGAGGCGCCGACGACGAAGAGGTTCGGCACATCCCAGCTTTGCAGATATTTGTTGACCGCACTGGTCTTCGGATCCGCTCCCATGACGAAGCCGCCAACCACATGCGAGGACTGGTAGGGTCCGGTATTCCAATGGCCGGTCATCGGCTTGGCTACGATCTCACGCGGATTCATCGCCCGTGCGATCTCGGCGACCTTGCCAGTACAGTACTGCGACATCTTCAGATCATTCTGCGAGAAGTCGAAGGTGATGCGCAACAACGGGCGGCCAAGGCGGTCCGTATAAGTCGGATCGAGCGAGAGATAGTTGGTGCGCGTCGTGTAGCTCGACGCCTCGCAGCCGATCGACATGGCGCTGAGATAGTTCTTGACCGTCTGGCGCTTCCATTCTGAGCCCCATGCCGGCGTCCCCGGCGGCGTCGGCCGGTAGCCAATCGGCGCCGCGCCGATCGGCGTCACCCTGATGCTGCCGCCACCGAAGAAGCCGAGACCGGAATGGTCGAAATTGTCGTTGTTGAACTCGTCGATCCCCATACCGAGCGCGCCGGCGCCGATGAAGGGATTGAAATTCTTGTCGTCGAAGAAAAGCTGCACGCTGTTGGCGGTCTGATAAGCGTAGTTGCGCCCCGTCGTCCCCACATTAGTCGCAGGATCATAAGGCACACCAACGCCCGACAGCAGCATCAGTCGCACGTTCTCGAAGGTGAAAGCCGTGACGATGACGAGATCGGCCGGTTGCTCCCATTCCTTGCCTGAGGTGTCGATATAGACGATGCCCGTCGCACGTTTACCCGAAGGATCGAGCGTGACACGCAGAACCTCGGAATTCGTTTGCACCCGGAAGTTCGATTTGCGCACCAAAGCAGGCAGAACCGTGGTGATCGCGCTGGCCTTGGAATAGTTGGCGCAGCCGTAGTTGGTGCAGAAGCCGCAGAAGGTGCACGGCCCCATCGTGACCCCGAGCGAATTGGTATAGGGTTCCGAAATCAGCGCAGACGGAACGGGGAAAGGTTTGTAGCCGAGATTCCGCGCGGCCTCGGCGAACAGCGTCGGGCCGTAAGGCTGCCGCAGCGGGCGCGTCGGGTATTCTTCCGAGCGCGGCCCCTCGAACGGATTGCCGCCGTCCTGGATCTGACCTTTCAGATTACCCGCCTTGCCCGAGAGCCCGGCGATCCTGTCGAAAGCCGTGTAGTGCGGCTCCATCTCCGCCCAGTCGGTGCCCCAGTCCTGCAGTGCGAGCTCTTCCGGAATGGCGCTCGCGCCGTATTTCTCGGTGAGGTGCGAGCGCAGCCGGAAGTCCTCTGGCTGGAAGCGGAAGGTAATGCCGGCCCAGTGATTGCCCGCGCCGCCCGTGCCGTTGCCGGGGTGAAACGACCCCCAACTGCGCATCGGCAAGGCTGTTTGGGAAGGATTGTTACGCGCGGTGACCGCATTCTGCGCCGTCTGCAGCATCAACTCCTGACGCTGGTTGTACCGCAATTCGTCGGGCGCTGATGCGATGTTGAAGTCGCGAGCCGTATCGCGCCATGGCCCACGTTCGAAGGCGATGACATTGAGACCCTGATCGGTCAGTTCATTGGCGATGATCGAGCCGGCCCAGCCGAGTCCGACCACCACGACATCCGTCGATGGGAGCTTCGTGGCCATCGGTTCAATCCTTCACGCGCCATTCGGGACGCCCGGCGATGCTGAGCGGAGGCAAATCCAGCTTCTGATTATGCTTGTCTACATAGTCGCGGTAATCGTAACGCGCGCCCGGAAAGCCGAGCATCTTCCACGACACCATGTCCTTGTTGCCGCCATAGATCGGGTCGGCGAAGAACCCCTCCATGGTGTTCTGCAGCAGGATCTGGAAGAACAGCTTCGCATCGATGGCATTCAGCGTGATCTGGCTCTTCTCCAGCCCAGACAAGACCTGATCGCGTTGTTCGCCGGGGAGATCGGCGAACGCCTTCTGGTAGGTTGAACGACAATGGGCGTCGAGGCTGGCGAGACCCAGCCGATAGCGCTGACGTGGATCGAGCGGAGACTGGTCTCCCTGCTCCGGCGTTCCCGGTTGAAAAGGACCTTTCATATAGAGACGTTCGGACGAGCCGTACGAACCAGCAAGTTGCCGGTCGATGAACTCGACGCATCCCGCATCCTTGCCGCTGGGACTGAGATCATCGGCAGGGATCAAGCGTTCAACGATGGCACCGACCGTTCGCACCTCGTCGGGTGTCAGAAAGTACCAAGTGCCAAGGCCCAGAGTTTGCGGAGGACTTGCATCGAACGGCTTCCAGGGCGCGCTCCCTGCCACTGTTGCGGAAACGGCTTTCCCCGCCGAGCCGAGCAGCAGCACAACGGCTGTTGATGACAAGAACTGTCGACGGCTGGGTTGCGGAGTGCTCATAGGCGAGATTCCTCAATTGCTCACAGGCATGTCAAAAACGCTCACATGCTTGTTAGAAACGCTCACAGGCTTGTCAAAAGGAATGCAAATTCCGAATTCTCCGGTGTTCGGGAGATCACGACACAATACCCATGACGACAGATGAGGCTCTAGCTGGCCTGAACTATCACTGCAAGCAGTTGAGATGTGTTCTACCCGCACCAGCACAATCGCGCGAACACGAATTCGTGCATTCGTGCTTCTCGGCGTTCGCAATAGTTCGATCGCCGTATTCCTTATTTGTCAGACTGATGCGGTGCAAGTGATTGACCGGTCGTCTGCTTACCAAGGAAAACAATGTAAGCAACCAAATCCCAAATTTCATCACGCGTGAATACGTCGCCCCATGGCGGCATCGGAGTCGCGCCACGACCTCCTTCGGCAATAGTCGTGAACGCAGAGTCCGGATCGAGGCCCTTGCGACCAATGAACAACGGCGGCTCGAGGCCGTGACAGAATGCCGCGCAAGTGGAGTCGAACGTCGACTTACCACGTGTAATCCGTGCAGCATCTGCTAAATCCGGCTCATTTTGCTGAGCGTTCATAGAGGGAGGCGGTACGCCACCGGCGAGCAGCGGATTGCACAGCATCAACCAAGCGAGAAGCGAGGCAAGTTGCCTTCTCATTTGAAATTTTCCGTTTAGCGGATCGCGTTGGAGTATAACCGACACAACGCCCCAAGATTGCAGCCGCTCAACGGCTGAACCTTGGGGCGCTTTTGCATTGATTTAGTCGATTTGCACGGCGACAAGCTGCGAGGGAAGACCTGCGCCGCCGATGGGCACGACCAAAAATCGTTTGCCGCCGGCGGCATAGGCCATGAGATTACCGAAGGCGGCACCAGGAAGTCGCAGTTCGCTGATCAACTCGCCCGTCTTAGCATCATGAGCGTAGAGGAACGGCTCCGACTCATCCGCGGTGGCTTGCGTAATCAGCGCGTTACCGCGCGACGATAGGCCGATGACGCTGTTGGTGCCTTCCGGGGCGATAAAGAGGACATTGTCGGTCAGCAGGATGTGACTCTGACGCGGCACACCAAGACGATCGAGTTTCAGCCCTCTAAGTGCGGGACTGTCGATCGGTCCTCGGCCTGCTGGAATGCGCCACAACTGCTTGCCGGTATCCATATTGTAAGCTGTTACAGTCGAGAAAGGTGGCTTAAAGAGCGGTAGTCCTTGAGGCCCACCAACGCCGGCCCATGTGCCCGTGTATTCATAAACGCCAGCAACTTCCTTCTTCAGTTTGATACCGAAGGGAATAGTGAACGAAGGTACGTATAGAATATTGGTCTTTGGATTATGTGCTGCTCCAACCCAGCTAACACCACCCAGCACGCCCGGGACCTGCAGCGTGCCTGACTTATCTTCACTCGGCGGCGTAAAAAGTGGGCCCGTATTATAACGTGAATAGATTTTCTTTGCTTGCTCCTTGAGTTCAGGCGTGAGGTCAATCAGATCATCTTCCGTGGAGCCCTGCTGGACGTAAGGCTGCGGCCAGGTCGGGAATGGTTGCGTTGGAGATGCTCGTTCGCTCGGTATCGTAGATTTCGGCACCGGACGTTCTTCGATCGGCCAAATCGGCTTTCCATTGGTACGATCGAACGCATACACGAACCCCTGTTTAGTGAGTTGCACCGCCGCCTTGATTATCTTGCCGTCTACGGTCAGATCCATCAAATTCGGCGCAGTCGTCAGATCGTAGTCCCATAGCCCATGATGTACGAACTGGAAATGCCAGGCTTTTTTGCCTGAGTTCGCATTCAAAGCCACAAGGGATTCGCCGTACAAGCCATCGCCCTTGCGCCAGCCACCAAAAAAATCATTGCTGGGCGTCGATAGCGGCAAGTAAACTAGTCCGAGTTCTTCGTCGCATGACGGCCGTGTCCACATGTTCATGCCGCCAGCGAATTCCCAAGAACCGTTCTCCCAAGTTTCATTTCCCGGTTCGTCGGGTTGCGGTGGAGCATGAAATATCCACGATTGCTTCCCAGTCTTGACATCGAAGCCGCGTACATCACCAGGCGGATGGTGCTTCATCGGCGAGCGACCGATCGCAAACGAGTCGAGGATCGCCAAAGGGGAAATTACCCTTCCCCCACAGACCATTGGCGCTGACGTCACCGCAACGAGCGAGCGATCGACCGGTCGACGCAGACCTTTGGTCAGATCGACGCGTCCGTGATCGCCCCAGCTCTCGATCGGCTTGCCAGTCCGGGCGTCCAGCGCGATGAGATAGGCATCCCCCGTGCCGAGGAAAATGCGCTTATCATCCCCCTCCTGCCAATAGCCGAGACCTCGACTGATGAAACCCAGATTAGGAGGTGTACCATCAACATAAGCCATCGGATCGTAGCTCCACAGCGTCTTTCCAGTGGCACCGTCGATGGCGGAAACGATGCTGAGCGGCGAAGTAGCGTAGAGTACACCATCGATCGCGATTGGGGTCGACTCGTTGACCCAAGTGCGCAACTCCGGGTTTTTCTCTGAGATCTGATTACCTGGCAGATCAATCCGCCAAGCCAGCTTAAACTTTTTGACAGAGCTGAGCGTCACGGAGTCTGCCGGCGTGTAGTTAGAAGCAGCCTTGTCGGCCATATACTCCGGCCAATCACCGAGCCTCGAGGCGCTGTTCGCCACAGTCGTCAAACCAAGGCACACAGATAAACCGAAGGCCGACAAGCTCAGCGGGCTGTTGACGCGTAGGAGAACGGCCCTCATTTTCGAGGTCAATGCAATTTCCTCCACGGCTTCTACTGCTCGGCGGAACGACGTTTCGATATCCAACGCGGGCTTCGGCACCCGCGTTTTGATAATCTGCGTTTCGATCGGTGCCGCACAGCGCTTTCGCACGGCGACCCTCGACTCATGAAGGCATGATTTTTTGAAAAAGTTCATAGGGTGTTTCTCCGGTTGTTCATATGTTTACGCCTGATTTCGACAGAACAGCGCCATGCATGCCTCAACCTTCGTTGGACTCGCCTTGCATCCACTCGCGGTGATAAAAATCGAAGCGCTAAAACTTCAACATGCGGATTCTGGGCCGTCGCAATCAGCTCATAGTTTCACGCCACAAACTTCCGCTACGTTTCTGGTATCATCGGATCCGTACTTCTTATGAGCACTTACCGACGCTTTGGCCTACCGCTAGGATCTTTGCGTCTGATCCCTCTGCGGACAAGAGCGAAAGGGCGTCGCTGGCGGATCGAGATCGCGCATAATCGAACGGGGCAGACTTCACGCTGCCTCCCCCCGAAATCAAAACCACGCACACAAGTTTTCTTTTGCACAGAGCGATACATCAAATCTCCTCCCTACATTTGGTGCGTCTTGATGCGCATTGAACATGGGTTAGCAAGCACCGTGCCAGTACTAGAATCCTTAGCGCCTTGGCAAAACGGCTGCCTTTCCGACGGGGCGTGCCCACACATCGTCAGAAAGAACGACAAATCGTCTCATCGTCGCGAGACACTGTCTTCCGTGAGACGATCGAGCGAAGCACGCCATCTCGTGACTTAAGCATCGAAGGACGTGTGCGTTCTCACTCGAAATCACAATACGGCGCCCGGCCGGTCTACGACCCTGAAGGGCTTTGAGACCGAGCCACTCTTGAACAGTCGTTCCAGAGCCAATTTGGCTTCAGGTGCTACCGTCTCACGAGTAAGACAATGTCGCGCGACGATGAGACGAATTGAATCTTCTTTCCAACATGCGTTCGCAAATACGCGTCAGAAAATGCAGACTTCTTGAAAGAAATTTTGACCAGATCGGCGTGGCACAACCCTTGCTCCCGGCTACAAGCGCAAGCGAACAAAACTGCGAAACGTAATCGCCAGCAAGGAAGGAAACAAAATGGAACTCGGATATTTCTCCATGCCTTCACACCCGCCAGAGTGCGGGTTGAAGGAAGGCCATGACTGGGACCTGCAGGTCCTACGTTGGCTCGATGAGCTCGACTATCAGGAAGCCTGGATTGGTGAACATCATACCGCGCCCTGGGAGCCTAATCCCGCACCTGACCTTTTGATCGCGCAGGCACTGCTGCAGACCAAGAAGCTTCGTATCGGACCCGGCGGTTTCCTGCTGCCCTATCACCACCCCGCCGAGCTCGCCAATCGCGTGGCGATGCTCGACCATCTCTCAGAAGGTCGGTTGAATTTCGGTGTAGCAGCTTCGGGGCTACCGAGCGATTGGGCGATGTTCAATGTCGATGGTATGTCCGGCCAGAACCGCGACATGACACGCGAGGCCTTGGAGATCATCCTTAAGCTGTGGACCGAGCCGGCGCCCTTTACGCACAAGGGCAAGTTCTGGACGGTGACGAAGCCGGACACGATGTTCGATTTCCTGAAACCCCACCTCAAGCCACTGCAGGCACCGCATCCGCCGATCGGCGTCGCGGGCCTATCGAAGAACTCGGACACGCTAAAACTAGCCGGTGAGCGTGGCTTCATCCCTATGAGCCTTAACCTCAATCCGGCTTATGTCAGTAGCCATTGGGACTCGGTTGAGGTCGGAGCAGCCAAAACAGGACGCAAACCAAGCCGCAGAGACTGGCGACTGGTGCGCGAAGTTTTCGTCGCGGATACCGACGAGGAGGCATGGAGGCTCTCGGCCGGCGATATGATGGGCAGGATGATGGGCGAATACTTCCTGCCCCTTCTCGGCCATTTCGGCTTCAAAGACTATTTGAAGCATACCCCCGAGGTTTCAGACAGCGACGTTACTGTCGACTATTGTGCTCGCCGGAACTGGATCGTCGGCTCGCCTTCAACCGTCGCTGAGAAGATCGAAACGATCTATCGTGATGTTGGGGGCTTTGGCGTACTTTGCGTGTTCGGCTTCGACTACAAGCACAAGCCCGATGCTTGGCGGCGTTCACTTGAACTGCTGCAGCGCGAGGTCATGCCGCGATTAAGACATCTCGGCGCAGAGTTGCCGAAAGCAGCTTGACCATCCTGTCCCGGGTGCGGCGAATCGCCCCGCACTCGGGATAGCTTGATTTGGTGCACGTGACCGAAAGCCAATAGGAGACTGAGGCATGACTATCGATGCTCAGAGATTCAAGCAAGCCATGCGTCAATGCACGGGCGCCGTCGCATTGGTGACGGTCGGCACCAAACCGGGGCAGCGTACCGGTCTTACGGTAACATCAGCCTGTTCACTGTCTGACGATCCGCCTTCCTTGCTTGTCTGCGTAAACCGTAACGCCAGCGCTCATGCACGTATTCGTGCCGAAGCAGGCTTTGCTGTAAACTTCCTAAGCGAGGATCACACATTACTTGCGCTAACATTTAGCGGCCAGAAGGGTCACAACGGCGACGATCGCTTCTCATTTGGGCAATGGATCGAGGGCACCACCGGCGCTCCGCTGCTGGATGACGCCGTTGTAGCGTTTGATTGCTTGCTGGCGCAGGAATTCGAAACGAAAACTCATTCGGTATTCGTAGGTAATGTCCAAGACGTACGGGTCTCGACCAAAGCTAGTCCTCTCGTATATTTGCGCAGTAGTTTCCAAGGCGTGCGCGATATCCAAGACCCGTTTTCACTCGGCGATCTGAATGCGCGACGATCAAGTTGGAGCAACTTCTCCTGATTGACGCCGTAATCGCGACGATCCTTTGCCTAATCAGGCACGTCGACCTTGAGGAGCTTGATTTTGCGGTAAAGTGTAGCGCGGCTGAGCTTGAGCGCTCTTGCGGCCTTCGACACGCGGCCGCCATGATTACGTAGCGCGGTAATGATCGTTGCCCGCTCATCGACTTGATTGGCCTCATCATCAAAACCGCCGAAAGGTGGCAGGTCTAGATCGGCTTCGACGATAACGCCGTCCTCCGCCATGCAAGCAGCTAGGCGTAACGCGTACCTAAGCTGACGCATATTCCCAGGGAACGGATAGCAAAGCAGCCTCGTCCAGGCATCTTGCGAGATCCGGCAATTCGGAGCTTCTTCGCCAGCGATTTGCGAAATAACATCTGCCTTGTCGCCGCGTTCGCGCAAGGCTGGTAGCTGGATCTGCAACCCGCGTAACCTGTAGTAAAGATCTGCTCGAAACGTGCCATCATTAGCCATGCGATCAAGATCGCGGTGAGTTGCACTGATCAACTTGATATCGACCGTTACGGGCTTTGATGCTCCCAAAGGCCAAACCTCGCGATTTTCAAGTACCCGCAGCAAACGGGTTTGCAGAGCGATCGGCATATCCCCAATTTCGTCGAGAAATAGCGTACCGCCGTTCGCTTGTACGATTAGTCCCTTCGATCCTTCACGCCTCGCGCCCGTAAAGGCACCTGCTTCATATCCAAACAATTCAGCATCAATCAGGCTTTCAGGTATGGCCGCACAATTTAACGCGACGTAGCTGTTGCGGGCGCGATTGCTAGAGGCGTGAATTGCCCGCGCAAATACATCTTTGCCTGTGCCGGTCTCCCCATGCAGCAAGATCGGCAAGTTCTGGTCATTGACCATCATCAGTTGCTTAATACCCTTGGTCAGCGTGGGATCGCTGCCCGCCAGCCTGTATAAGCTGGTGAATCGATTAGATGGAGCCTCGGGACGCTGCTCGGACCGCATCCTCATTGACTTTGCAGCTGCTGGTCGCGCGATCTGCCCCTGTCCCAGGGAAGTGCCGTCTGCCCGTCGTACCTCAACCGACGTTTCCCGTTTCGCATTTCCATCCAATTGGATAAGGCTTGACAGGTTGATGCCAGCTTGAATCATTTCATTCGTCAATCCAAGGATAGAGCGACCGCGCCGACATACGCCGACAACGCGACGATCATCGTCATATGCGATTAGTCCACTGCCACAATCACCGGGCAATGTTGCTATCCAGGAAGTCTCAAATTCTCGGCGAAAATTCGAGCTTTCAATTCGTCGTGCAGTCTCCACCGCGATTGCGAATGCGAGCTGATGGGCGGCCCGCTCAAGATCGCTGCGGCAAGATGTAATATTCAAAACCCCAGCCAATCTGCCGCGATAGTCGAACAGCGGGGCTACGCCACAAGTAAAGATGCCATACTGTTCGCGGAAGTGCTCGTCGCGATGCACCAAGATTGGCCTCTGCTCGGCGAGCGCGGTACCGATCCCGTTCGTTCCCTCGCAAGCTTCCGAGAAATTCGAGCCCGTGTAGATACTTAAATCGCGGAATATCGTTTCATATTCTCCTCCCGGTAGACGGCTAACGAGCACGGTCCCATTTGTATCCGCAAAATTTACGCAATAACCGGAATCGCGAAGCACTCGTGCAAGATCTTCCAACTCTGGGATCGCAATCTGAAGCAGTCGTTCAATCGGCCCGATAATGTTTCTGACTTCAGATTCAGTGAACGTCTGCGGTGGCCGCCGCTGGGCAGGATCGAGCTTGTGGTCAATCAGGCACCGTCGCCAAGAAATGGCAATCCGCGAATCGGGCTCGGCATTGGCCAGATGGTTAGCCGCCGACAAAACACGGGCGACGTGGTTCGAGGCCCCATTACTGGCCATTCGGACATCTCCCACCCTGCACTATTTTTTGCCAGAATCACACACCGGAAATATAAGTCAAGCGGCGGTACATCAAGTGCGGGTGAATCGTGCCCCGCTATCGAGCAACAAACTCCTTTGTCCGGGACGTTAATGTTGGTCGAGAATGCTCTGCGAATATGGCAATGCGGAATTGCACGGCTGTAGCGGCGGCCCACGGGGTAATTCCATTGAGCTCAGGATGGCCGGTTTCGATCCACGCAATCCAATCGCTGCCGTGTTTGACCGCGTCGGCTCTCAAGGTTTCTCCCCGCTCCTGCGCGGCTTGGCGCAACGCCTGTTCCATTTGGGCCACCCTTGTCTTTTCCGCGGCTTCCTTCTGCTCCGCCTCTTGGCGCCGTGCGCGCATCTGCCGCTTTGCTCCTGGTCGATGGGAAGGCCGAGCATTTGAACGACAGCGGCTCCCTTCCGGAACATCATTGCTTCGATCTTGCGGATGGGAATGACCATCTCATCGAACGTCTCGTCGTCGGCTTCGATCGCCTCGCCTAACGACAATCGGCCGTCTTGGGTAACGCCAGCCAATCATTGAGTGGGAAATCATCAATTCATTATCTGGCAGCACTTCCAGGATTTTCTCGATGCGCTCAATGAGGCTGGTCATGCGCAGGCTTATCCCTCCCTCGCGAACAAGCAACGGCAATCTGCGGGAAGTGCCGCAAGCAATCTGGCTACAGCGGCTAGGATAGGAAAACGCGATTGTAACTAGACGGGGAAGTAACAGTCGATTGGATCTCGTCGCCGCGCTGCCGATTCTCTTTTGGTTGTTCGCGGCTACTCGATCACGTTACGATGTCGATTCCGCGCGTAGCTTTCCGTTCGCGCCACAGGAGGCGACGCTTTTGCCCCTCAACTGCGGCTCCTGGCAGCGAGATTCAGGCGTGGAAGGCAGTCCTGGAGTCGTGAAGTTGCGGCCGCCACACCCGACCCTCGTCGTGCGGACATCCGTCATCTCGCCAGCCCGCAGCTGATCACTCGCGCGTCGTAACCGCTCGCTCAATACGAATGCCCATGCCTGACATGCCGGCGAACTCGGAGCGAACGCCTGCTTGCTCGAATGCTGTTCTGAAGTTTGCCAGCGTCTCAGCACGTGGAACAGAACGGCCCTGCTCGTACCTGGCGATCGCGCCCTGTGACACGCCAGACTTTTCCGAAAGCTCGTCCTGCTTCCAGTTCAACAACCAAGCCCGGGCCGCTCGCACGTGTGCCGCGGTGATTAGGGGATCGTTAAGCATAAGCGAACATGGGAGAGGACAATTGGGTCACTCCGTGCTAAACTTCATGAACGATTAACTATCGCCTCAGTGTGGAAGCTGAGGTTCGCCTGAAGACCGAGAGCGGCTCAAGTCCTCTCCATTTGTGCCAGCGAATCTTTAAAAAGGCTTTAGGTGCAGCAGACGGCAAAAAAACCGCAGTTATAGATCGGCGCAGCTTGGAGCCTGCTGAATCCTTGCCCCTCCAGCGGACGCATCGTCGAAAAATCCTTAAAATGTGTGTCGTCTTGGCGATTCATCCAAGCGTCGTCGGCTCCTCAACTGAAATCCCGATCATGATCTGACTGCAATCGTCGCGGAGTCGTGTCCGTTATGTTGCTTTTCATGTGATTTATCACATTAGGGAGTTTGCACGATGCGCCTCATATACGTCTCGTCCAATGGCAATGGGTCCAAAACCCGACGCTCTCCACGGCCGCCCCACAGACGATCTGAACTCATCGAACGCGCGAACCGGAGTGTACCGGTTCGCATCGAGTTTCCGCATCCATTGTGTTGGTGGCGCACACGGGCGGCGCATTCATTCAAAAATAGTGATATTGCCATCGCTCGTTGTTTTCTGCGGAAGTCAGCAATCATCGACGAGCCACGCTGGCATCTTGCCGCGCAAGGAAACGCGGCGCAGGCCGCCGGAGTTGCGCTGCGCACTCGAACGCAAACATCGAATTTCATATCAGTTGACCTCGCAATGACTGCCGTCCTTTGCGTCGCCTTGGAAGGCGCCTCGACTGCGACGTTCTCCCGAACCGTGCGGACGCGACCTTGCTTTCCGCAGTGGAGCGCGCAGATAGCGCGCCACATTTCTCCCATCCATGGTCAACCGAGCCGAGTCAGTCGAATTCTTCAAGCTCGCTGGGCCGCATGGCATCGGCGACTACCGTCCAGAGTTTGGACGCTTTCTCGTTGAGGAGCTGCAACCAACGTAACGCGACCATCACGTGGCCCGGCGCGGTGCGGCAGGATGTGGCTATTATGGTCGACGTGATTAATTTTGGGCCCGATAACATCTTTGCGACGACCGCGCCGCCGGGCGCAAGGGCGGACGCTCGATCCGGACACAAGCCGAGCTTTCCACTGGCACGCGTGCACATTACCGCAAGCGTCTCGAAGTGGCACTTGCTGGTCGGGTGGGCGAGGAAATGCCACTGGGCGAGGCCCCCGACCTCGACCATGCGACCTGCCTTGCGGCGGACATGGTGGGCAGTCTCGGACTAGCCGAACCAACCTCGCTCACCTACTTCGGACCACGAGGATCGGCCCGTGACTTTCTTCGCTTCGGCGAGGTTCGGCAGGCGATCGCGCGTTCTGTCGCGCGCTTCTCCAACAAACCCCCGCCACCGTGAAATCGGTCGCTCTACGCCAATTCCAGACCGGAAGGATCGACGGCGTTGAAGTAAAGGAGCTTATCGATACCTGCTCGCGAGCAGGCGAATCCTTGGCAAGTGGCCAGACCCCAGACAGTACGCTCGAGGCAGGCTCTAACTCTCCATAGGCCAATTGCATCACCCAGCCGAGCGCTTTAGTCGCCGCAGTATAGCAAGGATTCATTAGCTCTACTGACGGTCAGCGGTTTCCGCGGCAAGGATTGGCGCCCGGGAAGGCAAGGAGCGTTTACCTATATCCACGAGGGTGCATCTCTGACAGCTCCCTCACTCGTTGCAGTGTCACCTTAATCACACTTCAGAAACCATCATGCGTGAAGTCGTTCAAATCACTCAGTGCAGAACTGTACGTTTCGCAAGCGGTGAACGCTTTCCTCTTGTTGTTGATGCGCGCGGAATTCCACTGATCGCCGCGACTCGATACTTGGCGACCCGCCGCAATCTCGCTCTCAACACGCTAGAGAACACAGCTCGCACTTTGGCGAAGGTACATGATTTTCTTGAATCGCGAGACGTCAACATCGCCGAGCGCGTGGCAGTTGGCTCTGCCCTTACAATGGATGAATTAACCGGTCTGCGAGACCATTTGCGTACGATTGGACGTCGGACAGAAACCATTCTAACCCGGAGTTCGCTGCGGGAGCCTCATAATCCGCGGCGTCGAGTTGTCGAGCACGCAGAATGGTACGCGAGATGCCGTCGCGCAAGCGCATATCTTAAATGGCTCATTGATGCCGAGATGGAGCGAGCCAGTTCAACTTCCTTCGAGCGAGTGCGTTTCGAAGTTAAAAAGCTGGAGAGTCGACTAACCGACTTGCGACCGCCACCAGATAGATGGGAGCAAACTTCTCTTTCGGTCGAAGAGCGAAACGCATTGATTGAGACAGTGACCGTCGGCTCTCCAAAGAACCCGTTTAGCCCTACCCAGCAACTTCGCAATATGGCGCTCATTGCCGCGTACTACGAGACAGGATTGCGCAAATCCGAACTCCTCGTGCTCCGGAGGGACGATTTACTACCTCCGGCCTTGAAGCCGCAGCTGCGCCTCGCACGCCGCCCTCACGATGAGGACGACAAGCGCGCGAAGATGCCCAGCGTCAAAACAATGCCAAGAACAATGCCTATCGCACCGGACCTTTACATCCTCCTGACGTCTTACGTTGCGGCCGATCGCAGCCGTCTGCGAAAACGGTTCAGAGAACGCGGCGATAGATCGGCCCTGAAACGATTGGATCAAAACCCTTTCGTCTTCATAAGCTCAACTGGGTCCGCCCTATCGCTATCGAGCGTTCACAAGATCTTCGATACATTACGAAATGCAGATCCGAGACTGCCAATCAACCTATCGCCTCATGTCTTGCGGAGGGCTTGGAACGATCGATTTTCGGAATACTGCCACGGAAACGGCTTTCCGGAAGATCGTCGCGCTCAACGCGAGTTCTATATGGGCTGGGCAGCACACAGCAGCCAGGCAGAGCGGTACTCGCGACAATCGACATCCAATGCTGTGGCTCTAGCAATTCTTAACACTCAGCAACGTTGGTCCTCTTGGGAGCAAGCCCAACCATGACACAAGACATCATCAAAGATTTCGCCGGCCGCGATGTTGATTGTTCGGGCGATGTTTGGCGGCTCAACGTGCCAGGCGATGCTATGGACCTTAATTGGCAGCAATTAGATTCTCTTCCGGCCGAGATCATTGTCGCTGCAAAGGCTTATGTGAAGCATAAAATATCCACTTGGGGTCCCCCAAGTGTCGCGGGCTTCTTCTATATGTTGACGCGGCTTTCGCGGTGCCACTCACTAAAAGATGCATATGCGGGCCAACTCACCTTTCGGGCGTTTGAGGAGTTGCGCTCAGATAAAAGGGCTCATGGGCCGGATCTCACACGGTTTCGCGGCTGGTACGGCTGGTGTGCTATCAATGAATATTCTGCCTTCGACAGCAGCGTCTTTAATGCGCTCGCCACCGTCAAGATCGGAGCGGATCCGCACGGACGCGTTGCTCGCAAGAAGAAACTCGACCAAGGTCCCCTGACCGACGGGGAACGAGACGATCTGTTGCGAAAGACATTTGGGGCAGCGGACCTTGGATTGAGAGAGCGGGTTGCCATTTTGCTTGCAATGGCTTTTGGCGCGAACTCGGGCCCACTAACTCTCCTTCGTGTTGACGACTATCAGGTGAAATCGTCCGGTGGAACGATTTATTACTTTATCAGAATTCCGCGCCACAAAAAGGGATTTTCACACGAACGGGCCGACTTCCGAACCAGGCAGGTCGACAGCACCATAGCGCCCTATCTAGAGCGCCTTATCGCGGAAAATCGTAGGCGCGCGTCAGTCATTTGGAAACGTCACACTGGGTTGGACCTGCCCGCAGACGTCGGAATTCCGATTTTCATGGGTGACAGCGTGAACACAACGCTGACTGCCCCCATGAGGGAATACTCCCTTCACATGGCGGCCCGCGAATTCACGGAAATGCTTCAGGAAACGGCCTACCGTGTGAAAGGGCGGTCCCGTTCAGGCATCGAGCTGAGCTTGAATACTCGTCGCCTGCGGTCAACCTTTGCGACCAATCTAATTGTCGACGGATACCCCAAAGCGCATGTTGCCGACGCTCTGGATCACAGCAATACAAAGTCGGTCGACAGGTATGAATTCCAGAACCATCGGCTTGTGGAGAGCCTGGATGCGCGCATTGGCCAGCGGATCTCGGTGGTCGCGAAGGCATTCCTAGGTCAGATCGGCAGTGAACCCCACCCTGTAGCTTCAGGATCAAGGGCAATCTCATATTTCGATCGAACTTCAGATCGCCCTATGGAACTCGGAAGCTGCGGTAGCAACGAGCCATGCGGCTTACCAACGCCCGTGGCTTGCTATAGCTGCCAACACTTTCGAGTTGGGCTCGATGCACCGCACGATCGTTTCCTTAATCAACTGGAGAGCGAACGACAGCAACGCAGAGACAGCGCCAAACACCCTCGTATTGTCCTCCTACACCAGACGACCATACAGGCAATCCAAGAGGTAATTGAAGCTTCAAATGCGGCGAGGGCAGCGCGATGAAGCGCAAGAAATCTGCGTTAGCCGGCCTCTCGATTGCGCTGGATCCACTTGCAATGGGAGGGGATCCCAAAGCCAACCTGGAGCGGATGGTGTTGGCTGCGCGCAACAGCGTGGCGTTTGGGGCGGATCTCGCCTTCGATGATGACAATTGGGAGGTTAGGTCGTCCACGGCCAATAACAGGAAATCCACGCTCTGGTTCACGGTGCACGACATAGAAGGCGCCTCAAGGGACGTTGAATCCCGCGAGCGTCTCAAAGAACCTTTTTCGGCTTTTCTCAAAGCGACCATTCGCCTGTCCGAGGCAGCCGCCCCCAGGTCCGGATCAAGTCATGAGGCGATGCTCGGGGCTGCCCGTTACCTTTATGATCAGCTGCGACATCGTCAATACGATCCGACCCGGGTCACAAGACATGACTTCGAGCAAGCAGAACGGGCCGCGCGCGAGCGCGTCTCGTCGCCTTGGTCTCAGTACGCAGTTGTGGTCAACTTGGTAAAGATAGCATCCGTCATATCTCGCCATCGTCTTAGTTATGCGCCTCTCGAATATCGTCCCAGGACACCAGCTCCAGACTATCATCACCTAAAGGCCACCATTGTCCACGATGCCGACGGACTTCCGAGCGATGCAGCACTTGCTGCGATTCCTTTGATCTCGTTGCAGGTCACGGAGCCGCGGGACGTGTGCATGATGCGAACAATTGAGCTGTTGCATTGCGCTCCATGGCGAATTGGCGAACTCCTTTCACTGCCCAATGACTGCGAGGTTGTCGTGTCACCGGACGGACAGCCTCTGACGCTCGATTGCCTCAATGAAGAGCGGCCGCTGCGTTATGGCCTTCGGTATCGTCCGGAGAAGTCACCGGGTCTTCAAACCGACATCAAATGGATTCCGACTGCGGCAGTCCCGCTTGTGCGCCGTGCACTCACTGACCTCAGACGGCACTCTGAACACGGGCGCAACGTTGCTGCCTATATGGAGACAAATCCAGGACGGGCATGGCTCCCGCCAGACATCCGCGATTGCGAGCGACTCTCGATTGATCAGATCGCCAAGATTCTAGAGAGTGACACAAGAGAGGCGTTTCGTTGGCTGCGCTCCTTCGATGTCGCGATACGAAGCGATCATGTCCACCGCAAGGAACTGATTGCAGGGCTCAATACAACGCTCAGTGCCAAGGCAAGCGAAAAAGCCCTGCTGACGGCCGCGATGGAACTGTTGCAGCGCGACGAGACGAAACCCTTTCTGGCAATTGCAGAACTAAAGGATGTGATCGCCGTCAAGGATGTGTATCGCTGGTTGAGATACAAGAAGGTCCATGTTTATCCCTTTAGCGTCGCGCGCGACGACGTTGAAGCAGTTCTGCTCCGCTTGCATCGCGATGTAAGCCCAGAGTTCCCGTGGAAGCTGTCCGAGTGCCTTTTTGTGTTCCCTCACCGGTTTTTCGCCGGCCAGCGGTCGCTCCCGCCGTCGACATCTCTAATGACAAGAGACCAACTCAGATACTTTCTGACTGGAACTGCGCAAACCTCAAGCATCTTCGAACGGCTTGGCTTCGAAGAGCCCGATGGATCGCCGATCCATGTCACCAGCCATATGTTCAGACGGTGGTTGGCGACGCTTGCGCTGAACGAAGACATGTCGGCGGCACATGTTCAGAACTGGCTCGGTCATAAGAGCGAACGCAATGTAATTGCTTATGATCGCAGAACACCTGAACAGATTGCGCGCTTGATGCGGACGGCTCTTATGGAGTCTGGCATCGGCCCACTTGCCGAGCTTGCACGCGCTTCGGCCGATGCGGAGGAAAACGAATCTTTACTGGAGGCCGTCCTACCGACAGCGCATGAAACGGACCATGGGCTCTGTACCAGAGGCTGGGCATTCGGTCCGTGCGCACGCTACGGTATCTGTGCCGGGTGTGAGAAGCAGATGATTCTCAAGGGCGACCGCGAACATCGGCGAGCAGCGGCAGAGACGCTGCGCGAGAACCAGCTTTTGCTGGCACACGCGAACGAGCAAGGAAACGGTGTCCGACGCGGCGCATCAAATCAGATTCGGTTCCTGGAGACCGAGATTGCCACACTGGAGGCGACACTCTCCATTCATGACGACATCTCCATAGCCGACGGCACTTATGTCCAACTCGATCTACCTCGTCTTCAGGAGGCGAAATCATGAGCCTGGAGAACGCCGACACCGAGCCACCTCGCCGCGGTAGCCCTCGTTTGAAACCAGAATTAGTGGAAAAGATCGAGAGGGAGTTAAAGAATTGGTCTTTGCCAAAGATAACTTGGGATCGCGTGGTTAGTCGCGTGGAAGTCGTCGCAAGGCGCCGCTTCAGCCGCCAAGCGCTCGAAGCCAATGACATCATTCATCGCGCATACGCTGAAGCCAAGCAGAAGCTCCGAAAGGGAATGCCGCTGGCCAGGCGCCCGCCAATGCCAGAACGTTTAGCCAGGCTTCAGAGTGAGAACGAACGGCTTCGCCAGGAGAACGAGATTCACCTCGAGATGTTCGTAACCTGGCTCTATAACGCCCAGTCGTATGGCCTGCGCGTGGAGAACCTGGAGGCTGAGTTGCTCCCCGCCGGACCCGACCGCAGCGATATCAAGGAGCGGGTGTTACAGGCTCGGGAACGACAACGTCAGAAGCGGCTCCAATATCAGCAGCAGCGACTCGAGCGGCGGAGCAATTCATCAAGGGCGAGCAGTCATAGGTAGTCCGCAGAGGGCGTCAGGAGAATCCTTCTCGGGCGAGATCACGTATTTCCGCAGTGCGTCGGTTGAGGTTTGTTTCTACCCGGTTGAACATCGGTTAAGGGTTCGGGCCGGCCGGTGGATCGACTTGCGTGGTCGACTTCCGCTTGAACCGCGCAGGAACGACCTTGAGTTCATCCGCGAGTGCCCATAGGTCGGCTTTCGGCTCTTGGATCAATGTCCTGATCATGATTCCGACTGCGTGAAGTGACGCATGACGTTCGACGATATAGAGCAGGTCGTCATCGAACGTTGCTCCAACCTGTGCGGCGACCTGGGAGAGGAGATAGACGGCGCCTTCCAACTTGGCGTCCTGCCTCCGTTGTGCGGTTGGCGCGCTTCGGTTAGTGGTCGAGAACCGGAGCCGGTCGACTTCCCAGTTCGCCTGCTGCAGCGTCGAAATCAGAATGGTGCGATCAACCATCGTGACAATTAGCTCTGCATGGAGAAGGAGCCGCTCAGCTTGCTCGACCGACAGATTTTTACTTTCATCCAGATCCGCGGCCTCCAGGGCTTCGAGCATTTGACAATAGCGTGGGCGCGCCGTGGCGTAGGCTGCCAGGAACTGGTGCACCGCGTCCGCCAGGTCCACGTTGAACCTGCACTTCCTTTCCAACATAAGAAGTGCCTTTGCCGCCACCGCAGCGGCATTGGCAGCCATCGCAATGGCTTCCTCAAGTGCCTTGCCAGCCAAATCCTCCCGCGCCTCGTGGAGCCGCCTGAGGGCCTCCGCGATTAGAAGCGTAGGCCGTGCTTCCGTCTCGGGGGCGACGGGCGCGCCCCATCGATGATTCTCTCTCATCGTAGCCACCCCAGGTGGCGCTTCGTATTTGTCCATCGGACCACTCAGTTTTGTTCGAGACGAATCGCGCCATCAAGCGAGCCTTCCGGCGCTTGGCCATTCTGCTAAGAAGCCCCGGCATCTAGATGCCGGGGCTTCTTTCTGCTGTTGGGAGACCGCTCACCAAACCTTACAAAACCGCACAAAATCGCGCGGTGAATACTAGAGCTTGAGTGCTCATAGTATCTGTCAAGAATATGCTATTGCCCTTTAGATCCGGACATCTCAGCGGCAAGTCAGCTCAATTTGTAAGGATAACTTCTGTCAGGTTCCTATGTTGAGCCGACCGTGATCGAATGGGGCCGCGCCTTCGATGTCCCGGTCTATTCGCACGAGGCCGACCGCGAATGGAGCGAAGGGACGATCACCTGTCACTGTGGTCGGGCGAAGGAGATCGCGCCAAGCATGACCGGTCCGCCTCGGCGGCCATTACGACGGCGGCACGATCATGCACTGGGCCCAGGGAGCGGGCGGCCGCGGCGCGCTGCTGTCGGGTGACATCCTGCAGGTCGTCGCCGACCGCAAGCATCAGCCAGTTCGCCACGAACCCGGTTTAACGGAGCGCATTCGCGCAGCTTGCCGACGAATACCAAACGATGGTCCACGACCTCGAGGCACTCATCGCATCCGGAAACATTCCCGGGGATCTGGGGATATGACCGAGGCGCCATGATCACTTTTATCTTCACGCTGACGCCTGACTACCGCACTGAGCTGTTGGATTGGATGCGCTGCCATCCGGATGCGACTGCTCCGGTCGCCAGCAAATGGTTGTTCGAGCGTTTCGCGCTCGACGTCCCCCCAGTGACTGCATCGCTTTGCCGCGCGCAACGGGCTGGCATTCGTGCCCGGCCGCCGCCACAAGGCACCAAATGATGCAGCCTAGACGTTGCGCCAAAAAACCCGGCTGGTTGGTTTGCGCAACCCATCCCGCGACGGACGGCGAGCAAGCACCGCCCGGCAATTCTGCCCTCCTAGGGCCAGCGTGCCTATCACATTGGGCTTGAGATTGTTGTTTTGAGCCGTTGGCCCGCCCCAAGAGACGCGTTGCGTTTGTACGCTCCCATCTCCTTACGCACCTGTCGTCGGTTCTCATCTCGCCGAACCGTGTATCTTTCAGATCTGCGTAGAGCGTCGATTAATCGGGCGCGTAGCAGATCATTTCTGCGGGCGGCTGTGAAATCGTTGCGAATCCTTTCCTCGCCGCCGAAAACTCAATTGTCGATGATGGAGCGATTTCCTTTTCGCAATTTCTGGCGCCCATCACAACGCGCCTCCGGCGGACGAGGGACATTCAGCATCAGCGTTTCAGATTTGGCCCGTCCCGCAATCATTTCCGCGACCTCGGCACCATCGATCCTTCCGCTTTCGAAGAGCCGTCTGGCTACCGCCTCAAGGGCCGCTTGGTTGTCTTCAAGCAACGCGCGGCACGATTTCGCTGCTTCCGACAGTTCATGGCCGACCGCTGCGCGTGACTCGGCAAACACGAGGATCGCGCCGGCGCTTCCCCGAGGGCCGAGATAGAGGAGTGGTGCGGGTCCGGCGAGACCGACACTACCGACCATGTCCGCGGCGAGAGTTGTGGCGATATGGAGGTCAGAACCGGTGACGCCCCCAGATCCGTGCGATGGGGCGCCCAGCAGTATTTCCTCGCCTACCCGTCCAGCTAGCCTCACCTCGAGCCGCTTGCGGTATTCTGCATAAGTGCCCGAAGAGAGCTCGATTCGGGTGCGGATGGAGGAGCCTGCTCGGCCTGCAATCGATGCCGTCGTCGCGAACACATCGTTTGGCCCGAAATGAATGACGTCGATGACGATATGTGAGGCTTCGTGGACGCAGATGCGCCAACGTAATTCCTCCGGGCGATCGTCCTCCGGGGCGACAGCCTGCCGGAGATCCTCCAGTGTCACGTCGCGTGCGGCCTGCCGCGCGGCGCGCCTAGCGTCCTTAACCATTCTCTCGACATCCGCTCCGGTCATTCCAGCCGCAAGTTCGGCGATTGGTCGGATGATTTCGGTGCAAAGCGCATTGCCCAATCTCACGCGAAACATCTGTTCGATTTCATCGATGGTCGGAAACCCGATCTTGACGACCTTGTCGAAACGACCTGCCCGCAACAGTGCCGGATCACAGCGGGTGACGTCGTTACTGGCTCCTACGAGGATCACACCTTCACGTCCCGCGATGCCGTCAATCTGCTCCAGCAGCGCGTTGACGACTTCGATGACGTAGTCCCTGTGCGCATGAGCTACGCCAGCGCGATCCGGAAAGGAATCGATCTCATCGATGAACAGCACGCACGGTGCCTGAGCGCGGGCAGCATCGAAGTCCGCACGCATTGCGCGAAGGAGGAGACCCAGGTGGGCATCGCCCGAGGACTGCCATTTGGCAAATGAACATGCGATCAAGTTGAGATTGGCCTCAGATGCGAACACCTTAGCAAAGAGGGTCTTTCCCGTGCCAGGCGGCCCAGTGAGCGCCACAGCCGAGCCAACCGCATCCCAAGAAATTTCTCCGCATTTCCAAGCAGCAATATCAGCGATGGCGCCGTCAGCCCAAGCACGCGCCTCTCCGAGGCCATGAAGTTCAGTCAATGTCAGATCACGGGACTTCCTCTTTGAGTCCTTGAGTGCAGCCAACCGCTGCAGCTCAGCAACGCATTGCGCTGGGGTCCGGTCGAAGCGCACAGCAAGAGCCAAGTCGGTAACGGTAATCTGCGCAGCCAGTTCGGTGTCGATGCGCTCTCGGCACGTCTTCCCAGTTACGATGCGAATTGTCCGGACGATCGTGGTCGTGTCCATCCGCGGAAACTCAATACGATCCGTGGCCGCCTTCGAAACGGCTTCGGGAAGGTGCGTAATAGCGAGAGGAGAAATCGCGATAAACGGCAGGGCTAAGGACAACGCCCACTGTGCTCGTGTCTCTGCAGCCGACTTGTTTTTTGCTGCCGGGGGTGCGTAGGCAACGAGGTAGACTGCGTCATAGTTCTCGCGCAGGCCGCTCCAACTAGTCGCATCCAGCAGTTTGGATTCGTCGTCGAACAATACTTCTTGCCAGACATCGGCCACTCTTCGCATCAACTCGTCATCGGCGATGTCGATGACGACGACCGGCGCTGCCGACCGGATCGCTTCAAGAAGTGAAGGATTGCTATCAAACAGACGCGCTAACATTAAACGCGCTGCAACTCGGCACGCTGTAGCCGGATTCACGCTCGAAGCGTAACGCGACGAGGTATAACTAACGTCCTTACCCTGCGTTTCGCTCGAGTTATTGTTTGCCGACCAGTCGCGCCCTGCCGTCACACCCTTGCCATCGGCTGGAGGTGTCAATCCTCTCTCGCGCATCGCCTGCATAGCGGCCTTACGTGTCTCAACCTCGAGGCTCTTCAAAATTTTCTGACGTTCTCTCTTGCGATCGATCTCGGCCGTGTGACATCGAAAGCGATACGATTCCCGCCAGTCCGCCTTGTACGATGCAAGCTCAAGGTCGCCCATGCTTTGCGATGAGGCATCAAAGGCAGAGTTCATGGCCGCCGAGAGCCCGATCCCCACTACGTCACGTTCTCCGGGGGGCGGATGCTCTACCGTCGTGACCGTATTGCTTTCGAGATGGGATTGGTCCCTGATGTTCGTCATGCATCGATCTCCACAGTGAAGAGCGGGTCAAAGTGCTGGTTATTATGGGCGTACCCAATCGGATTTGAGATCAGCCGAGTCCGGCCACGTTGAAGATCCATCGAATAATGTGTGTGGCCAGAAACCCAGAACTCCGGTTGGTAATCATCAACCAGTTCTCGAAGATCCGAGGCGTAAGCAGCGGAGATCATGTCCTCGCGAAAATTCGGGTCGATGGCCTCGATGCAGCATGCGTGATGGCTCAGCACCAGAGTTGGTCCATTGTGAGCCGTTGCAAGCTGGGCTTGGATGAAGGCGCGCGAGCTCTGATGCAACATTCGCGCTTCGTGCGGACGAAAACGCAGCCAAGGCGATTTCTGCCACGTGATTCGCTTGTGGTCGCTCATGGTGTTGTAGGCTGTGCGCATTGCAGGCTCGCGCAATACCGGTCCGAAGAGTTCGTAGTCAGTCCAAAGGGTGGCGCCGATGATCCGCAGCTTCCCGATGGCAATCGCCTCATCTTCCAGGAAATGAACTCCCAGAACGGCGGCGGCACCTTGTCCATTCCGCACTTCATCCGGCCATACCGACCTGTAGAACTCATGATTGCCGGCGACAACGACGATCTCGACCGGCTTCGGATAGGCTTCCCGCAGCTCGGTAAGTGAGCGGATGAGCCCCTCGCAGACGTCCCCTGCAACAAGAACGGCCTGCACGCCGGGAATCAGCGGAGGCAATCCGCGGGAGCCAGGATAATCAATGTGTGCGTCTGAGAAGATCTGAATTTTCATGGCACCTTGTTGTCCTTGCGCAAAGACGACTGCATCAATTGAACGCACTAGCTTCGATCACGAGGGTCGCGGACTACTCGTTCGTGCCCGGGGGCGCTGCTCTGGTACCTTTCGCAGGACTGGCAATGCGATCACCTTGTGGAAGGTCCCTGCCTAGCCACGCCTAGCCACGTCCTGCCGCACCGCGCCGGGCCAAAATAATGGAGTTACGTCGGTTGCAGCTCCTCAACGAGAAAGCGCCCAAACTCTGGACGGTAGTCGCCGACGCCATGCGGTCCAGCAAGTTTGAAGAATTCGACTAGCTCGGTTCGGTTGACCATCGATGGCAGAAAGGTGGCCGCCACCTGTGCGCGCCACCGCGGAAAGCAAGGTCGCGTCCGCACGGTTCGGGAGCCTTGCACCCGCACTGTCTCGCGGTGACGAAAGTTCGGATCCGCCCAAAGTTCAGCAATCGTATCTGGACCATCGAACTCGATCATGGCGGGCCCATCGGGGAGAAAGGCCGCCTTGGCGACTAAGCCCTTATTCCTCCTTTTTGCTCCGGCGACCAGTACGGCCTTAATGCAATGAGGTGGCAGGCAAGGGCGCCCCTGATGCAGCCAGAGCCCTCCGTGCCATTCCAGCTCGGCGATTCGCATGTAGTCGGCCTCGGTTTTCATCCGTTTGGATGTGACCGCGGCCAGCGCTTTCGCCAACGGATCGAGGGGATCGGCCAGCCTGGCTGAATGCATCAGCATTGGCCCGACACCGACAAGTCTTATGGCTATCTGTTCAGCACTCACAGCTTCCCTCTTTGGTTTGCTTGATCGAACAGCGGTTGTGGATCGATGACAGCCGGGACGAAGTCCGATGGCCGCGTCGGAGGCAAGGCGGCGTATCGACGGGCGCGCAGCATTGACGTCACGCCCTCGTGGCACTCGCTGCATAACGTCGTGAGATCGCCGTCCACTTCACGACCGAGACGTTCATAAGTTCTATGGTGGACCTCGAGCGAATAGCCGTCTGCGGCCGAATGGGTACAGAGCCGGCATCGAAATCCAGACGCTTCCAGTTCTCGCAGTTTCACTGGGTTGGAGCGCCAGGCCCAGCTTTGCAGATACGCTTGATACGAAGTCATCTCGCGTGTGTCCTCCAGCAGGGATCTTCTGGTGCAACGTCGACGCTCGGCAGCTTGTTGACCGCAGATTCGGATTGCCCGGCCGGTGTCATTGTCGGGAGTTGACGGGCGAGCTCATGCGTCGCTGAATCTGCGACGGATATCGATGAAGCCGCGGGCCCTACTTGCGCGTTTTGGGCGGTCCGGCACCGTTCCGGCTGCGGCATTGGCTTTGCCCGTGGCTCCGCCAACCCTTCGAGAGAGCGGCACCCTGCGGATCGATGGCGGTGCGACTCTCGAGCACCGAAGCGAGCAGGAATGCTGCAGCTGAGGCGCCTTCCAGTGCAACGCAAAGGACAGCCGTCATTGCCAGGTCGACAGATATGAAGTTCGTCGTTTGCTTTCGGATGCGCAGAGCAACTCCGATGGCTATCGCTGCGTTTCCTTGCGCGGCCAGATGCCAGCGAGGCTCACCAATGATTGCTGACTTCCGCAGAAAGCAACGGGCGATGGCAATATCGCTGCTCTTGAATGAATGCGCCGCGCGCGTCCGCCACCAACACAGTGGGTGCGGATACTCAATTCGGACCGGCACGTTCCTTTTCGCGCGTTCGATAAAATCGGATCGTCGGTGGGGCGGCCGTGGAGGCCGTCGGGTCTTGGACCTATTGGCGTCGGACGAAACGTCTATCAGGCTCATGATGCAAACTCCGTCATGTGATAAGTCACATAAGAAGGGCGGCGTGGCGGCCGCGGCTCCGCAACGATTGCAGTCAGGGTGCGATCAGGATTTCAGTTGGACAGCCGAAGGCACCTAGGTGGCTCGGCGCGAGGGCACGGATTTTAAGGATCTTTCGACGGTCAGCCCCGATGGGGATCAAGGATTCGGCTTACTTCAAGCTGCGCCGAACTACACCTGATTCTTTTTGACGTCTGCTGCAGCTAAAGCCTTTGGAAGGATTCGCTGGCACACTGGGGAGAGCTGGAGTCGCTCTCTGTCTTGGGACGAATCTCAGTTTCCACACTGAGGTGATAGTTAATCATTCATAAAGTTTAGCACGGAGTGACGCGATTGTCCTCTCCCATGTTCGCTTATGCCTAATGATCCCTTAATTACCAGCGCGCAGGTCCGAGCAGCCAGGGCCTGGTTGAACTGGAAGCAAGACGAGCTTTCAGAGAGATCCGGCGTGTCACAACGCGCGATCGCCAGATATGAGCAGGGCCGTTCTGTTCCACGCGCTGAGACATTGGCAATCCTCAGAACGACATTCGAGCAAGCAGGCATTCACTTTGAGTTCTGCGGGATGAAGGGCACAGGTATCAGGATCGAGCGACCAGCCGCTGAGTTTGATTGATCGATCTGCGCGTTTGGTCCACACGAAGGGGAGTTTCCAAGGGGACCAGCGCGAGAGACGGCGGGAGTTGAGCGCTTGGGTAAGTGCGTGCGCCGACGACATTACAACTCGTCCGAACTTGGACTACTATCATATTCGACAAAGGAGCGGCCCATGTCGAATGACAGCGAACCGACCCCAGCTGAGACGGTAAACAGCCCTCAGCGTATTGATAACTCACGATTTGCTCCCGCCAATCGAAGGCGGCTCAGCGCTCCAGCGTTGCGGACCTTCCTCGCTATTGTGGATCTGTGGGGATTGACGGAAGAGCAGCGTCTTCTGGTCCTCGGATATCCATCACGGTCCACCTACCATAACTGGTGCAAGCAGGCGCGTGAGCACGGCGCATTCGTGCTTGATGTGGACGTTCTCACGCGCATTTCAGCGGTATTCGGTATTCACAAAGCGCTGCGGATTCTCTTTCCACAAGAACGGCTCGGCGTTGACTGGCTGAGAAGTCCACATAACGAGATCGTCTTCGGCGGACATCCGCCGCTCGACCTCATCACTAACGGCTCTCAAGATGGGTTGCTCTCGGTGCGTCGTTTCCTCGAAGGCGCGCATGGTGGTCTCTACATGCAACCTAACACGATAGACGAGGCCTTCACGCCGTACGACGACACGGAGATCGTCCTCCGGTGATGGACGCACCCTCGCCGCGGCCTGCCCATAGCGTGAAGCACGCCCCAGTTTTCTGCACGAAGCCGGACTCAACCAACTGTTGAACGAACGTAGTCAACTGCGACTGACTATCCAGATGGACGACACCGTCAATATCCAATTCACGAGCGGCACTATGAGCAGCTATTACCCCCGACCAACACCTTGGCGATAGCCACATTCGGGATCCCGTGAAATCAGCAGCGGGTCGACGATAGGTAGCCACTGCATAATCGCAGTTTGAGAGCCCACGTGACGGAAGTTGCTCACAGGCGCATCCCGCAGTTGCTTGATCAGCCGAGCAAAGAATTGCTCCGCGCTTTCAAGTTCGCCGTCAGAGCAGCTGCCACTTGCGACCTCCGCAAAGAGCCCAAGCATAACGTCTCCGATACGTGCGGGTTCACAAGCGAGTGCGATCTCTGTCAATTCGTTCAGCACAGCTGGCGAGATAGCATCTGCTGTCGGGAGCAATTTCTTGTCAATGAAATCGCGATGATGGCACCGCCAGTCGCGCCACATCATCTGGCTGTATTCGGGCGAAAATCTTTCCAGCGGCAACCCGTCAACGCGACGCTGATCGAGCTCGATCGTAATCGACAATCGCTTCAGAAAATCTTTGATTTCTTGGAGTATTGGTGTCTTGGTCATTATCTTCGCACCTTTCGATCTGGCTCAACTCACGTATCGCAGCTCTAGCCTCTAAGAGAACGATATCTCCTGAAAGCGGTACGCCTCAAATGCGATAGGGAAGCTAAGTGCGGTTAGCTTCCCTATGACGGGCTTTTCCTCGATTTTGTTTCTGAAATCGTTGACACCGTGCTCGCCTCAGCGACGGCAGAAAGCGGATCGTAGGGTCGCCCTCAGCGCTCCTTATCGCAACCGTTCACCAGCTCGCTCCTCGAAAGATTCAGGGAGCTAGGGTAGGCTACGAAAAATGACCGCGGCCAATGATGTGGCCATTTACACCTTAGTTCGGCGTTTTCGCGCGCTTCGACTTGCCTCGTCATTTTGGCTTGAGCGACCCACGCGCGTCTTTGGGTCGAAAAGGTCGACCATCTCGGCGCCGAGCACGGAGGCGATGGCATCCAACAACAGGATCGCAGGGTTGGATCGCGCATTTTCGATCAAGGAGATCGCCTGCTGGTCGACCTGGACCGCAGCGGCGAGGTTTTCCTGCGTCATTTTCTTCGCCTTGCGCAGCCGACGCACATTGGCAGCGAGCAACTTGGTTGCCCTCGCCTCTCGTTTGGGAAAACGCTCGCCGAATCGTGAGCTCGCCATGACGGCGACCCTCGGAATTCGGCGCGAATCTTTCCATGTGAGTAATCACATATTTACGTCCCGTTGATATTTTACAGAAAACAGGAGGGCTATAATGGCTTTGTATTCGGTGCGAGGGACGATCTCGCAACTCGGTCAATGTACGTTCAACAACGACTTTTGCATCTATGCCTTCATTGAAGTCGCAACCCCGGATGGGGGGAGACGACTTCTCAAGAAAATTCTGGTCTGCGTGGACGTGCAAGCCGCGATGGACGTGGGCACGGAAGGCGAGTTTTTCTTCGACGACTTGTTCGTCTCGGGACGTTGCTTCCTGGCGCAGTTTTGGGGACTCAAGACTAACCAGCGCTTGGTAATCGATAGCGTCAACATGCGTAAGGCACTTGCCTTCGTCAATCTCAGAAGGGGTATCCTGTATACCCCACTGCTGTTCGTGGGCTTCCCGGAGTTGCTGGCTGGAATAGGACAGGCATGGTCCCTTGTTAACCAGTCCGCCAACCGCGGCAGGTTTTTCCAACGAACGCCATCGCCGCTTCCTAAGCCTGATTTGGATGTTCCAATGCCGGAGCGAGTTGGCTACGTCTTACGTGGCGCCTTGAAGGAAGCCATCTCGAAATCGCAGCCACGCTGAGCAGGCCGGAGGAGAGGCCCACGTACCTTCGGCTGGGCTTGCGGCGGCGTTCGGCGACGGCTCATGCGTCGACCTGGGCCGAAGTGTCTCCCTTCAGACATGCGATCAAAGTTTCTTCGTCGATGCGGAAAGGCATCGGCGTGTTGATCATCGTCACGACTGCAGTCAGGCTGTCGAGCGCGGTATTCCGCATATTTCCAAGGCACCAAACTTCGAAGCTGAGAAATCATACCATAAATGCTGGATGCAATTTTCGCCGCGCGCTGTTTTCTGGTAGGAGCCGATTCATTTCGCGATCCTGTTTCATGCGGGGTTGTTCAAGCTTGATGAGACTAGCTCAAGCTGACCAGAGTCGCTGCAAGGCATTCGACCTCCCTCGCTCACTACGCCCCTTAGTAGACGATCCCTAGCTTCGCCAAGGTGGAGTTATCCATCGTCCCCGTGTCCGGCAGCTTGTTCACGATCTGGAATCCCCGCAGGGCATCGCGCACGTCCTGCGTCAGCTTCCCATCGACCGGTCCGTTGTAGAAGCCGCGCGTCTTCAATTCGAGCTGTACCCGCATGACCATGATCTCCGGTCTCTCCGGCCGGGGTGCCGGTACGGCGCTGATCGGCGCCTGGCGGGATTGCGCGGGTACGGCCCGATGCGGGACCAGTTGGAGGGGCGCGTTGGCCGATGATGGCGGTGTCGTTGCCGCTGGCGGCAGGGTGGCAGTTGAAGGCGCCGGCACTGCCTGCGCCGGCGCGTTCTGCACCGGCGGCAGCGGCGAGCTCGTGACCGTTGGCGGCCGTGCAGCCGTGGCTGGCATCGCATTGGCGGGCGGAGCCGGAACGGCGGTTACCGGTGGCATCGTGGTCGATGCAGCCGGTGGCAAGTATGTCGCCGGCGGCGAATAGCTCGGCGAGTAGTATCCCCCGCCCCCGCCGCTTCCTGAGTAGTGGCTGCTGTGGGAGGAATGCGACGAATGGCTGCGGTGGGAAGAATGGCTGCGGTGGGCGGCATAGATGTCCGCGCCGGAGATATAATTCGGCCGTTCGAAGGTCAGCGGTGATCCCGATCCCCCAGCCTTCATATCCGGCTGCCCCGGCTCCAACGGCACCATCGCATCGGCCTGCGACCAGACCGTCAACGACGCCGCGGCCGGTGCCGTCCAGGCCAGCACGTTCCTCAAAAAGTTCTTCCAGTCCCGCGTCATGCCCGGGCTCCGAGGATCGGTCTGATCGCCCTACGCCACGCGTCGCCTGCGGAACGGAAGAAACCGCAACAGGCCGGCTTCGACGAGCAACCGTCGCAGGCGGGAGCGAATTCGTTCTTCCAGTCGGAGATGCTTCGCCGGGCAAAGCGGCGCAGGGGCTCCTCGATCATGCACAGCGGCACGTTGTAGACCGAGACCGCCATGCCCGCCTGGTCGAGGATCGATACAGCATCCATCAGGGCTTTCCCGCAGGCCGCCGGATCGTAGGCAAGCATCGCCGCGTTGACCTTCGCGAAGCCCATCGGCTCCATGCCCATGAGCGCGACATGTTCGGCGAACGGCAGGTTGCGCGCGTAGAAACCCGCGGTCTCCGCGAGACGAGGCAGCGTCAATGCGCTGATCACCATCCGGATCTCGAGGCGATGGCCACGCTCAGCGAGATTGTAGAGCCCGTGCATCGTCTCCGCGAACGCGCCCGGGACGCCGACCACCGTGTCGTGGTCGGCGGCATTGTCGCCGTAGACCGGCACCGCCCATACGATCCGCCCCCGCAGCCCGTCGAAGCTTGAAGCCGTCTTTGCTGCGGCGAAGAGACGCCCGTTCGAGAGCACGTGAAAACCCGCGCCGGGAAGCGACTTCGAAGCGACGGTCAGGAGATCGACGAGCCGATCGCCCAGCAGGGTCGGCTCCCCGCCGGTCACGCCCAGAACCGCGACGTCCCGATCGACGAGGGAGACGAGCTCGATCAATTCCGCCACGCGCCACGCATCGTCCACGTCGCGCGGCGGCTGGCTGCACATCACGCAGATCGAGTTGCAGGCTTCCGTGACGAACAGCGAATTGGCGTTGGCGCCACGCCTGAAGAGGACATCGATCTTGCCGTCTGCGCGCAGCCGGATCACATCGCCAGCCCCCACCACCACGTCATTGGAGATAGAATGGATGCGGCTTACCCGGTCCCCGCATTGCGGCCCGCCGACGACGCCTGCGTAACCCACGTCGACGAGCGCTTCCCCGTCGACGTTCACGCCACTCCGCAGATCCACAAGGGTCCTGTCGGTCGGATATACGCAGGCCAAGGCATCTTCCGGAGGCAACACCTTGAACAGGCCTTGTCGCCGCGGTCCTTCCACTCGCGCTCGAGCATGCAGCGGAAGCGCCATCAGACCGCCGCCCGGTCGCGGAGCGACGGCCTGCCGTGCGCCCAACGGTAAAGGGTCGCGATGGTCCGGTCGTCGTCATGGTGCAATAGGTCGAACATGAGTTCGAATAGGCCGGTGTGCCGGATGCAGTGGTCGCTGCTCGCCTTGTGGTCGACGGGGACGCCCGTCGTGGAGAGCGCTCTGGCCGGATCCGGACCGCAGTAGTGCACGAAGGCACAGTCGGAGCATCCCGGCAGGGATTCCGCCAGCCCGCTGGCGGCCAGGAGCTGCATCGCATCCGACGTCATCAGCGTCGCATAGGATTCGTCGACATGACCGAGGCGGAGGGCGTGGTCGCCCATCTCCGCGAGCATGCGTCCTTCGTCGGAGGCGTAGACACCGCCGTCGTAGTTGTAGACGAGCGTTCCGAAGCCTGCGCCGACCGGGGAACGCAAATCCACGTAGCCGGAGGGATAGGGCGTGAGAATGCCGCGCAGCAGGAGGGAGGCGTAGACCTCTTCGATCTCGATTCCTTGCGCGTTCAGCTCGAGGATGCGCTGCAGCGCCCGTTCGTAGAACGTCAGGAACGACCCGGCATCGTAAGACTGCCGCTTCGCCCCCTTCGACGCGAAACCGAACGGACTGAGGGGGCGGAGAAAGATCGATTTGAAGCCGAGCCGCACGTACTCGTCGACGACGGCTTCGGGCGCTTCCAGGGACCGACGGGTGATCGTCGTCAGGGCGGCGACGGCGTCGATGCCCAACACTGCGCGTGCGCGGTCGATGCCTGCGACCGTCCTGGCATGCGAATCCTTGCTCGGCAGCGGCCGGTTGGCGTCGTGTATGTCGGCCGGCCCGTCCAGCGAGGTCGAAAGATGGAAGCTCTCGCGCGCCAGGAATTCGAGGGCGTGGTCGTCCAGATGATGGAGCGTCGACGTCATCGTGAAGCGGATCGTGCGCCGCTCGTCTTCGTTGCGCCGCCTGATCATCCGCACGATGTCTTCGACCACGTCGAGAGCGAGGAGCGGCTCGCCGCCCTGGAATTCGACCGTCAGATCCCGCGCCGGCGACTCGAAGAGCCGGTCGACCGCGGCCGACGCCGTCTCGGCCGACATGCGTGCGCCGCCGAAGGTGCGCGAAACCTGGCAGTACTTGCAGGAATGATCGCAGGAGAGCGTGACCACGAAGATGTGGAGCGCGGGGCCGCCGCGCAGGAACGACTTTCTCGTCCTGAGCTTCGTCGCCAGCAGCCGAGCCGCCAGGGCTCCGTTGTCCCGGACGATCATCTGCCTCGCCTCCAGGTCCCGCGCGAGCGGCTCCGGCAGCGGACGCCCCGCGGCCAGCGCGCTCAACGAGGCCTCGTCGAGCAGCATCGCCTCGCCGGCTTCCGACGTCGCCACGAAGTGTCCCGGCGAACGGCGGAGGCGTGAGAACCGGATAGGCATGAGACCATAGGCCGCCTGGGTCGTCATCTGCCGCCGCCTACGGTCTCAGCGAACGCCGTGCGCCAGATCGCATCCCGCATCCCGGCGGTTTTCGCCTCTATCTCTTCGCGGAGAGCGAAGTCCACCGCGCTGATCCGGATCTCGTCGGCCAGTGCAGTGACGTCGCGCCCGGCTGCCGCCGTACCGATGAGGACGAAGCGCCCCTCACAACCGCGCAGATCGAGAGCTATCCGGTCGGCCATGGCATAGGCGACCCGCAGAAGAGAGCTCTGCGAATGGATCCCCGGATCGAAATCGATCCTTACCTCAAACTCCGGATTGTCCATGCTGCCCCTCCCTGACGATGATCGCCGAGAACACGCCCGCCGAAAAGTCTACCTTCGTTGCACGCCTGACGGGAATGGCATGCACGCGGAGAACAACATTCGACGAGGTGTCGATCCTGTCCGAAACCGTCCCGGCCGATGCCGCTCATCGTCGCATCTACGACTGACATTCGGACCGACCGGATCGCTTGGGGATCTTCGGCGCCATTGAGCGGTCCGCATTCGGGCAGCTCGTGGCCGCGATTTTAGCGGGCGCGCAGCCACGGCTTACGTGGCACCGCACCATCATCCGCGGCGCAGAATTGTAGTTCCTCGATTGGAACAAGGCTGGATATCGGGACCCGAATCGGCCGAACTACGGGGATAGGGTCGACCGTCACTTTCTAGCGCGACGGTCGACTATCGAGAGCCCGGCCTAGCGAGATGGCTCTCCTTGAAGCGTACGGACACCATCATGAGTGTACCACCCCTGACCAAGCATGACGGCGATGGGAATCGCTACACCCGACCTGAAGCAGTCGAGGCGCAGATCGCGTCGGTGTCGGATCTGCAGTGCGACGAAATCGCCCGCCGCTGCGCGATCTCGACCAGGTCTGATCCCGAATATCTCCGCTCCGAATGCCTGATCCATCTTCTTCGGAAGACTCGCGGCGACAACAGCGACGGTCGTTTCGACCGGCTATTCCCACTAGTCCTGCGCCGGTTTCTGCATGCTCTCCCCCGCAGCGAGAGGACGCAGGGGGAGGTCGTTCTCGTCGACGGCAGACTGAGCGACGTCAACGATCTAGCGCGATCGCGATTTTTGACGCTGATGACCATCGATCGGCAGGGCGGCGACAGGCTCGACTTCTACGAGGTCCATTTCGACGAAGCGGTGGCACTTCTGCGCCTCACGGCCAGAACCCGCGTCGGGCGCCGGGCGGCGCGGGAAACTCCGATGGAACTTGACCAGGAGACCAACGAACCTACGGTTGAAGTCGAGCGCGCTGCAGGTAGTCTCCAGAAGGACGACGACGCATTTCTTTCGGATCCAGGTTTCCGGTCTCGGGTTTTGGCGGCGATTGACAGTCTACCGCGAGAACAAAGAGAGGTCATGACGATGCTGATGAACAATTTCCAAATTCAATCTAACGATCGGGACGTGCCTTCCATCAGCCGGATAACGGGTTGCGACGCCCGAACGGTGCAGAATCGCCGTACGCGCGCGATCGCGGAGATCCGGCGCATGATCGGTCTGGGAGCGGAAGGATGAGTTCCTCCGAACTCGGTCAGGAAGGACTACTCGAGAAGTTCGCCATGGCCTACCGTGCGGACTCCGGTCAATTGACGAAGTTCTGCGCCGATTATCCGGACCAAGCATCAGAATTCTTGGGCCTCGCGCATGAGATCACGCTGCAGAAGTCTCTTTCGAACGACGCACCGTTGAGCGAGGAAGACGAAGCTTGGATCGCCGAAGCGTGCGTGATCCAGGCGAAAGCCGCGCCGGATCCGTTCGCTGCGATGAAATCCAGGAATTATGCAGGGATTCGAGAGGCTCTCGGGATTCCCGGCGTAGTCGTCAATTCATTCCGCGATCGGTTCGTCGCCGTGGCCACCGTGCCCATCGAATTCCTGGAAGAAATGGCGCGAGAAGTCGGTACGGGAATTGTGGATCTCGTACGGTATCTTGAAGGTCCTCCCAAACTTGCCTCGACGACGAGCCACAAGTCGGAGGGAGCACCTCAACCACCTTCGGAGAAGATGAGCTTCGATCGGATACTCCAGGATGCCGGAGTTTCCGAGGAGAGACGACGGCAGCTTCGCGACGGGGTCTGACACCGTGGATGCGATAGAACTCGGGCGCCAGACTGCAGAAAGCGTCCATGCCCGGCTCGTCGAGGAGGGCGTCGATCCGTGGGACAGCATGGCGATCGTGAACGCCGCGGCGTCCCGGCGGCAGATAGAGATTACGGCCGTGAAGGCGGGAAGCCCTCTGCTCGCCGGGGCGCGCGCCAGCTACGACCCTGTCGGATCCAGCATCCAGCACGAACAGACGGACAATGCCTTTCTGAATGCATTCCTGATCGCGCATGAGCTCGGTCACGCGACCCTGGGCGACGATCGCATTCCTGACCGGGTCGCGGAGGTCGATCCGGCACGCCCGGCCGAGGCGTCCCCGGTCGGCGAAGAAAGGGTCGTGGATTACAGCAGGAAATCTCGGCGTGAAGTCCAGATGGACCTTTTCGCCAGGGAGCTTCTGCTGCCGCGCTACTTCGTACGTCGTCTTCATCTCGAAGAGGACATGAGCGCGTCCACGATCGCCGATCGATCGAGCGCCCCATACGACGCGGTCGCTCAGCAGTTGCTGGACGCTTTGCTGCTACCGTCCGTGGAATTGAATGCCGACGATACGGAGGACCGTCCACTCAACCGCAAGCAGGAAACGGCGGCCGCACATCGTGGAGCTCCATACCTGCTGGAGGCCGGACCAGGCACGGGGAAGACAAAGACGCTCGTCGAGAGAGTAGGCCAGTTGATCGACGAGGGCGCCGATCCTCGGACCATCGTCGTCCTCACCTATTCCAACAAGGCTGCGGGCGAACTTGCCGAGAGGATCTCCAGAAAGCATCCGCAGGCGGCTGCAGCCATGTGGATCGGAACGTTCCACGCTTTCGGTCTGAACCTGATACGGCGTTTCCATCGCGAACTGGGATATGGGCGGGAGCCAGGTCTGCTCGACCGTACGCAAGCCATCGAGATGATGCTCGATGAAGTGGCCGGCCTCGATATCGAGCATTACCGCCGGTTCGTCGATCCGACCGACACGCTTCGGGATCTGCTGAGCGCCGTCTCGCGGGCCCAGGACGAGGTCGTTCTTCCGGCGCAGTACGCCCAGTTCGTGAACGCGATGGAGACGAAGCCCGCTTCGGACGATGCCGACCTTCTGAAGTGTCGGGAGATCGCGCAGGTCTATGTCCGCTACGACGAAGTGAAGAAGGCCGCAGGCCGGGTCGACTTCGGCGATCTCGTCGCAATGCCCGTGGATCTTCTCGCGCGTCGCGACGACATCGCTGCCAAAATCCGCGCCGAAACGCAGCACATCCTCGTCGACGAATACCAGGACGTGAACCGGGCAAGCGTGCGTCTGCTTCAGCTTCTAACCCATAGCGGGAAAAACCTGTGGTGCGTCGGCGACATCAGACAATCGATCTACCGTTTCCGCGGCGCTTCCTCGTACAACCTGCAGCTCTTCGATGTGCAGGATTTTCCCGGAGGAAAGCGCGACCGGCTGGAAGTCAACTACCGGTCTACTGAGGAGATCGTGGATGCGTATTCCGGCTTCGCGGCCGAGATGCCAGTCTCGGGCGCCACCTCCGCCGCCTTGACCGCCGAGCGTGGCAGGTCCGGGCATCCGGTCGAATTCGGCCACGTGGAGGGAGAAAACGAGCGGGAGATCGATGCCATCGCTGACGCGATCAAAAGGATGCGCGACCATGGTCATGCGTTTCGGGACCAAGCGCTCCTGTGCAGCGGCAACGACCGACTGGCGAAACTGGGCGCCGGTCTCGAGGCGCGAGGCATACCGATCCTCTATCTTGGGAGCCTGTTCGAGAGACCCGAGGTGAAAGATCTGCTTTCCTGGCTGTCGCTTCTGATTGATCGCCGTGCGATGGCATTGGCACGCGGCACCGGTACCGCCGGCCTCGGTTTCCAACTCGGAGACGTGGCGGCGATCAGCGAGATGCTGGGCGAGCGGCCGACGGAGCCCCTGGCTTGGATCAGCTCGCCTCCGACCTCCTTATCTCCCGACGGCGTGGCCATGGTCGCGCGCTATGCGGCGTTGTTCGACGGATCCGAAGCAACAGACCGTCCGTGGGAGATAGTTTCCCGGATGCTGCTCGATCGCACGCGGATCGCCGCCGGGATCGCCCAGGCGACCGATGTGGCGGCGCGCGCCAAGGGCATCGCGATCTGGCAGCTCATGAACTTTCTCCGCATCCAACCCGTCTCGGGTCCTGGGTCGATAGGTCGGACGCTCGATCGTATCCGTCGCCTGGTTCTCCTGTCGGATGACCGCGATCTCCGGTCTATTCCCGAGGCAGCGAAGGGGATCGACGCGGTGAGACTCATGACTATGCACGGCAGCAAGGGGCTTGAATTCCCGGTCGTCCATATTCCGGGCATGAACCTCAACACCCTTCCGCGCGCGCCCCGCGCGCCCCCCTGCCCGCCCCCGGACGGCATGATAGCAGGCACGCGGGAGTGGGGGCGCGCCGTCACGGACCGCGAACATGCCGAAGAACAGGAATGCTTGTTCTACGTGGCGCTGTCGCGGGCGAGAGACCGTCTGTTTCTCTACGCCCCGAACCAGACCGCCGGGACCGGCAAACGGGCGCCGTCGCGGCGACAGCCCTCGCCTTTCATCCAAAGGCTCGGTGCCGGGCTCGTACGGACACAACCTAGACCGAACGCCTATGCCGTCGAGGCTGAGCAATCGTCGGTCGCGTTGAAGTTCCACGGCACCGCAGCTTTCGCGCAGACCGAACTCGCGCTTTTCGAACGATGCCCGAGGCGTTTTTTCTATACGCACATCCTCAAGCTCGGCGGCCGTCGTACGACTTCGGCCTACGAGGACATGCACGATGTCGTTCGCAAGGTCGCCGCAGCGCTGGTGGCCGACTTCGGAGCGGTGGCGAATCCTGCCGCCCTCGCGGATCTCGTCGACCGGCATTGGATGCAATCGCCGCTCGCATCCCGCCCGATCGGGAGCATGTACCGGCCGCTCGCCGACGAACTCGTCGCCAACTTCGTCCGCAGCGTCCCGGCAGGAGGGATCGCTGCGGGAACAGACCTGACATTCACGCTTGCGGGCGCGCTGATCGGAGTCAAGACGGACTACGTGGTGAAGACGGGCGCCGGCGTCCTGCGTCAGGTCAGGACCGGTCACAGCAGTTCGACCGAAATGGACGGCGCCGTGATTGCCTGCCTGCAGATCGCGGCGCAATCATCGGCTCCAGGTTCCAGTTCGGAAATCACGTTTCTAGGCGACGACGCTAACGTGCCGATCGCCTTCGGCAAGGCCCCGCTCGAAACACGCCTCGCAAAACTGGCCGGGCATATCGCGGACATCTCGGCGGGCCAATTCGAACCTGACGCCTCGATCCGGACATGCCCCAAATGTCCCGCCTTTTTCGCCTGCGGACCCGTTCCCAAGGGCGCCCTCGAAAAAACTTTCCGCTGACCTTTCCGGATTGCCTTTCGGGCCGGGATTAACCGGTTGAAGGCGCCGCATTTTGCGGGCGCCACACCGAAAGGTCGAAGAAACCATGTCCCGTGAACCCGTCTCGCCGTCTCAGGACGGCCGTCGCTCTTTTGCGGCAGAACTTGCCGTCGACGGCGTCGATTTCAAGCCGATCTCCATCGAAGACCCGCTGCCGTTGGGCCGCCAAGTGCTCGCCGCAGCAGGCCTCAGGCCGGTCGAGGCGTTCAGCCTCTACGCCATCGTCGGGAGCGGCGACCTGGAGGACGTGCGGCTCGACGAGCCTTTCGATCTCCGTGCGAAGGGCGCCGAACGCTTCATCGCATTCACCGGCGATCGCGTCTTCCGCGTGGTCGTCGAAGGCCGCGAGATCATGTGGGGCCCGGAGACGATCCCGGAGGCCGCCCTGCGCTTCTTGGCATCCGCCACCGACAAGCAAGCGGTCTATCTCGATGTGCCGGGCGGAACCGACCGTCTCATCAAGGAGAACGAAAACGTCGATCTGACCGCGCCGGGAGTCGAGCGGTTCGTTCTCGCCGAACGCCCGCGGACCTACCGCTTCTTCGTCAACGGCGTGAAGTACGAAACCGACCAGCGCCGTCTCACCGGCCTGCAGATCAAGGCGCGCGTTCCGAACTGGGACCCGACGCACGATCTGGTGCTCGAGGGGCATGACGACGAGCCGGACCGCATCGTCGGCGACGCGGAAAGCATCGACCTCGAGGTGGAGCATGGCGCCCGCCGCTTCTCGTCCGTCCCCAAGGCGAACTTCGGCTGATGACCATCATCCTCGATCGCCAAATTGCAGAACTGAAGGAGCGTTTCGGCGCAACCGAAACCCTCCGCCTGCCGAGCGGGACCGTCCTTGTGACGATCCCGGACTTGCCCGTCCCGCCGGGCTGGTCGGCCGCCACCGCCACGGTACGTTTCCTCGTGCCGCCCGCATATCCGTTCGGCGCGCCGGACTGCTTCTGGGCCGATGACGGACTGAGGCTCGCCAGCAACGCCCTTCCTCAGAATTCCGGCCCGGGCAACGTGATTCCGGAGACGAACATTTCCGCACTCTGGTTCTCCTGGCATCTGCAAGGACCTTGGGATCCCAATCGAGACACGCTGTCGACCTGGACGAACGTCATCATCGAGCGCCTGAGGCAAGCCAGATGAGCGGTCTTCGGGTGAGTAGTGAGACTTATTCGGCTCTCTCCGCATCGTTGCTCGATGCGGACGGGCTTGAGAGTTGCGCGATCGGTTTCGCAAGCCACGATCAGGCCAACGAAAGATGGCTTCTGTCGGAGTTCGAGGCCGTGCCCGCGGACGCCTACCTGCACCGCGATGCGGTTTCGGTCTCCCTGAAGCCGCATGTCCTCGTCGACGTCGTCAATCGCGCCCGGCGTAACGGCCTGACGCCTGTCGTGATCCACAGTCATCCGCAGGCGGTCGGCTTACCGATCTTTTCGGCGGTCGACGATGCCGGCGAGGCCGAAATGAAGCCCTATCTCGATCGCCGTCTTCCGGATATACACCCCTTGGCGATGGTCGTCGGACCGGAAGGTTGCAGCGCCAGGGAGCTCGGTACCGGCGCTTCCGTTCCGATCTGGCAGGTCGGGACCGAACTGCGACGCTTCGACGGCGCCGAGTCCGACGATGTCGTCGCTCACCGGCACGATCGACAGATCCGCGCCTTCGGCCGCGCCGGCCAAACGATCATATCGACGCTCAGGATCCTGGTGATCGGTGCCGGCGGGACCGGATCAGTGACGATCCAGCAGCTCGCCTATCTGGGCGCCTGCGACATCACGATCATCGATCCCGACAACGTGGAAGAAACCAATCTCAACCGGCTGGTCGGCGCAGGCCCCGACGACATCGGCTCGCCCAAGGTCGAGATCGCCCGCCGCGCGGTGCACCTGGCGAATCCTTCCGCGAAAGTGGAGACGATTATCGGCGACATCGTTGACGAGGCGATGGCGGACATGATCGCCGGCTTCGACTTCGTGTTCCTGTGCACGGACTCGCATGCGAGCCGCGCCGTGGCCGGCCAGGCCGCGTACCAGTTCCTAGTGCCGACGATCGACATGGGCGTCAGCATCACGGTCTCGGATGGCAAGATCACTCACATCACCGGCCGCGTTCAGATGCTGTCGCCCGGGCTTCCCTGCCTCAGCTGCACCGGCGCCCTCGATGGTTCGGAAATCCGCCGCGAGATGCTGACTCCGGAGCAGCGCAACGCCGACCCATACGTGCAAGGCCACCGCGAGCCGCAGCCAGCGGTCGTATCCTTGAACTCGACCATGGCGTCTCTCGCCATGACCATGTTCATGGGAGCGGTCACCGCCGTTCCCGCCCAGGCCCGTTTCCAGATGTACGACGGAATCCGTGGCAGCGTCCGCAATGCGACTGCCACCCGCCGGCCCGCCTGCATCGTCTGTTCCCGCGAGGGAGCCTTGACCCAGGGCTTGCGATGGCCGCTGCCGGTGAGACCGAAGGCCGCGCGCCATGATTGACGCCCGCAACGAGGTGCTCTGGTTCGGCGCCCCTCCGACGCCCGCCACGAAGCGGGAGTTCGAGCAGCGTGGACACACGATCCGGATGGGAGATGCCTGTCGACCGCTCGACAGAATCCAGCAGGTATCGAGCGTCGTGGCCTTCTTCGACGATCGATCGGAAGCCGAGCTTTGCCGGCTCCTCCGGTCGATCGCGCGCCGCTTCGTCGATTTCGGCGTCCGTCTGGAGATCGTCGCGCCCGACGACGCCACGCTGGGGCGCGTCCAGACCCAACTCCAATCGGTGATCGCTCTGCCTGGAACGGGTGTCCGCACGTCCCCAGACGCGGCGACCCTTGCCGAAGGCGCGGCCCGCCACGACGCGGGCGAAATACCCCGATCGGACCTGAAGATCACGGTGGCGGGCAATCGCGAGCCGATCAGGAAGCTCGACGAGGTGCTGTTTCAACGCGCCTTCGCCCGCTGCAGCGAGATAACCCTGGTCGAACTGACCGGCGGACGGTCCGGTGCGCGCGTCTTCGCGGTCCACATGACGGTCGATCGCTCCGACGCTGGCATTTGGCCTCAACCGGCATTCGCGAAGTTGGACGGGAAACACAAGATCGATCGCGAATACGCGAACTACCGGGAATACGCGGCACGCTTCATACCGTTCGGGCTGAGGCCCAACGTGGACTGCGTGATCACCGGAAGCGAGCGCAGCCTGCTGGTCGGCGATTTCGTCGACCGTTCGGAGTCGCTGTGGGACCTCGCCCGCCGCAACGTCGCTTCCAACGCGATCACCGCGCTGGTCGACGAAACGCTGGGAGGCTGGCGGGATCAAGCCTACGCGAACGATCCAATCGAAGGGTCCGTCGCGCAGGCGATGTGCCGGGCGCACCTCTGGAGACCTGAAAGCGTGAAGCCGTGCTACGTGGACCGCGCGGAGGAATTCGGTGCGCGGATCGAACCCGACGAACTGCTGCGTCGCCTCAAGACCCTGACGCAGACATATCGAGAGGCGCCCATCCATGGCGATCTGCACGGCGAGAACGTTCGTGTCCGGAACGGCAGCGCGATTCTGATCGACCTCGCCTCTGTCGTCCGCGGCCCGATCGTCGCGGATCTGGCCGCACTCGAGACCTGGTTGGCGTTCGAGGTGCCGCCGGAGTTGGATTCCAGCCAGTTCGAAGACTGCATGTGGAGTGCCGAGATCGACAGGCTCTACGGGCCCCCCGCATTCCGACATCCGCCAGGACCACCCCGTCCAGCGACGGACTTCGCTTGGATGGCAGGTGTAGTACGGCAGATCCGCACGCTCGGAATCGCGACGCAATCGTGTCCGACGGAGTACCAGAGCGCCGTGGCGGTCCAACTTCTCCATCGCTGTGAATGGGACGACGGGCCGTCCGCCGACAGGTTTAGAAGAGGCTACGGATATCGGGTGGCCACCGCGTTGGTCGCAGATTTGGTGGGAGAAAAGCATGACTGATCCGGCAAGACGAGTGCGCCACCGTGGCCTCGGTGCATACCGAGACGATGCCGAGGAACTGCTTTCCGAACCGGGCGATACGGCGACCGTATTTCGCGGGCGGGCGCGTTCATTGGTCATGAAATGCCCGGACGGCTGCGGAGAGACGTTGGTCATCAATCTAGATCCACGGGCGGGCAAGGCCTGGAAGATCGACGATCGCGGAGGCGCGACAACGTTGTTTCCGTCCGTGTGGCGCGAGAACGGCTGCGAGAGCCACTTCATCGTCTGGCGCGACCGGATCCTGTGGTGCGACCGCTTCTACGAAGACAACGTGGAGCCGCCGTACGATGCCGGCTTGGCCGAGCGAGTCCTGCAGCATCTGGACGACAGATCATTCAAGAACGCCATCGAAGTCGCCGACCACATGGGTGAGATTCCGTGGGAGGTCCTGCATTGCTGCCGCAAGCTGGCGTCGGCGGGTCGCGTCGAAGAAGGACAAGGTCCTCTGAAACAACATTTCCGGCGCCTGTGACTGCACGCGACTTCTGTCGGATCGTAGACCAAGCGGCATTATTCGTTGCGCGGACTCCTTCTCCATGAAGATAACGGCGTATACTCCCCATAGAGATTTGCCCAGCGAGCTCCTCAATGACCGCCTACCGTTTTGTCCATGCCGCCGATATCCACTTGGACTCGCCTTTGCGCTCACTGGCGATGCGCAACCCCGAGCTGGCCGCCCTCGTCGGAAACGCCAGTCGCCAGGTGTTCGAGCGGATCATCGATCTGTGCCTCGATGAACAGGTACAGGCGCTCATTCTATCGGGCGACCTATACGACGGCGAACAAACCTCGATGAAGACGGCCCGGTTCCTCGCCGACCAGCTTCGTCGATTGCACACCGCCAGCATCAAGGTCTTCATGATTCGAGGCAATCATGACGCGCTCTCGAAGATAACCCGCCAACTGGTGCTGCCCGATAGCGTGCACCTGTTTGAAGCCCGCGGGGAAGCCATCGCGGTCGATCGTGACGCCAAGGACAGACAGGTCGTGGTCCATGGCCTCAGTTTCGCCAAGCCACAGGCTCCGGAAAGCCTACTAAAAAAATACCGCCCCCCAACCGAAGGCGCGATCAACATCGGCCTTATGCACACCAGTCTCGATGGTTCGCCCGGCCACGACGTGTATGCGCCCTGCAGCGCCAGCGACCTGACAAACTCCGGCTTCCGTTATTGGGCTCTGGGCCACATACACAAGCGTTCGGCCATCCACGGCCGGGGCGCCTGCAGCATAGTCATGCCCGGCATTCCGCAGGGACGCGATGTAGGAGAAAGTGGGCCGAAATCGGTAACGCTGGTGAACGTGATGGATGACGGTGCCATAACGCTGGACGAGCGCATCGTCAGCGTGGCGCAGTTCGAACGTGTCCATGTCGACGCCTCCGGCATAACCACATGGAGGGAATTGGCAGCCGGAATCGAGGCAGCGTTGGGCGACGCTCTTGGGAATTCGGCCTCCGAACATCTCGTCGCGCGCCTGTCCGTTTCGGGCATTACGCCGCTGGCATGGACAATCCGACGAGATGCCGACCTTCTCCGGACGGAAGCAGAAAGTCGTTCGGCGGCATTGGGCAACGTCTGGATCGATAAGCTCGAGATCGACTGTCGACGACCGACGACCGTCATGCTGGGCGAAAGCGCGGATCCCGTCGAAGAACTAAAGAAAGTCATCGCAGACGACATCATCGATTCCGAGGGATTCCAGGCCGAGGCCCGCGACATCGTGGAGAAGCTGCTCGATCAATTACCACCCGAAAGCCGGCGTTCATTGATCCCGGACGATGACGGTCTTGCGGCTTTGGTGAGACAACTATCGGAGGAAGGCTCCGAGGAGGTTCTCGCCCGACTCGCGGCAACCGACGACGACGGCGCACGACGATGAGGATCCGGACACTCGGCCTGCGACGCTACGGGCGCTTCACCGACACGACGATCGACTTCGGCGTGGGAGCGGACGGTGAGCCCGACCTCCACATCGTCTATGGGCCGAACGAAGCGGGGAAATCCACCGCGATGTCGGCATGCGTGGATCTGCTGTTCGGGATCCAAGCGCAGAGCCGCTATAATTTCCTTCACCCCTACGCGACCATGCTGATAGAGGCGGAAATCGAACAGGCGAGCGGCATGCGCGCCGTTTCAAGGATCAAAAGACCTCAAAACAGCCTTCTGGATCACAACGGTCAACCGATCCCGGAAACCGTTTTGCTCGGCGATCTGGGTGGTCTTGACCGTGGTGCCTACCAGACCATGTTCTGCCTGGACGACGAGACGCTGGAAGCCGGCGGTGAAAGCATCCTCGCCAGCAAGGGCGAACTCGGACAACTTCTGTTTTCCGCAACCGCGGGGCTGGCGGGCCTCAGCCATCGATTGGAGTCGACGCGAAACGAGGCGGACGCCTTCTTCAAGTCAGGAAAGCGTTCGGGCGCCCTGATCGAGTTCAAGAAGGATCTCGTCACGCTCAAGGAGGCACGCGAGAAGATCGATACGTTGGCGGGCGAATTCGCCCGGCTGCTGGCTGTGCGCGACGAAGCGACCAAGGATTACGACCTGGCGATTGCCAGCCGTGGGCGTACGCAGGCGAGGATCGACGAGATCCGGCGGTTTCTCGGTGTCCTCCCGAGGGTAGTGACGCTGCGCGCTCTCCGCAGCGAACTCGAACCGCTCGTTACGTTGCCGACCGCTCCGGAGGCCTGGTTGAACGAGCTTCCGGAACTGGCAAACCGGCAATTGAAATTGGCAACACAGGTTCAGACCGCCTCGATCGAGATATCCGAACTGCAGGGACTGCTGGATGATCTGACGGTCGACGACATAGCTCTTGGACTCGTCGGCCAATTGGACGTTCTGACGGACCTGCGGGCGCGATACGTGACGGCGGAGAAAGATCTTCCCGACCGTCGTCTTCGGATAGGATTGGCGGACCAGTCCGTTGCGACGATTCTGACGAGAGTCGGCCGACCGACCGAGAAGGAGCCTGGGGACCTCATACTGATCGCGTCGACAAGCGGTCAATTGCGCGACCTTGTCGAACGTCGCTCCGGAGTGGAAGCATCCCTGGTCAAAGCAGAGCACGAGGTCGCCAAGGCGCACGCCGCACTGGCGGATGCCGAAGCTCAGATAAATGAGAGCGAGACGGAGCGGGACGAGGCGGCTCTGAGAGCGCTTGCAATCGCTACCGGAACCGCCCGCGAAAGCGATGCAACGGTAAGGCAGCGTGCCGTGGAGCGTGCTCTTTCCGAAGATGCGGCGCAATTCGAAGACCGGATTCTCGAATTGCGCCCGTGGACCGGTGATGGCGACGCGCTACTTGCATTATCTACCCCGAGCATCGAGCGGCTCGAGGCCTGGATATTCGAAGAGTCCGAAATCGCGAATGAAGCGTCCATCCGACAGAACGAAGTCGACCGGCTCGAGGCCGAGATCGCCTTGCTCGAGGCACGGCTGGAAGCGCTCGACGCGGGCATGGGTCCAATCAGCGACCTGCAAGCGACAACGGCGCGTTCGGCCCGAGAAGCCGCCTGGGCGACCCACCGGAAAACGCTCGACGATGCCACGGCAGGCATCTTCGAGAACGCCATGCGCGAGTTCGACCGGGTTTCCGAACAGAGATTCGGCCATACGGCGGCGATAGCCGACATGAACCGGGCCACGCTGGATCACGTGGAACGAAAGGTTGCCCTCGGTCAGGCGAAGGCGTCGAAGGAGAAGGTCGCCCGACGTCGCGAAGCGTTGGACGCGGAAATAGCCGCGGCTACATCATTGATGGGTCTCCGTGCAAATGGTGATGTCCGGCCTACCGATCTCAAACTCTGGCTGCAGAAGAGGGGGCGGGCGCTCGAGGTGCGGGCACGACTCGCGGCATCGCAACGCGAACTGGATCAAGCCCGCGGCGAGGCGGCAACCACGAGAATGGGACTTGAAAAGGCATTGCGTACCGTCGACGTGCCGTTTGCCGAAACGGACGATCTGGCCACGCTCATTGCCGCCGGACAGACCGTTCTCGACGGCGAGACAGACGTCAGAGCGCGACGCAAGGTCGTCGCCGACCGACGCCGCGATCTGGCTTCTCGGGAGAAGGAGCTCGATACGGCCCGGCATTTCGACAGCGACTGGACGTCCTCGTGGAAGAACCTCGTATCCACGACGTGGCTCGGCGAGGACCTTGAAATTCCAACGGTGGCTGCCGTCAAGGAGACGTTGGAAGCGATGACCGAACTGACGTCGGCCCTCGATAAGAAGATGGAGCTGACGGATCGCGTGGCGAAGATGGAGCGCGACCAGTCTCTGTTCCGTACCGAGGTCGACCGGTACGCCAACGCCATGGGACTCGAGACCAGATCCACCGACCCGCTCGGACGCTGGCAGGAGGTGACCGACAGAATGAAGCGAGCAGTGAAGACGCGCGACGAACGGCGGATATTCGAGGAAAGGCTCGCGTCCGCGAAAGTCAAATTCCGCGCGCTTTCGGACGAGCTTGCTGAAGCTGACGCTCAGGCGTCGAGGATGACGCAATATTTCGGCGTTGGCTCGCTGATCGAATTAGAAGGATGTCTGCGCATGGCCGCACGCAGAGCAGAACTTCAGCAACGATTGTCCGAAGCGGAACGTGAAGTCACCGATGCCGTGCGGTCGGAGAACATCGTGGAGGCCGAGACGGAACTCGATGCACTGGATCGGCTGTCGCTAGAGGCCGAACTGGTGGAGCAGAAGGCGCGGCTGGAGGACGAGGACCGCCGGACCCAGGATTTGTTCTCGACACGGAGCAAGGCGGAAGACCGGATCGGCGCCGTCGGCGGCGACGCGGCTGTCGCGGCCCTGGACGAGAAACGCCACACGACCCTGCTCGAGATCGAGGACAGGGCACTCGCCTACCTGCGGCTGCGTCTGGGTTCGGCGGCGGCGGACAAGGCACTGCACGCCTATCGAGATCGTCATCGCAGTTCGATGATGACCCTCGCCTCGGAGTCGTTTTCGCTCATCAGCCGCGGCGCCTATACGCAACTGGTCACGCAGCCTGCCGGCGACAGCGAGCTTCTCATCGCAAACGGCTCAGACGGAAGTTCAAAGATCGCCTCGGAGCTCTCCAAGGGCACGCGCTTTCAGCTTTATCTGGCTCTACGGGTGGCCGGCTATCATGAGTTCGCGAAGTCCCGTTCTCCCGCCCCGTTCCTTGCCGACGACATCATGGAGACGTTCGACGACTTCCGCGCCGAGGAGGCGTTCAGGTTGCTCACGGGAATGGCCGCAAGGGGCCAGGTCGTCTATTTCACGCACCATCGGCACCTTTGCGATATCGCGAGGTCGGTCGAGCCGCGCGTGAAAATTCACCACCTTCGGCGTGAGACGTCGGAAGTTGACGAATTGGGGACATCGACTGCTCCGCAGTCGCTCGCGTAGACCTAATGTCCAAGCACCTGAGGCGAAATGCTCCGTCGCGGAAGGCTTACGGCAGACATCAGCCATCTACTGATGTCGAATCCTCTGATATTCTACTACGAAAATAGCCCCGGCGGAGAGGTCTCGGAACAATCGAGATTCTAGGTAGCGCTGGGGAAAGCCAGAATTATGGTGACTTTCTCAACTGCACGTCCGCCGGGTTGCAAACCACCGCAAATACGTGAAACGTCGCGATCATGACCCGCAGCGGGCCAAAGCTGTGCCGCTGCTGACTACCCGAGGGATCGGGGGCGTAGACGAACCATTTCGCGAGGCTTCAAGTGCTCGATAAAAGTCCAGACGAAAACCTGCCCACCGGTCTGGTGAAGATCGCATGTTCGACGTCGGACAATGTGAACAGTGCCTTTTATCAGAACGCCGTCCCCATCGTTCGGGAGCTGGTGGTCGAGAACGACAGGCTTGAGGAACTCGGCGATGTTTCGGTGCACCTGGTGGCCGAACCGCCCTTCATGTCTCCCGGGGTATGGCGAATCGATCGCATCGCACCCCAATCGATGCACCATCTTCGGTTGGTGGACCTGAAGCTCGACCCTGCGTTCCTTTCGGGAGTCAATGCGGCGCAAAAGGGTGAGATCCGGATCCGGGTCTGTTCGGGCGATCAGACGGTTGCCGAACATTCGGTGACGGTGAATGTACTGCCGCCGTCCTTCTGGGGTGGCGTAAATTCCGCGCCGGAACTGCTTGCGGCGTTCGTGCGGCCCACGGATCCCAGCGTCGACGTCGTCCTGCGCGATGCATCCGGCAAGCTAGCCGCAGCAGGGCGCAAGGATTCGATGGATGGTTACGTCGACAAACGGAAGGCGCGCGCCTGGGAGATCGCCGACGCGATATGGGCGGCACTCGTGTCGCGCTCGATCTCCTACGTCCTGCCGCCGAAGAGCTTCGAGCAGAGCGGGCAGCAGATTCGCGGTCCAGGCGACGTGCTGGCGCGTCAAGTCGGCACCTGTCTGGACCTGACGTTGCTCTACGCTTCCTGCCTCGAACAGGCTGGTCTCAATCCGTTGCTGGTCCTGACCGAAGGGCATGCCTTCGTGGGCGCCTGGCTGATCGACGACGATTTTTCCAGCGTGGTGGTCGACGATCCCCAGGCTCTGCGCAAACGCGTCCAGCTCGAGGAGCTCGTCCTCATCGAGACGACGCTGATGACGGGATCGAACCCTGCCCTTTTCAAGCAGGCTGTCGACGCCGCGAAGAAGCTGATCGCGGAAGATGCGGATTCCGCATTCGAATTGGCGATCGATGTCCGCCGCGCGCGCGCGACCAAGATACGTCCCCTGGATGTCGCCCCCGCGGGCGATGGAGCGGTCAAGCCGCAGGATACGGTCGCGGTCGCGCAGGACGTCGGCGAGGTTCCGGATTTCGAAGAAGAACTCGACCGGAAACGGGAGCCGGCGGCGGATCGCCCAACCGACCGGCTCGAGACGTGGAAACGGAATCTGCTGGATCTGAGCCTCCGCAACCGTCTTCTGAACTTCAAGGATTCGAAAGCGGTCATCGCCATCGAGTGCGCCGACCCGGCAGCCCTGGAGGATGCTCTCGCTGACGGCCGACGTTTCAAGTTGATCGGCAAGACCACCGTCCTCGACGGCAGCGACGGCCGTGATGCCGCCCTGCTGACCGCACAGCGCAACGCGGAAGTCCGTAAGGATTTCCTCTTGGATGCGATGGCGCGCGGAGAACTCCACACCACCGTCGTCGATACGGATATCGAAGGGCGTTTGACCGATCTTTACAGAGCGGCCCGCCTCGCCTTCGAGGAAGGTGGAGCGAACGTGCTCTACCTTTGCCTCGGCTTCCTCAATTGGACACCCCAGGAAGGCGCCGGTCCATACCGTGCGCCTCTCGTCCTCATCCCGGTCCAGCTCGAACGGAAGAGCGTACGCTCGGGATTCAAGCTCGCCTTGCACGGGGACGAGGCGCGGTTCAATCCGACCCTACTCCAGATGCTCAAGCAGGACTTCGACCTGTCGATGTCTGAATTCGCGGGCGATCTGCCGCAGGATGGAGCCGGAATCGATCTTAAGGGGATCTGGAAATCGGTCCAGCACCACGTGAAGCACATCAAGGGTTGGGAGGTGACCGAACAGGTAGCACTATCGACCCTGTCGTTCACGAAATACCTGATGTGGAAGGATCTAGTCGATCGGGAGGACCTGCTCAAGCGTAACCGCGTGGTGAGACATCTGATCGATACCCCGACGCATACTTACGAAGGCGGAAGTGGCGGTTTCGTCTCACCCAATACGATCGACCAGGTAGTGGATCCGGGTGATCTCTTCACGCCGTTATCGGCGGACTCGTCGCAACTAGCAGCTGTGATCGCCGCGCAGCGCGGCGCCGATTTCGTCCTGTTCGGCCCGCCCGGCACCGGCAAGAGCCAGACGATCGCGAATGCGATCACCAACTGTCTCGCGCACGGAAAGACGGTGCTCTTCGTCTCGCAGAAAACTGCTGCGCTGGAGGTCGTCCGCCATCGCATGCAGGCAATAGGGCTCGGCAACTACTGCCTCGAAGTCCACTCGACCAAGGCGCAGAAGTCGAGCGTACTCGAGCAGCTCGCAACTGCCTGGCGCGACCGCAATGTCGCGACCGAAGACGACTGGAAAGCCGCGGCTGGCGAACTCGGGAAGAAGCGCGAGCTCCTCAACAAACTGGTTTCATCGCTCCACAGACGCCGCGCGAACGGCATGACGGCCTATGAAGCGTTCGGGCGCGTCGTGGCGGACCGGGATCTGCTTGCCGACGCCGGGCTGACTTGGCCGGTCGGTACCGTCCACTCGCCCGCGGAACTCGCCGCGATGCGGGAATGCTGCGCGGACATGCGGACCGCACTTCAGGCGGTCGGAGACCCGTCCGCCCACCCCCTCCGAGGTATAGAACAAACAAAGTGGAGTCCGGCCTGGGTTACGACCCTGCAGCAAGCCATCGATCGCCTGCAAGCTTCGCTCGGCGAATTGCGATTGGCCGCCGAAGGGCTCGCTTCGTCGATCAACTTGCATGAGGACGACTGGGACGATTCGAAACTCCCTCAATTGATCCGTCTGGCCGGCGCCTTCATCCAGCCGGATGCCGCCGATGGGATCGTGCTTCTGGCGGACAACGGAGCCGACCGCATCCGCGCATTGACAATGATGATCGAGGTGATCGCTCGGATGCGCGATCGCGCGGCAAGCTTGACGACCCAATACAGCTTGAAGGCGGCGGGTCTCGACATCCCGGCGCTGCAAAAGGATTGGGCGGAAGCGTGCGTCTCCAACTTCGTGGTCCGTGCGGGTCGAAAGAACAAGGTGCGCGCGGTGTTGCAGCCGTTCTGCAAGGGCGATGTGCCGGCGGATATCGCCAACGATCTCGCGGTCCTCGCGGATCTCGCGGATCTTGTGCGCGACATCGAAGGCCTCAGACCATCCTTTGCCGGGATGGAGCATCTCTGGCGGGGAGCGGCGACCGATACTTCCCGCTTCGACGCCCTCATCGTCTGGGCGATCAACGCGCGTGCCGCGGGCGACGGGTTCGCCGCGAACGATGAAAGCTCCACCACTATCCTTCGCAACATCGGGGTCCTGCTCGGCCGCGATCCATACCGTTTCCATGCCGGCGGCAACGTTCGTCTAGCGTTTGAGCGTATGCACGCTGTATTTCCGAAGATGCACGCGAGCGCCAAGGAGCTTGGCGAGTGCGTGGGCCTGGAGAAGCCGGAATCCATCATCGTGCTGGAGCCGGGCTGGATCGAAACACTCCTCGAACGGATATCGCGCTGGAAAGCAAATCTCATCGAGGCGCCGAAATGGGCAGCCTGGCAGACCGCTGCCCGGACCGCCAGGGCGGCAGGACTCGGCCCCTTGGTCGTGTCGGCGGAAACCGGAGAAACAGAGGGGGACAAGCTTCTCGGCGCTTTCGAATACGCCTACGCCCGGTGGGTTGCCGAGACGATCGTCAACGAGGACGAAGTCCTGAGCAGCTTCCTCGCCGTCCGCCACGAAGCCGCGATCGAAGCTTTCATCGCGGCAGATCGGAAAATCAGCGAACTTGCGCGGGAGATCGTCAAGACGAGGATCGGGGTCGGCGTTCCGACCCAGACGAATTTCGGCAAGGACCCCGAATGGGGCACGTTGGCTCGCGAGATCACAAAGAAGGCGCGGCAGATGCCGTTGCGGCAGTTGTTCAGCCGCATTCCGAATGCTCTGACGCAACTCGCTCCTTGCGTGATGATGAGTCCGCTTTCGATAGCGCAATATCTGCCAGCCGATGCAAAGCCATTCGATATCGTGATCTTCGACGAGGCGTCCCAGATCCCCGTCTGGGATGCGGTCGGCGCGATCGCCCGCGGGACCCAGGTGGTCATCGTCGGTGATCCGGAGCAGCTTCCGCCGACGAATGTCGGACAACGCGGTAGTGGCGACGACGGCGACGATGACACGGGGATGGTTCAGAGCCAACAGAGCATCCTGGACGAATGCCTGGCCTCGAACCTGCCGAGCATGCGCCTGTCCTGGCATTACCGGAGCCGTCACGAGAGCCTGATCGCTTTCTCGAACGCGAAGTACTATCGCGGCGAACTGGTCACATTTCCCTCCCCAGTCACGCGCGACACCGCGGTTCGATATGTTCACGTCCCGGGTGGCATCTACGAGCGAGGCGGAGCCAAGGTGAACCGCAAGGAGGCCGAAGCCGTCGCGGCCGAGGTCGTCCGCCGATTGAAGACGTCCAGCAGTTCGATCGGCGTGGTCACGTTCAATGGCGAGCAACAGAAGCTCATCGAAAACCTTCTCGATCAGGCGCGCCGGGCGGATCCGGATCTAGAGCGCCATTTCGACAAGACCCAGACGCCCGAACCTTTGCTGATCAAGAACATCGAGAATGTGCAGGGCGACGAACGCGACGTCATCATCTTCTCGGTCGCCGCGGGGCCGGACAAGAACGGTCGTGTGACGGCGCAGATCTCCTCCCTCAACGGCGAAGGAGGCCATCGTCGCTTGAACGTCGCCGTAACTCGCGCACGTCGTGAGCTCCTCGTTTTCGCCACGTTGCGACCGGAGCAGATCGATCTCGGACGTACCGGCTCCCGCGGTGTGACCGACTTCAAGCACTTCCTCGAATTCGCCGAACATGGCGCACGCGCGATCGCCGAAGCCTTCTCTCCGACCGGTCGTGGCACCGATTCTCCGTTCGAGGATGCGGTGATGAAGGCGCTCGAAAACAATGGCTGGGTGGTGCATCCGCAGGTCGGCGTTTCGTTCTTCCGGGTTGATCTCGGCATCGTGCATCCCGATTTTCCCGGTCGATATCTGGCCGGCGTGGAGTGCGACGGCGCCACCTATCACCGCTCCGCGACCGCTCGGGATCGCGACAGATTGCGCGAGATGGTACTGACCGATCTGGGATGGAAGATCCGACGCATCTGGAGCACCGAATGGTGGCTGGATCCTCGGTCGGCGCTGGACAAGATCCAGACCCGTCTCGAAGCGGATCTAGCGGAGGATCGGGCGTCACGCGTCGATCCCGTTGTCGAGCCGGAGCCCGTGACCGAGCCGATCGACATCGACGCTGGTCCGGTACCTGACGACGATCCAGGGGTCATACCGTTCACGAGGCCGGCGACTGCGAACAGCGGGAGTGCCAGAGGCGCTTCGGGTGTCTCGCCAACACCAGCGCACGATGAGCTGGACGCCGGCGAAGCTCCCGCGAAGCTCTATGCCAAGGGACCGGCGGCCGTTCCAGCAGCGGCCATACCGGTCGCCGTTCCATACGTCAAAGCGGATCCAAGCGCCGCCTGCACGCCGGAACGCGATCGGTTCTACGACGTGGACTACCGTCCGAGTTTGCGGAAAATGGTCGACCACGTGGTTTCAGTCGAAGGGCCCATGTATTTCGACCTACTGGTCGACCGGTTGGCGCGCGCGCACGGGATACAGAGATCCGGCGAAACCGTGCAGAAGGTCGTCAAATCCGCTCTGGGTCGGGATCGTTATCCGCTATCGCGAGACGACGATCGCGATATCGTCTGGAACGCCGGGAACGGAGTGAAAGACATCGTTGCCTATCGTACGGGCGGCGAGCGGGTCCACGGCGAGATTCCATTATGCGAGCTCGCCGGCCTTGCGCAGATGTTGAGCGCAACCGGCTTCGAGGACGAAGAAATCGTCCGGGGAATGCAGGCACACTTCGCTCTCGGACGTTTGGCGGCCTCTACGCGTGAAAGATTCGAGGCTGCCAGGACAATTCACTTGGACGCACAGTGAGCTAAAGATCGGGATGCGCTACCAGCATCCTGCCCCATCTCTGGTGTTCACGAAAAGAAGCCCGCGATCGACCTAGAAAACCTGCGGAGATCGATAACCTGGCTCTTCGGAGCAGCGACCGATTTACACGAAAACGCGCCCGTGGCTTTCCGGCGACTTTGAATTGAAGAAGTAACCATCGCCGTCCGAGCCTGATCGGCGCTCTTTCGTGTTACCGTCCGGCTGTTTATATTTCTAAACGGGCCAAAACGAAGGCTCGTATTGCCGAGAGTGAGGCGATCCCCGCCATGGGCGACGGACTGAACGAGGGCGTAGTAGGCGACACCGCGAAGCTGATGATGCATCGGCTGATCGTGCGGATGCTTCGTCGCGACCCGTCGTTGGTGGAGAAGGCCAAGGTGGCGCATGAGCGCCAGGCGAGCCAGTTCGCCGACTGGCCCTTCGTACGCGAATGGCAGGGGCTGCTTGCGCTACCGCCGAAGGAACTGGCTTCGAAGCTCATCAGTCGAGATCGCGAGATGGTCCGGCTGCGCAACACCTCGCCGTTTTATCTCGCCGAGGGCGTCGACTTTGGCGACTACCATGCCCGCGTCCGGCTGAGAAAGGCCGCGAGGAGGGTGGTCAAGCGCGGTTTGGATGCGCAACCCGAACTTTCCGTTCCTGGAGGCCCCTGATGGCCGAGGACCGCCGGCTGCGCACGCTGGAAGACCTACTCAGGGTCGTCCGGGCCCTGGCCTATGAATTTAACACCGACACCGTCTTCATCGTCGGCAGCCAAGCGATTTTGGCGTCCATGCCCGACGCTCCGGAGCCGGCGAGAGTTCACTCGAAATCAACGCCTTCGCGGAGAACGCGAAGATCTGGGAGCCGGGGGAAGCCGCGCGGACGACGGACGGCGATCCGTCTGACGCATCCGAACACATCGACGGTTATTCGGTGAGAACAGCCAGTTTCACCATACACACGGGTACTATATCGATGGCGTCGACGAGACGACGACCGCCAAGCTACCGCAGGGCTGGCAGGTTCGCGCAATCAAGGAGAGGACCGAGGTTGCGGGGCGAACCGTATACGGCATAGCCCCGGGCTTCTTTTCGTGAAACTCAGGCCATCCCCGCGCTCGATGCAGGGGAACGATCGGCGCAGACCTTGTGCGAGGTACACCGTGATAAACGGCCTTGCGAAGCTTCAGGGCGACAAGATCGATCGCATCGTCGAGGTTCTCGAAGCTCCTGCCACGAGCTCGTCTTACAATCGCTACGCATTCTTGGTGCAGCCCGCCTAGTTGCGAAAAATGCTGAACGTCGGCCTGGGAATCGGCGAGCAGCTGACGCGTGGTCGGGTCGCTCGCATCGTGAACGTTCTGGCGGCGAAAACGGTTTGCGGACCCATTTCGCCGTCTAACTACGCGATGGGATCTAGGCACGTTGCCGCAAGCAATCGCACCCAGGCCCGATTGACCGGACGGCTAAAGACCATCGACACCAAACGGCTATATTCGGGGCGGATTCGGCAGCCAGGGCATGTCAGTAGAAAAATCGGCGGCCAAGCTTCCCCAGTCGGGATTGAAGATCTTGACATCGCTTGAAGAGTGTCCGGAAAAGCGCATCTCGTTGGGCCGCTCCCGCGGCATGCTCGGCAGACGGTCTGTTTCCGACCCCGTGTACGAATACCAGTGGCATGGGCCTTTCCCGACTTGAGATCAGGTAAACTTACGCTTCTCACTAACCGCAACTCTGGATGGTCGACTGCGATCCCGACCTCGCGGCGAAAGACCTCGACTGCATCGTCGTCAGGTCAAGCATATCGTCTGCTCGTTGATGATGATCTCCAAAGGCGCCTTATCACTTCGCGGGCTCTCACGGACCCGTCCGCAGAAAATCAGGATCACCGAGAAACATACCGGTTGTGTTGCTTACCGGATACAGACTCCTGCGGGAGATCATAATTAGACTGAGTCCGCACTCGCTTGATACTTCGCTTTTCCGCTCCGATCTCTTTTCTCCTGTTTTCAAAGACGCCGACGAAAGTCGAGCCATATTGGGTCGCTAAATGGCCAAAAGCATATTCTTGTCGACGAGCTTCGCCCCCGTGCGCAAGGCGACCGCGTTGTTGTTGACCATGGTCACCGCCGGCTGCGGGACGTTCATTCCTAGCCAACGCGACTGGCCGAATGACGATACCACCGACGTCGCGAACATGAATACGTACCTCGCTGCCAGCGTTATTTGCGAGTTGAGCTACGCGGTCACGATCGCGATCGAGAAGGACCGCGGATCCGCAAAGTTGAGGCCCAACGGTCGCGCTTACAGCAGTTACCTGAACGATTGGGGCGTCGAAGTGTCGACTGACCTCACGGCCTCCGAGAGTTCGACGGTCAATCCGTCCGGAAGCTGGTCACCGTTCCTGGCGCCTGCTGCGCTTGCATCCATTTCCGGAGGCTTCAGCGTCGGCGCGACATCCTCCAACGAAGACAACAACAATGTGTTCTATCCCCTGTCCGCACTCTACAAACCGGCATATTTCACGGTCGGCACGCAGGAGCGCCCCTGCCGAAAGCTGAGCGGCGACAAGCAGGGATCTCCGCTTGTCGATATCGATCTGAAGATTTTACCTTTGCTGATTTCCCGCATGCAGACCGTGGAATTGGGCATTACCGACGAACCGAAGAAGAAAGAAACCATCACCGGTCAAAAGAACGTTCTGACGAAGACGGTTTCGATTAAAGAGACATTTTCCGGTGGCGTGAATCCGACTTGGGCGTTCACGACAGGATCCATAAATTCCACCGGCACGCTTTTCAGCGGAAGCCGAGAAAGGACGCATCAGATCGTTTTCACTTTCGGGGAGTTGGCTGACAGCCGTCAAGGGCTAAAGCCGCTGCCCGAATTGACCCATATCAATCAGCAACTCAAAGCCGGGCTGCGCGCTTCCGTATTCAATCGTTGAGGAGCTAGAGAACGATGGCGAAAGACCGCAAGAACCATCAGACGACGACGCGCAAGACCCGCACCGCGAAGAAGGCCACCGTCGGCAAGACGGCCTCGCCCGACGATCTCGCGGCGACTTCTGCGCGGAAGTTGACCACGGTTTTGAGCGATGTCGCGCTGCTCAACAATGACGAGATCACGGAAGTCATTCATCATTGCGCGGCGGCCCTACGGCGGCGGAAGCCGTCTACGGCGAAAAGGACCGATGCGAAGCAAGCCTCGGCACAAGGTTGCTACACTTGGGCAGGCGATACCAAATGGGTGACCGTCTGGAGCGGAGGAGAAATCGTGAAGAAGATGCTCAAGTCCGAAGCTGACCAACAGGGTATCAAGCCGTGTGGCTGATTGTCAGTTGAGCGCGCGTAGCCGCCAATCACAGCTTCAGCTCGTTACGCATTGACGCCGAAATACCCTCCGATGCTCAGCAACGGGCAACAAGAACGCGAAAGGCGCTCGAAAGCGGAATACGAGACGGCGCCGCCTGGAGACGCGTTGCTGTCGCATTCCGAGAAAGATTTGTACGAATGTTGTATGGGATTTCAAAAAAAATACGAAATAGCCGTTGGAAAACGTCGTAAAGCCTTGTCTGACGGGTATAATTTGAATGGAGCGGACGGAGGGAATCGAACCCTCGTATGCAGCTTGGGAAGCTGCCGTTCTACCATTGAACTACGCCCGCATCGTCGCGCCATCTGATCTAGCCGAGACCGGCCGATCCGCCAAGCGGATTGATGGCAGCCGGTTACAGTTCCTTGCGCCGCACACCCGGCCGCGCCCTCCGAAAGGTCACCGCTCAAAGATTCCAGATGACGGTTTCAATTCGCCTGCTAACATCGCCTTCGGGATGGCTGGGCACGGATACACAACCTTCGACACGTCGGTGGGCCGATGCGGTATCGCATGGGGCGATGCTGGCATTGTTGGCGTGCAATTGCCGGAAGCGCGCGAGATCGAGACCCGGCGCCGCCTGCTGCAGCAATTTCCCGATGCGCGCGAATTCCGGCCGCCGGCCGATGTCGACTACGCCATCGAGGGCATCGTTGCGCTGCTGCGCGGCCAAGCCGTCGACCTCGGCGATATCCCCGTCGACATGCATGGCCTGCCGCTGTTCAATTGCCGCGTCTACGAGGCGATCCGGATGATCCCGCGTGGCGAAACCCGCACCCATGCGGAGATCGCAGCAAAGCTCGGCGCCAGCGGTGCGGTCTATTCGGTCGGGCAAGCCATCGCGCGCAATCCGTTTGCGATCCTCGTGCCATGCCACCGTGCACTGGCCGTTGCGGGCCAGACCAGCGGCTTTGCCGGCAATGGCGGCATCATCACCAAGTCGCGGCTGCTCTCGATCGAGGGCGCGCTGGCGGGCCGGACGACCACCCTGTTCGATGCCCTGCTGTCGGTTGCCCCGTCACGCCCGCAGGGCTAAATTCAGCCCATGCAGGCAACAACACTGTTCCAGAGCAACGCGATCACCGTCACGGACTATCGCTGTACGGCGGGTCCGGACGACGAGCCGTTTTCCGAACAGCACGCCGGCCATTCGCTCTCTTATGTTCGCAAGGGCAGTTTCGGCTGTCGCTGCCGCGGGCAATCGCACGAACTCATCGCCGGCGCGCTGCTGATCGGGCACCCCGGCGACGAATATACCTGCCATCACGAGCATCATGGCTCTGGCGACGAGTGCCTTTCATTCTCCTTCGCGCCTGAGCTGATCGACACCGTCGGCGACGCCAGGGACATCTGGCAGCAGGGCGCCATCGCGCCACGCGCCGAATTGATGGTGCTGGGCGAGCTCGCGCAGGCCAGCGCAGAGGCGCACAGCGATCTCGGGCTCGATGAGATCGGTCATGCCTTTGCGGCGCGTTTTGTCGACGTCGTCTCGGGCGAGCCGCGCAGGCGTGTGAACGGCAATGCACGGGATCGCCGGCGCGCGGTCGAGGCCGCGCTGTGGATCGACGCCCATGCCAGCGAGGAGATCGATCTCGATGCGGCCGCCCGTCAGGCCGGATTGAGTCCGTTTCATTTCCTGCGCCTGTTCAGGAATGTGCTCGGCGTGACACCGCACCAGTATCTGGTGCGCGCGCGGCTACGGCGGGCTGCAAACCTGTTGGTCGAGAAAGACCGCGCCATCACCGACATCGCCTTCGATGTCGGCTTCGGCGATCTCTCGAATTTCGTGCGCAGCTTCCATCGCGCCGCCGGCGTCTCGCCCCGCGCATTTCGACAGGCTTCCCGCGGCGACCGCAAGATTTTCCAAGAACGGCTGGCCGTGCACTGAGTAGCTTGCCGTCCTGATCAACCCGGGAGGCACAGCATGGCATCGATTCACAAAGAGATTTTCCTCGGCGCACCGGCAGACGAGGTCTGGGCCGCACTGGCCGACTTCGGCGCGCTGCACACAAGGCTGGTGCCGGGCTTCGTCACCGCCACAAAGCTGGACGGCGACTCGCGTATCGTGACGTTCGCCAATGGGTCCGTCGCACGCGAAAGACTGGTCGATTGCGACCACGACCGACGGCGCCTCGTCTATGCCATCGTCAACGAGCGCATCACCCAGCACAGCGCATCGGCGCAGGTATTTGCCGATGGCGATGCGCGCTGCCGGTTTGTCTGGACGGCCGACGTGCTGCCGAATGAGATCGCGCCTTATATGAGCGAGCAGATGGATCTGGGCCTGGCGGCGATGCAGACCCAGTTCGGGAAAGCCGCGCGATGACTGCATCGTTTCTCGATGCGCTCGCAGCGGACGGTCCTGCCCCGGATCGCATCGGCCAGATGGATCTCTATGGCTGGCTGATCGGCGCCTGGGATCTCGATGTGGTCAGGTATATGCCGGACGGCGGAGAGCGCCGGCGCAAGGGCGAATGGCATTTCGGCTGGGTGCTGGAAGGCCGTGCCATCCAGGATGTCTGGATCGTGCCGCCGCGCGGCCGTTTGCGCGACGGCGACGCCGCAACGAATGCCTACTCGTATGGAAGCACGCTGCGGATCTACGATCCGCGCATCGATGCGTGGCAGATCCAGTGGACCGATCCGGTGATGCAGAATTTTCTCACCATGACCGGCCGCAAGCAGGGCGACGACATCATCCAACTCGGCCGCGACAATGACGGACGCCCGATCCGCTGGAGCTTCTCGCAGATTACGCCGCGCTCGTTTCTATGGCGCGGCGAGACCTCGCATGACGACGGCGCGACGTGGCGGCGCGATGTGGAATTTACTGCGACACGCGTCGGCTAGAGACTGCTCAGACGAGCTCCGGCCGGATCTCGGGCACGGGACCGGCCTTCGGTCCCCACGGCGTCAGCAGCACGCTGAGTGCCGACAGCACGCCGAGCAGCACCATGGACGCCGCCGCGAGCCAGAAAAAGCTTGTGGCCGAGGCATCGATAGACAGCAGCCACCAGCCTCCAACGCTGACGAAGACCAGCCGCGCGGTTTGCGCTAGCACCGGGCCGAGTACCTTGGCGGCGCCCTGCGAGGCAAAATAGGCCACCGTGGACAGCCCCAGAAAGGCATACATTGGCGCACAGGTGGCCAGATAGGTCCGGCTTGCCGCACGCACACCGGCATCATTGGTGAACATATTGACCCAGGCATCGGGGAAGATCGCGATCAGTGTGCCGAGCAGGCCGACGACACCGAAGGCGATCACGCTGCCAGTCCAGGTCACGCGGCGCGCACGCGCGATGCGGCCAGCGCCGATTGCCATGCCGACGATCGGCACCGAGGCGATACCCACCGCGAAAGCCAGCGTGCTCAGCATGAATTCGAGCCGCGCACCGATACCGTAGCCGGCCAGCACCGCGGTGCCGTATTGCGCCAGCATATGGGTGAAAATCAGGAGAGTCAGAACGCCCTGTAGCGGATTGAAACAGGCGATGGCACCCACTTTCAGAATATCGAAGAACATCCCGCGCTGAATGCGGAAGCCCTTGATCTGAGGCTGGACTCGCGCACGACCGGAAAAGACATACCAGCCCATGACGCCTGTGCCGATCGTGAATGCAATCAGCGTGCCCGCCGCGACGCCGGGCATGCCGAATTGCGGGATCGGACCGAAGCCGAGGCCCAGCACGCCACCGAGAACCACCTGCAAGGCAGCCCCCGCCATCTGCATGGCGGAGGGCATCTTCATGTTGCCGGTGCCGCGCAGGATCGCCGCGAAGGTATTCAGCAGCCAGGGGATCGCGCCACCAGCGAAGAAGACGGTGATGTAGCCCTGCGCCTGGCTCAGCACATTGCCGCGGCCACCAAGCAGTTGCAGCAGCATAGAGCCGAAGGTCAGCATGCCGACCGTGAAGGTGAGGCCGAAGCAGATGGCGATCAGCAGCGCATGGCCCGCCAGCGTATCGGCGCGCGCGCGGTCGCCGGCGCCGAGCGCGCGCGCGATGGCCGAGGACACGCCACCGCCCATGGCGCCGCCGGACATGGTCATGGTCAGCATCACGAAGGGAAACACCAGCGCCATCGCCGCCAAGGCTTCGGTGCCGAGCCGGCCGACATAGGTGGTCTCGAAAATAACGACGACGGCGCCTGCCGTCAGCGCGACGACATTGGGCCAGGCCAGCCGCAGGATGGTCGGCAGAATGGGATGATCCAGCAGGGGGTTTTTGGCCGGAGCCTTCAGGCTCGGAAGCGGCTGCTTGTCGGCATCGACCAATCGGGGTTCGGCGACGACAGCGTCGGACATGCATTCTCCCTGAGCTTCCGGTCTTGCCTGCCGGACACCTCGTTCCTAGCACCGATCGCGGACAATGCCATGCGCGACACACGCATGGGGGATGTTCGATTTGCACTGCAGTATCAAGGGAGCGAGGCGCTAGCCGACCGACCAGATGAACGGGAGCGCACCACCTCGTGCCGGCGTCATCGCGATGGGTATATTGCGACCGCATCCGGCGGCGAGGCCCTCGACCAACCCCTGCAAGGCCCTCGCGCAGGCGGCATTGTTGTCGGCGACGCCGTCCATCAATTTCCAGCTCTGCTGCCGGATCTCGAACTGGCCCTCGGACTTGCTGATCTCCACGATGTCGTCCTGCGCTGCGAACAGAACGCCGAGGAATTCCGCGAAGGCCCTGGCGTCGCCGCGCTGCAAGCCGAAGCCTGCGGAGACCTCGTCGAAATACTGCATGCCGATCAGCTTGCCGGTCAAATGCAGCAAATAGCCGGCATCAACCGGGCCGAACAGTTGAACCGCTACAGGCGCTGCGGTCCGTACATATTCCATGGCGTAGTTGCGATAGGCCTTTTCCAGCCGGGCTTTCGGCCAGCTATCCACCGGCAGCGCGGGTGCCTTGGCGGGATCGAACAACGGCGCTTCCAGATGGCGCGCGAACACCAGACGCTGATCGATATCGAGATCGTGGTCGTATTCGCAGTAATAGCCTTCGAGCCCGTCCTGGCCATCGACACTCTGCTTGGTGCAGACGAAGCCCATGCGGGGATTACCAAGCGAAACGCCATTATTGGCGTGCCAGCCACGCAGCATCGCGCGCGAGACTTCGCCGGGCACACCGCAGATTGCCGTGCCGCGCCAGATCCAGCGCGGCGGCGGATAGCGGATCCAGGCCTTGCGGTCGCTCTCATACATGTACTCGACCGACACGCCGCCGATCCAGTTCGAGAGATAGTGATACTGGGCCGCAGCGACCGCGGGCGGCAGGCCGGACAGACCGAGCTTCACGAGTCCCGGCAGAAAGCGCTCCTGCTGCTGCCGGCGGAAGATCCGAAACATGAACTCGGCGGCGTCTGCCGTGCCGCGGCGCGTGACCGTGCTCAGAATCAGGCCGGTGAAATAGGCGTGATAAAGATCGGCGACGCTACGCCAGCGCGTCCAGGTGGCTTCGTCGCTCGTATTTGTCGGTCCGGTCATCGTTTCTTCCCTGTTTGTTGGGAGGACCATAGCCGTGCATCACTCCGGCTTCACATGAAATTCATGCAGGGAGGCCGAACGTTCCTGCATCGCGCGCATTTTATGTTCTCAGCCACAAGGACATTCCATGCGCCAGAAATTCCTGCTTTCCGCCTGTCTCGTCGCCCTGGCGCTGCCACTGGCCGGATGCAACGAACAATCCACCATCGCATCAGGCGAGGATTTCGGACCGTCGCCGAAGCTTGTCGAGCCCAACAAGTCGCTTATTCCAACAGTCAATGTCTCCAAGGCGGTCGGCTGGCCAGAGGGTGCCAAGCCGAAGGCTGCGGACGGCATGACGGTCAGCGCTTTTGCGCGCGGGCTCGATCATCCACGTACGGTCTATGTGTTGCCCAATGGCGACGTGCTGGTGGCAGAAAGCAATGCGCCGCCGAAGCCGGAAGATGGCAAGGGCATCAAGGGCTGGGTCATGAAACTGGTGATGGGCCATGCCGGCGCGGGCACACCGACGGCAAATCGCGTTTCGCTGCTGCGCGACGCGGACGGCGACGGCGTCGCCGAGACCAGGACAGCATTTCTCGAAGGGCTCAACTCACCCTTCGGCATGGTGCTGGTTGGCGACGAATTCTTCGTCGCCAATGCCGATGCCGTGGTGAAGTTTCCCTACAGGACCAATGATACCAGGATCACAACGCCTGCCGTGAAGGTGGCTGACCTGCCCGGCGGCCCGATCAATCACCACTGGACCAAGGATCTCACGGCGAGTCCCGACGGCACGAAACTCTATGCAACCGTCGGCTCCAACAGCAATGTCGGTGAGAACGGCATGGAGGCCGAGAAAGACCGCGCCGCGGTGATCGAGATCGACCGCGCGACCGGCGCCTCACGCGTCTTCGCATCCGGCCTGCGCAACCCCAACGGCCCGTCGTGGCAGCCGCAAAGCGGCGCGCTCTGGGTCACCGTCAACGAGCGCGACGAGATCGGCAGCGACCTTGTGCCAGATTACATGACCTCGGTGAAGGATGGCGGCTTCTATGGCTGGCCCTACAGCTATTACGGCCAGCATGTCGATGTCCGCGTGCAGCCGCCGCGCCCTGACATGGTGGCCAAAGCCATCGCGCCGGATTACGCGCTCGGTGCGCATACCGCATCACTCGGGCTGACCTTCAACACCGGCGATCTCTTCCCCGCCAACATGAAGAACGGCGCTTTCATCGGCCAGCACGGGTCTTGGAACAGGCGACCGCAAAGCGGCTACAAGGTGATCTTCGTGCCCTTCACCGACGGCAAGCCCTCGGGCAAGCCCCAGGACGTGCTCACCGGTTTCCTCAATGACAGTGGTGAAGCGCAGGGGCGTCCGGTCGGCGTCCGCATCGACAGCAAGGGCGCATTGCTGGTGGCCGACGATGTTGGCAATACGATCTGGCGCGTGACGCCATCGGGCGCGAAGGCGGCAGCGTTGAAGTGATACCAGAGACCTGACAAAGCTCAGTCATGGCCGGGCAGCGCGAAGCGAGGGCTTCACTTGATGTCCCGGCCATCCACGTCTTCCTGAGTTTATGGCCGAGACGTGGATGCCAGGCACGAGGCCGGGCATGACGAGTTTTTATTACTTCGCCTATCCGACTTGAAATTCTTCACGTCACCGGTGCGGGGTTGAACAGCACGAGATCGTTGTGCAAGCCCCATTTGTCCGCCCAAACCTGCTTGCGGCCGCTGGCAACGTCGAGGATCAGCTGAAACAGCTCCCAGCCGGCCTCCTCGATGGTCATCTCGCCTGACGCAATGCGGCCGGCGTCGAAATCGATCAGGTCCGACCAGCGTTTCGCCAGTTCAGTCCGCGTCGAGACCTTGATGACCGGCGCCTGCGCCAGCCCATAGGGCGTGCCGCGCCCCGTGGTGAAGATCTGCATCTGCATGCCGGCGGCAAGCTGCAGCGTACCGCAGACGAAATCGCTTGCCGGCGTTGCCGCGAACAGCAATCCCTTCGTCGTCGCGCGTTCGCCGGGGCCAATCACGCCGCTGATTGCGCTCGAACCGGACTTGACGATGGAGCCCAATGACTTCTCGACGATATTGGCAAGACCACCCTTCTTGTTTCCGGGCGTCGTATTGGCGCTGCGATCGGCGCCGCCGCGCGCCAGATAGGAATCGTACCAATCCATCTCGCGTATCAGCGCGCGGCCGACATCCTCGTTGACCGCACGGCGCGTCAACAATTCGATGGCGTCACGCACCTCGGTGACTTCGGAGAACATCACCGTTGCGCCGGCGCGCACCAGCAAATCGCTCGCGAAGCCGAGGGCCGGATTGGCGGTCACGCCGGAAAATGCGTCGCTGCCGCCGCATTGCAGACCAATCACGAGGTCGGAGGCCGGGCAGGTCTCACGCTTGCGCTGGTTCAGGATTTTCAGCCGCGCCTCGGCCATGGTGATGATCGTATCCACCATGTCGCCAAAGCTGTGATTGCCCTCATCCTGAAGGCGCATCATGCTGCCGGGATCGTCCTTCGGCAGCAAACGCTCCGGTGCCAACTTCTCGCAGCCGAGGCCGACCACCATCACCTCGCCGCCAAAATTGGGATTGCGCGCGATGTTCTGCAGTGTGCGGATCGGAATATAGGCATCCGGCGCATTGATGGCGACGCCACATCCATAGCCATGGGTGACAGCGACAACGTCATCGACATTGGGATAACGCGGCAGCAATTCCGCCTTGATGCGCTTCAGCGCAAATTCCAGCGTGCCGGCGACGCATTGCACCGACGTGCTGATGGCGAGAATGTTCTTCACGCCGACGGAGCCGTCGCGATTGCGAAAACCTTCGAATGTGTAATCGTTCAGCGGCGGCTGCGGTTGCGGAACCGCATTGGCAATCTCAAGGCTGTCGAGATCCGGCGCATCGGGCATATGGATGCGCGCCTCCTCGACCCATTCGCCGGCCGAAATCATATCCAGTGCATAGCCGATGATCTCGCCGTAGCGGATGATCGGCGCATCCTTTGCGATATCTTCCAGCGCCACCTTGTGCCCCTGCGGCACGAAGTTACGCAGCTCCAGGCCGCCGGTCATCATGGTGCCCGCGGGCAGGCCGAAATCATTGACGATGATGGCGACGTTGTCGCGCGCATTCAGTTTGATGTAGCGCGGCGCATATGCGTCTGCTGCCAGCGTGGTGGCCATCGCCTTGTCCTTCCCAAATCTGCCGGCATTCGCGCCGGTCTCGTAGCAGAGCAGTAGCACAAAAGATGACGGTGTCGCGCACTTGACCGACGCGCTCTGCAGCCCGAATGATGACCTAGAAATGGGCCGGCGCGCCCGAATTCATGCAGAAATGGGATGAACGTGCGTCTTTTCGTATTCGGGCTCGGCTACAGCGCAAACCGGTTCATCGCCCGGCACGGCGGTCAATTCACCGGGATTGCCGGCACCGTCCGCACGGCCGGCAAGTCGGCTGCTCGGGATATCGAGACGCTGGTCTTCAACCCGGATGTCACCGATCCCGGCATTGCCGATCGCCTCACGAGCGCCAATGCGCTGCTCGTCTCGGTCCCGCCCGGCGCAGATGGCGATCCCGTGCTGCAGACCTTCGGCTCTGTGATCGCGGCCAGCGGCATCCGGCGCATCGTCTATCTCTCCAGCGTCGGGGTTTACGGCGATCATCAGGGCGCCTGGATCGACGAAACCGCCCCGGTCTCCGGCGAGGGCCGACGCAAGGCACGTATCGATGCCGAAGACGCATGGCGCGCCGTGGCCGGCGATCGCACGACGATCCTGCGCATCGCCGGCATCTACGGTCCCGGCCGCAATGCGCTGGAAAATCTCAAAACCGGCAAGGCCCATCGCATCGTCAAGCCGGGCCAGGTGTTCAACCGCATCCATGTGGACGACATCGCAACATCTGTCGCCGCAGCATTCGATCACGCGCAGACCGGCATCTTCAATCTCTGCGACGACGAGCCGGCGCCGCCGCAGGACGTCGTCACCTATGCCGCAGCACTGATGGGAATCGCGCCGCCCCCCGAGCAGGACTTCGCAACCGCCGAGATGAGCGCGATGGCGCGCAGCTTCTATGCCAGCAACAATCGCATCTCGAATGCACGGTTGAAACGCGAGCTTGGCGTGAAGCTCGCGTTTCCGACCTATCGCGAAGGCCTCACGGCGCTGTGGCAGCGGCGCGAGATCTAAGCAGCGAGTGACCTGCGGACTACCGGCCGGTCATCGCTTCCAACCTGTCCGGATATCGGTTGCCCTGCACGGTGATTTTTGCAGCAGCGCTGTCGATGTCCCGCAGATCGTCTGATGTCAGCTCTATAGCCGCCGCACCGAGATTTTCCTCAAGCCGATGCAGTTTCGTGGTGCCCGGGATCGGCACGATCCACGGCTTCTTGGCCAGCAGCCATGCCAGCGCGATCTGCGCGGGCGTCGCCTGCTTCCGTGCCGCGATCTCGCCAAGCAGATCGACAAGGGCCTGATTTGCCTTGCGCGCTTCGGGCGTGAAGCGCGGGAGGATGTTGCGGAAATCGCCGCTGTCGAGTGTTGTGCTCTCGTTCATGGCACCGGTGAGGAAGCCCTTGCCGAGCGGGCTGTAAGGGACAAAGCCAATCCCGAGTTCTTCGAGCGTCGGCAGCACTTCCTTTTCGGGGCTGCGCGTCCATAACGAATACTCGCTCTGGATCGCAGTAATCGGCTGCACGGCATGAGCGCGGCGAATTGTCGTCACGCCCGGCTCGGACAGGCCGAAATGTTTGACCTTGCCCTCAGTGATCAGGTCCTTCACCGCGCCGGCGACATCCTCGATCGGCACGTCGGGATCGACGCGGTGTTGATAAAACAGATCGATGGCATCGATCTTCAAGCGCGTGAGCGATGCTTCGGCGACCTCGCGAATATGTGCGGGGCGGCTGTCGTGACCGACCTGCTGACCGGTCACGGGATCGAGCTTGAAGCCGAATTTGGTGGCGATGACGACCTGATCGCGGAGCGGCGCGAGCGCCGCGCCGACGAGTTCTTCATTGGTGAACGGACCGTAGACTTCAGCCGTATCGAAGAAGGTGACACCGCGTTCGACCGCCGCGCGGATCAGTGCGGTCATTTCCGTTGTGTCGGCCGGAGGCCCGTAGCCGAAGCTCATCCCCATACAGCCGAGCCCGATGGCCGAGACTTCCAGTCCATTGCGTCCGAGTATGCGTGTCTTCATGTCAAATCTCCTGTGCCATCCGGCCAATGAGCGGCTCCCGCGCTGGTGGGATTTTGCCGCCGACCAGCGACATCTGGAGATCGTGCGCCCATGAGACTAGATGATATAATCTGCACGCACTTATCAGCCGGATTCATGAATGGCCCGCCAGACAATCGACGACCTCCTCGCCTTCTTTGCCGTCGCGAAGGAGGCGAGCTTCACGCGCGCAGCCGCCAAGCTTGGCGTCTCGCAATCCGCGCTCAGCCACACCATTCGCGGTCTTGAGGAGCGGCTTGGACTGCGCCTCCTGACCCGAACGACCCGCAGCGTCGCGCCGACCGAGGCTGGCGAACGCCTGATCCGGACGATCGGCCCCAAGCTGGAAGAGATCGACGCCGAACTCGCGGCTGTCACGGAGCTGCGCGAGAAGCCGGCCGGCACCATCCGCATCACCACCGGTGAGCATTCCGCCGAGACGATCATCTGGCCCGCCCTCGCGAAGCTGCTGCCACGCTATCCCGACATCAAGGCCGAACTCGTCGTCGATTACGGCCTCATCGATATCGTTGCGGAACGCTACGACGCGGGCGTTCGCCTGGGCGAACAGGTCGCAAAAGACATGATCGCCGTCCGTATCGGACCGGACTTTCGCATGGTCGTGGTCGGCGCGCCGTCCTATTTCGCCAAACGACCGCTGCCGAAACGCCCGCAAGACCTCACCGCGCATGACTGCATCAATATCCGTCTGCCGACCATGGGCGGCCTCTATGCGTGGGAGTTTGAGAAGCGCGGGCGCGCCTTGAAAGTGCGTGTCGATGGCCAGATCGTGTTCAACAACATGTCGCTGCGCCACAAGGCGGTGCTGAATGGACTGGGGCTGGCCTATTTGCCGGAGGATCGCGTGCGCGATCACATTGCCTCAGGCCGGCTTGTTCAAGTGCTTGACGATTGGTGCCAACCGTTCTCGGGTTATCACCTTTATTATCCGAGCCGCCGACAACCGACATCCGCATTCGCGGCGCTGGTTGAAGCGTTGCGTTACCGTGGCTGATCAACGGTTGTCGTGTTCCAGCGCCTCAATCCGAACGTGATTGAAGCGAAATCACACATTGTGAAAAGTTCCTGAATCAATTTGGGCAATGCTGTGTCCTAAGCGCGACGTGGTCGCCAAAGCTGCCTTTTTCGTTTGAGGCGCTGTTGCACGCGTGTGACAGCAATCACTGCGCAATAGTCTAGGTTGCCTTTCGTCATCCCCCGTCGGGATTGAGAAGGAACACCTGATGAAGAAGCTTCTACTGTCTACCGCTGCTCTGGCCCTCGTCGCTTTGGCCGCTCCGGCGTCCGCTGCTGACCTGGCTGCGCGCCCTTACACCAAGGCTCCGGCCTATGCTCCGGCTGCTCCGATCTACAACTGGACCGGTTTCTACATCGGCGGGCACATCGGCGGCGCGTTCCCGGGCAACGACAACAACCTGCTCGGCGGCAGCAATGACGGCACGTTCATGGGCGGTGTGCAGGGTGGTTACGACTACCAGTTCGCCCCGAACTGGGTGTTCGGTCTTGAAGCCAATTACAGCTTCCTCTCCACCAGCAGCAACTTCGACAATCGCGGCCTCGGTTCGGTCACCGGTCGTGTTGGTTACACCTGGGGTCCAGCACTGCTTTACGTAAAGGGCGGTTACGCCTGGGCTGACTCGCGCTTCACCAACGGCTTTGCCGGCGACGGCGGCCGCGATGGCTACACGGTTGGCGGCGGTCTCGAATATCTGTTCACCCAGAACTGGTCGGGCAAGGTCGAATACCAGTATTACGACTTCGGCAACGTCAACTTCATCACGCCGACCCTCGCCGTTGGCGGGTTCAAGAACGACGAGCACACGATCAAGGCCGGCCTGAACTACCGCTTCAACCTGGGCAACTTCGGCGCAGGCTTCGTTCAGTAAGCCTGACGATCTATCGTCTACTTCGTCTCCAGAAAAAACTTAGGCCCGCAGCAATGCGGGCCTTTTTTCTTGCTTGCTCGGAGCGGTGAGCAATCAGACTTTGAAGTGCTTCGACAGCTTCAGGCTCTGGCCCTGATAATTCGAGCCTATACGCTGGCCGTAGAGGGCATCCGGACGATCCAGCATGCGCTCATAGACGAGACGGCCGACGATCTGGCCATGTTCGAGAATGAACGGCACTTCGCGCGAGCGCACTTCCAGCACCGCGCGCGAGCCTTTGCCGCCAGCGCCGTCATGACCGAAGCCCGGATCGAAGAAGCCGGCATAGTGGACGCGGAATTCGCCGACCAGCGGATCGAATGGCACCATCTCGGCGGCGTAGTCCGGCGGCACCTGCACCGCCTCCTTGGAGGCGAGAATGTAGAACTCGCCGGGATCGAGGATCAGCGTGCCGTCCTTGCGCGCCGAGATCGGCTCCCAGAATTCATTGACGCTGTAGCCACCGCGGCGATCGATATCGACCACACCGGTATGACGCTTGGCGCGGTAGCCGACGAAGCCCGAGGCATTCTCGCCGGAGAGATCGACAGACAGCGCGAGGCCATTGTTGAGGTCGGCAGTGTCGCTGTCGACCAGCGGCTCCTGCGCGTGGAGTTCTTCCAGCGCCTCGGTGTCGAGCACCGCATCGCCGACCCGGAAACGGACCTGCGACAGGCGCGAGCCTTCGCGCAGCAATACCGGAAATGTCTTCGGGCTGATCTCGGCATAAAGCGGCCCGTGATAGCCCGCACCGATCACATCGAACCGTCTGGTGCCATCAGCAATCACCCGCGTGAACACATCGAGGCGCCCCGTGGAGCTCTTCGGATTGGCAGCCGCGAAGATGTTCGGCGGCAGCGCCAGGCTCTCGATCAACGGCACGATGTAGACGCAGTTGGTTTCGAGCACCGCGCCATCGGACAGATCGATCTCGTGCAGCTTCAATTCGTCGATGCGCTCGGCGACCGTCGAATTCGGCCCCGGCAGGAAGCTGGCGCGCACGCGATAGGCGATGGAGCCAAGCCGCAGATCGAGGCTGGCAGGCTGGATCTGGCTCTCGACGAAGGGATATTCCGGCAGGATCAGGCCGGCATCGGCCATCGCCGCAATCATGCGGTCGGGCAGAATTCCATCGGCATCGGGGGCAAGCGTAAACGGCACAGGTCTCGTCCTTCGGTCGTCCTTCAGCGAGAATACACTGAAAAATAGCGACTTTACCGGTTATCTCAGCCCCGCCTTGACGAAAAGGGCAAGCGGGAATATGCACATCGTTATCCCGTGGTGATTTGAGCCGGCCGGCTTGCAGCCACGTAAAATAAGTCGCTAAACAGGCCGGGGACACATGTCCTTCCAGCATGCGATCCCGGCCTGAGGACGTCCGTCCAGGCCGGTTTTTTTGTGCCCGTGTTACGCGGGTACGTTGGAGGTCACATGTCTACGAAGTCCTATCGCCCCGAAACCCGGCTCGTTCATTCCGGCGCACTGCGCTCGCAATTCAACGAGACGTCCGAAGCCCTCTTCCTCACGCAGGGCTTCATCTACGAGACCGCAGAAGCCTGCGAGGCGCGGTTTAAGGGCGAAGATCCCGGTTTCATCTATTCGCGCTTTTCGAATCCGAATACGTCGATGTTCGAGAGCCGCATGATCGACCTCGAAGGTGCGGAGGCTGCACGCTCGACGGCCACCGGCATGGCCGCCGTGACCACCGCCATTCTCGCGCCGCTGCGCATGGGCGATCACGTCGTCGCCGCCAAGGCGCTGTTCGGCTCCTGTCGCTACGTCATCGAAGAGCTGCTGCCGCGCTACGGCATCGAATTCACCCTGGTCGACGGCCTCGACCTCGACCAGTGGCAGAAGGCGATGCGCCCGAACACCAAGTCGCTGTTCCTGGAAAGCCCGACCAATCCCACGCTCGACGTGCTCGACATATCAGCCATCGCTGACATCGCCCATGCCGGCGGTGCGCGGCTGATCGTCGATAACGTGTTCGCGACGCCGCTCTGGCAGAGCCCGCTGGCGCTCGGCGCCGATGTCGTCGTGTATTCGGCGACCAAGCACATCGACGGTCAGGGACGTTGCCTCGGTGGCATCATCCTGTCGTCGAAGGACTTCATCGACGAGCATATTCATAACTATCTGCGCCAGACAGGCCCCTCGATCTCACCGTTCAATGCATGGACGCTGGTAAAGGGGCTGGAGACGCTGGCGATCCGCGTCGAGCGGCAGACGCAGACGGCGGCGGCGATCGCGGATGTGCTCGCCCAGCATCCGAAGATTTCGCGGCTGATCTATCCGGGCCGCGAGGATCATCCGCAGGCGGCAACGGTGAAGAAGCAGATGCGTGCGGGTTCGACGCTGATCGGCTTCGAGGTAAAGGGAGGCAAGACAGCGGCGTTCCGCGTCCTCAACGAGCTGAAAGTGGCCCGCATCTCCAACAATCTCGGCGACGCGAAGAGCCTCGTCACGCATCCGGCGACGACGACGCATCAGCGTCTGCCGCTGGAGGCGCGACTCGAACTCGGGATCACCGAAGGCTTCATCCGCTTCTCGGCCGGCCTCGAGCATCGCGACGATCTGATCGAGGATCTTCAGGCGGCACTGGCGAAGGCGTAGCCAATCTCTCCATCGTCATTGCGAGGAGCACTTGCGACGAAGCAATCCAGACTTTCTTTCAAGCAAGACTGGATTGCTTCGCTCAGCGAAAATCGCCGAAGGCGAATTTCGCGGGCTCGCAATGACGGCTGAGAGGCATTCGCCCCTCTTCGAACTTACAGCGGCTTCTGCGCCTGCTGAATCTGCGGCTCGTTGATGCCGAGCTTCACCTGGCCGACCGACTTGATGATGTTGTCGCCAAGCAACTGCGCGAAGCAGGCATAGCCCCAGTCGTTCATGTGCAGGCCGTCGGCAATGACGAAGCTGTCGAACGACATCTGCTGGCCTTCGTGCCATTCCTTCATCACTTCGAAGCGCGGGAAGATGCCGACCTTGCGTAGTTCGGCCACCTTGTGCAGCAGCGAGACCATCTTGCTGGTACCTTCCGGCCGCGTATTCACCAGCGGGGAATATTGCGGATCGACCAGCACCAGATCGGCACCCGCCGCCTGAATGCGGGCGACGCCGTCTTCCACCATCTTGCTGGTTTCGCCGGGATCGAGATTGCGCAGCACCGCATTGGTGCCGACTTGCCAGATCACGAGATCAGGCTTCGAATTGATCACTTCGCTCTGCAGCCGCGCCATCATTTCCGGCGCATCTTCGCCGCCCTTGCCGCGGTTGAGCACGGTGATATTGGCCGACGGGTAAGCACGATGCAGCTGCGCGGCAAGGCGGTTCGGATAGGTGAATTCCGGCGCCGTCGAACCGTAGCCTTCGGTGGAGGACGAACCGAACGCAACGATGACCACGGGCTTGCCGGCCACGAGCTTGCTGGCCACATGCGGCAGCGCGCCCATCGCCTTCATGCCGCCTTTCGGTGTACGGCAGGGGACGCGGCTCAAGATATCGGTCGCGGTCTTTGCGACTTCCTTGACCTTGTCGATGGCTTTCGCAGCGACGCCCCTCTTCGCGGCGTCCGCGGGGTCATTCGCCGCAACGCCCTGGTCGGCGCCCTTGCTGTCAGCCGGGGCGGCCTGCGCCGCTTCGGCGTGCGCGATGGACGATGAGATCGGGAGCGCGAAGGTCGTGGAAGCGGCAAAGGCAGCGACGACAGCAAAGCGAGACAAATGGCCGACGAAACTCATTAACGCTGAATCCTCAAATCCGCTGCTTTGATCTTGGCCGCATCGACGACAAAGGTCGAAAGCGCCCGGCCAAGACAATCATGCACCCGCTTCGCCAGCTCCATGCCGGGCGACGCGCTGAACAGGTCAAAATCACCGCTCTCATTCCAGTGCCGCATGATGGCGAAACGGTCGAACAGCGGGACGTCGTGCTGCTGCGCCACCACACGCATATTATCTAGGTAGGCGGAGCCGGAAATCATCGTCTCCGTGCGCGGACTGTACTGCAGATTCATTAAAATGACGTCAGTTCCGGCCTTTTGCATGGCGGCAACGCCCTCATCCAGGGCGTTCCGGAAGTCCTCGGCGTCGGCCTGTTTCATGGCATCCACGGTTCCGGTCTGCCAGATCACCAGGTTCGGCTTCTTGTCCGTCACCAGCTGTTCCAGGGTCGGGGCCATTTCCTCGGCGGTCTTCTTGACCTGCAGCTCCAGTGCCACGTTCACCTCGACGCCCGGCAGCTTCTCCTTCAGATAGGCCTGCAGGCGGTTCGGATAGGCTGCGGAATGGTCGGAGACCCCGATCACCGAGGATCGGCTGCCAATGACCAGAATATCGAGCTTTCCGCCCGGTTTCGCCGCAGCCTCGACCTTGGGCAGGGTGCTTTCGGAGGTCAGGAGGTAGGCGGGAACCTCACAGGTATGCGCGGGCGGTTCGGCCCGGACAGGAGCCGCCACCAGCAGGCCAGCCAGCATCGTGAGCCGCAGAACGGCCTTCATGCTTCCCCTCCTGCGAGATCCGCGTCGGATCGTTTGGCGCGGGATCCGCCTTTGACAGTGACGCCCTTGTACCACGAAAACACCCAGGCGGCGGTTGACATAACAACTATGCCGAGGAAGCTGATCAAGGCATGCATGCCGGCTCCGCCGGCGACCTCAGCCAGCACGAAATGGCCGGCAAAGGCCAGGAACACCCCGATACAGAAGATTTCGAGCGAGTGCTGGCCGCACAGCACCATCGGCCGCAGCCAGACCGATTTCAGCCCCGGCCACTCCTTGGGCAGGAAACGGACCGTGAGCGCCGCCAGCGCCAGGAAGTGGGCGAAGCGCAGCACGTCGAGATCGGTCTTGTTGATGGGATACATCCACTGCTCGATGACCTTCGGCAGCAGATGGTGGATCTGCGGAATGTACCAGGTCAGCGTCACCCAGAACGCCGCCAGAAGATAGGCCACGCAGAGCCAGAGCGTGATGTTGGATGACAGTATCCGCGACATCCTGACGGCGCCGCCCAGCGCGCACCAGGCACCGAACACGAACAGCAATTGCCAGGCGAACGGATTGAAGGCCCAGACGCCATTCGGATAGGCCGTCAGATGCAGGTCGAATTCCCAGGTCAGCGCATAAAGACCGACCGACAGCGCCAGCGTGAGATCGGCGCGGCGGCGCATCAGCCAGAGGATCGGCGGCAGGAACAGCATGAGGACGATATAGAGCGGCAACACGTCCATGTTTACCGGGCGAAATTTCAGCAACAGCGCCTGAACGATGGTCACGTCAGGCTGTTTGAGAAAATCGAGAATCCCCATTTCCTCGGAATAAAGCGGGTTCTCGAACCGCGTCGCAACATAGGAGATTTCCGCGAGGAAGATCGTGAACAGGAAGACGTGGGCGACATAGATCTGCCAGACTCGCTTGAAGATGCGCGCGCTGGCCACCAGCGTGCCCTGCTCCTGCATCGCGCGGCCATATACGAAAGCGGCGGTATAGCCGGAGATGAAGATGAAGATCTCGGTGGCGTCGCTGAAACCGTAATTACGGATCGTCAGCCAGGTCAGGATATTCGGCGGCAGGTGATCGATGAAGATCAGCCACAGCGCCAGCCCGCGAAACAGATCGAGGCGCAATTCGCGTTCGGTGCCTGCGACGGGAAACGACACGGCATCGGCACGCGTCGAGGCGCGCGACGCGGACACGTGGGAGGACGCATCTGCGTGGGGATGGCCGGCAATCGGGTCGGCAACATAGGTCATTCAGCACCGCTCAACGGAAATCGTCGCATGATGAAAATCGACCGCCCCACACCACGCAGGCCATCTGCATGGGGCGATCCGTCACGTCATAGCCAAATCAGGGATCGATTATGCGGTAACTATGTTGAAACCGCGATGGGTTGCCGCCGTTCCGCGCAGCACTCCACGCCGATTTTCCCTGGATTTGGCCGGTAACGTGTTTTTCGCTATGCTTGCGACGCATTTTGAACGATGACACCGCCATGTACCGCGCCATCACACGACAGATCGAAGTCACCGTCGAACCGAATTTCATGCCTGAAAGCTCGTCGCAGGAGAAGCGACAGTTCTTCTGGTCCTATACGGTCGTCATCACCAATGCCGGCAAAGAGACCGTGCAGTTGAAGACCCGGCACTGGATCATCACCGATGCATCCGGCCGCATGCAGGAAGTGCGCGGTGAAGGCGTCGTCGGCGAGCAGCCCGTGCTCGGTCCCGGCGAACGTTTCGAATACACATCGCGCGTGCCACTGCCGACGACGTCCGGCTTCATGGAAGGCACCTATCAGATGGTGACCGATACCGGCGAGCCGTTCGAGATCGACGTGCCGCTGTTTTCGCTGGACGGACCGGACGGCAAGCGCGTGCTGAATTAGGCGAGCCGTAGAAATGTAGGATGGGTAGAGCGTCTTCGCGAAACCCATCATCACCACCGTATGTTGATGTTGGTGATGGGTTTCGCTCCGGCGCAAGATGCGCCTGCGCTCTACCCATCCTACGGCCTCATCGCAGATTCAACTGTCAAACAGCCACTGTCCTTCAGACATGCGACATCGCCCCTGTTGTTTGCGGCGCGGGGGCGCCGTCGTCCTTTGCATTCCCACCCTCTGGTGAGAGGGCGTGCGGAACGCCGGGTGCCCGTTGCACCCTTGGGCCTGATGCGATGCGGTCTTCCGCAGAGTAGTGTGCATCAGGACTTTCGGAGGCGCCGAGCAAGTGCCCGACGTTCCGCCTGCGGTGTGTTTTCGGTTGCTTGCACATCTGCCATGGCGAACGGTCCCATCACCAAAATTAATGTCCCAGGGCGGAGGGACAGGGTAGCCGCAAAGCACTTGGCCGAACGCGTTTCGAGTTGGTCGTCCGTCACACTGTCCAGGGGGTCTTCCATCCGAAGGTCGGCCGTCTCCTTGCCAGTGGCAGTGCTGGCGCAGATCCGTCCTGCCCGAAGACAGACGTCCCCCATGAACCGCGTGACGCCGCATCTCCGGCGTCCACCGCATCCAGCCCCGCGAACGTGACGATCGCGATCGCCCCTCTCATCGGGGCCGGACGAATGGGAATATAAACCAGACGGGGATGCTGTCAACCGAGGATAGGAAAAAATGTTTGAGGATGTTTCCTCGCCTCAACTGTTATTCCGGGGCGCGGCCGGCACTTGCCGGACGCGAACCCGGAATCTCGGCATGGGAGTCTCTAGTCAGTGCAAAACACTCTGGGATTCCGGGTTCGCACTTCAGCGGCTTCGCCGCTTTCGTGCGCCCCGGAATGACGAGTGTGGATTGAGTTTCCTCGCCGCACCAATTGGTGTGCCGGGGAATGACAGCGGGGCGTGACGCGGGCGAATGCCTATTCCACGCCCGCTTCCTGCGGTGTGAACTCATACACCGACGAACAGAACTCGCAGGTCACGACGACCTTGTCGTCCTTGACCATGTCGGCGCGGTCCTGCGGCTCGAAGCTCTTGAGCATGCCGGACACGGCATCGCGCGAGCAGGAACACTCCGCGCGCAGCGGCGATGAGGCGAAGACGCGGACGCCGCGCTCGTGGAACAGGCGATACAGCAGCCGCTCGCCGGACAGATCGGGATCGATCAGCTCGACATCCTCGACGGTGCCAATCAGCGACTGGCCCTCGACCCAGGCGTCATCTTCCGGCACAGCATCCACCTCCGCGCCCTCCGGCGCATCGCCGGCATGGAGGTCGCGCTGCACGCGCTCCGGCGCCTTTGGCAGGAACTGCAGCAGCATGCCACCGGCGCGCCAGCGATGTGTCGGGCCACCTTCCTCGCCGCTGCGCCATTCCTCGCCCACGGCGAGGCGCACCTTGGTCGGAATCTGTTCGGAGCGCAGGAAGTATTCATGTGCGGCATCTTCCAGCGTACCGCCGTCAAGCGCGACGAGCCCCTGATAGCGGCTCATATCCGCCCCCTGATCGACGGTCATCGCCAGATGGCCCTTGCCGAGCAGCGCCGCGGTGCCGAGACCGGGCAAAAGGCGCTCGGCATCGAACCGCGCATAGGCGCGCATTTTATCCGGCGCGCGGAAGTCGACGATCATCAGCGACACCGGACCATCGGTCTGGGTCTGCAGGATGAAGCGGCCGTCGAATTTCAGCGAGGAGCCGAGCAGCGTGGTCAGCACGATGGCCTCGCCGAGCAGCTTGGCCACCGGCGCGGGATAATCATGCTTGGCGAGCAGCTCGTCGAGCGCCGGGCCAAGTCGCGTCAGCCGCCCGCGTAGGTCGAGCGGCGCCACCTCGAAGGGCAGCACCGCGTCATCGACCGGAACGGAGGACGGCGCGCGAATGGGGGCGTCGGGCTGGAGATTTGGATTTGATGGGGTCATGGCGCTCTATGTAAGGGCGAGGAGCTGAAATCGAAACCCCGCAAAGGGGCAAATGTCCGAACGAATACAAGGCATCCGGCGACGATTTGCCCCCGTTCGGATGAAATATCTACCAAGTATAAGCGAACGATGTTTGAAACCTACCTTAGGCGGTGGCACCTCGTCCCGGACGGCACGGCCATTACCTCCCACGCCGGATATTTGCTGCCAGTCCTGCATCGGGGCCAGCCGGCGATGCTGAAACTGGCCAAGGGCGAGGACGAACGCGCCGGCAGCGCGGTACTGGAATGGTGGGACGGCGACGGCGCCGCACGGGTTCTGGCCCGCCATGACGACGCGTTGCTGATGGAACGCGCCCAAGGCCCGGCCTCGCTCTCCGACATGGCGCGTGGTGGACAGGACGACGAAGCCTCGCGCATCCTGTGCGCCGTGGCGGCACGGTTGCACCGGCCAAGGCAAAAATCGCCGCCTCCGCTGGTACGGCTGCAGCATTGGTTCCGCGAACTCGCGCCGGCCGCAGCGACCCATGGCGGCCTGTTACGTCGCTGTTCCGAAACGGCCAACGCTTTGCTGGACGACCCCCGCGAGATGACCGTGCTGCACGGCGACCTCCACCATGACAATGTGCTGGACTTCGGGGAGCGTGGTTGGCTTGCCATCGATCCGAAGCACATCATCGGCGAGCGCGGCTTCGACTTCGCCAACATTTTCACCAACCCGGATCTCTCGGACCCCACGCGCCCGGTCTCGACCTCGCCAGGCCGTTTCCAGCGGCGTGTCGAGGTCGTCAGCGACGCGGCCAAACTCGATCGCTATCGCTTGCTGCAATGGGTCCTGGCATGGACCGGCCTCTCGGCCGCATGGTTCCTCGGCGACGACGATCCGGCGAGCATCGACTTTCAGGTGGCCGAGCTGGCCGCGACAGAACTCGATCGCTGATCGCGCCTCACGCCACCGCGTTGAGGCACCAGGCCAGAATGCCCTTCTGCGCATGCAGACGGTTTTCGGCCTCGTCGAACACCACCGACTGCGGACCGTCGATCACCTCGTCGGTCACCTCCTCGCCGCGATGCGCCGGCAGGCAGTGCATGAAGAGTGCGTCCGGCTTGGCCAGCGACATCAGGCGCGCATTGACCTGATAGGGCTTGAGCAGGTTGTGGCGGGTCTCGCCGTCCTTGTCGCCCATCGACACCCAGGTGTCGGTGACGACGCAATCGACGCCCTTCACCATCGCATCGGGATCGTCGCTGAAGGTGATCGGCGCGTTTGCCGCCTTGACCCAGTCCTTGAACGGCTTCTTCGGCGACAGCTGCGGCGGCGTCGCGATATTCAGTTTGAACTGGAAGCGTTCGGCCGCATGCGCCCAGGACATCAGCACATTGTTGTCGTCGCCGGTCCAGGCCACGGTGCGTCCCTTGATCGGGCCGCGATGTTCCTCATAGGTCATGACATCCGCCATCACCTGGCAGGGATGCGAGAACCGCGTCAGGCCATTGATGACCGGCACCGTCGCATTCTCCGCGAGCTCCATCAGCGAGTCATGATTGAGGATGCGGATCATGATGATGTCGACGAAGCGCGACAGTACGCGTGCGGTGTCGGCAATGGTCTCGCCGCGACCGAGCTGCATTTCAGCGCCGGTGAGCATGACGACTTCGCCGCCGAGCTGGCGCATGCCGACCTCGAACGACACGCGGGTGCGCGTCGAGGGCTTTTCGAAGATCATAGCCAGCGTCTTGTTCTTGAGCGGACGATCGGGCTCGGCATTCGTGCCATCCCGCCCCTTCAGCGTCGCCTTCATGGCGGCAGCCGCGTTCATAATATTGCGCAACTCACTGGCCGGCACGGCCGTGAGATCAAGAAAGTGCCGCAGTGACGTGCTCATCACGCGGCTCCCTGCGTCTTGGCAGATGAACCGAGGGCCACGCAGGCCTGTTCCAGCCGCTGCACGGCCTGCTCGATCTCGGACTCGCTGACGATCAGCGGCGGCAGGAAGCGCACGACATTATCGCCGGCGCCGACGGTCAGCAGCTTCGCGTCACGCAATGCGGCCACGAGATCACCAGCCGGCACGACAGCCTTGAGGCCGATCAGCAGACCTTCGCCGCGCACTTCGCTGAGCACATCAGGGTGGCCGTCGACCACGCCCGCGAGTTTCTGTTTGAGCAGCAGCGACATCTTCTTCACATGGTCGAAGAAACCGGGCTTCAGCATGATATCGAGCACGGAATTCGCGGCAGCGACCGCCAGCGGATTGCCACCGAAGGTCGAGCCGTGCGAGCCGGGCGCCATGCCTTCGGCCGCTTCCGCCGTGACGAGACACGCGCCGATCGGGAAGCCGCCGCCAAGCGCCTTGGCCAGCGACATCACGTCGGGCGTCACACCAATGCGCTGATAGGCGAACAACTCGCCGGTGCGGCCCATACCGGTCTGCACTTCGTCGAAGATCAGCAGGATGCCGTTCTTGTCGCAGAGTTCGCGCAGCGCGCCGAAGAACGCGTTGCTCGGCGCACGCACGCCGCCCTCACCCTGCAGCGGCTCGATGAGAATGCCGGCGGTGTTCGGGCCGATCGCCTTCTTCACCGCTTCGATATCGCCGAGCGGCAACTGATCGAAGCCGTCGAGCGGCGTGCCGTAGCCTTCGAGATATTTGGCAGCGCCGGTCGCCGCGAGCGTGCCGAGGGTGCGGCCATGGAACGCGCCTTCAAAGGTGATGATGCGCGTGCGCTCGGGATGGCCCTTGGAGAAATGATAGTGCCGGGTCACCTTGATCGCGCATTCCATCGCTTCCGCACCCGAATTGGCGAAGAACACGAAATCCGCAAAGCTCTGTTCGCACAGCCGGGCGGCGAGACGCTCGCCGTCCGGGCTCTTGAACAGGTTCGACATATGCCAGAGCTTGGTGGCCTGCTCCTGCAATGCGGCGACCATATGTGGGTGCGCATGGCCCAGCGCGTTCACGGCAACGCCGCTGGTGAAGTCGAGATAGCGCTCGCCATCGGTTCCAATCAGCCACGCGCCTTCACCGCGCTCGAAAGCGACATCCGCACGCGCGAAAACAGGCAGCAAGTGAGCCTGAGAGAGGGGCGAAGACGTTGCGTTGCTGGTCATAACCGATCCGATCGAAAAGACTGCGGCCGCGTCGATGACAACTGTGCGAAATCGAACAACGGACCCTAGAAACGAAACGTGCCGCCCTTCTCGGGCGGCACGTGGGCATTATTCTATGTGTGCTGTGAAGACTGTCAACCGCGCACTGCGGCTTTCGAGTCACACGGAGTCGCAGAAAAAGCCGATTTTGCAGCTTTATTTGCAGAAGCATGTGGACGCGGCATGCCCGACTCTTGCGCGCGAGTCACGGCATATTGTAGCTTTTGCCTCGTCGGATACGACATCTCGTGCGGCGGTAGATCCTTTTGACACATCCAGTGCGGCGTAACAGCCGGACGCGAAATTCGCGCCCGGTGAGCGCTAAAGGATTCTGACCGCAGGGATTTTTGAAGTCTCAACTCGCAGCGCTGCCCGGTCAGGCCGGCGCTCACGAAGGGAAAACGGCGATGACGGTAATGACATGGACCGACGATCGCGTCGAACAGTTGAAGAAACTCTGGGAAGGCGGCCTTTCCGCCAGCCAGATCGCTGCGGAACTCGGTAACGTGACCCGCAACGCCGTGATCGGCAAGGTGCACCGCCTTGGCCTGTCCGGCCGTGCCAAGAGCCCCTCCTCGGCAGCTCCGCGGCAGCGCAAGGCGCGCCCGGCACAGCAGATGGTGCGCGTCGCCCGCCCGATGGCCCGTGGCAACACAGCATTGGCCCATAACTACGAGATCGAGGCCGAGCCCGACCCGATCGCCTATGACAACATCGTGCCGATCAGCCAGCGCCTGTCGCTGGTCGAACTCAACGAAGCCACCTGCCATTGGCCAATCGGCGATCCGTCGAGCGCGGACTTCTACTTCTGCGGTGGCAAGGCCCTGGCCGGCGCCCCCTATTGCGCACATCACTCGCGCATCGCCTATCAGCCGGCCAGCGACCGCCGCCGCGCGGTGCCGAAGCCGACGCGCTGAGCTGGAAAGCATCTAAACCAAATGAAAATGCCCGGCGATGAGCCGGGCATTTTTTGTTTGGGGGCTTCTAACCTCGCCCCGCTTGCGGGGAAGAAGGAAGATACCTACTCCGCCGCCTTGTCGAACCGGTCGTCCAGCGCGTAGCCGGCGCCGCGCACGGTGCGGATCGGATCTGGCTCACCGGCGGGGTTGAGCAGCTTGCGCAGGCGGCCGATATGCACGTCGACGGTGCGCTCGTCGATATAGATGTCGCGGCCCCAGACGCTGTCGAGCAACTGTTCGCGGCTGAACACGCGGCCCGGATGTTCCAGGAAGAACTCCAGCAGGCGATATTCGGTCGGACCGAGATCGATCGGACGGCTTGAGCGCACGACGCGGCGCTTGTCACGGTCAAGTTCGATGTCGCCAAACGCCAAAACGGTAGCGAGACGCTCGGGAGCTGCACGACGCAGCAGGCCCTTCACGCGGGCCAGGAGCTCCGGCACGGAGAACGGCTTGACGATGTAGTCGTCGGCACCAGTGGCGAGACCGCGAACGCGCTCGCTCTCTTCGCCACGCGCCGTCAGCATGATGATCGGCAATGCCTTGGTTTCGGGCCGTGCGCGCAAGCGGCGGCACAGTTCGATGCCGGACAGGCCCGGCAGCATCCAGTCGAGCACCACGAGATCCGGCACCCGCTCCTTCAAGCGGGTGTCGGCATCGTCGCCGCGAGCGACGGTTTCAACATCATAGCCTTCGGCGTCGAGGTTGTAGCGAAGCAGCGTCGTTAGCGCCTCTTCATCTTCCACAACCAGAATGCGTGCATTCACAGCCATCTTGATCAATACCCTCAGTGACGTCCGACAAGTTTTTAAATCATGATCCTTGCGGAAGACTGGCTCCCACTTTTCCGGATCATGCTTCAGACCGTCGGCGTATTCGCGAATGTGGTCATGTCGCCCTTCGGGCGCTTGTCGAGGATTTGCTGGCCCTCGATCATGTAGAACACGGTTTCCGCAATATTGGTGGCATGGTCACCGATCCGCTCGATGTTCTTGGCGCAGAACATCAGGTGGATACAGAACGAAATGTTACGCGGGTCTTCCATCATATAGGTCAGGAGTTCGCGGAACAGCGAGGTGCAGATCGCGTCGATTTCCTCGTCGCCCTTCCACACCGTCATCGCGGCGGGCAGATCATGTGCGGCATAGGCGTCGAGCACGGCCTTGACCTGGGTGGTCACGAGGTCGGTCATGTGCTCGAGGCCGCGGATCAGCTTCAGCGGATGGAAGTCGCTGTCGAGTGCATTGACGCGCTTACCGATATTCTTGGAGAGATCGCCGATGCGTTCCAGATCGGTAGCGACGCGCAGCGCGCCGACGATCTCGCGCAAATCGACAGCCATTGGCTGGCGCTTGGCGATGGTCAGCACGGCGCGCTCTTCGATCGTGCGCTGCAACTGGTCGATCTCGGAGTCAGTGGCGACGACGCGCGCACCGAGCGCGACGTCCCGGCGGATCAGCGCGTCGACGGATTCGACGATCTGCCGTTCCGCGAGGCCACCCATCTCGGCAACGAGACGGGTCAGCTCCTGCAGATCGTCGTCGAAAGCCTTGGTGGTGTGTTCAAAAGCCATCTCAAATTCCTCCCGCGAATATGTCGCGTCAGCCGAAGCGGCCGGTGATGTAATCCTGGGTGCGGCGATCGGTCGGCGACGTGAAGATCTTGTTGGTCTGATCGAACTCGATCAACTCGCCGAGATACATGAAGGCTGTGCTGTCGGAGACGCGGGCAGCCTGCTGCATGTTATGGGTCACGATCGCGATCGTGTACTGATCCTTCAACTCGTCGATCAGCTCCTCGATCTTCGCAGTCGAGATCGGATCCAGCGCCGAGCACGGCTCGTCGAACAGGATCACTTCCGGCCGCACCGCGATGGTGCGCGCGATGCACAGGCGCTGCTGCTGACCACCCGACAGGCTGAGGCCCGACGCGTTGAGCTTGTCCTTGACTTCGTTCCAGAGTGCACCGCCGCGCAGCGCCCTCTCGACGCGGATGTCCATCTCCGACTTGGAGATCTTTTCGTAGAGGCGGATACCGAAGGCGATGTTTTCGTAAATCGTCATCGGGAACGGAGTCGGCTTCTGGAACACCATGCCGACGCGGGCGCGCAGCAGGTTGAGGTCCAGCTTCGGATCCAGAATGTTCTGGTTGTCGAGCATGAGCTGACCTTCGGCGCGCTGGCCGGGATACAGATCATACATGCGGTTGAAGATGCGCAGCAGCGTGGACTTGCCGCAGCCCGACGGGCCGATGAATGCGGTTACGCGGTTCGCCATCAGCGTCAGGTTGATCTTCTTCAGGGCGTGGTGTTCGCCATAGTAGAAGTTCAGGTCGCGCACGGTGACCTTGGGACGGGTCTCGCCCTGCAGGGCCGACGGCGGCGGCATCGAGACGGAAGGAACGCCAGACGACACAGAAAGCTCACTCATTTTGCTGTCCTCTCGGCGCCGAGAATGCGCGCGCCAATGTTAAGGGCAAGTACGGTCAAGGTGATGATCAGGGCACCGCTCCAGGCGAGCTGCTTCCAGTACTCGTAGGGGCTCTGCACGAAGTTGTTAATGGTCACCGGCAGGTTGGCCATCGTCTTGGTGAGATCGAGGCTGAAGAACTGGTTGCTCAGCGCGGTGAACAGCAGCGGCGCCGTTTCACCGGCGACACGCGCGGTCGCCAGCAGCACGCCGGTGATGAGACCGGCGCGGGCTGCACGATAAGCAATCCGCTTGATGACCAGGGAGCGCGGCAGGCCGAGCGCCGAGGCCGCTTCACGCAGCGGGTTCGGCACGAGACCAAGCATATCTTCAGTGGTGCGAACCACGACGGGGATCACGATCACGGCGAGCGCAAGCGAACCGGCGAGAGCCGAGAAGCCGCCCATCGGAACCACCACCGCACCATAAACGAACAGGCCGATGATGATGGACGGGGCCGACAGCAACACGTCGTTGATGAAGCGGATCACCGAGGTGAGTTTGTCGTGCTTGCCGTATTCCGCGAGATAGGTGCCGGCAAACAGGCCGAGCGGCGCGCCGATGCCGACGCCGATGACGGTCATGATGATCGAACCGACGATGGCATTGAGCAGGCCGCCTTCCATGGAGCCGGGCGGCGGCGTGTTCTGGGTAAAGATCTGCAGGCTGATGCCGGCGATACCGTTGTAGAACAGCGTGAACAGGATCAGCGCGAGCCAGGTGACGCCAAAGAGAGCGGCACCCATGCAGAGCCCACGGATGATCATGTCGTTGCGGCGGCGTGAAGCGTAAATCGGGTTCATATTAGTTGCCCGCCTTCTTTTCCAGACGCAGCAGCATCAGACGCGCTGCCGAGAGCACGAAGAATGTCAGCACGAACAGCAGGAGACCGAGCAGGATCAGACCCGATTGATGCAGACCGTCGCTCTCCGCGAACTCGCTGGCGATCGCTGCCGAGATCGTGGTGCCCGGGCCAAAGATCGAGCCTGTGATACGGAACGAGTTGCCGATGATGAAGGTCACCGCCATCGTTTCACCGAGCGCACGGCCGAGCGCCAGCATGACGCCACCGATCACACCAACGCGGGTATAGGGGATGACGACGTTGCGGACGACTTCCCAAGTGGTGCAGCCGACGCCGTAGGCAGCTTCCTTGAGCACCGGCGGCACCGTCTTGAACACATCGACCGAGATCGAGGTGATGAAGGGCAGCACCATGATGGCGAGGATCAGCGACGCGTTGAACAGCGAGAGATAGGACGGCGGGCCGGCGAAGATCACGCCGAGGACCGGGACGCCTTCGAAGGCGTTGATCATGAATGGCTGCACGTGGTTGGCCAGGAACGGGCCGAGCACGAAGAAGCCCCACATGCCGTAGATGATCGAGGGAATACCGGCGAGAAGCTCAACCGCCATGCCGATCGGGCGGCGCAGCCAGTTCGGGCACAGTTCGGTGAGGAAGATCGCGATGCCGATGCCGACCGGAATGGCGATAGCCATCGCGATCACCGAGGTGATCATCGTGCCGTAGATCGGGCCGAGCGCTCCCAGCACCGGCGGATCAGCCGACGGTGCCCAGCGCTGCGTCGTCAGGAACGAAAAGCCGAATTCGCGGAGCGCCGGCCACGCACCAACGATAAGCGACAGAATGATGCCGCCGAGGATAAACAGAACGGACAGCGCCGAGATGCGGGTGATCCAATAAAACGCCTGGTCCCCCGTCTTGAAGGCATTCAAAGCCTTCGCACGATCATAAGGTCCGGCAGCGTCCATCGAAGAGCTCTGTACGGCCATGTCTGCCACGCCAGTCCCCTGTAATTGTTATAATACCCCAAAACGCATTGCCCTGGAGGGGCTTGTCAGGGCGCGAAGTCAGAAGAGAAGAAGAAAGAAATTCAGCCCTGCAGCAAACGGAGGAGAGATGCCCCTCTCCTCCGCCCACACACCAGATCAGCTCTTGATGTCAGCCGACCAGGTCTTTTCGATCAGTTTGACGACCGAGTCCGGCATCGGGATGTAGTCGAGCTCTTCGGCAGCCTTGTCGCCCTTTTCGAACGACCACTTGAAGAACTTCAGCGCTTCAGCCGAGGCCGCCTTGTCGGTCGGGGCCTTGTGCATGAGGATGAAGGTCGCCGCAGTGATCGGCCAGGACGCTTCGCCCGGCTGGTCGGTGAGGATCACGTAGTAGCCGGGAGCCTTGGCCCAGTCGGCATTGGCAGCAGCAGCCTGGAAGGCAGCGACGGTCGGCTGCACGGTCTTGCCAGCCTTGTTGACGAGGCCGGCATAGGTCAGCTTGTTCTGCTTGGCGTAAGCATATTCAACGTAACCGATTGCGTTCTTGGTCTGACCGACGTTGCCGGCAACGCCTTCATTGCCCTTGGCGCCGACGCCAACCGGCCACTCGACAGCCGTACCGGTGCCAACCTTGGTCTTCCAGTCAGCCGAGGCCTTCGACAGATAGTCGGTGAAGTTGAAGGTGGTGCCCGAACCGTCCGAACGACGAACGACGGTGATGGCAGCCGAGGGCAGCTTCAGCTTCGGGTTCAGCTTGGCGATGGCAGCGTCGTCCCACTTGGTGACCTTGCCGAGATAGATGTCGCCGAGCACTTCGCCGGAGAGAACCAGCTCGCCCGAGGCAATGCCTTCGAGATTCACGACGGGAACGATCGCGCCCATCACCATCGGCCACTGAACCAGGCCGTCCTTCTCGAGCTGCTCAGCCTTGAGCGGCGCGTCGGTGGCGCCGAAGGTCACGGTCTTGGCCTGGATCTGCTTGATGCCGGCGCCCGAACCAATCGACTGGTAGTTCAAACCATTGCCAGTCTCTTTCTTGTAGGCGTCGGCCCACTTCGAATAGACCGGGAACGGGAAGGTTGCGCCGGCACCCGTGATGTCGGCGGCAAATGCCGAGGTCGAGGCGGCAACGAGGCCGGCAGCGACGATCGCTTTGAGGAATTTCATGGGATGTCTCCAATCTCGTGAGCGACCGCGCCGGATGCGCCAGTTGTGCTCACGCCGCCCGTTTAGGGGTGGTCGATTGTGCTTTTATGATAGTTCCGTGACACTTGGATGACGGCACCAAGCATCTGTAAATGCTTTGTTTTTCTGCCTCCGCGGATAATTTTACCGTGCAAATGACATCGAAAATGCCCTGCCATAAGGGTCATGCCAAGCCGTCAAAATCCGCCGTCACAGGGGTTAACAATATGTTTCAGCACGCGGAATCCGGCCTCGCGCGCATGCGCGCGTATGACAGCGGCGGGCACGATATCGAGGGTGGTCGGACGCAATGCCGCACCACCCACCAGGGCTTTTTGACTGTCTGAGCGAAGCGCTACGGGACTGCCCGAGGACGGTCGCTATGGGGGGATGTTCCCTCCACACAAGCAGGCTTGCCGAAGCACTGCATCTAGCATTGCTCAAGCATTGCTTGGTCCCTCCGCACCGACGCGAAAAGCGCATATCTGATATGCAATATCGAACGTCGGGCTTGCTCCATAAAACACCATTAAAGAGAAAATATACCTAATCTGGGCCAAAAACAGCGCCGGAGGGTATTTCGCGCGCGTAGCACAGAGTGTGCCAACTTTCGGAGGATCTTACGGAGATTCGTTAACCATGGTCTTTAAGGATTCGTTAACCAAGATGGATTCCAAATTGGATCCACCCGTTGCAATCGACGATGAGCTGAAGTAGAAAGATCTGGCCATGAATCAGATCCAAGAAATTTTGCTGAAACAGCGCGCCGAGTTTGTCGAATTGCTCAAGCCGGCAATGAAGGATTGCGTCGAGCTACAGATGCAGCTCGATCAGAGGAGAGAACAGGTGCGCGCACTGAAGACTTCGATTGAACAGATCGATGTCGCAGTTGCCGCGATACAGGCCGGAGATGCAAAACGCGAGAACGCGGGGCGGCCCAAGATTATGGATGTGGTTCTCGAAATTTTGGATGACGCGCCGAACGGAATGACGGCCCGTGAGATCATGACTGAGATCAATACGAGGAATCTGCTGGGCGAACCGATCATGCGGCACAGCCTTTCACCTCAGTTGTCGAGACTGAAGGATCGGGACAAGAAGATCGATTTGCGCGGTGACCGATGGGTGCGTCTTCCAGACGAACCAGGTTTGTTCGCGCCAAAAGAATAAGGCCCGGAATGGTTCCGGGCCTTGCTCGCCAGAGCGGCACACCGATGAGTGCCTTTAGTTCGTCGGAGAAAGGAAAGCCATGCCTATGGGCTCAAGCGTATCGAGTCTCGGCGGAGGCAACAACGGGAGTAGTTTCCGATGTCGCCCCGGCAGGAGGGTTGCCGCCCAAATGCCGAATCCGAGATTGATCTTGTTAAGATGACTTTGAGGGGGCGGGAAACCGCCCCCTCTTCTTTTTACATAAAGGACTATAATGATTAGTCAATATGGTTGCACCTGAATCGAATAGAGATTCCAATATGTTACACCTGACTCAAGGGGAACATCCCCGATATGGGCGCAGGAGAACGAAGAGAGTTTAAGGCGTCAGGACGCCGCGGAGACGGGAGGCGCTGGCGGCGTCTTCACCTGCGGAAAGGCGGCGGTAAAAGTCGCGCCATTCTTCGGCACGCTTTCGATCAGCAGCCGGCCGCGATGCCGGTTCAGGATGTGCTTCACCAGCGAGAGGCCGAGGCCCGTACCGCCCTGTGCGCGGCTGTCGCCGACATCGACCCGGTAGAAACGTTCGGTCAGGCGTGGCAGATGCTCGGGGGCGATGCCCGGGCCATAGTCCCGCACGGCGACGCGGATTTCCGGCACACCCTCCGAGGTCGACTCCGTGGTCAACGATACGTCCACCTTGCCACCGGATGCGCCGTATTTCAGCGCGTTCTCGATCAGGTTCTCGAACAGCCGAAGCAATTCCTCGCGATCGCCAGCGATGGACACCGGCGTCTCCGGCAGCGCCATTTCGATCCTGACGTTGCGCTCATTGGCCAGCGGCTCCAGCCCGTCGCCGACCTGACGGATGATGGGGAGAATATCCACCAGCGTATCCGGCCGCACATGCGCCGACAGTTCGACGCGCGACAGCGACAGCAGATCGTCGATCAGCCGTGCCATGCGGGTCGCCTGCGCATGCATGATGCCGAGAAAGCGCTCGCGCGCCTTGGCGTCGTCCTTGGCCGGCCCTTGCAGCGTATCGATGAAACCCGACAGCGCCGCCAGCGGCGTGCGCAGCTCGTGGCTGGCATTGGCGACGAAGTCGGCACGCATTTCCTCGACACGGCGTAGCGGCGTCTGGTCGTGGAACGTCATCAGCATGCAGGTGTCGGTGCCGCCAAAGGCGGTCGGAACCGGCACCGGCGTGATCATCAATTCCATCCAGCGATCGACCGGAACGTGATCGAGATAAGTCGCACGGCGCGGCTCGGTGGTGGCGATGGACTCGCGCAAGGCGGTGATGATCTCAGGCGAACGCAGCGCGAATTGCGCCAGTTCGTTCTTGCGGAGTGCCGGCGCAAGCTGCGCGGCAGCGGCATTGAGATGGATGACGCGGCCGGCGCGGTCGAGCAGCACGGCGGGATCGGGAATGCCGGCAATGATGGCGCGCACCGCGGGTGCCTCGACCGGATTGGCGGCCAGCGCCTCGTCGCGCGCCGTCACCACATCATGCAGCCGCCACGGCACCAGCGCCGCGCCGGCGATGCAGACGAACACGATGCCCGCGCGAACAGGCGACAACTCGCCGAAAAACACCAGTGCGGCCAGCGCCAGGCCGGCGGCCAGCAGGATGATCGCTGAATGCCGCAGCCGGTCAGGCCACGGCGAAAACATGGTCGATGGAGAAGCTTCAATGGCCATCTGAACCGGATCTCTTCCTGCTGCGAATGCGAACGTATATCAGGCGCCGGAGCGGCCATGTTCCTTGAGCGGGTGGCCGACGCCGGGCTTGGCGTCCGCCGCGACCGCCTGCAGCTTTTTCGATCGCGAACCGATAATAAGCTCGCGAAGCGTCAGTAACATGACTGATATAAAGAACGGCGCGAGGTAATAAAGCACCCTGAACAGCAGCATGCCAGCCAGCAGCTTTTCCTGATCCATCATTTCGAGGCCGACCAGCATGGCGGCGTCGAACACGCCAAGACCGCCGGGCGAATGGCTGGCGAAACCCAGCAAGGTGGCCGAGACGAAAACCACCGCCACCACGACGAAACCGACGTCAGGCTCGGCCGGCACCAGCATGTACATCGCGAGCGCACAGAAGCCGAGATCGATGATGCCGATGGTGATCTGCAGCAAGGTGAGCGGGCCGCCCGGCAGTACCACCGACCATGGGCCGCGGCCGACGCTGCGCGGCTTCATCCAGACCCAGACCACATAGCCGACGAGGCCGGCGAGGATGATATAGGCCAGGATGCGGTTCATCCATGGCGGCACCTGGTTGATCGCGCTGGCCGCCTCCGGGTGATAGGCGATGCCCATGCCGAGCACCGCGAGATTGCCGAGCCAGAAGGTGAGGCCGGCGAGAAAGACGATCTTGGCGACATCGACGGCGCTGAGATCCCAGGCCGAATAGATGCGATAGCGCACCGCGCCGCCGGTGAAGACGCTGGCGCCGACATTGTGGCCGATCGAATAGCTGGTGAAGGCCGCCAGCGCGTTGATCCGGTACGGCACGTCGCGGCGACCGATCGTGCGCACCGCAAACCAGTCGTAGAATGTCAGCGTGAAATAGCCGGCGGCAACCGACAGCGCCGACAACATGATCAGCCGCGGCTCGGTCTCGGTCATCGCCCGGAAAACGGCAGCAGCGTCGATGTTGCGCAGCTTGTGATACAGCATGTAGCAGGCGATGCCGATCACCGCGACGCTGATCAAGACACCGAGCTTGTGCAGGATTTGCTTCTCGCGCAGAAACGAGATCGCCCTGCGTATTGCTTCCAGCATCTCAACCTCGAATGCGATCCCCTGACCAGAGAGATCTGGACCAGGAAGTCAGACTAGCCTCGGCGGAACCGCCACATCAGTTGTCTCCGGCACAACCGTCGTAGCGCGTTTTGCGGCAAAGTGGAATTCGCCGGCTGTGAATAAAAACAAGCCACATCAGTATATTAGGTCAGTCCTAACAAACCACCAGCCTCTCGGGCGCATTCGCTGCGGCAAAATGCCGACGTCGTGACGCGTCTCACGTGACAATGAGGCTTTCGTGACCTCATGCCGCCGATTTGGCGGCGAGACGTTGATAAAAAAGACGGCAGCGGCATGCACCACAGACCTCAGGTCGCGCGGGCCTGCTGCCTGACCACCACGATGTCGCGCAGCCATGATCCGATGGCGCAGCCGACGAGATAGAAGCCGAACAAGGCGAGGCCGAGATCGAGCCAGTAGCCGAAGCGGCCGGGCACGACCTTGGCAATCGCGATGCCAACGATGACCGCGGCGATCACCGACAGGCGTTGGATCCAGACCCGCGACACCGAACGCCCGCGATAGACCACGGCGATCCAGCCCATGCAGAAGCCGATCAGGAACGCCCCGAGCAGCCAGCCCCAGTGAAACATCGCAAGATAGGTCATGGCGCTTGCCTCACGACGAATTCGATCCGGCGATTCTGCAGCTTGCCCTCGTCGGTATCGTTGGTGGCGATGGGTTGGGTGCTGCCGTAGCCGATGGTGGAGAAACGGTCCGCCGGCAGGCCGGCCTTCACGAGATATTCTTCGACGGCGAGCGCGCGCTTTTCCGACAGCGACTGATTGAACGCCGCGTCGCCATCGCCATCGGTGTGCCCGGCGATCTCGACCCGGACATTGGGGCAGCGCATGGCGATTTCCACGAGGCGATCGAGCAGGCCGGCGGAATCCACATTGATGCTGGCGCTGGAGGGCTCGAACCGGATGCGGCCCTTGGTCAGGTTCTGCGCGAAGAGCTGCTGGCACACACTGGCATCAACCGGCGCCGCGGCGGGCTTCACCGAGACTTCGGCTTTGGCCTGCCAACCCTGCGGGAGCTCGCGCGCCAGGCTTGCGCGGATCTGGTCGGCGGCCACTTCGTAGAGTGCGTCACCTGACAGCTTCACCTCGCGGTCGGACACCACCAGGGTCCCCGTCGACAGCCGCGACAGCGCACCCAGCGCCGTGGTCACCGCTGCGGCAAAACCGCCGGGCGCGCCGATGCTGGCCTTCAAGTTGTCGACGATCTTCTCATTGCCGAACTTGCGTCCGGCAGCCGACGCCAGCGCGGCGTGGATGGTGTTGTCCGGGACATAGCCACTCAGCGTCAGCGTATTCGTCACCGGGTCCTTGTTGGCCTGGAACACATAGGGCGGCGCCTTGACGTCATTGGCCGCGACCGTGAAACCTTCCGGCAGATTCTTCAGCGCCGCCGCAATGGCTTCGCGGCCACCGAGGTCGCGCGCCATGCCGGAGAGGCTGATATTCGTATCCGAAATCACCGCCTTGCCTTCCTTCAGCTTGGCGACCTGATCGAGCAAGAGCACGGCTGCGGCATCAAACCGCGGCGGCGCGCCGCGCTTCAGACCCATGCGGTCGGAGACCTCGGTTCCGCTGAGTGCGGCGCGGGCCGCTTCCACGATGCGCGCCTTGCTGGCCGGCAATGGCGCGGTTCCCCACAGCGTGACGCGGACATTGTCGCGCTCCGCGACCCAGACGAACGGCTTGGCTTCCGCGACGAGGCGGGTTTCGTCATTGACCAGGCGAACGCCCGGCGTGGCCTCGACCGACGAGACCGCACTGCGGCGACCATCTTCGGAAAATGCTTCGGCAGAAAACGAGACGTCACGCCCGGCAACCGTGATCTGGCTCTTGTCGAGGATCGTGTTTTTCAGCGCCGCAGTGCTGTGCGCCGTTAAATCCGTTTCAAGCGGAATCGTGCTAACCCAGGCAGCAACCGCCCAAAGGATGGCAAGCGGGATGAGCCCGGGCCACCATTTGGCACTCCACCTGTAAAATCCGTGCATTCGACGTCCTGCGGGTCTGGAAACAGAGAGAAAACAAACCCTTGCGGGACTGTCAAATTGAAATCAAGGCAAACCTCTGGCGTCGCCGCGGGTATTCGAATAACGCTTTGTTCAATCGTTTCTGATCATTTCCGTGGGTAGCATCAATTGCTCGGTCATACGATGAAGCAGATTCGCAACACGATTATTCGTGCCGGCCTGGATGCGCTGTATTTCAGTGGCGCCCACCGCGTGTTGCGACCAATCTTCGGCGGCGTGGGCACCATTTTCATGCTGCACCATGTGCGTCCTGCGCATGCCGGTCCGTTCCAGCCCAATCGTCACCTCGAGATCACGCCGGATTTCCTGCGCGCCACCCTCGCTTATCTGCGCGCGACCGACGTCGATATCGTGACCCCCGATGAAGTACAGCGGCGGTTGACGGAGCGGGATTTCTCGCGCCGCTTCGCCTGTTTCACCTGTGACGACGGCTATCGCGACAACCGCGACCATGCATTGCCCGCGATGCGGGATTTCGACGCTCCCTTCACGGTCTATGTCACCAGCGACTTCGCCTCCGGCACAGGCCGGCTGTGGTGGGTGGCGCTGGAGCGCATCGTCGCCAGGGCCGATGCGATCGAGGCCCCGATCGACGGACAGATGGTGCGCCTGGACACATCGACTCTCGCCGGGAAGGACATGGCGTTCGACCGCCTGCATGGCTGGCTGCGCGGATTGCCGGAAGAAGCGGATATCCGCCGCGAGGTCAGCGCGCTCTGCGCTGCGCATGGCATCGACGAAGACGCGGTCAGCCGTGAGCTGTGCATGTCGTGGGACGAACTCAAACCTTTCGCCGCCGATCCGCTGGTGACAATCGGCGCGCATACCGTAAGCCACTGCAATCTCGCCAAACAGAGCGAAGCGATGGTCGTGCATGAGCTGTCAGCCAGCCGCACCGATATCGAAAACGTTCTGCAGCGCCCGGCCGTGCATCTTGCTTATCCCTATGGCGACCGCTGCGCCGCGGGCACACGGGAATTCGCACTGGCGAAAAGCGCCGGCTTCGAGACAGCCGTGACGACGCGCCCCGGCGTGATCGCCTCGGACAACTTCTCGCAGCTCACAGCGCTGCCGCGGGTCTCGCTGAACGGCAACTATCAGGACACCCGCTATCTGCCGGTGCTGACCTCCGGCGCGGCCACCGCGATGTGGAACGGCTTCCAGCGCGGCGGCGTCGGATAGTCTGGCCCGCTGCAGGCGAACTGCAGCCTTACTGGAGTCGCGGGTCCCGCGCCGGATCAGGCCGGCTTTTGCGGCAGATCGGTCTCCGGCGGAAAATACACGCCCGACATCGGATCGACCCAGCACAGATGCTCGTTGACGCGGGTTACGCCAGCCACATTTTCAGCAGCCACGACGATCGCCCGACGGACATTCTCGTCCGTGATGAAGCCGTCGATGTCCACGACGCCATCCTTCACCCGGACGTCGAGGCCGAATGGTGTCCATTCGTTATGCCTGAGCACAGCGACGATGCGGCGACGGATCAACGCATCACTCGACCCGACATCGGAGACATCGTGCATGACATCGGCGATGGCTTCGACGAAATTCTGCCGGCTGACGATACCCACGAGCTTGTCGCCCTGCACCACCGGCACGCGCTTGATGTGATACTTCTCCATCACGTCGACGATATCGGCCAGACCGGTCTCCTCGGTCACCGTGCGGACCTCGCGGGTCATGATCTCGTGCACCTTGCGGCCGGCTTCGCGGACATAATCGATGGCCTGCAGGCTGGGGCCACGCACGAATTCGAGCCAGCGCGGACGCCTGCGCTGCGTGCCGACCTCGTGCCGACGCAGGAAGTCCCGCTCGGTCACAATGCCGACCAGCTTGCCAGCCGCATCCACCACAGGCAATCCGCTGACGTGATAATCGATCATCAGCCGCGCAGCTTCGCTGATCGACGCGTCCGGCGACACGGTGACGAGCTTGCGGGTCATAATTTGATGAGCTCTCATGACACTCTCCCATTGGGTTGAGGTCCGTTTGCTGGACGAACCAACACGAGAAGCCTACGCCGGCCGCCGGTTCGGGCCTTGATCTGGGTCAACTGCAGCGGCGCTTGTTGACTCGCCTTGCACGCCGCCGCACACAATCGGCCCAACGACAAAACAAACGGGAGGCGTCATGTTCACCAATCTGTTTTCGCTCGATGGCCGCATTGCACTCGTCACCGGCGGCTCGCGCGGCATCGGCAAGATGATCGCAGCGGGATTTCTCAGCCAGGGCGCGGCGAAGGTCTACATCACCGCACGCAAGGCCGGGCCGTGCGAAGCCACCGCGAAAGAACTCTCAGCGCAGTATGCCGGTGAATGCATCGCACTGCCGATCGACATCTCGACCATGGCCGGCATCGAGATGCTGGCTGCCGAAATCAAGAAGCGCGACCCCAAGCTCGACATTCTCGTCAACAATGCGGGCGCTGCCTGGGGCGCGGACTTCGATGAATTTCCGGAGAGCGGCTGGGACAAGGTGATGACGCTGAACGTCAAGACGCCGTTCTTTCTGACCAAGGCGCTGGCCGGACCGCTGCGTGCAGCAGCCAGCGCGGAAAAGCCCGCCAAGGTCATCAATATCGCGTCCATCGACGGCATCTTCGTCAATCCGATGGAGACCTATTCCTATGCGGCGAGCAAATCCGGCCTGATCCACCTGACGCGGCGGATGGCCGTCAAACTGATCCAGGATCACGTCGTCGTCACGGCCATCGCGCCGGGCCCGTTCCAGTCGGACATGAACAAGGCTGCACGCGACAATGCCGATAAAGTGGCAACCCGCGTGCCTGCCGGCCGGATCGGCACCGACGAGGACATGGCGGGCGCCGCGATCTATCTCGCTTCGCGTGCCGGCGACTACGTGGTCGGCGCCACCATCGCGGTGGACGGTGGCATCGTCTATGCGAATCCAGGCATCAAGGGCGACGGCTGGGACTGAGGGCAAGCGCGCCGCGTCATTGCAGCCCTCCGGGCTGCGATGACGTGCGGTCGCTGCCAATCTATCAGCCCCGGCTACAAACTAAGCAATTAGCCAGCGTCCGGCTTGCGAACGACATTTAGGCTGCAAAGCTATTCTGAAATAACCATCTGATTTATATAAATATAATATCCGAAATTATTCAACCGTCGCAGTTGTACACAATGGCACGCTGCTTGCTTTGTTAACCTCTGAGACATCCATGCCTCGGGGAGTACACGGCAATGGCGGACTCACTGCATACAACGGCGGTCCTTGCAGAACCCGGCCCGATCGCGGTCGACTGGGGCACGACAGCGCTCGTCATCATCGACATGCAGCGCGATTTCATGGAGCCCGGCGGCTTCGGCGAGACGCTCGGCAATGACGTCTCACAACTCGCCAGCGCCGTCGCCCCGATCGCCGCGGTGCTGAAAGCCGCGCGCGAAACCGGGATGATGGTGGTGCACACCCGTGAGGGGCACCTGCCCGATCTGTCTGACGCACCGCCCGCCAAGATCGAACGCGGAGCGCCGAGCCTGCGGATCGGCGATCCCGGTCCGATGGGACGCATCCTCATTCGCGGCGAGGCCGGTCACGACATCATTCCCGCACTCTATCCCGTCGAAGGCGAGATCGTCATCGACAAGCCCGGCAAGGGCGCATTCTACGCCACGACGCTCGGCGCCGATCTCAAGGCGCGCGACATCGACACGCTGCTGGTCTGCGGTGTCACCACGGAGGTCTGCGTCAACACCACCGTGCGCGAAGCCAATGACCGCGGCTATCGCTGCATCGTCATTTCTGACGGCTGCGCGTCCTACTTTCCTGAATTCCACGAGATGGGCCTGAAGATGATCAAGGCCCAGGGCGGCATCTTCGGCTGGGTCGCCTCATCCGCCGCAATCCTTGAAGCAATGACACTTTCTGAAAATGCACCGGAGACTTCCAACAAACTTGCAGCAGGAGCATCACGATGAGCACGACCGCGGGGACGTTTTCTAAAGATTCTGCCGGCAAATCCGACTTCAAGCCCGCTCTATGGACACCGGGCGACTGGAATGCGTTTTTCGGCTTCGGTACCAATATCCTCGTCAACATGCTGGTACTGACCGGCCTGCTGCGCTTTGTCCTGAAAATGCCTGACAACATCGTATTCGGACGCATCCTTCCGGCCATGGGCCTGATGATGTGCCTGTCCACGATGTACTACGCCTGGCTCGCCTACAAACTGGCGCAGAAGACCGGCCGCAGCGATGTCTGCGCGCTGCCCTCGGGCATCAGCGTGCCGCATATGTTCATCGTCACCTTCGTGATCATGCTGCCGATCTCGATCACGACAGGCGATCCCATCAAGGGGTGGGAAGCCGGCCTCGTCTGGGTGTTCTTCCAGAGTTTCATCCTGATGATCGGCGGCTTCATCGCGCCCTGGATCCGCAAGGTGACGCCGCGCGCCGCGCTGCTTGGCACGCTGGCCGGCGTTTCCATCGCCTTCATCGCGATGCGCCCGGCGCTGGAAATGTTCATGACGCCGGTGATCGGCCTCACATGTTTTGCCATCATCATGCTGAGCTGGTTCGGCGGCTATAAATATCCCAAGGGGATTCCGGCAGGCCTCGTCGCGATCGGCGTCGGCATGGTGATCGCCTGGGGCTCCAACCTCTTTGGAGTCGGTATCGGCGGCGTCAGCGTCGCCGGAGTGAAAGCAGCCTTCACCAATTTCGGGTTCTCGGTGCCGATCCCGGCCTTCGATCACGTGTTCTCCGGCTTCCAGTTCCTCGGCATCATCCTGGTCACCGCCATTCCCTATGGCATCTACGATCTGGTCGAGGCGATGGACAATGTCGAGAGCGCGGAAGCCGCCGGCGACGAATATCCGACCACCCGCGTGCTGACCGCAGACGGCGTCGTCTCGCTGATCGGCTGCCTCATGGGCAACCCCTTCATCAACGCGGTCTATATCGGCCATCCCGGCTGGAAGGCGATGGGCGGCCGGATCGGCTACTCGGCAGCGACCGGCCTGATGGTGATCGTACTGTCATGGTTCGGCGTCATCTCGCTGATGCTGGCCGTTATCCCTGTGGTCGCGATCTCACCAATCCTGCTCTATATCGGCATGCTGATCTGTGCGCAGGCGTTCGAGACCACGCCGCGCGAACATGCTCCGGCGATTGCCCTCGCACTCACGCCGCATCTTGCGGCCTGGGCCACGGTGCTGCTGTCGGGCGCACTCGGTGCCGCCGGCATGAATTTCGGCGCGATCCATTCGCCCGAATTCATCGCCAAGATGGGACAGAACGGCGTGCTGTTCCACGGCCTCGAAGTCATGGGCGGCGGCTCGATCCTGGTCGGCCTGGTGCTCGGCGCCATCGCGGTGTTCGTTATCGAGCGCAAATTCCTCAACGCTTCGGCTTTCGCTCTGGCCGGTGCCGTGCTGACCTATTTCGGCTTCATGCATGGCGAGGCGATCGGGATCGGCGGCGGATTGGGGGTGACGCCCGGCGTCGCTCTCGCTTATGCTCTTGTTGCAGCCGGGCTCTTCGCCGCGGACAAGTTCGGCGCAACCAGCCTGTCTTCTGTCCCGCAATCGGAGCCGCCACTTGCCGTGCCTGCTGAATAACATCGTCTCAACCTGCGGGTGGCACACCCGTGCCATCCGCAGCAGGTTCGCATCGTGAGTGAGTCCGTTCCCGAGACCACCGTTCCCGAAACGATCGCCGCCATCGTCGCCGCGCATCGCGCCGGCACCGTCACGCCCGCACAGACAGTCGCCCGCAGCTATCAGCGAATCCGCGACCGCGGCGATACCGCCATCTTCATCACGCTCCGCAACGAGGCCGAGGCGATCGCCGAAGCCGAGGCGCTCGCTGCGAAGGATCCCGCCACCCTGCCGCTCTACGGCGTGCCGGTCGGCGTGAAGGACAATATCGACGTCGCCGGTTTGCCGACCACCGCCGCCTGTCCCGCTTTCGCCTATAACGCAACGCGTGACGCCAGCGCCGTGGCGCGGCTGCGCGCGGCGGGTGCGATCATCATCGGCAAGACCAATCTCGACCAGTTCGCGACGGGTCTGGTCGGCGTGCGCTCGCCCTATGGCATTCCCAAGAATGCGATCCGCGACGATCTCGTGCCCGGCGGATCGAGCTCCGGCTCTGCCGTTGCGGTATCCGCAGGCCTCGTGCCGCTGACGCTTGGTACAGACACTGCGGGCTCCGGCCGCGTGCCGGCGATGCTCAACAATATCATCGGCCTCAAGCCCAGCCTCGGCCTGATCCCGACCGCCGGCGTCGTGCCGGCCTGCCGCACGCTGGATTGCGTCTCGATCTTCACGCTCACGGTGGACGATGCTGTTGCCGCGCTCGATGTGATGGGCGGCTATGACGCGCATGATCCCTATTCGCGCAAGCGGGTGCCGGGTTCGGTCACGGACTTTCCGAAAGGCCTCAAGCTCGGCGTGCCGCGCAATGGGCAGTTGATCTTCTTCGGCGACAAGGCCTCGGAGAAAGCCTATGCGGACGCGCTGAAGCGCTGGACCTCGCTCGGCGCGACGCTGGTCGAGTTCGACCTCGAGCCGTTCTATGAGACCGCGCGGCTGCTCTACGATGGACCATGGGTCGCCGAGCGCCTGCTGGTGATCCGCGATCTGCTGGCGTCTGCGCCGGATGCAATTCATCCCGTCACGCGCGAGATCACCATCGCCGGTGCACGGCAGAGCGCGACCGATACGTTTGCGGCCCTGTACAAGTTGCAGGAGCTGAAGCGGGTCGCCGAACAGGCTTTCTCCGCTATCGACGCGCTGGTGCTGCCGACGGCGCCGACCGCCTATACGACGGCGCAGGTGCTCGCCAATCCCATCGAGCTCAATTCGCGGCTCGGCACCTACACCAACTTCGTCAACCTGCTCGACCTCTGCGGCCTCGCCATCCCCGCAGCCATGCGTGCCGACGGCATCCCGTTCGGCATCACGCTACTCGCGCCGGGCGGCGACGACGCCTTGCTGGCGAGCATCGGCCGCGTGTTTCACGCCGACACCAAATTGCCGGTTGGCGCCGGGGCCCTGCCGCAGCCGGCGCTGGCGGCACTGTCCACTGAGTTGGCCGAAGGCGAAATCGCGATCGCAGTGGTCGGCGCGCATCTCTCCGGCATGGCGCTGAACGGCGAGTTGCAGGCCCTCAATGGTCGCCTGCTGAAAGCCACGACGACGGCGCCGGACTACAAGTTCTATGCGCTCAACGGCACGACGCCGGCGAAGCCCGGCCTGCTGCGCGTCGCCGCTGGCTCGGGCGCGGAAATCGCCGTCGAAGTCTGGGCGTTGTCGGCAGAGGCCTTCGGCAAATTCGTTGCATCGCTTCCGCAGCCGATGTCGATCGGCACGTTGACGCTGTCCGACGGATCGAGCGTCAAGGGCTTCCTCGTGGAAGCCAGGGCGACGGAAGGCGCGCGGGACATCTCGTCGTTTGGCGGATGGCGGGCCTATATGGCAGACGCAAAATAATACGCCGTCATGGCCGGGCTTGTCCCGGCCATCCACGTCTTGCTTTGCGGCAAAGACGTGGATGCCCGGCACAAGGCCGGGCATGACGGAGTTATAGGTGCGGGCATCGCGTTTACGCCGCCCGGATATTCCCCATGAACCGATCGAGCTCGGCACGCAGCCGCGCACTCTCGCTCGACAGGGTCTGTGCCGAATTCAGCACCTGAGCCGACGCCGCGCCGGTTTCGGTGGCGCCGCGGTTGACGTCGACGATATCGCCGGCGACCTGCTGGGTGCCATGGGCAACCCGCTGGACGTTCTGTGCGATTTCGCGCGTGGCAGCGCCCTGCTGCTCGACGGCGCTGGCGATCTCGGACGCAATGCCGGAAATCTCGCCGATGGTGCTGCCGATCTGCTTGATCGCCGACACCGATTCCTGCGTCGCGCTCTGCATGCCCGCGATCTGGGTCGAGATTTCCTCGGTTGCCTTTGCGGTCTGGCTGGCCAGCGACTTCACTTCGGACGCCACAACCGCGAAGCCGCGGCCGGCATCTCCGGCACGTGCAGCCTCGATGGTTGCATTGAGCGCCAGAAGGTTGGTCTGTTCGGCAATCGCCGTGATGAGATCGACGACGTCGCCGATGCGCTGCGCGGCGCGCGACAATTCGCCGATGCGGGCATCGGTCTGCTGCGCCTGCACGACCGCACTATCGGCGATCTTGCTGGAGGTCTGCACCTGGCGGCCGATTTCATTGACCGACAGCGAGAGCTCCTCGGTTGCGGTCGCCACTGACTGCATGTTCGAGGAGGCCTGATCCGATGCGCCGGCGACGCGGCTCGACAATCCCTCGGTGGTCTCGGCGGTGCGCGTCAGCGTGCCCGCTGCGGTTTCCAGCTGCCCTGCCGATGCCGACACGTTCGAGACGATCGCACCCACGGCGGCCTCGAAATCGTCGGCAAAGCGGATGAGTTCGGCACGGCGCGCCGCACCGGCCTCGCGGCTTTGCTCTTCCTGCGTGGCGGCATCCCGCTCGGCCTTTGCGATGGCCTGTACCTTGAACTCTTCCACGGCCGACGCCATGTCGCCGAGTTCGTCGCGGCGGCCAAGACCCGGCAGCACGACTTCGAAGTCGCCGGCTGCGAGCTTGCGCATCGCTGCGCACATCGCAATCATCGGACCGGCAATGCTGCGGCCCAGCAGCAGCGCAAGGATGGCACCGACGATGAAGCCGCCAACGCCCAGCACCATCACCTGGCGCTCGGTATCGTGGATCGTGGTGTCGGATTCGGTTTCAAGACGCTGCTGATCGGACAGCAGATCCCCCTTCATCGCCGTCGACAGCTTGGTGATCGCTCCCGCCGTCTCTGACATTTCCTGAACGAGACCGTCGACCTTCTTGGTGTTCTCAACGAACTTGACGAAAGCATCAGCGTAGAGCTTCGTCTCCGCGGTGATCTCCTTCACCTTGTTGTTGATCTTGTCGTCATTGGCATAGATCGTCGCAAACGAGTTCTGCAGGAACTTGATGCGAGCCGTTGCGGCATTCGAGGTCTTGTCCTCGGCCTTGCCGATATAGGTGTTCACGAGCGAGGTCGCGGTGATGAACTGGGTGGTGATTTCCTTGACCTGATCCTGCACGGAGGCAAGGCCGGCCATGGTCGCGGTATCGCCGAGATCATCGATCTTGTTACGCAGCATCAGGCTGGTGCGCGACAACTGGGTCGACGCGATAGTGTCGTTCTGTCCCTTGACGGTGAGGATGTCGGCGAACACCTTGGTGAACGTAATGAATTCGCGGGACAGTTTGGTGATTTTGTCGAGCCGCGCGGAGTCCTTGGTCACTTTCATCGACTGGTCGATGGCGTCCTTCAGACTGGTTTCCGCAGCCTTCGCTGCCTTGGCGTCCGCTTCATTGCTGGTGAGGACGTAATAGCGCGTCAGCGCCTGATAAGAGGTCAGTTCGCGGTCGATATTGCGGGCCAGACCAGACTCCGCAACGCTGGTGCGATACGATACCACGCCGGCCGAGATGCGCTCGAAGCCGACATAAGCGAGCACCATGCTGAGCGCGGATATGGCGAGCACGGCCGCAAAGCCCAGCGTCACCTTGGCGCGGAACCTGAGGGCAGGAAACTTAAAAGAAGCCGGCTTCTTCCGGACAAGCGTCGTCGTTGCCACGTGGGGCCCCCGTTCATCACTCCCAACATCCCGGTCATCGCGCGCAAGCGCGCGCAAAGCCGATGCCCAAACCTACGGCACATTGGCTAAGGACGAGTAAACGGATACCGGAACTTCTGGAGGTTGCGCGGCAGGCGAACAGGACTGTCATTCCGGGGCGGGCCGACGCCGTAGGCGGCGGGACCGAACCCGGAATCTCGACATGTTGTGCAAAGCAGCTCAAGATTCCGGGCCCATGCCGGCCCCGCTACGCGGTCCGTCCTGTCCCGGAATGACGAGCCAACTACGCCGCCATCGCCGGCGGGGTCAGCGACTGCCAGTTGTTGGCGAGCTGCAGCTTGGGCTCGGTGAGCGCCTGCAACTGCTCCAGCGTCATGCCCTCGACCATCTCGCGCACGAACAGGCCCTGCTCCGTGACGTCAATGACCGCCAGATTGGTGTAGATGCGCTTGACGCAGCCCGGTGCCGTGAGCGGCAGCCGGCACTTCTTGAGGATCCGCGGCTTACCGGCCTTGTCCGTATGATCCATGATCACGCGGATTTCCTTGGCGCCGACCGCCAGATCCATCGCGCCGCCGACACCGGGCGGAAAAGACGGATCTTCCGTGGTCCAGTTGGCGAGATCGCCGGCTTCGGAGACTTCAAAGGCGCCAAGCAGGCTGACATCGAGATGCTTGCCGCGGATCATCAGGAACGCGTCGGCGTGGTGCATGAACACGCCGCCCTTGATCAGAGTCGTGTAGTTCTTGCCGGCATCGATCAGGTTCTCGTCTTCCGTGCCCGGCTCCGGCTTCGGCCCGAGGCCGAGAATGCCGTTCTCGCTGTGGAAGATCACCTCGCGGCCATCGGGCACATAGCTCGCCGCCCGCGTCGGCATGCCGATGCCAAGATTGACATAGGCGCCTTCCTGCAGGTCCTGCGCGGCGCGCCAGGCCATCTGGTCGCGATTGAGCGGCTTGTATGTTGCGGTCTTATCAGACGACGTCATGCCTTTGCTCCCACTACCACCACACGATCGATGAAAATGCTCGGCGTCACCACCGCTTCCGGATCGAGACTGCCGAGTTCAACCATTTCATTGACCTGCACGACGCTGAGATCGGCAGCCATGGCCATGATCGGATTGAAGTTACGCGCCGACTGGTCATAGACGAGGTTGCCCCAGCGATCCGCCTTCTTGGCGCGCAGCAGTGCAATGTCGCCCTTCAGCGGCTTCTCGAACACATACAGCACGCCGTCGATCTCGCGGGTCTCCTTGCCCTCGGCGAGCTTGGTATGCGCCGTCACAGGCGAGAAGAAGCCACCAAGTCCCGCGGCATGCGCATGCATGCGCTCGCTGATGATGCCCTGCGGCACCAGTTCGAGTTCCAGCGTCTTGGCACGATAGGCATTGAGGAAAGCGCTGTAGTCGCCGGAGCGCGGATAAGAACAGATCACCTTGGCTACGCGGCCGGAATTGATCAGCCGGGCCAAACCAGTATCGCCATTGCCGGCATTGTTGTGGACGATGGTGAGATTGGTCGCACCCTGCTCGTGCAGCGCCTCCAGCAGATCATCGGCAATGCCGACAGTACCGAACCCGGCCACCAGGACGACTGCCCCGTCCTTCACCCCAGCCACGGCCTCGGCCGCGCTGGCTACGCGCTTGTCGATCACTCCCGAAAACTCCTCGTCGCGGAATTGTTATTGTCCGCAATCGCTTGCGGCATTTATTGCGCCGCGACTAGAGCATCGCAGCCTGCGGATATGAAGGCACAAATTTGCAGGAGGGATACGCGCCTACCCTCCCCTGGAGGGGGAGGGTCGGTGAGCAGCCGCGAAGCGGATGCGAGACGGGGTGGGGTGAGACCACACACTGCGTCGCTTGTGATTTCACCCCACCCCGCTGCGAGCTACGCTCGCATCGCCCCTCCCCCTCCAGGGGAGGGTGAAGCACCCACCAAATTCCCAGTTGCAAACTTTCCGCACCGCGCTTCTAATTGGAATAATTAAAAAATACCGGGAGGTCTGCGTGTCCACAGTGAAACTGACGGTCAATGGCAAATCTGTCTCTGCCACGGTCGAAGACAGAACCCTTCTCGTCCACCTGCTCCGCGAAAATCTCAACCTGACCGGGACCCATGTGGGCTGCGATACCAGCCAGTGCGGCGCCTGCATCGTGCATATCGACGGCAAGGCCGTGAAATCCTGCACCACGCTGGTCGGTCAGATCGACGGCGCCAATGTCACCACCATTGAAGGCATTGCCAAGGGTGACCAGCTGCATCCGATGCAGGCGGCGTTCCGCGACAATCATGGTTTGCAGTGCGGCTACTGTACGCCGGGCATGATCATGTCGGCGATCGACATCGTGAATCGCCACGCGGGCGAACTCGATGAAGAGACAGTGCGCCACGAGCTCGAAGGCAATATCTGCCGCTGCACCGGCTACCACAACATCGTCAAATCGGTGCTCGACGCCGCCGGACGCATGAAGGTTGCGCAAGCGGCTGAATGAGCCGCGGCGCATTGATCTGAGCTGAGCCAACCGCGCCTTTCGATGGAAAGCGCGGACAATCAAAAACTCCGGCAGGGAGACCCATGAGATGGGCGTTGAAGGCATCGGCGCACGCGTTGCGCGCAAGGAAGACAAGCGTTTCATCACCGGCCGCGGCCGCTATGTCGACGACGTCAAGATCGTCGGCCTCACCCACGCACATTTCATCCGCAGTCCGCATGCCCATGCGAAAGTAAAGGGCATCGACGCTTCCGCGGCAAAGGACATGCCCGGCGTGGTCGATGTGCTCACCGCCCAGCAATTGGTGGATGACAAGATCGGCAATCTGATCTGCGGCTGGGCGGTGTCCTCCAAGGATGGCACACCCATGAAGATGGGCGCATGGCCGGCGATGGCGCCGGACACGGTGCGCTTTGTCGGACAGGCCGTGGCAGTCGTCATCGCCGAGACCAAGAACCAGGCCAAGGATGCCGCCGAAGCCGTCGTCGTCGAATATGAAGAGTTGCCCGCCGTCAGCAGCATGACCGCAGCACTCGCCTCGGGCGCGCCGCAACTACATCCGGAAGCGCCAGGCAATGTGGTCTATGACTGGGCGATCGGCGACGAGAAGCTGACCAATGACGCCTTCGGCAAGGCCGCCAATGTGGTCTCGCTGGACCTGACCAACAATCGGCTGGTGCCGAATGCGATGGAGCCGCGCGCAGCCGTCGCAGAATATGACGACGCAGAAGAGCACTTCACGCTCCATACGACGTCGCAGAATCCGCATGTGGCGCGGCTCGTGCTGTCGGCGTTCTACAACGTCGCGCAGGAACACAAGCTGCGTGTCATCGCCCCCGATGTCGGCGGCGGCTTCGGGTCGAAGATCTTTATCTATCCCGAGGAAATGGTCGCACTCTGGGCGTCGAAGAAAGTGCGCCGCCCGGTGAAATGGACCGGCGACCGCACCGAGGCCTTCCTTACCGATGCGCATGGCCGCGATCACATGTCGCATGCCGAGATGGCCTTCGACGCCAACAACAGGATCCTGGGCCTGCGGGTGAAGACCCACGCCAATTTCGGCGCCTATATGTCGCTGTTCTCGTCCTCGGTGCCGACCTATCTCTACGCTACGCTGCTATCGGGCCAGTACAATATCCCGACCATCTATGCCGAGGTGATGGGCGTCTATACCAACACCACGCCGGTCGATGCCTATCGCGGCGCCGGACGACCCGAGGCGAGCTATCTGGTGGAGCGGCTGATGGAGACATCGGCGCGGCAGTTGAAGGTCGATCCGGCCGAGCTGCGCCGCATCAACTTCGTGACGCAATTTCCACATCAGACGCCTGTCATCATGGCCTATGATATCGGCGACTTCGGCGCATCGCTCGACGCGGCGCTGAAGGCCATCGACTACGGCGGCTTCCCGGCGCGGAAGGCGAAGGCCAAAGCCAGCGGGAAGCTGCGCGGGCTTGGCTTCTCCTGCTACATCGAGGCCTGCGGCATCGCGCCGTCCAAGGCGGTCGGCAGCCTCGGCGCCGGCGTCGGCCTGTGGGAATCCGCGGAAGTTCGCGTCAACCCGGTCGGCACCATCGAGGTGCTGACGGGCTCGCACAGCCACGGCCAGGGCCACGAGACGACCTTCGCGCAACTGGTCGCCGGGCGGCTCGGCATTTCCGTCGATCAGGTGCAGATCGTACACGGCGACACCGACAAGGTGCAATTCGGCATGGGCACCTATGGCTCGCGCTCGGCGGCGGTCGGCATGTCTGCGATCTTCAAGGCGATGGAGAAGGTAGAAGCCAAGGCGAAGAAGATCGCCGCGCATCTGCTCGAGGCCTCCGAAGGCGACATCGTCATCGAGAATGGCGAGTTCAAGGTGACCGGCACCGACAAGGCGATCGCACTGCCGATGGTGGCACTCGCGGCCTATACCGCACACAATCTGCCGGATGGCATGGAGCCCGGCCTGAAGGAAGGCGCGTTCTACGATCCCACCAACTTCACCTTCCCGGCCGGCGCCTATATCTGCGAAGTCGAGATCGATCCCGGCACCGGCAAGGTGGACATCGTCGACTTCGTCGCGGTGGATGACTTCGGCCGGCTGATCAATCCGATGATTGTCGAAGGCCAGGTCCATGGCGGCCTCGCCCAGGGCATCGGTCAGGCGATGCTCGAAAGCGCTATCTATGATGACAACGGCCAGCCGGTGACGGCGTCGTTCATGGATTACGCCATGCCGCGCGCCGACGACGTGCCGTCGTTCCGGGTCTCGCACACCACGACACTCTGCCCGGGCAATCCGCTCGGCGTGAAAGGCTGCGGTGAGGCCGGCGCGATCGGTTCGTCACCCGCCGTCATCAACGCCATCACCGATGCGCTTGGTCACAACAAGATCGAGATGCCGGCGACGCCCGGCCGTGTCTGGGAAGCGCTGCAATTGCAGCAGGCAGCGGAATAAGCGGAGTGTTTTCAAGCGAAGTGGAAGCCGGTTCGCGTCAAGAAAACACGACCAAAAGATAAGGAAGCAATACAATGTATGAGACCACTTATCACCGCCCTGCGAGCATCGACGAAGCAGCGGCCCTGTTCGCCAAGCATCCCGAGGCGAAATATCTCGCCGGTGGCCACACGCTGATCCCCGTGATGAAGCAGCGTCTTGCGGCACCCTCGGATGTCATCGACCTCGCGAAGATCAAGGACTTGATCGGCATCGAGGCAACATCCGACGCGCTGATCATCAAGGCCGCAACGACCTATTACGACATCACGCAGAGCGCCGCGGCGAAGAAGGCAATTCCCGCCATCGTGCATCTGACGTCGGTGCTCGGTGATCCCGCCGTGCGCTATCGCGGCACCATCGGCGGCTCCATCGCCAACAACGATCCCGCCGCCGACTATCCCGCCGCCGTGCTGGCGCTGAATGCCACGATCAAGACCAACAAGCGTGAGATCAAAGGCGACGATTTCTTCCAGGGCCTGTTCTCGACCGCGCTGGAAGAGGACGAGATCATCACATCCGTGTCGTTTCCCATTCCGGCCAAGGCCGGCTACGCCAAGATGCGCCACCCGGCGTCGCGTTTCGCACTCACCGCGGTGTTCGTCGCGCAGACAAAGTCCGGCGAAGTCCGTGTCGCAGCCACCGGCGCATCGCAGAGCGGCGTGATGCGCGTGCCGGCGATCGAGGCTGCACTGAAAGCCAACTGGTCGGCGGGAGCGCTGGATGGCGTGAAGATCTCAGCCGATGGGTTGATGGGTGACATCCACGGCTCGGCGGAATATCGCGCCAATCTCATCAAGGTGATGGCACAGCGCGCGGTGGAAGCGGCGGGGTAAAATTCGAACCTCTCAATTGTCATCCCCGCGAAGGCGGGGATCCATAGCCTCCATCCCGTCGCGGCGGAATGGCGGCAGAGGCCATTGCAAAACACGAACTCGGTGGTTATGGGTCCCCGCCTTCGCGGGGACGACATCGAGTTTTGGCTTCAGCATTTTTGTGCAGTGCCGCAGCATGGCCGCATGCAGGATTGCGGCCAAAAGCTTCTTGCCCTTGTCACCTCCAGCATAGACAGTTTCCGGCAAATCGGTCCGTCGCTATCGACGACCAATATCAAGCATGGGAAACACAAGTGCAGGACACCACCCTCGCGTCGTCGCGACCACAGACCAAAGCCACCGGCCCGCTCAAAGGCACACGCATCGTCGAATTCGCGGGCATCGGCCCCGGTCCGTTCGCCTGCATGCTGCTGGCCGATATGGGCGCCGAGGTGATTACGCTGGTGCGGCCGAAGCAGATGCCGAAGGGCGCGGCGTCGCGCGGCCGCAAGGTCATCGAGGTCGATCTCAAGGACAAGGCTGCCATCGCACAGGTGCTGTCGCTGCTGGATAGTGCCGATGCGCTGGTGGAGGGCTATCGCCCCGGCGTGATGGAGCGCCTCGGCCTCGGGCCGGACGTTGTGCTCGGCCGCAACAAGAGACTGGTCTATGGCCGCATGACCGGTTGGGGCCAGCACGGCCCGCTGGCGCAGGCCGCCGGCCATGACATCAATTACATCTCGATCACTGGGGCCCTCGCCGCCATCGGCGGCGCCGACAAGCCCGTGCCACCATTGAATCTGGTGGGCGATTTCGGCGGCGGCTCGATGTATCTCGTGATGGGCATGCTCGCGGCCATGCTGGAAGCCAGCCGCTCCGGCCAGGGGCAGGTGGTGGACGCGGCCATGTGCGACGGCGCGGCATCCTTGATCACCATGTTCTTCGACATGACCGCGGCCGGTCGCTGGAAGGAAGCCCGCGAGAGCAACATGCTCGATGGCGGCGCGCATTTCTACGGCGTCTATGAATGCAGCTGCGGTAACTTCATCTCGATCGGATCGATCGAGCCGCAATTCTATGCCGAGCTGCGCGAACTCGCCGGGCTGTCGGAGGCCTGCTACGACAATCACATGGACTCGAAGAATTGGGCCGCGGTGAAGGACAAGCTCACCGCGGTGTTCAAGACCAAGAGCCGCGACGAGTGGTCAAAGATCATGGAAGGCACCGATGTGTGCTTCGCACCGGTGCTGACCATGTCGGAAGCAACCAAGCATCCGCATATGGTGGCACGCGAAGTGTTCATCCAGCACGAAGGCGCGACACAGCCGGCACCCGCACCGCGGTTCTCGCGCACGCCATCGGCGGCACGGCCGGCAGTGAAGGTGGAGCTGGGGGATGCGGTGAAGGAGTGGGCGAATTGAGAAAGCTCATACTCGCCTAAGAGCTCCGCTTCTCTTATCCCTCCCCCTTGTGGGGAGGGTGGCCGGCCGAAGGCCGGTCGGGTGGGGGTGCCCCACGTGACGTCGGGGCGCGTGCCACCCCACCCGTCACGTCTGCTCGCTGAACGCTCGCAGCCGCGCCACCCTCCCCACTGCGCAGCTGCGCTGCTTGGGGGAGGGAGAAGACTACGCCGCCGTCTTATCGCCGACGTGCAGCACGCCGCGCCTGATCTGATCTTCCTCGATCGACTCGAACAGCGCCTTGAAATTGCCCTCGCCGAAGCCATCATCGCCCTTGCGCTGGATGAATTCGAAGAAAATGGGTCCGATCGCATTGGCCGAGAAGATCTGCAGCAGCACCTTGGTCTCGCCGCCTGCGACCACCCCTTCACCGTCGATCAGGATGCCGTTCTTCTGCAGCCGTGGCACGTCCTCGCCATGCTTCGGCAGCCGTGCATCGATCTTCTCGAAATAGGTCTGCGGCGGCGCCGGCATGAAGGGCAGGCCATCGGCGCGCAGCTTCTCGATGGTCGTGTAGATATCGGTCACGCCGCAGGCGATGTGCTGGATGCCCTCGCCGTGATAGGTGTTGAGATATTCCTCGATCTGGCCGGCATCGCCGGCATCCTCGTTGATCGGAATTCGGATCTTGCCATCCGGACTGGTCAGCGCGCGCGAGAACAGGCCCGAGGCGCGGCCCTCGATGTCGAAGAAACGGATCTGGCGAAAATTAAACAGCTTCTCGTAGAAGCCGGTCCAGACATCCATGCGGCCGCGATGAACGTTGTGGGTGAGGTGATCGAGATAGAACAGGCCGGCGCCTTCGGGCCGCGGGTTCTTCGCGCCCAGCCATTCGAATTCATGGTCATAGGCCGAGCCCTTGGCGCCGTAACGATCGACGAAGTACAATAGGCTGCCGCCGATGCCCTTGATGGCCGGCACCTCGAGCGTCTTCTGCGCTGCGATCACATCCGCCGGCTCGGCACCGAGCAAGATCGCGCGGTCATAGGCCGCCTGCGCATCGACGACTCGGAACGCCATCGACGGCGCGCACGGGCCGTGCGCGGCGACGAAATTGAAGCCGTGGGTGCCGGGCTCCTCATTGACGAGGTAGTTGATATCGCCCTGGCGGTACACTGTGATGTGCTTGGTCTTGTGCCTTGCGACGGGTGCGTAGCCCATCAGCTTGAACAGCGCATGCAGCTCCGCGGGGTTCGGATGCGCGTATTCGACGAATTCAAAGCCGTCGGTGCCCATCGGATTATGTGCCGAGATGATGGCAGCCGGCGCGTCGTGCGGAAACGGACCCATGGTGATCTCCCGAAGCTGATTTGCATTATCGCTTGCCTGGAGTGTCGGTCGTTTGCGACGCAAGGTGCATGCAAATTCGGATGGAATATGCGACATTCATGCACGGTTCACGCATGAAAGAGGCTTTTGACGCATGATCCCGGTAGACGCCTTCGATCTCAAGATGCTGGCTGCCTTGCAGGATGACGGCCGGCTGACCAACCAGCAGCTCGCCGACGCCGTCGGCCTGTCTGCCTCGCAATGCTCGCGGCGCCGGATGCGGCTCGAAGAGGAGAAAGTGATCTCCGGCTATCACGCCGATCTGTCATCGGACGCGCTCGGGTTCAACGTCATCGCCTTCATCCAGGTGCAACTGGCCACCCACTCGCCGGACAATGCCAAGAAGTTCCGCACGCTGGTGCAGCGGGTCGACGAGGTGCAGGAAGCCTACTCACTGACCGGCGACGCCGACTATGTGCTCAAGGCCGTGCTGCGCGACCTCAAGGGATTGTCCGATCTCGTCAACAATGTGCTGATGCCGCATCAGAGCGTGGCGCATGTGCGCTCGTCGATCGTGCTCGATCGGTTGAAGGAAACATCGAAACTGCCGCTGAAATCGGCCCTCGCCTGAGCGCAAAGGGCATCGCCTGGGCGCGGCGGCTCAACATCCCGCGCACGGACGCAGCGTCGTAGCACCCGCCTTCCAGCGTCAGGCCGCCTGACAGTTCACGAACCATCGCGGTTCTGCCAAGATCGGCGCAACGAACCGATTGGGAGAGAACGATGGCACTGGCGCTGCGGCCAAACTGTGAATATTGCGACAAGGATCTGCCGCCCGCGGCACGCGATGCATTCATCTGCACTTTTGAATGCACGTTCTGCGCGGACTGCGTGGAGACCAAGCTCCACAATGTCTGTCCGAACTGCGGCGGAGGCTTCGCCCCACGCCCGATCCGGCCGGTCACCGAATGGCGGCCGGGACTTTCCGTTGCCAAGCGCCCGCCATCGGACAAGCGCGCGCATCTGTCCTACAGCCTTGAAGACATCGCGGCGCATTCGGCGCGGATCAGGGACGTACCGCCCGGAGAGCGGTGAGGCACGTCAACTTGATGGCGTCGTAGGATGGATAGAGCGTCTTCGCGAAACCCATCCCTGCAGAGCTTGCAGTCGATGGGTTTCGCTGCGCTCTACCCATCCTACGGCCGGTGTATCACCGCTTGTTCGGATCGAAGCGCTTCTCCAGGCCCTTCCAGCAATCCGCATAATCGCTCTGCAGCGTCGCCGTCGTGGCCGCGTGTTCCGTAACGCGCTGCGGGTAGCGGGTCTCGAACATGAAGGCCATGGTGCCGGTGAGCTTCACGGGCTTCAACTCGCCATTGCTGGCGTGATCGAAGGCCTCGCGATCCGGACCGTGCGGCAGCATCATGTTGTGCAGGCTGATGCCGCCCGGCGTGAAGCCCTGCGGCTTGGCGTCATAGACGCCGTAAATGAGACCCATGAATTCCGACATGATGTTCATGTGATACCACGGCGGACGGAAGGTGTTTTCCGCCACCGCCCAGCGCTCCGGGAAGATCACGAAATCGATATTCGCGGTGCCGGCAGTTTCCGACGGCGAGGTCAGCACCGTGAAGATCGACGGATCCGGATGATCGAAGCCGATGGCGCCGACCGGCGAGAAGGTCCGCAGGTCGTATTTATACGGCGCGTAGTTGCCGTGCCACGCGACGACATCGATGGGCGAATGCGGTAGCGTGGTGACAAACAGCGTGCCGCCCCATTTCACATAGAGTTCGGTCGGCGTGTCCTTGTCCTCATAGGCGGCCACCGGCGTGAGGAAGTCGCGCGCATTGGCAAGACAATTGGCGCCGATGGGCCCGCGCTCCGGCAGCGTGAAGGCGCCGCCATAATTCTCGCAGAGATAGCCGCGCGCAGCGCCACCCGTGAGTTCGACGCGAAACTTGACGCCGCGTGGGATCACCACGATCTCGCCTGGCTCGGCATCGATGCGGCCGAATTCGGTGACGAACAACAAGTTACCCTGCTGCAGCACGAACATCATCTCGCCGTCGGCATTGTAGAAGTGCTGATCTACCATGGATTTGGTGATCAGATAGACATGCGCTGCCATGCCGGCCTGGGTGCCGGCGTCGCCGGCCGTGGTCATGGTCTGCACGCCCTGCAGGAAGGTCATATCCTCCTTCGGGATCGGCGCTGGATCCCAGCGCAATTGCGCGATCGGCAGATCGTTCTCGTGGCACGGCGCGGTGCGCCACAACTTGCTATCTGTCTTCTCGAAGCGGCCCGAATGTTTCACCGACGGGCGGATGCGATACAGCCAGGACCGTTCATTGGTGCCGCGGGGCGCGGTGAAGGGCGAACCGGAGAGCTGTTCGGCATAGAGCCCATAGGCCGCACGCTGCGGCGAGTTGCGGCCGATGGGCAGCGCGCCGGGCAGCGCCTCGGTTTCGAAGCTGTTCCCAAAGCCGGACATATAGCCCGGCGTGACGTTGACGGTGTTGCGGCTGATCAGATCGGGATTGGTGGTGATGTTCATCTCATCCTCCTTTTCCTACCGTCATTGCGAGGAGCGCTTGCGACGAAGCAATCCAGTCTTCCTTTGTGACCTTCTGGATTGCTTCGCTTCGCTCGCAATGACGAATCTACTAGGTTACCCTTGGAGCGCGGCCCACATTTCCCGGTCGCGCTTGTCGGTCCAGATCACGGGGTCGTCGATTCCCGAAGCTTCATCGAAGGCGCGGGATACATTGAACGGCAGGCAGTGCTCGTAGATCGCAAAGCTCGAAAACTTCTTGTCCATGACGTCGCGGGTCGCCGCCATGGTCTCCTTCAGGCTGCGCCCTTTGGCGACTGACAGCTCCGCCGCGCCGTAGAGCGACATCACGAAGTCACGCGTCATCGCGATCGCCTCGCGGGTCGTCTCCAGCCCTTTCAGTGCATCGCCGCGGCCCGGCGCAATTGCCTTCGGGTTGAACGCACGAATCTCGTTCAGCGTCGACGGCCATTCGCGCAGCAGCGCATCGCCGCAGTAGCAGGCCGAATGATACTCGATGAGATCGCCGGAGAACATGACTTCGGCATCGGGCACCCAGGCGACGATATCCCCCGACGTATGACCGGCGCCGAGCTGCATCAGGCGCACCTCGCGCTTGCCGAGGAAGATCGACATCTCGCCTTCAAAAGTGAGCGTTGGCCAGGTCAGGCCGGGAATGCTCTCAGCATCCTGGAACAGGCGCGGGAAGCGGCCGAATTCGGAATCCCAGTCCTGCTGACCACGTTCTTCCACCAGCCGATAGGTTTCCTGCGACGCGACCACGCCCTGCGCCTTGTAGGCGGACGCACCGAGCACGCGCACCGCGTGATAATGCGACAGCACGACATATTTGATCGGCTTGTCGGTGACGGTTCGCACGCGCTCGATCACCTTGTTGGCCATCGCCGGCGTCGCCTGCGCGTCGAATACGATGCAACCGTCATCGCCGACAATGACAGCCGAGTTCGGATCGCCCTCGGCCGTAAAGGCATATAGATCGGTACCGATCTCCGAGAAGGTGACCTTCTTCTCGGTCATGTCGGTCGTGGATGCGAAACCCTTGGTCATCTATCTATTCCTTTGCAGATCTAGGTCGTCATTCCGGGATGCACGTAAGTCGCGCAGCGACTGCAGTGCAGACCCGGAATCCCGGAGTGATGAACATGCCGAGATTCCCCGCCACTCCAATTGGAGTGGCTGAGGTTCGCGTGCGGCTGACGCCGCCCTCGCCCCGGAATGACGAGTTTTGTCATTTCTCGTCCCTCACATTCGGCAGCCGCCGCTTCGCCAGCGCAATCGCGTCACCGAGCACAGCGGCATCGCCGATATGATTGGCGAGGATCAGCACCAGTGCCGTATCGAGCGCCGCGCTTTGATCGTCGGTCAATCCGCGATGCGCCTCGACGATCACACGATAGGCGTCGTCGGGACTGGCGAAGTTGGACGTCATGGATAGTGCCGTCATGACGGCCTCCCGGAGGCACGCGCGACCGCGGCCTTGATCGCCTGCGGCGTCGGATGCCGGAAACGCGCAGCGACATAACCATCGGGACGCAGCAGATAGGCGTTTCCGGGATCGGCACCGTAGCGCGCCTTGAACAACCCGGTCTCGTCGCGCAGCGCCGCATCATCGCCGACGACCAGACGCGCCACGCCCTCGGGCAGTTCGATCGCCTGACCATCCGAGTGCAATACGGTGAAACCGCGACCCGCCCCCGCGAAACATTCCGAGAGAAATACATGTGCGCCGTCGTCAGTCGCGAGCGGCGCGTCCGGCATATGCGCGCCCGGCTGAGGACCGACAGACCAGTCGTCGCTATCGGTCGTCGAGAGCGGCGTCTGATAGACCGACGGCACCGACAGCCGGCCGCCATTGATCATCCGCTTGGCGAAATCGGCCTCCCTGGCAAGCGACAACACGGCTTGCCGCATGCGCTGCTCCTGCTTCGAATGCGGCGCGATAAAATCCGTGGCATGGGTCGAGGCTCGGATGTTCTCGTCCGCGGCCGGACCACGCTCGGCGTCATAGCTCGCCAGCAACGACGCCGGCGCATCGCCAGCCAGCACCAGTGCGAGCTTCCAGGCGATATTCTCGGCGTCTTCGAGGCCGGAATTGGCGCCCCGCGCGCCGAAAGGCGACACTTGATGCGCGGCGTCGCCGGCGAAGATCACGCGCTCATGCAGGAAGCGCTGCATGCGGCGGCACTGGAATTTGTAGACCGAGATCCACTCGAAATCGAAATCATCGTGGCCGAGCATGCGTGCGATGCGCGGCCGCACCTTCTCCGGCTGCCGCTCCTCGGCGGGGTCTGCATCTGGCCCGAGCTGCAGATCGATACGCCAGACATCGTCGGGCTGACGATGCAGCAGTGCGGACTGGCCGGAATGGAATGGCGGATCGAACCAGAACCAGCGTTCGGTCGGGAATTCCGCGGTCATCTTGACGTCGGCGATCAGGAACTGATCCTCGAATACCTCGCCGGAAAAGTCCGCGCCAACCATGCCGCGCAGCCCGGAGCGGGCCCCATCGCAGGCAACGACATAGTCGGCGCGCAGCGTGTAAGGCCCATCGGGCGTCTCGATGGTGAGTTCGGCGTGATCGTTGTGCTGCGCCAGCGCGATGACCTTGTTGCGCCAGCGCAGATCGATCTCCGGCAATTGATGCACGCGATCGACCAGAAAGGATTCAGCGTAATATTGCTGCAGGTTGATGAAGGCCGGCATCTTGTGGCCGGTCTCGGGCAGCAGATCGAACTGATACAGCATGTCCGGTCCGAGAAAGATCTTGCCGACCTTCCACACCACGCCCTTGTCGATCATGCGATGGGCGACGCCGAGACGATCCCAATATTCGAGCGAGCGCTTCGAGAAACAGATGGCGCGCGAGCCGTCGCCGATGCGATCGGCGTCGTCGAGCAGCACCACGCGCTGGCCCCGCTGCGCCAGATCGATGGCCAGCGATAGACCCACCGGCCCGGCGCCGACGATCACAACGGGATGACACGCTGCATCAACGGCAGGGCGTGCCTGATCGGCATGGCGACGATAGGCAAACTGGCGGACATGCTGCGCCATGGCTCAGACCCCGCCCTGCAACCGGATGTATTTTCGGATCAACGCTGGTCTGGCCAACGGATCGCACTCCCTCTAAGATAGTCTCATTTGCAACCATCTAAACGCCGGACCCGTGGCGGCGTCAACAGCAGAATTGGTGGCTCCGTGGCAAAATTCGACCTGTTTCAGTTCGTTCCGTTCCGGCTCAACCGGCTGGCCGCGGAGGTCAGCGCCGCACTGTCCGACGAATATCAGGTACGCTATGGGCTCGATATTCCGGAATGGCGCGTCATCGCCACGCTGGGCTTTCGCGACGACGCCTGCAGCGCGCAGTTCATTTCGCAATGCACGCGCACCCACAAATCCACCATCAGCCGGGCGGTGACGGCCCTGCTGGACCGCGAACTCATCGAACGGGTCGAAAACGAAGACGACCGCCGCGCCTTCGAACTGCGTCTCTCCGCGAAAGGCACAGCGCTCTATGAAGAACTGATCCCGCGCCTGCTAAGCAAAGAGCGCGACATCCTGTCATGCCTGACGGCGCAGGAGCGCAAGGACTTCGCCGCCGCACTCGGCAAGATCGAGCGTAGCCTCGACCTCGTGCAGACGCGGCATGGGCAAAAGGCCGGCGCCTATTGAGCGATTAGTCTTTCACAAAGGAGCGCGATGGCATCTCGTGCAGCGCATAGGCATCGGCCTTGCTGCCCTCGACGCGCGGATAGAGCTCACGCACCAGCGGATCATGGCCGGGAATGATGCGATCGGGGTGGCCGGCAAGGCGCTCGCAGGTGGTCCAGCCGTCGCACATGTCGCCGATATTGTAGACGATCGGAAACGGGCTGCGGCGCTGCATGTTGCCGTAGTAATGCGAGGCGTCCGAGGCGAGCACCACTGGACCGCGCGCGGTTTGCACGCGCACGATCTGCAGACCATCGGAATGGCCGCCAACGCGGTGCAGCGTGACGCCCGGCGCAACCTCGCCATCGCCATTGTGGAACGTGACGCGCTCATTGAACACGTGACGCACCATCAAGGTGACGTCTTCCGCCGAGAACGGATGCCGCAGCAGCCCGTTGCACATGCAGCGGCCCGTCGCGTAGCTCATCTCGCGGTCCTGCAGATGGAACCTGGCATTGGGGAGGCGATCGAGATTGCCGGCATGATCGTAATGCAGATGCGTGACAATGACGTCGCGGATGTCCGCCGCGCGAACGCCGAAATCGGCCAGCGCATCGATCGGATTGATCGTGAGCTTGCGGCTGCGTTCTTTCGCGGCGACCTCGTTGAAGCCGGTATCGACAAGAATGTCGCGGCCGCCGCCGCGGATCAGCCAGATGAAATAATCGAGATCGGCCGCCGCGGTCTCATGGGGATCGGGTGCGAGATAATTCATCTGCGGCGTCCGCGGCGTCATCGTGGCATAGCGGATCGCATAGATTTCGTAAGTCACGCTCATTCGTCCCGTCCCGTTCCCGATCGTTGTTATGCGCAACAAGCCATTGCTGCCGGGAAAGGTCAAACCGTTCCAGCCACCGGAATGACCGGGAACCGGGACTGCAGCGACAACGCCGGACGCGTGGTGAGGTGAATGGACGCGATAGCACCGCACGTTGACAGCCGCGATCACGCCGGTTTGATAATGCGAATGGCGTGGATTAGTGTCGCTGCGGCGCAAGCCACAGCTTGGACAGCGCCCTCAAGTCTGGACCGGTTTCATTATGAAAATGCGCATTGCTCTGATCGCTCTCCTGACGTTTGCTGCCACGCCCATCTGGCAGGCCTCCGCCGCGGAAGATCGGACCCACCGGATCGCACTGGTGATCGGCAATGCGAAATATCCGGACGCCGAGACACCGCTCAAAGAGCCCATCAACGACGCCCGCGACGTCGCTGCCGAATTGAAGCGTGACGGATTTGAGGTCGATACCGGGGAAAATCTCGGCGGTGACGGCATGCGCCGGGCGCTCGACAAATTCTACGGCAAGGTGAAGCCCGGCTCGGTCGCCCTGGTGTTCTTCAGCGGCTTCGGCATCCAGTCCGCGCGCCAGAGTTACATGATCCCGGTCGATGCCCAGATCTGGACCGAGCCCGACGTGCGCCGCGACGGCTTCAGCCTCGAGACCGTGCTGGGCGAGATCAACGGCCGCGGCGCCGGCGTCAAGATTGCGCTTTTGGACGCATCTCGCCGCAATCCGTTCGAACGCCGGTTCCGCAGCTTCTCCGCCGGGCTCGCTCCGGTGATCGCACCGAGCGGCACGCTTGTGATGTATTCGGCGGCGCTGAGCTCGGTCGTCAGCGATGGCGGCGGCGATCATGGGTTGTTTGTCAGCGAATTGCTGAAGGAAATCCGGGTTCCGGATCTCACCGCCGAGCAGACGCTGAACCGAACCCGCGTCAACGTCACCCGCGCGTCGCGCAGCGAGCAGGTGCCGTGGATTTCGTCGTCGCTGGCGGAAGACTTCTCTTTCATAGCGGGAACGCGCCCGGCATCAGCCGCTGTGGCGGAAGCCAAGCCGGCCGACCCGGCGCCGGCTGCGACACCGCGCCCCTCTGCTGTGGCCAAGCCGGAAGTCGTCGCCGCACCTGTCGCCCCCGCGCCTGCTGCACCCACGCCGGCCGCTCCGGCAGCAGCGCCTGCGCCGGCCGCGGCACCGACTCCTGCCCCTGCCGTCGCCGCCGAAGTTCCTCGCGACGAAAACAAGATCCTGCTGGCGCTGGCGGAGGATCCGACCGTCAAATCGCTGAACGTCAAGCTGACCGATAATCCGGAAGACGCCGGCGCGCTGTATCGCCGTGGCCAGGTCTATGCCAGCAAAGGCGCCTATTCCGCTGCGATCAAGGATTTCGACGCCACGATCAAACTGAATCCCAAGGATGTCGAGGCCTACAACAATCGTTGCTGGGCACGCACCGTGACCGGCGACCTCGCCGCCGCGCTCAAGGACTGCAACGAAGCGCTGCGCCTGCGCCCGAATTTTGTCGATGCGCTGGACAGCCGCGGCCTGGTCAACCTCAAGAACGGCCAGAGCAAGAACGCGATTGCGGATTTCGACGCTGCGCTGAAGATCAATCCGCAGCTGACCTCATCGCTCTATGGCCGCGGGCTCGCCAAACATCGCCTCGGCCAGACGGCTGAAGGCGATCTCGACATCACCAATGCCAAGGCCATGGACCCGGACATCGTCAAGGAATTTGCCAGCTACGGCGTTCGATAGAACGGCGTCCGATAGGACAGCGCGCGATAGCACGCCAGCCGATGATCCCCAGAGGTCACCAGGATTTCGCAGGAAAGTCGCAAGAAAATCGTAGGAAAGTCGCAAGCCCGGTTTGAACCTGCGGCGCGCGAGCGGACACTATTGATGGCAAGCCGGAAGCCATCCTGAAGCGATCCGGCACCAGATTTTGTTGGATTTGATTCAAGCGCGTTTTGCGCGCCGAAATGAAGGATGCACCCATGTCAAACACATCCGCACGCCCCGGCTTCAAGGCACTTCGCACGATCGCCATGATCAGCGTCGCCCTGTCGCTGACCGCAGGCATCGCCGCAGCGGCTGAGGAAGTGACCTCCGACCAGATCCTGCGTGCATTAGCGCCGAAGAAGCCGCTGACCCGCGGTCTGTCGATGACGCCGCCGGCCGAGCCGGCCGTCAATGCCGCCGAAGGCAAGTTCGTCGACTCCCTTCGCAATCGCAGCACGCGGTCGCTGTCGATCGGCGAGCGCGAGCAGATCGCCGCCGTCGCCCAGACAAAGCCGGCGATCGATCTGGAAATTACCTTCGACTACAACTCGGCGAATATCAGCAAGAAGTCGCTGTCCTCGGTGCAGGCCCTCGGCAAGGCCCTGAGCAGCGAAGATCTCAAGGGCGCGACCTTCGTGGTCGCCGGCCATACCGACGCGGTCGGCGGCGAAGAATACAACCAGGATCTCTCGGAGCGCCGCGCCGATGCCATCAAGCGCTATCTGACGGACAAATACGGCATCGCCGGCGCCGACCTGGTCACCGTTGGCTATGGCAAGGGCAAGCCGAAGGCCGGCGTTGCGCCGACCGATCCGTCCAACCGCCGCGTTCAGGTGGTGAATATGGCGAACAAGACCACCGCATCCCAATAGAGCTCGGTGGTACCTCTGAGCTTGCTGCGGATTGCCGCACCACAGCGTTCCGCGCCACGCGGGACGCTGTTTGCTGTGGTGATCGCGGATATCCTGTATAGATTGCCCCGACCTGCCGCCGCACCGATCGAATGCCCCTGGTGCTCCGTAATACCAAGTGGATCGATCTCGCAATGAAGGCTTTTGCCTGCTTCTCCCCCTCTCTCGCATGTCTGTCGCTGGCGGCCATCATGGTCGCAACCACCACTATCGGCTTCGCCGCTGAACCCGCACCCGCCGGCTCCGCTTCGCCGAATGGCGCCATGGTGATCGTCGCCAAGGCCACCAATGCCTGCTTCTCGGATCTCGTGCGGGTCACTGGCTTCGTGGTTCCGCGCCGCGAGGCCGTGGTCGGCGTGGATACCGAAGGTTCGAAGGTTTCCGAAGTGCTGGTCCGCGAAGGCGACACCGTCACCGAGAACCAGGAACTGGCCCGGCTGATACCGCCGTCGACAGCAGGCAATGCACGCCCGAATCCTGTGACGCTGCGCGCCCCCGCGGCAGGTCTGATTACCTCCGTGAACACCATCGTCGGCGCGCCGGCCTCGCCGCAGGCCGGGCCGATGTTCAGGATCGCCATCCACAACGAGCTCGAGCTCGATGCGGAAGTGCCGAGCATCCACATCCTCAAACTCAACCCCGGCGTCACAGCGCGGATCAGCCGAGACGATCAGCCCGATATTTTCGGCAAGGTGCGGCTGGTGTCGCCACAGATCGACCGCGTGACACAGCTCGGCCATGTCCGGCTGTCACTGGCCAGCAACCCGTCGCTCAAGGTCGGTGTCTTCGCCCGCGCCAGCATCGACGCCAAGCGCAGCTGCGGCGTCGCGATCCCGCGCTCGGCGATCGAACACTTCATGGTGCAGCTCGTGAAGGGCAACACCATCGAGACCCGACGGGTAAAAGTCGGGCTGGTGTCCGATACGTCGACGGAAATTCTTGAAGGCGTCGAGGTGGGCGACATCGTCGTCGCCGATGCCGGCACATCACTTCATGACGGCGACAAGGTCCAGACCATGTTCGCCGATGACCTCGATCGATCGCGGGTGCGTTAATGGCAATGAATATCTCGGCATGGTCGATCCGCCATCCGCTTCCGTCCATCGTCTTCTCGATCATTCTTCTGGTACTCGGCTGGATCAGCTTCACCAAGCTGGCGATCACGCGGCTGCCGAGCGCGGACATTCCGGTGATCTCGGTCGCTGTCTCGCAATTCGGCGCGGCGCCCGCGGAACTTGAAGCGCAGGTCACCAAGACCATCGAAGACGGCGTCTCCGGCGTTGAAGGCGTGCGCCACATCTCGTCGTCGATCACTGACGGCCTGTCGGTCACCACGGTGCAATTCGCGCTGGAAACCAATACCGACCGCGCGCTGAACGACGTCAAGGACGCCGTGACGCGCGTGCGCGCCAATCTCCCCCAGAATGTCAATGAACCGCTGATCCAGCGCGTCGACGTGATCGGCCTGCCGATCGTGACCTACGCCGCGATCTCGCCGGGCAAGACGCCGGAGCAGCTGTCGTGGTTCGTCGATGACGTGGTCAAGCGCGCGCTGCAGGGCGTGCGCAACGTCGCACAGGTCGAGCGCATCGGCGGCGTCGAGCGCGAAATCCTAGTCTCGCTCGATCCCGACCGCTTGCAGGCCGCAGGCCTTACCGCCGTCGACGTCTCCAGACGTCTGCGCGGCACCAATGTGGACCTCGCCGGCGGCCGCGCCGAAATCGGCAAGAACGATCAGGCCATTCGCACACTGGCGGGCGCGAAAACACTGAATGAACTCGCCGGCACCATGATCAGCCTGCCGTCCGGCGGCGAAGTGCGGCTCGAAGATCTCGGCACCGTCACCGACACCATCGCCGACCGCCGTACCTTTGCGCGCTTCAACGGCGAACCGGTGGTGGCGCTGGGCATCAAGCGCTCCAAGGGCGCAAGCGATGTGGTTGTCGCCGCGGCCGTGCAGAAACGCATCGATGCGCTGAAGGCGTCCTATCCCGATGTCGATCTGAAACTGATCGACACGTCGGTCGACTTCACCAAGGGCAATTACGAAGCTGCAATCTCGACGCTGTTCGAAGGCGCAGCGCTTGCCGTCATCGTCGTGTTCTTCTTCCTGCGCGACCTGCGCGCCACGGTCATCGCCGCGATCTCGCTCCCGCTGTCGATCTTTCCGGCCTTCTGGGCGATGGACCTGCTCGGCTTCTCGCTCAACCTCGTGAGTTTCCTCGCCATCACGCTCTCGACAGGTATTCTCGTCGATGACGCCATCGTCGAGATCGAGAACATCGTGCGGCATATGCGGATGGGCAAATCGCCCTATCGCGCCGCGCTGGAAGCGGCCGACGAAATCGGCCTCGCCGTGATCGCCATCAGCCTCACCATTATCGCGATCTTTGCCCCGGCCAGCTTCATGTCCGGCATCGCCGGACAATTCTTCAAGCAGTTCGGCATCACCGTGTCGGTGCAGGTATTCTTCTCACTATTGGCGGCACGCTTCGTCACGCCCGTGCTGGCCGCATACTTCCTGAAAGATCACAAGCACGACGACCCGCCCCCCCGGCGCATCCTGCAGGCCTACAACAAGCTCGTGACCCTGTCGGTGAAGCGCTACTACGTGACGGTTCTGTTCGGTCTCGCCGTCTTCGCACTGTCGATCTGGAGCATCCAGCTGCTACCGCAGGGCTTCCTGCCGGCCCAGGACACGGCGCGTTCGCTCATGGCGATGGAATTGCCACCGGGATCGCAGCTCGCTTACACCGAAAAGGTCACCGAAGACATCGTTGCGCGGCTCCGCAAGCGACCTGAGGTGAAGAGCGTGTTCGTCGATGGCGGTCACGTTCCTCCCGGCACCTATGAAGTGCGGCGCGCAGCTCTGATCATCAACTACACTCCAAAGAGCGAACGCGACAGCGCACATACACAGCGCCTGCTCGAACTCGATATCAGCAAGGAACTCGAAAGCGTTCCGGATATCCGCTACTGGTTCCTCGACGAAAACGGGCTGCGCGCCATCTCGCTGGTAGTGACCGGCACCGACAGCAATATCGTCGCCAATGTCGCCAGCGAACTGGCAACACAGATGAAGCGCATTCCGTTGATTTCCAACGTGATCTCGGAAACCTCGCTGGATCGTCCTGAGCTACGCGTACAGCCGCGCGCCGATCTGGCGGCACGGCTCGGCGTCTCCACCGAGAGCCTGTCGGAAACCATCCGCGTCGCCACCATCGGCGACGTCGGTCCCGCTCTGGCGAAATTCGATGCCGGCGATCGCCTGGTGCCGATCCGCGTGCAGCTCGAAGACACGGCACGCGCAGACTTCCAGATTCTCGAACAATTGCGGGTGCCACTTGGTGGCGGCCGCGGCGGTGTGCCGCTCTCCGTCGTTGCCGACATCAAGCTCGATCAGGGACCGACCAGCATCAACCGCTACGACAGAGAACGTCAGGCCACCGTGGCCGCGGATCTCGTGGGCACCGCCGCACTCGGCGATGCCCTGAAGAAAATCTACGAACTACCGGTCATGAAGAGCCTGCCGAAGAATGTCAGCGTCAAGCAGTCCGGCGACGCCGAAAGCCTGAACGAACTCGCGGATGGTTTCGCCACCGCGATCTCGGCAGGCCTGATGATGGTCTATGCGGTGCTGGTGCTGCTGTTCGGCACGTTCCTGCAGCCGATCACCATCCTGTTCTCACTGCCGCTCTCGATCGGCGGCGCGATCCTGGCGCTGCTCCTGACGGGCAAGCAACTGACGACACCGGTGTGGATCGGCATCCTGATGCTGATGGGCATCGTCACCAAGAACGCGATCATGCTGGTGGAATTTGCAGTGGAAGCCATTCGCGAAGGCAAGCCGCGAGAGGTCGCGATCATCGACGCCGGCATGAAGCGCGCGCGGCCGATCGTGATGACCACCGTTGCCATGGTCGCTGGCATGATGCCGTCCGCGCTGGCCTTCGGCGCCGGCGGCGAGTTCCGCTCGCCGATGGCGCTTGCTATCATTGGCGGGCTGATCTTCTCGACGGCGCTGTCGCTGCTGTTCGTGCCGGCGATGTTCATGATGATGGACGATGTCGGACAATTGGCATGGCGCTTCGGGCGCAAGCTGCTGGTGTCGAGCGGCGAGGAAGACCCGCAAAACGGTCAACCACCCGCCGTCCCGCACAAATAGGCAAAAGCAATGACCCTGTCCGTCGCCTCTTCCAAGCGAACCACCACATGGGCCAGATTGCTGGTCGCGCTGTCGCTATGCGTGTTCACCCAGCCGGCTCTGGCCGCCGACGATCCTGCTGATGCCCCGAAGGGTGCAGCAGTGACCGTGCTGACCGCCGCGAAGTCCTGCTTCTCCGCCACCGTCGAAGTCTCCGGCATCCTGATTCCGCGCGAGGAAGTCTCGATCCGTCCGGATCGCCCGGGCCTCAAGGTCGCAGAGGTCATGGTCGATGCCGGCGAGAACGTCACTGCGGGCCAGATCCTCGCACGCCTGACGCCACCGGAAGGCGGATCGCTTCAAGTTCAGGCCACGGTCGCAGGATTGGTCAGCGCCTCTTCCGCCGTTGTCGGATCACTCGCATCGGCCAAGGGCGAGGCTCTTTTCAGCATCATCGCGCGGAGCGAATTCGAATTCATCGGCCAGGTACCGACGCGCGACCTGCCGAAGCTGAAAGTCGATCAGCCGGTCAAGGTCAAGGTGATCGGCGCTGGAGAGCTGGACGGTAAAGTGAAACGCGTCGCCTCCACCGTGGAGCCCAACAGCCAGCTCGGCCAGGTCGTGGTCTCGATCACCTCGGCCCGGCGGCTGATGAGCAATTCCTACGCGCGTGCCATCATCAAGACTGGCGAAAGCTGCGGCGTCGCGGTGCCATTGACCGCCGTTCTCTACAGTGCTGGCGGGACCGTCGTGCAGGTGGTCCGGCGGCAGCGCATCGAGACGCGCCGCGTCGAGATCGGGCTGATGTCAGGCGGACGCGTGGAGGTACGCGAAGGTTTGAGCGATGGCGATGTGATCGTCGCGCGGGCAGGCGCCTTGTTGCGCGAAGGCGATCCGGTTCGTCCGGTGATGGCCAGCGCAGACGCTAACAAGTAAACGCGATGGGAAAGCTTAGCTGCCGGCCTTGGCCGTTGCGCTATCGCCGAGCAGGATATCCTCAACGAGCGACGACGACACCGCAGGAACCTGCTCACCGGCAGTCGCGCGGGTAACCGCAACGCGGGTGTTGGTGAAGACGGACTCGGCACTCGCCGGCTTGGCCTTCATGTTCTTCAGCAATTCGGTTGCGAGCAGGCTGTTCTGACCATCCACATCGTCGGCAACCTTGCCTGGCGTCGCCGAGGTCAGGATCAGGGCATTCTCAGGAACATCGATCGGCGCGAGACCACGGGAGTAACCGCGGAAACGACGCTCATAGGGATTGCGGCGGGACGCATCCAACACGACCAGTTTGGCCTGGGCACCCTGCTCCTTCATGATATCGAGAACGGCCTCGACGCTCATGCCATCGCGGCGGATGTCACGCTCTTTCCAGATCGCAGCATCGACCGGGATCATGTAGCTCTGGCGGCCAACCTGAACGCCATAGCCACCGAAATACAGCATCACGACGGTTTCAGGCTTGATCTTGGCCTTCAGGCGCTCGACAGCGCGGGTCATGTCATCGCGGGTCGCGTCTTCCACCACATCGACGTCGAAACCGTCGCGGCGGAGTGCGCTCGTCATGGCACGTGCATCATTGATCGGCTGGCTCAGCGGCGCGCCAGCGTCGGGGTAATGACCGTTGCCGATCACCAGCGCGATGCGCGACGCCTTCGTCACGGGATTGATCGTCCCGGTTACCGTCTCGGCCTGTGCGGCTTCCAGCGAGCGCTTGTTCAGCGCGGCATTGGCGCCAAGCACCAGCGACACCAGGCCGACAAAAGCTGCGGCCACAGTGATCGAGCGACGGGATACGCGAAACTGCCGTACGTTCATAACGTCATTCCTGCTCATCGTTCAGGCGCAACCGTGGGTCGCGCGAACGTCGAAATAGGTTTGAAGGGATGCCAAACCAATGAGTATTAAATGCGCTCAATTTGCGGCATCGCAGCAAACTGGTTGTTAACCCGTCGAGCCCACCCGGGCAACCGGTAAAGGCCGGGATTTAAGACAGGGTTACTGACTGACCAGGCTAAGGTCTTGAACGGGCTTGCGCTTCACGCAATTGTAATCTCGACCGATTCGTGCAAGTTTTCAAAGGCTTGCAGGTGTCGGGAAGCGATTGCGCCGCAGCAGCGGCGGGCGGTTTTCGAGGCGTGCGCAGGGGGCGGCACTGAAAGAAACCTCATGGGTGTGACTTATTTTGCCGGCGCCGCATACCGCGCGCTGACAGCCAGCAAGGTCGGCCCGTCGCTTTACGACCTCTGCGACCCCCTATTCCACAAGCACACCGGCGGCGACGCCCATATCGTCAAGTTCTACAAAACTGCGCTCGGCAATCCTGCGCTCCGTCCATTGCTCTGTCGCGCCGGCCTGCCCGAGTTGCGTGACCCCGCGCGGTTCAAAGCCATACAGCAGGCCCTGAGAGCGGCGCGCGACGACGCGAGCCCCGATTGGAAAGCCATCGGCCAGCCCATCGCCGAGCTGCTCGACACGGTCACATTGAGCCATCCAGAGCCGAAGCCGGTGACGGCGTCAGCGCAGGCACCGTCGCTGGGCGAGATCGACAATGTCATCAAGGCCTGCGGCGCGCATCTGCTGCGCTCGTTCGACCGCAACGGCTTCATTCCTACTTACGCGGCATTCAACCTGATCGGCGATCCCGACATGCATGGCCGCGATTTCCTGATGGCTCTGACGGGCCTGAATTCGCGCGGCTACAAGAACTCGACGCTGTTGTTCACCCTCGCGCGTATCTTCATCGCCCGCTCGCCGGCCGGAAAACTCATCAATCCGCCATGGACCGGAATTGCCGAACCCATGTGGGAGCCGGTGCAGATCCGGCATCGCTCGGCCTATTACGACGCGTTCTTCACCGAGGCGCTGCTCAGCTTCGGCGAAACCGGGCTGCCGTCGCCGGACCAGACGACATCCTCGCACCGCGCCATCGATGCGATGGTTGAATTCTGCCTGGTCACCAGCCGCGAGGAAGTCCGCTCGCATGACGGGACGAGCGTGAACGTGATCACCGCGCTGGCGCCGCCGCCGCATCCGCGCTTCAGCCGCCTCTTCGCACAGATCAAGCAGGATCTCGGCTTCGGCATCTATGTGCCGGACTGCGACACCACCGCCTGCTCGTTCTCCGCCGCCACACAGGCCGGCTCGACCGATCCGATCCTCGATCAACCCCTACTCGACTTCTATGCCGGCTATCAGGTCGGCAACGGCAGCAACGAACCGATGGTCACCGTGCCGCTCAACGACCATATCGACTATGACGGCGCCATCGTCACATGGATCGACAATCTCGCGGGCGAGCGGCCCTATGGCAACGATCTCGATCCGACACTCAATCTCGACGTGCTCGAAGTCTCGTTCCGGAATCTCGTCCGCTGGAAGGTGATGGAGACGCCGACACGTCTGGAAACGATGCAGCGGATCATCGGCTTCCAGCGCCGCCTGGTGGCATCCGGCGCCTTCGCCGATCCGAAATCGCACATCTACTATCTGCCGGAGCTCTACAGCGCCTATTTCGGCCGCTGCTATGCGGCTTTCCGTGAATTGCCGGCCGAGACACAACAAGCCATCGATACCGACGGCACGTTCGACTTCATCCGCCTGCGTGTGCTCGCTTATGTACAGGATGAGTTGATTGCGCGCGAGATGAATACTTTCGATGCGGCACTCGCACTGATCGCGCTTGGACATCTCGGCGGCGAGCTCGCGCATTTCGCACCTGCGCTGCGCTGCATCATCACGGCAACAGGCGAAGGCGGCCGCAAGGGTCCGTTCAAGGCCTATGAATGGAACAAGATGAAAACGCCGACACGGATTCTCGTCGGCGGTCCCGAAGTGACCTCAGCCTTCGTGCTGATGGGTCTCGCGCTGGCGCGGCGGAGAATGATGAATGGCCACGCGGCATAGGTCATCGCGCGAAGTTGAAGGTATGAAGGAGCGACCGCGCTGGCATGCACGGCGAAATGCCCGCACTGTCTCCGGATTGTCGTCATGATTTTGCAATCAAACGGTTCGATGCGCATGTTCCGCACCTTCTCACTTTTTATCGCGATGCTTTGCATTCCCGCACTGGCACAGGCCGCCGACGTGACCGGGGTGCCGAAGATTCGCGATGGCGACCAGATGACCATTGGCGCGACCCGCATCCGGCTCGCCGGCATGGACTCGCCCGGCCTCGATCAGTTGTGCCTGAATGCCGCTGGCGAGCGCTGGACCTGCGGTGTCGCAGCGCATGAAGCGCTTGTTGAACATGTCGGCGACAAGAGCTGGACCTGCCACGTGCTACGGACCGATCGCTTCGGTCGCTCGGTCGCCAAATGCGAGGTGGACGGCGAGGACATCAGCCAATGGATGGTGAAGAGCGGCTGGGCGCTCTCCTATGTGCGCTTCTCGCATGCCTATGATGCCGACGAGAAAGCCGCACGTGAGGCCAAGGCCGGACTTTGGGCCGGCGCGTTCTTTGCGCCCTGGGACTGGCGCGTACGCAACAAGAAAACCACCATTCTCGGCTCGATCAAGCCTCCGGAGGATGCCTTGCCGATCCTGCTGGCCTCGGCATCCGGCCACGTGGCGCCGTCTCCAGCCTGCCGGATCAAGGGCAACGTCAACCGGGCCGGCGTCTGCATCTACCACACGCCCGAAAGCCGCTGGTATGCCAAGATCAGCATGCGGATCAGCAAGGGAACACGCTGGTTTTGCTCTAAAGAAGAGGCCGAAGCCGCCGGCTGCCGCGAGACCCGCCGATGACATCGTGGCGCTGACGTGGCAGGTTCCCCGCTCAGATTCGATCGAGCGGAACCGTGGCTGACCTGCAGACGGATGTCATTGCGCAAAAACAACGCCGCAGCCGGACATTCCGGGCGGCGCGGCTGACGCTGCTCGCTTTGATCATCTATGGCGGCATCGCCTATCTGCTGCTCCCGGAACTCTGGACTCATTACGAGCACCAGAAGAGCCTTGCCGGATTGCCGATGACGACGATGACCGCACAAGGTATTCCCGGCGATCCGATCAATGTCGGCCTGATCGGCGACAAGAAGGACGTGCTGTGCGCGATGCATGCTGCCGGCTGGTATCCCGCCGATCCCGTAACCTTGCGCTCGTCCCTCGAGATTGTCGGCAGCGTCCTGCTCGACCGCCCCTATCGCGAAGCACCGGTGAGCCCGCTGGTTTACCTCGGCCGCCGCGAGGATCTCGCTTTCGAGAAGCCGGTCGGCAACAGCGCTGATCATCGCCACCACATCCGGCTCTGGAAGGTACTCGACAAGGGACAGGAAGATCGCCCGGTCTGGCTCGGCGATGCGACTTTCGATCGCAGCGTCGGGATCAGCAAATACACCGGCGCGATCACGCATCATATCGCTGCCGATATCGACGCGGAGCGCGCGGTACTCGCAGGCGACCTCGAAAAGGCCGGCATGGTCGAGGCCAAATATCAGGTCACAGGAATCGGGCCAACCGTCGCCGGCCACAATGGCGGCGGTGACCTGTACTACACCGATGGCGAAGTCTGGATCCTGCGGCTCGTGGTGGCCTGCGCCAAACACGACGGCCCTCCCGAGACGATCCCGAGCCCGGCGGCGACCGAGATCAAGGACCAGATCTTCCAGGCCATCGCGAATGTGATCGGGCGTGATGCGCTGACTCACTAAGCGGTGAAATTCAAACCACCTCACACGCGCTTTGATTTCGCGCTGCGCCATGGCACCATGGCTAAAAATACCAACAAGGATTGAAAATGGTCGTTCGTGCAGGTCGTGAATTTCTCGCCATCCCCGGCCCCACCACGATGCCAGACGAAGTATTGCGGGCGATGCATCGTCCGCCGCTGGATATCTACTCCAAGGAAATGGTGCAGCTCACATTCGGGCTGCTGCGCGATATCGGCACGTTGTTCGCCACTAAAGGCAACACCTATATGTACATCGCCAACGGGCATGGTGCCTGGGAAGCGACGCTCACCAATGTGCTGTCGCGCGGCGACAAGATTCTGGTGCTGGAAAGCGGGCGTTTCGCGGTCGGCTGGGGGCATGCTGCGCGCGCCATGGGCGTCGACGTGCAGAGCCTGAAGGGCGACTGGAATCGCGCCATTCGTCCTGCCGAGGTTGAAGCAACGTTGCGACAAGACGCCAGGCACGAGATCAAGGCTGTGCTTGCAGTGCAGATCGACACGGCGTCAGGCGCGTTCAACGACATTGAAGCCATCGGCAAGGCGATCAAGGCCGCCGGTCATCCCGCATTGTTCATGGTCGACACCGTGGCTTCGCTCGGCTGCATGCCGTTCGAGATGGATGCATGGGGCATCGATGTCGCCATGTCCGGCTCGCAGAAAGGCCTGATGACACCGCCCGGCCTCGGCTATGTCGCCGCCAATGACCGCGCGCGCGAAGTGCACAAAACTGCCAATCTGCGCACGCCCTATTGGGATTGGACCGAGCGCGACGGCGACGAGCACTACCGGAAACATTCGGGCACCGCGCCGGTGCACCTGATGTTCGCGCAGCGTCAGGCCATTGACATGCTGTTCGACGAGACGCTGGTCAACGTGTTCCAGCGCCATCGATTGCTGGCGGAAGCCGTGCGCCGCGCCGTTGCCGTATGGGCCGATGGCGGCGTGCTGAGCTTCAATATCATCGAGCCGAAAGAACGCGGCAACACGGTCACGACGGTGCGGATGGACAACCCGACGCCGCTGCTCGATTACTGCCGCGATAAATGCGGCGTCATTCTCGGCGTCGGCATCGGCGACCTGCACGGAAAAGCATTCCGCATCGCCCATATGGGCCATGTCAACGCGCCCATGATTCTCGGAACGCTCGGCGTGATCGAGATGGGACTGCAGGCGCTCGGCATTCCGCACGGCAAGGGCGGCGTCACGGCGGCGGTCAACTTCCTCGGCGAGAGTGTCGCGCCCTAAGGTCCGCTCTCAACCTCGCCGTGGTCGCGGCGGGTTTCGGGCATCACGAGCCAGATCAACAAGAGGCCGAGCCCGGCGACGCAGGCCAGACCGACAAAGGCAACCGGCGCGCCGAGCTTGTCGGCGACGAAGCCGGCGGTCACCGTACTGAGCGACGCGCCGATGCCGGTGGCTGTTCCGACAATGCCTTGCGCAAGGCTGAAGCGCCCGCTGCCAAAAGCGATGTCGGCGACGATCAGCGGGATCATCACGCTGAACACGGCAGCAGTGACGCCGTCGAAGATCTGCACGGCGACCAGCGCAAACGGGTCGGTGACCACGGCGAACAGCAATCCGCGGATCACGAGCGCGGCGAAGGCGATCAGCAGCAGTGGCCGACGGCCCCATTGCTGCGCCTTTCGGCCGACCGTCGGTGAGGTCGCCGCGACGATGGCCTGCGGGACCACGATGCAGAAGGCGATCAGCGCCGGTGCCCAGTCGGCCGAGCGCGTCGTGACGACGCCCGCCATCAAAGGCAGCATCGCGGCATTGGCAAGCTGCAGCAGCAGCACAGCGCAGGCGAAAATCAACAGCGGCTTCTGCCGCACCAGATCGCGGAAGCGGATCGGTTTATGGCTCTCGGCTTCCTTGGTGCCCGCACCATGCGCCTGTGCAGGATTGATCTCCTGAGGCCGAATCCGCGACAGCGCATAAAGCACCGGCAGCGCCAGCAAGAAGGTGACGATGAACACCGACCGGGTGGACAGCAGATAGCCGCAAGTCCCCATCACGGCGGCCGCGACGCCGTTGCCGAGTGACGCAAAGCGTGCGTTGCGCCCGAGCCGTTCGCCGATCCGCAGCGGCCCGACCAGCCCCAGGCTGATAGCGGCAATCGCGGGGCCGAGCACACAGCTCGCCATCGCATGCAGCGTCGCTGCCGCGACGATGACAGGAAACACCGGCAGCGCGGCATAGGCCAGCGCACAGCCGCCGATCGTTGCGACCGCGGCGCCGGCGACCAGCCGCGTCGAGCGCGCCGCATCGATGATCGCGCCACCCGGAATTTGGCCGAGCAGCGCGACGATGCCCCCGATCGACAGCACGAAGCCGATCTCGACCTGGGTCCATTTCTGTGTGGTGAGATAGACCGCAACGAACGGACCGAATCCGGTTTGCACATCGGCGAGAAAGAAGATGAACCAGTCGAGCCCGCGCAGGCTCTGCTTCGATGGCTCAGGACTCCGCTGCGGCTCCTGCGGGCCCAGCTCGGACTCCGGCGCAATCCCCGGCGCACAGGCGACCTCGGGCACCGCCGCGACATCGTCGCGGCGGGAGAGATCGGCTGCACGTGTGGTCGCGTGAACCGCCAATTAGCGCTCCTGCATGGTGAGAGGCGGAAACCTCAGCGGCGTCAGTGTGCCGGACGCGCCGAGCACGACGATGGGCTGGTCGTCCTTGTATTCCGGCGCAGCACGCACCTGCTCGCGTGTAAGATCGAGCGTGATGCTGGCGGTCTTGTCGGCCACGTTCCAGAAATGCAGCGCACCCCAATCGACCACGATCTTGCGCGAGCCGACCCCGAGGAATCCGCCGAAGTCGATGACCGCGCCGCGCACCTGCCCCGCGCGATCGACGATCACGTCGGCAATGCGTCCCATATTCTCGCTTGCGGGACTGCGCACGTCGCGGCCGAGAATGCCTTTGGCATCGAAAGCGTCGATCACCGTAACCGATGGCGGCTTGGCGACAGGCGCAGGAGGCGTGGACGCGACCGGTGGCGCTGCCGGCTGCACCGCAGCCGCATCCGGTGCGGGCGACGGCACGGACGGCTGCGCTTCAGGGGTGGATTTCTCTGACGTCGCGGGCGGAGGCACAGGCGCATCCGCCGCCTGGCACACGGCCACGGCGTTCAACGCCAACGCTACAGCCAATCCGGCAACGATGCGAATTGCAGGCATGGAAACTCCCTCACTCACGCGTTTCGCTGATGGGCACGACCCCAGCGCCAGGCGACGCGTCAATGCGTCAGCACGATCGACACCTGGATTTGACCGCGGGTCCGCAGCACTTCCAACGACACATCGTTCTCGTGTTTGCGCAGGCAGAGATCGACGCTGGATTCGCCGAGCTGAAGATCGCGCAAAATGACGTATTGCAGGAAGGCGGGCAGCCGCGGATCGCGGAAACGAATTTCGCCGCGCGCGACATCGAATTCGATTCCTAGCGCTGCCTCGAGCAGGGTATACGGCGTTGCGCTGGCCCAGGCCTGCGGCGCGCAAGCCACCGGATACAAGGTCGGGCCGCGGCGTTTTTCGCGCTGGAAGCCGCAGAACAATTCCGGCAATCGTCGCAGGTCCATATAGGCCGCGGTGTCGAACAGGCCTTTGAAGACAGCCTCGACCGAATGCTTCAGGCCATAGCGTGCCAGACCGAGTGTGATCAGCGCATTGTCGTGCGGCCAGATCGAGCCGTCATGATAGGACATGGGATTGTAGCGCGCCTCGCCGCGCGCAATGGTACGAATGCCCCAGCCGGTGAAGAAATGCGGACGCATCAGGTCGGCGGCGACCATGCGTGCACGGTCTTCACGGACGATGCCTGTGAACAGCAACTGTCCCGCATTGGAGGCACGAACCGCGCAAGGCATCTTCTTGCCGTCGAGCGCAAGCGCATAGGTGCCGAGTTCCTCGCACCAGAAAGCTTCCTCGAACCGCGCAGCAAGTTGCTCCGCTTCGGCCTCAAGCTGCCGGGCCTTGTCGGGCAGGCCTATGCGCAATGCGAGACGCGACGCGAGATGCTTGGCGGCGAAGACATAGCCCTGCACCTCCGCCAGTGCGATATTGCCCTCAGCGAGCTTTCCATCGGCATGGAAGATGGCGTCATACGAATCTTTCCAGCCCTGGTTCTGCAGTCCCTGTTCGGTCGCGCGCTGATATTCGACAAAGCCATCCTTGTCGGGATCGCCGGGACCATCGATCCATCCGAGGGCCGCCTCAACGGCCGGCCACAGCTCACGCAGGGTCTCATCATCGCCGGTGCGCTCGACATACATCCCCGCGAGCATCACAAAGAGCGGCGTGGAGTCGACGCTGCCGTAATATTGCGCGAACGGGACTTCGCGGAGCGCAGCCATCTCGCCGCCGCGCATTTCGTGCAGAATCTTGCCGGGCTCGGCATCCGCAAGCGGATCGACCGACTTCGCCTGAAACGCCGCAAGCCGTTTCAGCACGCCGCGCGCCACGCGTGGATCGATCCACAACAGCTGCAGCGCCGTGATCAGACCATCGCGACCGAATGTCGTCGAATACCAGGGAATACCGGCATAGGGATATCGCCCCTGCGGCGTATTCGTCATCAGGATACTGAGATCGGCCATCGCCTGGCAAAGCACCTCGTTGAAAATATCGTTCGAGGTCTCGACCGTCGCCGCACCCTTGCTGAAATTGCGCATCTCGCGGCGGTGCGCGAGCAGCCCACGAAAGAACGGTACAGGCTTGTGGCCGACCTCGGCGTTGCAACTGACAGCAACGAACAGTGACGTCGTTTGCTGCGGCTTCAGCTCGAAGTGGTAGGTCGCGGTATTGGCCGCCAGCCGCGTCGGGCGCGGATCGAAATGCGCCATCGTGCTGAGCGGCTTGCCGTCGAGGCCGGTATATTCCAGCGCAACGTCACTGGGCCCGACCAGGCGACTGGTGGCGATGCCGCGATGCTTGCGCTTTTCGCCGCGCACCTCGAACAGATCGGCAAAGTCATTGTCGAATGACAGCGTCAGATCGAAACTGGCACGGTGTTCGCCGTGATTTTGCAGACCGATCCGCTGATAAGCCGCACCGCGCCACAGGAAGAAGGTGCGCACGATGTGCAGCATATCTTTCTGCAGCACGAGGCGGCCGTTGCGATAGATATCCGGATTGGTCAGATCGACGGTCAGCGACGAGTTGTCATCGCGCAGATTCGAGCCGAGCAGAAGCGGCTGAACATCGTTCAGCGCCAGCTCCAGCCGCGCGAGATAGCGCGTATCGGCATTGAACAAGCCATCCGGCCCGCCCGCGGACGCGCCAATGTCACCATGACTGTCGAGCACCACAAACGTATCGTCGTGCTTGAGCGCACGTCGTGGGCGCGAAGCAGGGCCCGTCATCGGAATGTAGAACGGCGACTCGACCGCCTTTTGATCGGCGATAGCGTTCAACTTGGTCGCGGCGGCTTCGATGGGCATGGATGACCTCGGCCGGTTGTAAGGTGAAGACAGGCACGAAGATAAACACAGCGCATGGAGAGGATAACTGAGTCGTCAGGCTGCGTGCTGCGCGAGACGGCTCATTTCCTGTGTGACGAGTTCCCGATACGGCCCCTCGCCCTGCATCAGATGATCAGGTTTGCCGTCCTCAATGATCTTGCCGCTCTGCAGCATGACCACGCGATCGAAATTCCGCAACGTCGCGAGGCGATGCGCGATCGCGATTACCGTGCGACCACGCATCAGACGCGCCAGCGCCTCACGAATCGCCTCTTCCGATTCACTGTCGAGGGCAGCCGTCGCCTCATCCAGCAGCAGAATGGGCGCGTCCTTCAGGAAGGCGCGTGCAATGGCGATGCGCTGGCGCTGCCCGCCGGACAGTTTGACGCCGCGGTCCCCGACCATGGTGTGAAGGCCTTCCGGCAGCGTCTCGACGAAGTCGCAACGCGCCGAAATGGCTGCACGCAATACCTCGTCATCCGTCGCCTCGGGACGTCCATACCGGATGTTCTCCATGATGGAGCGATGGAACAATGAGATGTCCTGCGGTACCACGGAGATTGCATGACGCAGGCTGTGCTGGGTCACGCGTGAAATATCCTGGCCATCGATGGTGATGCTGCCATCCTGGACGTCATAGAAGCGCTGCAACAGCACGAACAGGCTCGACTTGCCGCCGCCGGATTGGCCGACGAGCCCGACCCGCTGCCCGGCATTGAGCCGCAACGTGAACTTGTCGAACACCTGCAGACCGCCGGGATAACGAAACGAGATATTGTTGAAGGCGATCGCTGCGCCCGACTTCACCAGCGGCTCGGCCTCGGGATGATCGCTAAGCTCATGCGGCACCAGCAATGTGGACAGCGCCTCGGACAAGCGCGCAACATGTTGCGTGACATCCACGAGCGCCACCGCAAGATCTCGCGTCGCATGCAGAATCGAGAGACCGAGCGTACAGATCAGAACGACGTCGCCGGTGCTGGCACCGCCGCGTTGCCATAGCATGATCGCCCAGGCGAGTAGCCCGATCGTGAGCGCGACCGTGATGGCCGCATGCGTCAAGCGCAGACGCTCAAGGTAGCGCAGGCTGCGACCACGGGCATTCAGCTCGCGATCGACCGTTTCATCGAAGCGGTCATGTTCGAAGCTCAATCCGCAGAATGCGCGGACCAGCGGCATATTGTTGATGACATCGACCATTTCGCCATCGACGGCGGCCGCCTTGCTGGCGAAGTCGTCATGCAGTTTCTTGCCGGCCGCGGCCATCTTGAACATCATCACGACCACCGCGCCCGCCACCACTGTCAGCCCCGCCGCCATCGGCAGGCTGACGGTTCCAATCAGCAGGATCGCCGCGAATGTCGCGACGCAGGGCGGCAGCACGTTCCAGACAAACATGTTTTCGACGGTGAAGACCGCGTTGGATGTTGCCGTGATACGGCTGGTCAGCATGCCGGGCAGCCGATCCGAGAAGTAGCTCGGTGCGTGTCCGGTCAGATGGCGAAAGATATCGCGCCTGAGATCACCGGTGACACCAACGAATGTGTAGCTCGCGGTCCAGCTGGCCACGCGCCACAGGAACATGTCTGCCGTGATCAGCGAGATCAGAACGCCAAATGCGATCCAGACGGTATTACCGGCTCCCGAAGGTCCAGATGAGAGGCCATCGACTAAAAATTTAATTCCGTACTGCGTGCCCACCGAACAGGCGACGGCTGCAAGCACGGATATCAGGATGATCAGATGCGATGCAGAACGCATCCTGATGTAGCGCATCACGAAAGCGAAAGGGCGATACGCATATCCGGAAAGACTGTCCATGTGATTGTCAAAACCCGTTGAATAAGAACAAGAATCTCGACGGACAGCGTCCCCGCCCGCTGATGGAGATGATGCCATCCCGAATTTCCCACGCTCTCGCCATCTCGGCGCAACATTCGGGCAGCATTAACACTCCAGAAACCGTGGTTGAACGTGATGGCATCAGCAAGACCACAGTGTGGACGAACTACGCAGATCACATAGGAACCTCGCAGATGCGAGAACGTTCCAGCTTCAGGCATACCGGTACCGACACGTCGTCGCTGAAGTTGTTCATCACTTCCAACATGGGAGATATGTAAAATGCGCATCGCGCAAGTTGCTCCGCTGACAGAAGCCGTTCCGCCGAAGCTCTATGGAGGCACGGAACGCGTCGTCCACTGGTTGACCGAAGAGCTGGTGGCGCAGGGGCATGATGTTACGCTGTTCGCCAGCGGCGACTCTCAAACGTCAGGCAAGCTTGACGCCGGATGGCCGAAGGCGCTGCGGCTCGATGGCTCTGTCCGCGATCCCAACGCCCTCCATATGGAAATGCTCGAGCGCGTAAGACAGAAATGTGACGACGACGAATTCGACGTTCTGCATTTCCATCTCGATTACTATCCGTTCTCGCTATTCTCCCGCCAACCCACACCATTTCTCACGACGCTGCACGGCCGTCTGGATCTGCCGGAACATCAGCCGACCTTCACGACTTTCTCCAAGATTCCCGTTGTTTCGATTTCGAACGCGCAGCGGCGCCCGGTACCGCAGGCGAATTTCGTGCGCACGATCTATCACGGCCTTCCCGAGAAATTGCTGACGCCGCAACCGATCACGCCGAGCTACCTCGCCGTGCTCGGGCGTATTGCGCCCGAGAAGGGCGTCGACCGCGCGATCAAGATCGCCATCCGCGCCGGCATCCCGCTGAAAATCGCGGCCAAGATCGACCGCGCGGATGAGGACTATTACGAGCAGGTCGTTCGCCCACTGATGGATCATCCGCTGGTCGAATATATCGGCGAGATCAGCGACCGGGAGAAGCCGGAATTCCTCAGCGGCGCCTATGGTCTGTTGCTGCCGATCGACTGGCCCGAGCCGTTTGGCCTGGTGATGATCGAATCCATGGCCTGCGGCACGCCGGTCATTGCCTATAACCGCGGCTCGGTGCCGGAGATCATCGACGAGGCCCTCACCGGCTTCATCGTCGAGGACGAGACCAGTGCAGTTGCCGCGGTGGGTCGTCTCGCCGGCATGGATCGTACAGCGATCCGCAAGCAGTTCGAAACCCGCTTCACCGCCCGGCGCATGGCTCTGGATTATGTGGCCACCTATCGCAGCATGATGGAGCATAGGGTGTCGCTGCGACTGGTCAGCAGCGCAGAGTAGTCTGAAGCGCATAATTAAGGCATCGAAGGGCGGCCCGTCGGGTCGCCCTTTTTGGTGCGGGCCTGCTGCAAAATCACTGGCCCGCTGTACAGCCCGTGCGACATTTGCGAGATAGATGACAGACATCAGATCACGGCATTGGCCCGAATCGACGTCCGACCGTTTTTCTCGCATCTCGACAGGCCCTCATGACCGCCGTTTCCCGCTTCGAAATTATCCTGCTGCTGATGGCTGTCATCGTTTTGCTCGATATGATCGCGCGGCGTTTTCAGCTTCCGCGCGCGGCTGCACTGATCCTCGGCGGCATCGGCTTCGCACTGATCCCGGGCACCCCGGATGTCGAAATCGACCCCGAGCTGGTGCTCGTGTTGTTTCTGCCGCCGCTGCTGATGTCGAGCGCCTGGTTCACCTCCTGGCGGGATTTCCGCGCCGATCTTCGCATCATATTGCAGCTCGCCGTTGGCGCTGTCTTCTTCACCACCCTCGTGGTCGGCGTAGTCGCGCATCTGGTGATGCCGTCGCTGCCCTGGGCCGCCTGTTTTGCGCTCGGCGCCATTGTCTCGCCGCCGGATTCGGTGGCGGCCAAGGCCGTGCTGCAGAGCGTGCCGCTCCCGCCGCGCATTATCGTGCTGCTGGAGGGCGAGAGCCTCGTCAACGACGCATCGGGCCTGGTGCTGCTGCGCTTCGCCATCGCGGCAGCGCTGACCGGCTCGTTCAGCGTCACTGCGGCCACCGTGAGTTTCTTCTCGGTCGCGATCGGCGGCCTGCTTGTTGGCATCGTCTTCGCCTTCGCTGCCATTCTGGTGATCAAGCGCATCAAGGAAATCGACCTTGCCATTGCCTGGACCTTCCTGGTCGCCTGGATCTCCTATATCGCCGCGGAAAAGCTGCACGTCTCGGGCGTGCTGTCCACCGTCGCCTGCGGCATGATCCTCGGATGGAAGCAGCACGAATTCTTCGGCGCTGCGACGCGCACCCGCGCCACCGCAGCGTGGAGCGTCGTCGTATTCGTGCTGGAATCTCTGGTGTTTATCCTGATTGGCCTGTCGCTGCGCGGCGTGCTGTATCGCCTCGGCGGCTATGACGCGGTGGTGGCGCTGTTGCCGGTGACGGCTGCTGTCATCGCAGCAGTGATCCTCGCCCGCTTCGCCTGGATGTTTCCCGGCACCTATCTGCCGCGCATGCTGATGCCGAAGCTGCGTGCCCGCGACCCCGCTCCGCCATGGACGGTGCCGTTCATCATGAGCTGGGCCGGTTTGCGCGGCGTGGTGAGCCTCGCTGCCGCATTATCATTGCCGGAGGAATTTCCGGGCCGCGACGTCATCCTGGCGATCACCTTCGCAGTCATCCTGGTGACGGTCCTTGTCCAGGGCTCGACGCTGGCACCGATCGTGCGCCGTCTCATCAAAACCGACAATGTCCGCGCACCGCATCATTCCAAACTCAGCGAAGCGCAGGCGCGCGCGCGCGTTGCGGCCGCGCAATTTTCTGCCATCGAGAAGGCGTCACGCAATGATGACGGCACACATCGCCATCCGCGCCTGTTCGAGCAATATACCTATCGCAAGGGCGCCGCGGCGCGCTATGCCGAAGAGGCTGAGGCACTATCGCCGCACCGCATCGACCATTACACGACCGTGCTGGCCGCCATCGAAGCCGGCCGTGCAGAGCTTCTGAAGATGCACCGTGAGGGCGAAATCCACGACAGTGTGCTGCATGCGATCGAGGAAGGGCTAGATCTCGAAGAAGTCAACGCAAGACGTTTTCTGTAAAGGCACGCTTCCTTTAGCAGCCATTCGCCGTGGCGCCTTCACAGCCGCCACCATCGGCTCTAACCTTGATCGTCAAGCGCCAGTCAAGGCGCAAAATCCGGGAGAAAACAACATGCGACTTCAAGGCCTATCCACTATCGTCACCGGCGGCGCATCGGGTTTCGGTGCCGAGATCGCGCGGTCTTACGCGCGCGAAGGCGCCAAGGTCGTCATCCTCGATCTGAATGCCGATGGCGCGAAAAAGGTTGCGGCCGAGATCGGCGACAGCGCAATCGCCCTTGGCGGCAGCGTCACCAGCAAGGCCGATGTTGATGCCTCGGTGAAGCTCGCGGTCGAAAAATTCGGCAAGCTCGACGTTGTCGTCAACAATGCCGGCTGGACCTTTCGCAACAAGCCCTTGCTCGAAGTGACCGAAGAAGAATTCGACAAGGCGTTCGACATCAATGTGAAATCGATCTTCCTGATGACCAATGCCTGTGTGCCGGTGATGAAGAAGCAGAAGAGCGGTCGCATCATCAATATCGGCTCGACAGCCGGCGTCCGGCCGCGCCCGGGCCTGACCTGGTACAACGCCACCAAGGGCGCGGTGAACCTGATGTCGAAATCGATGGCCGTGGAACTGGCGCCCGATGGCATCCGCGTCAATTGCATCGCGCCGGTGATCGGGGAAACCGCGCTACTGGAATCCTTCATGGGCGTACCGGATACGCCAGAGAACCGCGCTAAATTCATCGGGACGATCCCGCTCGGCCGCATGTCGCGCCCCTCGGATATTGCCAATGCCTGCGTGTATCTGGCGGGTGAGGAATCCGAGTTCCTCACCGGCGTGATCTTGCCGGTCGATGGCGGGCGAACGATTTAGGCTCACCCTTGTCATTCCGGGGCGCGGCCGGCTCTTGCCGGACGTGAACCCGGAATCCCGGCATGGTTTCAATCTCGAATCGACTCACACTGCGAGATTCCGGGTTCGCGTGCGCAAGATGCGCCCACGCCCCGGAATGACGAACTGGGAAATTCATAAACCATCGAATCCGGTCAGATTCGATTTACCACTCGCGTTAAGCAGTTCACCGGTCATTCATGCGATGGTCGCGTCATGATCGAGGGACACACCTCGGCAGGGAAGGCGTCAGGGTCAGGCCGGTCAACGGTCTGACCCCTCTCTTTGGGGATCATCATGGCAGCAAAGAAGAAACCGGCTCCGCGCAAGAAAGCCAGTGCATCGGACGCTGTTCATCCGATTTCTGCAGTCGCGGCTGTTGCAGTCCGCAGCCTTATCAATATGGCGATTGTGTCCGCATCCTGCGCAACCACCTTGTTGACGCTGATGGCCGTGCTCAAGTTCCAGACCGCCTGAGCGGCGATCACTTCATCTCGTTGAGCAACGTCGGGATCAGTTCCGACACCGTCGGATGGATCGGCACTGCCCATTGCAACTGGGTGTAATCGGCGCCGGCATTCATGATGTCGAGGATGCCATGGATTGCCTCGTCGCCTCCGGTACCGAGGATGGCGGCTCCCAAAATCTTCTTCGTTTCAGCATCGACCACAACCTGCATCATGCCCGCGGTCTCGCCCTTCTCGACGGCACGGCCCACATGGGTCATCGGCCGATTGCCGATCAGCAATTTCTTTCCTGTGGACTTTGCCTGAGCCAGCGTCATGCCGACGCGGCCGAGCGGTGGATCGATGAACAGCGCGTAGCCGGGAAGCCGATCGCTGACGCGGCGACTTGCGCCATCGAGCAGATTGGCGGCAATGATCTCGAAGTCGTTGTAAGCCGTGTGCGTGAAGGCCCCGCGGCCGTTGCAATCGCCCATCGCGAAAATGCCGGGTACATTGGTGGCGAGACCGTCATCGACCTTGATGTAGCCGCGGTCATCCACAGCGACGCCAGCCTTGTCGAGACCGAGATCGTCGGTATTCGGACGGCGTCCCACCGCAAGCAAAACATCACTGCCGATGATCTCCGGCGCGCCTTCGGTGCAGTCGACACCGACAGCCACGCCATCGGGATGCGGCTTGAAGGTGATGCATTCGGCATTGGTTCGTATATGGATGCCTTCGGCGAGCAGGATATTGCGGATCGCTTCGGAGATCTCAACATCCTCACGCGAGACCAGATGCGCGCCTTTCTCAACGACCGTCACTTCGGCGCCGAAGCGGCGATACATCTGCGCAAATTCGAGCCCGATATAGCTGCCGCCGATGACCACCAGATGTTTCGGTACGCGGTCGAGCTGCAGGATGCCCGTATTGGTCAGATAGGTGACGTCGTTGATGCCCGGCATATCCGGCACGACAGCCCGCCCACCGACATTCAGGAAGATCCTCGGAGCTGTCAGCAGTTCATCGCCAACACGCATCGTATCCGCGGATTCGAAGCGCGCATGGCCGTTGATGACCGTGCATTTGTCCATACCGCGCAACCAGCTTTCGACGCCGTTGCGCGAGTCGTGGATGACCTTGTCGGCGCGCGCCTTCACGCGCGCCATGTCGATCCGCACGGGCGCGTCAATCATCACGCCATAGTCGCTACCACGGCGCGCAAGATGCGCGGCATAGGCAGAGGCGACCAGCGTCTTGGTCGGCTTGCAACCGGTATTGACACAGGTGCCACCAAACAGATGGCGCTCAACGATCGCGACCGACATGCCGGTGGATGTGAGCCGCCCCGCGAGTGAAGGTCCGGCCTGCCCAGCACCGATGATGATGGCATCGAAGCGCATGATTTCAGCTCCCAACCGGCAGAGCCAATGCTCCACTGTGGCGAGAGACTACCGTTGGAAACAGCATCAGCCAACGGATGACCGAAGTTCCAGCGCCGGCAGCTCCCGGGCCGCTTAGGGCTTGCCGGCAACTGCAGGGCCGCGCCAGCGCGCCCAGAGCCGTTCAAACAGCGGCAACAGCCCGCGCGGCGTCACCAAAATCACCGAGATCACCACGATGCCGTAGATGAAATAATGCAGGCCGGGCAGCGTGCTGCCGAGCTTGCCGCGCAGGATTTCACCAAGTGGCACCAGCAGCAATGCGCCAAGCGCGGGGCCATAGGCGCGGCCGAGCCCGCCGACGGTTGCAAACAGCACGATCTCGATGGTGATCACGGGCGAGATCAGCAGATAGGGATCGGCAAAAGTGAGATAGCGCACATAGGCGGTACCGACGACGGAGGCGAGCATCGCCGAGATCACCATGGCGGTGATCTTGTAGCGCAGGACGTTGACGCCAATCGCCTGCGCCGCCTTCTCATTGTCGCGGATGGTGCGCAGATAATAGCCAAGCGGCGAATTGAGGATCGCGACATTGACCAGTACACAAATCGCGGCCAGCCCCAGCATCATCCAGAACGCGCCGTGGCCACCGCCAAACTGGAACGCCAGGAAATTACCCGTGTCCTTCGGCAGCAGCAGCCCGGACGCGCCGCCGAGGAAGTCCCAGCCTTCGACGACGATGCTGCCCATTTCCGCGAAAGCCAGCGTGATCAGCACAAAAGAGAGATGGCCGAGCTGAAAGCGGAAATCGATCCAGGCGATGACGGCGCCGAGGATTCCCGAGATCACCGCCGAGATCACGAGACCCAGCCACATATTGATGCCGAGCTTGAGCAGGAGCGCGGCCGAGAACATCGATCCGATGCCGATAAACAGGCTGTGCGCCAGCGAGATCTGCCCGGCCATGCCGCCGACGATGTTCCACGACGAAGCCAGTGCCACATAGACCAGCGCCAGCGTGAGGATGTGGACGTAATAGCTCGACAGCACGAAGGGCATGATGGCGGCGATGACCAACGCGCCCCACCAGATCGGCGATGCGAGCGTCTTGTAGAATTCGTCTCTCATCGTGCCGAGCTCCAGGTCAGGCCCTTCGGGAGAAACAGCATGATCGCCACGAAGATGATGTAGGGCAGCAGCAAGCCGATCGGGCCGTCGAGATAGATCGTGCCGAAGGCTTCGGCGATGCCGATAATCAGGCCGCCGAGCATGATGCCGACGAAATTGGTCATGCCGCCGAGCACCACGACCAGCAGCGTGATCACGGTGTAACGCAGACCCTGGGTCGGCTGGATCGGCGTGCCGGGCAGTAGCAGCGCGGCGGCCAGCGCGAGAATGCCGATGCCGAGCGCGAAAGTGAGCACCTGGACGCGGCCGACATTGATGCCCATCAGCGCGGCGGCATGGGCATTCTGATGCACGGCGCGGATCGAGCGGCCGAAATCGGTTGAGCGCAGCATGATGTAGAGGCCGATGGCCAGCGCGAAGGAGACGACGAAGGCCACGATATGCGGCACCCGCAGCACCACGTCACCGAGAATGATCAGCTTGGATTCGACGAAGGACGGCGTGCGTGCCGGCTCGCCGCCGAACACCATCAGGATGCCGTTCTGCAGCACGAGGCTGAGTCCCAACGTGAGCTGCACCACCATCAGGAACTGATGCCCGACCATCGGCCGTATCAGGAAGATGTAGACCAGTGCGCCGATGGCGGTCATCAGCGGCACCGTGATGATGATCGACACATAGGGGTCCATAGCGAAGGCGGAGTACAGGGCGAGGCACATGAACATGCCGAGCGAGATGAAATCGCCATGCGAGAAGTTGACGACGCCCGAAACGCCGTAAACGAGCCCCATGCCCAACGCCAGCAAGCCATAGGTGGCGCCGATCAGAAGGCCTTGGGCGAGAGCTTGATAAAGTTCGGTCACATCACTCTCCGATCACAGACCAAGATAGGCGCTGCGGGTACGCGGATCGTTCTTCACGGTCTCCGCATCACCCTCCACCGCCACCTGCCCGCGCTCCAGCACGTAGCAGCGCTTGGCGTGGCGCAACGTCAGATTCAGATTCTGCTCCACCAGCAGGATGGTCAGCCCATCGGCATGCAACTTGTCGATGATCTCAAAAATATACTGCACGAACAGCGGCGACAGACCGAGCGAGGGTTCATCGAGCATCAGGAGCTTGGCTTCCGCCATCAGCCCGCGGCCGATGGCCAGCATCTGCTGCTCACCGCCTGACAGTGACCCGGCGCTCTGGGTCAGCCGCTCGCCGAGCCGCGGAAACAAACCGATGACTTTCTCCATCTGCTGCGGACGATGCTTGCGCGCATGCGCATTGATGCCGCCAAGCAGAAGATTTTCGCGGATGCTCATTTCCGGAAACACCAGACGGCCTTCCGGCACCTGCACGATGCCGAGCTCGACACGCGCCTGCGGCGTTAATTTGCTGATGTCTTCGCCGAGAAACAGAATGCGCCCGGAGAGCGGCTTGACCATGCCGGACAGCGCATTGATCAGCGTGGTCTTGCCGGCATTGTTGGCGCCCAGCAGGCCGACGATCTCGCCCGCAGCGATCTTGGCGTTGATGTCGCGCAGCACCGGCACGCCACCATAGCCTGCAACCAGGTTATCGATCTCAAGCATCGAGATGATCTCCGAAATAGGCATCGACGACGCGCTGATCTCGAAGGATCTCGTCGGGCGTGCCCTGCGCGATCTTCTCGCCGAAATTGATCACCACCATACGCTGCGCCAGCCGCATGATGACCGGCATCACGTGCTCGACCATCACGATGGTGACGCCCTGCTTGTTAAGCTCCTCGATGATCGCGATCGGCGCGGCGGTCTCGGCCATGGTCAGGCCGGCCATCACTTCGTCGAGCAGAATGCAGCGCGGATCGGTGGCGATGCACTTCGCGAGCTCCAACAGCTTCTTGTCCTGCAGCGACAGTGTCGCCGGCGTCTTGTGCTCCTTGCCGCCGAGGCCGACGCGCAGCAGCGCCTGCGCCGCATAGTCGATGGCCTCGCGCATCGGCCGGCGTGTCAATGCTGCGGTCGTGACGACGTCGAGCGCCGTCATGTCGGCAAAGGACTGGACGATCTGGAAGGAGCGCATCAATCCGCGGCGCACCAGCCGATCCGGCGACACCCCGATAATGCTTTCACCGTCATAAACAACGTCGCCCGCGCTCGGCGGAATGAAGCCGGAGATCACACCGAACAAAGTGGTCTTGCCGGCACCGTTCGGGCCAATGATGCCAAGAATTTCGCCCTTCTCGACGTCGAAGCTCACCGCGTTGAGCGCGACCAGCCCGCCAAACCGCCTGGTGATGTTGGAGACTTCCAGAAATGCCACAGCCGTCCACTCTTTATGTTGCGCTCAGTCTTACTACAGCGCCGATCAGGACTTCGGCCGCGGCGGCACCTGGGCAAATTCCTTCGGGAACACGACCTGCTGATCCTGCTCGGGAGTCCATTGGATGAACATCGCAGAACCATCCTTGAGCAGACGGTCTTCTGCGAATTGCAGGCCCTTCGGCTTGGCGATGTAGAGGTTCGGATCGCCTGCCGGAATGTTGACGTTCTTCAGCGCCTCGAGCAACGCATCGCTCTGCAGCGACTTGGCATTCTCAAGCACCTGCTGCAGCACGCGCGCCGCCTGGGCGTATTGCACCGCGCCCTGGCCGATTTTTTCGAGCTTGGCGACATCGCGCAATTCCGTGACGATCTTCTGCATCGACTCGATCTTGGCGCCGGCGCTGAAGCCGGTCATACCGAACAGGTTCTTCGTCAGCACGGCCTTGCCGATCTCGGGGCCGAGATCCTTCCAGAGCGACAGATCCGAGTAGCCGCCGGTGCCACCGCAGAAGATGCTGCCGTGATAGTTCAGATTGTAACGCGCCTGATGCAGCAAGATGCCATCGCGCGGCGTCACGAGGCCGACAACGACGTCCGGCTTGAGCGAGCGAATACGAACCATCGCCGCCGTCTGGTCCTGCGCACGAATATCGAGCGCGGCTTCGCCGATGATCTGGATGCCGCTCGCCTTCAGCTTCTCGACCAGGAATTTGTTCGACTGCTGGCCGGCCTCGTAATTCGAATAGGCCATGACGGCGGTCTTGATCGGAAACTTGAAATCGTCGCGCAATGAGATGACGAAATCATGCATGGTCTGCGCATAGCCGCGATCATACGGGTATCCCAGCGTGAACATATAGTTCGACTGCGACCCACCGGCCCAGACCGACAGCGTCGGAATCTTGGCTTCGTCGACCACCGGCGTCAACGCCAGCATCTGTGCGCTGAGAATGGTGCCGGTCAGAAGCTGCACTTTTTCCTCGGTGATCAGGCGCCGCGCTTCGGCAGCGGTCCGCGCCGGCTGGCTGGTATCGTCCGCCAGCACCAGCTCGATCCTGGCGCCGCCCTTGCTCTTGATGCCGCCTTCGGCATTGATCTTCTTGATGATGTATTCGAAAGCCGGCTGGCCTTCCTGCGCGTAAGCCGCAAGACCGCCGCTCATCGAATTGACCATGCCGATGCGGATCGCCGGCTTGGCGGCGCCTGCGCTACGAATGAACGGCGCGGCGATCGGCCCTGCCAGAACGGCAGAGGCACCAAGGCCAAATGTGCGGCGGGTCATGGTCATGTCATATCCTCCGATGCGCAACGACGCTGAAGCGACGCGCTTTCTTGTTCTGTTACTGGGCGCTGGAGTGTCGAACACTGCGTTACAGATTGGGAGTCTGCATATCGCAGTCGGGCAGCGTTTTTCGGACTTAGCCGCCTTTGCGCAGCCGCGTCAAATTGCGGCGTACGGGAATCGCGAATGAGGGCCATGCATCCGTGACGGGGCTTTCACAGGCGAGCAATCGCAAAGCCTGCACGCGGGAAATGTACAACCGTCGCGCCGACATCGGGATCCTCACGCCGCAAAGCGATGCTGTCATGACCCGCAGAAACAAACGCACCGATGACGGGATCGAAACCCCAATCGGTCGGCATGACCGATACCATTACGCCTTCCTTAAACGGCAGACCTTGATCATCTGCAATATCGTTATGAGGAGAAGCAGATGTCGCCATAGGCTGACAGAGCCGCGCTATGTCCAGCGCCAGCTCGGGCGACAGCTCCTCAACCGTTCCGTGCCCCAGCGCGGCAACCCGGTCCATCCACGCGAGAACGCGCGGATGCTCGGCAAGACCTTCGCTCTCACCGAGATTGCGGCGCGCGTACCAGAGCGGATGGTAGACGGCGATGTCGGCAAGTGATGGCACGTTGCCGAGCAGGAATGCGTCGCCATGCGCAAGCCAATCGCTCAGCCAGGCAAGATGAATGCGAAACTGGTTGCGCAGCGCAGGAATCTGCTCACGCATCTTCACGCTGTCCCAGCCATCGAACTTGCCTGACGTGAAACTCGCGCGATCGGCATGCAGTTCTGGCGGAAAACGATCGCCGTTCAGGCCGAAGACCAGTCCAAGAGCATTGGCAAAGAGCGCGCGATCGGCCCAGGCCGCGATGATATCGGCCTGACCGCGCGTGCCCGTCGGATAAAGCGTCGTCTCGGGAAAACGCCGCTCAAGCTCCGCGAGAATGCGGCGCGTATCGCAATAAACGTCTGCGCCGATCTGCAGCACCGGAACGCGGCGATAGCCTCCGGTGAGCGCCACGAGCTCTGGCTTCGGCGCGATCCGCGGCTGGATCACTGACTGCCAATGCAGGCCCTTCAATCCAAAGGCGACGCGCACTTTCTCGGCAAACGGCGAACGCGGATAGTGATGCAGAACAAGATCGGTCGCCGTCACTGCATCCCTTGCCTGTCAGCTATGTCGCATGCACCGCCGTCGTCGCGCCGGCGGAATACATCGCCTCGAATTCGGCAATCGGATGCGGAAGTCCATCCGGGCCGGTGATCTCAACATCCCAGCTGCCGTCGTCGAGCAGCTCCCTGGCCTTCTTGACAGCTCCGGCCGCGTTGTCGCGGCGGAGTGAAACAGTCCCTGACGTATCGGTTCCCCTGACGAAAAACGGCAAGTCACGTCCTCCCTGTGTGAGGCGCCCCGCAATGCGAGACCGCGCGCGACGTCTTGATCGCGTCACTCTGCGCATCAGACCACAGGACTCGCGGCAATTCCAGCAACTTGCCGTCGCAATCGTCATGAACCTGTTATGCAGCCCCGCGCTGCGCTGCGGGACGCGTCAACGCGAAGAAGACGAGGGTGCATACGGTCAGGAATACCGCCATTGAGATTAAAACTGCGGGCAATCCCCAGGCGGCGGCAATCGGACTGGTAGCCGATTGCATTACGGCGGTGCCAAGGAAGAACGACAGGTTTGCTGCAGAGAGCGCTTTGCCAATATTCTCGGCAGCAACGACCTGGCGGATCATCGCATAGACGAGCGGCTGCATCGCCACGAGAAGGCCGATGACCACAAGCAGGCCGGTATCGACTGCCACGGGCATCACTGGCAGGCCGAAAAGCGTGGCTAACGGATAGCCCGGTGCACCGAGCGCCATCACGAGTAGCAACGCGGCGGCGCACAAATGGACCGCAAACAGCAGCATGCGGCGATGACCCAGCTTGCGATCGAGCAGGCCCGACAGCGCCGGTCCGATCACCAACGCAACCGTAAACAGAGCCAGTACATTGCCGGCCTCTATCCGCGACAGTCCCTTGATATTCATCAGCCAGGGACCTGCCCAAAGCCCACGCAACACGAGTTGAACCGCCAGCGACACGAAAGCGAGGATCACGATACCGCGCACCGCACGTGATACACCGAGTTGCAGAACCGAAACCATCTCGCCCAGAAGCGCGCGCGGCCGGCCTTCGGGACGCGATGCCGGCACCATGACCGCGATCAGCATCGCCACGACAATCGCCGCTGCGGCGGCAATCCAGAATCCGGCGCGCCATCCCCAGTGTTCGACAACGTAAGCAAGCGGACTGGCCGACAACAGCAGCCCCGCATTGCCGAATGACAGAATGATGCCGGACCACAGACCGAACTGCGCTGGTGTCAGCCGCTTGGCCGCGAGCGTCATCGGGCACATCAGCATGCCCGACGTCGCCATGCCGATCGTTGCCTGCGACACGAAGAACGACAGAGGCCCTGTCGACAGCGCGGCAATCGCCGCGCCGCAGACCGTACCGGCGAACAGCACGAGCGACACCGAGCGGATGCTGTAGCGATCCAGCGCGACGCCGACCGGAATCTGCAGGAGCGCGAAGAAAAAATGATAGGCGGAAGTCAGCGCGGCCAGCGTCTGCGGCGTGACGCCAAGATCGGTCGACATCACATCGATCGCGACCGCAGGCGTGGTGCGCAGCATGTTGGACAGTACATGCCCGCAGGTCAGAATGAGCATCGCGGCCACGAGCGCTACGCTCACGGGCGGATCGATGGCAACGGGCTTGAAGGCAGAAGAGTCGGCAGCACTGGTCATGGCGCTCGCCTACGCGGAAACATGGCGCGCATCAACCGCCACGAAAGCCGTGGCGGTCATGCTCTCTCAATGCTGCGGTGCAGCTTAGGCGGCCGATGCCTCGATCCGGATCGGGATCGATTTGTAAGCCGGCGTTCCCGACTTCAAATCGTGCTGGTCGAGCGACACGAGCACATTGGCCTCGGGATAATAGGCCGCCACCGATCCTTGCGGGATGTTGTAAGCCACCGCCGTCACCCGACGCAGTGCGCGCGGTGCGCTGTCCGGACGGTCCAGCACGATGTCGATCAGATCACCGTGGCTCAGCCCGCGGCGGGCGAGGTCCTGCTCGTTGACGAACACCACATCACGCCGCCCGGTGATGCCGCGATAGCGATCGTTCATACCGTAGATCGTGGTGTTGTACTGGTCGTGGCTGCGCAGCGTGGTCAGCGTCAACGCGGTCTCGGCGGGGCCGTCCTCATAGAGGCCAGAGAAGACCAGGAACTGCGCCTTCTTGCTCGGCGTCAGCCATTCCCGTTCCGAGGCGGCGTTGCGCAGCCGGAAGCCACCCGGCTTCTTGATCCGCGCATTGTAATCCTGGAAGGCCGGAAAGACCGACTCGATGGCGTCGCGGATCTTGCTGTAGTCGGCGACGTAATCGAGCCACTTCACCTTTGTATTCGGCAAAGTCGCGATTGCCATATCGGCGACGATCGCAGTCTCGGACTTCAGATGCTCGGACGCCGGCTTCAAGCCGCCGCGCGAGGCGTGCACCATCGACATCGAATCTTCCACCGTCACCAGTTGCGGCCCCGTCGCCTGCACGTCGATCTCGGTACGGCCAAGGCATGGCAGAATGATCGACTCCTTTGCAATCAGCAGATGCGAGCGATTGAGCTTGGTGGCGATATGCACCACGAGATCGAGGCTGCGCATCGCCGGATAGGTCGCCTCGGGATCGGACATCGCGACCGCGAGATTGCCGCCAAGACAGATCAACGCCTTCGAACGGCCATCGCGGATCGCCTTCACCGACGCGACGGCATCGTGACCATGCGCGCTCGGCGGCTTGAAGTTGAACGTGCGTTCGATACCGACGAGCAGTGCGGCGTTGGGTACTTCGGTGATCCCCACGGTGCGGTCGCCCTGCACGTTGGAGTGCCCGCGCAGCGGCGAGATGCCGGCGCCGGGACGGCCGATGTTTCCGCGCAGCATCAGGAGATTGGCGATCTGCTGCACGTTACCGGTGCCGTGGCGATGCTGCGTGATGCCCATGCCGTAATTGATGATGACGCTCTTGGCCGCGGCGTAGATATTGCCGAGGTTTTCGATATCGGCGCGCGGCAGGCCAGACGATTTCTCGATCGCCTCCCATGAGGTCGCATCGAGATCGGCCAGCAGCGCCTCGATGCCGTTGGTGTGTTCGGCGATGAAGGCGCGGTCGAGCACGCCGGGACCGCCTTCGGCAAGGCTCGCGGCGTCAAGCGCCACGACGGTCTTCATCATGCCCTTCAGCACGGCAATGTCGCCGCCGACCTTGACCTGGTAATAGGTCGACGAGATCTGCGTAGAGCTCAACGTCAGCATTTCCGCTGGATGCTGCGGGGATGTGAATCGTTCCAGCCCGCGCTCACGCAGCGGATTAATTGAAACGATGGCAGCACCGCGCTTGGAGCATTCGCGCAGCGTCGTCAGCATGCGCGGATGATTGGTGCCGGGATTATGCCCGATGCAGAACACCGCATCCGCATGGTCGAAATCCTCGAGCGTCACCGTGCCCTTGCCGACGCCAATGGATTCCGGAAGGCCGACGCTGGTGGCCTCGTGGCACATGTTGGAGCAATCGGGAAAATTGTTTGTGCCGTATTCGCGCACGAACAACTGATACATGAAGGCTGCTTCGTTAGAGCAGCGGCCCGATGTGTAGAATTCGGCCATGTTCGGATCGGGCAAAGCGCGCAAGCCGGCACCGATCCGCGCCATCGCATCCTCCCACGAGATCGGAAGATATTTGTCGCTAGCCTGGTCATAGGCCATCGGATGGGTGAGACGTCCCTCGTTTTCGAGGTCGTGATCATGCCATTCCCAGAGTTCGCTCACCGTATGGGCCGCAAAGAATTCCGGCGTCGTGCGCTTGGCCGTTGCTTCCCACGACACCGCCTTGGCGCCGTTCTCGCAGAATTCGAAGGACGACGTATGCTTCGGATCGGGCCAGGCGCAGCCCGGGCAATCAAAGCCATGCGGCTGGTTCATCGTCAGAAGGCCATGGGTCTCATTGACGACCGCCATCTGTCCGCGCACCGCGTCGGCCACTGCTTTCAACGCGCCCCAACCTGCGGCGGCACCTTTATAGTCTTCGACACCCTGAACCTGCTTCTTCGCCATCGCGATCCGTCCTTCGTCGTCAGGGCCCATATGGCCCAATCTAATTCCGCCTCGTAGCATTAAAGGCTGCATTGCTGCGAATAGATGCCATCAACTTTGATTGACCGACCCCTGCGCTGTATTGAACGATACGAATGCCGCGACACCTGTTCACCAAGGCTATCGCCCGATTGATATTTTGAATGGAGCGCCGATGACCTCTTCTTCCCTGTTCCAGCCGCTGCAAGTTGGCCCGTATCAACTCAGCCACCGGGTTGCGATGGCGCCGCTGACGCGCATGCGGGCCGAGAAGACAACGCTCGCGGCCTGGACCCTCAACGCCGAATATTACGCGCAGCGCGCGACCGAAGGCGGATTGATCATCGCCGAAGCGTCGCAGGTCATGCAGGAAGGACAAGGCAACCCGCACACGCCGGGCATCTATACGAAGGAGCAGATCGCCGGCTGGCGTCAGGTCACTGACGCCGTGCATGCCAAAGGCGGCATCATCTTCCTGCAGCTATGGCATGTCGGCCGTGCCTCACATTCCTCGTTCCAGCCCGGCGGCGGGCTTCCGGTCGCGCCGTCAGCCATTGCGATCAACGCTACCACGCGGACGGCTTCAGGCGAGACGGTATCTTACGAAACGCCCCGCGCCCTGGAGACCAGCGAGATTCCCGGCATTATCGACGCCTACCGACAGGCCACGCGCAACGCCAGGGAAGCCGGCTTCGACGGCGTCGAGGTGCACGGCGCCAACGGCTATCTGCTCGAACAATTTCTGCAGACCCGCAGCAATCGGCGCACCGACCAATATGGTGGCTCAATCGAGAACCGCGCTCGCCTGCTGCTGGAAGTGACCAATGCCGTCATCGGCGCCTGGAGTGCGGATCGTGTCGCCGTCCGCCTGTCGCCCTATGGTGTCTCGAATGACTCCGGCGAAGCCGATCCGATGCCGCTCTACAGTTACGTGGTCCGTGAGCTCGACAAGCTCGGCCTCGCCTATCTCCATTTCGTCGAGCCGCGCACAAGCGGCGTCGGCCGCGCGGAAGTGTTTCATAGCAATGTCCCGAAAGCCTATGAGCTGTTCCGGCCGATGTGGAGCGGCGTGCTGGTCACCGCCGGCGGCTTCGACGGCACCTCCGCCGAGGAGGCCGTCGCTTCCGGCAATGTCGATATTATCGCCTTTGGCCGCCCGTTCATCGCCAATCCGGATCTGCCGGAGCGTATCAAGCGCAAGGCGCCCTTTACGCCTTATAACCGGGCGACGTTTTACGGCGGCGATGTGGCTGGCTACACCGACTACCCGGTGCTTGGCGCAGGCTAGTCTGCGGATTATTCAATAGAAAGCACTTCTGGCGCGCTATAGTCTGTGTACGGCCCGTAGCGGGTCAGGAGTATCGCCCCATGGATTCCACCCTCTCAGCCGCCGAGCTCGACGATCGCATCGCCATCCTTCGCGACAATATCCGGCAGTTGATCGAGCAGGCCACCGCGGCTTCCGGCGAGAGCAACGAGGAGCGCACCGCGGATCGGCTGGCGCAGCAGAATGAGGAGCTGGACCGGCTGATCGCCCAACGCGACGCCCTGGGCAAATAGCCGAGAGGACTACGGACTGGAGGCCTGCCCGGTTGTCGGGCGGGATGCGCAAAACCGCGGCTTTTCCTCCAGTAAACTTTTGGCTAGCTTGGCTGCATGAACGTTCAAGCCAAGATCGACATCAAGCACTCCACCTGCCCGCATGATTGCCCCTCCGCCTGCGCCCTCGACATCGAGGTGATCGGCGGGAACACCATCGGCCGGGTCCGCGGCTCCAAGGAGCAAAGCTATACCGCCGGCGTGGTCTGCGCGAAGGTCGCGCGCTATGCCGAGCGCATCCATCATCCAGAACGGCTGATGTATCCGATGCGCCGCACCGGCCCGAAGGGCTCCGGCCATTTCACCCGCATCACCTGGGACGAGGCGCTCGACGAGATCGCTTTGAGGTTCAACGAGGCCGAGCGCGACTTTGGCGCGGAGTCGGTGTTTCCCTATTACTATGCCGGCACCATGGGTCTGGTGATGCGCGATGGCATCAACCGCCTCGCCAATGTGAAGAAATATTCGCGCTTTTACTCGACGATCTGCGCAACCATTGCCTGGGCCGGCTTTGCCGCCGGTACCGGCAAGGTAGCCGGCGTCGATCCGCGCGAGATGGCGAAGTCGGACCTGATCGTGATCTGGGGTACCAACCCCGTCTCGACGCAGGTCAATGTGATGACCCACGTCTCGCGCGCGCGGAAAGAACGCGGCACCAAGCTGGCGGTTGTCGACATCTACGACAATGACACCATGAAGCAGGCCGACATCAAGATCCTGCTGCGGCCAGGTACAGACGGCGCCTTCGCCGCCGGCGTCATGCATGTGCTGTTCCGCGACGGCCTAGCTGATCGCGACTATCTCGCCAAATACACCGATGCCTCGCCGGAGTTCGAGGCGCATCTTGCTTCGCGAACGCCGGAATGGGCGTCGGACATTTGCGGCGTGCCCGCTGCGGAAATCGAAGCCTTTGCGCGCCTGGTCGGCGAGACCAAGCGCAGCTATTTCCGCCTCGGCTATGGCTTCACCCGCAGCCGCAACGGAGCCGCGCAGATGCATGCAGCGCTGTGCGTGCCCACCGTTACCGGTGCCTGGCAGCAGGAAGGCGGCGGCGCTTTCTTCAACAATGCCGCAATCTGGAAATTCGACAAGACGCTGATCGAGGGCCTCGACGTGCTCGACGAGAGCGTTCGGCGTCTTGATCAATCGAAGATCGGCCGCATCCTGACCGGCGATGCGGAAGCCTTGCACAACGGCCCGCCGGTCAAGGCGATGCTGATTCAGAACACCAATCCGATGACGGTGGCGCCGGAACAGGCCCTGGTGCGGCAGGGCTTTGCCCGCGAGGACCTGTTTGTCGCGGTGCATGAGCAGTTCATGACCGAGAGCGCCATGATGGCCGATATCGTGCTGCCGGCGACCATGTTCATGGAGCACGACGATCTCTATTACGCCGGCGGCAATCAGCACATCTCGGTCGGTGCCAAGCTGATCGACGCGCCGGAAGAATGCCGCTCGAACCACGACGTCCTGCAGGGCATCGCCACCCGCCTCGGCGCGAAACACCGCGCTTTCGACATGCATCCGCGCGACATCATCGACGAGACGCTGCAAGCCAGCGGCCGCGGTGGCATCGAAGGGCTGGAGGCCGACAAATGGCGCGACATCCAGCCGGATTTCCGCACCTCGCATTATCTTGACGGTTTCGCCCATGCCGACGGCAAATTCCACTTCAAGGCGGACTGGTCGACAGTGCCAATGCCCAATGCCGGGCTGATGGGCGCATGGGACGAGATGCCGTCATTCCCCGACCACTGGGCGGTGATCGAACAGGTCGATGAGGCGCATCCGTTCCGCCTGGCCACCAGCCCGTCGCGCTCGTTCCTCAACACCTCGTTCAACGAGACGCCATCATCGCAGGCCCGCGAGGGTGCACCTAGTGTGATGATGCATCCGGTCGATGCTGCGAGATTGGGAATCGCCGATGGCGATGCCGTGACACTCGGCAACACGCGCGGCGAGACGACACTGACCGCGCGCATCTTCGACGGCCTGCGGCGCGGCGTGCTGATTGCGGAATCGGTGCACCCCAACAAGGCGCATATCGGCGGTCATGGCATCAATATGCTGACCGGCGGCGAAGCCGTCGCGCCCTATGGCGGCGCGGCGTTTCACGACAACAAGGTGTGGGTGAAGAAGGCTTCTTGAGCCAAGAAGCGCCGGCCGCGCACTCCTTCTCCCCGCTCTGCGCGGGGAGAAGGGTGGGATGAGGGGCGAGGCACAAGGCGCAATACAATGGTGCGCCATCGGGTCGGCATATGTGAGATCCGAGAGCTGAATGATGAGAGCAAGTTCAGTGGACGCCCCTCACCCGCCCGGCTTCGCTGCGCTTCGCCGGTCGACCTCTCCCCGCAAAGAGCGGGGCGAGGTTAAGAACGCGCATCCTCCAGGATCATATCCGACGCCTTCTCGGCGATCATGATCACCGGCGCATTGGTGTTGCCCGACATCAGGTCCGGCATGATCGACGCGTCGATCACGCGCAGACCTTCCAGCCCACGCACGCGCAGGCGCTGATCGACCACTGCTTTCGCATCATTGCCCATCCGGCACGTCGAGGTCGGGTGATAGACCGTGCTGCCGCGCTGGCGGCAATAAGCGAGCCACTGCTCGTCGGTCACCGTGCCCGGACCGGGCTCGACCTCTTTCGTCACAAAGGGCTTCATCGCTGGCGCGTTCAGCATCTTGCGCAGGACCTTGAGCCCTTCGACATTCGCCGTCCGATCCGTTTCCGTCGCCAGATAGTTGATGCGGATCGCCGGCGGCACCGAAGGATCAGCGCTCTTGATGCGCAGCGAGCCACGACTTTCCGGACGCAACTGACAGACCGAGGCCGAGAAGCCGGAAAACGGATGCAGTTTCTCGCCCATCTTGTCGGTGGAGAACGGCAGGAAGTGGATCTGGATATCCGGCGATGCCATGCGCGGATCGGTCTTGAAGAAGGCCCCGGTAGTGCCGGCAGCATAGGTCAGCGGACCGGTGCGGAACGCCGCATACTGCAGACCCATCATCGCCCTGCGAACCGGATGATTGACGAAATCATTGAGCGTAATCTTCTGCAGACACTCCATCACCATGCGGACCTGCATGTGATCCTGCAGATCACTGCCGACGCCGGGGGCATCAAGAAGGACTTCGATGCCATGCTCCTTGAGCAGATCGGCGGGACCGACGCCGGAGAGCTGCAGCAGTTGCGGTGAATTATAGGCGCCGCTCGACACCAACACTTCCTTGCGGGCGCGCGCCTTGCGCACCACGCCGTGCTGCTTGAATTCGATGCCGATAGCACGCTTGCCTTCAAATAGGATGCGCTGTGCCAGCGCTTCGGTCTCGACACGAACATTGCCTTGCTTCAGCGCCGGGCGCAGATAGGCCCGCGCTGTCGAGGCGCGGCGGCCGCCCTTTGTCGTGGTCTGGAACCAGCCAGCGCCTTCCTGCGTCGCCCCGTTGAAGTCGTTGTTCACCGGAATGCCAGTCTCGGCGGCTGCAGCGATGAAAGCTTCCGACAGTGGATCGGGGCAGCGCGAGTCCGACACCGGCAGCGGGCCGCCAACGCCGTGATACTCGCTCGGCCCACGCGTCTGATTTTCCGCCTTCTTGAAATAGGGCAGCACATCGTCATAACCCCAGCCGGTATTGCCGAGCTGACGCCAGCGATCGTAATCCTCATGCTGGCCGCGCACATACAGCAGCCCGTTGATCGAACTGGAGCCGCCGAGCACTTTGCCTCGCGGTTGGAAGACCGAGCGTCCATCGAGGCCCGGTTCGGGCTCGGTCTGATACATCCAGTTGACGGACTTCTCCTTGAAGAGCTTGCCGTAGCCAAGTGGAACGTGAATCCAGATATTGCGATCCTTCGGGCCGGCTTCCAGCAGCAGCACCGAGTATTTGCCCGACGCCGAGAGGCGATTGGCGAGCACGCAACCGGCCGAGCCGGCGCCGACGATGATGTAATCAGCCTCAATGGCATCAGCCGACGCGCGATGCGCCGACGCAGTTTGACCGCTCATGTTTCCCCCGATTGTTTTCAGCAACTGAAAACGGAAATCGCGGGGAAGTAAATGGGCGTGCCCGGAAGCATGGCACACATGCGGCTAGAATCGTCGCAATACGAAAGCGGGAGACTGCGTGAGGTAAGCTCCCTCTCCCCGCTCTGCGCGGGGGAGAGGGTTGGGGTGAGGGGCGATGCACAAAGCCCGGAGACGGGGATGCTTTATCGGGTCGACATATACACGACCCGATAAATGGTGATTGAGGCTTCGTCCGAGACGGCCCCTCACCCGCCGCGAAGACGCGGCGACCTCTCCCCGCGCAGAGCGGGGAGAGGTTAAGCAAGCATCAAGCGTATCGCGCGATCGCCAGATCCTTGACATCCAGCTCCGGCGCCTTGCCGGAGATCTGGTCGGCCAGCACGCGGGCGGTGCCGCAGGCCATGGTCCAGCCGAGCGTGCCATGGCCGGTGTTGAGATGGAGATTGCCGATACGCGTCGGGCCGACGATCGGCGGACCATCCGGCGTCATCGGTCGCAACCCGCTCCAGAAGGTCGAGCGCGAGAGATCGCCGGCGGTCGAAAACAGATCGGTCACCGATTTATCGAGCGGCATACGCCGTGGGGCGGTCGGCACCGGATGATAATTGCCGACTTCGGCGGTGCCGCCGACGCGGATGCGGTCACCAAGGCGCGTGATTGCCACTTTGTAGCTTTCGTCCATGATCGTCGATTGCGGCGCGACGCTTTCGTCGGTGATCGGCACCGTGAGCGAATAACCCTTCACCGGATAGACCGGCGCATCGATGCCAAGCGGGCGCAACAACAGCGGCGAGAAGCTGCCGAGCGCCATTACGTAACTATCCGCGGTGAAGACACCCTTGTCGGTCGTCACCTGCGCGACGCGGCCACCCGTCACATCCACCGACTTGATGGTCGTCTCGTAGATGAACTTGACGCCGAGCCCGGCTGCGATCTTTTCCAGCCGCTGCGTGAACAGATGGCAGTCGCCGGTCTCGTCCTCGGGCAGGCGCAGGCCGCCGACAAAGAGGTCCTTCACGCCAGCCAGACCCGGCTCGTATTTCACGCAACCGGCGCGATCCAGCACCTCATAGGGCACGCCATATTGCTTGAGCACGTCGATATCGCCGCCGGTCGCGTCGAGTTGCGACTGCTTGCGGAACAGCTGCAGTGTGCCCTGGCTGCGATCGTCATAGGTGATGCCGGTCTCGGCGCGCAGCGCGCGCAGGCAATCGCGGCTGTATTCGGCGATGCCGACCATGCGCGACTTGTTCAACGCGTAGCGTGCGCTTGTGCAGTTGCGCAGCATCTGCAGCATCCAGCGCCACTGGTGCGGGTCGGCCTGCGGCCGCACCACCAGCGGACCATATTTGTCCATGATCCAGCCGATCGCCTTTTTCGGCACGCCGGGGCCGGCCCAGGGCGAGGCATAACCGGGCGAGACTTCGCCGGCATTGCCGAACGAGGTTTCCAATGCAGCGCCGGGCTGACGGTCGATCACCGTCACCTCGTGTCCGGCCTTGGCCAGATAATAGGACGTGGTGACGCCGATCACGCCCGCGCCAAGAACCAGAACCTTCATCGTACAGTGCCTCCAGACCGGGCGGTCCACCGCACATCAATCTCATCCGAGTAAATCCGTTCATAGCGCTGACCCAGCGAGGTCAGCATTTCATAGCCAATGGTGCCCGCGGCTGCGGCCAACGCGTCGAGCGATTGGTGTCCGCCGATGATCTCCACTTGCGATCCGCGTGCCAACATGCCGGGCGGCAGATCGCCGAGATCGACGGTGAGCGAATCCATCGAGACGCGTCCGGCAACCGCCAGCCGTCGTCCACGGAAATAGACCGCACCGCCATTACCGAAGGCGCGCTGCAATCCGTCGGCATAGCCGATCGCCAGCGTCGCCAGCCGCGTCGGCTTGGTCGCCCGGAAACTCCAGCCATAGCCGACATGGGCACCGGCTGCGACCTCGCGCATCTGGAGCACCTGCGCGGTGAGCCGAACCACTGGCAGCATCGGATTGCTTTGCGCGGGATGGGGATTGAGCCCGTAGAGCGCGGCGCCGGGGCGGACGAGGTCATGATGATAGTTGCGCCCAAGGAAAATGCCGGACGAATTGGCCAGAGATTGTCGCGCAGCAGGGAAGCGTTTCGCGAGCGCCTGAAACGCGGCGAGCTGGTGCGCATTGGCCGGATGCTCCGGCGTGTCGGCACAAGCGAGATGGCTCATCACCATCTGGATATCGAGAACTGAGGTGTCCTTGCCCGAGAGTTCGGCGACCTCACGCGGCGACATGCCTAGCCGCGACATGCCGCTGTCGACCTGAATGACCGCCGGGAGAATCCGGCCGCGTTGCCGCGCCTGATCGGACCAGGCCTCAAGCTGTTCGCGCGAATTGAGCACCGGAATGATGCCGGCTTCCGCGCAGTCACGCTCGCTGCCCGAGGGCAGACCGTTGAGCACGTAGATCGTAACGTCGCGGGCCAGATGGGTCTGGAGATCCAGCCCTTCGTCGAGATGCGCCACGAAGAAGGTGCGGCAGCCGGCCCGATAGAGTGCCGGCGCGACACGATCAGCGCCGAGGCCATAGGCGTCGGCCTTCACTACGCCGGCGCAGGTGACGCCGGGGCCGACCCGCTCGGCCAATAGCCGGTAATTGCGTGAGATGGCTTCGAGATCGATGGTCAGCACCGCGCTCGCATGCCGCGTGCCCGTTCCGCCTGTCCAAGGTGCCAGCATCACATCCCCCGCTACGAATGATCGCAACGGCAGTATCTCACCTTCCGCATGGCGCTTTACGGCGATTCCGGCCGCTGCTACGGTCATAAATGGTGATTATCGGCGTAAATTTACGTCCCTGTAGAGAAATCCTGCAAAACTTTGGCGAGAACCATGGCAAGCGACCTCGATTCGACCGACCGGAAGATCCTTCGCGAGGTTGTCCGGGATGCCCGGATCAGCCAGATGGCACTGGCAGAGAAAGTCGGCCTGTCACCCACCGCCTGTACCCGGCGTCTCACGGCCCTGGAAAAGAAGGGCGTGATCAAAGGCTATGCCGCCGAGATCGACGCATCCGAGCTCGGCTACATGATGACGGTCCACGTCCACATCACGCTCGACAAGCAGAGCGAGGATGCGCTGTCCGCCTTCGAGCGCGAGATCGCCAAATGCCCGGATGTCGTGTCCTGCTACCTGATGTCGGGCAATGACGACTATCTCGTCCATGTGCAGGCGCGCGACATGGAAGACTATGAGCGCATCCACAAGCAGCACCTCTCGCGGATGCCCGGCGTGGCGCGGCTGCATTCAAGCTTCGCGATGCGCAGCGTGGTGAAGCGCGGCGTCTCGGTGTCCGCGCTGACGGGCTGAACTTGCTTAACCTCTCCCGCCTAGCGAAGCTTCGCTTCGCCGGGCGGGGCGAAGGAAACAGGCGCGCTTAATTCGGATGCAAACCCGGCGCTTCCTGGCCGGTACGTTCGACATATTCAGTATAGCCGCCGCCATATTGCTGGATGCCGTCCGGGGTCAGCTCAAGCACGCGGTTCGACAACGCCGCGAGGAAGTGGCGGTCATGGGACACGAACAGCATGGTGCCTTCGTAATCGGCGAGCGCCTTGATCAGCATTTCCTTGGTGGCCATGTCCAGATGGTTGGTCGGCTCGTCGAGCACCAGGAAATTCGGCGGATCGAACAGCATCTTGGCCATCACCAGACGCGCCTTCTCGCCGCCCGAGAGCACGCGGCAGCGCTTCTCGACATCGTCGCCGGAGAAGCCGAAGCAGCCGGCGAGTGCGCGCAGCGTGCCCTGGCCCGCCTGCGGGAATGAGTCCTCGAGATTCTGGAAGATCGTGCGCTCGCCATCCAGCAGGTCCATCGCGTGCTGCGCGAAATAGCCGAGCTTGACGCTGCCGCCGATGGTGACGTTGCCGTTGTCAGGCTCGGCCGCGCCGGTCACGAGCTTCAACAGCGTCGACTTGCCGGCGCCGTTGATACCCATGACGGCCCAGCGTTCCTTGCGACGCACCGAGAAGTCCAGCCCTTCATAGATGGTGCGGCTGCCATAGGCCTTGTGGATGTTCTTGAGGCTGACGACGTCTTCGCCGGAGCGCGGCGCCGGCAGGAAGTCGAATGATACGACTTCGCGGCGCTTCGGCGGCTCGACGCGCTCGATCTTGTCGAGCTTCTTGACGCGGCTCTGCACCTGCGCGGCGTGCGAGGCCCGCGCCTTGAAGCGTTCGATGAACTTGATTTCCTTGGCCAGCATCGCCTGCTGACGCTCGAACTGCGCCTGCTGCTGCTTCTCGTTCATGGCGCGCTGCGCTTCGTAGAATTCGTAATCGCCGGAATAGGACGTCAGCGAGCCCGCATCGATCTCCATGATCTTGGTGACGATGCGGTTCATGAATTCGCGGTCATGCGAGGTCATGAGTAGCGCGCCCTCGTAGCCCTTCAGGAACCCTTCGAGCCAGATCAGGCTTTCGAGATCGAGATGGTTCGAGGGTTCGTCGAGCAGCATCACATCGGGACGCATCAACAGAATGCGTGCCAGCGCGACGCGCATCTTCCAACCGCCGGACAGCTTGCCGACATCGCCGTCCATCATTTCCTGTGTGAATGAGAGACCAGCGAGCACTTCGCGGGCACGACCTTCCAGCGCGTAACCATCGAGTTCCTCGAAGCGGGCCTGGACCTCACCGTAGCGCTCGATGATTGTGTCCATATTGTCGGCCTGGTCCGGATCGGCCATGGCCGTTTCCAGTTCCTTCAGCTCGGTCGCGACCACGCTGACGGGGCCGGCGCCCTCCATCACCTCGGCGACGGCGCTATGGCCCGCCATTTCGCCGACATCCTGGCTGAAATAGCCGATGGTGACGCCGCGCTCGACCACCACTTGCCCCTCGTCGGGCAGTTCGCGGCCGGTGACCATGCGGAACAGGGTCGTCTTGCCGGAACCGTTGGGCCCAACCAGACCGATCTTCTCACCCTTCAGCAGCGCGCCGGCGGCTTCGATGAAGACGATCTGATGACCGTTCTGCTTGCTGATATTGTCGAGGCGGATCATGGGAACTACGGGCTCACGAGACAGGGATTGAGGCCTGCCAATAAGGCATCCGGCCCGCCCAAGGAAGGATATTTTGCGCTGCAAAAGAGCTAAGTGCCCGCCCGCATCTCGCCCAGGCTCTTCATCAGGATTTCCGCGAAAGTCGCCGCGGCTACCGGTAGCGTGCGACCGCGCAGCTGGCACAGCACCAGATCGGCGGTGGGCACATCGCGGGTATCGATCGGGCGGCCGACCAGCCCCATTCCGAGGTTCCCGGTGGGGGCTCCGATCTCGATCTGGAACGAGATCATGTTGCAGCGGAACACCAGCCCGCGCAGCATCTCGAAGGAGTTTGATTCCGCGAGCATGTTGAGGCGCAGATCGCGCCGGGTCGTGACCTCATCGAGAATCTGGCGACCGCTCAAAGTCCGATCTGGCAGGGCTGCGGGATAATCGACACAATCGGAGAGGCGCAGCATCTTCTTGGCTGCCAGCGGATGATCCGAGCGGGTGATCACCACAAGACGCTGGGGAAGGCTGGCGATGACGCGCAGTGACGGCCACATCGCCGGACGATGCACCAGAGCGAGATCGACGTCGTAAGCCGCCAGCGCGGCCAGCGCGCGCTCGTGATCCATCACCTTGAGGTCGAACACCACTTTCGGATGCTTCTTCTGGAACGCAGCGACGCGCAGCGCCAGAAAATCCAGCGCCAGCGCCTGGCTGCAGGCGATCTGGATCGGACCGCGCCGCAGACCTCTGAGATCCTCGACCTGCGATCTCATCCGGTCGGCATCGGCAATCTGGCTGCGCGCGTAGCGCACGAACATTTCGCCGGCAGTAGTCAGCTTCACGCCCCGTGGCCGGCGCTCGAACAAAGGCGTGCCGATTTCGGCTTCGAGGTCCTGAATGCGCCGGTTCATCGCGGAAGGCGTCAAGTTGAGCAGTTCCGCGGCGCGGCGGATCGAGCCGGTGCGGGCCACTTCGACCACATGGGTCAGCAACCGCAGATGCCTCATTGCCCTCGCCTCTCAAGTGATGCCTTTTTCACACCGGTCACTGGAAAAGATAGCAGCAGATGTGACCACTCGAATAGGTCTATCCTGATTCACACAGGAAGATAGTCGCGAGAGCGACGTCGCCCACCGACCAATCATGTCACGTTTCGCAACAGGAAAGCATCGATGACCGAACGCCGGGCACTTCGTGGATTACTGACGCTCGTATTAGCCTTGGGCGTAGCCGCAGGAACGTTCACTCTTGCCCAGGCTGCCGGGCCAACCAAGATCAAGTTTACCCTCGACTGGAAAATCCAGGGTCTGCATGCGTGGTACTACTGGGCGAAGGCCAAAGGGTACTTCAAAGATGAAAATCTCGACGTAACGATCGATCAGGGCGAAGGCTCGGCGGCGACCGTCACGCGGATCATGTCGGGCGCTTATGATGCCGGCTTCGGCGATATCAACGCCATCATTCAGAACGCCGCCACCAAGCCGGACGATGCACCGGTGATGGTCTACATGATCTACAACAAGACGCCGTTCGCGCTGCTCAGCAAGGCGGATGGACCGATCAAAACTCTCAAGAATCTCGAGGGATCCAAGCTTGCCTCGCCTTCCGGCAGCGCGTCGCTGAAACTACTGCCGCTGCTCGCCAAGCAGAACGGCATCGATTACAGCAAGATCAGCATTCTGCAGGTTTCGCCGGCCTTGCAAGAACAAATGCTGCTGCAGGGCCAGGTGGATTCGATCGCGGTGTTCGCGGCCACCAGCTATCTCAACCTGGTGTCGCTCAAGGTCGATCCCGACAAGGACTTCCGCTGGAATTTTTATTCTGACGCCGGCCTCGACCTTTATTCCAACGGCGTAATGGTGTCGCAGAAGCTGCTGAAGGAACATCCGGAGGCGGTGAAAGGTCTGCTGCGCGCCATTAACCGCTCGATCAAGGAAACCGTCCAGGTACCGGACGCCGCCATCGACCTGCTCGCCACCGAGGAACCACTGATCAAGAAGGATATCGAGAAGCGGCGCCTGACCTACGTTTACAACAACTTCATCAACACGCCAGAGGTCGGGGATCTGGGCCTCGGCGAGCTCGATCAGAAGCGCCTGATTTCAGCGATCTCCACCATCGTCACCTCGTTCGAACTGCCGCGCACACCGAAGCCCGACGACGTGTTCAACAATACGTTCCTGCCGGCCAAGCCCGACCGGATTCCCCCGACCATCGCGCCGTAATGACAACGGCTCGCTCCACCGGCGCGCCGCGTCGCATCACCTGCGCTCATGTGCTTGGCCCGGACGGGCCGATGCCCGGCGCACAGGTGATCGCGCTGCACGACGGCAAGATCCAGTCGATCGCGCTGACAACTGAAGCAGCAGAGCCGATCATGGCGCTGCCCGCTTTGGTCAATGCCCACGACCACGGCCGCGCGGTCCGCACCAGCTCCATCGGCGCCGACGCCAAGCCGCTGGAGTCCTGGATCCACTATCTCGCATTGTTTCCTGCGGTCGATCCCTATGTAGCGGCCTGCGTCGCGTTCGCCAGCAGCGCGCTGGGCGGTGCCGGTATCGTCATGAACCATTACACCCGCGTGCAGGGCTTCACTGATCTGCCGACCGAACTGGCCGAGGTATCGCGCGCGGCACGCGATGTCGGCGTGCGCACCGGCCTCGCCGTGGCAATGAAAGATCGCAATCCTTTGGTCTACGGTCCCTCGGAACCTGTGCTGGCAGCGCTGCCGCCGGACGTTCGGGCGGAGATCGCGCAGCGCTTCACGCGTCCGCCGCTGTCACCGCGCGATTACATGACGCTAGTGGACGAGATTGTCTCCGCCGCCGATGGCCCGACATTCGATGTGCAATATGGTCCCAATGGCGTGCAGTGGTGCAGCGACGCGCTGTTGCAGGCGATCGCCGAAGCCTCGGCACGGACCGGCCGCCGCGTCCACATGCATCTGCTCGAGACCAAGTATCAACGCCAGTGGTGTGACGCCAATTATCCTGGCGGCGTAGTCCGCATGCTGGACGAGATCGGTCTGCTGTCCCCGCGGCTGACGCTGGCACATTGCGTCTGGGCCCGGCCCGATGAACTCGAACTCCTGGCCGAACGGGGCGTCGTCATTTCGGTCAATACCAGCTCCAATCTCCATCTGCATTCGGGTGTGGCTCCCATGACCCGGATGTGGACCGCCGGATGCCGGATCGCCCTCGGCATCGACGGCAAAGCATTCGACGACGACAACGATGCACTGCGCGAGCTCCGACTGTCACATCTGCTTCATGCCGGCAGCGGTTTCGATCAAGTCGCGACCCGCCACCGGGCGCTGCATGAGAGCGTAAGCAACGGCCGCTTCGCCGTCACCAATATCGCCAGCGACGGCGGTCTGCGGGACCGTGCCGATGCGGACATGCTGCTGCTGGACTGGAACGCCCTCAACGACGACGCGCTGCGCAGCGATCTCGACCCGATCAATCTGCTGTTCTCGCGGGCAACCGCGCGCCATATCCGGGAAGTGATCGTCGCCGGCCACACGATCGTGCGCGATGGGCATGTCACCGGGATCGACTTCACGGCCGCGCGGCAGGAGATTCTGACGCAGATGCGCGCCGGCATGCCCTCTTGCCAGAACCTGGCTGGGGCCCTCGCTGCGCTCGACGGCGTGATTGCCGCAAGCCTTTGCGGATGCTGCTGACGCGCCTGCGCCTCGCGGTTCTGCAAGCGCCGGCCTGAACAACGCGTTATCTGGACGATTCCGGTGAGGCCTTTTTTGCACCGCTTAGACAAAAAGATAGCAGCAGATAAGCGCACTCGGATAGGCTTAACTTGTTCCTGAGGGCGGCCGCAGGCAGAGACACCCCACCGGCCGATCGTGTCACTCTTCTCAACAGGAACACACCGATGACCGGACGCCATGCATTTCGTGGATTGCAGACGCTTGCCCTGACACTGATCGTGACGGCCGGATCGTTTGTCGCCGCGCAGGCCGACACCAGGATCAAGATGGTCCTGAACTGGAAGTATGAAGGTCCGCAGGGCATGTTCTTCCTGGCGCAGGATCGCGGCTACTTCAAAGCTGAAGGCCTCGACGTCAGTTTCGACCAGGGTAACGGCTCTGGTGCGGCGGTGCCGCAGGTCGCCAACGGGGCCTATGACATGGGGTTCGGCGACATCAATGCGCTGATCGAACTTGCCGCCAGGAAGCCGGACGAAGCGCCGATCGGCGTCTACCAGATGTACAACCGCCCGCCCTTCACGGTGGCGGTGAAAGCCGACAGCCCAATCAAGACCCCCGCCGATTTCGTTGGACGCAAGCTCGGCGGTGCGGCCAACGACGGCGCGCTGAAGCTATTCCCGGCGCTCTGCGCGGCGACCAAGATCGACTGCACCAAGGTCGAGGTTACCAACATGCAGCCGAATCTGCGCGAACAGATGCTGATGAAGGATCAGGTCGATGGCGTGTTCGGCTACATCACCACCATCCGCTTCAGCGCCAGGCTGATCGGCATCGATCCTGAAAAAGAGATTCGCTTCATCAAGTTCGGGGACTACGGCATGGATCTGTATTCCAACGCCATCATTGTCTCGCGCAAGTTTGCCAAGGAAAACCCTGACGCCGTGAAGGGCTTCCTCAAGGCGCTCAACCGCGGCGTCAAGGATGCCATGGCCGATCCCAAAGCCGCCATCGAGGCGGTGCAGAAGCGCGAACCGCTGATCAAGCCGGACATCGAACGCGCGCGCCTGGAAGCCACGCTGTCCGACGAAATGACTTCGCCGGAAATTTCAAAGATCGGCCATGGCGACATCAGCGACGAGCGCATGAGCAAGGCGATCGATATTCTCGTTAGCGCCAAGGAACTGCCACGCACGCCGAAGGTCGGCGACGTATTCGACCGCAGCTTCATGCCGCCGCTGGCCGATCGCCCAACGGCCATCAAGGCCGCGATGTAACGACGCACCGGCCCCTCACATCATCGCCTCTCAACCGTCATTGCGAGCCCTGGCGAATTGGCGAAGCCAATTCGTTGGGCGAAACAATCCAATCTTCCTGCGCTCATGGCTTCTGGATTGCCGCGTCGCCTTTGCTCCTTGCAATGACGTGGAGGGGCCAGAGCAAACGACCCAAGAAAGACAGCACCATGAAACTCTCCCTCGAAAATCGCGTCGTCATGATCACAGGCCCCGCCAAGGGTATGGGCGCCTCCATCACCCACGCCTTTGCCGAACAAGGCTGCAAGCTGGCGCTGCTGGGCCGCGATACCTCGGCGATCGAGCCGGTTGCCGCCGAGATGAAAGCCAAGGGCGGCGAGGTGATCGTCATTCCCTGCGATCTCACGAAGTCCGAGCAATGCGAGGCCGCGGCGGAGAAAACCAAGGCGGCGTTCGGCGGGCGCATCGACATTCTTGTCAATGTCGCCGGCGGCTCCGGCCCGATCGGCAAAACGGGGGTGCAGACCACGCCAGAGGAATTCGACGAGATCGTCACGCTCAATATGAACGGTTGCTTCCACTCCATGCGCGCGGCGTTGCCGACCATGATCGATCAGCGCTACGGCAAGATCGTCAATGTTGGCGGCACCTTCGGCATGCGCGGCCGCGCCGGCCGGATGGCCTACTCGGCCTCGAAATGGGGTCTGCGCGGCATCACCAAGAGCTTCGCGCTCGAGGTCGGCCCGCACAACATCAACGTCAATTGCGTGGCGCCTGGCATGGTCGATGGCCCGCGCTTTCGCGACAAGGTCTGCCGCGACATGGCGCTGAAGCTCGGCATCACCGAACAGGAAGCCGCCGAGCGTCACGCCATGGACTACGCGCTGCGCCGCGTCACCGTCGATGCCGACGTCGCCAATGCCTGTCTGTTTCTGGCCAGCGACGTCTCGCGCCAGATTACCGGCGTCGACCTGCCGGTCGATGGCGGTTGGGCCATGCTGTGAGCGAGGGGGCTAACATGAGCGACAAGGTCGATCTGGTCATCAATGGCGGCACCATCGTATCGCCCGATGCAAGTTACAGGGCTAGCATCGCCATCAAGGACGGCGTGATCCACGCCATCGGCGCGCCGGAGGCGATGCCGCCGGCGACGCAGATACTCGACGCCACGGGCCTTCATGTTCTGCCCGGCGCCATTGACGTGCACGTGCATTTCCGCGATCCCGGCTATCCGCAGAAGGAAGACTTTGCCAGCGGCACCGCCGCCGCGGCCTTTGGCGGCGTCACCACCGTGTTCGACATGCCCAACACGCTGCCGACCATCAACAATGCGGAAGCGCTGGCCGACAAGCACAAGATCGCTTCTGCCAAGGCCTATGTCGACTACGGGCTCTATGCGGTGCTGGGCGAAGACAGCATCGAACATGTCGACGCGCTGATCGATGGCGGCGTGATCGGCTTCAAGCTCTATATGGGCAACACTTTCGGCCGTATCCCCTCGCCGACCACCGGCGCGATGCTCGAAGCCTTCGAAGTGGTGGCCCCGACCGGCAAGCGCATCTCGCTGCATGCCGAGACCAATTCCATCATGGAGCGCCGCGAAGCACGGCTGCGTGCCAGCGGACGCATCGAACCGATCGCGCACCTGGCAGCACGGCCCGCCGTCGTCGCCGTCGAGGCCGTCGCTCGCGCGGCGATCCTCGCCGAATGGACCGGTGCGCGCATCCACGTGCTGCACATTTCCTCCGCTGCCGAACTGCAGCCGCTGGCCGAAGCCAAGGCGCGGGGTGTCGACATTACCGGCGAGACCTGCCCGCAATATCTGCTGCTGTCGGAGACCGATTACGAAAAATTCGGCGGCGTCGTGCGCGTCAACCCGCCGGTGCGCGAGAAGCCCAACCAGCAGCCGCTGTGGAACGCGCTGATGGATGGCACGATCGACATGATCGCCACCGACCATGCGCCACATGCACCGGACGAGAAGACCCGGCCGGACATCTGGACGGTCGACTGCGGCTTTCCCGGCGTCGAGACCCAGATGCCGCTGATGCTGACCGAGATCAACAAGGGCCGCGCCACCATCAACGACTACGTGCGCTGGAGCGCCGAGAGCCCCGCCAAAATCTGGGGCTTGTATCCACGCAAGGGTACGCTGACGGTGGGGTCCGATGCCGATATTGCCATCGTCGACCTCAAGCGCGAATGGACTGTCGACGACGCGATGATCCAGTCGCGCGCGAAGATTTCGCCGTGGCATGGCCGCAAGGCCTCGGCATTGCCGATCCATACCATCGTGCGCGGCCGCTTCGTGATGAAGGACCGGATCTTGCAAGAGGAAGCCCGCGGCACCGGGCAATCGGTGCATGCGATCCAGCAGATGCCGCCGGCGACGCCGGTCAACACCGACTCGACCATGGCCGCGATCACCTCCGTGCAGAAAGCCTGACCCGATGAACGCACCGCTCGCCCACCCAAAGCCCCGCGCTGTGGACAATGTGATCGAGCTCGAAAAGGTGCGCGTCACCTTCGGCACGGCGAAGAACGCCGTGACCGCGCTGGCCGAGACGTCGCTACGCATAGACAAGGGCGAATTCGTCGCCCTGGTCGGTCCGTCCGGCTGCGGCAAGTCGACGATTCTGAAACTGGTGGCCGGCACGCTGAATGCAACCCAGGGCAACGTGTTCGTTGCCGGCCGCGAAATCGGCGCGGGCGCGGCACGGATCGGCATGGCGTTCCAGAACCCCACGCTGCTGCCGTGGCTGAACATACGCGACAACGTAATGCTGCCACTGAAGATCGTGCCGCCGTTCAAGGAAGCGTTCAGCGCCAAGCGCAAGACCGAATATCGCGACCGCGTCGAGGCCTCTCTGACGCAGGTCGGCCTCGGCGGCTTCGGCGACAAGTTTCCCTGGCAGCTCTCCGGCGGCATGCAGCAGCGTGCCTCGCTGTGCCGCGCGCTGATCCACGATCCCACGCTGCTGCTGCTGGACGAGCCGTTCGGCGCGCTCGATCAGTTCACTCGCGAGGAATTGTGGGAGATCATGCAAAATCTCTGGATCGAAAAGCGGCCGACGGTGCTGCTGGTCACCCACGACCTCAAGGAAGCCGCCTATCTGGCGTCGCGCATCTGCGTGATGCAGGCGCGGCCCGGCCGCATCGTCGATGACAGCGCGGTGCCGTTCGCGCGGCCGCGCACCATCGACGTGTCGTTCGAGCCGGATTTCGTCACGCTGACCCAGCGCCTGCGCCAGCGCATCGTCGCGGCTCGCGCCGTTCAGGAGATCGTGTCATGAGCGAACGCGTCCGCCGCCAGGTCATGTCCACCGCCTGCATCATCGGCTTCTTCGTACTGTGGGAATTGTTGTGCCTGATGTTCCATGTCTCGGACATCGTGCTGCCGCGGCCGAGCCAGGTGCTTGCGACGCTCTGGACGCGCTTCCCCGCGATCTGGCCGCATGCGCTGCAGACGCTGTACACAACCATGGTTGGGTTCGGCTTCGGCATCGCGATCGGCATTCTGCTGGGCATGCTGATCGGCTCGTCGAAGCTGGCCTATGACGTCGCCTATCCGATGCTGGTGGGATTCTCGTCGATCCCGAAAGTCGCGGTGGTGCCGATCTTCGTGCTGTGGTTCGGCGCGGGCACCGTGCCGGCGATCCTCACCGCGATGATCATGTGCATCTTTCCGATCGTCGTGAACGTCGCCACCGGCCTTGCGGCCACAGAGCCCGAATTGCAGGATGTCATGAAGACGCTGCGCGCGACCAAACTGGAAATTCTGTGGAATGTGGGGCTGCCGCGCACCATGCCGTACTTCTTCGCCTCCCTGAAGGTGGCTGCGACGCTGGCTTTCGTCGGCACGGTGATTTCGGAGACCGTGGCCTCCAATCGCGGCATCGGCAATCTGATGATGATCGCGTCGTCCAGCTTCGATGTGCCGCTGGTGTTCGCCGGCCTGTTCATTCTGGCTGCATTGGGCGTCGGTTTGTATATTGTGTTCTCGCTGATCGAGGCGCGCGTCACCGGCTGGGCCGTGCGCAGTGACAGTTTCGCCGCCGGCGGCTGAACACAGGACATTCCATGACGCAGACATTGCTTCCGAGCCCGACGACCGTTCATTGGGGTTATTTCGACGCCACGCTGAAGCCGATCGCCACCATCGATCCCGGCGAGACGGTCACGATCACAAGCGTCAGCGGCACACGCGAGAACCTCCCGACAGAAGCGGGCATGACCATCCGCCCCGAACTTGTCGCCATCCTGGATGCCGTCACGCCAGAACTCGGGCCGCATATCCTCACCGGGCCTGTCGCCGTGCGCGGCGCCCAACGGGGTGACGCATTGCGTGTCGAGATCCTTGATGTCCAGCTCGCGGATGACTGGGGCTACACGCTCTTCAAGCCCGGCATGGGCACGCTGCCCGACGACTTCGACTATTTCCGCCGCGTCCATATCGGACTTGATCGTGCCAGCGGCGCGGTAAAGACCCCATGGGGCATCACGCTAAAGGCGCAACCGTTCTTCGGTGTGATGGGTACCGCGCCGAAACCTGCGGTTGGCCGGGTCAGCACGACCATGCCCTCGCATTTTGGCGGCAATATCGACAACAAGGAGCTCGGCGCAGGCTGTGTTCTCTATCTTCCTGTCTGGGCCGAGGGTGGCCTGTTCTCCTGCGGTGACGGTCACGCCGTGCAGGGTGATGGCGAAGTCTGTGTGACCGCCGTCGAGACCGGCCTCACCGGCACGTTCAAGATCGATCTCGTCAAGAATACGCAGTTGGAGGCACCCTATGCCGAGACGAAGGATCACCTCATCTCGATGGCCTTCGATCCCGATCTCGACGAAGCCGCGCGTATCGCGCTCCGCCGGATGGTGAGCATGATTGTCGCACGCACAACACTGACGCCCGACGATGCCTATATGCTCTGCAGTCTCGCCGCCGATGTCCGCGTCACCCAGCTGGTCAACCTCGACAAGGGCATCCATGTGATGATGCCGCATGCGGTGCTGAACCAGTCGAAGCGCTAAACCGCGCGTTCGGCCGGCTCAAACGCGACCTCTTCGTCGTCGATCTTGTCGACGAAGGTCGCCGGCACGAGACGCTTGCGATTGATGGTGAGATCGAACACGTCGAAGCGATTGTAGTAACCGACCACGTCGTGAAACTGCTTCGGCTCGATGCAGCGGCGCAGGTCGAATTCGGCATAGGCGATGCCCTCCTCGTCCTGCAGCATGTCGCCGAGCACTTCGCCGGTCGGGTCGACGAAGAAGCTGGCGGCGCGCTGCGTGCGATCGATCACATCGACCACATCGGGATCCCGCGCGATCAGGAAGTCGCGCATTGCCTTGTCCATATAACCGGCGGTGACGATGCCGAAAGCCTTGGCCTCGAAGGAATGCGCGCTGGCACGAATGCGATTGGCGGCGACATTGTTGAAATTACCGCCGCTGCTCGGCTTACGCGTCGGCCACATCGGCGGCCAGCTTGAAATGTGGATCTGCTCGGCCTGCGCCATCAGCGTATAGCGTGCCAGCGGATTGGTGTTCTCGCCACAGATGAGATTGCCGACACGGCCCACGGGCGTATCGGCGACACGGAGGCCCGCGCCATCGCCGGCAGCCCAAACCAGCTTCTCATAGAAGGTCGGCACCAGCTTGCGGTGATGATTGAGAATGTTGCCGTCGGGCCCGATCAGAATATTACTGTTCCAGATCAGGCCGACGCTGACCGGCGAGCTCTCGCTGATGCCCATCGAGACGGTCACGCCAAGCGCCCGCGCCTCGTTGCGCAAGGCGGCCATTTCCGGACCTGCAATCGAGACCGACTGTTCGGCCATCGTCACGAACAGATCGTGATTCTCGATCGGCGCCCATAATGCCGCCCAGACCGGAAACGCCGGGATATAGGTTTCAGGAAATGCGATCAGCTGCGCACCCGCGGCCGCAGCCTCGCGAATGATCGAAATCGCCTTCGCCGTGGTGGCCGCGCGATCGAGAAATACCGGCGCAGCATGGACCGCAGCGACTTTAACCTGTGACGACATCGTCATTCTTCCTCTTGCATCGATGCAGCGATGTCTCAGGCTCGTCGGAAGGCCCGGAAACGTCGCTGAACCATGAAGAGGAACCTATCCATTCGGGGTCGCGGGACCACCGGGCATTTCTGCAACCCGGGCTGCACGGACCACTATGCTTCGAGGATCGGCTGGGCCTTGTTGGCGCCTCGCTTCACCACGTCTGATTGCGGGAGTTATCGCCGATGCCGTAGCCATAGCTCGTCGGCGCACTCGCATAGGAATCCATCGGCCGCACCGGCGGAGCAACGGAAGGAACCGTCACGCGGGCTGGAGCATGGACACGTCGCTGCTGTACACGGTGGGCTGCGCTGATGTCGGTGGAGAGCCGGCGATCTCCGATCCAGCGATAGGCCTTGTCGGACGCCGCCGAGCTCTCCGCCATGGAGGTCAACATCACGAAAGCCACGGATGCGGGCACCAGGAGCCACCGCCGGGCCCATTTCATCATCGTCTTGCGCGCAGACATTTGAGCGATCCTTTCATCATGGTTGAGGTAGCGAGATATCTTCGGGTGGAGCGTCGATGCGAACTATTCGTCAAAGGCGGGACGATCATGCAAGCGTCCGTGGCCAGTTTCTGGATACTCCCCGAGCAGCATCACTGCTGTGTTGCGAGTGCGGACATCATCATGTTGTCGCGGCGCCAGGCATTGGGACTGGCCCCGGTCGCGCGGCGAAACTGGCGGCACATGTGGGCCTGATCGGAGAAGCCACAATCGATCGCGATCTCGCAGAGTGACTTGCTGCTGGATGTCATCAGCTCCATCGCACGCGTCAGACGGCGGGAGACGATATAGGCGTGGGGAGACTGGCCAAAGGTGGTCTTGAACGCATTTGAGAAGTAACCGCAACTCAGGCGAGCGAGACTCGCGAGATCCGATACTTGGATCGCCTCATCCAGATTTGAATCAATGTGGCGCTTGATCCGCTCCGCCTGCCAGCGTGCGAGGCCGCCCCTCGCTGGGCTGACGGGCGACGGTTGGGAGGGCGCCTCGAGCAGCGATGCAGCCTGCCTGATGCAGCGAAGAGCCGCACCAACATCCGATCCAATCGCCTGCCGTGCATCTAGCAGGAGCTGGGCGGCCGTCGTAGAACTCGCGTCAGACAATATACCGGCAAACGAGTCAGAATTCTGGGACTGTGAATCGAGCAGCATATCGGTCTCCTTTGGATGGTGAATGCCATCGACATCGCGATGACTTCGACGATCCAAGGATGAGAGATTCCGGCCGCGCTAACCATTCTACGAGGATAGAGATTCAAGAAACGAAGGTAATCCCGCCCTATACCAAGGTTTATCCTGGGCGAGACGCCACCGACTTCAGACGACTTCACCATTCCCTGCAGGACGCACGCCCTGCTTCCTATTTTGCGGCTCAAATGACCAATTCTGATCGGGTGCACCGCCCCTCACAGCTGCCCATGGCCATTGCGACAGCTATCCTTGCTGCAGGTATTTTCGCGTTCGACGCCTTCAGCACATTCGAGATCGCCGTCGCCGCGCTTTATATCGTCGTGCTGCTGATGGCGCTCCGTTTCACCAATGTCACGGGCATCATCTTGATCGCCCTGGGTTGCATCGGCCTGACAATCCTCGGTTATCTGATCGGCCACGCGAACGACCCCAATGAGGGAGCAATGCTGCGCGGCGCCGTCAGCGCGCTCGCCATTGCCATCGCCGCCGTGCTCTGCGTTCAGATCAGGATGTCGGACGCAAGGCTTCGGCAGAGCGAAGAGCGCTATCGCAACATCTTTCAGGGCACGAGTGTTGCCATCTGGGAGCAGGACTTCACGGAAGCGGCCAATGTCTGCGCGCCAATCCTGCAACAAGGCATTCCCCGGTTGCGCGATTACTTCATCGCCAATGAGGGCTTCCTCAAGCATTGCCTGTTTCTGGTGCGGACCCTCGACGCGAATGACGCCGCAAAGCAATTGATCGGCGATCTCGACCAAAAGAACGTTCAGCAGTCCTGGGATGCGGCACTTGAGCCGGAGACTTTGGTCGCCTTTCGCGAAATCCTGCTCGCATTCCTTGCGGGAGAAAGCTCTTTCACGATTGAAGCGGCGATCCGTGCCGTCAATGGCGAGTTGCGTACCACCATCGTCACGGCAACCTTTCCCACCGATCGATCTCGTTCGGTCCTGATCAATTCGCTTGATGTCACCGCCAAGATCGCAGCCGAGCAAGCACTCCAGCAGAGCATTGCAGAACTCACCCGCGTGTCGCGCATCGCGACCTTGGGTGCCTTGACGGCATCGATCGGCCACGAGGTCAATCAGCCACTTGCCGCCGTGGTGACCAATGCGGAGGCCGCCTTGCGCTGGCTGTCGCGGGAGCGGCCCGATCTCGGCGAGACCACGGCCTGTCTTAAGGAAGTCGTGCAGGAGGGGCGCAGGGCCGGCGACATCATTCACCGGCTGAGGTCGCTCGCCGTGAAGGGCGAGTTGGCGCGCGGTCCGGTCGATATCAACGCCATCGTCACGCAGGTACTGGCGATGGTTCAGCGCGATCTGGCACAGCACCAGATTTCAGCAGTCCTCGACCTGACACCCGATCTGCCAACCATCGCCGGCGACGAGGTACAGCTTCAGCAGGTGCTGATGAATCTCGTCAACAACGCCGTCCACGCCATGAAGGCGACCGAGACGAAAGAGCTGAGGGTGTGGTCGGCATTCGACGCGGCACGAGGAATTCTCGTCTCGGTGCGCGATTCAGGATCAGGTATCCCGGACGACCATATGCAACGCCTGTTCGCGCCGTTCTTCACGACAAAGGCCGAGGGGATGGGCATCGGCCTCTCGATCTCCCGATCCATCATTGAGTCGCATCACGGGCGCATCTGGGCGGAACGAAACGAGAGTGGTGGAACCACCTTTCATTTCATGATACCGACAGCCACCGCAGAAGGACCCGGCAGCCTTGCCTAACGACGCAGAAGTACCTTTGGTCGTCGTCGTGGACGACGAAGCCGCCATCCGCACTGCGGTTGGCAGTCTGCTGCGCTCGGTCGGATATGAAGTCAGCTTCGCCTCCTCGGCAGTCGAGCTTCTCGAGAGCGACATTCTCACCAGGGCCAGCTGCCTTGTCCTCGATATTCGGCTGCCTATCGTCAGCGGCCTCGATTTCCAGAAGCGCCTGGCCGATCTCGGCGGCAATACGCCTATCGTCTTCATGACCGGCCATGCCGATGTGCCGATGACGGTGCGCGCCATGAAGGCCGGCGCCGTCGACTTTCTCGCCAAGCCGTTTCGCGATCAGGAAATGCTCGATGCCGTCGCGGGCGCCGTGGAGCGCGACCGCAAGGCGCGGCAAGAGCGCGATGGACTGGCCGATATCAAGGCGCGCTTCGGCACATTGAGCGCACGCGAGCGCGAGGTCATGGAGCTGGCCACCGCAGGATTGCTGAACAAGCAGATCGCCGCAAAGCTGAACCTCAGCGAAATTACGGTTAAGATCCACCGCGGCAAGATGATGAAGAAGATGGATGCAAAATCCTTCGCCTCTCTGGTGCGCATGGCCGAGGCCATCGGCATGAAACCAGCCCCGGGTACCTCCCGATAAACCTCAGTATGATTTCGCTGCACGGCGATATTTGACAATATTCTGGGCGAAACGGCTCAACACTGGGGTCGCTGTCAAAGCCGCCGTGTGGAGATTGCGTTGAACTCTGAACATGCCATTGCCATCATCGACGATTCCTCGTCGGTTCGCCGCGCGCTTGAAAGCCTGCTGCGATCGCTGGGCTTTGTCGTCCTCAGCTTCGAATCCGCCGAAGCGTTTCTGGCCTCGCCCGTGGCCCGCGAGACGTCATGCGTGGTGACCGACGTCGAAATGCCGGGCCTCACCGGCATCGACCTCTATGAGCGCATGCGCTCGGACAAGAACCAGACGCCGGTCATTTTCATCACGGCCAATTCCGAAGAGAAAGTGCGCGCGCGGCTGGGCAGCACGCCCTGCGTCCTCAACAAGCCGTTTGAAGTTGACGAACTTGCGGACTGCATCAACCGGGCTATCGCGACACCATAGCAGCACTGATCTTCCCAAGATCGATGGCACCGATCCCCCAATAGCGATGGGCTCACATGCCCTATATGCCGTCACGCGGCGGTTTTAACGCGCGCGCGTGTCGGATAGTGTGCGCGCACTTACATGGGGGAATGACATGAGCTGGTCCGGAATATTTGCGCGCGTTGTCGCGGTGATCGGTGGCGCGGCGCTGCAGTGGCGCCGCCTGCAGGGCAATACACACGCGCCCGCCTGGGGCAGCGCGCCGGTGGTGCCAGAGGCGAAGCCGCAAGGCGCCATCCCCACATTGAAGATGCCGACTGCCCAGGGATGGGCCGCGGGACAGAAGCCCGAGGTCGCGCCCGGGCTCAAGGTCAATGCCTTTGCCTCCGGCCTAAAACATCCGCGCTGGATCAATGTTTTGCCCAACGGTGACGTCCTCATCGCGGAGGCGACGCAGGTCGCAGGCCCGGTGCGTAACATGTTCGGCTATGCGATGCAGGCGACGATGCGGCGGGCCGCCGCGCTCGGCATCAGCGCCAACCGCATCACGCTGCTGCGCGACCGGGACGGCGACGGCGTCGCCGAGACCAGCCAGACCTTCATGGAGGGGCTGAACCAGCCGTTCGGCATGGCGCTGCTGAACAACACATTCTATGTCGGCAATGTCGATGGCGTGGTGGCCTTCCCTTATGTGGCGGGCGCAGACAGCATCACCGCGCCGGGCAAGAAACTCACCAATTTCAAGTCGGGCGGCCACTGGACGCGGAGCATCCTGCCGAGCCCGGATGGCAGCAAGCTCTATATCGGCGTCGGCTCGCTGAGCAATATCGCCGAGAGTGGCATTGCGGTCGAAGAAGGCCGCGCGGCTGTCTATGAACTAGATATCGCCAGTGGCAAGAGCCGCATCTTCGGCGCCGGCTTGCGCAACCCCGTCGGCCTCGCATGGGAGCCGACGACCGGCGCGCTATGGACCGTGGTCAATGAGCGCGACGGCCTCGGCGACGAGACGCCGCCGGATTATCTGACCTCGGTGCGCGACGGCGGCTTCTATGGCTGGCCCTATTGCTACTGGGGCAAGACGGTGGACGACCGCGTGCCGCAGGATCCGGCGCTGGTCGCCACTGCGATCACGCCCGATTACGCGCTGGGCGGCCACACCGCCTCGCTCGGCCTGTGCTGGCTGCCGGCCGGCACGCTACCGGGATTTCCGGACGGCATGGTCATCGGCCAGCACGGTTCATGGAATCGCAGCACGCTCAGCGGCTACAAGGTCGTCTTCATCCCGTTCGTGAACGGCAAGCCGTCCGGACCGCCACGGGATATCCTGTCTGGCTTCCTCGCGCCCGACGAGAAGGTGTCTTATGGACGCCCTGTCGGCGTCACGCTCACCCCGGACGGCGCGTTGCTGGTGGCCGACGATGTGGGCGACGTCATCTGGCGTGTGACGGGCGCGGCCTAAGACCCGCGGAATAATCCGGCGGGCTTGTGAGGCGCGCGTTAGTCGCGCGCCCCACGCTCCGATCTACTTCATCGTTGGCATCACGAATTCCGGCCCCTGCGCGATGCTCGTCGGCCAGCGGCTGGTGACGGTCTTGAGCCGGGTATAGAAGCGAACGCCTTCCGGTCCGTGCATCGAATGATCGCCGAACAGAGAGGCCTTCCATCCACCGAAGGAATGGAATGCCACGGGCACCGGGATCGGCACATTGATGCCGACCATGCCGACGCGGATGCGATGAGCGAATTCACGCGCGACGTCGCCGTTTTGCGTGAAGATCGCGGTGCCGTTGCCGTATTCGTTGTCGTTGATCATGCGCGCCGCCGTCGCATAGTCCGGTGTCCGCACCACGGCGAGCACCGGCCCGAAGATCTCTTCCTTGTAGATCTTCATGTCCGGCGTCACGTGATCGAACAGCGAACCGCCGATGAAGTAGCCGCCTTCGTTGGACCGGAAATCACGTCCATCGACGACCAACTTGGCACCCTGCTCCACACCTGAATCGACATAGCCGCGAACCTTGTCGAGATGCTGCTGAGTCACCAGCGGGCCCATTTCAGATTCGGCGTTGAAGCCAGATCCGACCTTGAGCGCACGAATCTTCGGCTCAAGCTTCGAGATCAAGGCATCCGCCGTCTTCTCGCCGACCGGCACTGCGACCGAAATCGCCATGCAGCGTTCACCGGCCGAGCCATAGGCCGCTCCCATCAGCGCATCGACCGCCTGGTCGATGTCGGCGTCGGGCATCACGACCATGTGGTTCTTGGCGCCACCGAGTGCCTGGCAACGCTTGCCGGTGCTGGTCGCGGTCGAATAGATGTAGCGGGCAATCGGTGTCGATCCGACGAAGCTGATCGCTGCAACATCGGGATGATGCAGCAGCGCATCGACGGCTTCCTTGTCGCCATGCACGACGTTGAACACGCCGGCCGGCAGACCTGCTTCGGCCAGCCATTCGGCAATCAGAAGCGATGCCGACGGGTCACGCTCGGAGGGCTTGAGTACGAAGGTGTTGCCGCAGGCCAGTGCCACCGGGAACATCCACATCGGCACCATGACCGGAAAGTTGAACGGCGTGATGCCCGCGACCACACCCAGCGCCTGACGGACGCCGTAGCTGTCGACACGCGTGCCGACATTCTCGCTGACTTCGCCCTTCAAGAGCTGCGGAGCACCCACAGCGAATTCGACCACTTCGAGGCCGCGCTGGATTTCGCCCTTGGCGTCCGACAGGGTCTTGCCGTGCTCCGAGGTGATCACCGCCGCGAGATCGTCGATGCGGTCTTCGCAGATGCGCAGGAATTTATTGAGAATACGGGCACGACGCAGCGATGGCGTATCGGCCCAGCTCTCTGCTGCCGCGAGTGCGGCAGCAACCGCGGCACCCACTTCGGACGTGCTGGCGAGGCCCACCTGAGCAGTTTGCTCGCCGGTGGCCGGGTTGAAAACCGGCGATGTCCGGCCGCTACGGCCCGCAACGAGCTGTCCGCCGATATAGTGCTTGATTTCCGAAGCCATCGAACTCTCCTTTGATGCTCCGGCGGTCTTGCGCCGCTTCCCCGGCCCGGACAACGCGAAGTATTGCGGCTTCGATGTGCAGCAAATAGAGTCCAACGATGGATTGGGACAAAGTTCGGATTTTTCTGGAAGTCGCCCGTACTGGCCAGATTCTCGGTGCTGCCAAGCGGCTGAAGCTCAACCACGCAACAGTCGCGCGCCAGCTCACCGCCCTCGAAAAAGACCTGAAGACAAAGCTGCTGAACCGGCAGACGACGGGCTCGTCGCTGACGCCATCGGGAGTTGCGCTGCTCGCCGCCGCCGAGCGCGCTGAGTCCGAACTGCTCAAGGTGGGATCGCAGCTGACATCGGCCGCCGACAAGGTGGCAGGCACAGTGCGGATTGGCGCACCGGACGGGCTCGGCAATTATTTTCTGGCTGACAAGCTTGGCGGCTTTGCCGCAGCCAATCCGGATCTCATCGTCCAGCTCGTGGCCCTGCCGCGCACCTTTTCGCTTGCCAAGCGCGAGGCCGATATCGTGGTGACGCTGGAGCGGCCCGACGAAGGGAAATTGATCTGCACCAAGCTCACCGACTACACGCTGAGCGTCTACGCGTCGGAGGACTATCTGGCCCGGTCGACGCCGATCCGCGAGCCCGGCGATCTCGCCAATCATCTGCTCATTACTTACATCTACGACATCATCTACAGCCGCGCGCTGGACTATGCGTCGACCTTCAGCGAACTGATCACCCGCCGCTTCGAATGCGGTAGCGTGGTCGGCCAGCTTGAAGCAGTTCGTGCGGGCCACGGAGTCGGTATCCTGCATGATTATGCCGCGCAGCTTTATCCCGAGCTGAAGCGCATCCTGCCGGCCAGCCGCTTCACCCGAAGCTACTGGCTCGTGTCACATCCCGATACGCATGACACCAGCCGGGTACGCGAGATCCGCCGCTACATCGTGGCAAGGGTGCGTGAGGCGCGCAGCCAGTTCGTCGTGCAATAGCCGGCGTTACACTCAGCTTGCGGAAACGACTGCGCCGAATTTGGTGAAGAACTCGCCGGCCAGCTTCTTGGCGGTGGAGTCGATCAGACGCCCACCGAGCTGCGCCAGCTTGCCGCCGATCTGGGAATCGACCTCATAGTGCAGGATCGTTTCGTCGTCGCCCGCGGCCTCAAGCCTGATCGCCGCGCCGCCTTTGGCGAAGCCCGCAACGCCGCCGGAGCCCTCACCGGTGATCCTGTAGCCGTTCGGCGGGTCGAGATCACTCAGCGTCACCTTGCCCCCGAAGGTCGCTTTCACTGGTCCGACCTTGATCACGACTGTCGCCGTCATCTCGGTCGGCGAGGTCATGTCCAGCACCTGGCAACCGGGAATGCACTGCTTCAGCACAGCGGGATCGTTGAGTGCGGCCCAAACCTTGTCGCGCGAGGCCGGAACGGTTTGGCTGTCTTTCATCTGCATGGGAGTGACCTGTCTGCAAGCATGCGCGTCAGACCGCGCAATAACGTTCCTGGATTTCCTTGTCGGCAAGCAATGCCGCTGAGCTGCTCTCGTAAACGACCTCGCCCTGGTCCATGATGATTGCGCGATCAGCAAGGCGCAGCGCCCATTCGACATTTTGCTCGACCAGTAACAGCGTGACGCCCTGATCGCGCAGCTTGCGGAACAGCACGCCCATCTCCTCGACCAGCACCGGCATGATGCCCTCCGACGGCTCGTCGAGCAGGATCATCTTGGGCTTGGCGATGGTCGCGCGCGCGATGGCCAGCATCTGCTGCTCGCCGCCGGACATGGTGACGCCTTCCTGATCGAGGCGCTCCTTGAGGCGCGGGAAGCTCTCTGCGATTTCCTCGATGGCTTCGCGCTCGTCGATCTTCCCGCGGCTGGCAACGAGACCAAGCTGGAGATTTTCGCGCACCGTGAGTCCCGGAATGATCCGGCGCTCTTCGGGCACATAAGCAAGGCCGAGCCTGAAACGATCATGGGCGGGCATCGACGTCAGGTCGTTACCGTCGAATGTCATGCCGCCCGTGGTTTTCGACATCAACCCCATGACCGAACGGATCGTGGTGGTCTTGCCGGCGCCGTTACGGCCGACCAGCGCGACGACTTCGCCCTGCGCCACCGAGATCGAGACCCCATGCAGCGTATGGCTGGCGCCGTACCAGGCGTTCAGGTCTTTGGTTTCAAGCATAGCCATCGTTCTGTCCCAGATAGACGCGACGAACCTCGGGGTCCGTCTGAATGTCGTGCGGCGTGCCATCAGCGATCAGCCGGCCATGGTGCAGCACCAGAATCCGGTCGCTGAGGCCGAGGATCATCTTCATCTTGTGTTCAACCAGGAGGATGGTCCGCTCCGCCGCCAGCTTCTCGAGCAGTGCCACCATTTCCTTGGTCTCTTCCGGACCCATGCCCGCGGTCGGCTCGTCCAGCAACAGCACTTCCGGATTGGAGATCAGCGCGATGGCAATCTCCAACGCACGCTGCTGGCCATGGGCTAGAAACTTCGCGGTCTCGTCGCGCTTGGTGACCAGATCGACAGCCTCCAGCGCCGCATCGGCTTTGGCATCCAGCTCCGTGAACTTGTTCCGGTTGGTCCAGATATTGTAGCGCGAGCGACTGGCCTGCGCAGCGACACGCACGTTCTCGTGGACGCTCAGATCGGGAAAGATGTTGGTGATCTGATAGGAGCGCGCGATGCCGCGATGCACGAATTCGTGCTGCTTCGTGCCTTTGAGATCGTCGCCCTTGAAGCGGATCGAGCCGCTGGACGGCGTCAGTACGCCGGACAGCACGTTGAAGAACGTGCTCTTGCCGGCACCGTTGGGGCCGATGATGGAGGTGACGCGGCCCGGCCGGAACTCCGTCGTCACGCCTTGCAGCGCGACGAAGCCGCCGAACCTCACTCCGATATCGTTGACGGCGAGAAGCGGCGCGTTCATCGCATGACCTTTGTGAGAAATGTGCCCCAGATGCCCTTGGGCAGAAACAGCACGAACAGCACGAAGATGGATCCGACGATGATCTGCCAGTGCGAGGTCCACAGCGAGAACATGTCCTCCATCACCAGGAACACCAATGCACCGATGAAGGGGCCGAAGAAGCTGCTGGCGCCGCCCAGCAGAGTCATCATCACGATCATGCCGGAGGACAGGTAGTGCAACGAATCCAGTGGCACGAAGGCCAGATGCAGTGCCGACATGGTGCCACCGAGGGCGCAAATCGTGCCTGACAGTGTGAACGACAACAGCTTGGTGCGCTCGACATTGTAGCCGCAGGTCCGTGCACGACGCTCGTTTTCGCGGATCGCTTCAATGGCGGCGCCGAAAGGTGAATTGAGAATACGCGAGACCAGCCACAGCGCCGCGGCGGCGAACGCCATCAGCACATAGTATTTGTTGACCGGATCGAGGAAGTTAATGTCGAAGCCGAACAGATTGATCTTGTTGACAGTGAAGCCGCGCAGTCCGTTCTCGCCACCTGTCCAGGACGGCGTCTGGAGCGCCACATAATAGACCAGCTGCGCGAGAGCGAGCGTGACCATCGAGAAATAGATGCCGCGCGTTCGCGTCGATAGCGCGCCCATGACGAAGGCCAGCAGCGCACCGCCAATAACGCCCATCAGCACTGCGAGATACCAGGGCACACCGAACTGGCCGATGGCGATGCCGGTGACGTAAGCCCCGGTACCGACAAAGGCCGCATGGCCGAACGACAGCAAACCAGTATAGCCGAATAGCAGATTATAGCCGACGGCGACCGTGCCGTAGATCAGGACGTTCACCGCCAGCGCCTTGGACGGCAGCAGCCAGGGCAACAGGCAGAGCGCGAGGATCGAGAGCGGGACGCGATATTTGATCACGAGCAATTTGAAGCGTGCGGGCTTACGCATGCTTGCAGAAGGGGAAACGGCGAGCGCCGGGGATGTCATGGTCCGCTCCGTTACGCGAGTTTGCCGAACAGGCCTTGCGGCCGGATCAGAAGAACAATGGCCATCAGCGCGAACATCACGATGGTCGCCATTTCCGGTGCGAACAGCGCGGTCATGCTGATCACGACGCCGACCAGAAGACCCGCGATGATCGAACCGACCAGCGAGCCGAGGCCGCCGATGACAGTCACGACGAAGGCTTCGGCCAGCACCAAGGCGCCCATTTCCGGATTAACTGACCGCATCGGCCCGGACAGCACGCCGCCGAGCGAGGCGAGGCCAACACCGAGCCCGAACACCAGCAACCAGACCTTGCTGATATCGACGCCGAGCACCTTCATCATGGTCGGATCGCGCGCGCCGGCGCGCACGATCAGGCCGAATTTGGTCTTCTCCAACCCCATCCACAGCAGCACCACGACCAGGAAGACGACGCCGACAACGAAGATGCGATAGATCGGAAAGAAACCGACGCCGAGATCGACCACGCCGGTCAGTGACGACGGCGTGGGAAACGGAATGCCGTCACTGCCAAATACAATGCGAACACCTTCGACCAGCACGTAACTGAGACCGAAAGTCAGCAGCAGCGGATCGTCGATCGAACGGCCGTAAAGCGGGCGTATCAGGACATATTCGATCGCCATCCCGAACACGCCGATCATGATGGGGGCAACGAGCAGCCCCCACCAGAAACTGCCGGTCAATGAGGCGACCCAAAGCCCGGCATAGGCGCCGACCATGAACAGCGCGCCATGCGCGAAGTTCACCACACCCAGCATGCCGAAAATGATCGACAGGCCGAGCGCGGTGATCACGAGGATCGCACCGAGGGCAACTCCGGAGAAGAGTTGCATCAGAATGAGTTCTGTATCCATGGACGGCGAATGCTTTCGTTAGGCCGGGAAGCCGAGTTCAGTGCAGCTGCGCAGTACGTTTTCCGAAGCCGGCTCATTGGCCACGATACTGAACAGATCGCTGTCGCCCTTCATATCGGCCTTCTTCTTGGACTCGAGCACGAGAACCGACTGGACCGACTGGTGATCGCATTTGCGATAATATTGCGGGCCCTTGGCGACATCGTATTTCAGGCCTTCCAGCGCCGCGATCACCTTGTCGGTGTCGGTACCGCCCGCCACCTGCATCGCCTGCAGCAGCGACGAGACGCCGGTATAGCCATAGGCGCCGTAGTCGGTCGGGATCGCGCCGCCATTGGCCGCGCGATAGGCGTCGTTGAACGCCTTGGCGCTCGGCAACTGGCTCTCAAGGCCCCAATAGTAGTTAGAGCCGCCAACGACCCCTTCGAACACTTCCGGGCTCACCGCCAGCCGCTGGTTATGCAGCAACACAGGCACGACGATCTTGGCCTGCTGCTTGAGGCCGAAATCCACCGCCTGCTTAATGGAATTGGCCTGGTCGCGGCCGAAATTGCTGATGCACAGGATGTCCGGGCGCATCGAACGCAGACGCGGCATGAAAGTCGAGTAATCCGCAGCACCGAACGGGTGCATGATCTCGCCAACGGTCTCGGCGCCGATTACGGCCTGCGCACGCTTGAAGCCACGCAGCATTTCATGGCCATAGGCATAGTCGGCCACAAGATGCGCGACCTTGGTGCCCTTCTTGAAGGCGTGGCGCGCCACGGCGCCTGCGGTCATTGTCGGATTGAGCGCTTCGTGGAAGGTGTATTTGCTGAAGTCCTTCACCTCATTGATGGTGTCGGACTGGCTGATGGAGACATAGAGCACGCCGCGGGCACGCGTCACTTCATTGACCGCGAGCTGCACCGCGCTAGACAGCGATCCGACGATCGCATGCACCTTATCTTTTTCGATGAGCTCGAGCGTGCGGGTCGCCGCCTCGCCGCCATTGAGCTTGTCATCACGCACCAGCAGCTCAATCTTGCGACCGTTGACGCCGCCCTTGTCGTTGAATTGCTTGACGGCAAGCTCTGCGCTCTTGACCTGATCCTTGGCTTCCGCCGCGAACGGCCCGGTCAGTGGTGTCGGAAAGCCGATGCGGATCGTGTCATCGGCAGCGCGTGCGATCCACGGCATGGCGACGACGCTCGCGCCGGTGCCGAGCGCGGCCAGCACGTGGCGGCGCGAAATATGATTGCGTTTGGTGTCTCGAATGTCCTTCGTCATGATGTCCTCCGTTTGATTTCTTTTATGGGTCAGATGTGTCCAAGCGCCTTGAGTATTCGCGCCGGTGTCATTGGTACCTGCGCGACCGTGCCTCCGAATGGCTTCATCGCATCATTCATCGCATTAAGCGCTGCTGCCGATGCCGCAGCCGTACCGGCTTCGCCGACCCCCTTGGCACCGAGCTGGGTATCCAGCGTCGGCGTCTCGACATGTCCGATCTCGATGTCCGGCATCTCCACCGCCATCGGCACGAGATAGTCGGCGAGCGAACCATTGGTGAGCTGGCCACTGTCTCCGTAGACGCATTCCTCGAAGAACGCCGCGCCAAGGCCTTGCACGACGCCGCCGCGGATCTGCTCGTCGACCAGCAGCGGGTTAATGACCCGGCCGCAATCCTCGACCACCCATAGCTTGAGGATCTTGACCAGACCTGTCTCGACATCGAGTTCGAGATGACAAGCCTGAACGCCATTGGTGAATGCGAAGGGATAGCCCTGCGGCGCATAGTGATGCGCGACGGACAGCTGTGCCTGGGTGTCGGGCGGCAGTGTATCGGAACGGAAGTAAGCGATGCGCGCGATCTCGGAGAGTTCGATACGCTGCTGGGCGGTCGCGACATCTACGATCCAGCCACTATGGATGTCGAGCTTATCCGGCTCGTCCTGCAGGATGGCCGCGGCCACCGCCAGCACATTCGCCTTCAGCTTTTTGGCCGCCTGCAACGCCGTTTCGCCGCCGATACCGGCACCACGGCAGGCATAGGTCGCGCCGCCATGCGGGGTGGTGTCCGTATCGCCTGTCATCACCTTGATGCGATCGCGATCGACGCCGAGATGTTCGGCGACGATCTGCCCGATGATGGTCTCGGTACCCTGCCCGAGTTCGGTCACTGAAATCGAGCAATGAACATCCCCCGACGGCGTGACCTTGATCATGGCGCCATCCTGCGACGAGATGCGCGCACCGCCGACGCCATAGAAGGCCGGGCCGGGATTGGTGATTTCCACGAAGGTGGCGATACCGATACCGCGATGAATGCCTTTGGTCCGCAGCTCGGCCTGTTCGGCGCGCAGCCGGTCGTAGTCCATCATCTCCCGTAGCTTAGCGAGACAGGCGTGATGCGACAGCGCCTCGAACTGGTAGCCGGTCGGCGACGTGCAGGGATAGGCATCGTCAGGGATCAAGTTGCGGCTGCGGATGTCGAACACATCCTGCGCCGTCTTGTCGGCGATCATGTCCACCAGACGCTCGGTGACGGTGCAGGCCACCGGATGCCCAACGGCGCGGTACTGGCTCATCTGCACCTTGTTCTGGAATACCACTTGGAGATCAGCCCGGTAATTCCTGAACGTGTAAGGCGCGCCCATCAGGCGATAGACCTGATTACCTTCGACCACACTGGTGCGCGGATAGGCAGAGAACGCGCCGATGCCGGTGACGTCCTCCACATCCATCGCCAGGATATTGCCGTCGATATCCGCCGCCATGCGCGCGCGGACGCGGTGATCTCGCGCGTGGATGTCGGACACGAAAGATTCGATACGATCAGCAACGTATTTGACGGGACGGCCAAGCATCATGCTGAGCCCGACCACCGCCATGTCCTCGTGATACATGTGCAGCTTCATGCCGAACGAACCGCCGATATCCGGTGCGATCACGCGGACGCGGGATTCAGGGAGGCCGTAGTGGAGGGCATAGATGTCCTGGAACTGATACGGCGTCTGCGTCGCATGATGCACCGTCAGTTGCCCTTCGCTGGCATCGTAGTCAGCGATGATCGCGCGCGGCTCCATGGTGACCGCCGTGTGGCGGCCGAAGTGAAACTCCTCCTCCACCACATGCGCGGCGCCGGCGAAGACATCCTCGACACCACCGGTATCGATCTTGCCATGGAAACAGAGATTGCTGCCGAGTTCCGGTGAAATCACCGGCGCATCCGGTGCGCGTGCCGCATCGATATCGACAACGGCCGGCAGCTCGTCGAATTCGATATATACGGACTCAGCAGCATCTTCCGCCAACGCGCGCGTATCGGCAACGACGGCGACCACCGCCTGCCCGGACCATACGACCTTGTCGATCGGCAGCGGCAGCTGTGGCGGCGACCTCATACCCTTGAAGTGATCCATGGTACCAACCCATGGCGTGCAGAGCCTGGCGAGGTCCTCGCCGGTGGCCACCAGCCGCACGCCAGGCATCTCGCGCGCCGTCGTCGCATCAATCGAGACGATGCGGGCGTGCGCATAAGGACTGCGCACATAGGCGACATGAAGCATACGCGGCAGCGTGATATCTGTGACGTATCGGCCGCGACCGGCCAGCAATCGCTTGGCATTCGGGCGCGGCACCGAGCGGCCGATATAGGAATTCGGACGATCGAGTGGAGTCAGCACGCTCATGCGCCAACCTCCTCGGGAGCCGAAGCATTCGCGCCCGCATGACGATCGCGCGCGACCTTCTCGATGGCGTCGACGATCGCTTCATAACCGGTACAGCGACAGTAATTGCCTGACAGCGCGTCGCGAATTTGCTCACGCGTCGGCACACCTGGCTGCGACAGCAGGGCATGGGCTGTCATCAGCATGCCGGGCGTACAGAAGCCACATTGCAGGGCGTTACGCTGATGGAACGCCTCCTGGATGTCCGCAATCACCGCCCGATCATTGAGACCTTCTACCGTCTCGATGGCCGCCCCGCTCGCCTGCACCGCGAAGGTCAGACAAGAATGTACGACGCGGCCATCCAGAATAACCAGACAGGCGCCGCAGACGCCCATCTCGCAGCCGGTATGGGTGCCGGTCAGTTCCAGCGTCTGGCGCAGGAAATCCGCTAGCGTGATGCGCGGCGCGATGCCGTGCGACACCTCAGTGCCGTTCACCGTCATGGTGACATGGACGAGATCGCTCATGCGCCCTGCCTCGCGATCTCGCCCAGCAGTCGGCCGAGAAGAACGCGCGCAAGATGGCGCTTCATGGCAGGCGGCGTGTGCTCGTCTTCAGGCGGATCGAGATCGTCGCCGACAACGGCCTGCGCAGCAGCGATTACAGCCTGATCCAGCTTCTTGCCGATCAGAGCTTCTTCCACCTGCCGGGCGCGCAGCGGCGTGCTGCCGACGGAGAAGAACGCAATACGCACCTGTTTGACGACGTCATCGACGAATTCGGCGAGAACACCGCAGCCGACCAACGCAAAGTCGCCACGCCGACGCGCAAGCTCGTGAAAGGCCCAGCGATGGCCGGGCCTGACCACCGGCACATGAATCGCGACAAGCAGCTCGCCCGGTTCGATCGCTGTCTGAAACAGATCGAGGAAGAAATCGTCGGCCGGCACGCGGCGTACGCCGCCGCGGCTAGCAATTTCGAGCTCCGCGCCCAGCGCCAACGTCATCGCCGGGAATTCCGACGCAGGATCGGCATGAGAGATACTGCCGCCGAGGGTGCCTTTGTTTCGTATAGCCGGATGCGCCACATGCGGCGCGGCTTCGCTGTAGAGCGGCGCGTGCCGGCGGATCAACGGATCGGTCAGCACTTCGTGATGGCGGGTGAGCGCGCCGATGCGCAACCAGTCACCCTGCAGGTCGACACCACGAAGCGTCGGGATATGCGCGATGTCGATCAGCAATTGCGGCGCCTGCAAACGCAAGGCAAGCGCCGGCACGAGGCTCTGGCCACCTGCGATGTAACTCGCATCGTCGCCGGCTTCCTCGAACGCTTTCAAAGCCTCCACCACGGTGGAGGCCCTCACATAGTTGAACGCCCTCGCCTTCAACGTCTTCTCCCTAAACGTCTCGCGGACGTCCAGTTGTGACCATTTGGTCGGAAATCTAGAACACGTCGATTTCCCCGGGTCAACTTAAAATGACCATTTGGTCTCTTTTTCGAATTGAGCTATTCAGAACTCCCGCAACGCGAAGCAAAAATGGCAAAAAAGCCCATCAAATCAGTCGAAAAGCCACCGCGTCGCAACATGCGCGCGGCGGAGCGCGAGCGTTTCATCGTCGATGAAGCCGTGAAATTTTTTGCCGAACACGGCTTCGGCGGGCAGACGCGCGAACTGGCGAAACGCATGGGCATCACCCATTCAGCGATCTACCGCCACTTCCCGAGCAAAGAGGCGCTGATCGAACGCGTCTATGAAGAGATCTATCTCAGCCGCTGGTCACCGTCCTGGGCCGGCCTGATCCAGGATCGCACGCTATCGCTGCAGGCACGGCTGTCGCGCTTCTATCTGGAATATGTCGAGCAGGTCTTCGAATACAACTGGGTGAGAATCTTCGTGTTCTCCGGAATGAAATCGTTCGACATCACCAAGCGCTATCTTCAGATTGTCCGCGAACAAATCATCGAGCCCGCCTGCCGCGAGCTTCGTCACGAATTGAAGCTGCCTTCAAGCGATCAGGTCCCGCTGTCGGAGCGCGAAGTCGAAATGTTCTGGGGCTTGCACGGCCGCATCTTCTATATGGCCATCCGGCGTTTCGTCTACGACACGCCCACACCGGAGCGACTGGACGACATCGTCAACGACGCAGTGAGGGTGTTTCTCGATGGCTCAAAACAGCTGATGCCTGAGCTTGTACAATCGGTATCATGACGTTTGTAGCACAGCCACGCCGGCAGATTGATCAAGCTGCTCGAGCGCATGAAGTGCAGCTACGGAGCCAGGTTCTGCCGCGGCATTGATGTGCCCCGGCACCGGCGCACGCATTTTGCGTCGAAAGAGTGAGATCGCGCCACACCGACATTACGGCTTTCCGAAGTGCGACGCCCGAAATGGGCACCCGAGGTCGGAGAGAAGCTTGCTGTCGTCGTCACGAGTGCAACTGCAGCAGAGGAAAGCGAAACGCGCGTCACCGAGTATCATCAGCGATACTTATGCGCGCTTGTGTAGTTCCTTCACCGCATCGGGACTATCGAAAAGTACCGCTGCGAACAGATTGAATCGTTACGCACCGTGCTAACACTTCTCTGATACCAGCCTCCAAGTTTTAGCACAATAAACTCACTGTTTCGTCCGGTGCTGCGACAAACTCCCGCCTCAAACGTAAACAAACGTTAATCCATGGGCGCTTCGATCAAAGCTAACGCAGAACTGTAGTTACATACCTGCATTTACTTTTACGAAGATTCTTGGGGGCCTCGTCAACGTACTACAATACAGGGGAACGGTATTGGCAACATTACACTACGCATCAGGCGACAACATCGACGCACAAGGTAACTTCACCCCAGCTCAAGCAGGCTTCAATCTTGCCGACGTTTCGTCGGTGGAGCAAGTGAACGCTTTGCCGGCAGGCGTGAAGGGCCTCGTCTGGCTCGATCAGGGTGACGGCGTCACCCAGAGCTTCATCGACGCTGTGAAACCTTACATCGGTAATCCCAACGTCTACGGTTTCTTCCTTAAGGACGAGCCAGATCCCACGGGGCAGTGGAATACCCTCGTGACCGCTGCAAACCTGAAGGCTGAGTCCGATTGGATTCACGCCAACGTTCCGGGTGCGAAGACGTTCATCACCATGATGAACATGGGATCTTCGGATAATCCCAGCTTCGCGAATACGTACACCCCGGAGAACACCCATATCGACCTCTTCGGAATCGATCCGTATCCGGTGCGGTCGGATAGCTCGACAGTCGACTACAGCATGATTGACAAGGCTGTCGCTGCCGCCAAAGCCGCTGGAATTCCGGAGGCCAGCATCGTCCCGGTATTTCAGACATTCGGCGGCGGTAACTGGGTCACCGATCAGGGTGGTCACTATGTGATGCCGACCGCCGCGCAGGAACAGCAAATGCTCGACCATTGGGCATCTGTCGTTCCCAATCCGGCTTTCGACTACGCCTACGCCTGGGGATCACAGAACGGAGACGTGGCGCTGGAAAACTCGCAAGCGCTCCAGAACGTATTCCTGCAGCACAATACGAGCACGACGACGGATTCGACGTCGACTGGAAGCACGACTCCGGTTGACACGTCGAGCAGCAACCCGACGACGCCGGTCGATACGTCGCATAGCGGCACCTCGACGGATACGACGTCTTCGAGCGATTCTTCGACGACGCCCACGGCCTCTCAGCCAACGACGACGGCGCCGACCACCGATACCAGCGGCTCCGGGCACAACCACCATCACAAGGCTGACTCCTCCCAGTCGACAGATGGAAGCACATCGTCCGGTTCCGGAGGTGGACACCATCACCACGGATCCGCGGCAAACGCGTCCGTGAGCACTGCAACGGATACCGCTTCCAGCAGCGTTACCGACACAGCGTCGGTCGACACCTCGACTGCGCCCACAACCACCGAGCCAACGACGACGGCGCCGACCACCAACGCCGGCCACTCCGGGCATAACCACCATCACAAGCTGGACTTCTCCCAGCTGACCGATGGAAGCACATCATCCGGAGGTGGACACCATCACCACGGATCCGCGGCAACCGCGTCCGTGAGCGCTGCAGCGGATACCGCTTCCAGCAGCGTTGTCGACACCTCGACTGCGCCTACGACCACCGAGCCGACGACGACGGCTCCGGCCACCGACGTCGGCAACTCCGGGCACAACCACCATCACAGGCTGGACTTCTCTCATCTCACGGATGGGAACAAATCTTTCTGGGGTGGTCATCATCAGCACGCATCCGCTTCGCCCGCTGCAACCGCAGCAGCGACGGCTGCAACGGATACGGCTTCGAGCGACGTCACCGACGCAACTCTGGCGCCGCATCTGGATCTCGCCAGCCTCCACAACAACCATCACGTGGATCACCATTCGTGGCACTGGTAAACCCGCAGAACTGAGTCTGCGACAAAGAACGACATATGCGCGGTGATCCGCGCATATGAAAGCGACTTGGGGGGCCTTCATGGCCCCCCATTTGGGGATCATCGCGGCCAGTATGGTCGCGAGAGGAATGCCGTCTCGCGCAGTGCGGGATGTGTTGCGTACGAGCCAATTCGCGCTCGCTTCTTCGCATATGGCTTCTCTAACGTTAGCGCCGTCCGATCCGGGCGGCCTGGATGCACACATGTATACTTCAGCAAGACCGCCCACGCTTGCGGACGCTTTCCGCCAGATACGTCCAGGCCTGCTTGCCGCTGGCGGGCTGTCTATCTTCATAAATCTCCTGGTGTTCGTTTCGCCGCTTTATACGATGCAGATCTACGATCGCGTGCTGACGAGCCGAAACGCGATGACGCTGTTGCTGCTTTCGCTGATCGCGCTCGCGCTTTTCATCAGTTACGCAGCACTCGAGCACTTTCGCAGCCGTGTTCTCGTGCAAACCGGAATTCGCTTCGACCATTTGCTGTCAGGAGAAGCTTTCGAAACGGCTCTCGCGCAGGCAGTGCGCACAGGAAGCTCGCATCATGTTCAGCTGTTGCGCGACGTCGACACATTGCGCGACGTTCTATCCGGCGGCGTGATCACGTCTCTGATGGACGCACCCTGGACTCCGATTTTTCTCGGCATGTGTTTTCTGCTTCATCCGTCGATCGGCATGGTTGCTCTGACAGGCGCGCTGGTCATCCTTGCGCTCGCCTTTCTCAATGAGCGCGCCACCAAAGCGCCGCTGATGGCGGCTTCGTTCAAGAATCTCCACGCTCTGGACCGATTGACGTCCTCGCTTCGTAACGCGGAAGCGATCCGTGGTCTCGGAATGGGGCCTGCCATACGCGCCGCCTGGGGCGCCACGCATGGACAGGCGCTCGTTGAAAGCGCCAAGGCCGGAGAACGCGGCGGAACGCTGCTCGCAATCTCGAAATTTCTGCGGATGGCGATTCAGGTGGCGATTATGGGCGTCGGGGCTTACCTGGCAATTCATCAGGAGATCTCGGGAGGCGTTCTCTTCGCTGCCTCCTTGATCATGGGGCGCGCGCTCGCACCGGTAGAGGCGGCTGTCGCGCAATGGAGAGCGTTCGTGTCGGCGCGGACGTCTTTTTCCCGCCTCGACGAGGCTCTGCGGACGCGGGCGACGGAAAGACAACCGACGCGATTGCCGCCCCCGGTCGGCAACATCTCCGTCGAGGCTTTGACCGTTATGGTACCGGGATCGCAGTTGGCGGCGATTTCCGATGTCAGTTTCCGGCTGTCACCTGGCGAAGTTGTTGCGATCGTCGGTGCGTCCGGTTCCGGCAAATCTTCCTTAGCGCGCGCGCTGGTTGGAGCCTGGCCAGCCGCACAGGGTTGCGTACGTGTCGATGGAAATGACATCCGGCATTTCGAGGCCAGTTTCCTTGGACAAAGTTTCGGTTACTTGCCGCAGGATGTTGAATTATTCGCCGGGACCGTCCGCGACAACATCGCTCGCTTTCGTGACGGCGCGTTGGATGAACAGGTTGTCGAGGCGGCGCAGCTGGCTTCGGCGCATGCCATGATCCAGCGGCTGCCGCAGGGCTACGACACTGTCATCGGGGAAAACGGGGCGGGTCTTTCCGGCGGCCAGCGACAACGCATCGGGTTGGCCCGCGCACTTTTTGGCAGGCCCGTCTTTGTCGTGCTCGATGAACCGAACGCCAATCTGGATGGTGACGGCGATCGTGCTCTGGCTGACGCCATCCAAATGCTCCGTAAGCAGCGTGTGACGATCGTGATCATCAATCACAGACCAAATCTCCTTTCATTGGTCGACAAGATTGTTTTCATGCATGACGGACGCATCGGGCGCGCGGGTACGCGCGAAGAGCTTCTTCCCTTGCTTCTTGGTGAGACCGTTGCGCCCATGCGCCGCGAACCGCGGATCGCAACAGAAAGCCACCGAGTTGATGGGGCCTCGCGCCACGCGCCGTTCCCAAGTTCGGCTCGGCCTGTCCATGTCACGAGGCAATGATGAAGATTCCAAAATTGCGAGCAGAGATTGCTGCTCAGGACGAACTGGCGCGACTCCTCAGACGTTTGAGCGATGGCGGCCACGCGTTTCGCAGGCCTGATGTCTTGCAACGATTTATGGAGATCAAGGCGCGGTTGCTGATCTGGCTATCAAAGGTATGGCTGTCGATATTCCGGAATCGCGACGCCGGGAACGCAAATGGCGACCCATCGGGCGATTGGCGCACTCCGGCGAGACGCGGCTTTGGCATCGTGTTCCTGACCTTCGTTGTGTTTGGTGGTTGGGCTGGCCTGGCCTCCATCGACGGTGCCGTCGTGGCTGCGGGCTCGATCGTCGTCGAGAGCGACCGTAAGTCCGTACAGCACCTGGAAGGCGGCATCGTCCAAAGCCTGATGGTGAGGGGCGACGCGCATGTCGAACAGGGACAGGTGCTGTTGCGGCTCGATCCAACTCAGGACCGGGCACGGGAGGAGATCGCGCGTTCGGCCGTGTATTCGGCAATCGCGGAAGAGGCGCGCCTGCTTGCGGAAGCCGATGGGGCCGATACGATCACGTTTCCATCCGAACTGACGCAGAAGGCCTCCGATCCCTCTGCGCAGCGTGCCATGGGCGACCAGAAGCGGCGGTTCGAGGAACGCCGCGTCGCGCGAAAGATCGAGGTTTCGATCCTTGAAGAGAAGGTCGGACAGGCGCAGCGCCAGATCCAGGGAAACGCTGCGCAAAGCAAGGCTGCACGCGCGCAGTTCGACAGCATGGCGCAGGAATATACCAAGCTCAAGCCGCTCGCCGACCAGGGGATTGTTCCGTTCGCGCGGATTGCGACTCTGGAGCGTTCCAAATCCGACCTTGAGGGCCGAATTGGTTCATACGACGCCGACATCGCGCGCTTCGGACGGATCATCGACGAAGCACGGTTACAGATCAATCAGGTCGGGCAGAAAGTTCTGGAGGAAGCCACCGGTAAGCTTGCCGACACCCGCGCTCAGCTCGCTGACGCGCGCGAGAAGCTGCGCATGGCCGCAGACGTTCTCGGTCGGATGGATGTTCGCGCATCTCGCTCCGGACGTATCGTCAATCTGAAAGTCCATACGGTCGGCGCGGTGATCAAGCCGGGCGACGTCTTGATGGAAATCGTACCGGACAACGACGTCCTCGTGGTTGCCGCGAAAATATCCTCTCTCGATGTCAATCACGTACAAATCGGCATGCCCACGGAAGTGCGGCTTCCCTCGTTCAAGGCTCGCTCGACGCCGATCGCCATCGGTGAGGTTCTCTCGGTGGCAGCCGATGCGCTTCGCGACGAAGCCACGCACCAGCCTTACTACGAAGTCAAAGTTTCAGTGCAAGTGACGAAATTTCCCGACAAAATTCGCGAGAAGCTCAAGCCCGGCATGATGGCCGACGTCCTGATCGCGACTGGTGAACGCACCGTTCTTGCCTATCTCATGCAACCGATGACCGATGCGATACGGCGTGGCATGCGGGAGGACTAGGGGACCAGCCGGCGCCGCGACTTGCCGAAGCCTCGCCGGCGGCTTGGTTCAGTTCAGCACAACCGTCGTTGCCGCAATGCCAAGACATTGAAGATGTTGGAGCATTGAATGGACGAGCGGGCGCGAAGGCAATTGCGCATGCCGCAAGGCGACAGATATGTCGGGCTGGTATCTTCGCAACGGAGGCGAGCGAACTGGTCGCGTTGTCCTGCACTCGTACGCGCGTCGGTCAGGGCGCGGGCCAGTTGCATGCCGTCGCCATCTTGCGTCGGATGGCATTCAAGCCGACCAATTGAAACGTACTTTCATATGCCGGACCTTTCCCAACGTGGACTTTAACGAGAAGCTGGCTACCATCCGGCATTGAACGGAGCAAGCGGACGACGTCGCCTGGAAAGGCAAGACTTTTCCCCACTTCTATGGCTCTCCAGCGCTGTTCAACAGCCGGCTCTTCGTTGATCCGGTGCGCGACCTTCACCTCACCATCCGGGACCTGCTTCCAGGACCCCTTTGTGGAAATTATCAACTCCGTGCGATGGGCGCGACAATGGATGGCGAGCGCGGAGGCAGCATTTTGCGATGCTGTGCGCGCTGTCATCAGCGCCTCAATCTGCGGCTGATAATCCACCGGAGAGGTGGTCTCGCTGATGATCCAGTTCGGACTTGGAGACGGCGTGGTAGCGTGGGTTTCGGTCATCTCCCCCAACAGCTCATCGACGCACTTCAAGCGCTCCATGCCTTCAAACTGTGAGCAGGTCTTCAGGCGATCTATGGCGCCACCGGTTTGAGCACACACAGTCTGGCTCATAACCAAGAGCACAGCCAGACCGAGAGTACCCGTGTCCTTCATGGGGACCGTCCCGCTGTTACGGCTTGCGGAAGATCAAGCCATTCCTGCGCCGGCTTAAACCGGCCGAGGCTCGGCACGCTGGCCCGCAGATTGACCTCCTTCCATTTCGGATCGAAACCAGGGGACTGCAACCGGTCGAAGCGACCAAACAGGTGATCGACAAGGCGCGCCACGCGCCGGTATCGGTCAGACTGTTGTGGCCAGTTATAGGCCGCAAGAATGGTGGGGACTGCAATCGTCGCTATCCGCTCACCTTTCGGCACGAGATTCGGATAGTCCGCCGCATCGATAGACGATGGAAGATAGTAGTCCTCAAATTTGGCGCCGTATTCGACGGAGAGGAACTTAAATCCGGGATCCCAGCGTCCCTTCAGAAAGGCGTCGACGGGCTTTGACGTCACAAACACAACGGCCGCGATTTCTCCGCGCTTCATTTGCTCCAATGCGACCTGGTGCGGAATGAACATCTTTTCCACGTTTAGTCCCAGCCGACTGAAGATCAGCGGACCGGAATAGGCGGCTGCCGTACCTTGCGTATTGAAATTGACCTTTTTTCCCTTGAGTTCTTCGAGCGACCGGATCTCCGGGCGGACGAATATGTGCAGTTCGGACGGAAAGAGGTTCAGAACGTAAACGATACGCCGTTCGATAGACGGAACTTGAGCTTTATATTCCTCAAGAGCATCCGTGTTGATGATCGCCGCATCAACGCCTCTAAGATACAGCAGCGAATTGACGTTTTCCGTTGCTCCGCGCGTCACGATCGGGAGGACGTGAAGCTTATCCTCCTCGTTTACGACGCGAGCGATCTCTGCCGCGAGACGAAGCGGAGCCCCTTCAATGAGCCCGCCGGCGAGGCCGACAGTCCATGCATTGATGCGCTCTTTCGCGGCCGTTTCGGTCCTTTTCACCGCCGCCATAGCCTGCGTCTCGCGCGTCGGGAGAGATTGGGCATTGGCAGCCAGTTGCAGCCCGAACGCCGCTAATGCCATAGCAAATGAGAACTTGATGAGCGACATGCGAGTCTCCATTCTCGGAATGACCATCTACGCGTCACGAGCTGGCTGCTATTTCAGCGACTCAATCCTCGCCTTCGCATCCTCAATGCCGCCCGCCTGTGCCTTTTCATACAGTTCGAGTGCCTTTCTGGAATCACCGAGGACTCCACGTGCGCTCCACGATTTCAGCACGCGGGCGTCGTAGGTCTCCGCGAGCATAAAGGCGGCTCGCGCGCTACCATGTCCAAGAGCGTGTTCAAGCAATGGGCGCGCCCCGCTGATGTCAGCTTGCCGGAGCAATGCGTTCGCCCGAACAAGCAGTCTCTGTTCGTCCGCCACAGAATAGGGAGCGACACTCGCCAGCACGGTTGCCTCTGATGCCACGGGGACTTTCGGCTCCACACTTGGCACGGCTTCGCGAGCGGTCGACCGTGCTTGCGGTGGCGTTTCCAACACGGACGATCGTTCCGCATATGAAGCGACGGCCTGAGTGGAAGCCCACTGCGGCAAGGCGCTCTTTCCCTCGGTCGTCTTCGCACGGGGCTCCACCGCGCCTTCGTTCCGACCAGTAGGGGCGGGTTGGCGCGAAGCGAGAGTCTGAGAAACACTCACGGCAGCAAGCTGCTGGTTTCGAGCCTCCAGTTGGTTCTTAACAAGAGCAAGCTCCTGCACAAGTGCGTCAGCACGCTCGCGCTCGCTGGCAAGAGCTCGCTTCTGCTCTGCTGCCGTGGTGTTGCTGGCCTCCGTCACCCGAAGCACCTCAGCGTGTGCCGCCGCGAGACGGCTGGCATGCTCCTCGATCTGCTGACGCGCCGAGGAGAGCTCGCGGGCGACTGCCTCGGTCCGGCTGCGCTCCTTTGCAGATACGCGCTCTTGTTCGACCTTCGCAGCCTCGACGATCCGCGCAGCCTCCGGCGTCGCGGCACGCGCCGCGTCGAGTTCGGTCCGGAGAGAGAACAATTCACGCATGAGGGCTTCCGTCCCGTCTTGCTGCTGTTTGAGCTGCTGTTCGAGCGCCTGCTTTTGCTCGATCTCTGCCGCGGTGGCTTTTGCGGCGTCCGAAGCTGCGATCCGCACCGTATCGAGTTCCGCCCGAAGGGAAGCAAGGTCATGGGTGGGCGCGTCTGCCTTCCACCGCTCCTGCTGTTCGAGCGCCTGCTCTTGCTTGATCTCTGCCTCGGTGGCTTGCACAGCTTTCGAAATCACGATCCGCGCCGCGTCGAGTTCCGTCCGAAGGAAGGCAAGCTCACGCATAAGGTCGATTGTTTTGTCTCGCTCGTGTTCGAGCGCTTGCGTTTGCCTGATCCCTACCTCGATGGCCTGGGCAGATTCCTTACCTGCCACCCGCGCCGTCTCGAGTTCCGCCCGGAGGGTCGCAAGTTCACCCGCAAGGGCGTCTGCCCTAGCTCGCTCTTGATCAAGCGCCTGTCTTAACGTGGTGCTGGTCGCTTCAGCCGTCGACTGGGCCGCATTGAGTTCTGCTCGGGGGGGCGCGACAAGCACAGGTGCAAGGGCTTCAGCCCTGTTCCGCTCCCGTGTTTGAGAAGATTCGGAGGCCTGCGCGCGGAATTGGCTTTCACCGCATAGCCCATCCTCCGCAGCCCCAATGAGGACCCACAGAATGCAAGCTCCTACTGCAGACGAGGCACGCGCAGCGGTTCTGCTTGTTGCGCGGGAGCCCTCAACAGCTTTGGATCGCGGTAGCCAATGCGATGCTACCTCAACTGCCTGTGACCACATCGTGACAACTCAGGTGAGCTTTTATGTGTGTCCATTTTGATGACACAGCCTTCATCGGCCGTTTGTCGATGTAGCAATGGAAGTAGTCACAACGAGGTAGGCGCACCAATCGCGGCAATTAAGTAGATCACGCCTGCATTGTCTGAACCATTCTTGACCCGCCTGTTCGCGCGCGACTACGCTATCGCGCACACTTGAGCCCGCACTCCCAGCACACTCAAGGAAACAACATGAACAGATCACTCGTCGTCTTCGCCAGCATGGCCGCCGTTGGGAGTATCTTGATGCTGAGCACCCAAACCAGCGGCGCTGTAGAAATCAATACGCCTGCCAAGACTTCTGCCAAAATGAACGCCAACGCCAAGGTAACCACTGCCGCCATCCGAATGCAGCCCCATCGGCTCGTTGTACAGGTTGACGTTAATGACCCCGCGACAATCAATCTCGCTCTCAATAATGTCAGCAATGTAGCTCAGCACTACAGCGAGATCGGTCAAAAGGTTGGGATCGAAGTGGTCGTTTTTGGACCCGGACTGCATATGCTGCGAGATGACACTTCTCCCGTCAAAGCGCGCATCAAATCCATGAGCGAAACCATGCCACAGCTGACCTTTTCAGCATGCGGGAACACCCGCGAGAACATGGCAAAAGCTGAGGCGAAAGATATTCCTCTCATCCCGCAGGCCAAGGTCACCAAATCCGGAGTGGTACGGATCATGGAGCTGCAAGAGCGAGGCTGGAGCTACTTGCGACCTTGATCCAGAGGGGCCTCTGCGATCTGCATCGCCTCGTTCCAAGCTGTTGGATCTGTTGGTCGAAGATCAGGAACAGGACGACTTGATCGCTCGTTCGATGACCGGTCGGTTGACGGTCAGATGCGGGTCGATCACGAGATCGAGATGGCCGCCAGCAATCGGAATTACCTCCAGTTTTGCAAACAGAGAGTCCCATCCGAGGTGTGCTGGTGACCCTCGCCGGTTGCAAAGGAATAGCGTTCCGGTAATTGGCAAGCGAGATTTGGCACTCGCCACCCAGCGGCCGAATTCCTGCATCCGGAGAATCTCCTCAAGCTCCAACTTGAGCATGAAGCGGGTGCCGGCCAAGCGCGTCCAGATCCTCGCATCGAGAATTCGACAGAACTTTACCTCCCAGTGGAGTCGAGCAACGCATTTTGCGATAGCGCGACACAGCATTCGGTACATCGTAACCCGGTGTGATCTAACTCGCTGCAGCGTACGTGACAGGGTCTCCCGATAGTCACTCCTGCGGGGGCCGATATTCGTATCCAGAATGCCCAGAAATTTCACTGACCGGCCTTCCGCAATCAGCCGGGCTGCCACTTCAAATGCGACGCCGCCACCCAGCGAATAGCCGATCAGACGTATATCGCCGCGGGGATGAACGGCGTTGATCTGCTCTAGAGCCGATGTCGCCATGTGGTCGACCGAGCCGCATCCGGTCAGGGCAGACGTCAGATCCGGGTAGCGGATCGGGATCACATGAGCCGTCTTGCTCAGCTGCGCCCCGAACGCCGCCAGACTCGGACCGTAACCTATCGAGCCTGGCAACATCACCAGATGAGGCAGGAATTCCCCGGCGGCTTGTTGCCGCTGCGATCGGCCACCTGCAGCGACGATCTGAATCATATCGGCTGCGCTCATGTCCACCGTGAAAGCTTCCATGTTGAGCTCTTGGCCGACCAGCTCTTCCAGCTCCATCACGCATCGCAGAAGCTTGAGGGAATCGCCACCTGCCTCGTCCCAGCGGCTGGCAACGTCGGCCGTACCTAGGATCCGCGTCCATACCTGCGCCACTATTTTTTCGGCTTGCTTCACTTCACCCGCCCCTGGGGGCTGAGGTGGGGCTGGACCTCTTCGGCTCTCGGTATCCAGCACCTTGAGTTTCGCGACGTCTATCTTTCCGCCGGCGAGGCGCGGAAGTTCCGCGATTTCATGCAGTCTGGTGGGATGCAATGCGGTCGGAAGCGTCTGCCTGATAACGTCCCTAACGTCAGCCGTGAATGTTGCTTTGGCCTCGACACCTGGCGATGCAAAAATAACCAGCTCGCTTGAATCGGTGACGATGGCGACGGCGTCGCTCACATAGGTAATTCTGCGTACGACGACCTCGAGTTCAGCCGGTTCGACACGCCGTCCATTGATTTTGAGCTGACGCCCCTTTCGTCCCAGCATCTGCATCAATCCGCGCGGATCGACAGTAACAAGGTCGCCTGTCGGGAAGATGCGGCAACGGTCGTCATCCGGGTCGGGTAATGCAGGAAGCACCTGACCGTTCTCCCAGTAACCAAGCAGCACATGCATGCTCTTGATGATCAGCTCTCCGACCTCGCCGGTGGGCACAGGCACCCCGTTGTCGTCGACGACGGCAAACGACATTCCGGGAAGCAAATAACCAACCGGGGGTATGCTGAAATCACTTTCCTTGCAGTCGTCGGGAAGAAACCACTGCGTGCCGGTGGTTTCGGTCGACGAATAGCTGATCTGAATGAAGCAGGAGGGCTTCACGACCTTTCGGACGAGCGCGACATCCGTCCACAGCACCTTCTCGCCGCCGATACGGACAACCCGGAGCGACTCGAAATCACCGGTTTCGCTCGCGGTAATCACTGCGCGCAGAAGAGCGGGAACGATGTAGGTGATCGTTATCTGTTGTGATCGGATCTGACGCAACACGCCGCGAAGGCCAAGGGCCTCGACATCCGCCATATGCAATCTTGCGCCGGTCAGCAAGGCCGTGAGCATCTCTCTGGTGCCCGCAATGGTCGTAGGGCCGCTCAGAGGCATGAAGACGTCAGTAGCGTCTATGTGGCATGCATCCGCATATTGCTGGACGCGCTGGAGCAAGCTGCGCTGGCTATTCACAACACCCTTTGGCTGTCCGGTGCTACCCGAGGTGTAGAGCACAAGGGCAGGTGCATCCACCGAGACTGGCTCAAGCGATGGGGCGTCATCGAAAAGTTCGTTCGCGTGCGTAATATCGATCCAACGCAGGCCGTCTTCGTCGATCCATTTGGTTGAGCTACTGTCGCCCTGGCCGATCAGTACAGAAATCTGTGCATTTGCAACGATGTGGGCAAGTCGCTGGTCCGGATCGCGCGGATTGAGCGGCACCAGGGGGCGCCCTGCGGCCATACATGCAAGCATGGCGATCGGATGCCAGATCGAGTGGCGCAACAACAGGCCGACGGCCCGCCCCTCGGGAGCCACCGCTGCAATCGCCTGGGCCAGCGTCAAAACTCTGATCAGAAAATCCGAATATGTGATTTGGCGGGTGTCATCGCTGATCGCTACGTTGTTCGGAAATCTCTTTGCCACCGCATCCAGATGCGTGATCGCGGGCACGCCGGCAAATTCGACGCCCATACGATTGAACGGGCGATCGACAGGCCCGCCCAGGTCGAGGGGCAATTCGGGAGGTTTCATCCAGAGGGCTTGTGCAGGCTCGCTTGAATCTCCGGAAAGTGCGCGCCCGCCAACGAACGTCTTCGCGCGTTTCGCCAAGGATCCATCGGGAAATCTCTGAAGTTGCATGACGGTACTCACCGTTGCGGGATGGAGATCGTAGGCCACACGTCCGCTATTGACGTCCTTCGAGTGAATGATAGGGCTGCACCAATTTTCCGGCCTCTATCCAATTACCGGGCTATTCAGCGGCGGCGGGCCGACGAAACTCTACAAAGGCAAAGAGCAGGCCGGCCGTCATGTTCACGCGTTTGTAGATGTAGATCGCCATTGCCATGTTCCAGGCTACATTCGTCACGGCCGTCGCAACGGCGGCACCCATCACTCCAAAGAAAGCAATGCCGATCGCACAGGCGACAACGTTCATGGCGGCTCCGATCGCCGTGATTGCGGCTGCTGCCCGCTCATGCCCTGTCATAGTCAGAAGATTTTGCTGCGGACCAGTAGCAGCAGCAAATATCTGTCCGACGACGAGAATTTGGGCGACCGGAGCTGTTGCAACGAATTCCTCGCCAAAAAAGCGGAGTAGCGGTACCGTCAGCAACAAAAGTGGAAGTGCCAGCACGACTGTTCCAGCCAGCGACAGGACAGTTGCTCGAGCAAACAGACTCTGAAGCGCTGCCTCATTCCGATGCGCGTGAAGCTTCGAGACGTTCGGCGAAAAGAAAGTCCCTACTGCCATCCGAGGCAGAACAAGAAAGAGAGCTAAATTCAACCCCAGTGCGAAGATGCCGGCCTCGTGGGCATCGCCGGTCCAGCCGAGGATAATCACGCCGGCGCGGCTCATGAGAACCTCAACTCCAATCAAGATCATGACAGGACAGGCGAGATGCCACCAGTCGCGAGGTGCATAAGCCGGCACCGCCGAGCGTAATTGTGGCGGCCAAAGCTTCCGCATGCTCAGTCCGACGATGGCTGCTGTGACGGCAGAGCTTGCCATCAAAGCGATCAAAACCGTTGTCGCATCAATTGGCGTGACGTTGAGTGCCACGGCAAGCAGAAGCAGCACAACCATAAGGCCATCCCGAACGAAGCGTTCGGGCGCAATTGCCGAAATGACGCCACCCAGCGCGCGTACCGTAGCGGAACCGAGAACGTAAAGCGCGACCAATGGGACGGTCGCCATGCCAACCGCCAGACTGATAGTCAGCTCCCTATGAAGCGTCTCCGACAGGAATAGTGCGGTGGCGACTCCGCAGATCGCAACCAACATCCCAACCAACAATGATCGTCCGAATGCAAATTGAATAACTCCGCGCGCCAATGGCCACTTTCCGGTCGCGCTATAGGCCGGCACATATCGCAGCAGAACCGTGTTGAACCCGAGTCCCGCGATGTAGGAGAGAAGGGTCGTCCAAGCCAAAACGTATGAATAGATACCGTAACTCGTCGCTCCTATCGTACGGGCAATGACAAGTTGAGCCACGCACGTCAGCCCGGCGCCGCCAACATAGATGACGAATGCCCACAGGCTTGCGCTGGCCATGCGCCGAGCGAGCTCGGGTTGAGCCGGAGCTGTGAAAGCTCCGATTGTCTCGGGCGTCGGCAGGGGTAGCGTGAACTTCTCGGCATAAGGTTCAAAACTTTCCTCCCCTGGGTCGGGTGACGAGCTGACCGCTCCATTGGGCCTGAACTTACTCGAGACCTCTTCTTCGATACGGTCGAGAGCCCTGGACATCAGGCCGGGATCAAGCGAGTTGATGCAGATCACCCGTTGATGCTCGGCCGCGAGTAATGAGCCAACGTAGTCAGTAATCGGCTTTGCCTTGAGAAAGGTCGCTACGTCAGGCTCGAACCATTTCTCCATGTAGGTTTTTTGGTGTACTCGCTCATGGAGGCGCTTTTCCAACAGCTCCTTCGGAGCATCAAACCGGATCAGCAGATCGGATTGTGTCCTCATGCCGATTGCACGAGCGATCGTCTTCTCGTCTGCTCGGCTAAACAGGGCTAAGGTGCAAACGATCTGCACAAAGCCCTGGTCGAACAAGACGATGCGATCTGACTTGTGCGAATCTCTCCACACGCAGGAGAATCGGACGACGTATTGGCTAAGCCTGATCCTCCAAACGGGATTATTGGGTGGCATTAGTCGGAGCAGGTCTTTCGCTAGACGCAACCCTCGGGCATTTGCGATAGGACGGCACAAGATTGCGATGGTGGCGAAGATCGCGAGAGTGACGCGCTGCAGCGCTGGAAGAAATCCACCAAAGTTCAGAAGATGATTGGATAGATGCGGCAACGTAAGTACGAGGTCGACCTCATACCCGCGGTCACGCAGGCGTTGAGCGAGTGCCCGACTAAAGGTTGTTTTGCCAGCGCCTGGTGGACCGAAGGTCTCGATAATCATGCTGCCCTCAATCGCTTCTCAACCAATTGCGGGGGGTCAGTTTGGGTGATCGGGAGCGTTTCAGCTCGATTGCGACTCCGCGCCACGTTCGCCACGTGATTGCTCTCTTCGACCGCCGGCAGAGTGCGCCCCAAGTCCTCTTGACCAGCTGCTGTGCGCGCTCACCGAACTGGTCCTGCTGTAGCGGCTCGACACGAGTTAAGACCGACGAGAATCTCGTGTTCTGGGCAGGGTTGAGATGTTCTGTCCGAACAAGTTGATGCAGCGCGGTCTGCGCCGCCTCACGATCGGTGCTTCCAGAGTGAATGGCGAGCAAAACGTGGTCAGCCCAACTCGCCAGAAGTCTTGCTTCCGGGGCTTCCAGCAGCGAAGGTCCGTCGATGATCACGAAATCATAGGTGTCGCTCAGCTGTCGGAGCAACGAAGGAATCTTGGGGTCGGCGAGAATCCGAAGCCGATGTCCCCCAAACGATGTGGCGGGCAGGTAGTCAATTCCGGACTCATGGATATGTTCGATCGCGTCTGCAAGTGGACGGCCATACGCCAGTACACTGAGTAAGTTGGCGCTCTCGCCACTCGGTCGACGAGTGAATTGGCCAAAGTCAAGGAGTAGAGTGCGCCACCCGAGCCGGGCAGCGTAAAGACCAAGGCTCCATGCAAGTGTGGTCTTGCCTTCCCCACCGATGCTGGAGCTGACGAGGACAACACGCTGCGATCGTGGGGTTGCCGGGTCGGAGGCCAGTATGGATACCAGAATGGAGCGGATTGCTCTGGCATAGTGGCTCGCAGGCTCCTCCAAAACATAATGCGGCTGCTTGCCTGGCTCCAGTGGAATCGAAGGTATCAGTCCGGCGCATGGAATACGCAGAGCTTCAGCGGCGTCGGCTTCCGTGTGCAGGGTCCGATCGAAGTGATTCAATACGACTGCGAGAACACAAGCCAGCAGAGCGAAGATAATTGCCGCAGGAGGAATCATAAGTAGCGGGTGTAATGAGGTCGGTCGTTCTGGCGGTGTGGCCGTGGCGAGAATACTGACGTCTGATTGCGCGGTCAGACCTTTTGCGGTGAGCTCCTGCCGCCGCCGCAGAAGCGTTTCAAACTGTTGCGCCAGCGTGGTGACCTGCCACTCCAGCGCGGCGTCCCGTGAGGGAGAGGGCTGGCCAAGACGGGAGGCTTTTAGTTCCTCCTCCGCCTTTGCAAGGTCACGCTGAACTTTGGATGATTGTGTCGCAAGGGAGCTCAAAGCATACTCCACATCGCTTTGCTTCTGACGCGCGACCTCGTCGACATACGATTGTGCCACCGTATTGGCGATTTCCGCCGCTCGTTGCGGATTGGCGGCCATAGAAGTAACGGCGATGATTCTGGAGCGCCGCTCCTGACCAACCTTCAAGCTGCGCTTTAGAGCAGCGAGAGCCGACCCGTCATCGGGCTCGTGGTTCTTGCCAAGTAGCAGCTCCTTGGTTGCTGACCATGTACGACCAAAGAGCGTGCGCAAGCTTTGCATCCACGTTCGTGACCCCGTTTCAGCACCGTGCCTCGCATCTTCGAGAGCGCGGAGCGTTGGAAGGAGTCTCCGCAGATAGGCGTCGGAAAGCAGCACCGTGACATGTGTGTCGATGGTGGATTCCTCGGCGGCCGGTGTAGGTGCTGCGGATGCGCCACCGGCATTCAAGGCATCGACTGCGCCGGACTGTCGGACGTCAACAGCAAGTTGTGCCGTCGCCAGATAAGAAGGAGACATAAGAAGGCCGGCTACTCCAGCTAGCAAGGCGCCGACGACAATCATCCTGACGACAAGCCGCCTGTACTTCCGCACGCTATCCAGCACGCGATTCAAAGACTGGAGACCGTCATTTGAAGCCAGGGATTGTTCCGTCAGGCGCCGCCCAAGTTCGTCCTCTGCCATATCCGGCGAAAGAGCCTGCAGGGATCGAATACGTCTTCCTACTAACGCTTCCATAGCTCGCTCCTCTACTGTGCGGGCTCGAGGGTATCTGTCGATCGGGACGTACTCTGTTCAACCATCATTCCTAGCCATGATTGCAACATCAGGACGGCCCATAGCATTCGCGAGTGATCGCGATTGCCACTCAGATGATCCTGCCAGCAGCTCTGGACTCGTTGTACGTCCAGCAAATTCTGGCGGTTAAGGCGTGATTCGGAGAGCAGGTCTGCAGCCCATGAGCGCAGGGGGCCTTTCAACCAGGCGCCAACAGGCACGTCGAAGCCCTGCTTGGGTCGATCTATCAAGTGGCGCGGCAAGTAACGGCTGAGAACCTGCCGCAAGATCCACTTGCCCTGTCCGTCGCGCACCTTGGCCGTGTTCGGCAGCCGCCAGGAGAATTCCACGACGCGATGGTCGAGAATTGGACAGCGCGCTTCCAGGCCTGTCGCCATGCTGGCGCGATCGAGCTTCACCAGAATGTCGCCGGGGAGATAACCGATCATGTCCCGTACAATGAAGTCGGATAGAAGATCGTTCAGCGGCGGCACCTTAGCCGAATCGGTTACCTGCTCCGGGGTCAATTGCAGCTCGGAAAGCCGCATAACTTTCCGGTACATGTCGTCGGCGTCATTGCCTGCAAACAGTTGCGCAAGGCGGTTAACCCGGTCGCTTCCGATCATCCGTCGCAGGCGGCCAGGAAGAGGTAACGCGTCAGCGATGTCTTCCCGCAAACCGCGGGCGAGCAATGACACACCCATTGCCGCCGTTCGCCGAAGTGCTCGATTGGAGTTAAAGAGGGGAGCTAGACGGGCGGTTAAAAGATGCCTGGAATATCCAGCAAAACATTCGTCTCCGCCGTCACCGGAGAGGACAACAGTTACATCCCGGCGGGCGAGGCGAGATAGCAGCAGTGTCGGAATCTGCGATTCGTCGGCGAACGGCTCGTCCCAAATACGGGGCAGTTCGGGAATGACATCCATGGCCTGCGAGGGAGTGAGACGTAGCTCCGTGTGGTCCGTGCCGAGGTGACGAGCCACGGCCGCGGCACTGGCCGCTTCGTCGAAGGCGGGCTCGCCGAAACCGATAGTGAACGTGCGGACGGGCCGGGCGGATTGGGATTGCATCAGGGCGACGACAGTTGAACTGTCGATGCCACCGGACAGAAACAGCCCGATTGGCACGTCGGCAACCATGCGCTCACCGACAGCCTCGCGAAGTAGGCCATCAAGATGCGACACGAGCTCGCCATCGTTCGCGGAAACGGGGTTTCTTCGGCCGTGCTTTGCGATGTCGGTCAGCGACCACCAAGTGCGCGCCTTTGCCCGAAGCGCTGCAGCATCCCGAGATGCCAGAAGTTCATCGGCGCCGAAAGATAGAATGTTGCCGGGCGGAAGTTTGAAGACATCTTTCCATATACAATGTTCATCCGGTAGCCAGCCGCGAGCGAGAAATTCAGCGACCCCGCGCGGATTGATCTCCGGATGGAAATCGGGGAACGCGTCGATCGCCTTCAACTCTGAAGCAAAGACCACGGCATTTCTCGTTCTGGCGACGTATAGGGGCTTCTTTCCCATTCGATCGCGGGCCAGATGGAGCGTACGGGTCTGCCGATCCCAGAGGCCGATTGCGAACATGCCGTTGCAGCGCGCCAGGGCAGCCTCGAATCCCCATCTCTCGATCATCGCGAGCAAGACCTCGGTATCGCTGCTGCCGATGAAGTTCTGGCCGAGGCGTTGAAGCTCCTGTCGCAACGACGGATGATTGTAGATCTCACCATTGAATGTGATGACGAATCGGCCGCTCACGGAAAGCATCGGTTGTCGCCCCGTGTCGGTGAGGTCAACGATGGAGAGCCGGCGATGCCCGAATGCAATCCCGGCGTCACGATCGCACCACGAACCGTGGGCATCGGGTCCGCGATGGTGCAAACGATTCGTCATTCGGCCGATCGCATCCAGATCGGCGGATCGGGAAGCTTTTGGCATCTGAAGAATTCCGGCGATTCCACACATGATCTAGCTTCCGATACGCGTGTGCGGCGACGGCGGGCGCGCCGATCCGAGGATCAGGCTGAGAGCAAACGCGAACCACACGATGGGATGACGCAAGATGAAATGGCTGATGCTGAAAATGGCCAGCGCAGCGAACAATGCTGCCAGGGCATCGAGCTTCGCGCGGAACATGAGCATGAACGTGCCTGCGAAGAGGCCGCAAACGGCAATCACAGCGAGCAGGCCACCTTGCGTAAATATATCCAGCAGTGTGCTATGGGCTTCGAAAGGAGTTGGAAGCGCCTTGTTATTGGCGACGTTCGGCTTCTCGAGATGCGGGCCTGGCCCCAGCCCGAGCGATCCGGTTTCCAGCCCTCGACGGAGTGCATCTTCCCAGAGTTGCAGTCGCAGGGACGCGGTGCGCTTCGTTGCCTCGCCGCCACGGTCCTTGGCCAGACTGATTGCCAGACCTTCAAACTCATCGGCGGTCGCAACGGCATACGGTGCTAATGCGAGCGCCAGAGGGACGGCGGCGGCGATGACCAGAACCGCGACCACCGACCGGAAATTTAGTCTGTGCTGTGGCGAGGTCAGCCAACTGCGCAAACGCAGCAAAGAAAAGATCGCGGTGGCAATCACCATCGCAACAAGAAATGTATCGCTTTTGGTCAGGCGCCCGACGGCGAAGGTTAGCAGGCAACTGAATGATCCCGCTATGCGGCCAAACCCTTTGGCCGATAGGGCAAGGCTGAGAGACAGCGGCGTCAAAACGGCGCAATAGAGAGCGATCTGATTGGGATTCTCCGCCCAGCCTCGAAATCGATCCCAATACCATGGATCGACCGACGGCAGGCTGATGATGGACCAGCCCGCAGCGATCTGAAGGACCAGTGCGATGTTCCAGAAAGCGAGCAGGAACCATTGGGTTTGACGTAGGGCAGCGTCGGCTTCCATCGTTGCGACGATGAGGCAGGTCAAAGCTGCCACCAACAGATACGCGAAGGTGTCGTGCAACATCGTAGGAAGGTCCAGCTCCTGGCTCAGATAGGCCACGCATGTCCCTATACTCAGGGCGAGTGCAAGACAGGCCCAAAACGCACCGATTCGGAGCAAAGCTGTCGCGTTGTAAATCTGGCCGGTAACGATGACTCGCAATGAGACGAAGGCTAGCCACAGGACAAGACAGACCTCGCCAACACCCAGCGGAATTCCGGGAAGGCGCAGCTGTGAAGCTGTCGTAAGCACGATGCCAAAAGAAAGAAGCGCATTGGCGATCATGATGATTTCCCGCTGTGCCGGCTAACCCTTCGATCTTCATGGACGTCGCGAGACAAAGCAGCCGGATCTTCGCTTCGCCTCCCGGTGAAAATCAGCTTCCTGTAAAGATCGGCGTAGCGGTCAGCCACGACGTTCAGGTCGAACTCACGGCGCACGAGCGCGATCGAGCGCTGTCCCATGCTCTTTGCGCGGGCAGGATCTTGGAGAAGATCGAGAATGGCTGCGGCGAGCGCACGCGGGTCCCGGGGCGGCACCAAATGGCCATTGCAGTTCTCCACCACAACATCGCCGCAGCCTGGCATACGCGTGGCGACAATAGGCACACCCGCCAATCCTGCTTCCAGCAGAACACGGGGGATTCCTTCCCGATACTCCGTCGGGAAGGCAAAGACATTCGCGATTCCGAGAAGCGCAGGAACGTCGGATCGCGCACCGAGAGCGATTACGTGTGGTGCATATCGATCAATCAAAGCCTGATCCACGGCAAAAGGACCTTCGCTCTCCCTTGGACCGACAAGCAGGAAACGAACGCCGGGCCGTACTTCGCGGACAATCGCCGCCGCATCCAGAAGCGTGGGTATGCCCTTTTGTACGGTCAGTCGGCTCACAGTCATGACGACTTCGTCGTCACCGAGTCCGAGCTCTGTACGAAGTTTTGCGGTGGACGGCGCCTGGGCCCGCGCTGTGTCGAAAGCATCGACATCGATTCCCGAACTTCCGATCAGTACAGCGGGGCTGTTGCCAAGCAGACGATAGCGGCGGAAAAAGTCGCCATCCTCCTTGTTTTGAAATACCGTTGCCGAGGTCCAGCAGGCGGCCAACCGCTGCAGAGCTAGGTAAGCTGGCCTGAATGCAAGAGCTTTCAGCTGTGCGGAGGAGAATACCCAACCCATTCCGTTGATGGTGCGCACAATGGGGATTGCGCCTCTCACCGCAAGAGGAGCAAGCAGATTTGGTTTGGTATCGAACGTTTGAACAACGTCCGGTCGAATGCCACGCACAAGCTGTGAGAGCTGGCCGACAGCTAGGCGGTCAGCAACCCGTGCGCCGAATCTATTGAAGTCATAGCGATGATACTCGATGCCGCTATTTGAGAACGGGAGTGCAGCGCCAGTACCGGCAGCGCTCACCCGAAAGCCACGACTGCGCAAAGCTGCCAGAAATGGAATCCGCAGAGCATGATCCTCGCCTCCCACACAAAGCACATGCAACGTCATGCTAATCCTTTCGGTCGCAATCGGAATGCAGCTCAGTCGATCCGGAGAATCGGCTACAGATGAATTTCGATGTCCTCGCGTATGAGCGGACGATGTGAGCTTACGAGGCGATCACAAAGTGTCTTCATTCGTTCGAATGACGGCCGCGTCGGAAGTATTCGGCGATCCTGAAGAATTGAGACATCGACACCAAGAGGATTACTCCGAAGCGCGTTTGGCATCATGCATGCAAGCTGAAGCGTCGTGTCGTCAGATCCAGAATCAGTTCAAACGTCGGAGCAAAGCAGGCCTGTCGGCGACCCGTTTCACTTGCCGCTGTGTTTGTGCCCGGATGAACAAGGAGGCTCGCCTGGGTGCCTATCGTCAGACTCAATTACCGGGAGAAGGCAGGACGGCGACACGCCCGAGTAATGCAACCAGCTCCGCCTGCCGCCGTGTCTGTGTCTTGACGAACAGGGAGGCCAGGTGTGAGCGGATCGTCGTCCGGCTCAGCCGTCGGGCGCGAGCAATATCAAGCAAATTATGGCCGCGCGCCAATTCGACTGCAAGCTGGGTTTCCGCGGCTGTGAAGCCGAACAAACACCGGAGCGCTTGGGGCGTCGGCTCCGGATGAGCGTCGAGATCGAGCAGAATGATGGTGCTGGTTTCATCCGTCCAAACATTGACCATCTGGCTTACAAGGCTGGTGACGCCCTCCTTGAAGGAAGTCGCGAGCCATGATGTCGAGCCAACGGGAATTTGGGCTCCCGCGCGGTTCACCAGCTGCTTGACGGCGCTGTAGAGCGTTTCAGGGCTGGTGGTGAGGTTGCATTCGCGTTCCAATATCGCACGTCCGATTGCACTCACGTCAAGCACACAGCCACGCTTGAGCAGAACTTGCCCGCAGCCAATACGCGCCAAAACCGCGTGTAGGACGTCACGTTGCTCGCCAAGGTCGGGCTTCTTGCCTGGGTCAGCGTCTGGCCGGATAGCGGGAGCACGATTCGAAATGTTGAAGATGGATTCCCTGCAGGGATGAAGCGATGCAATTGCGCCGGGCAATGTGGCACTCTGGTTCAAATTCAACATGTCGTCATTCCCTTCGCTACTACTTCAATCGAATGACAAGGATTGATCGGAGGGAAAGCATTCCAATTTCGACGAGCCATGTAAATGTTCAAATTGGGGTAACCCGACTGCACATTTGGCTGAGGCAGTCTACTATTCATGGGGCCCCTAGCGGTCTGAATGACATGGAGGAAATGTCGGTTGGAAAAGCGATGCGCGCCTCAGCGCGCAGTTTTGTGCAGGCGTCCGGCCAGAGGTCGTAAGCGCGGTATACTTTGTGGGTACCCCCGCTTGTGCCAATGGCTCAGTTAGATGCGCTGGCTACTCCCGAAGGGCGCAGCGCAACTTCGACCACATCTCCCGGCTCTACATCGAAATCAACTGATGCGACGATCCTGTTCCACTGCTGGCCGACCTTTCGTGCGATCGTTACCTCTGCTCGGAGATCGCTGGTTCCGACAGGTAGTGCTCCCGCACCGCCGACAGGCTGCAATTTTTGACTCAACGCCTGCAATTTAACCCGCAAGTCCGCCATGCGAACGGTTGAATCCTTCAACTCGCGCAACAGATTGATGGTTCGTAGATTGGCGACCCGCTCGATCTGGCGCACGAAGTCGTCGCGCTGACGTTGCAGCCGCATGACTTCGACCATCGTCTGAAGACGCCTTGTCGACGACAACAGAAGAGCGCGTCGGCTTTCCGTAACACGGGGGCTTGGCAAGGATCCTGCACCAAACAACTTGGCTACCCGATCCAGCTCATCCTCATCGGCCTGAACACCCTTTTCCTCACCGTCCTGCTGCTTCCTGAGGGTTACGAGCTGAGCCTCCGATTGTTTGACTGCATCCTCCAGAAAGCTTCGTTCCTTACGATAGTCGATTTGCGCGGTCTTTAGCGACGCCGACTCGGATTGCATGAGCGACTCGATGACGGAGACCGGCAAAGATACTTCGCTGGGTATCTTCTGATCGAAGCTGTCATTGCCCTGGAGTTCCGCATTGGTGCGGATCACGTGGATATACTCTTTGATGTACTCGGTCGACAAAGATTGGTAATCGCGCAACAGATCCGCCGGATCGATAGCACCGACCTGACCGCGAGAACGCAACAGGCTAAAGCCACCGGCGACTGCAACGGCTTGGCGTACAGTCATGGACGCGCGATACACCAGCTGTCCGGGCGTGAGAACGTCGCCTGTGACGTAGATCGGTCGATATTCCACGACGCTCGCGATCACGTCCCCAGGCTTGATGACGAGCGCCTGCTCTCGCCCATCCGGTGAGCGCTGACGCAGAATCCTGGACTGCAGCAGCGCCTCCATGCGAGTCTGAAGTTCCGACGGGGTCAGACCTGCAACCGGCACCGTACCGACCCCGGGAAGAGCAATGGTGCCGTCAATCTGGATCTGAGCTCTATTGCGCTGTTCAGGCGCTCCACCGACCGATACCTCGACAGTATCGCCAGGCGCGAGGCTGTATTGAGCTCCAAGGCAACCGTCGCTGCCTGCCAAGACAATGATCCCTGCCCAGACGCTGATGGGGACATAGCTGAAAGTCTTACTGCGCCTGTTGCCCTTCATGACGATCTCCTTGCCCTAAGTCGTTTCCGCTGTCTCGATCAGCCCAGTCGATGCGGGAAACAAAATCAAATACCGGCCCGCCTCGTTGCCCCCAGTTGCTCGACCAGATGACTTGCGATCCATCAGGAGAAGGTGAGCCATGCGTTTCGCTCCAATAGTCATACGGAGCATTGCGCGTATGCGCGATACGTCGGAACTCGCCACTGCCATCGATTTTAAGTGCGATAACTTCCTGAGCGAACGGTGCCACTTTCTTGCCGCCGGCGGGAGCGAGCGCGGCGCCGGCATAACTCATGAAGACCCAGCCGGGACGGCGTATCGCTCGCATCGATGCATGCTGAGCTTCTCCATAGGGAGCGAGCGCCGTGACCTGTCCGTCTTGGAGTCTCCGTTTGATGACCTGATACTTGTCAGGCGCCGACTTACTGATGCCGACATAAACTTCATCACCGCCGGCATCGACGGTCATGTCGCCGTGGCCGGGCCGGTGATGCTCTGTCCAGCTCTGCAGGAGATCACCCTCAATGCTGAAGACAAATGCTTGATCCGTGAAGTCAATGAGAGACTGCTGGCAGAATATGTACTTGCCCAGCGGCGAGATTCCGCAATAGCTGTTTTTGCCGGGAATTCGCGCCAGCTCAATATCAGGAAATTTCCGGCGATCCGAAAGATCCATCGCAAATGCGACAAGCGTGCCCTGCTGGCCGATGGCGCGCACCACGATACGGTTGCCGTCCCATGAGGGATTGCCCTTGTACGGGCCGAATTGAAGCTCCCGATATACTTCCGCCTCAAGAATTACATCTTCGGCGTTGCTTCGCGGCGCCCATCGCGAAATGCGACGCCCGGCGACACAAATCATGAGCTCTGGATCTTGCGGATGCCATTCGCATTCACCCCCGCGCTGTCGCCGGAACAGTGGAGCGTAGGTGCGCCCATCAAGAAAGCACAGGCCATTGCATCCGTTGACAATCAAAAGCAGGCTCTGGTCGGCGTTCCACGCCTGCGCACTCGAATAGCGATGGGTGCAATAGGAACGCTTGCAAACCATGCCGTTTCCCATCGGACTGTCAGGCGTGGTCACACGAACCAAGGTCGTACCGAGGGACGCATCGACGACTGGCGCGAGATAGCCAGGCAAATCCATGGCGGGCGCCGGGAGGAATTGGGCGTTTGCGAGCGATTCCGTTGAGGCGGGTCTTGAGGAAGCGAGCAAGACAAGGGCGCCACAGCACAGGAGAGCTCGGGCATAACCCAGCCGGGCCATCATGTGATGAAATCCCTCTGCCGCCGGACTTGCTTTCCCGAAAGGCGATGACGCCACCAGTCAACTGTCCGCTCCAACCCTTCCCGCAGCGTGACCTGCGGTGACCATCCCGTTGCATGGACGAAGCGGGTGCAATCAGCGAGCAACGCTCGCACTTCCGAATTTGTCGGTCGCAGACGCTTCTCATCCTGAAGCACAGGCTTTTCGCTGGAAGTAAGATCGACGATGACATCAATCAGGTCGCGGATCATGATCGCCCGCTGACTACCTGCGTTATATGGCTGGCCGTATTCGATGCCCTCGGCCAGTCCGGCAGCCATGAACGCGGCCGCGGTATCTGCAACGAATGTAAGGTCACGTACGGTTGTTGCATCTCCGATCATGATCGCGGGGCAGGAAGGATCTAGCGCTTGCCGTATGATGGCAGCGATGATCGCCCTTTCGCTCTGTCGTGGCCCAAACGTATTGAATGGCCTGAGGATGACGACTGGTACGCCGAACGATTTCGCAAAAGCCCCTGCCATCATGTCCGCGGCTATTTTGGAAGCGGAATACGGCGATTGTCCCTGCAGCGGATGAGTTTCATCGATCGGCATTGTTATGGCTGTGCCGTAGACCTCGCTGGTCGACGTGTGAATGACCCGCTCGGTGCCGCACTGCCGCGCGGCCTCGAGCACATTCAAGGTGCCGAGCACGTTTGTTTCGACATAGGATTGCGCAGCGACGTAGGAATAGGGGATCGCGATCAGTGCCGCGAGATGAAAGACGATTTCGTGGCCGGGTACGAGACGACCGACGAAAGCCGCATCGCGGATGTCGCCGCGAACCAGGTTGACTTTCTTTCGGGTCGAATCCGGAAGGTCGTCCAGCCAACCATGGCTATCGAAGGAATTGTACTGGGCAAGAGCGGTAACGTTGGCCCCTGCCGAAACAAGCGCTTCGGTCAGGTGCGAGCCAATGAAACCGTCGGCTCCCGTGACGAGAATTCTGGCACCAAGGTAATTCATGGCCGTCAATGTCCGGTTTGTTGTTTAGATTCTTTCGATTGATTCTTCCGCGTGTATTCGGTCCACGATCCCACCGCGATTGCCCAGGCCGCACGAACAATCCAGCCGAGATCAGAAGCCAGTGTTCGGCGCGGGAAATAAGCGAGATCGATTTTCGCCTTGGTCGGGAACAGAACTTGTCGATAGAAATCCACAGCCGCGACGTCAGCGGGATAGAGCTTGCTTTCATGTCGAAACATGACCTGGCACGGACCAACAAGACCGGGCTTGTGGTCGAGAAGCTTCTCGAAGCCACCGTGAAAGCAGTCGAAGAATGCGAGCGATTCAGGCCGCGGTCCCACGAGCGCCATGTCGCCGCGCAAAACGTTCCAGAGTTGCGGTAACTCGTCCAGCTTGCTCGCGGCAAGGATGCGGCCAATCCTAGTCAGGCGGCCGTCTCCCTCCATTGTGAGCGGACATCCATGCCGGTCGCAATCCGGCCTGAACTTGCGAAATTTGTACATGCGGAATGGTCGTCCATTTTGCCCGAGACGAAGTTGCGAGAACAGAATCGGCCTTCCGCCTTCGATCCAGATAGCAAGTGCTACGATCAGGAAGAGAGGAGCGAGAGTGGCTGTCGCAGCACCAGCAAACAGAATATCAAGGGCGCGCCGCAAGCCCACCTGCGTAGCAGGAGTTGACGCCAGGAGCTGGTTCGCCGCCCCGCGCATGGCTAAGCGATTGCCCCTAATGGAAACTCTGTGCCAAGTGCGGCTGCAAGGGAATTCACTACCTGTTCCACGTCGGCCGGGTTCATCCGGGGGTGCAGCGGCAGCGTGAGCTCCCGTTGGGCAAATTCCTCGGTGCGCGGCAAGAATGTATCGGGATAGAGTTCTCTATAGAATGTCAGGTGGTGGACGGCGGGATAGTGAATCGTAGTCTGTATGCCGCGCTTGCGTAGCCGATCGATCACAGGCTGCCGATCGGTTTCCGTCGGCAGGACGACCGGCATCAGATGGTGCGCCGATGGCCAAGGATTCGCGAAGGGTATCATCACCGCTGGGCAATGCTCCGCCATCAACTGACGATAGCACAGTGACAGGCGTCGCCTGGTGTCATTCCATTCCGGAAGTTTCTTGAGTTGGGCAAGGCCAACGGCAGCGCGCAAATCGTCCATACGATAGTTGAATCCGAGGATCGTAACATCGTAATCGGGACGACGACTAGTGAGGCGCTGTCGCGTGCTGCTTGTCATGCCATGAGACCGTGCTCGCTTGATGGTTTCCCTCAAAGCGCGGCTGCGGGCGATAATGGCGCCGCCCTCGGCGGTCGTCATGTTCTTGTTGCCGTAAAAGCTGAATGCTGCCGCCTCGCCATAGGTCCCCACTGCGGGCAGTCCGGGCGCATGAGCTGCATCCTCGATCAGGAGCAGGCCCTTGCGACGAGCGAAAGACTGCCAAGTGTCGCGATGCGCGAGGTAACCGGCGAAATGGACGAGAATAATCGCTTTTGTTCTCGATGTGCATTTTGCTTCAGCATCATCCAGCGACATCAACGGAATCTCGGCCGAGTCGATATCGACGAAGACGGGGCGCGCTCCCACATAGAGAACGCTATTGGCCGTGGCGACGAAGGTCAGCGATGGAACGAGAACTTCGTCGCCCGGCCCAATGCCGAGCGCGTGCAGGATAAGGTGGAGGGCTGCCGTGCACGAGCCGACGGCGATCGAATCCTCGGCCTCATGAAGATGAGCGAACGCTTGTTCGAATTCCCGGACCCGGTCTCCCATCGTAACCCAGCCGCTCTCGATGACAGAGGCTAGGGCTGTTTGCTCGTCCGGACCCAGGACTGGCTCTGATACCAATAGCATGTGTTCATCTCCAATCCCGGATTCGGCGATACGTTTGAGATTGCACGAGCAGCAGCCGTGACATGCAGCGTCTTAGTCAGGCCGCGACGGTTGCCACGAATGCCGGGGGCGACTGCTCGTCCCATGCAATATCCTGAGCCTTGAGGAAGTCGTCCACCCGCCCGATGTCGAGCCACATGCCGTTGTGCTTGAATACGTTCACGGGTATTTCCTCTTCCAGCATCTGGGCCATCAGATCGTCGAAGCCGAATGGAACACCTGACGGAATGCGGTCCAGCACCGAGGGATCCATGCAGTAGATGCCCATACTCACCAGATGCGACAGTTCGGGCTTCTCGCGGAATCCGGTGACGCAACCGCCCGTCTCGTCGATCACGCCAAAGTCCATCTTGGTAGGACGTGTGGCGGTGGCGATGGTGAGGGGACCTTGGTGTCGGCGATGACAGCTCACGAACTGACTGAGATTCAGGTCCGTGAGCACGTCGCCGTTGAGGACCAGAAACGGCGTGTCGAGTTGTTCTCGCAAAAGTGACAGCGGGCCCATCGTTCCAAGCGGCTCCACTTCCTGCGTGTAAACGATCTGCATGTTCCACTGATTGCCGTCGCCGCAAACGCTGCGAATAAGGTGGCCCAGATATCCAGTCGTGATGAAGACTTCTCTGATCCCATTTCGCCTGAGCCATTTGAGCAGGAGCTCGAGTACGGGCCGCGATCCGATCGGCATAAGCGGTTTCGGCAAGATGGATGTATGCGGACGCAAGCGCATTCCCTTTCCGCCGCATTGGATGACAGCCTTCATATTATCCTCCTGTGTTACTGAAGCGCGCAATCGTTCATCATATCAACGCGACAGCCCGACCTGGCGCTGATGGCCGAACCGGAATGCCATTGACGAGAAAACTAGACGCTGACTATCCACGCGTCTTCGTGCGTTTGCATGAGATGTCGGAATGATAGTTGGATTGCACGCGACCACATGTATTGGAGTGGCAATACTGCAGCTCGCAGTGGCGCATGATCGGACGGGACAGACCGGACCGGACTTCCGCTGCATCGCTGGCGCGCGACATCGCGAGGCACGATTGACATCGCCGCGCTTGGAATGAAGACGATAGCGCAACGAGCCGGCCTTTCAGCAAGCCTGTTAGAAACTGACGCCCGACATCCGTCACGCGCGCGAGCGACATCGCACTAACCGTCGCCGAAGATCGGTGGAATGATTTATTGAATCGCGTCGCAAGAACACGCGCGATCGTCAGCGCCTCACGTATCCATGTTCGATCGCTCACCGGCGCGAGCGCCACGCTCCGACAATCACCGGTCGGCGCGACTTGCTCGCCTACGCCAACAATCGCTGACTATTTGCCGATTCGTGCCGCGCCGCAGATCTTTCCGTTGATGCCCTTACGGATCAGACCATCGATGCGCGAGACCTCAATATGATTTGGCTCGTGGTTGATCACACCCAGTGGCACTGGCGTCTCGTTTTTCTTGATCTCGGAGATCATCGCAACGGGATTTGAAAGCCGACCGTTCGAATCGCCTGCTAAAGGCGGAGAGTTGCTGTTTGCCGGTTCTGCCAGTGATCCGTTGTTCATCCCCCAAATCGCTGCCTGTGTCCGATTCTGGACACGGAGCTTGCGAAGGATCGCCTTGACGTGGACTTTTACAGTTGCTTCGGCGATATGGATCGTCCGCGCGATGCTTTTGTTGGAGGCACCTTCAATCAAGCAGTGCAAAATTGATTTTTCCCGCGGAGAAAGCTGCGGCGTGGTCATATCTTCTGTAGCGATAAGAATCGCCTGCGTCTTGTTTTGGTCGCGCGACCCCGTCTCGCCTGGGTGACTGCCTTCGGGAGCAAGAACAGATGATAGAAATGCCGGAGGAAAGATCGTTTCACCCATCATTATCAGTTCGATGGACTTTATGAATACATCGCAGGTCATGACGTTGACAAAGTAGCCGTTGGCACCTGCCCGAAACGCAGAAGCCAGTTCGTCCATTCGATAATGATCGGCCACGATCGCAATGCGCCCGCCCGGATGGTAGTCCCTGAAAAGTTCGATTTGTTCAATCGCGGCGTCAAAATCATCGCCGGTGTGAGCAATAAGAAGCAGAGGCTGGTGTGCTTGCGGTTGACCCGGGAGCAAATCATCCACGCTTGATACTGAGGCTAGGATACGAAAATTTGCTGAGCGTAAAATCCTGGCAAGACCTTCTCTGAGTAAAGTATTTTTCCCAACGAGAATTGTAAAAAAAGATTGTTGCCTCCGCATCGCGACCCTCCCAACCATACGCAACTGATTAAAAAAAACTGAGCGATTGAAATTCAGCTCATTCTTGGTGATCTGTCGGCGGTTAAGCCCCGCTTCTTCGGCAGAAATTTTGGCATTGGAATATTTTCAGTCGGCAAGAAACTCTGTCTTTTTAGAAGCATTTCGTCGTCGAATTGAAGACGCCTCCCTTCTCGTTTGCGACGATTTTATGAATGTTAGATGCGAATTCTCGATCTCCCTATATACCTTTAGTTATAGGCGATGGGCCGGTACTGAGGGATGTCGTTCATAATAGTAAACGGGGGAATCACCGCAGACTTCGCAGAGGGAGTGCGTGCTTCGTCATACGGGGCATCTATCCTTGAGTGACAGTTTCAGATACGTCCACCCAAAGTTGTTACGTGTTTTCTTTGTTGCGTTGCGATGTAGCGTAACGAATTTGAGCCTCCAGAAAATTAGGCTAAGAAGGGAATATCCGGGGTCGCGTGGAGTTTAAGTTTTGGGGGGCTAGGCTGAGGACCGCCCATGCGTTGCACCAGTGTCGTGATCGCAGACCGCCATCCTGTGGTTCTGCAAGGTTTGACGAGCGTGCTTGAAGCGCAAAACGGCTTCAAGATTGTCGCGTGCTGCAGCACTGGCCCGAGCTGTATCGAAGCGATTCGAAATTTAACGCCGGACATCGCCATTATAGACATCGAAATGCCGGGCCTGACCGGGCTGGAAATCGTTGCCATCGCCAACTCCGAGGGGCTTTCAACGCGGGTCGTCTTTTTCACCGCTGTCGTTGAAGATCGCCAACTGGCTTTATCGGCCGCTGCTGGCGCCTACGGTGTCATCCTGAAGGACATGCCGCTCGAACCCCTGGTGCAGTCCTTGCAGGAGATCGCGGCTGGCCAAAGGCTATTGCCGCTTCCCGCGGTCAATCACGTTATGCCTTCCGAGCAAAAGAGTATCGCGATCACGGAGAGTGTTCTGGCGGTGCTGACAGAGCGCGAGCGTCAGATCATGCGCCTGGTCTCTGAAGGGTTGTCGAACAAGGAAATTGGGCGCCGGCTGAATATTGCTGATGGCACCATCAAGCAACATCTCCATCACATCTATCAGAAGCTTGAAATCAACAACCGGACAGTGCTTGCGGCGCTTGCCATATCCCACAACGAACGTGGGGGCTTTCTTGAGGATCGGGCTCTGTCGGTTCATTGTGATTGAGCGTCTGCAGTCGCACTGCCGACCCGTGTGCCACTTCCACGCTGATACGGGCGCTGATTGGCGCACAATCCTGATCGGCGACATTCACCTTGCCGCCAGCGCGGAGGCCGAAAGGACCCTGATGTGCGCTTTACTACCCTGCCGACATCAGTAGGCCTTCTTCAGCAAATCGCTGGGGAACCTGCATTGCCAGTCGCGCGGCGCCAAGCCCCGCGGCAATCCGGTCGCAGCAGAAAAGATGCGAGTGAAGTGGCTTTGATCCGCAAAGCCACAAGCCTGTGTAACATCGGCCAACGGCATATCGGTCTTCATCAGAAGATCTCGGGCCTGCTCGACGCGCTGGGACAGTGTCCACTGGCCGGGCCACGAAGCCACCACGCAGGATAGACCGGGAAGAAACCACGGTCTTGTCTGTAAGTCATCGGTATTGAACGATCGGCCACCACGCGGCGTTCCGAACGCTTCTCCGCGGCCTGACTTGCATCCCTCTGCCATGCTTCGGAAACTATATCGATGCATGCAGCCGTGCATATCGATGCGCCGACGTAGGTGCATGAGATCGTGACCACCGCCGAACTTGTTGCCGCCATCAGGAGCGAAGCAAGATAGGCTTGGGCCTGTCGCCGTCCTTGCCATGTCGATAGCCGAGCCGACGCTGAAATAATACGGCACGACCTCTCCCAGACAGCAGTCTAGATAGATCATCTTCGGCGCGTCCGGCCATGCGAGCGATACAGTGCAGCCGCTCGCGGTCGCCAACCGCTGTAACTGCTCGTGGACAACGGGCAGAACTCTCATATTACTCAGTAGCGAAAAAACCGGCATCAGAACGCGCGGACGGAACTGATATTTGCCACCGACGGGTTCGTAATCGAGGTAACCCGCGGCCACCAAAGCTCGGGTCAGCCGGGACACGATCGGCTTCGAAGGTACTCGACGATATTTCCAAGACAATCTCGGAGAAGCCTATCGAACGCGCTTGTATCGACCGATTGCACCGAGACGGGACAATCCCATAGGGCGGAGCCCTCGCGGTCGTTGCGTGGACGCACTACGAGGCCCACCATGAAATGTTAGATTCCAATCATGGTTCTACACGGAATACTCGTACGGCAAGCCGCCCCTTGGCAGCACAGACCCACGATCATTCGCGCGATAACTCACGGTGAGCCAAAATGCGGCAGCACCTAACGAGGCGGTGGCACCGCTGCCGGAGGCCTCTCGTCTACTGCAACTTTCTGAATGCTTGGCCGATCTGATTGCGCTAGCCAGGCTAGGCGCGTCTCAATACCGTCGCAGACGGATTTCGCCGGCTCAAATTAAGCCGGCTCGACCTTGAACAGACAATGATCGTGAGCGCCTTCAGCCTCGCAATAGACCTCCTGCGCCCGCAGCCTGACCTCACGACCGGCACTTGCGGCAACATATTCGAGCGAGCCCTCGAGCCAAGACGCAAACATGTAACACACCTTGCGACCGCTGTTGCGGCGCTCGCCATCAACCATTGCCGAATTTCGCAAGCGCACTGTCGCCGTCCCTGCTTCCGGCGACACGTCGAGTACATCAAATTGGCCCCATCCGCGCTGCGTGATGCGGCGCATATAGTGACGGAACACATCGATGCCGGACATGCCGTGGAATTCGGCTTCCTTCTCGCACCAGTAATAGGCCGAGCGATGGCCGGCCGGCCGCAGAATGCGCTCCAGCTCCGCCGCTCCCACCGCCGCCTCGATGGCGAAGTGGTTGTTCATATAGAAATGCTGCGGCACCAGAATCATATTGGTCGCGTCGACCGACCAGCGCCCGGTCTGGTCGTCAACATTGATATCAACCTGCGGCTTCCCCATCTCAGGCTCCCCAGACGGTCTTCAGGAGATTAACCCAGTTATTGCCAATGACGGCCTCGATGCGTGAGGCCTTCCAGCCGCGCTTCTCCATGGCGGCGGTAAGGTTCGGCCATTCGCCGATGGTCTTGATGCCTTCGGGATTGATGACGTCGCCGAAATTGGTGAGGCGGCGGCCATATCCCTTGTCATGGGTGATCCAGTCGAAGAATTCCTGGCCATAGCCCTGCGTGAAGTCGGTGCCGATGCCGACGCTGTTCTCGCCGCAGATATCGATGACGTATTCTATTGCCTCGACATAATCGTCCACAGTCGATGCCGGACCGCGCTTCAGGAAAGGCGGGAACATGGTGACGCCCACAAAGCCGCCGTGATCGACAATGAAGCGCAGTTGCTCGTCGGACTTGTTGCGCGGATGCTCCTTCAAGCCGGCTGGCAGGCAGTGCGAATAAGCAACCGGCTGCTTGGAGGCGAGGATGACATCTTCGCTGGTCTTCGATCCGACATGCGACAGGTCGCAGAGGATGCCGAGGCGGTTCATCTCGGCAACGACCTCGCGACCGAAGTCGGACAGGCCACCGTCCTTGGACTCGTAGCAGCCGGTGCCGACCAGATTCTGCGTGTTATAGGCCATCTGGATGATGCCGACGCCGAGCTCCTTGAACAGGCCGAGATAGCCGATCTGATCCTCGATACCAGTGACGTTCTGCCAGCCCAGGATGATGCCGGTCTTGCCTTCCTCCTTGGCCTTCAGGATGTCAGCGGTCGTGTAAACTTGCTTGAGAATGTCGTCGTTGTCTGCGAACCAGCGCTTCCACTTGACCACATTGCGCATGGTGGCTTCGAAGCCTTCCCAGACGCAGCAGGTGCAGTTGGCGGCGGTCAATCCGCCCTTGCGCATGTCCTCGAAGACCGGACGCCCGAAATCCGAGATGATCAATCCATCGACGACGATGGCGCTTTCATGGATGGTTGAGGACATGACGTTTCCTTTCAGATGATAGTCTGACTTTTCGTTGTGATGCGGCAGCCATATCAGCTAGCGCGACGTTCTTTCTGATCAGTGCGCTCCACCGAAGTAGGCGCTTTGGACTTCCTCGTTCTTTGCCAGCATCTCGGAGTCGCCCTGGACGATGATCTTGCCTTGCGACAGCACATAGCCGTAATGGGCGATCGCGAGGGTCTGGTTGACGTTCTGCTCGACCAAGAGGACCGTCACACCGGTTTCGTTGAGCCGGCGGACGATGTTGAAGTTCTCCTGCACGAACAGCGGAGACAGGCCCAGCGATGGCTCGTCGATGATCAAAAGCTTGGGATCCGTCATCATTCCGCGGCCGATCGACACCATCGCCTGCTCGCCGCCGGACATGGTGCCGGCAAGCTGCTTGGCGCGCTCTTTCAGGCGCGGGAACACCTCATACACCTTGCCAAGGCGCGCTTTGACCGTCTTCTCCGCATTGACGAGATAGGCGCCGACCCGAAGATTTTCTTCGACCGTCATCTTCGCGAAGATCCGGCGCCCTTCGGGAATGCAGGCAATCCCGAGACCGACGATCTCGTGGGTCGCCATCTGATCGAGCGTCTTGCCTTCGAAAGCGATCGAGCCGGCGCGCGGCGGCGTCAGTCGCAGGATTGAGCGGATCAGCGTCGACTTGCCGGCACCATTGGAACCGAGGATACAGGTGATCTTGCCCGGCTGCACGTCGATGGAAATGCCGGACAGCACGTCGGCCCGATCATAGGCGGTGAAGATGTTCTCGACTGTGAGATGACCGCTCATGCTTGCCCCAGATAGGCTTCGCGGACCACAGGATCAGCCGCGACATCACGGAATTTGCCTTCGCAGATCTTCTTGCCGTAGTTCAGCACGACACAGCGATCGGTGACGCGTTCGATCAAGCCCATCTCGTGCTCAACAATGATGATCGTGAGCCCGCCGAGCGATTTGCGGATGCCGAGAATTTCATCCACCACCTGATCCGTCTCGTCATGGGTCATGCCGGCAGACGGTTCATCGAGCAGCACAAGCTTTGGCTTGCCGATCAATGCGCGGCAGATCTCAACCCTGCGCCGATCGATCATGCCGAGCGAGATCGCCGGATCGAACAGCTTGTTCGGCAGCGCGGGATTGAAGACATGCAGCAGCTCGCGGGCTTCATCCGCGATTTTCTGCGCTTCCGCGGCGAATGATTTCCGCTGCACGATATTGTGCCAAAGGCCATTGTTCAGCGTTCGCTGCGCACCCAGCGCAATATTGTCGAACACCGATAGCGACAGGCACAGGCGCGATCGCTGGAACGTGCGCGACAGGCCATAAGACGAGATGTTGTGAGCCTTCTCGCGGGTGATGTCGATGTCACCCAGCAAGATCTTGCCTGCACTTGCGGAATAGACGCCGCTGATCACATTGAGGAACGTGGTCTTACCGGAGCCGTTCGGCCCGATCAGTCCGAGCACTTCGCCATTGCGGACGTCGATGCTCAGCTCATTAAGTGCGAACAGGCCGCCGAAACGGACCGTCAAGCCGCGGCTCTCGAGCAGCACGTCGTTGGACAAGCTCGTCATGCGCTTGCCTCCGTATGCAGTTTTCGGACCCGGCGCGCCACGAAGCCGTCCGGGCGCTTGGTCAGAATCGCGATGACCAGGACGGCGTAGAAGATGAGCCGGTATTCCTGGATGAATTGAAGCTTCTCGGGCAGCAGGACGACGATCAGCGCCGCTGGCAGAACGCCCCAACGATTGCCGATGCCGCCCAGGATCACGATGGACACCATCACCAGCGAGTCGCCGAATGTGAAATTCGCCGGCGCTATGAACCCCGTCATTTTCGCATAGACCGCCCCCATCAGGCCGGCCAGGAAGTTGCCGATCGTGAATGCTAGCACTTTCCAGTAAGCTATCTTTAGTCCGAAAACGGATGCTGCGGTCTCGTCGAGGCGCACCACATCGAACCAGACACCGACCCATGAGCGGTCCAGCAGTCCGACAAAGATCATCGCCAGCGCCGTCAGAATGCCGGTCAGGATCACGTAGTTCACATAGGACGACAGCACGAGGCCGAAGATGTGGATGTCATTGGTGAAGTCCCAGCCGAACAGATTGATGCCGGGAAGCTTCAGGCCCTGCGGACCGCCAAAGAAGTCATTCGCGTCGAGAAAGACGTTGAACATCACGCCGAACGCCATGGTCGTCAGCGCGCCGTAATGTCCGCGGGTGCGCAGCACCGGGAGGATGAGCAGCGAGCCGATGAAGACCGCGACCAAGCCGCCGCAGACCAAAACCAACCCATCGGGCAGACCGCCCTGCTGTCCCAGCATCGCTGCGGTATATCCGCCGGTGCCGGCGAAAGCTGCGGCTGCAAAGTTGGTCAGGCCAGCATACCCCATCTGCACAGTGAGGCCGAGGCAGATCGTCGCGTAGATCAGCACCGTTGCCAGCATCAGCAGGCCGAAATTGTCGTCGCGCAGCACGAAGATGACAGCGAGCGAGGCCACCATGATCAGGCCACGCAGCAGCCAGGGATTTTCCGAAGCGGCGACTTCCATCGCGGCGACGCCTCCGAACCGAGCGGCGCAGAAGCAGACCGCAGCCGTAATCGCCAATGCGGCACCGAGCAATTTCTGGTTTTCGATCAGGACCAGCGCAGTGAGCGCCACTGCAGCGAAGGCCACAGCAACAAACAGCGGCCACACCGGCACCCGTACAAGCATCCGAGAGGTCGGCGTCATACCCGCTCGCTCCCGCGCTCGGCGAGAAGCCCGGTCGGCCGCCAGGTGATGAGGACGATGATCAGCACGAAAGCAAACACGTTCTTGTAGTCGCTCATCGACGGCATCGCGGCGACGACGAAAGTCTGCAGCCCCGCGAACAGATAGCCGCCGATGATCGCGCCCCAGATATTGCCGAGACCGCCCACGATCGCAGCCGTGAAGCCGATCACGGCCAGCAGCAGGCCCATGCTGTAATTGATCTCGCTGTAATACAGCGCATAGATCATGCCGGCGAAGCCTGCGGTGATGGAGCCCAATGCAAAGGTCAGCGGGATGATGCGACCGAAATTGATCCCCATCACACGTGCCGTTTCGGTATCTTCGGCCACCGCCCGCATCGCGAGGCCGAATTTGGAGTGGTTGATAATCCAGTAAACGGCGCCGATCGAGGCGGCGCCGGCAATGATCAGAATAATCGCGTCGGTGCGAAAGAACGACGGACCGATATTGAAACCACCGGCCGGCAGCAGTTCCGGAAAGCGCTGCGGATTGGTGCCGTTCGGAAAGAACAGCCGGATGGCTTCACGGATGGCCGTACCGACCATCATCGTCATCAGCAGCATATTAAGCGGCGGCGCATTGCGCAGCGGCATGATGAGGAAATGCGAGATGCCGGCGCCGACCACCGCGGTCAGTGCCATTGCCACGCACAGCGCGACAATGAACTGCAGAGGCACCGACAGTCCCAGCGCATTCGCCGCCCAGACGGCGACGAGGCCTCCGAAGGCGCCGAGCGTGAGCACGTCCCCATGCGAGAACTTGATCACGTTCATGACGCCGAAGAAGATGGTGAACCCCATGGCAACGAGGCCATAGATCGTTCCTTGCATCAAGCCGTTCAGCAGGTGTTGACCGATCATACCCATGGGATGTCCCGACGATCCGCGCTTACGGCAGGTTCTTGAGCTTGCGCTTGCCGGACACGTATTCGCTTTCTTCCCAGACCACCCACTTGCCGTCCTGGACGATATAACTCGTGGTCAGCGGCGTGATGTTCTGGCCATGGTCGTCGAAGGTGACCGGACCGACGATGGACGGACGGTCCTTCACATCGCCAAGGTCGGCGGTGACCTTGGCGCGATCCGGCCCGACCTTCTCGATGGTCTCCATGACCAGACGGGTGGCGACATAGGCGAACGGTCCGTAAGCTTCCGGCGGTTCGGAATAGCCGGCGGCCTTGTAGGCATCCGCAAACATCTTGCCGCCCGGCATCTTGGACAGCGGCGGGCTGTCGAAGAAGGTCAGCGTGCCTTCGGCGAGCTCCGGACCAGCGGCGTTAACGAACGCGTCGCCCATGATGCCGGAATTGCCCTCCAACTGCGCGTTGATGCCGAACTTGGCCATCTGCGTGCGAAGGCGCGCACCAAGCGGCGTCAGGCCACCGAAATAAATGACCTCCGGATTGAGCTCCTTGATCTTGGTCAGCTCAGCCGACAGATCCTGCTGATCCGGCGGGACCGAGAAGCTGCCCAGGATCTCATTACCGTTCTCGAGCGTGAACTGGGTGAAGTACTTGTTCATCGACTTGCCGTAGTCCGTGGAATCGGCGAAGGACACGAACTTCTTGTAGCCGCGCGCCTTCATGAACTGTGCGCCAATGCGGTTCTGGCCGATCAGGATGCCGCTGACGCGATGCACTTCCGGATATTTCTTGGCATAGGTAATTTCGGGCAGCACTGCCGCCCACACGACCATCGGCATCTTGAAGCGATTGAAGATATCGACGGTGGCAATCGCGGTAGCGGAACAGTAATGCGGGATCGCGGCAATGATCGAACGATCGGACGCGATCTTGGTGACGACCTGCACGCCCACGTTGGGCTTGCATTCGTCGTCAAGCACGACGAGCTCGTACTCATATTTGGTGTTGGGCTCGGCATTCATCAGCTTCACGGCCAGTTCGGCCGAGTTGCGTCCGCCAATACCGTGAGGCGAAATAGCGCCGGTCAGCGGACCCACGAAGGCGATCTTCACCTTGTCCTTGGCGAAGGCCGCGCTGAAGCTACCAAAGGCCAGTGGCAACACACTCGCAACGGCCAATGCGGCCAAACCACGCTTGCTAATCGTCCCCATCGCTGATCCTTCCAGGTTGATCCAGCCTGCAACGCTAGTGGTCCGCGAATACGGCAGATAGGATGCACGCGCGCTGTTGCTTGTAGAATTGCGTCATAACTACCGAATATCGACTGCCTGTTCTTGATTGGCGCGCCGACCGCTCGTCGAGACGATTTTGCGTAGCAAACACAGTGATTTCCGCTGCGCTGCAAAATTCATCGCGAAGATTAAATCTTGGCCTGCCCATGCTTTTCAAACGAGCATTCGCAGCATCATTCGTCGTCGCATTGCGGGCGCTAGAACACCACCGTCTTGCGTCCATTCAAAAGGACACGACGCTCGAGATGAAGCCGCACGGCCCGCGCCAGAACTCGCGACTCGATGTCGCGCCCAACGGCGACGAGATCGTCCGAGGACGACGCATGCGTCACCCGTTCGGTCTCCTGTTCGATGATCGGGCCCTCGTCGAGATCCGGCGTCGCGTAATGCGCGGTAGCGCCGATGATCTTGACGCCCCTGTCGTGGGCCTGGTGATAGGGCCGCGCGCCCTTGAAGCTCGGCAGGAAGGAGTGGTGGATGTTGATGACATGACCATAGAGCTTGCTCGACAGGTCGTTCGACAGGATCTGCATGTAACGTGCAAGAATGACCAGATCGGCGCCTTCCTTCAGATACAGCTCATAGAGTTGCCGCTCCTGCTCCGGCTTGGTCTCGTTGCTGACGTGCCAGTGGTAATACGGGATCCCCGCCTTCTCGGCGATCGCTTCGCAGTCGCGGTGGTTTGACACGATCGCGACGACCTCGGCTTTCAGCCAGTCGACTTTAACCTGATAAAGCAGCTGCTCGAGACAACGGTCCGACTTGGAGACCATGATGATCAGCCGGGGACGCGACGCGGCATCGACCAGAACCGCGCTCATCTCAAACCGCGACAACACCGGATTGAGCACCGATTCCAGAGTCTTCCGGCTGATCGAATCCGGCGTCTCGAAAGCAATGCGCATGAACAGGCGGTTGGTCGTCCGGTCCCAGAATTGCGCGCTTTCCAGGATGTTGCTGTCGACATCGGAAATCGCCGTCGCGACGGTCGACACGATGCGCGGACGATCCTGGCAATAGAAGGTGAGGATCCAGTTCTTCTTCATCATCTTGCTTGTCTCAATGGTGGATCGATCGTGCGGCTGCGATCGCTATAGGGTGAAACATGTTGGTGTGGCTGCCGCGCAGCGGGACGGCGGACGCCCTGCATCACGCGATCTGACGATGCCTGTCGGCGCGGTATCGCGTCAGCTCTATGCCGACTTCTTCTAAGATCGCTGTGATTGGCGCCTGCGGCTTGTGGACGGTGACGCGCACGGCGCTGGCGCGCATATGGACATCGAGAATGCCGTCGGCGATGGCTGCCGCGGCCCGCTCCAACAGCACATGGCGCGAGGCCAGAAATGCCTCAGTCGCGGTGGCGACGACCGACGCATAGTCGATCGTCTGTCCTATATCGTCCGAACTGGCCGCATCGGAGAGATCGACCTGCAGATCGATATCGATCACAAAGCGCTGCCCTAGTTGCGCCTCGTGATCCAGCAGGCCGTGGCGCGCGTGAACATTCAGCCCCTGGATGAATATCCCGTCCGCCTGCCCCTCTCCGACACGCTCCATCAAGCGGCCTGATCAGGACCGATAGATCGGGAACGACGCAACCAGCTCGGCGACGCGGCCACGTGCTTTTGCCTCGACCTCCGGCGCTCCCTGGTCTGGCGCGCCGGAATTCGCATCCAGGACGGTGGCAATGAGCTTGCCGACTTCTTCGAATTCACCGACGCCAAAACCGCGCGACGTCGCGGCCGGCGAGCCGAGCCGGATGCCCGAGGTGATGGTCGGCTTCTCCGGATCGAACGGGATACCGTTCTTGTTGCAGGTGATGTTCGCCCGCCCGAGCGCCGCCTCGGCGAGCTTGCCGTTCAGGTTCTTTGGCCGGACATCGACCAGCATCAGGTGATTGTCGGTGCCGCCGGTGACGATCGGATAGCCGGCCTTTGAGAGCGTGTCCGCCAACGCGCGCGCATTGGCGACGACGTCAGCCGCATATTGACGGAACGAGGGTTGCAGCGCTTCGCCGAACGACACGGCCTTGGCGGCGATGACATGCATCAGCGGCCCGCCCTGCAGTCCCGGAAAAATCGCCGAATTGATCTTCTTGGCGATGTCCTCGTCATTGGTCAGGATCAATCCGCCGCGCGGTCCGCGTAGCGTCTTGTGGGTGGTCGAGGTCACCACATGCGCATGCGGGAACGGCGACGGATGAGCGCCGCCGGCGACGAGACCAGCGAAATGCGCCATATCGACGAACAGATAGGCTCCGACCGCATCCGCGATGCGGCGGAACGCGGCAAAATCCCAGAACCGCGAATAGGCCGAGCCGCCGGCGACGATCACCTTCGGCTTGTGCTCCACTGCCAGTTTCTCGAGCTGCTCCATGTCGATGGTGCAGTCGTCGCGACGAACGCCATAGCTGACGACGTTGAACCACTTGCCCGACATGTTCGGCTTGGCGCCATGGGTGAGATGACCGCCTGCCGCAAGATCGAGGCCCATGAAGGTGTCGCCGGGCTTCATCAGCGCCATGAACACTGCTTGGTTGGCCTGGCTCCCGGAATTCGGCTGCACATTGGCATAGCTGCAGCCGAACAGCGTCTTGGCGCGCTCGATCGCAACCTCCTCGACTTCGTCGGCGAAGCGACAGCCGCCATAGTAGCGCCGGCCGGGATAGCCTTCGGCATATTTGTTGGTCAGCACCGAGCCCTGCGCCTGCAGCACTGCACGCGATACGATGTTCTCGGACGCGATCAGTTCGATCTCGTCACGCTGCCTGCCGAGTTCTCCGGCAAGCGACGACGAGATGGTTGGGTCTGCTTGGGCGAGATCGGTCGTGAAGAATGCCTCGCGTTCGGCTTGGGTCATGGTCTTCCCTCAACATTCTGCCAGATTGACAGCGAGACCTCCCAGTGAGGTCTCCTTGTATTTCGATTGCATGTCGCGCCCGGTCTCGCGCATCGTCGCGATCACCTTGTCGAGCGGCACTACATGGGTGCCGTCGCCCTGCAACGCGAGCGACGCCGCATTGATCGCCTTCACGGCACCAAAGGCGTTGCGCTCGATGCATGGCACCTGCACCAACCCGCCGATCGGATCGCAGGTCATGCCAAGGTGATGCTCCATGCCGATCTCGGCAGCGTTCTCGATCTGCTCATTGGTGCCGCCGAGCACCGCCGCGAGCCCCGCCGCCGCCATCGAACAGGCCGAGCCGACCTCGCCCTGGCAGCCGACCTCCGCGCCGGAAATCGACGCATTCATTTTGAACAGCGCGCCGATGGCGGCAGCAGTCAGCAGGAACACGCGCATGTTTTCAGGTGACGCCTCGCGGCAATGGTCGCGGAAATAGCGAAGCGTGGCCGGGATGATGCCCGCCGCGCCGTTGGTCGGTGCCGTCACCACCTTGCTGCCGGCCGCATTCTCCTCATTGACCGCAATCGCATACAGACTGACCCAATCCATCACCTCATGCTGGGCGCGGCTGTTCGAACTTGCAGCGGCGACAAGGCGCCGATGCAGTGAGGGCGCGCGGCGCTTGACGTTCAGCCCGCCCGGCAGCTGCCCCTCTTTGGTCATGCCGCGATCGATGCAGTCCATCATCACCTGGATAATGCGATCGAGCCGCTGCTCGATCTCGTCCGCCGGGAGCGACGACATCTCGTTGGCCATGACAATCTGCGCAATCGACAGACCGGTTTTCGCACCGATCTCGAGCAACTGTTTGCCTGACCTGAAAGGATGCGGGACGGGAACGTCCTCGACAATGCCGACGACGCCCACCTGCGCTTCCGGAACGACAAAGCCGCCGCCGACGGAGCACCAGCGCTCGCCGTGAAGGATATTACCGTCCTCCCCAAAAGCGGAGAGCGCCAGCGTATTCGGATGGTTTGGCGGCTCGGTCACGCCGTCGAAGATGATGTCATTGGCGAAATCGAACGGAACGTTGCGCCGCTCGGCAATCCGCAGCGTGCCCGCCGCGCGGGCACCATCGACCAGCGTCTCCGCCTCTTCCGGATCGATCGTTTCCTGAAACTTGCCGGCAAGACCGAGAACGACCGCCTTGTCGGTGCCATGACCGCGACCGGTCCAGGCCAGCGAGCCGAACAGCTCGACCTTCACGCGCGCGAGATCCTTCAGCAGGCCGCGCTCCGCAAGCTGGCTGGCAAACAGCGCCGCAGCCTTCATCGGTCCCATCGTATGCGATGACGACGGCCCGATGCCTATCTTGAAGAGATCGAACGTTCCAATCATCGCGCGGTCTCCAGGGCGCAGCGGGGCTGCTAGGACAGGCTTCGCGCTTCGTCGAGGAATTGCCAGACATAGGGCGCAAACGAACGCCATACATCCACATGGAACACGTGCTCTTCAGAACGTGACAGCAGAAGTGATGCCTTGCCCAGCACCGTGCGCGTGCACATCCCGACCGGGAACGCCTTGAGGGACAGATCCAGCGGGCAGCCATGGTTCAGCACCAGCGCCGCCGTTGGACCTGCAACCGCGATGCCATCCGAACGATGGCTGACATCCACCAGCGAACAGGCCTGCGCTTGCAGCGCTGCCGACATCCCGCCAAATACCTCGATCGGATCCTCGTTCACCGCCTGGAACAGCCATTCGTCCGGCCCCAGCCAATAGACAGACCGGCTGCCGACAGCCGCGAAGCGGCAGGCCTCAAGGCTCGGCTTGACGCCAAAATGCGCCCCGGCAGCCTCGATCGCCTCGGTCTTGCCGCGAAACACCAGCTTCGCCGCATCGGGAAGAATCGAGAGCGTCGTGGCGAACGCAGCAGTGGTGCCGGATGACTGCATTGGGGACAACGCGTTCGAACGCATGATCGCAGGACTAAGCATTCAAACGTTCCCCCTTCGGATCGAACAATATCGAGTCGACGACTTTCGCCTTGATCACGCCATCCGGCATCGGGATCGAGAGCTCCTCACCCATCCGCGAGCGACCGCCGCGAACGAGTGCCAGCGCGATCGAACGGTTCAGCGTCGCGCTCCAGTAGGAGGAGGTGACATGTCCAATCATCGGCACCGGAATGGGATGCGCGGGATCGAGCACGATCTGGGCGCCCTCTTCGAGGACCACCTTGGGGTCCGTCGTCAGCAACCCGACCAGTTGCTTGCGGTCTTCCCTGACCAGCGCCGGCCGCGACAGCGAGCGCTTGCCGACGAAATCCCGCTTCGCCTTGCCGACAGCCCAGCCGAGGCCGGCGTCATCGGGCGTCACCGTGCCGTCGGTTTCCTGACCGACAATGATATAGCCCTTCTCCGCGCGCAGCACATGCATGGTCTCGGTGCCGTAGGGCGTGATCCCGTAGGGCTTGCCCGCCGCGAAAATCGCTTCCCAGACCGCCCGGCCATAGCCGGCGGGAACGTTGACCTCGAAGCCCAGTTCGCCGGTGAACGACACGCGGAACAGCCGCGTCGGCACGCCGCAGATACGTCCTTCGCGGACGCTCATATGCGGCATGGCATCGGCCGACAGATCGACGCCCTCGACCAACGGCTCGAGCACCTTGCGCGCATTCGGTCCCTGCAAGGCAATGACCGACCACTGCTCGGTGGTCGAGGTGAGCCACACTTCGAGATCCGGCCATTCGGTCTGGAGGTAGTCCTCCATCATGGACAGCACGCGGGCCGCGCCGCCGGTCGTCGTGGTAACGTGGAAACGATCCGTCGCCATGCGGCCGACGACGCCGTCATCCATGATGAAGCCGTCTTCGCGCAGCATCACGCCATAGCGCAGCCGACCGGGCTCCAGCTTGGTCCAGGCATTGGTGTACATGCGATTCATGAATTCGGCAGCGTCCTTGCCGACGATCTCAATCTTGCCAAGCGTTGAGGCATCGAAGATGCCGACCGACTCGCGCGTCGCCTTGCATTCGCGCGCGACGGCGGCATGCATATCTTCGCCTACCTGCGGGAAATACCAGGCGCGCTTCCAGACGCCGACATCCTCGAACTGTGCGCCCTGGGCTTCGGCCCATGGATGGATGCTGGTCTTGCGCACGGGATCGAACAGATCACCACGCGATTGGCCGGCAAAGGATCCGAAGGTCGTCGGCGTATAAGGCGGCCGGAACGTGGTCAGGCCGACCTTCGGCACCGCGACATCGATCTGCTTCGACACGACACCAAGGGCGTTCATGTTGGACAGCTTGCCCTGGTCGGTGGCCATGCCGGTGGTCGTATAGCGCTTGACGTGCTCGATCGACCGAAACCCTTCGCGGGTCGCGAGCCGGACATCCTTGGCCGTTACGTCGTTCTGGAAATCGACCCAGGCCCGCTTTTCCGCCTGATGATCGGTCATCACGGAGCCGATGAACCCATCGGCACCCACCGACTGCGTGGAGACCGTATAGCTGCGCTCGCCGCGCGGGGAGAAGCCGGCCTTGGCCGCAGCGTCCCGACCACCCTTGGCGCCGCTTTCGATGACGCTTTCGAGCGCGAACAGTCCCTTGCACGCCCCGACCGACCGCTCACGCTCGACAGACTCGCCAGGCACATAGGCCCGCAGCTCTTCGCTGTAGCTGAGCTTGCCGCGGCTCTGCGAGAACAGATGCACCGACGGCGTGAACCCGCCGGACATCAGGATAAGATCGCAAGCCACCATCTCGGCATCGCCGCCTTGCGCGTTGGAGATCTGCGCCGACTTTACCCGCAGCCAGCCCGACGTGCCGCGAACGATGCTGTCGGAGCGAACCTTGATGCCTTCGGCGCGTGCCTTGTCGACCCAATGGCCCGACGCGCTCTTGCGCAGATCCACGATCACCTGGATCCTGGCGCCGGCTGCCTTGAGGTCCAGAGCCGCGCGATAGGCGCTGTCGCAGGCGGTGAACACGACCACCTGCTTGCCCGGCACCACGCCGTACCGATTCACATAGGTCCGGGCAGCATCGGCCAGCATGATGCCCGGCCGGTCATTGTCGGTGAAGACGAGCGGCCGCTCGATTGCGCCGGCCGCCAGCACGACTTCCTTTGCCCTGACCTGCCAGAGCCGCTCACGCGGCTGGTTCGTCGCGGGATTGCTGAGATGGTCGGTGACGCGCTCGTTGAGACCGACAAAATTGTGCGGGTACCAGCCAAACGCCGTCGTACGCGACATCAGCTTCACATTGGGGCGCTTACGCAATTCATCGAGCGCCGCGCGCGTCCATTCGGCGGCCTGCATGCCGTCGATCGATGCCGAACGATCGGACAGCAGCGAGCCGCCCATCTCTGCCTGCTCGTCGCACAGGATCACGGTGGCATCGCTGTTGCTGGCTTCGAGCGCTGCGGCAAGACCCGCAGGTCCGGCGCCGACGATCAGCACGTCGCAATGCGCAAACACCTGCGTATAGCGATCGGCATCCGGCTCGGCTGGCGCTCTGCCGAGACCCGCCATCCGCCGGATTACCGGCTCATAGAGCTTCTTCCAGGCCGTGCGCGGCCACATGAAGGTCTTGTAGTAGAAGCCCGCCGGCAGGAAGGCCGAGAAATATTCGTTGAGGAAGCCGGCATCAGTCTCGAGCGACGGCCAGCGATTCTGGCTTTCGGCCACCAGCCCGTCATAGATCTCGACCTGGGTCGCGAGCAGGTTCGGCGTATAGCGCGACTGGGCCGCGCCGACACCGACCAGCGCATTCGGCTCTTCCGAGCCGGCGGAGACGAAGCCGCGCGGCCGATGATACTTGAACGAACGCCCGACCAAATGCACGCCATTGGCGATCAACGCGGAGGCGAGCGTGTCGCCGGCCAGACCCTGATACGACTTTCCGTCGAACGTGAAATGAACTGCGTTGCGGCTTTCAGCGACGTCGCCGCGCCGCACGCGATACGTACCCGTCATGGCTTGGCACCCTGATGTTCGGCTTCGGGGCGCTCGCCCATGCGATAGGTGCGCTTGATGACGTCCGTGGTCGTGTCGCGACTGGCATTGAAGAAACGGCCGCAGCCATTGGCGTGCCGCCAACGCTCGTGATGCAGCCCCTTGGTATTGTCGCGCATATAGAGGTAGGCGGCCCACTCGTCGTCAGTGAGGCTCATCGGGTCGGCCGGGCGGGTGATATGCGCCTGCCCGCCATTGGCAAATTCGGCCTCCGGGCGCGGCCCGCAATAGGGGCAATTGATCAAGAGCATCTCGTTTTCCCCGCTATCAATGCGCCACGGCGGCCGCAGCCGCTTCGTCGATCACGGCGCCATCGCGGAATCGCTCGATGGTGAACGGCGCGTTGATCTTGTTCGGCTCATCCTTGGCGATCGTGCTAGCGAACACCTCGCCCGATCCCGGTGTCGCCTTGAAGCCGCCGGTGCCCCAGCCGCAATTGACGTACAGCCCGGATACCGGCGTCTTCGCCACGATCGGCGAGCGATCCGGCGTGACATCGACGATGCCGCCCCAGTTGCGCAGCATGCGCAGGCGCCGGAACGCCGGCACCAGTTCGCAGATCGCATCCAGCGTATGATTGACGATATGCAGGCCGCCACGCTGCGTATAGGACGTGTAGACGTCCGTTCCCGCACCGATCACCATCTCGCCTTTGTCCGACTGCGAGATATAGGCGTGGATCGTGTTCGACATCACCACGCAGGGGAAGATCGGCTTGACCGGCTCGCTGACCAGCGCCTGCAGCGGGAAGCTTTCCAGCGGCAGACGCACGCCGGCCATGTTCATCACCGTGCTGGTATTGCCGGCCGCGACGACGCCGATGCGCTTCGCATTGATGCTGCCGCGCGTCGTATCGACGCCGACCACCTCGCCGGTCGGCGCGCGGCGGATGCCGGTGACCTCGCAATTCTCGATAATATCCACGCCGAGCGCGTCGGCAGCGCGGGCATAGCCCCAGGCCACAGCGTCGTGGCGCGCCGTGCCGCCGCGGCGCTGCAGCGCGCCGCCGAGGATCGGATAGCGCATAGACCCACCGACATTCAGTGGCGGACAGAATTCTTTGCATTCCGCCGGCGACAGCCATTCATTGTCGATGCCATTGAGACGGTTGGCATGCACATGTCGCTTGAAGCTCTGCACATCGTGAATGTTGTGCGCCAACATCAAGACGCCGCGTGGTGAGTACATGACATTGTAGTTCAGTTCCTGCGACAGCCCTTCCCACAGTTTGAGGGCGTGCTCGTAGATCCCGGCGCTTTCGTCGAACAGATAGTTCGAACGAATGATCGTGGTGTTCCGGCCAGTATTGCCACCGCCGATCCAGCCCTTTTCGAGAACGGCAACGTTTTTGACGCCGTAGCGGCTAGCCAGGTAGTAAGCCGTTGCAAGCCCGTGGCCACCACCACCGACGATGATGACGTCATAGCCCGGCTTCGGTTCAGGCGAACGCCACTGTCGCTGCCAGCCGGCATGACCGGTCAGCCCTGCCCGTAGTAATGAAAGCGCTGAAAATTTCTGCATGGCTGTCCACGTTGTGATTGGACAGAGCCTACAACTCGCTGCCGCTTCGCGGCCAGCATCAGCCCGCCAATCATGTTGGATCAGAGCGACATCGGAACGCCGCAGGTTTGCAAAGCCCCGACACGAAACACGTAGATTTGCGACAAGCCGCCCGGCTTCGCTCGCCAGGGTCTCGAATTCGCGACGTATCCATGCGACACGGATCGCTGCCATGTAGACAGGACGGCATGCCCCGGGCGCACGCAGTCCCGCCCTCGACGATCAAGGACACGCAGGATGAGCATCGAACGCAGCGACGAGATTCTTCAGTACCTCAAAGACAAGTCGATCGTGGTGGAGACGTTCGAACACCCGCCCGTGCATACGGTGGAAGAGTCGCGTGCGCTGCGCGGCGACATTCCCGGCATTCACACCAAGAACCTGTTCCTCCGCGACGGCAAGAAACGGTTCTTCCTGTTCGTCACCGACGAAGCCGCGACCGTTCACCTGAAGTCGCTGGCAAAGACGATCGGCGCCAAGGGCGGGCTGTCATTTGGAAGCGCGGAAGCCCTGAAGGAATTGCTTGGGATCGAACCGGGATCGGTCTCGATTCTGGCGCTCTACAACGATGCCAATCAGGCGGTCACTCCCGTCATCGATGCGCGCTTACGATCGGCGGAGCGCATCAATTGCCACCCCATCATCAACAGCCGCACGACATCGCTGTCGGTCGGCGCACTCGACGCATTTCTTGCTGCGATCGGCCGCGAAGCGCAGTTCGCGACGCCAGAAGAGCCGCCGTCCGCCGGCTGACCCTCCTGCGCCGAACCGGCCGACCTGGGCTTCCGGTTCCCAGCCGACGCCCCAACGTCGCGCGCCAAGCGAGACGCTTCGCCGCCCTTGCGCGCGCGGCAATGTATTTTTAGGATCAGTCCGTCGCAAATGCCTGCCCCGGCGCGCTGGAGGTATGTAATGATGCGACATGGGTCCGTTTTGGAGCATCGTCTCGCGGCGATCACCCGGATTGCCATTCGACCATATGGTGAATGCGAAGGCAGGGGTGATGCAACCAAAGGTCCGTCCGCTGCGCGTTGGCTTCATTCTGACCAAGAATTTCACGCTGACTGCATTGGCCAGCTTCGTGGACGTGCTGCGTCTCGCCGCCGACGAAGGCGACAACAGTCGGCCGATCCGCTGCCAGTGGCACATCATGGCCGACACCGACGAGCCGATCCGTTCGAGTTGCGGTCTGCTGATGTATCCGAATTCCCGGTTCCTCGATCCGCGCGAGCTCGATTATGTCGTCGTCGTGGGCGGCCTGCTGCATCAGGGCCCGCAGATCGATGACAAGATCAAGCGCTATCTGCTGGAGGCTGCGAACACCAAGGTCGATCTGATCGGCGTCTGCACCGGCAGTTTCGTGCTGTGGCGTCTAGGCCTTCTCAACCAGAAAAAGTGCTGCATCAGCTGGTACCACTATCGCGATTTCCTGGAGGAATTCGGCGAGACACTCCCGGTGGCCGACCAGCTCTTCGTCATCGACGGCAACCGCATCACGTGTTCGGGCGGCATGGGCGTTGCCTACCTCGCCGCCCATATCGTGGAACAACGCATGGGCCTGTCGAGCGCGCAGAAGGCGCTCCACATCATGTTGATCGATCGCATGAAACCCGGATCTTCGGCTCAATCGGCGCCGCCGACCGAATTTGCCGAGACCGACGGACGGATCTCGCGCGCGCTGCTAATGATGGAGCAGAACCTATCAGCGCCGCTGTCTGTCGCGCGACTGGCCGGCAAGGTCAGTCTGAGCACGCGGCAACTGGAGCGCCTTTTCAAAGAGGAAACTGGACAGTCGCCGCAGGCGACATATCTGCGGCTGCGCCTGAAACATGCACGGTGGATGTTGAAGACCGACCTATCGCTGGCCGCAATCGCCGCCGAAACCGGCTTCGTCGACGGCTCGCATCTCAGCAAGGCGTTCAAGGCCGCCTTCAATACCAACCCGTCCGAGGAACGCCGCAGAATAATCGGGCAATCCCACGGACAGGATGCCGGCGAAGGTCGGCGTATATTCAGTCCGGCTTAGGCGGTACTTTTTATGGTGATGCACTCCGACGACCTGATCATTCGCCCGGCTGAGCCGGCAGACCGGACAGACATCTGGTCGGTCATCGAGCCAACCATCCGTGCAGGCACGACCTACGCCCTGGACCCCCTGATGACGAGGGACGATGCTTTGTCCTACTGGCACGGTCCGGATAAACGAACCTTCGTTGCCGTGCGCCAAGGTCAGATCGTGGGATCCTATTATCTCCGTGCCAACCAGGACGGTGGTGGCAGCCACGTGGCCAATTGCGGCTACATGACGCTGGCGAGCGCGCAAGGCGGCGGCGTGGCCCGCAATATGTGCCTACACTCGCTCGACTATGCCAGAAGCTCCGGATTTCGCGCCATGCAATTCAACTGCGTCGTGAGCAGCAATGTGCGTGCGGTGAGACTCTGGACTACGCTTGGTTTTGAGATCGTCGGACGGCTGCCTGAGGCTTTTCGGCTTCCGACTGACGAATATGTTGATGCGCTCGTGATGTTTCGTAAGCTTGACGCTCAATAACGGCATCGCGAGGCGCACAAGACATAGATTGAGCCATGTGTACCACCCGTGTGTACCAATCGGGCGGAAAAAGCCTATCTCTTTCAATATCTTATTGATTTCGTTGCGATTTTAGTCTGGCTGGCGGAGAGGGGGGGATTCGAACCCCCGATGGGCTTGCACCCATGCCGCATTTCGAGTGCGGTACAATCAACCACTCTGCCACCTCTCCAAGGCGCCAAGACCCGCGGTCGCCCGCAGGTGGTTGGCGGTGTTCTAGGCGAGGATGACTCGGCAGACAAGCCGGGCGAGCGGGAATTTCCCGCGATCTTTGCCGATGCCCGGCCAAGTCGCCGGGGACAGAGGGCTCGCGCGATCCGGGTAACTAGAGCGATAGTAAAATACCCGTCGCGAGACGCACCTCTTGTCGGCTCCGCATATAAGTCACCAATTTCATTACGATTTCGGCGAGACCGTCAGCCTGCGCGAGCCGCGCCGAGCCGCTCCCGCACCTCCTCGTTCGTTGCGCCCAAGCCGTGATCGCCATAGGGCACGATGGCTTCACCCTCGAGCGAGGTCACAACCATGCTTCTCACTGCCCGCGCCTGCGCGGCGTCACTGGCCCTGCTGGTGCCCCTTGCTGTTGCCGCACCGGCCGCAGCCGAATCTTTCGCGGTAGATCCCGCAATTCCCTCTTATGCACCGGGCAACGCCAAGCCTGTGGCCGGCACAGCCTATCTGACATCAGACGGGGCGATCCGGATCGGCGGTGCCGTGCACGCCAAATTCGTCGTGGAACGCGCCAACGCGCTGTATGCGAAGACCCATCCCGGCGCGAAGCTGGTCGACGTCTCCGCCGGCGCGGAAACCGCGATTCCCAACCTGACCTATAATCGCATCCTGGTCGGATCGATGGGACGTCCGATCAAGCTGCTGGAAGCCGCCGGCTTCAAGAGCGCGTTCGGCGCGGAACCGATCGAGATCAGGGTCGCGCATGCCGCCAACGATACCTCACAGCATCTTGCCACCTCGCTGGCGGTTTACGTCCATCGCGATAACCCGATCACGCAGCTGACCACCACGCAGGTCGCGCAGATCCTCACCATCGGCAATGCCGCCGGCGACTTCTCGCGTTGGGGCCAGCTCGGCCTCAAGGGCGACTGGACCAAGCGCCTGATCCATCCGCTCGGCACGCCGCAATATAGCGGCTTCGGCACGTGGATGCTGGCCAACCGGCTCGACGGCAAGCCCTACAGCACCCGCTATGAGGAATATTCCTCGACCGACGAATTGCTGAAGCGGCTGGAGAGCGAGCCCGGTGGCATCACCGTCGCCGCGATTGGGCGCGAGACCGACAGGATCAAGCAGGTCGCAGTCGCCGAGACGCCGGAAGGTCCTTTCATCAAGGGCACGCCGACAGAGATCCAAGCCAATAAATATCCCTATAGCCGCCACCTGTATTTCTACGCGCGCCGCGAAGCGGACGGCAAGATCGACCCGGTCGCTGCCGACTATCTGAAACTGCTGCTCTCGAAAGAGGGCCAGGACATCTTCGCTGCACAGGCCAATGGCTACATCCCGCTCAATGCCGCCGACGCGGCCATCGAACGCGCAAAGCTCGACCAATGAAAAACACGCTCTCTCTCCTCGCCCTGCTGATCGGCCTCTCAGACGCCCAAGCGCAGAACATCAAACCACAGCCGGTCACCGCTCCCAAGGATGCCAGCTATCTGTTGCCGGACGGCCGCATCGCGCTGCACGGCGATGATGCGCTGGCGCCGGTGATCGACGCGCTGAACGCGAAATTCGCGGAGAGCCATCCCGGCTTCAAGTTCGCGCCCGTACTGAAGGGCTCCGCGACGGCGCTGCCCGCACTAGCGGCCGGTGCAACGGCAATCGGTTTCGTCGTCGGCGAAGCGATGCGTCCCGATGTGCGAGCGTTCAAGGCCATCAACAAGCACGATCCGCTCAGCATCAGGATCGGCTATGCCGGCCATGGCCCACGCGTCGGCGGCAAGACGCCGCCTGCGGTCTATGTGAATAGCGCCAATCCGCTGCAGGGCCTGACGATGGCGCAGCTCGCTGGCCTGTTCACCTCGGGCTCGCCCGGCGGCGACATCAATACCTGGAGCCAGCTCGGCGTGACCGGCGCATGGGGCACCCGGCGCATCCATCTCTACGGCCAGCGCGATGACGGCGACTTCTCGACCAGCCTGCGACTCGCCCGTCTCGGCGGCATGTCGTTTGCGGGACATTACGAGCCGCTAGCGGACGATGCCGCCGTGCTGCTGGCCGTGGCGCAGGATCCCTACGGCATTGCCATCGTCGACTGGCTTGAACCGAAGCAACCGTCGAACGCTGTGCGCATCGTTCCGCTAGCCACGGAGACCGGCAAGCCGTTCGCGGCGCCGGACAAGGCCGGCGTCGCAAACGGCGCCTATCCGCTAACCCCCGCGATCACGCTCTACATCGCCCATCCGCCGAAGAGGCCGATCGAGTCCTTCATCAAGGACTATCTGACGATGGCGCTGTCGGACGAAGGCCAGGCGATCATCGCGCGCTTCGTTGACAGCGAGACGGGATTTCTGCCGCTGTCGCAGGACGATCTGCGCGTCGAACGCGAGAAGCTGAAGGATTAATGGAGCAACTAAACTATCATTCCGGGGCGCGAGCGCATCCTTGCGCACGCGAACCTCAGCCACTCCAATTGGAGTGGCGGGGAATCCGGACGCGCTCAGCCATATCGAGATTCCGGGTTCGCGTATCGCTTGCAGGCTACGCACCCCGGAATGACGAGCGTAACTCAATCCTTCTCTTTCTTATCGTCCTTGGCCTTGTCTTTCTTTGTTTCTTTCTTGCGGTTGGTGAAGCGAGCATTGCCCAGCCCCGTTCCGATCGTCAGCACGCCCCATCGTTCGAAGTCCTGCATGAAAGGGACTTCACTGAGGCCTTGGACAACGCCGTCATTGTGCATGAGCACCGCAGTATCGTGATCCCCGATTGTGGGAATGCCTTCGGCGAGCAAGGCCGGCAGGTTGAACTTGCTGCTTTCCCAGTTACCCGGAAGATTCTGCGCTCCCTTCGCGATGGTGCCGTCTTCGTTGATCACCCCCGGGCACGAGATGCCAATGAACGGCGCCAGCTTGAGGCCTTCATTGTCGGCGGCGGAGATCAGATCCTTCAGCATCTTCACTAACCGCTTGACGGCGCCTTCACGCGTCGGCTCATCATCGGCATGTTTCCAGAGATCGGACTTCCATACCGCGGCCTTGGAGAGATCCTTCGATTTCTTCCATGCGGTTTCGACCACGCCACAACGGATGTTGGAGCCGCCGATGTCGACCGCAAGAATGCTGTCGTAACCTTCGAAAATCCATGACGGCGCCAGATGCAGGCAACCGATCAGGCCGGCTTCATCTGGATGAAACCGGATCGGCACCAACGCAACCTTGAGATCCTCGGCCTTGAGAATGATGTCCGTGCGCGCAATAACAAGTTCCCCGACACGGCTCTGGCGGAAACCGCCGCCGACCACGATGCATTCCGTATCTGCCCAGGCCTTCGTCTTGAAGAAGCGCTGCGTGACATAAGCCAGCTCCCGCGCGAATTCTTCGATCGCACCATGGACGAGCGCAGCCGCGGCCACATCGTCGCCAAGCAGGATTTCGTCGAGGCTGGATTTACTGATCTCGTTGGCAGCCTTTTTGCCGAGCGGGTCGTCGCCGTTTTTCTTCAATGGCTTTCTGAGATCATCCAGTATGCGCTGAAAAGCGCCCTTGCTGGCGCGGTCACCGAGAAAGCCGTTGTCGTCCTTCAGCTCGATGTTGAACGTGTCCACATCAACGGACGGCAGCCGCTTGGCACCGTGATTGCCGATGCCTACGGTCGTCATTGTGTCTTCAGCCATATTGCCCCTGCCAGACTAGAACCGCATGACAATGCTCCGGGGGCCGGTTTGTTTCATTGCTCCGCCGGGATGATCGTACCGCTCACCTTTTGCGTCGGTCGCGCGAGCCGATTTCAACGATACAGGTAGAACATCCTTAACTAACCAACAGGGCAGCGACCCAAGCCACTACCTTTCTGCGATCGACCTAACAGTAAATTTATCAGCTCAGGTAATTATCTCCGCATTCATACGGGCGCGTATTCATGCTGAAGTCATTCCTCGGGCTATCATTCCTCAGGCTAACCGATCGTTTTCGCCGCGACCGGCGCGGCAATGTCGCGATCATATTCGCGATCACATGCATCCCCCTTATTTCCATGGTTGGCGCCGCGGTCGACTATACGCGTGCACTACAGATCAGATCTCAACTGCAAGCCGCCCTTGATACTGCGAGCGTCGGCTCCATCGTGCAGAAGTCTGCTGCATTCATTACCGCAGGTTCGATGGCAGCGGACGGCGCCGTCCCCGGGGGCGACGTCGACGCAATCAATATTTTCAAGGGCAACACATCAGGCAGGACCGGCTTCACGCTGACCAGCACGACAGCGACGGTCAATCGCGCCAACGGCGTGGTGACGGCCACCATGCAATTCTCGGCGGATGTGCCGACCAGTCTTACATCCGTCATGGGCTTTTCCAAGATGACCGTCACCGGCAGTTCTGTCGCGACGGCGACGATGCCGAATTACATCGATTTCTACCTGCTGCTCGACAATTCGCCATCCATGGGCGTCGGCGCAACACCGACCGACGTGGCTCTGATGGTCAAGAACACGTCGGACAGCTGCGCCTTTGCGTGCCACGACCTCAACAATACCAACAACTACTACAAACTCGCCAAGACACTTGGCGTGATCACGCGCATCGACGTGCTGCGTACGGCCACCCAGAAGTTGATGGATACCGCGGCCAGTACGCAGACCTATTCCAACCAGTTCCGCATGGCGATCTACGACTTCGGCGCGGCCGCCTCGACGTCCGGTTTGAGAGCCTTGTTCACATTGTCGTCCAGCCTCTCGAGTGCGAAGACGGCGGCCGGAAACATCGACTTGATGACGGTGAACGGCCAGAACGACAACAATGATCAGGACACTGGCTACAGTGCCATATTCCCGGCGATCAACACTGCCATCAGTGCCCCCGGAGCCGGTACGGCCGGTGCACCGCTCAAATATCTCTTCTTCGTATCCGATGGCGTGGCCGATGAGTACAATCCCGGCGGTTGTCTGAAAGCGACCACGAACGGACGATGCCAGTCGCCGATCAATCCGGCGCTTTGCACCACGCTGAAGAATCGCGGCATCAAGATTGCCGTGCTCTACACGACCTACCTCGCACTTCCGACCAACGCCTGGTACAATAGCTGGATCGCACCGTTCAACGCTGGCCCTTACGGACCTTCGCCCAACAGCCAGATCGCCAGCAATATGCAGAGCTGCGCTTCGCCGGGCTTCTATTTTGAAGTCAGCCCGACCCAGGGCATCTCGGAAGCGATGACTGCGCTGTTTCAGCGTGCCGTCGCCGATGCCCGTGTGAGTCGCTAACCGGCGCAATCCCCGGTCAAGTGGGCGAGCTCCGCGACACCGCCTGCGCGATCCGTCTTCAAGATCGTGCACGACACTGCTCTGTGGCGCATCCTCATTCGCTCGCGCTCTCCTTCAGGCTTTCAAGCAGCAATTGCGCCGGTCGACTGAGGCCCTTGTCGCGCACGGCGACAACGAATTGCCGCCTCGCCCAGTCATTGCTGAGCGGGATGACCTTCAGCCCCAATGTCTGCTGGATGGTGGAGGCTTCTTCCTGCGGAATGATGGCGACGGCCAGTTGCGCCGCGACGATGCGATAGGCGGCATCCACGGTGGAAACCTGAATGCGGTAGCGCATCTGCTTGCCGGCCGCAGCTGCCACGCTTCGCTGCGTCGTCTGCATGATACTACGCGCGACAATGTCGACGTGCTCGAAGTCGATCGTGTCCTCGAAGGACACCGATTTGCGCTCCGCTAGCGGATGATCGGGATGCACCACCACAGCGAGATGATCGCGGTGATAGGGAAACGTCCTAAGACCGCGCAGATCGACGGCATCCCAGCACACGCCGATATCGGCGCGCCCTTCCTCGACGCCGCGCACGACTTCCCAGATCTCGCGCTCTTCCAGACTGACGCGCACGTCGCGATAGCGCTTCGCAAACAGGCTGATATCTTCCGGCAGCACCTGCGCCACCGCCGACTTCGAGGCGAACACCCGTACATGCCCCTGCACGCCATCGGCAAAGGCACCGAGCTCAGCCTGCATCCGGTCGAGCAATTGCAACGACTCCCGTGCATAGCGACACAGCGCTTCACCGGCCGCCGTCACCGTGACCCCCCGGCGACCGCGTTCGAGTAACTGCACGCCGGCCTCCTGCTCCATCTGGCTGATGCGCTTGCTCACTGCGGAGGGCACGATGGCCTCGCGCTTGGCGGCATTGGCGATATTGCGCTCCTCGCAGACAGCGATGAACAGGCGGAGTGAAATTGGATCGAAGCTTTGCATGGGACGTCCGGGATGGCACCAGCCATCTTACCTCGGAACTGCTCAGATGAAAAATGACCATTTCAGAGATGGCTAAGAGAGGCGTATGCCTCTCCGCAAGCCCGTCTCACCCCAGCCGCAGGAGCGCCTCATGCGCATCGTCGACATCCGGGAGCGTACCGCCCCGATTGCCTCCCCTATCGCTAACGCCTTCATCGACTTCAGTAAAATGACGCTGAGCCTGGTTGCCGTGGTCACCGACGTGATCCGCGACGGCAAGCCGGTGATCGGTTACGGCTTCAATTCCAACGGCCGTTACGGCCAGGGCGGCCTGATCCGCGAACGCTTCGCGCCGCGCATCCTGGAAGCCAAACCCGACAGCCTGATCGACGCGTCAGGCGACAATATCGACCCGCACAAGGTGTGGGCCACCATGTTCACCAACGAGAAGCCGGGCGGCCATGGCGAGCGCTCGGTCGCGATCGGCACCATCGACATGGCGGTGTGGGATGCGGTCGCCAAGATCGCGGGCAAGCCGCTGTTTCGTTTGCTGGCCGAGCGCTACGGCACCACGGCCGACCCGAAGGTCTTCGTCTATGCCGCTGGCGGCTACTACTATCCCGGCAAGGGTCTTGAAGGCCTCGCCTCGGAAATGAAGGGCTATCTCGATCGCGGCTACAATGTCGTGAAGATGAAGATCGGCGGCGCGCCGCTGGCCGACGACTGCAAGCGCATCGAGCATGTGCTGAAACTGCTTCCGGCAGGGGCTAAACTCGCTGTCGACGCCAATGGCCGCTTCGATCTCGACACGGCCGTCGCCTATGCCAAGGCACTGCGCGAATACGACCTGTTCTGGTACGAGGAAGCCGGCGATCCGCTCGATTACGAGCTGCAGGCAAAGCTCGCCGAGCATTATCCCGGTCCGATGGCCACCGGCGAGAACCTGTTCTCGATGCAGGACGCGCGCAACCTGATCCGCTATGGTGGCATGCGCTCGGACCGCGACTGGCTGCAGTTCGACTGCGCGCTGTCTTACGGCCTCGTCGAATATCTCCGCACGCTCGACATGCTGAAGTCTTACGGCTGGTCCTGGCGCCGCTGCATCCCCCATGGCGGCCACCAGATGTCGCTGAACATCGCGGCCGGTCTCGGCCTCGGCGGCAATGAGTCCTATCCGGACCTGTTCCAGCCCTATGGCGGGTTCCCGGACGGCGTGAAGGTGGTGGATGGTCACATCACCATGCCGGAACTCCCGGGCATCGGCTTCGAGGGCAAGTCCGACCTGATCAAGGAAATGCGCAACCTGGCGTCGTGAGGGCGACCGAGAGGCTAAGCCTCTGATTTGGAGAACAAAACTCCGTCATGGCCGGGCCTGACCCGACTATCCACCTTTCCGCCATTCCGTCCGAAGATGGATGCCCGGGTCATCTAGCGAAGCTCGCTTCGCGCTGCCCGGGCATGACGACTGAAGGCAGGCGTCCGAAAAACGGGGCGGCAGGTTAAATGGTACGCTCCATCGCAGGCACCGACTCATCCGCCAAGACTCTGTTTTTGGCTCGCTTTTCGCCCGTCTTTCCTTGACTCTCCGCCTTCACCCTCTATAAAGCACGCTTCGGCGCAAGCTTTGCTTGGCGCCGATTGTTTTTGCGTGGGGTCGCAACGTCGACCAAAAACGCAAAGATGCGCGACTTCCTGGAAGTCGCGGTGAACCCTTATCGACTGAACAAGAAGCCGTCCCGGATCTGATCCGAGGATGGGATCGAACACGAAGGAATATAACGATGTTCGCAGTCATCAAAACCGGCGGCCGGCAATACCGCGTCGTTCCGGATGATGTGCTCGAGATTGGCAAGATCGCCGGCGATGTCGGAACGATCGTGCAGCTTGGTGAAGTTCTCGTACTGGGCGGTGATACGCCTGTGCTCGGCCTGCCTTTGGTGGCTGGAGCGTCGGTTGCGGCCGAAGTGCTCGACCACAAGCGCGGCCCCAAGGTCATCTCTTTCAAGAAGCGCCGCCGCAAGAATTCGAAGCGCAAGCGTGGCTACCGTGACGAACTCACGATGATCCGCATCACCGAGATCCTGGCCGACGGCAAGGCGCCGACGATCGGACCTCGCCCGAAGCGCGAAAAGCCGGTCGTGGCCGCTCCGGTTGATGGCGACGAAGCTCCTGCCAAGAAGGCGCCGGCGAAGAAGGCCGCTGCTCCGAAGGCAGCCGCCGCGAAGCCTGCTGCAGCCAAGAAGCCGGCTGCGAAGAAAAAGCCCGCCGCGGAATAAGCCGCTGCGAAAAGTTGAGAATCTGTGAGACAATTCCTTCAAGGAATTGATCTAGAACTTATCGAGATCGGAGACGGGCTATGGCTCATAAAAAAGCAGGCGGTTCATCGCGCAACGGCCGCGATTCGGCTGGCAAGCGCCTCGGCGTGAAGGCGTTCGGCGGCGAACGCGTGATTCCCGGCAACATCATTGCGCGTCAGCGCGGCACGACCTGGCACCCCGGCCTTAATGTCGGCATGGGCACAGACCATACCCTGTTCGCCAAGGTCGAAGGCCACGTGGAGTTTCGCGCCAAATCGAACGGCCGCACTTTCGTATCGGTACTCCCGATTACTGAAGCCGCGGCCGAATAAACGGTGGACACATTGGAGTCCGCCGGGTCCTGTTGAACCGGCGGAGCGCCAAAACTGGGCTCCAGGGGAGGCGGGAAACCGGCCTCCCCTTTTCGTTTGGTGCGTCGCTTCGGGGCGCACACAGGAGCCCGAGATGTTGCAGGATATTCCGACCCCGACGTTGAGAGAAACCAGAGGCTGCGTCCTCGAGACCGAACGGCTGGCCTTGCGCAAGCCGACACTCGCGGACGTAAAAGCCATCGCGCTTCTCGCCAATGATCGCCGCATCGCCGAGATGACGCGTCGCCTGCCCTTCCCGTATCAGCAGGATCACGCAGTCGATTTCGTCAATTCGCTGAGCGGCACGGCAAGCGACAGCGTGTTCCTGATCGAACTCGATCGTCGTCCCATCGGCATGGTCGGAATCGACTGGCGCGAAGCCGAATCGCCGGAGCTCGGCTACTGGCTCGGCGTCGATCACTGGGGCCAGGGTTTTGCGACCGAGGCCGCACGTGCCGCGATCGATTACGCATTCGACGAATTCGATATCGATCACCTGATCTCGGGTGCGCGCGTCGCCAATCCGTCGTCGCGCAACATCCTGGAGAAGTGCGGCTTCCAGTGGAGTGGTGTTCAACTGCACCGCTTCGAAGCGATCGGCTCGTCAACACCGGTCGACTGCTTCAAGCTGACAAGGGGCGTGTGGAGTTCGCTGAAGAACTGGGGAACGTCGACGCGACGGTGAACGACTCTTACTTTCCCTCTCCCCCGCGCGAAGCGAAGCTTCGCTAGGCGGGAGAGGGAAAAGAAGTTCACACCGCTGGCGGTACTTCGTCGGCGATCTTTCCGAGCTGCTGCTCGCGCAGGAAGATATAGAGCCCTGCTGCGATGATGACCGCCGCACCGATCAGCGTGGCCCACGACGGCAATTCGCCGAACACGAGATAGCCGAAGATCACCGCCCAGATGATCATCGAATACTGATACGGCACCACAGTGCTCGCCGGCGCCAGCTTCAGCGAGCGATTGACGCAGAGCAGCGCGCAGACCGAGACAACGCCCGCCAGAAAGAACAGGCCGAGATCGCGCAGATCGGGCGTCACCCATCCGAACGCCGTGAATACGGCGCCGAAAGTAAACGTGCCGATAAACTGGGTCGTCGCGAGCACGACGTCCGGCGCGGAACGCAGCGAGCGGGTGATGAGCATCAGCGCGGCGAAGGACAGGCTGCCGCCGAGCGCGATCAGCGCCGGCCATGTCACCGTCTGCGCCGAGGGCTGCAGCGCGATCAGTACACCGCAGAAGCCGACGAAGATCGCGCTCCAGCGCCGCCAGCCGACAGATTCGCGGAGAAAGATCGCGGAGCCCGCGGTGACGAAGATCGGACAGGCCAAATAATAGGTGATGACATCCGCCAGCGGCAGATAGGCCGCCGCCCAGAAGAACGCCGCGACTTCCAGTGTCGACAGCACCACGCGAATGAGCTGCAGACCCGGCCGATCGAGCTGCAGGAAGTCCGCACGATGCCGCCAGATCGACGGCGCCAGCAGCGCCAGCGCCGCGCAGGCCCGCAGCAGCATCAATTGCCCGACCGAATAGGTGCCGACGAGGAATTTGCCGATCGCATCGCCGCAGGAGAACATGCTGATGCCCAGGAGCATCAGGCCGATACCGGCCAGTCGGGCGGCACGATTGTCGGCTGCGGTCGAAATGGTCGCAAACATGCCTATATGAGCCTGTAGGAAAGTCGCGGAATGCGCACGCTTGGTTAACGGCAAGATGAGTCGTTTAGGACGTCACCTGATGCGCAGCAAGGCCCCAAAATAAGGGCTTTTCACGATGCTCCAGCGACGAAGTGGTTGCCGCGACCACCCCCCTGCGATACGGATACGCTATGAAATTCCTCGATGAAGCCAAGGTTTACATTCGCTCCGGCGACGGCGGAAACGGCTGCGTGGCCTTTCGCCGCGAGAAGTATATCGAATTCGGCGGTCCCTCCGGCGGCAATGGCGGCCGCGGCGGCGATGTCATCATCGAAGTGGTCGACGGCCTCAACACGCTGATCGACTATCGCTACCAGCAGCACTTCAAGGCGCCGCGCGGCACCAATGGCATGGGCAAGGACCGCCATGGCGCCAATGGCAAGCCGATCACGCTCAAAGTTCCGGTCGGCACGCAGATCATCGATGAGGATCGCGAGACGCTAATCCACGACTTCACCAAGCTCGGCGAGACCTATGTGCTGGCCGAAGGCGGCAATGGCGGCTTCGGCAATGCGCATTTCAAGTCATCTACCAATCGCGCCCCGCGCAATGCCAATCCCGGTCAGCCCGGCGAAGAGCGCTGGATCTGGCTGCGGCTGAAACTGATCGCGGATGCGGGCCTCGTCGGATTGCCCAATGCCGGCAAGTCCACTTTCCTGTCCAAGGTCAGCGCTGCACGGCCGAAGATCGCGGACTATCCGTTCACCACACTGCATCCGCAGCTCGGCGTCGTCGATGTCGACGCGCGCGAATTTGTGCTGGCCGACATTCCCGGTCTGATCGAAGGCGCTCATGAGGGCGCCGGCCTCGGCGATCGCTTCCTCGGCCATGTCGAGCGTTGCCGTGTTTTGCTGCATCTGATCGATGCGACCTGCGAACATGCGGGCAAGGCCTACAAGACCGTCCGCGCCGAACTCGATGCCTATGAGGGCGACCTCGCCAACAAGGTCGAGATCGTCGCGCTCAACAAGATCGATGCGGTCGAGCCGGACGAGCTGAAGAAGCAGAGGGACCGGCTAAAGCGCGCTGCGAAGCAAACGCCGCTGCTGATCTCAGGCGCGACGGGCGAAGGCGTGCCGGAAGCTTTGCGGGCGCTGGTCGCGGTGATCGGCGAAGCGCCGGTGTCGGACAAGGCCAAGAGCGCAGCGCAGTCTGCGCCATGGGCGCCGGCGACGAGCTGATCTGCCTCTGACGTCCGTCCAAGCATCACACGTCCTGCCAAAGCCCACATCATGTCGCGCCCCGAGCTGAAGAACTTTCGCCGTATCGTCGTCAAGGTTGGCTCGTCGCTGCTGATCGATTCCGCGGCCGGCGAAGTCAGGGCCAAATGGCTTGCGGCGTTGGCCGCCGATATCGCCAAGCTGCATGCGGACGGTCGCGACGTCCTCGTGGTCTCATCAGGCTCGATCGCGCTCGGCCGCAGCCGCCTCAAGCTTCCGCGCGGTCCGCTGAAACTGGAAGAGAGCCAGGCCGCCGCTGCCGTCGGGCAGATCGCGCTGGCGCGCATCTGGTCGGAAGTACTGGGCCATCACGGCATCGGTGCCGGACAGATTCTCGTGACGCTGCAGGACACCGAGGAACGTCGTCGTTACCTCAATGCGCGCTCGACCATCGGCAAACTGCTGGAATGGCGCGCGGTGCCGGTCATCAACGAGAACGACACTGTGGCGACCAACGAGATCCGCTATGGCGACAATGATCGCCTCGCGGCGCGCGTCGCGACCATGGCATCCGCCGATCTGCTGGTGCTGCTGTCGGATATCGACGGGCTCTACACTGCACCACCCGGCGCCAATCCCGATGCGAAGCTGATTCCCATCGTCGACAGCGTCACTGCCGAGATCGAAGGCATGGCGGGCGCTGCCGAGAGCGAATTGTCGCGCGGCGGCATGTACACCAAGATCGAAGCTGCCAAGATCGCGACCACCGCGGGCACGCATATGATCATCGCGTCCGGCAAGGTCGAGCATCCACTGCAGAAGATCGCCGATGGCGGCCTGTGTACCTGGTTCCTGACTCCTGCAAATCCCGTCACTGCGCGCAAACGCTGGATTGCGGGATCGCTGGAACCGAAAGGCACGCTGACTATTGATGCAGGTGCTGTCGCCGCACTCCGTGCCGGCAAGAGTCTGCTGCCTGCCGGCGTCATCAAGGTGGAAGGTGACTTCGCACGCGGCGACGCCGTTATCGTGCGCGGACCGGACACGCACGAAATCGGCCGCGGCCTCGTGGCTTATGACGCAGACAATGCTGAGAAGATCAAAGGCCGCTCATCTCCGGACGTGATGATTATTCTTGGGATCAGCGGCCGCGCCGAAATGATCCATCGCGACGATCTCGTGATTTCGGGATCACGAAGTTAAGCAGCGACGCTCGCCTGAATGACATAACGCGCAATCCGTAAACTTGGCCCCGGACGCTCGCCATCATTGCGCCATTCCCGCGTACTTCGTTGCGCGCCATAGAATCAGATAGCCAATTTTTAGGGAGGCCCATTTCATGACCCGACTTTTGATCATCCCGTTCCTGCTGATCGCAACGTCCGCTTTCGCGCAGGGCGGTAACACATCAGCCAATCAGTCGGCCTGCTCACGCGACGTCTCGCGCTTCTGCCGCGCCAAGATGAACGATGGTGACATGGTCGTGCTCAGCTGCCTCAAGGAAAACCGTTCGAAGCTCAGCAAGGCCTGCGCGAAAGTTCTCGCCGAGAATAATCAATAGCGCGACTAGCGTTTTCGAGCGAAGTGAGCACCGGTTCGCGTCAGGAAAACGCGTCAAGATTAAGAAGCTCTAACCGCTGCTGCCGGCCGGCGTCGCGACAGGAAGCACCTCGGTCGCTGCGCGATCGGGCGTATCGTCCTTCCAGCGCACCGAACCGAACGGCCGCTCCAGCATGCGACGCACGCGAACCGGATCCGGCCCCAGATGATAGTCCGCCGCGCGCTGATACAAAGCGCGCTCGGACTGCGTCGAACGATTACGCTGGCGCAGGAAATCGAGCCAGGTCGGGCAGTGGTAGCGTTCGGTCCACAATTCGGGATCAGCGATATCGCGCGCGATGGACCACCCATAGGCGCCGTTGCGCTGGCGCGAGAGCTGCACGTCCTGCATCACGCCGTGGAATGCGCGCGCATTCTCTTGATCCACGCGATATTCGATCTCCACCACCAGCGGGCCACTGCGCGCCGTCAATTGGAGTTGCACTTCAGGATCGGCCAGCGTCTCGGCATCCTCGTCGCGCGCGCCGGTCGGCGGCATCCGTAGGAACAGGCCAAACAGCGGCGAGAGAAACATCGCTCCGCCGGACACCAGCAATGCCGCTTCGACGCCGACCATGTCTGTGAGATGACCCCAGCCCCAACTGCCAATGGCAATGCCGCCGGCAATCGCAGCCTGAAAGGCGGCGAGCGAACGTCCGGCAACCCAGCGCGGCGCCGAGAGCTGTACGCCGATATTGAACAGCGCGACCGCCAGCATCCAGACCGAGCCGGCCACCACCAGCGCCGCCGCCGTGATTGCCGGCTCGCTGCTGACCGCGACGACGGCAATCGCGACGCCCATGATCAGCGCACAGGCCCGGATCGAACTTTCGCCGCTCAGATGCTTGCGGACATGCCCAATATTCATTGCGCCGATCACCGCACCCATACCGAAGGCGCCGAGCATGATTCCGTAGGTCTGCGCGCCGCCATGCAGCAGGTCGCGCGCAACCAGCGGCATCAGCGCCGAGACCGAACCACCGCAGATGCCGGTGATCAGCGTGCGCGTCAGCACGATCTTGATCGACGGCGAATTAGCAATGTAACGCACGCCGGACACGATGGCCCGGCTCAGCCGCTCACGCGGCAGCCGCGACACATCGACCTTGCGACGCCACAGGAACAGCACCACCAGCAACGGGATGTAGAGCACCGCATTGGCCGCGAAGGCTGCGACGGCACCGGCGGTGGCGACCACGATGCCGCCGATCGCCGGGCCGAAACTGCGCGCGATATTGTAACTGATGCCGTTCAGCGCCACGGCGGATGGCAGTACCTCCGGCGGCACCTGCTCGCCGACCGAGGATTGCCAGGCCGGTCCGAACAGCGCCATGCCGCTGCCGATGATGAAGCAGAAGGCGAGCAGGATGTTCGGCGTGATGTGACCGGTCCAGTCCAGCATGGTCAGTACGCAGGCGCCGACCAGCGACAGCACCAGCGAAGCCAGCGACACGACACGGCGGTCATACATGTCGGCCACGGCGCCCGCCGGCATCGAGATCAGCATGATCGGCAGCATCAAGGCGGTCTGCACCAGCGCCACCTTGTCGGCCGACGCGGTCATCTGCGTCATGGCCCAGGCAGCGCCCACGCTCTGGATCATCAGGCCCAGATTGGACAGCAGGCTGGCGAGCCAGATCCGCCGGAACACCGCAAACCGCAGCGGGGCGGCAATGCCGTCGGAGGGAAGAACCACTGGTTTCGCTGCTTCGGCCATCATCGTCCCGTCGTCTGCTGCAGATAGCGACTGCAGAGCCATGCGGGGCCTGATTCCCCGCATGGTGTATCAAGGTGATGCCTGCGAAACGCGTTGTCTGTCCAGTGCCTGCTCCGCTATCACAGTGGCAGGCGTCGGATGTGCGCAGATAGAGGGAGACCAGCCATGGCGCTGTCGCGACGGACCATACTCACGGGCGCAGCGATGCTGCCGCTGGCTGCCCATGCGCTCCGTTTCGAGGCCGCAGCACAGACTGGCCCCGGCACGACTGCAGGTTCCGACATTCCCCCGATCCTGTTCGTCCACGGCAATGGTGACCACGCGGCGCTCTGGATGACGCAGATCTGGCGCATGGAAACCAATGGCATCCCGCGCAACCGGCTGATGGCGCTCAATTTCACCGATCCGCTGGCGCGTTCCGACGATGCTGTGGCGCAGCAGGGCCGCTCCTCCACCGAAGACCAGCGCCGCGAACTTGGCGAAGCCATCGCGGAACTGAAAAAGCGCACTGGTGCTGCGAAAGTGGCGCTGGTCGCCAATTCGCGCGGCGGCAATGCGGTGCGCAATTACATCAAGAATGGCGGCAGCGCCGATGTCAGCCACGCCGTCCTATGCGGCACCCCCAATCACGGCGTGTTCGACGGGACCGATAGTCCCGGCAGCGAATTCAATGGCCGCAGCCCGTTCCTCAAGAGCCTCAATCCCGACGAAGGCCCTGAGGTGACTGAAGGTACCGCCTTCCTCACCCTCCGCAGCGATGGCATCGACAAATATGCGCAGGCCGACGGTCGCCTGCTCGGCAAGCCGGGCGTGGCCACCGGCGTCACCGCCGATGGTCCGGCGCTGCGCGGCGCCACCAATCTCGTCCTCGGCGCCATCGATCATCGTGAAACCGGCTTTCACCCCCGCGCCTTCCGCGAGATCTACAAATTCATCGCGGGCCGCGAACCCGCGCGGATCGATATTGTGCAGGAAGCTGACGTGAAAATCAGCGGTCTTGTCACCGGCACGCCCGGCGGTGTACCCACCAATCGTCCAGTCGCGGATGCCTTGGTCGAGGTGTATCGCGTCGCGCCTGACAACGGCGAACGGATCGGGGCGGCGCTCCATTCGGCCCGCACATCCGCCGATGGCTGCTGGGGTCCGGTTCAGGTCGACCCTACCTGGCCTGTTGAGATTGTGCTGACATCGGCCGGCGCGCCGATCACGCATTCCTATCGCTCGCCATTCCCCCGCTCGTCCGACGTCGTGCATCTGCGTCCCGGTCGCACACTGGGTCCCGCCGACGCCACTGTCGGCGCCGTGATCTCGATGTCGCGCGTCCGCGGCTATTTCGGACTGCCGCGCGATGTCGTGCTGCTCGACGGCAAGGAGCCGACCGACGTGAAAGCCGGCGTGCCCACGGATTCGCTCTCGACTATCCGCCTTCCGGCCACGGACATCGGACGTCCGGTGGCAGCGCTGTTCAATCAGGAGCGGATCGTGGCGCGCGCCTGGCCGGCGTCGGAAAACCGGATCACGGTGGCGGAATTCACCGAGTAGATCACGTCAACTCGCGCGCCTCAGCGGTCTGGCTTTCTATATAACCGCTTTGCTGACTTCCCTGCGCGTCTCCGGTCAGATCGCATGAGGCATTGTTCGAAATCGTAAAGAGCCCCGCCATGTGCGGGGCTCCTTCGTTATTCTGTTATCGCAGCAACAGTACCAGGATGATGAGGGGAAGCGGGATTCCGAGTAGCCACAGAAGAATGGGCATGGTTGTCTCCTTTGATCGGGGTTAACGACGCTTCTTCCAGGTCCCGTCACGAAGCCCGCCACCTTCCGTCGCGGCAAGGCTGGCGGAGAAGGCGCCGATCAGCAGCGACGCCGTGAGCCAGAATGCGAGCTGCATCGCGGCCTTGCGTGCGGCATCCACCGCGGTCTTCGCATCGTTGATGACTTCAGTGACGCGCTTGTCGGCATCTGCCTCGCTCAGACCGGTGCGGCTGGCGACAACCTTGTTGACGTAGCTGCGGTCGGCAGGCTTGAGCTCTCCACCACGGAAACTGGCAGCCATCACACGTGACAGTTCACCACGCGCTTCCGCACTGGTGCCATCGGCCGACGGCGTCGTCGGACGCAGCAGCGAATCCAGGTAGCCATCGCTCGGACCTGACTGGGCTGCAGCAGCGGTTGCACCGGCAGCAACACCCGACGCGGCTCCGCTCAGCAAAGAGGTTGCTGGAGATGCCAGCAGGATCGCTCCCAAAACCGTCGCGAACGACCAGGCCAGGAATCCATGCGCGGTGTCGCGAAAGTAGACTTCGTCCGAATGCACGCCGATCCAGCGCGACCGCAGACGGCCGGCAATATAACCACCGAGCGATGACGAGATCATCGCGATGACGATCAGGTAGATACCGGTCGTGATCTTGAACGTGGTCGCGGAGGCGCCGGCACTTGCCCACGGAGACACGACAGACAGACCGAGACCTGTGCCAAAGGCAATCAGGACGAGCGTCAGTGCGAGCGAAACCACGGCACCGGCTGCAACCGCAGCCCACGATACGCCGGAGGTTTGCGGTTCGTCGACGCTTACATTGGGTTGGACGACAACGGTATCGATCATTTTAAATCCTCAGGCCGGTCCGATATGGAGCCACTGCCTCCCTAATGTGCATGCGTGAGTATCGTTCCGAGGGATGCGCCCGCTGGACCGCAATATTGGTCGATGCGTGCGTTGCGGCCGCGCTTTCCATCGACGCCTCCATGGCGCGCGGATGGACGCCTGCTATAATGACGAGACGCTCCGGTCCCTGGATCAATTGCGAGGCCCATCGTGAGCATTGCCGAGGTCTACGATTTCTCCGCTGCGCGAGCGCCCCTGGTGCCGCCGAGCCCGCCACGTGCGCCCGAGAACATGGGTGCGCTGGGGCGTATGTCGGCGATGCGCCGCAGCGCTATCGAGACCTGGGGCCAGCGCGCCTATGAAGATGACATCATCAACGGCCGTTTCTTCGGCCATGCCAGCTTCATCCTCAACGACCCCGATGCGATCCGCCATGTTCTGGTGGACAATTATGAGAACTATACCCGCACGCCCGCTGCATTCCGCGTGCTGCGGCCGATGCTCGGCGAGGGCCTGCTGCTCGCCGAAGGCCGCACCTGGAAACACCAGCGCCGCACCCTGGCGCCCGCTTTCACGCCGCGCGCGGTGACGACTTTGGTGCCGCACATGATCTCGGCGGTCGATGACACGCTGGCCGACCTGCATCGCGCCGTGGGCAAGCCGGTCGATCTGCGCGCGATCATGCAGCGGATGACGCTGGAGATCGCAGGCCGCACCATGTTCTCCTTCGGCATGGCCGAGCATGGCGCGAAGCTGCGCGACTTCGTGATGGAATACGGCATGAACCTGGCACGGCCGCATTTCCTCGATCTGCTGCTGCCGCTGGGCTGGCCGACGCCGCAGGATATCTCGCGCGCCTTCTTCCGCAGACGCTGGACGAGATTCGTCGGCGAGCTGATGACCGCACGTCGCGCCGCCGGCAAGAACGACGACGCGCCGCGCGATCTGTTCGACCTGATGGTGGCCGCGCGCGATCCGGAAACCGGCGCATCCTTCACCGATGGGCAGCTCGGCGATCAGGTGGCGACGATGATCCTCGCCGGCCATGAGACGACGGCAACGGCGCTGTTCTGGGCGCTGTATATGCTGACGCTCGATCCGGCGACCCAGGAGCAGGTCGCGGCCGAAGCCCGTGCCGCCAGCGCGAGCGGCACATTCGACATCGAGCATCTGAAGTTCACCCGCGCGGTGATCGATGAGACCATGCGGCTCTATCCGCCCGCCTTCCTGATCGCACGCGCCGCCGCGGGCCCTGATCGTCTGGCTGGCCAGTCCGTCGCCAGCAAGGACGTGATCCTGATCGCGCCCTGGCTACTGCATCGGCACGAGAAATTGTGGCACGAGCCCAACGCCTTCATGCCGTCCCGTTTCATGCCCGGCGCGACACCGCCGGACCGCTTCGCCTATCTGCCTTTCGGCGTCGGTGCCCGGGTCTGCATCGGCGCGCATTTCGCGCTTGTCGAGGCCACATTAGCGCTGGCGAAAATCATCGGCGCAATCCGCGTCGAGCTACCGGATAAAGCACCCGTCATGCCTATCGGCGTGGTGACGACACAACCGGATCGCTCGCCAATGTTCCGCATTGAGCGGCGTTGACGTTATTTCAGCACGCCCTCTCCTCACGTCTTCCCCGCCCCCGCGCGCGCTCATGGCACTTAGGCGGAACGACAAGTTGAAGCGCTGCGGCAAAGCCCTGTCTTGGACGTAGCGACTATTTGGCCTAAACTGATGCCATGAGTGATGTTCAGGCACTATTCGCGACATTGAACCAGGCGACCGATCCGGCCGTAGCCGATGCCATTGCACAACTGATCCGCGACGGCGCGGACCACGAACTCAATCGTATCAACGTGCTGGATTTTGCGGCACGCCGCGGCCTGAACGAAGAGCGCGTCATTTCCGGCTTCCTGCATGCCTCCCGCCTCGGCCTGTTCGACCTGACCTGGAATGTGTTGTGCCCGGGCTGCAGCGGCGTCCTCGACGCCCACAGCACGCTGAAATCGCTGCGCCATGACGACTACCATTGCGGGCTCTGCGCCTGCGGCTATGAAGCGTCGGTTGACGAGCAGGTCGAGGTGGCGTTCACGGTCGCACCGCGCGTCAGGCACATCGCTGCACACGACCCCAATACGCTGCCGCTCTGGGAATACTTCAAGCAGGTGTTCTGGAGCTCAGGCGTCGATCTCAATCAGGAATCGTTCGCGTCGCTCACCGATGAAGTGACACTGGACGCAATGGAATTGCCGGCGCATGAAAAAGCGGTGATGTCGCTGCACCTGCCGTCGGAATTCGTCATCGTGTTCGAGCCGGTAACCCATGCCGCGCAGTTCATTGACGTGCAGGGCGAGCCGACCAAGGAACGACAGCATTTGTCGCTGATCTACAACCGGCAGCATACACCGACCGGCACCATAACGCTGCAACCCGGACCGTTGCGATTGTCCCTCGAGAACCAGACCGAGGTGCGCGTGCTGCCATCGGTATTTGTCGCGGCCGAGGGCCTCCATCACCTGATCGGCAAGCGCAAGCCGTTCCTCACGGCCAAGCGGATACTCACCAACCAGACCTTTCGCGATGTCTACAAGGCCGACAACCTTAATATCGATCAGCGACTGAAGATTACCTCGCTGACTTTCCTGTTCACCGACCTCAAGGGCTCGACCGCCTTGTACGAGCGCGTCGGCGATCTCGCAGCCTTCGATCTGGTACGTGCGCATTTCCACGCACTGCTGGAGATCATTGCATCGGAAGCCGGTGCCGTCGTGAAGACCATCGGGGATGCCGTCATGGCGACCTTTACGCGGCCCGAACAGGCGCTGGCCGCGGGTCTGCGCATGCGCGCCGCGATGGAGCGACTGAACGAGGAGCGCGGCACCAAAGACCTCGTGGTCAAGATCGGTATCCATGAGGGACCCTGCCTCGCTGTGATGCTGAACGAGCGGCAGGATTACTTTGGCCAGACCGTCAATATCGCTGCCAGGGTGCAGGGCCTGTCAACCTCGCAGGCGATCCACGTCACCAGCCCGGTGATATCGGCGCTGGCCGTGGAAGCCATTCTGAGGAAGGCCGAAATCACACCGATCCAGAAGCACGCAGCCTTGCGCGGCATCGCCGACAAGATCGTGGTCTATGAGATTCCATGACACGAGATCCCGTAAACTGCCGATCGTCTCAATTGTTACTTAACTGTCATCAGCGCTTCGGGAACCCGGCCGCATTGCATGCGTTCCATTTTCGCGCCACAAAGCACGAGCGCTTTCGCCGCATGGCGGGCCTCGCGATCATCTGGTTCAAAGAATAATGCTGGAAAAACTGCGCCAATTCATTGCCGACGTGGTGTCTCCCGATGCGCACGAAAATCAGGCATTCGACGATACCGGCTTCCGTCTTGCCGCCACGGCGCTGATGCTTCACGTCATCTCGCTGGACGGTGAGCCCTCAGCTATCGAGAGAGCCAAGTTGCACAGCCTGATCGAGTCGCGTTTCGAGCTCGATCCCGGCACGGCTGACAGGCTCATCTCGGCTGCCACCCTCGTCGAAGGCGAGGCCGTCGATCTCTATCACTTTACGAGCGTCATTATGCGCGTGGTCGACGAGCCCGGTCGTGTCCGTCTCGTCGAGATGATGTGGCAGCTGGTCTATGCTGACGGCCGCGTCAGTGAGTTCGAGGAAAATGTGGTCTGGCGCGCAGCCGACCTGCTCGCAGTTTCATCACGTGACCGGATGGAGCTCAAGCGACGCGTGGCGGGCGGTACAGCCACAACGGATACGACTGTCTGAGCAGGCGCAGCCTGACCGGAAAATGACAGCACTACGACGCATAACCAAAGTTTAATGCGCGGTCCCCGATAATTCATGCCACTGCTACGCATTCGGGAACTGAAGGCCTGCGGTATTCCGGTGGTCATTCCGACTTGCACATCACGGGTATCCCTATTACGCCTGTAGATGCATGCAAATCGTCCTCACGTATTTTAAGAGTACCTTATTGTGACTGAGCGCGTGACGTTAATAACCGGAGCCTCGGCCGGAATTGGCGCCGAGTTCGCGCGCATCTTCGCTGCGAACAAGCATCGCGTCGCTCTGGTGGCACGCCGTGCCGAGCGTCTGAATGCACTGGCAGCTGAAATCACTGCTGCCGGTGGTGCTGCGCCCATCATCATTCCCTGCGATCTCGAACAGCGCGACGCCTGCGCCCAGATCGCGGCTGCCCTCGCTGCTGCCGATGTCGAGGTGGAGTACGTCGTGAACAATGCCGGCTTCGGCATGTTCGGTCGCGCGATCGACATGGACCGCGATCGGCAACTCGGCATGCTTGAGGTCAATGTGCGCGCACTGACGGATCTGTCGCTGCGCTTTTCCGAGAGCCTGATCCGCAACAAGGGCGGCATTCTCAATCTCAGCTCGATCGCGGGTTTTTTGCCGGGTCCCGGAATGGCCGTGTACTACGCCAGCAAGGCCTATGTGCTGTCCTTCACCGAAGCACTGCGTCAGGAGCTCGGCTCCAAGGGTGTGCGCGTGACTGCATTGTGCCCCGGGCCGGTGCCGTCGGAATTCCAGGCGCGCGCCGGATTCACGCCGGGCCTCGATTCGGCGATCCTCAATGTCTCGGCGGCTGACGTCGCCCTGCTGGGCTATCAGGGCTTGATGGCCAACAAGCGCACAGTTTTCCCCGGCCTCGGCATCAAGATCGTGCCGCTGCTGCTGCGGCTTTTTCCGCGCGGCTTCATCGCGGGGGCGGTGGCAAGGTTGCAGTTGAGACGGGTATGAAGCCGGTCTGCCTACGCCCTACGGGCTTCGGCGAGACATCCTTCGTTTGCTTCGCTTTTTATGGTCGGGAGGGTGGCTTGCCGAGCCGGAGCTTGCGAAGCAAGCGAAGGATGGTGGAGCCAGGCGGGATCGAACCGCCGACCTCGTCATTGCGAACGACGCGCTCTCCCAGCTGAGCTATGGCCCCGATACGAACCGGGTCGCCCATGCGATCCGGTCAGCAATCGGCGCCATTTACAATCCCCGTTAACGGCAAGTCAAGAACGTCGCAAAAGCGCGGTTTTCCAGCACTTTTCGCCCGGAACTTCCCTTGTTTGAGGGGGGCTGAACCGATATTTAGCGGACAGTCGAATCCGCGACCTAACCCGCGAGCCATCCCCGCCATGCGCGCCGTTCTCGATATCGTGCTGATCATTCTCGATCTCTATGTCTGGCTGCTGATCGCCTCGGCGATCCTGTCCTGGCTGATCGCCTTCAACGTCGTCAACACCCGCAACCAGTTCGTCTCCGCGATCGCCGAATTCCTGTTCCGGATCACCGAGCCCGTGCTGGCGCCGATCCGCAGGATGCTGCCGAGCCTCGGCGGTCTCGATATCTCGCCGATCATCCTGATCCTGATCATCATGTTCCTGCAGCGGGTGATCACCTACTACATCTATCCCAGCGTCTTCTGATCGGCCGCCGGGTTCGTGGCAGATCCCTGGCGCTACGCGACTGACGGTGTCAGCCTCGCCGTTCGCGTGACGCCGCGGGGTGGCCGGGACGATATCGACGGGATCGAGACCATGGCCAATGGCCGTTCGGTAGTGAAGGTGCGGGTTCGCGCCATCGCCGAGGGCGGCGAGGCGAACCGTGCCGTGACCGAACTGCTTGCCAAGCAGCTCGGCGTGCCCAAGCGCGATGTGCGCGTGCTGTCCGGCACCACGTCGCGCGTGAAACAGATCGCGGTCGACGGCGACCCGACGCAACTGGGCGCGATGCTGCGCAAGATCACTGCAGCAACGCCCGACGACACTGACGACAGGACCGACACATGACCGCCAGCATCATCGATGGAAAGATCATTGCCGCCGAATTGCGCGGCCGCGTCGCTGCCGAAGTGGCGCGCGTGAAGAGCGAACATGGCGTGACGCCCGGCCTCGCCGTGGTGCTGGTCGGCAGCGATCCTGCCAGCGAGGTCTATGTGCGCAGCAAGCACAAGCAGACCCAGGAAGCCGGCATGGCCTCCTTCGAACACAAGCTGCCCGCTGACGTCGCACAGGCCGATCTGATCGCGCTGGTGCAGAAGCTGAATGCCGATCCGACCGTGCACGGCATCCTCGTGCAACTGCCGCTGCCCAAGGGTCTCGATACCGACGCCGTCGTCAATGCCATCGATCCCGCCAAGGACGTCGATGGCCTCCACCCGACCAATGCCGGCCGTCTCGCCAGTGGCATGCCCGCGCTCTCGCCCTGCACGCCGCTCGGCTGCATCATCCTGACCAAGAACGTGCACAAATCTCTGGAAGGCATGAATGCCATCGTGATCGGCCGCTCCAATCTGGTCGGCCGTCCCTTGGTGCAACTGCTGCTCAATGAAAACGCCACCGTGACCATCGCGCATTCGAAGTCGCGCGACCTCGCCAAGCTCTGCGCGCAGGCCGATCTGGTCTATGCGGCAGTGGGCCGCCCTGAAATGGTGCGCGGCGACTGGATCAAGCCCGGCGCGACCGTGATCGATGTGGGCATCAATCGGCTGCCCGGTGCTGAAGGCAAGACGCGCCTCGTCGGCGACGTGGCCTATCAGGAAGCGCTGAAGACCGCCGGCGCGATCACGCCGGTCCCCGGCGGCGTCGGCCAGATGACCGTGGCATGTCTGCTGGTGAATACGTTGCGCGCGGCCTGTGCGATTCACAAGCTCGTAGCGCCGGCGGTTTAAAGCGCTCGCTCCGGCCCATCCACGTCATCGCGAGGAGCCTTGCGACGAAGCAATCCAGTTCTTGGCTTTCTGGATTGTTTCGCTGTGCTCGCAATGACGGCTGAGGGGTCGACGCAGAACTCTTACTTCGCCGTATTCTCGATCAACCGTCGATAGAACCGGATCATGTCGGCGTAATTCGCGACGCTCAGCCGTTCGTTGGTGCCGTGAAAACGCTTGAGGTCTTCCGACGTCGCGCGCACCGGCGAGAAGCGGAAGATGTTGTCGGTGACGTCCGTGTAGTGCCGGGAGTCCGTCGCCGCCACCATCAGACCAGGCGCCACCAGCGCATCGGGGAAGATCTCGCGAATGGTCTGATTGAGCGCGCGATAAGACGAGCTCGCGGTGCCGGTCACCGGGGGCGGATCGGTATTGCCGGGGAATGGCGCAATCGAAATCCTGTCGTTGCTGACCGCGCTGCGCACATGTTCGGTGACGCTAGCCTGGGTGTCGCCAGGCAACAGCCGGAAATTCACCGTCGCCTCGGCATTGCCCGGCAGCACATTGTCCTGCTCGCCGGCCTTGAAGATCGTCAGCGCCGTGGTCGTGCGCACCGTTGCCTCGGTCGGACCGCTCTTCTCGAATTCGCGCAGCAACAGCGGCTTGAACAGCCACAGATTGGACAGTACCACGCGGTTGAAGCCGCTCATTTCCGGCGCGATGGTGTCGAACATCTCGCCGACGGTGCCACGGATCTGCATCGGCAGGCGCTTGTTTTCGAGCTGCGTCAGCGCCGCGCTCATCATGCCGATGGCAGTCTCGCGCGGCGGCATCGACGAGTGACCGGGCGTGCCATGCGCGGTCAGCACCAGCGTCGCATAGCCTTTCTCGGCGACGCCGATCAGCGCCATCGGCTTGTCGAGCCCCTTGAGAATGCCCTCGGTGATCAAAAGGCCTTCATCGAGCACGAAGTCGAGCTTGACGCCACGCGACGTCAGCAGCGCCGCGATCGCCCTTGCGCCGCGGGTGCCGGAGACTTCCTCGTCATGGCCGAAGGCGAAATAGATGGTGCGCTTGGGGCGGAAACCCTGCTTCGCCATCACCTCGGCGGCCTCGAGGATTGAATACAGATTACCCTTGTCGTCCCAGGAGCCACGGCCCCAGATGAAGCCATCGGCGACGACGCCCTTGAACGGCGGTTGCTGCCAGTCTTTCTCGGTGCCCGGTGCGACGGGCACGACATCCTGATGCGCCAGCAGCGCAATCGGCTTCAAGGCAGGATCGCTGCCTTCCCATGTGTAGAGCAGACTGTAGTTGCCGACGAGTTCGCGCTTCGCCACGGCATGGAAGGCCGGAAAGCTCGCCACCAGATGCGCCTGCATCGCGCGCAGCGGTTCGGCGGCCTGATCGGGATTGAGGAAATTGGAGATGGTCGGGAAGCGTATTGCTTCCGCAAGTCGCTCTGCCGCCGCCTGCTCATTGACCGGCGCTTTCGCCGCCGCGGTCACCTGAAGCTGCCGCGATCCTCCACTGAATGTCTTGACGAGCACGATGCCCGCGAGCAGCAAAACGGCCGCGATGACGATCAGCGCGGCCGTTCGGAGCAGTTGGATCCATCGGCGCATCGGAAGTCCCCTTCTGCTACGCCGGTCTCTGTTACTTGGTCTTGGCGGCCGACTTTTTTGCAGATTTGGCGCGCTCGATCCCTTCGAGGATCAAGCGCTGCGCATCGGCGGCGTCGCCCCAGCGCACCACCTTCACCCACTTGCCGGGCTCGAGATCCTTGTAGTGCTCGAAGAAGTGCTGGATCTGCTGCAGCGTGATTTCGGGCAGGTCGCTGTAGTTCTTCACCTTGTCGTAGCGCTGGGTCAGCTTCGAGGTCGGCACGGCGATGATCTTCTCATCGAGGCCGCCTTCGTCTTCCATCAACAGCACGCCGACGGGACGCACGCTCATCACGGCGCCCGGCACGATGGCGCGGGTGTTGGCGATCAGCACGTCGCAGGGATCGCCGTCGCCGGACAGAGTGTGGGGGATGAAGCCGTAATTGCCCGGGTAACGCATCGGGGTGTAGAGGAAGCGATCGACGAACAGGGCGCCGGATTCCTTGTCCATCTCATATTTGATGGGCTCGCCGCCCACCTGGACCTCGATGACGACGTTCACTTCATGCGGCGCCTTGGCGCCGAGCGGGATTGCGTCAAGACGCATCAAACACTCCAGATTTCATAGGACAGGTTGCGACAGGCGTAGCCGAGCGGGAGCCCGGATTCAACGCCTGCGAGACCAGAAAATCATGAACCGGCTTAATGGCTTAATTCGTCCAGGCGAATGCCACTTTATCGAGCGATTTTGCGCCGAAACGCTCCGAGGAGCGGGCCACCATGCGGCCACCCAGAGCGCGGTAGAACTCCGTGGCGCCCTCATTGTCCGACAGCGCCCAGATCACCATGCTCTTCAGCCCGCTCTGCACGAGGTCGCGCTTGGCGGAGGCGAACAGCCGGCGGCCGAAGCCGAGGCCCTGGAATTCCGGACGCAGGTAAAGTTCGTAGATCTCGCCTTCGAACTGCAGGCTGCGGGCGCGGTTGCGACCGTAATTGGCGTAGCCAGCGACCTTGTCACCGAAGCACAAAACGCTGACGCGGCTGCCCTTGCGGATCGCGGAATCCCACCAGCCGGGACCGCGGCGGTTGATCAGCTTTTCCAATTCGGGGCCCGGGATGAGACCTTGATAGGCCGCGCGCCAGGCTTCGTCATGGGTGGACGCCACCGCGGCTGCATCCGCAGCTTTGGCCGGCCGAACCTCGATCAGGGTTGTGCTCATGGAGGGGATCAAAGCAAGTCGGCGGGCGCTCTTCAAGGTCCATCGTTAATTATCGGTTAACGTGTGGATTTTCAGCATCAGTTTACCGAAAGAGTTGTATCGAAAAAGGACAGAGCTGCATCCAATGCGCGCCGAACGCCATGTTTTCCACTGCTGGCACGTATCGCGCGAGTCGTGTCGCAGTTGCACACGCGTATCGATGTGCACAACTGCACCGATGTGATTCGCGGCGTGTAGAGTTCGACAGGCATTGCGTCCGCACGAAAGTCCCTGAGCGCTCATGAAACACGTCCAAGCGCTTTGCCTGCTGGCTGCATTGCTCGGAAGCGCCGCTACTGCCGCAGCCCAGACATCAGGCGCGCAGGCCCCGGAAGAAGCGCCGCATCGCCGGCAGGTCTGGTCGGTAGCGTCGCCCGATCCAAATACCAGTTCCCGCGCGGTGCTATTCCGCCCACCCGGCAATGGCCCGTTCCCGCTCGCTGTCATTGCGCATGCCACCACGCAGAATGCGCTGCGCCGCGCGCAGATGCCGCAACCGGAATATCGCGCACTGGCCTCCTGGTTCGTTGGGCGTGGCTACGCCGTGCTGGTGCCCGAGCGCCCCGGCCATGGCTTAACCGGCGGGCGTTATCTCGAAGACCAGGGCGGCTGCGACAATGCCGACTATGTCGGCGCCGGCCGCGCCACGGCGGATAGTATCGCCGCAGCGATGACTGACATTCGCAAACAACCCTTCATTCGCAGCGACGGCACGATCGTCGTCGGCCATTCCGCGGGCGGCTGGGGCGCACTGGCCATGGCCGGCGCCAATCCGCAAGGCGTCAGAGCGATCATTGCCTTTGCCCCCGGACGCGGCGGCCATGCCAATGACCGGCCGAATGACGTCTGCGCGCCGCAGCGCCTGATCGCCGCTGCCACAACCTTCGGCAAGACAGCGCACGTGCCTGTGATCTGGCTCGTCGCGCGCAATGACAGCTATTTTTCGCCGGACTTGTCACGCCAGCTGGCGGATGCGTTTCGCAAGGGTGGCGCCAGGGTCGATGTCCACGAGCTGCCGGACTTCCGGAGCGAAGGCCACTGGCTTGCGGAAAGCGACGGCGGTGACGACATCTATGGTGCCGCGCTGGACAAGGCGCTGAAGGCAATTACGGCCAGGAAGCGATGACGCGAAAACCTGCGCAACCGGAATGGACACCGCAGTGACCGAGCCCTGGCCCGACGACGACGTCATCCTCTATGACGGCGTCTGTATCTTCTGCTCGCGCTGGATCCAGTTCGTCGCCAAACGCGACACTGATCATCGCTTCCACTTCACCCCGATCCAGTCCGACTATGGCAGCCGCCTCGCCCGCCATTTCGGCATCGATCCCGCCGATCCCGACACCAATGCGGTGATCCATGGCGGCGTGGCTTATGTCAGATCCGATGCGGCGCTGACGGTGCTGTCGACCCTGCCCGGCTGGCAATGGGTGCGCGTGCTGTTCGCGGTGCCGAAGGCGCTGCGCAATCCGGTCTACAGCCTGATCGCAACGAACCGCTATCGCATCTTCGGAAAGACCGAGGCGTGTATCGTGCCGGATGCGGCGATGAGGGCGAGGGTGATGGAGTAAGCGAGCTTCTACGCTTTGCTCTGGTTGCCTGTGGCCATCACTTCCCTCGCCGCCCGCTCCCCGCTCTCCCTTGCCCCATGCGCTGTCGAGAAGAAATTCGGCGACGTCGCTTCGCCGGCAAAGAACAGTCTGCCATCCACCGGTGCAGCCAGCGCTGCGCGCGCATCGGCATGGCCGGGCTTTGCCGCCGAATAGGCGCCTTGCGCGAAGCGATCATGTCCCCAGCGGGATTCCGCGAGCGGCGTGAGCTTGCTGCGGATGTCTGAGCCGAGCAGCGCCACGATCTCGTCGATGCTTTGCGCGGCGAGTGCACCCTGGCCGGCGTCTTCCAGGTCGCGTGCGAACCTGCCCCCGAAGAAGCCGGCGATGCAGGGGCGGCCGGACGGGCGCAGATGAAAGCTGCCGACACCGGTGCGCAGGGCGGCGCCGCGCAACCCGATATCGGACGGCCACTTCTCCGCGTCGGAGAGCGCCAGCATTACCTTGTTGTCGGCGCCGAGCGGCAGGCCCACGGCGGCCTCGACCTTGCTGGGCAACGGCGGCGTGAAGCGGATATTTTCATTGGCGATGAGATTGGTCGGCACGCAGACGATGACTTTCGCCGCGCTGAGCGTGCCGCGCGACGTCTCGATGCGGATGCGCGCACTGGAATGATCGATAACAGTGACTTCGGTGTTCAGCGCCACCGGACACGGCGCGCCATAGGCCGCAATCAGCGCGCCATAGCCATCGGGCAGGCGCCAGTTGATGTCAGTGTCCTCATAGGCATCCATGTCGTGCAGCGAGACGTGTTTGAGCTCGAAACCGTTGATATAGGTCGAGACCGCATCGATCATCGGATTCCATGGATTGCCGGGCTCGAGGCATGTCGCCGCCGGCGCATCGATCTCGTTTTCTGCGGCCTCCTCGGCGCGCTCATAGAACGCGTCGATCGCGGCGAAGAACTCATCGCGCTTCGCCTTTGAGAAGGCGACGTCATAAGCCTGATCGCGCCACGGCGGGCGCGACTTGTCGACGGCGAAGCCGAGCTCTTTCGCGATGTCGACGAAGTCATTCTTGTCGGCGGAGTGCAGCCATTCACAGCCCAGATCGAACGGAATGCCGGGGGCCGCCATGATCGTATGGGCACGGCCGCCGATCCGGTCGCGCGCTTCCAGCACGATCACGGAGAGCCCGGAACCTTCCAGCATACGCGCGGCGCCGAGGCCGGCAGCGCCGGCTCCGATGATGGCGACATCTACTTCGGAAGGCAGTCTGGTCATCGCGTCGGTATTCACAGCGGATGGGAAACGGGTGACAACGGGATAAAGGCTTGCTTGAATTATTCAAGCCACCGCTGCCCTCGGAGAAGATGCATGACAGCCCCACACGATTTCGAACTCTACGGCTTCTGGCGGACGTCCGCGACCTATCGCGTCCGCGTGGCGCTCAACCTGAAGGGATTGGAAGCGCACGAGCGCGTGATCGACCTCGACAAGGGCGAGCAGCGCGGCGACGCGTTCCTCAAGATCAATCCGCTCGGCGCGATTCCGGCCCTGATCGAGCCCGGCCACCTGCCGCTGACGCAGTCGCTGGCGATCCTGGAATTCCTCGACGAGATCCATCCGACCCCGCCGCTGCTGCCGAGCGATCCACACGGCCGCGCACGGGTGCGCTCGATCGCCGCGATGCTGGCCGCCGACACCCACCCGCTCATTACGCCGCGTGTGCGCAAATATCTCGCCATCACCGCCGGCTTCGACGATGCCGCAGTTCGCGCTTGGCTGGTGCACTGGTTCACCACGGGCCTCGCCGCCGTGGAAAAGCGCCTCGCCAGCGAGCCCGCCACCGGCCGCTTCTGTCATGGCGACGAGGTGACCATCGCCGACATCTGCCTGCTCAGCATCACCGCAACCATGAAGGTGCTGAAGATCGATATTGCAGGTATTCCAACCATCAATCGCATCATCGCCACCTGCGAGGCGATGGAGGCGTTTGCGAAGGCGGATCCGTTGAAGCAGGTGGGAGCGCCGGCAAATTGACTCTGCCCTCATCCTGAGGAGCCGCGCAGCGGCGTCTCGAAGGATGGCCACAAGCGTCGGCGCGACACCAACTCATGGTTCGAGACGGCGCTGCGCGCCTCCTCACCATGAGGGGCGGAGTGAAGGCATCGCACCAAACAAAAATGCCCGGCTTTCGCCGGGCATTTCGTAACCAGTCAAAGAATGCTCTCGCTTACGCGATCACTTCCTTGGTCTTTTCGGCGCGCTTGCGGTCGTTGGCATCGAGATGCTTCTTGCGCAGGCGGATTGACTTCGGGGTGATCTCGACCAGCTCGTCGCTCTCGATATAGGCCAGCGCCTTTTCGAGGGTCATGCGGATCGGCGGCGTCAAACGCACCGCTTCATCCTTCGAGGTAGTGCGGATGTTGGAGAGCTGCTTGCCCTTGAGAACGTTGAGTTCGAGATCGTTCTCACGGGTGTGCTCGCCGATGATCATGCCCTTGTAGACCTTCCAGCCCGGCTCGATCATCATCGGGCCGCGATCTTCCAGCTTGAACATGGCATAGGCCACCGCTTCACCCTGGTCGTTGGAGATCAGCACGCCATTACGGCGGCCGGCGATCTCGCCCTTATAGGGCAGGTAGTCGTGGAACAGGCGGTTCATGATCGCGGTACCCTTGGTATCGGTCATGAGTTCGCCCTGATAGCCGATCAGGCCGCGGGTCGGCGCGTAGAACACCAGACGCAGGCGGTTGCCGCCCGACGGACGCATCTCGATCATCTCGGCCTTGCGTTCGCTCATCTTCTGAACGACCACGCCGGAGAATTCCTCATCGACGTCGATGACGACTTCCTCGACCGGCTCCAGCGTGTTGCCGTTTTCGTCCTTGGTAAGAACCACGCGTGGACGCGACACCGACAGTTCGAAGCCTTCGCGGCGCATGTTCTCGATCAGGATCGCGAGCTGCAATTCGCCGCGGCCCGACACTTCCATCGCGTCACGATCGGCGGATTCGACGACCTTTAGCGCGACATTGCCTTCGGCTTCGCGCAACAGGCGGTCGCGGATCAGGCGGCTGGTGACCTTGTCGCCTTCGGTGCCGGCGAGCGGCGAGTTGTTGACGATGAAGGACATCGACACGGTCGGCGGATCGATCGGCTGCGCCTGGATCGGAATTTCAACCGACGGATCGCAGAAGGTATCGGCGACAGTGCCCTTCGGCAGGCCGGCGATGGCAACGATGTCGCCAGCTTCGGCGAGTTCCACCGGCTGGCGCTCGAGACCGCGGAAGGCCAGGATCTTGGTGATACGGCCGGTTTCGACGACCTTGCCGTCACGCGACAGCACCTTGACGGCCTGGTTCGGCTTCACCGAACCGGCCGAGATGCGACCGGTGATGATGCGACCGAGATAGGGGTTGGCTTCCAGGATGGTTCCGAGCATGCGGAACGCACCTTCTTCAACCACCGGCGGCGCGACATGCTTGATGACGAGATCGAACAGCGGCTTCATGCCGACATCATGCGACGCGTCCGGGCTGTCGGCCATCCAGCCGTTGCGGCCCGATCCGTACAGAATCGGGAAATCGAGCTGGTCGTCGGTGGCGTCGAGCGCTGCGAACAGGTCGAACACTTCGTTGACGACTTCGGTGATGCGGGCGTCCTGACGGTCGACCTTGTTGATCGCGACGATCGGCTTGAGGCCGAGCTTCAGCGCCTTGCCGACCACGAACTTGGTCTGCGGCATCGGGCCTTCAGCGGCGTCGACGAGCACGATCACGCCATCGACCATCGACAGGATGCGTTCGACTTCGCCGCCGAAGTCGGCGTGGCCCGGGGTGTCGACGATGTTGATCTGGACTTCATCCCACAGCACCGAGGTGCACTTGGCGAGAATGGTGATGCCGCGCTCTTTTTCGATGTCGTTCGAATCCATCGCGCGTTCCTGGACGCGCTGATTGTCGCGATACGTGCCCGACTGCTGCAGCAGCTTGTCCACGAGAGTGGTTTTGCCGTGGTCAACGTGGGCGATGATAGCAATGTTGCGAAGGTTCATAGGTCTTCTTCTGGTTACGGTCTGGGTGCCCTTGAGCGGGTTCAACAAGACATGCTCGACAACAAAAGGCTTATGCCTTGCGCTCGAGCGCGTTCGATAACTGCCTCGTCTGAAAACGCGCTGGGGCAATCCCTCCAAAAGCAAACCCGGCCAGAAGGGGCCGGGTACTCGGACGCGTTGCGGCGCAATATAGGGGGAAATCGCCGAAAAACAATGCGAATCTGCCAAATGGTTAGCCCAATTTCGGGTCCAGAACCGTGGCCCAAAGGGCCATATCGGCCCGATCCCGCAAGGTAACGGTCATTTGGCCGCTTTGGCCGTCGATTTTGACGTGACCGAAGAACTGCATGCCGGCCGACGGGGGCAAATTCTGCTTATCGGGCCCCGGCGCCTTCACGAAACGGACCTCGGGACCGAAGGTATTGTCGAGCGCCGCCGGGCCGAAGGTTCCGGCGTGGAACGGCCCGGAGACGAACTCCCAGAACGGCTCGAAATCCTGAAACTGCGCCTTTTCCGGATTGTAGTAATGCGCCGCCGTGTAATGCACGTCGGCGGTCAGCCAGACCGTGTTGCGGATAGCGGCCGATTTGATGAAGCGCAGGATGTCGGCGATTTCCAGCTCGCGGCCCCGCACTGGCCCGTCGCCCTGTGCGATGGCCTCAGACCCGGTTTTGTCGGCAGCGTTGTCATAGACGACGAGGCCGATCGGCATATCCGAGGCGATGACCTTCCAGGTCGCCTTCGAGGCCATCAATGCGTGCTTCAGCCAGGCCATCTGCTCCGGACCGATGAAATACGCATCGGGACCATAGCTCTCCTGCAGGTTCGGGCCGTTGGGCCCGCGATAGCTGCGCTCGTCCAGCATGAAGACATCGAGATGCGGGCCGTAATTGAGCGTGCGATAGACGCGGCCAGGCTCGTTCGGATTGACCGAGATCGGATACATCTCGTGAAAGGCACGCGCACCGCGCGCCGCCAGCAGCGTGATGTCGCGCTCCTTGTAGGATGCCGGTAACTGTTTCGATGAAGACCAGTTGTTGGTGACCTCGTGATCGTCCCACTGGCCGAAGATCGGCACCTGCGCATTGAAGGCGCGGACATTGTCGTCCAGCAGATTGTATTTGTGCGCGGCGCGGAATTCATCAAGCGTCTCGGCGACCTTCGCCTTCTCCGGCACCGTGATGGTGTTCTTCCAGATCGTGCCATCCGGCAATTTCGTTTCAGGCAGGATCGGGCCGTCGGCATAGATCGTGTCGCCGGAATGGATCAGGAAATCCGGATTGTGCTTGCGCATGGTGGCATAGGTGACCATGCCGCCATCCTCGGCATTGATGCCCCAGCCTTGGCCTGCGACATCGCCGCCCCAGACAAAGGACACATCGCGGCGATCCGCCGGCGCGGTGCGGAAGCGGCCGATCACGGGCTCGCCGACGATGTCGGTATGCGAGAGATCGCGGAATTTGACACGGTAGAAGATGTCCTGCCCGGCTGGCAGGTTATCGAGCAGCAACTTCGCCGTGAAATCGCTCTCGGGCAGCGCCGTGATAACCGGCAACATGCGCGCATTGCTGAAGGATTCGGTAGTGGCGACCTCCACCATCATCTGCGCCGGCCGATCCGCGCGCGACCAGATCATGCCGCTGCTCGTCCCGACATCGCCGGACTGCACGCCATGCGACACGAGCGGACGATCCGCCGCACGGCTGAGGTAAGGCATCGCCAGGAAGCTTGCGCCTGCTGCGGCTGAGTGCGCGAGGAAGCGACGACGGGAAATATGTAGCGCCATGGCGAACTCCTGATCCTGGCTCTGGCACCAGTGGCTCTAGGCAGATCGCTTGACGCTGCGATGACAAGTGATGCGCAATATCAACACCCGCCAAAGCAAGCTGCGAATGACTGGCAGCTTGATTGACACATTTGGAAATTTCACCTTAACGTGAACGCGACGGTTCCCTTCGGGGATCAAAAGGGAATGCGGTGAGGGGGATCCCCCGATTCCGCGGCTGCCCCCGCAACTGTAAGCGGCGAGCCTGCGCCAAGAGCCACTGGGTGTTCACCTGGGAAGGCGGCGACAGGCACTGACCCGCGAGCCAGGAGACCTGCCGCCAGTCGTGGTCACACGCGAGCACATTGGGCGGGGTGTCCTGGTGGAAGTCACACTGCCTGTTTGAAAGCGGCGGGGCGACTTGGTTTGCGGTGACGTGCCACGTAACCGCGAGTCCTGTTCATGACCTCCGTTTCTCCCGTCGCATTGAAGCGACATACTCCCTTTCTTTATTCTGTTGCTCTCTCCTGCTTTTTGTGTCCGAGCGAAAGCTGGTCGCAAACCTCACAGTCGAGCCAGACGCTCGATCCTGTTGTTGTTCAGCCGTCAGCGACGCCTCAGCGCGCACGCCGCGCCACGAACGGCAATGCATCGCGCGCTGCGCGCTCGCGGCAGCAGCGCAATGTCGCCGCCAATACCGGCGCACCGGTCGCCACGCCGACAGGCGCTGTCTTCGCAGCGCCGACGCTCAACCTCACAGGCACTACATCCACCGGCAGCCGCCTCGGCCTCACGCGCCTGCAGACGCCGGCCAGCGTCGAGGTCATCTCGGCGGAAACCATGGCCGAGCGCGGCCAACAGAACGTCGTCGATGCCGTCACGCAGAATGCCACCGGCATCACCGCCATCGGAGATCCCGGCAATGGCGGCGTCGCCTACAGCACCCGCGGCTTCTCCGGCACGGATTCGGTGAAGATACTGCTCGATGGCACGCGGCTCTATGTCGGCGCGGGCACCGTGAACTTTCCGTTCGACACCTGGTCCACCGAGCGTATCGAGGTGCTGCGCGGTCCGGCCTCCGTGATGTTCGGCGAAGGCGCGGTCGGCGGCGCGATCAACATCATCTCGAAGATGCCATCATGGATTCCGCGCAATCAGGCCGAGATATCGCTCGACAGCAACATGGAACGCCGCATCGCCGTGGACAGCGGCGGCCCGATCAACAAGGACGTCGCCTATCGCATCACCGCCACCGGCAACATGTCGGACGGCTGGGTCGACCGCGGCAACAGCTCGAACATAGCGCTGCATGCTGCCGTGCAGGTCAAGCAGACCGAAGACGTGGTCTGGACGATCTCGACCGACTACGGCGATCGCCAGCCGATGCGCTATTTCGGCACGCCGTTGATCAACGGCCAGTTCGATCCGGCGCTGCGCTTCAAGAACTACAATGTAGGCGACAGCACCATCCGCTGGCAGGATAGCTGGAATCAGGTGAAGACCGAGTGGCAAGTGGCCGACGGCATCTCGATCCGCAACACGTTGTACTATCTGTACAGCAAGCGGCACTGGAAAGAGCTCGAAAATTATGCGTTCAATCCGGCCACCGGCCTGATCGATCGCAGCACCTATCTGGAAATCTTCCACGACCAGCAACAGATCGGCGACCGCTTCGACGCCACGTTCAAGGGCCATGTACTCGGGATGGCCAACGAATTCGTCGCTGGCTTCGACGTCAACCGCATCGACTTCAAGCGCTCGACCAACTCGCCCTATGGTGGATCGTCGTCGGTCGACGCCATCAATTTCAATCCTGGCCTGTACTTCAGTCCCGATCCGCTTACGTCGGACTTCTCCAGCGTGACCAACCAGTACGCGGTGTTCGCCGAGAACCGGTTGTCGGTCACCGAGCAACTGTCCTTGATCGCCGGCGTTCGCCAGGACCAACCGACCGTCGAGCGGACCGACGTTCGCAATGCCGCCAACAGCTACAGCCGGGACTATTCTTCGACCAGTTGGCGCGCCGGTGTGGTCTACACACCGATCAAGGATCTGGCCTTTTACGGCCAGTATTCGGTCGCAGCCGATCCTGTGGGCGGCCTAATCACGGCGAGCAACGCCAACGCCAAATTCGATCTGGCCACCGGCAAACAGGTGGAGATCGGCGTCAAGCAGTCGTTCTGGGGCGGCCGTGGCGAGTGGACGCTGGCGGGCTATCAGATCGTCAAGAACAACCTGCTGACGCCGGACCGAACCGACCCGACACTGACACGGGTCGTGCAGGTGGGCCAGCAGTCTTCGCGTGGCATCGAAGCCTCGATCGGCGTCTCGCTCGATTATGGCTGGCGCGTCGACGCCAACACCGCGTTCGTGCGCGCGAAATATGACGATTTCATCCAGAACGTGGGTGGCATCGCTGTGAACTACGCCGGCAATGTGCCGTTCAACGTGCCGCAGAACGTCACCAACGTCTGGGCAACCTGGGCCTTTGCGGCGAACTGGTCGGCCAATGCCGGCTTCCAGATCGTCGGCAAAACGTATGCAGACAATGCAAACACGCTGGAGATGCCGAGCTACACACTGGTCAATGCGGGCCTGCAGTGGAAGCCGGACGTCAACACCACGGTGTCACTGCGCGTCTACAACCTGTTCGACAAGATCTATGCGACGTCGAGCTACAGCGACAATCAGTGGATGCTCGGCATGCCGCGCACGGCTCAGCTCGCCGTCAATGTGAAGTTCTGAGCTTGTCGCGCAAGCTGACACGCACACTCCGGCGGTGGCTGTATATCGGCCACCGCTGGATCGGTATCGTCACCTGTCTCTTCTTCGCGATGTGGTTCATCTCGGGCGTGGTGATGATGTATGTCGCGTTTCCCGGCCTCTCCGACAAGGAGCGACTGGCAGCATTGCCCGACATCGTCTGGGAGAAAGTGGCGCTCTCTCCCGACGAGGCGATGAAGGCTGCCGGTGCCACGCGCTATCCGCGCGAATTGCGATTGAACATGGTTGCCGACGAGCCGGTGTATCGGTTGACCGGCTGGGACGGCAAACGACAGGCGATCTCCGCCGTCGATGGCCGTACCATCACCGAGGTCAACGAACAGCAGGCACTTGCCGTTGCCGGGCATCATCCCGCCAGCAAGTCGCCTCAGCTCGACGAGATCGTCGATCGCGATCAATGGAGTGTCACCGCACGCTACGATCCGCTACGCCCATTTTATCTGATCACCCTCGGCGACGACGCCGGCACAAAACTCTACGTCTCCTCGCGCTCCGGCGAGATCGCGCTCGATACCAACCGCACCGAACGCGTCTGGAACTGGCTCGGCTCGATCCCGCACTGGATCTATCCGACCTTGCTGCGCAAGGACGGTCCGCTGTGGCGGCTCGTCGTATTGTGGATCTCCGGCATCTGCCTGATCGTTGGCGTCACCGGAATCTGGATCGGCATTCTGCGCGTGCGCCTTAAGCGGCGTTATGCGAGCGGTAATATCACGCCCTATCGCGGCTGGATGGCGTGGCATCACGTCACCGGACTGATCGCCGGGCTGTTCGTGCTGACCTGGATGTTCTCGGGCTGGCTATCGCTCGATCCCGGCCGCGTTTTTGCCGACCGCAATACGCCACGTGAGGTATTGCAGCGCTATGCCGGTCACGACGCGCCTGATATCGCTGCGGCCATTCGCGCACCGGCGGACAAGGCCGCGGTCGAAGCGCGCTTCGTATGGATCGACGGCATGCCGCTGATGATCGTCGCGAAGCGCGACGGCACAAGGACGGTGATCGATCCGACAAGCGGCGAAATTGCAAGATTGCCGCAAGACCGGCTCTGGAATGCCGCGGCAAAGCTGCTTCCGGATTCGCGGATCGAAAACCGGCCAAGCCTCAGAGAATACGACGCTTATTGGTACGCGCATCACAATGACCGCGAATTGCCTGTGCTCCGCGCGATATTCGACGACGACGCGCAAACCTGGTTTCACATCAGCCCGGTCACCGGCGACATCCTCGGCCGCGTCGACTCAAGCCGGCGCACCTATCGCTGGCTGTTCAACGCGCTGCACAGTTTCGATTTTCAGTTGCTGCTGATGTATCGCCCGGCCTGGGACATCGTGGTGTGGCTGCTGTCGATTCTCGGCACCATCGTCTCGGCGAGCGGCATCGTGATCGGCTGGCGCTATCTCAAGCGCTAAAGCGTTTTCGAGCGAAGTGGTCCCGGTTCGCGTGAAGAAAACGCGTCAAAACGAAAGACTCTAGACCGCCAGCGGCCGCGGCGACTGACGCAATTGCTCCGGCGGATTCATCGGCTCCGGCGGGATCATGCCGATCAGCGCCTTGCGGTCGGCGACGGCGTTGTGGAATTGTTCGAGCGCAATGTTGAAGGCTGTCAGCGTGCCTTCCTCGATGGCGCCGTGCTCGTAGCAATTCAGCGTATGACGCAGAATGTCGTCGGCCTCCGCCTGCATCGTATCGAGCTCTTCGAGGGACTCGCTCTTGCGCGCGGCGGCAATCATGTCGAGCAGACGATCGCGCTCCGACACATTCACGTTGCGCTCGTCCTTCTTGAGATAGCTCGCGAACCAGGCGCCGATCGAGCCCATCGCCGAGAGCCCCATCAGGCTCCACCAGATGTAGTCGCTGTAGCGATCGAGGAAGGTCTTTTCTTCGCCATCCACATAGGCGGCCGCGCCGGGATGCACGGGGATCACCGCATCCTTATCGGTATCCGGCGTCTCGATCTTCGCCGCCAGCGGGAAGTCGTTGATGATCTGCTGACGGATCGCAAACAGCTGCCGCGTGAAGGCGGCGATGGTCACATCCGACAGGCTCTGCCGTGCCACGATGTGATGCGAGAAGCTGATGGTCTTGACATCATCGTCCGGCCGCGCGGGCGCGCCGCCGAATGCGCCTGCAGGAATTTCCGATGATTCATACATCGGGAAATTCTGCGCGATGGCTTCGGCGGAATCGATCGCGAGGAAAGTCGGCGTGCCATCGCGGCTCGAAGCCTGGATCGCATCATTGGTGATCTTGCTGTTCACGGGACCGGCCGCAATGAACGCATCGACCTTCTGGTCCTTCACCGCCTCGGCCACCTCGGTGGTCGAGAACTGCACGATGGTGACCTTGGCAGGATCGACGCCGTATTGCCGCAGGATGATGTTCAGCAGGTTGACGTTGGCCTGCGTCTTGCCGATCACACCGACGCGGCGGCCGGCGAGCTGCGAGAATTTGGTGATCTTCGGCCCGGACTTCTTGCCCTTGGCGGCCGGCGGCACCCAGATCACAGCGACGTTCTTGCGCAGCGTGGCGACCGCGCGCGCATTCTTCGGCACTTCCAGATCGCCGCGGATGATCGCGAGATCGGCCTTGCCATCAGCAAGCGCCTTGGCGCTGGCAGTGGCACCTTCGGTGAGGATCGGTCGCAAACGAACTGTATAGTGATCGCGCGAGAACGACTGCACCAGCGCCTGCACAACCTTCACGTCATCGCTGTTCGGCGGACCGACGGCGATCCGCAGCGGCACCGGCTTCATGGCGAAGTAGTAAGCGCCTGCCACGGCTGCGACGATCGCCAACGTCCCGGCCAGCGTGATCAGCGTCATCTTGCGCCGGATCGACCGCGGCGACGGCGGCCCTATCGGCCCGATAACATCGGGACCGTCTGCCATGGATCTGGAAAACAATCGCTTCAAATTCATCTGCGCCAAATGGGTTCGAGCGACAATGTAGCAAAGTTTCGGGTCGACGCGCCGTTCCACCGGCAGCATGGTTACCGACGGGCTTGGTTACTTTCCTGCATGCGCGGCATTTGCTGCCTTATTGTGGCATGGATCCCAACTGTGTCACCGGGCGTTAGAGTAAAGTTCAAGTGAAGCAGGAGGTTGGCATGGTGGAACGACTCTCGGCCGAGGCCCGCAAGGCGGCGCTCAAGGAGCTCTCGGGCTGGAGCGAGGTTTCCGGGCGCGATGCCATCGCGCGGACCTTTACGTTCAAGGATTTCAACGAGGCCTTCGGTTTCATGGCGCGGGTCGCTCTGGTCGCCGAGAAGAGCGACCACCATCCGGAATGGCGCAATGTTTACAAGACAGTGGAGGTAGTACTGTCCACCCACGACGCCGATGGCGTCACCAAGCGCGACGTCGATCTGGCCAGGGCCATGAATACCATCGCCGGGCAACTCGGTCACTCCTGAGCGCTGCTGAATGTTGCGACGCCGGAGCCGGATCACCATTTACCGGAAAGGCTGCAAACTGCAGCGGTGAGGACATTGCCGATGGCAACCGACCACAGCGTGGGCTTCGAGCCAGCCGATGAACTGGCCAAAGACCGCGAAAGCGTACGCAAGCAGTTCTGGCGCAAGCTCAAGCGACTGGCGGTCAAGCTGCCTTTCGCCGAAGACTTGCTGGCGGCTTACTACTGCGCCTTCGACCGGCAGACACCGCGCCATGTCCAGGCGGCGCTGCTCGGCGCCATCGCCTATTTCGTGCTGCCCTTCGATTTCGTGCCGGACATGCTGCCCGTTCTGGGATTCACTGATGATGCCGCGGTGCTGGCCACCGCCTTGCGCATGGTGGCGAGCCACATCAACGCGGACCACCGCGAAGCCGCCAGAGCGGCCATCGCACGTGGATTGGCGAAGGGTGAAACGGACGCGTAATCCGCGTCCGCCTCATTCAGTTTATGGATGAAGGATCACTTTGCCCATGGCCTGACGGCCTGCCAGTACCTTCAACGCATCGGCTGTCTTGGCCAACGGGAAAGTCCTGTCGACATGGGATGAGATCTTCCCTTCGGCGGTCCACTTCACCAGCTTTTCCAGATTGGCGCGGTTCTTCTCCGGATTCTGCCGTACCCATGCACCCCAGAACACGCCGCGGATGTCGCAGCCTTTCAGCAGCGCGAGATTGAGCGGCATTTTCGGAATGTCGCCGGCAGCGAAGCCGATCACCAGGAAGCGGCCCTCCCAGGCGATGGCACGCAGCGATGCTTCGGCATATTTGCCGCCCACCGGATCGAAGATGATGTCGACACCCTTGCCGTCCGTCAGCTTCTTCAGACCTTCCTTCAAATCTTCGGTCGCGTAGTTCAGGCCGATATCCGCGCCGTGCTTCTTGGCGAATTCCAGCTTCTCGTCCGACGACGCGCAGGCGATGACCTTGAGGCCGAGCAGCTTGCCGAGTTCGCAGGCCGCGAGCCCAGTGCCGCCCGCGGCGCCGAGCACGGCCAGCGTCTCGCCGGGCTTCGGGCTGGCGCGGTCTTCCAGCGCATGCAGCGCCGTGCCGTAAGTGATGATCACGCCGGCAGCGCGATCGAAATCGAGATTGTCGGGAATCTTCACGGCGGATGCCGCAGGCACCGCGATCTTTTCACGGGCGCCATTGTGGCCCACAGATGCGACCACACGGTCACCAACCTTGAGGCCGGTCACGCCGCTGCCGATGCTCTCGATCACACCAGCGACTTCCGCAGCCGGCGAGAACGGGAACGGCGGCTTGATCTGGTATTTGCCCTGGATCATCAGGATGTCGAAGAAATTCAGCGCCGCCGCCTTGATGGCGATAACGACCTGACCGTCACCGGCAACGGGATCATCGATATCGGCGAGAACGAGATCATCGGGTTCGCAAAATTGCGAGCAGAGAATGGCTTTCATCTGATCATCTGACCTTCGGCTTGAGACAGTTGAAGGGAGTCATGCCGGATTTGACGGCGCGCTACAATCTGATTCGAGAAAAGGTAATTCCGCCACGCGGCCAACCGAGGAACCGTCCCATGTTCGAAACAACGCTGCTCGCCAACAAGCGCATTCTGATCACCGGCGGCGGTTCCGGCCTCGGTGCGTCCATGAGTCGCCGCTTTGCGGAGCTGGGTGCCGAGCTCATCATCTGCGGTCGCCGACTTGAACAGCTCGAACAAACTGCAGCACAACTGCGTACCGATCTCAGCGCCAAGGTCAGCACCTTCACCTGCGACATTCGTGACGCAGCGGCGGTCGAGGCGATGATGGAGACAATCTGGCGCGACGGGCCACTCGACGTCCTCGTCAACAATGCCGCGGCCACCTTCATCGCACAGAGCGAGCACCTCTCTGCCCGCGCCGCCGATGCGATCCTCGCACCGACGCTGCACGGCGCCATGTATTGCACCCTTGAAGCCGGACGGCGCTGGATCACAGGACACCACAAGGGCGTCGTGCTGAGCATCCTCTCGACATCCACGATCACCGGGCGCGCCTTCACGGTGCCATCGGCGATGGCCAAATCTGGAATCCTTGCAATGACGAAGTCGCTCGCGGTGGAGTGGGGACCCAGAGGCATCCGCACCGTCGCGATCGCGCCCGGCCCGTTCCCCACCACCGGCGCGACCGGGCAGCTGCGGCCCGAGGGACGCGACAGCGGCCCTGCGGCGCAGAACCCGCTCGGCCGCGTCGGCGAACACAGCGAGCTCGCAAATCTCGCAAGCTTCCTGATTTCCGATCAGGCCGGCTATATCAATGGCGAGATGGTGGTGCAGGATGGGGGCGCACACCTGCGCGCATCTGGCGCAGAGGATCTGCTGCAGTGGAGCGATGCGCAGTGGGCAGCGCAGCGTGCGGCGCGTGCAAAAAACTGAGCAGAAAACTGAGGATGACTCCTGCGCCGTCAGCGCGCAGCAAGGCAAGGACTGCTATCCTTGCGGGAGTCGCGTCTGCCTTTTCAAGAAAGCGATTTGCGGATATGGCAGACATCGTGACGTCAGCGATTCCAGATCGTCTTGGTAAAGCCGTCTTGTTGCGAGCCATCTTCCAGTCACAATGATAGAGGATCGAGACTTGATGTCCGTGCGGCGATTCCTGACAGTTGTGTCGATGAGTGTAGCGATGGTCGGTATCTCCGATCTTGCGCAGGCGCAGAGCGCTGCATCGAAGGGCAAGGCCGCCGCACCGAAGGCAGCGCCCACACCGGCAAAGCCAGCAGCCGCGGCGCCTGCTGCAGCGGGTGGCGCCGAGCCCACGCTGGTCGGACAGTTCGGCTCGTGGGGCGCCTACACCGCGACACCGAACGGCAAGAAAGTCTGCTTTGCTCTGGCCAAGCCGGCGTCGTCAAAGACCAATCCGGCGAACCGCCCGCGCGATCCCGCTTACGCCTTCGTCTCGACCCGCCCGGCCGAGAAGGTGACCAACGAAGTCTCGATCATGATCGGCTATCAGTTGAAGCCGGGCTCCGAGTCCACGCTGGAAGTCGGCGGAGCGCGCTATGCGATGTATACGCAGGGCGACGGGCTCTGGATCAAGAATGCCGCCGAAGAAGAGCGCATGGTGGAAGCCCTGCGCAAGGCGGCCGACGTGACCGTGAAGGGCGTCTCCGCCAAGGGCACCGAGACCACCGACACGTTTTCGCTGAAGGGCCTGGCCCAGGCGCTGGACCGGCTGGCGCAGGATTGCCGGCGGTAATTGCCGCCAAACACCGGCTAAATCCTTGTCGCCGTTAATATTGCCGCATTTCGCGCCTTTTCATTCGGGCGCGAAAAGCTTATTTGAGGTCGGCCTGTTTAAGGCCTGATTTCCCGCGACATCATAGATCGAACGCCATGACCCCCGTTTCAGCCGAGGCCGGCTCCGCCATCGACGCTTCCCGCGCATTGCCCGCGGGCGAGATGCCGCTGGAGAAGATCGCCACCGAGACCTATGTGCCGCTGGCCAAGCCGTCCCTGATCGGCCTGTCGCGCACGGAAATCGCGGAAAAGCTCGGTTCCATCGGCGTGGCGCCGGCCCAGCGCAAGATGCGGACGCAACAGATCTGGCACTGGATGTATGTCCGGGGCGTCCAGACCTTCGCCGAAATGTCCAGTATTTCCAAAGGCATGCGCGAAGACCTCGAGAAGCATTTCACGGTGGCACGGCCCGAGGTCGTGGTCGAGCAGATCTCCAATGACGGCACCCGGAAATGGCTGCTGCGGCTGCCTTCAGGTACCGCCGGCGAGAAGGCCCACGAGGTCGAGTGCGTCTATATCCCCGAAACCGACCGCGGCACGCTCTGCGTCTCGTCGCAGGTCGGCTGCACCCTGAACTGCTCGTTCTGCCACACCGGTACCCAGCGGCTGGTGCGCAACCTGACGGCCGGCGAAATCGTCGGCCAGATCATGGTTGCCCGCGACCGCCTCAACGACTGGGCCGACAGGGAAACGCCAGACGGCAACCGCCGCGTCACCAATATCGTGATGATGGGCATGGGCGAGCCGCTCTACAATTTCGATGCGGTGCGCGACGCGCTGCTGATCGTGTCGGACAATGAAGGTATCGGCATTTCGCGACGGCGTATCACTTTGTCGACCTCCGGCGTGGTGCCGAACATCAAGCGCACCGGCGACGAGATCGGCGTCATGCTGGCGATCTCGCTGCATGCAGTACGCGATGAGCTGCGCAACGAGCTGGTGCCGCTCAACAAGAAATATCCCCTCGAACAGCTGATGCAGGCCTGCCGCGATTATCCCGGCGCGTCCAACGCACGGCGCATCACTTTCGAATATGTGATGCTGAAAGGCGTCAACGACTCGCTCGAGGACGCCAAGCTGCTGGTCAAGATGCTCAAGGGCATCCATGCCAAGATCAATCTGATCCCGTTCAATCCGTGGCCCGGCACGCGCTACGAATGTTCCGACTGGGACCAGATCGAGAAGTTCTCCGAATATATCTTCAATGCCGGCTATTCCTCGCCGGTACGCACGCCGCGCGGCCGCGACATTCTCGCTGCCTGCGGCCAGTTGAAGTCGGAGACCGAGAAACTGTCGGCGCGTGAGCGTCAGGCTTTGCGCGCGATGGCGATGACGGACTGACGATGGCGCTGATCGGCCGCCTGTTCGTCATCTTTCTCGGCTTCTGCGCCGCCTGTCTCGTCGGCGGCGCGATCGTGGTGTTCTCGATCCTGTTTCCGGAGCTCTCCGCGCTCGATACCGGCGTCATCGATCCTAACACGATCAACGTCCTGCTGGGCTTCGGCTTCATCTTCATCAGCGGCTTCGCGCTGCTTCCGGCGATGCTCGTCGTCCTTATTACCGAGGCTTTCTATATTCGCAGCGTCATCATCTATGCGCTCGGCGGCGCGGCGGTCGGGCTCGCCTGCTATCTCGGCCTGATCCCCTACGACCCTGCCACGATGAGTTTCGACGGCATCGTCCGCCGCCATCTCGAAGTCATGACCGGCGCGGGCATCATCGCGGGGCTGATCTACTGGGTGATCGCCGGCCGCAACGCCGGCGCATGGCGGCAGCCACGGCGCACGCCACCGCAGCCCGATGTCGCGGCCGGCCCCTAGTGCACTGCCTTTCCTTCAACTCCTGCCTCGGTTAAACCGCCCGCCATGAACCGGACCGGACTCCTCATCGCGCTTGGGCTGTTTGCCGCCATTGCCATTATCTTCGGAGTCTGGCCCGAACTCGACCTCAAGCTCGCGGCACTGTTCTACGACCCCGAGACGAGGCGTTTCCCGACAACGTCGCTGCCCTATGCGCAGCTCGCCCGCGATGCGGCGATGTGGATCGCATGGGCCTTTGTCGCGCCCTCGATCCTCGCGCTGATCGTGAAGCTGATCTGGCCGAACCGGCCACTGCTGGTGAAGGGCCGCACCATGGCCTTCCTGATCCTCACCATGCTGATGTCGGCCGGGGTCCTGACCAATCTGACCTTCAAGACCTTCTGGGGCCGGCCGCGGCCGGTGATGGTGACGGAATTCAACGGGCCCTGGCAGTTCAAGGCGTGGTGGGATCCGACCGGCCAATGCGGCCGCAACTGCTCGTTCTTCTCGGGTGAGGGCGCCACGGCGTTCTGGACCTATGCTCCGGCCGCGCTCGCGCCGCCCTCGGTGCGGCCCTACGCCTATGTGGCAGCGACGGTGTTCGGAATCGCCACCTCGGGCTGGCGGATGGCTTTCGGCGGCCATTTCTTTACCGACGTGACCATCGCCGGCCTCGTGTCGTTCTTGGTTATCTGGTTGATTCACGGATGGATTTACCGCTGGCCCTCGACCCGGATGACGGATGAGGACATCGATCGCTGGCTGACCAGGATCGCCTGGCCCGGCTATCGCTGGCGGCTGCGCATGATCGGGCGGCAGCCAAAGCCGTCTTTCGTCAACCGGATCACCGAGCAGCACCACGATTGAGCGGCCTCAAGCGGATGCCGCGTTGACGCGCTTTGCCCGGCCGGGCTATCGCTGGCCGCAGAAATTGCCCCGATTGGACGTTCCATGACCACGATCTTGAAGAGCCTGCCCAAGGGCAAAAACGTCGGCATAGCTTTCTCCGGCGGCCTCGACACGTCAGCGGCGCTGCTCTGGATGAAGCAGAAGGGCGCCAAGGTCTTCGCCTACACCGCCAATCTCGGCCAGCCTGACGAAGCCGACTACGACGAGATTCCGCGCAAGGCGATGGAGTTCGGCGCCGAGAAGGCGCGCCTCGTCGATTGCCGCGCCCAGCTCGTCCATGAAGGCATAGCCGCGATTCAAGCCGGTGCCTTCCATGTCTCGACCGGCGGCATCGCCTATTTCAACACCACGCCGCTCGGGCGCGCCGTCACCGGCACGATGCTGGTCTCGGCCATGAAGGAAGACGGCGTCAATATCTGGGGCGATGGCTCGACCTATAAGGGCAACGATATCGAGCGGTTCTACCGCTACGGCCTGCTGACCAATCCGGACCTGAAGATCTACAAGCCCTGGCTCGACGATCAATTCATCGACGAACTGGGCGGCCGCGCCGAAATGTCGGCCTTCATGACCGCCCACGGCTTCGCCTACAAGATGTCAGCCGAAAAGGCCTATTCGACCGACAGCAATCTGCTCGGCGCCACCCATGAGGCCAAGGATCTCGAACAGCTCGACAGCGGCATCAAGATCGTCAACCCGATCATGGGCGTGCCGTTCTGGCGCGACGATTGCGCCGTCAAGGCCGAGAAGGTCGTGGTGCGGTTTGTGGATGGCCAGCCCGTTGCGCTGAACGGCCAGATCTTCACCGATCCTGTCGCGCTGTTCCTCGAGGCCAATGTCATCGGCGGCCGCCATGGCCTCGGCATGAGTGACCAGATCGAGAACCGCATCATCGAGGCGAAGAGCCGCGGCATCTATGAAGCACCCGGCATGGCGCTGCTCCACATCGCCTATGAGCGCCTCGTGACCGGTATCCACAACGAAGACACCATCGAGCAATACCGCATCAGCGGCATGCGGCTCGGGCGGCTGCTTTATCAGGGACGCTGGTTCGATTCCCAGGCCTTGATGCTGCGCGAGACGGCGCAGCGCTGGGTCGCGCGTGCGATCACCGGCGAAGTGACGCTCGAACTGCGCCGCGGCAATGACTACTCGATCCTGAACACCCAGAGCCCCAACCTGACCTACGCGCCGGAGCGGCTGAGCATGGAGAAGGTCGAGGATGCGCCGTTTACCCCCGCAGACCGGATTGGCCAGCTCACCATGCGCAACCTCGACATCACCGATACCCGCGCCAAGCTGGATCTCTATTCGAAGACGGGCCTGTTGAGCACCGGCGAAGGCTCGAACATTCCAAAGCTCGACAACGATAAGAACTGAGGGCGCGGCGGAGACGCTCGAACTATAAGATCAAACGGCCGGATGTCGTCGTCACGTCATCCGGCCGTTATATTGGAAGGACATCGCCTCACGCAGGCTCTCGCTCGGGACGTCCACCATGAGAAACACGTCGTTGCTGGCCGCGTTTGCGGCTTTTTTCATGAGCGCGCCAATCTGCGCGCAGACGATCTATCCGCTCGACCGCGCTGATATCCTTGCGGGCGCGAAATTCGACTTCAAGGTCGAGTTTCCCGAACTTATTCAGGCCGCCGACATCAAGGTGACGATCAACGGCGCCGACCAGACTGCGGCGTTCGGCAAGACCGCGGACTACATCGCGAAGGAAGACGGCAAGGATCAGTCCGCGCTGCTGCTGCGCGACGTAACGCTCGACAAAGCCGGGACTTACAAGATCGAAGTCAGCGACGGCGTGCGCAGCCGCGCGGTGATGTGGAACGTCTACGACACCGGCCCGCGCAAGGCGAAGAACGTGATCCTGTTTATCGGTGACGGTATGTCGCTGGCGCACCGCGTCGGCGCCAGAATTCTTTCGAAGGGCATCACCGAAGGCAAGAGCCGCGGCAAGCTCGCGATGGACGACATGCCGCATATGGCGATGGTAGCAACGGCGGGCTCCGACTCCATCATCACCGACTCCGCCAATTCGGCCAGCGCTTATGCCACCGGCCACAAGACCGCAACCAATGCGATGGGCGTCTATGCGGATCGCACCGCGAATGTGTTCGACGATCCGCAGGTCGAAACCATCACCAGCCTCGCGAAGCGCAAGCTCGATCTGGCGATCGGCATTGTCACCAATACCGAGGTCGAGGACGCGACACCCGCCGCGATGATCGCGCATACCCGCCGCCGCGCGGCCTATGACGAGATCGTTGCGCAGTTCCTTGCGGCCAGGCCGGACGTATTGATGGGCGGCGGCGCAGCGAATTTCCTGCCGCAGGCGGCCGCGACATCGAAGCGCAAGGATGACGTCGACTATGTCGCACGCTTCCGCGATGCCGGTTATTCGGTGGCGACCACGGCGCCCGAACTGAACGGCCTCGCCAAGAAGTCGGAGACGCGCAAGCTGCTTGGACTTTTTACGCCTGGCAATATGGACGGCGTGCTGGACCGCAAGTTTCTCGGCGGCGGCGGCGTGAAGAAATTTCCGCAGCAGCCTGATTTGACCGAGCAGGTGCATGGCGCGCTCAAGATCCTGTCGCGTAACGACAACGGCTTCTTCCTGATGGTCGAGTCCGGCTTGATCGACAAATACGCCCACCTGCTCGACATGGACCGCGCCGTCTATGACGTCATCATGCTCGACAATGCCGTGCAGCTCGCCCGCGACTGGGCAGCCAAGCGTGGCGACGACACGCTCATCCTCGTCGTCTCCGACCACAGCCATCCCAACAGCCTGGTCGGCACCGTCAATGACGACATGAGCAAGGAGTCAAACCTGCCGCTGCGCGAACGGCTTGGCGTCTATGAGAAGGCCGGCTTCCCGAACTATCCCGCACCGGATGCCGAAGGCTATCCATCGCGCATCGATGTCAGCCGGCGGCTCGCGATCATGTCGGCCAGCCTGCCCGACCACTATGAGACGCTGCGGCCGAAGCTCGACAACCCCAACGATCCGACCGAGAAGGGCGACGAGCCCGGTACCTTCAAGGCCAACGAGAAATACAAGAATGCGCCGGGCAGTATGCTGCGGCTCGGCAACCTGCCGGCAATGATGGGCGCCAGCGTGCATTCCGGCGAGGACGTAATCCTCACCGCCACCGGCCCCGGCAGCGACCGTGTGAAGGGTTCGATGGACAATACGGAAGTGTTTCGCGTGATGGCGGATGCGTTGGGATTGGCGGCGAAGTAGTAGCGTCTTTCCCTCCCTCAAGCGGCTCAGCCGCGCAATGGGGAGGGTGGCGCGATGCGAGCGTCCAGCGAGTATCGTGACGGGTGGGTTGGCGCAGCACACGGCGCTCTCAATTGCGGAGACACCCCATCCCGGCCTATCGGCCGCCCCTCCCCACTGCGCGGCTATGCCGCTTGAGGGAGGGAAGCCATTGGCAGCAGCGTACTATAAAAACAAAAATGGCCGGAATCGCTCCCGGCCATTTTCTTTCATATCAAACCGCTCAGCGACGCGGCGGCGCGGTACCTGGAGGCGGCGGGGGTAGCGACGCCTGACCGCCGTTCAACAGCGGCGTGATGTTGCGGATCGTGACGCGGCGGTTCTGGCGCTCCGGACCGTCGGTCTGGATCTTCAGATACTGCTCGCCATAACCCTGCGACGTCAGGTTTTCCGCCGGCACCTGGAATTGCTGGGTGAGCAATTCAGCCGCCGACTGGGCGCGGCGATCCGAAAGCGACAGATTGTCGACGTCGGAGCCGACCGCATCGGTGTGACCCTCGATCAGGAACACCGCTCGTGGATTGCGCGAGATCGCCCGGTTGAGACCATCTGCAATCACTTGCAGCTTCGAGGCCTGATCCGGCGGGATATCCCACGAGCCTAGCTCGAAGTTGATCGAGTCCAGATCGATCGACGGCATGCGCTGGCGCACCATCGGGCTGTAGCGGATTTCATCGAGCGTATAGCGGCGCTCGATGCGATCCACCGGAGGCGCGATCAGCGTATCGTAGACAAGATCGGGCGAGGCCTGATCGTAGTCGACGATGTAACGGTTCTGCGGAATCCGGATCATCGGCGGCGGCAGATCGACATAGAAGCCGAGACCACCCGGACCGCCGGGGCCACGCGGACCGCGGAACGAGTTATCGATGATGATGATCTCGCGTCCCTCACGGTCCCTGCGGATACGTCGCAGCAGCTGACCGTCGCGGCCGACCACCGTGATGATCTGCGAACCGTCGGGACGAATCACGATGGTCCGGTCCTCACCGCCGACCCGGTCCGTACGGATGTCACGCGCGCCGTAGCGGAAGCGATCGACCTCGTTGTGGCGGATGAACGACTGACCGCTCGGATCCTGCACGATGATGCGTCCAGGCTCGGTGATGATCGTGCGACCGCCTTCCTGGCGCTCGCTGCGCTGGCCGCGGAAATCGCCCATGTTGCGCGGCCCCTGGGGGGCAGCGCCCGGTGCGATCGGCGTCAGCGCTACTGCGGGCGGCGGCGCTTGAGGGATCGGTGCCGTCACGGTCGGTGCGGGCGGCTGCACGACCTTGATATTGCCGCCACCGGGGGCGACCACGAGAGGTGCAGCAGTGCTCGCGGGCGGCGCAGCGGCGGGCGCCGTAGCGTTCGGCGTGACACCGGGCGCAGCAGCGTTGGGCGGCGTACCGGGTGCACCGGGCGCGCCTGCGCCCGGACCACCAGGAGGACCACGGCGGCCATCCGAACCTCGTCCGTCAGGACCACGGCCATCAGGGCCACCGGGGCGACCAGACGGAGGCGCACCCGCAGCAGGCGGTGTGCCCGGCGCAGCCGGAGCTGCCGACGGCGCCGGTGCTGCTGCAGGAGGCGTTGCCGCAGGGGGAGTCGCAGTCGCTGGCGGCGTCGCCGGTGTTGGAGCCGGTGTCGGCGCAGCAGCAGGTGCCGGACGCGCGGCAGGCGGTGTTGCCGGCGCCGCGGCTGGTGGCGTTGCAGGCGCGGGACGTGCGCCGGCCGGCGGCGTTGCACCGGGTTCACGGCGCTCAGGACGTCCTTCGCCGGGCTCGCGACGTTCGGGACGCGCAGCGGGCGGCGTTGGCGCTGACGGAGCTACAGGCGCAGCGGTGGGCGCTGGAGGTGCGGCGCGCGGGGCCGGAGGCGCGACGGGAGCCGGCGGCGGAGCTGGGCGCGGCGGCGGAGCGGCCGCAGGTGGTGGGGGTGGCGGCGGTGTCGGGCGCGGAGGTGCGGCCGCAGGCGGCGGCGCAGCAGGGGGTGCCGGAGGCGCGGGACGCGCAGCAGGAGGAGCCGGCGGTGGTGGCGGCGGCGCAGGGCGTGCGGCTGGCGGCGCAGCGGCGGGAGGCGCAGCAGCTGGCGGAGCCTTGGGTGGTGCCTTCGGGGGAGCCTTGGGCTCACCTTCAGGCGCAGCAGGTGCGGCCTGCGCGAGCACGATCGGCGCATCGACACTCGACGCATAAGCAGCGGTCGCTGCGATATGCGCAACGCCGAGCGTCGTCGTGGCCAGCAATACGAGACGAAGTTTTGTCATGATAGACCTTGGGCCCCCGGATAAGGATCTTCAACAAACTGATTTTTTGTCGGCCGAACAAATCGGCACATTGATCAACTGATATGCATTGGGCCGGAATGTGGCGACAGGCAAATGCAAATTCGTTTTTATTTTCGACACGACAATGGCCCAAACGCGCTTTGTTCATTGCGCGTTCAGGCCATCGATCTGTAGTTCACTACATCACTGCAGGCGGCTGCTGACCCGGATTGATATCAGGATTTGGCACCGGCATCTCATCAGGCACATCTCCAGGTAACTCTTCGGGTCGCGACGGCTCACCGGGATCGCGCACCGGCGGCGGTACCTCGGGCCGCGGATTGCCTGGCGGGCTCTCCTGCGGCGGTTCGGAGGGTTGACCGGGCTTGATCGGCGGATCCTCGACGGGATCGATGCCGGGTGAATCGTCTTTAGGCATCTAGATTGCGACCTTACGGTTGGTGCCGATGTCCGGACGCGTACCAGTCACAGCCGCAGCGGCCATCTTCACATAGCTGATCACAGTGCCCGGCGAGTCCCAGAACTCGGCGTCGTCAGGCGTGAACTTCAGCACACTAATATTCGGATCTTCCGCGCTGTCCCACCACGCTTTTGCGGAGGTGGTGAACAGCTCCTTGATCTTGGCGCGATCGTTCGAGACGGCAGCAGTGCCGCTCACCGAGACATATTTCTGATCGCTCGCATCTGCGAAAGAGAGATTCACGTTCGGATTGCGCTTGATCTCATCATCCTTGTGTCTACGCGCATCGCTGAGGAAGTAGACCGCATCGGCTTCGCGATCCACATAGGCAGCCATCGGGCGCGCTCGCAGCTTGTCGCCATCATGCGTCACCAGCATGGCGAAGCCGATCTTCTTCATCAATTCCCAGGCACGTTCGATATCACGGGTATTGTCATTGGCCATCATCTGTCTCCCTTGGGGTTGAACTAACAACGGCGCGATCGATGCGATGTTCCGCGACAACGGGCCGGATGAAGGCGGGTTTGACAGCGGAACAGGAACCGCCCATCAAGACGCAGTTTGGCCATACTATTTGACCTGGGGGATTTCGATGCCGTTCGCCTATTGGAGCATTCTGATTGCTGCACTGCTGCCGCTGATCATTATTGGTTATGCCAAAGCGGGATCGCGCGATAACAGCGCGCCGCGCGACAGCGCCGAGAACCTCTCAGGTGCCAAACGCCGCGCCTATGCTGCGCACCAGAATGCCTTCGAGAGCTTTCCGTTCTACGCTGTCTCGGTCATCGCCGCGCTGAACTTTGGCGCATCGGCGACGACCGTGAGCGTGTTGGCCGTGCTCTATCTCGCGTTTCGGATTGCGCACGCGCTGCTGTACATCGCGGATAAATCGTCGCTGCGCTCAGCCGCCTATGCCGGCGGGCTCTTCGCCAATATTGCGATCTTCCTGTCGCCGGCGCTGAAGATCAACTTCTTCTAAGTCGAAACACGCAGCAAGCACCTCATAGCGCCTGGTGTCATGCCGCGCTCCTGGCCGGCTTGCGCTGGCGCAGGAAGCGGCCGAGCAGACGGCGCTTACCCTTGCGCGGGATGAGATCGATGTCGCTGACCAGCTTGGCGCCGCCCTTGCGGCGCTCCAGCACGATCTTGCGGCTGTGGAAGGCTTCAAGCTCGACGCGATGCGCGACAGATACCACCGTGGCGTTGGGCAGCTCCTTGGTGAGCAGCTCCATCATCTTGTCCTGGCTCTTCGCGTCCAGCGCCGAGGTCGCTTCGTCCAGCACAATGATATCAGGGCGGTGCAAAAAGAGCCGTGCGAAAGCGAGACGTTGCTTCTCGCCGCCGGACAGTGTCTGGTCCCACGGCGCATCCTCCTCGATCTTCTCCTTGAGATGGCCGAGCCCGACCTTGTCGAGGGCCTCGCCGATCTGCTCGACGGTCCAGTCTTCCGACGCCGCGGGATAGGCGGCTGCGCGGCGCAAGGTGCCTGACGGCACATAGGGCTTCTGTGGCAACATGAAGAGCCTCCGGTCCGGATGGAAATTGACGCTACCGCCGCCCCATGGCCACAGGCCCGCAATGGCACGCACCAGCGTGCTTTTGCCGGTGCCGGACTCGCCCGCGACAAGCAGACGTTCGCCAGGCTCGATCTTCACTTCGGTATCGCCGACGACGGCAGTGCCGTCGTCGAGCGTCACGGAGAGATCATGCAGGCTCAGCATCGTCTCATCCGTCGTTTCGCCGCGCTTGATACGACCGATACCGTCGCCGAGTTCAGCGCGTTCGAGGCCGTCCAGCGACATCATCAGCGAGGCGATGCGGCGCGCGCAGGCGTTCCAGTCGGCAAGGCGCGGATAGTTGTCGACCAGCCAGCCGAATGCGCTTTGCACGATGGTGAAGGCAGACGCCGCCTGCATCACCTGACCGAGTGACATGCTGCCGTCGAGAAACTTCGGCGCGCACAGCAACAGCGGTACGACGGGCGCGATCAGGCTCGAGCCCTGCGACACCAACGTGGTACGCATATGCTGTCCGGCGAGACGTGCCCATTGCCTGAGGACATTGCCGAAGGTCTTGTCGATGCCGTCGCGCTCTTCTTCCTCGCCGCCGAGCAGCGCGATGCTCTCGCCGTTCTCGCGCACGCGCGTCAGCGCATAGCGATACTCGGCCTCGGCTTGGTTCTTGTCTTCGGAGATCTGCACGAAACGCCGGCCGATCACCATGATCGAGCCGGACGCAATGGCCGCATAGATGATCGCGGCAATGACAAGGAAGCCGGGAATGGTGATGAGACTGCCGCCCACAGTCAGCGTCAGCGCGCCGCCGATGGTCCACAGCACGACGATGAAGGTGGTGGCGGAGAGAAATGCCGCGATGACGCCAGAGACGAAGTCGACGGGCGAATCGGTCGCGATGCGCAGATCCTCGGCGATCCGATATTCGGGATTCTGGTGATCGCCGCCGACAAGATTGAGCTGATAATAGCGGCCGCTGGTGAGCCAGCGCGACACCACAGAATTGGTCAGCCATGCGCGCCAGCGACGCTGGATACCCATGCGGCCATAGACCTGCGCGACACCCAGCAACACGCTGCCGATGGCGAGCGGAAAGAACACGCCAGTGAGATGAAACACGCTGGCCGCATCGCGTTTCTCGATGGCGTCGAAGATCGCGCGGTTCCAGACATTGATGCCGTATTGAAACGCCACATTGGCGACGATGAGCAGCAGCAGCCCGACCGAGAACATCCAAGCGAGTCTGTCGCCCGACTTGCCCCAGAAGCCGCTCGCGCTGATCCAGAACCGCGTCAGTAGATAATCCTTGCGCACCTGCTCGGCCTCTTCCGGCGTAAGGTCCGGATCGGGTTCGACCACTTCAGGCGGCGGCGGCTCGATATGCTTACCGGCCTCATCGACGACCCCGACAATCGGCCCCTTCGCGTCGGATGCGGGTGCGGGTTTGACTTCGTTAACGGAATGTTTGCTCATGGCGCGATAACGCCAAGGAAATCAAAAGGTTCCCGAGGGTTCCCGGCGACTCAGACGGCTTCGCGCTGAGCCTTGCGCCAGGTGCCGGCCTTCGTGAGCACCCGCGACAATTGCTCGATCGAATAGGGCTTATGCAGCAGCTCGAACCCGAAGGTACCGTTCTGCGCAAGCACGTGACTGTAGCCGGAGGTCAGCACCACCGGCAGATCCGGATAGAGTTTTCGAATCTCCTGCGCCAGTTCGATGCCGGTCATTCCAGGCATCACGACATCGGAGAACACGACGTCATAGTGCGTGGCATGACGGGCGAGTTCGACGAGCGCTTCCTGAGCGTTCGGCCGCAACACCGTGGTGTAGCCAAGCTCGCTCAGCGCATCGGTCGCAAAAGTCCCGACGTCGCGATTGTCCTCCACCACCAGCACCGACATGCCGTGGCCATCGACGACGGGTGCTTCGCTCGCCGACAGCGCCGGCGCGATGCTGTCGCCGGAGACGCGCGGCAGATAAAGCGTGAAAGTGCTGCCCTTGCCGACTTCGCTGGCGACCACGACCTCACCGCCGGATTGTTTGGCAAAGCCGAACACCTGCGAAAGTCCGAGGCCTGTGCCCTGCCCGACTTCCTTGGTCGTATAGAATGGCTCGAAGATGTGCTCGAACTGATCGGCAGGAATACCGCTGCCAGTGTCGGATACTGAGATCGCCACATAGCCGTCAGACCTCAGGGCAAGCGCAACAGGGACTTGCTCTGCCGCGCTGACGGCGATCGTCAGCCGCCCCTCGCCCGCCATGGCATCGCGCGCGTTAACCGCGATGTTGATCAACGCGGTTTCGAACTGGCCGATATCGGCATCCACAAACAACGCCTCATCGGGCACATGCGTCCTAATTTCGATGGGCGCCCCCGTCAGCGTGCCGATAATCTCGCTCACCGAATGCACGCATTGGCCGACGTCGAATACTTCAGGTTTCAGCGTCTGGCGCCGCGCAAAGGCCAGCAATTGCGCTGTCAGCTTGGCGGCGCGATTCACTGTTTCGGAGATCGCTGCAATGTAGCGGGCACGACGATCCGGCGAGAGATCGGGCCGTTGCAGCAAGTCGACTGACGAGCGGATCACGGTCAGCAAATTGTTGAAGTCATGCGCGACGCCGCCAGTCAACTGGCCGAGTGCTTCGAGCCGCTGGCCATGTTTCAGCGCTTCTTCGGCCTCACGCCGTTTCATCGCTTCGAAATTAAGCCGGCGGGTGCGACGGATCGCGAATGCCAGCAACAGGAACAGCAATGCCGTCGCAGGAACGCCGAAGATCAGATGATAGCTGATGGTGCGCAGCCAGCGCGCACGGATCGCTGACGTCTCAAGACCTGCCGCGACATAGACCGGATAGCCGGCGAGCTGCTGATAGCCGATACGGCGCTCGACATTGTCGCCGGGCGAGACAAGCGTGACCAGTCCTCCAGCAGGATGGGCCGACAGGGTGCGCCCCACCGGCCCCTTGGGATCGAGACGCACCTCACGATCGAGCTGCGGATATCGTGCCAGTATCGAACCATCGGTGAGACCAAGCGCAAAGAAGCTCCCGGCATCGTGGCCGATGCGCGCATAGAAACGATCGAAATATTCCGGAAAGACAGAGGCCTGCACCACACCAGTGAAGCTGCCATCGGCCGAGACCCGCCTGCGGCTCACACCAAAGAACGCCGCGCCCTGATAGGGCGGGCGCGGCAACAATGATTGACCGATAAACGTGCCGGCATCACCTGCGATATGGACCCTGTAGTAATCGCGATCAGAGAAATCGAGATCCGGCAGCGTCAGATCCAGACTGTTGACCAGCGCCCGGCCTTTATTGTCGAACACCCAGACCGACTTCAACTGCGGCAGCGCATCGGTGAGCTGCTTCAGCCGGCCCGCCATCCGGTCCGATTGCGCACGCAGCTCGTCGTCGGATTTACCGCGTACGATCTCGTTCATTTCCGACAGGCTGCGGTCGATCGTCTCGAACACCTTTAAAGCGTGTTCGTGCGCCACATCGAGCGCGCGCTCGATCTCGCGGTCGGCGATCTCGCGCGTCGACACCCACGACGTCGCCGCCGCGAACAGAAACAGTGCAAGCGGAAGGGCCAGCGATGCAGCCATCATCCATTGCAGCGTTCTCAACGAATTTTGGTGTTCGGTCTTCACAGCACCTGCCCGACTCCCTGCAGTCTAGCGCAAGGGCGGTGTCTCACCAACCGCTCCGCGGGCGGGAACCCGCCGTAGCCGGGAGGAGGTCCTGTGGCGTTAGCCGGCCGCGCTCATTTGCGACCGGAAGGCCCATTTGGTGAAATGCTGCTCGATCCCCGCGAAGACCGCGTACATGAGCACGCCTTCAAAGGCGAGCAGCAGCAAGGCGGCGTAGACATTCGCCATACGGAAGCTGGCGCCCTCCAGCGCGATCAGGTAGCCGAGCCCGGCATTGGCGCCGAGCGTCTCCGACACGACGGTACCGACGAATGCCAGGGTGATAGCAATCTTCAGCGAGCCAAAGAAATATGGCAGCGCACGCGGAATGCCGACCTTGAGCATAATGTCGAGCTTGCCAGCGCCGAGGGCCCGCAACACGTCCTCGAGTTCCGGCTCGGTTGTCGCCAGACCCGTGGCGATATTGACCACGATCGGAAAGAACGAAATCAGGAAGGCGGTGACGATTGCCGGCACTTCGCCGATGCCGAACCACAGGATCAGCAGCGGGACAATGGCGACCTTCGGGATCGTGTTGAAGCCGATCATCACCGGATAGAGCCCGCGATAGATCGCCCGCGACCACCCCACGACGAGACCGAGAATGATGCCGAAGCCCACAGCCAGGGCAAATCCGACCATGGTCACCCAGAGCGTGACCCAGGAATGATAGAGAAACACACGCCAGAGTTTGAACATCGCCGCAAAGGCGGCCGATGGCGGCTGCAGCACCGACGTGTTAACCTTGAAGACGATGCAGGCCAGCTCCCAGACCAGGAAGATGGCAATGGTGAAGAGCCAGGGCGAAAGCTTTTCAAGAGTCCGCGGGTTCATGACTGGCGCACCTGTGCGATCTTCATGCGCAGCTCCATCACAATGTCGCCGAAATCCTTTTCATAGGTCACCTGCAGATCGCGCGGGCGCGGGAAATCCACCGGTTTGATCTGGACGATGTGACCGGGGCGCGCGCTCATGACGTAGATATTGTCGGCGAGGAACGCCGCCTCGCGCAGATCGTGCGTCACCAGAATCACCGTGAAGCCCAGTCGCTGCCAGAGATCGCGCAGCACGCACCACAGCTCCTCGCGCGTGAACGCGTCGAGGGCGGCGAAGGGCTCGTCGAGCATCAGCAGCGCCGGCTCGTGGATCAGCGAGCGGCACAGCGACACGCGCTGCTGCATGCCGCCGGACAATTCCCAGGGATAGCGGTCGCCGAAGCCGGCGAGACCGACAGTAGCCAGAAGCTGCTCGGCCTTGGCGCGGAACTCCACTTTCTTGGAACGAAACTGCGAGCGATGCGGCTCAACGATTTCGAGCGGCAGCAGGACGTTGTCGATCACCTTACGCCACGGCAGCATATTGGCGTTTTGAAACGCCATGCCGGCCATCTTGACCGGTCCCGTCACCTGTTTGCCGTCGATGGCGATAGTGCCGGCCGTTGGCTTGTGCAGGCCCGTGACGAGCCGCATCAAGGTGGACTTGCCGCAGCCGGAGGGGCCGACCACCGCGGCGAATTCGCCGCGCTGGACTTTGAGCGTCGCATCCTGAAGCGCGACAATGTCACCCGAGGCGCCACGGTATTTGAGCGTGACGCCGTCGATATCTACGAACGCTTCCATGCGCGGCGACCTGACCTTCTGTCGTGGCGCTTAGAACTTGCGTGCGTCGGCCGGGGGCAGATATTCCGACGTGAACAGATCCCCCGCCTTCGGTTTCGGATTCTTGAACTCGTAGGTCACGGCGATCTGATCGATAGCGTCCGTCATGCGCTTCTCGTCGATGCCGCCGACGCCATTGGCCTTCACCCACGGTGTCACGAAGTTGTCCTTCAGCGACATCTTGAGACGGGCGAGTTCGATCTTCTCGTCGGCGGTTTCGTTACGCTTCATCACCGACTTGATGGCCGTGTCGGGGTCCTTGATGGTGTCGATGATGCCTTTGACAGTTGCGCGCACGAAGCCAGCGACGAGTTTCGGATTGGCCTTTGCGAATTCGGGGTTCACCATGATGGCGTTGCCATAAAGCACGATGCCGTAGTCCGACATCAGCATCACCTTGATGTCCTTCTCGGCGATGCCCTTGGACATCAGGTTGAAGTAGGACGAGAACGAGAAGCCGGTGATCGCATCGACCTTGCCGTCGGCGAGCATCGGCTCGCGTACCGGGAAGCCGACATTCTCGATCTTCACCTTGCTGTCGTCGATCTTGTTCTCTTTGACGAAGGCCTTCCACTGCGCGAATGCACCGTCCGGCGCCGGCGCGCCGAGGATCTTGCCTTCGAGATCCTTGGGCGAATTGATGCCCGACTTCGCAATACTGACAATGGAGAAGGGCGGTTTGTCGTAGACCATGAGGACGCCCTTGACGTCCTTGTCCGGATTCTGGTCGCGGAAGCGCGCCAGCGAATTGATGTCGAAGAAACCGATCGGATAGGTGCCCGCCGCAACCCGCGCGATGCCGGCGACCGAGCCTGGACCGGAGTCGATGGTCACGTTGAGGCCTTCGGCCTTGTAGTAGCCTTTGTCGAGCGCAACGAAATACGGCGCGGACGGACCTTCGAATTTCCAGTCGAGCGCGAATTTGACATCGGTGTCGGCGCTCGCGGATAGCGCAGACGCCAACAGCGCTGCACCCGCCATGACGCTCAAACCCAGCTGACGAAACATGAAAAACTCCCCCTGATCAATTATCAGGCACAGGCTAGCACAGCCCGTGCCAACCTTGGCGAGTCCCCTTTTCAACGAGAAATAGCGCCGCGGCTCCGAGGGATCGGGTTCGAAGAGGCAGTATGCTTAAATCGTGAGCAAAAAGAACACCGGCCTGCTTGCGCAGACCGGTGTCCTGATCGGCAAACCCGGATCCTTTAAAACGTCAGACCTGACGCTCGACCATCTTCATCTTCAGCTCGGCGATGGCTTCAGAGGGGTTGAGACCCTTCGGGCACGCCTTGGCGCAGTTCATGATGGTGTGGCAGCGATAGAGCCGGAACGGATCTTCGAGATTGTCGAGGCGCTCGCCGGTGGCTTCGTCGCGCGAATCCTTGACCCAGCGGGTGGCCTGAAGGAGGGCAGCCGGACCGAGGAAGCGGTCGCTGTTCCACCAATAGCTTGGGCACGAGGTCGAGCAGCAGGCGCACAGGATGCATTCGTAGAGGCCGTCGAGCTTCTCGCGGTCCGAATGGCTCTGCTTCCATTCCTTCTGCGGGGTCGGCGTGGTGGTCTTCAGCCACGGCTCGATCGACGCATACTGGGCGTAGAAGTTGGTGAGATCCGGCACCAGGTCCTTCACGACGGGCTGATGCGGCAGCGGATTGACCTTGATGGCGCCGTCGTCGACTTCGTCCATCGCACGGGTGCAGGCCAAGGTGTTCTGGCCATCGATGTTCATGGCGCAGGAGCCACAGACGCCTTCGCGGCAAGAGCGGCGGAAGGTCAGCGTCGGATCGATGTTGTTCTTGATCCAGATCAGACCATCGAGAACCATCGGACCGCAGTCGTTGGTGTCGATGTGATAGGTGTCGACCGACGGGTTCTTGCCGTCATCCGGATTCCAACGATAGACGCGGAATTCGCGCGTCTGCGTGGCGCCGGCCGGCTTCGGCCATTCCTTGCCGCCGGTGATCTTGGAATTCTTCGGAAGTGCGAACTCAGCCATTCTCTCAAGCCTTCGCTGTCATCATTAGTACACGCGCGCTTTGGGCACGATGTACTGAACGTCGTTGGTCATCGTGTAGTCGTGCACCGGGCGATAATCGATGGTGGTCTTGCCGCCCCCATCGATCCACGCCAGCGTGTGCTTCATCCAGTTCTTGTCGTCGCGATCCGAGAAGTCCTCGCGCGCATGCGCGCCGCGGCTCTCGGTGCGGTTCGCAGCCGAGTCCATGGTGACGATGGCCTGAGTGATCAGGTTGTCGAATTCGAGGGTCTCGATGAGATCCGAATTCCACACCAGCGACCGGTCAGACACGGCGATATCGCCGATACCGCCATACACCTTGTGGATCAACTCCTTGCCTTCGTTCAGCACTTCACCAGTGCGGAACACGGCGCAGTTGGTCTGCATCACATGCTGCATGTTCTCGCGGATCTTCGCGGTCGAAGTGCCACCCTTCGCATAGCGGTAGTGATCGAGACGACCAAGCGCGCGGTCGGCCGAGTCCTTCGGCAGGTCGGGCTGCTTGGCATTCGGCGTCAGCTTCTCAGCGCAGCGCAGCGCGGCCGCACGGCCGAACACCACGAGATCGATCAGCGAGTTGGAGCCGAGACGGTTGGCGCCGTGCACCGACACGCAGGCAGCTTCGCCCACGGCCATCAGACCCTGCACCACCGCATTGTCGTCGCCGTCTTTCTTGGTGACGACTTCGCCGTGATAGTTGGTCGGGATGCCGCCCATATTGTAGTGCACCGTCGGGACGATCGGGATCGGCTCCTTGGTGACATCGACGCCGGCGAAAATGCGTGCCGAGTCGGAGATGCCTGGCAGACGTTCGGCCAACACCTTAGGATCGAGATGGTCGAGATGAAGGAAGATGTGATCCTTCTTCTTGCCGACGCCGCGGCCTTCGCGGATTTCGATGGTCATCGCGCGCGAAACGACGTCGCGCGAAGCAAGGTCCTTGGCCGACGGTGCGTAGCGCTCCATGAAGCGCTCGCCTTCGGCATTGACGAGATAACCGCCTTCGCCGCGCGCGCCTTCGGTGACGAGACAGCCCGAACCGTAAATGCCGGTCGGATGGAACTGAACGAATTCCATGTCCTGCAGCGGCAAACCAGCCCGCAGCGCCATACCGCCGCCGTCACCGGTGCAGGTATGCGCCGAAGTGCAGGAGGCGTAAGCGCGGCCATAGCCGCCGGTGGCGAGAATGACGGTCTGCGCCTTGAAGCGATGCAGCGTGCCGTCGTCGAGCTTGAGCGCAATGACGCCGCGGCAGACGTTCTGATCGTCCATGATCAGATCGATGGCGAAGTATTCGATGAAGAACTCGGCCGAGTGGCGCAGGGCCTGGCCGTACATCGTGTGCAGCATGGCGTGACCGGTCCGGTCGGCGGCCGCGCAGGTGCGCTGGGCCTGGCCCTTGCCGTAATCCATGGTCATGCCGCCGAACGGGCGCTGATAGATCTTGCCGTCTTCGGTGCGCGAGAACGGCACGCCCCAGTGTTCGAGCTCGTAAACGGCGTCGGGCGCGTTGCGCACCATATATTCGATGGAGTCCTGATCGCCGAGCCAGTCCGACCCCTTCACGGTGTCGTACATGTGCCAGCGCCAGTTATCCTCGTGCATGTTGCCGAGCGAGGCGGAGATGCCGCCCTGTGCTGCAACCGTATGCGAGCGGGTCGGGAACACCTTGGTGATACAGGCGGTGCGCAGGCCAGCTTCGCCGCAGCCGACGGTCGCACGCAGCCCAGCGCCGCCGGCGCCAACGACAACGACGTCATAGGTGTGATCTTCGATGGGATAGGCGTGGCCGTTGGTGGCGGGGCCGCCAACGCCGTTCGCGCCAGTGCCGTTGACGGCCATGCGCTACACTCCGGATGAAAGTTTAAGGATGGCGTAGATCGATGCCAGCGCCACAGCGGCAGAGAAGAAATTGTTGCCGATGATCGAGATCAGCTTGATCTTCTCGTCATGGACATAGTCTTCGATCACGACCTGCATGCCGATCTTCATGTGCCAGATGCTGGCAACGATGAAGAGCAACATGACGATGGCGACAATAGGCGAACCAAGGACCTGCGCGACGCCGGCCTGATTGCTTCTGAAAACCGACATCACGATGAAGATCACAGGGATCAGCAGAAGTAGCATGGCCACTGCAGTCAGGCGCTGACGCCAGAAGTCTGATGTGCCCGAATGCGAGGAGCCGAGACCGCGAACGCGACCGAGCGGCGTGCGCACCGACTTGGGCGAATTGGAGCCGCTCATCGTCCGCCTCCGATCGCGTAGGCAATGATCCAGAGCAGGATGGTGATGCCGATGCCGCCGATCAATGCGGCCCAGGTGAGCCATTCGCGCTCGGATGGCTTGAATCCGTAGCCGAGATCCCAGACCAGATGGCGGATCCCACTCATGGCATGATGGATCAGCGCCCACGTGTAGCCGAATGCGATCAGGCGACCGATGATGCTGCCTGTGAAGGCCTGCACATGGGCATAGGCGGCTGGGCCGGACGCAGCGGCGATCAACCACCAGACAAGAAGCAAGGTGCCGAAATACAAGGCGACGCCGGTAGCGCGATGCACGATGGACAACGCCATCGTCAGGGTCCAGCGGTACACTTGCAGATGCGGCGAAAGGGGTCGTTCGATCCGAGCGGTCATTTAGCAACTTTGACAGGTTAATGGGCAGACGGTGCCCGATTGGGGATCGCGTAGAGCAATTCTATTTACGAACTCAAAACAACCAGTGCAATCGCGAAATGACATACTCCGAACAATCGTTCAGAGCTTCAAATGAGCCTTGCATTTGCGGGTATTGACAGTTGCCGGGCTTGTTGCTGACAGCCTTGGTGAAGCGCGATTCATGAGAACTTCATGATGCGATAGCAAATGGCAATCGGGGCGGGAATGGCTGGGCTCAATGTAACCGAGATTGTCGAACTGGCGGCGCTTCTTATTGCCGTCGGCGCACTGGCCGGTTTCCTGGCGGGTGTCTTCGGGATAGGCGGGGGCGCCATCCTGGTCCCCGTATTTTACGAGTGTTTCCGCATCGCCGGAGTGCCTCTGGAAGTACGGATGCCGCTCTGTATCGGCACCTCGCTGGCCATTATCATCCCGACCTCGATCCGGTCCTTCCGTGCCCATATGGCCCGCGGCGCCGTAGATATGGAGATCCTGCGGAAGTGGTGGTGGCCGATCCTGATCGGCGTCGTCATCGGCAGCGTGACAGCGCGTTATGCCCCCGAGCGGCTGTTCAAGATCGTTTTCGTTGCCGTCGCCTGGTCCGCGGCGGCAAGGCTGCTGCTCGCGCGCGACGGCTGGAAACTCGGTAACGACCTGCCCGACGGCCCGCTGATGAAGATCTACGGCTTCTTCGTTGGTCTCCTCTCCACACTGATGGGCATTGGCGGCGGATTGTTCTCGAATCTGCTGATGACCTTTTATGGCCGGCCTATCCATCAGGCGGTGGCGACATCCTCAGCACTCGCCGTGCTGATCTCGATCCCCGGCGCCATCGGCTACATCTATGCCGGCTGGCCGGCCGCTGCGCGCTTTCCCGACGTCGCAGCGCTGCAGCTGCCCTTCGCTGTCGGTTATGTCTCGCTGATCGGCGCGCTGCTGGTGATGCCGACCAGCCTGCTGGTTGCACCGCTCGGCGTGAAGGCGGCACATGCGATGTCGAAGCGCGCGCTGGAAATGGCGTTTGGAATTTATCTATTCATCGTCGGCAGCCGGTTTGTCATCGCTCTAATATGACCCCGTAAATCAGAGCGGCCGACGCACAACAGCTACCGTAATAGTATCCGGATCATAACTTGCTATGGATGCCGTCAGACCACGCGACGGAACACCGATGGCGCACTCACATCACGATCATGACGACCACGGTCACACACACGACCATGCCGGCCACGACCACGCGCAAGGCGATCACGCCGGTCATTCCCACGGTCCCGGCGGGCATGTGCATGCGCCCGCGAGTTTCGGCATGGCCTTCGCCATCGGCATCAGCCTCAACACCGTCTTCGTCGTCATCGAGGCGATTTACGGCTATGCCAGCGGCTCGATGGCGCTCGTGGCCGATGCCGGGCACAATCTCTCGGATGTGCTCGGGCTGATCGCGGCATGGACCGCAGCTGTGCTGTCGAAGCGCGCGCCGACGCCGCGCTTCACCTATGGTTTGCGCGGGTCCTCAATTCTCGCAGCGCTCTTCAACGCCGTGTTCCTGCTGGTTGCCGTCGGTGCCATCGCCTGGGAGGCCGTACTAAGACTGTTCAATCCCGAACCCGTGGCCGAGATCACCGTGATGATCGTCGCGACCATCGGCATCGTCATCAACGGCGTGACCGCCTGGCTGTTTGCCTCCGGCCGCAACAGCGACCTCAACATCCGCGGCGCCTATCTGCATATGGTCGCCGACGCTGCCGTCTCGGTTGGCGTGGTCATTGCCGCGATCGTCATCATGTTCACCGGCTGGCTGTGGATCGACGCCCTGACCAGCCTCGTCATCTGTGTGCTGATCGTCTGGGGCACCTGGAGCCTCTTGCGCGACTCCACTGCGATGTCGCTCGCCGCCGTTCCGCGCGGCATCGACCCCGTTGCCGTGCGCGGCTACCTCGAACAATGCCCCGGCGTCGCGCAGGTGCACGACCTGCATATCTGGCCGATGAGCACCACCGAAGTGGCGCTGACCTGTCACATGGTGATCCCGTCAGGCGCGCCCGGCGATGCCTATCTGATAGAAGTCGCCGCACGCCTGAAGCGCGACTTCGGCATCGAGCACGCGACGATCCAGATCGAGATGGACCCGAATTCGGCCTGCGCGCTCGCGCCGGAGCATGTGATCTAGGGTATGGCCACACATAGCATCTCATGGTTCGAGACGGCGCTGCGCGCCTCCTCACCACGAGGGATCGTGCGAGGACCTACTTCGCGTAGATATCCTTGTAGCTATCGCGCAGTACGTTCTTCTGCACCTTGCCCATGGTGTTGCGCGGCAGATCGTCGACGAAGATCACGCGCTTCGGCATCTTGAACTTGGCGATCTGGCCATCCAGCGCCTTGAGCACGGAGGCCTCGTCGATCGCGGTCTTCTTGTCGCTCACGACCACGGCGGTGACGCCCTCACCGAAATCTGCATGCGGCACGCCGATCACGGCGCTTTCTATCACGCCGGGCATGGCGTCGATCTCGCTTTCGATTTCCTTCGGATAGACATTGAAGCCGCCCGAGATCACCAGATCCTTGCCGCGGCCGAGAATGTGGACATAGCCCTTGGCGTCGATCTTGCCGAGGTCGCCGGTGATGAAGAACCCGTCGTCGCGGAACTCCGCCTTGGTCTTCTCCGGCATCCGCCAATAGCCCTGGAACACATTCGGCCCTTTCACCTCGATCATGCCGATGGTGTCGCGCGCGAGTTCTTTGGCCGTCTCCGGATCGGTGACGCGCACGGAGACGCCGGGCAGCGGGAAACCGACCGCACCGGGCACGCGCTCGCCGTCATAAGGGTTAGACGTGTTCATGTTGGTTTCGGTCATGCCGTAGCGCTCCAGCACGGCGTGGCCGGTGCGCGCGAACCATTCGCGATGCGTATCGGCCAGCAGCGGCGCGGAGCCGGAGATGAACAGCCGCATGTGGCTGCAAGTCTCTTTCGTCAGGTTCGGCGACTGCAGGATACGCGTGTAGAAAGTCGGCACGCCCATCAGCACGGTGGCGCGGGCCATCAGCTTGATGATGAGTTCCGGATCGAGCTTGGGCAGGAAGATCATCGACGCGCGCGCAAACAGCGTCACATTGCTCGCCACGAACAGACCATGCGTGTGATAGATCGGCAGGGCGTGGATCAGCACGTCGTCCTTGGTGAAACGCCAGTATTCAACGAGGCTCAGCGAGTTCGACGCCAGATTGTCGTGGCCCAGCATCGCTCCCTTGGAGCGGCCGGTGGTGCCCGACGTATAGAGGATCGCGGCGAGATCTTCGTTCTTGCGCTCGACCGTGCTGAAGTCCGGCTTCTCTTTCGCTGCCGCATCGGTCAGCGAACCCTTGCCGTCGGCGCCCAGCGTCTCGACCTTCGCACCGACCTTGGCCGCAATGGCGGCGAAGCCTTCAGCCTTGGAGGGATCGCACACCACCAGCGACGGTTCGGCGTCGGTAATGAAGTAATCGAGCTCGTTCAGCGTATAGGCGGTGTTGAGCGGCAGATAGACCGCGCCGGCGCGCACGGTCGCCAGATACAGCACCAGACCGGGCACCGACTTCTCGGTCTGCGCCGCGACACGGTCACCCGGCTTGACGCCGCGAGCCACCAGCACATTGGCCATCTGGCCCGCCAGCGCGATCAGATCGCCATAGCTGATGTGCTTGCCCTCGGGCGTCTCGATCGCGAGACGCGAGGCATCGTCGAGTTTGTCGAACAGGCGAGAAAACAGGTTGGCGTTCATGGCAAGGTCACGCGGTGCAGGAGTGCGGGAGCGACCGGTGCAGCTAGCCCAACGATCGCGTCAATTTGTCCCGTTCCTTAGCAAGAATGGCCATATCTAGGCAACGCATCCTGCAGGCGGATGGACCGCCATATCTGGTGGATCAGCCCGTCGGGTCGCGTCATCTCGTCGCGACTTCCGCTCATGATTGTATCAAACGCGATGCATCGCACTCGTCATTGATTGCCTCGCGCGAACGAAATGCACCCGCAAAAGTTTCAGCGGCACCGAAAAATATGGCCTGAAACTGGTCCCGAGACCTCGCGTAACTCGGGCATCGACGGCGCAATCTGGCCTCCAGGGGATTGCCGCGGTTGATGCCATTCATCGCACCAGCGAGATCGCTGGTCACTTACATCACTCGGGAGACGATCCATGTCCAAGCGCATTGCACTTCTGTCGGCCATCGCATTCAGCACCCTCGCCATCACTGGCGCCGTGCTTGCCCCCGCGCAGGCCGAAGACAAGAAGATGATGAAGAGCGAAATGTCGGGCGAGAAGACCGTCATGGTCGGCGGCGCGCCGATGTATCCGTCGAAGAACATCGTCGAGAACGCCGTCAACTCGAAGGATCACACTACGCTGGTCGCCGCCGTGAAGGCCGCCGGCCTGGTCGATACCCTCTCCAGCAAGGGCCCGTTCACGGTGTTCGCACCGACCAACGCCGCCTTCGGCAAGCTGCCGGCTGGTACCGTCGACACGCTGGTGAAGCCTGAGAGCAAGGCGACCCTCACCAAGATCCTGACCTACCATGTGGTCCCCGGCAAGCTGAACGCCGCCGACCTCAAGGACGGCCAGAAGCTGAAGACCGTGGAAGGCGAAGAGCTGACCGTGAAGGCTTCGGGCGGCAAGGTGATGATCGTCGATGCCAAGGGCGGTTCCTCGACCGTGACCATCGCCGACGTCAACCAGTCGAACGGCGTGATTCACGTCATCGATACTGTCCTGATGCCGAAAGCCTGATCTCCGGCTTCTGCGCAACAAGTTCGCGCATCCTGACTTGTCCCCACTGGATGCGCGCGCGTCCCCCAAGGATACCGAGGGGCGCAAAAGGAGCGAGCCGGGGCAACCCGGCTCGCTTTTTTGTGATCGGTATGAGCCGACCCGACCGGGGTTGTTATAAGAGCCGCCGTAACGAACGACCGGTTATGCCGTATAGCTGGTAACAACTCGCGTCACCGAGCACCATCGAACCACTGCTCAGCCCAGGATATGCCTATGTCGAGCATCACAGCCGCCGGCGATCGCGCCGCAACCAAAGTTACGAATACCAAAGTCATCCAGCCCGCCTGGGTACGCGTCGTGCACTGGATCAACGCCGTCGCGATCGTGCTGATGATCATGTCGGGCTGGCAGATCTACAACGCCTCGCCGCTGTTCAATTTCACATTCTCATCATCCATTACGCTGGGTGGTTGGCTCGGCGGCGGCATCATGTGGCACCTCGCCGCCATGTGGCTGCTGGTGATCAACGGCCTCGTCTATCTCACTCTTGGCATGGTCACCGGACGCTTCCGCAAGAAGCTGCTGCCGATCTCGGCGAAAGGTGTGCTCGACGACACCAAGGCTGCGCTGACTGGCAAGCTCTCGCACGCTGATCTCTCGACCTACAATCAGGTGCAGAGGCTGCTCTATACCGGGATTATCGTGGTCGGCATTCTGATCGTCCTGTCGGGCCTCGCGATCTGGAAGCCCGTCCAGCTGCAATATCTTACGGCGCTGTTCGGCGGCTACGACACCGCCCGCTATGTGCATTTCTTCATGATGGCCGCTATTGTCGGCTTCCTCGTGATCCACGTGGCTTTGGCCTTGATCGTGCCCAAGAGCCTGCGTGCAATGATTATCGGACGCTGAGGGACACGACCATGATCAGGAAACTCCGCTCCCTCATCATTCCCGGCGTCGACAAGAATCTCCTCGTCAAGGATGCCACCAAACTGATGCCCGATCTGTCGCGCCGCCGTTTCATCGCGTCGGGTGCAAGCTTCGGCGCATTGACTTTGCTCACCGGCTGCGACGTGAGTGACAGTCTCTCGGCTGAAAACCTGCTGACGCATATGTCCAAGTTCAACGACATGGTTCAGGCCCGAATCTTCAATCCGAACACGCTGGCGCCGACCTATTCCGAGAAAGACATCAAGCGTCCGTTCCCGTTCAACGCCTTCTACGCCGAGGACGACGCACCGAATGTGGACGGCAAGGAGTGGAAGCTCGAAGTCTCCGGTCTGGTGCAGGACAAGAGGTCCTGGACGCTGGATGAACTGCACAAGCTGCCGGAAGTATCGCAGATCACCCGCCATATCTGCGTGGAAGGCTGGAGCGCCATCGGCTCCTGGCAGGGCACGCCGCTGCGCGACTTCCTGAAACTGGTCGGCGCGGACACCAATGCGAAGTGGGTTCATTTCCGCTGCGCCGAGGACTATACGAGCTCACTCGATATGCCCACGGCCATGCATGCGCAAACGCAGATGACCTTCAAGTTCGACAATCAGCTTCTGCCGCGGGCCTATGGTTTCCCGATGAAGATCCGCGTACCGACCAAACTCGGCTTCAAGAATCCGAAATACGTCGTCGCGATGGAAGTCACCAACGACTACAAAGGCGGCTATTGGGAAGATCAGGGCTATAACGATTTCAGCGGGAGCTGATCGGTTTCTGGAACATCGCCAGCACCGCACCGAACACCAGCGTCGCTGCTGAGACCACAAGAGCGGATGTGAGACTGCCGGTCGCGTCCGAAATGGCACCCACCGCGATCGGACCCAGAGTCTGGCCGATGCCGAACACGATCGTCACCGCCGCGATGGCCTTCGACCATGCCGCGCGAGGATAGTTGAAGCGCACGAAGGCCGTGGTTGCCGCAACCACCGCGAAGAATGCAACGCCGAAAATGGCGGCGGAGATGCCGAGCACCACAGGCGAATGCCCGAGAAGCGGCATCGCTGCGCCTACCGCATTGGTGCCGAGAATGATTGCCATGGCGCGGCCGCTCTGGCCACGCGCCAGCACGTTACGCCACAGCCAGGGCGACGCGAACGAACTAACGCCAATAAGGCACCAGAACGCACTCTGCGCCACGGCGCTTCCGCCACCATCACGCACATAGGCGATCATGAAGGTCATGTAGGCGATGTAGCCCGCGCCAAATAGGAAATAGGCAATGAGGTAGATCCACATCGGGCGGATCGCGAGCGGCACCTTGTCGTCCGTTGACGTGTCATCGGACGCATCGACGCGCGGACGCAACAGCGGCAGGCCGATCACGACCGAGACAAGACCGAGGACCAACCACACGATCCACCAGGAGCCCGGACCAAAGCCCTGCAGCACGAACGGCGCGATCAGACCGGACAGGAGGATACCCATACCTGGCCCGGCATAAAACAGACTGAGCAGATAGGACGACCGTTCGGGATAAGCGAGGCCGATGGTGGCGGCGAGCGCGCCGCCGGCCACGAACGAAACCGCCGCGCCAAAACCGGTGACCAGCCGCGCGATGCTGAGCAGCGTAAAATCCACGGTGACGCCGCAAACGATGAGCGACAGGATGCAAGCAAGCGTACCGCCCTGAATCACCGCGATCAGACCGAAGCGCCTGCCGAGCCCGGCCGCAACCAGTGCGCCGGCGAGATAGCCCGCGGCGTTGACGGTATTCATGAAGCCGGCCGCCGAATAAGACCATTGCAGGCTGTCGCGCATATCGGGCAACACCAGCGAATAGGCAAAGCGGCCGATGCCGAGCCCGATGGCCGGCGCGAGCGACAGGACGAGTATCAGCCACGCCGGGTTAGGGCGCGCCGGGGAAGGCACAGATGACGTCACGGGGATCTCCGCTGCGTCAGCAATGTCGCAGGTTTCACGGCACCCGCAATCACCCCTTCGGCAACACTGTCTTGCCATTCCCGCAATGACGTCTTAGCACTCGCGGCAATCAGTAACGGATTGCAAGGGCACTTGAATATGGCAACGCACAAATTGCTGCTTCTCCCCGGCGACGGCATCGGCCCTGAAGTGATGGCCGAGGTGAAGCGCCTGATCGACTGGATCGATGCCCAGGGCATCGCCAAATTCACGATCGAGAACGGCCTGGTTGGCGGCGCCGCCTATGATGCCGACAAGCTCCCTATCACCGATGCCACAATGGCCAAGGCGGATGCAGCCGACGCCATCATCTTCGGCGCCGTCGGCGGTCCGAAGTGGGACAACGTGCCTTATGAGCATCGACCCGAGGCCGGCCTGCTGCGCCTGCGCAAGGATCTCGGCCTGTTCGCCAATCTGCGTCCAGCCGTGTGCTATCCCGCGCTGGCGGAATCATCGAGCCTGAAGCGTGAGGTCGTCGAGGGCCTCGACATCATGATCGTGCGCGAGCTCACAGGCGGCGTCTATTTCGGCGAACCGAAGACCATCACCGATCTCGGCAACGGCCAGAAGCGTGCCGTCGATACGCAGGTTTACGACACCTATGAAATCGAGCGCATCGCCCGCGTCGCTTTCGATCTGGCCCGCAAGCGTCAGAACAAGGTGACGTCGATGGAAAAGCGTAACGTGATGAAGTCGGGCGTGCTCTGGAACGAGGTTGTCACCCAGGTGCATGGCCGCGAATACAAGGACGTCACGCTCGAGCATCAGCTCGCTGATTCCGGCGGCATGAACCTCGTGAAGTGGCCGAAGCAGTTCGACGTCATCGTTACCGACAACCTGTTCGGCGACATGCTCTCGGATATCGCGGCGATGCTGACCGGTTCGCTCGGCATGCTGCCCTCGGCCTCGCTCGGCGAAGTCGATGCCAAGACCAAAAAGCGCAAGGCAATGTATGAGCCGGTGCATGGTTCGGCGCCGGACATTGCCGGCAAGGGCATGGCCAATCCGCTGGCGATGATCGCCTCGTTCGGCATGGCGCTGCGTTATTCGCTGGAGATGGGCGAGTTGGCCGACAAGGTCGACCAGGCCATCGCCGCGGTTCTGGCAAAGGGTCTGCGGACGGCGGACATCAAGTCGGAAGGCGCAACAGTGGTGAGCACATCCGGCATGGGCGAAGCACTGCTGAAGGAATTGCAGACGCTGCACGCTTAAGCGCGTGAAGGCTCAAGCCACTCGATCTGTCGTCCCCGCGAAGGCGGGGACCCATAACCACGATGAGCGTGGGTTAAGCGACAGAGTTGCGGCTACAGCGCTTCGATTAGATCTTCGGCGTGTATGGGTCCCCGCCTTCGCGGGGACGACATCGGAGAGACCTTCCCCACGAACAAAAAATGCCCGGCTGAGCCGGGCATTTTCGTATCGATATGTCGCCGCGCTCAGTAGAGCGGGAAGCGCTCGGGATAACCGCCGAGATCCCACTGCGAGTTGAGCGGCTGGCGGTCCAGCGGACGGTTGTTGTTGTCGCGGGCGAAGGAGTAACCGGGCGGATAGGCATAATCAGTGAACTTGCGGTCACCCGGGAGCACTTCGACGCCGGCATCGAGCCAAGAACGACGCGTCACGTAAACGCGGGTGCGGCCCTGCTGATAGGACACGTTCGGGCCGCGCGCGCCATAAACAGCGTCACGGTCAGAAACACGAACCTTCTTCTTGGTGGCGGCATCGGCCGGCGAGACGGCAACGGCGGTCGCGATGACGGCAACCGTCGCGAACAACATGGCGAGAGTTTTCGCGGCGGGGAATTTCAAGGTCATCAGGTCCTCATTGCAGTCAGAAGATCGGCGTTCAAAAGCCGAGTCGGCAAATCCGATTTGCGGTCAATTTAACTGGCCGGGGTATCCGGCCACAAGGTCTATCCGGCCACAGTCGTCGATATAATGCGCGGTGTGGCCGAATGTTGCATGTAATCCAAGGTCTTGGTCCAACCCATCACGAAGAGGTCACAAGCTGCCGCGCAGCAGCGGGTTCTGGGCGCCCGTGACCCAATCGGCTGAAGTGGCCGACAGCGCCGCGCCGCTGATGCAGCCGGCCCGCTTCAAATCTGCCTGGGCAAAGGCCTCCTGCAGCCGGGGTTCATTGCCGGCGGTGAGCAGCACCAGCCGGTTCAGGGTGCAGGCGATCGCCGCCCGCCGCGCCGGCAGGCCGTCTCCCTGGCACGACCAGCCGGAAATCCTGAGATTGGCCACCTCCAGCGTCTTCATGAAGCCGAGGCAGCGCTTGTTGTCTTTCAGCCGGTCGGCAAAGCCCATCAGGGCGACCGGCCCGAACTTGCTGTCGATAATGCCCTCGCCCACCACCTCGCGAACGCCGCCGGGGTCCATGCGGCCCGCAATGTCCGCTGCCGGCGGACCTGCCCGCTCGGCCTCGGCACCAGGGCGATACAATTCCAGCTCGGCCGCCGGGGGCTCCCCGGGCGACGCCCAGCGCAAAACATCCTTGCGGCCGCCTTCGGGGTGCCTCAAAATCTCGTAAGAGGCTGTTTTACCTGATGAATCAAACTGGCTGACGGCAAAAGCGGGATGGGAGCGGCTGGCGACGCTCCAGCCGGCTTTGACCGCCGGTTCGCTGCTGAGGTCAAATTCCAGTCCGTCGAAAACCGTAGCCGCGGCCATGACAACCAGTGCCAGCACCCCCATATAGGCGAGCAGACGCACGGCGATGGCACCGCACTCGTCGGCAAAGCTCTGCAGGGCAGGATGGACACCTGCCGACTTTGGGTGGTGCGAAACCAAAATTGAACGCATCAACACACGCAAACACGCTTAGGACGTTGTCTTTGCGACGTTTCTCGCATAGAAGCGCGGCTCTTCCCTTTCCACGGTATGTGGGGGTGAAGCATATTTCTTCGGAGAGTGAACGATGGGTTACAAAGTCGCGCTGGTCGGAGCGACCGGCAATGTCGGGCGTGAAATGCTCAGCATTCTGGATGAACGTAAATTCCCCGCTGACGAGGTCGTGGCGCTCGCGTCGCGCCGCAGCATGGGCGTTGAGGTTTCCTTCGGCGACAGAACCCTGAAATGCAAAGACCTCGCGACCTATGACTTCAGCGACGTCGACATCTGCCTGATGTCAGCCGGCGGAGCCGTGTCGAAGGAATGGTCGCCGAAGATCGGCGCAGCCGGTGCCGTCGTGATCGACAACTCGTCGACATGGCGCATGGACCCGGACGTGCCGTTGATCGTGCCGGAAGTGAATGCCTCGGCCGTTGATGGCTTCACCAAGAAGAACATCATCGCGAACCCGAACTGCTCGACTGCGCAGCTCGTGGTGGCGCTGAAGCCGCTGCATGACAAGGCGACCATCAAGCGCGTCGTCGTCTCGACCTATCAGTCGGTGTCGGGCGCCGGCAAGGATGCGATGGACGAGTTGTTCTCGCAGACCAAAGCCGTCTACACCAACAGCGAGCTGGTCAATAACAAATTCCCGAAGCGTATCGCCTTCAACGTCATCCCGCAGATCGACGTGTTCATGGAGGACGGCTACACCAAGGAAGAGTGGAAGATGATGATGGAGACCAAGAAGATTCTTGATCCCAAAATCAAAATGTCCGCGACCTGCGTGCGCGTGCCGGTGTTCGTCGGCCACTCGGAAGCGGTCAACATTGAATTCGAGAACCCGATCTCGGAAGATGAAGCCCGTGACATCCTGCGTAATGCGCCAGGCTGCCTCGTGATCGACAAGCGCGAGCCCGGTGGCTACGTCACGCCCTATGAGGCCGCCGGCGAAGACGCCACCTATATCAGCCGCATCCGCACGGATTCGACGGTCGATAACGGTCTGGTTCTTTGGTGCGTGTCGGACAATCTGCGCAAGGGCGCCGCGCTCAACGCCGTGCAGATTGCGGAATGCCTGATCAACCGCAAGCTGATCACGGCGAAAAAGAAGGCCGCGTAAGCCTCACGCAGCCTTCAAGGAAACAACGAAGCCCGGCCGCACAAGCGTCCGGGCTTTTTCTTTCACAGCGTGTGGAATTTGCCTCATGGTGAGGTCAGATTATCAGGAGGCCTTTGCCTGACTGACCGGCCGGAATTCTTTCGCGACCTGATCCAGCACTGAGAGCGAGCCCACAGCAACGCCGAAATAAGCGCCGTGCAATTCGAGTTCGCCCTTCGCGACCTTGCTGCTCACGAACGGGAACGTCATCAGGTTTTCCAGACTGCGGAACACGGCGGCCTTCTCGATACGGGTGACGAAATCCTGAAACGCCTCGTGCTCGCGGATCTCAACCTTCTCGTCGGGCTTGATGAACATCGACATCCAGCGGCCGATGAAGTCACCCGGTGATAGCGGCGCCGCATTGTCGACGAAAGCGCGGATGCCGCCGCATTGCGCGTGGCCGAGGATCACGATGTGCTTCACCTTCAGGACCTGCACCGCATATTCCAGTGCCGCCGAGACGCCGTGGGCACCGCCGTCGGGCTGATAGACCGGCACGAGGTTGGCGATGTTTCGCACCACGAACAGCTCGCCCGGGCTGGCGTCGAAGATGACCTCTGGCGATACGCGCGAGTCGCAACAGCCGATCACCATGACTTCCGGCGATTGGCCCTTTTCCGATAATTCGCGGAAGCGCGACTGCTCGGTCGGCAATCGCTCCGACGTAAAGGTCTGGTAGCCGGCGATCAGTTGCTTCGGAAATGATGTCATAGTCTGCCTCGTTCGGAGCATGATCCCGAAAAGTGGATACCGGTTTTCGCCGACAAACGGGGTCGTTTGTCGAGAGATCACGCTCAAACATACGGTCCCCACGGATAACCATAGGACGCCAGCGCGAACAAGCCTTCCGGGCGGCGGGCTGAAATGTTATCGCGGATGCCTGAATAACGAACAGGCCATAATCACAGGGAAATGACGCCATGATCCGTCCGCGCCGCAGCCATTTGTTCATGCCCGGCTCGAACCCGCGCGCGCTGGAAAAGGCCCGTACCGTGGCCGCTGACGGCATCATCCTGGACCTCGAAGACGCCGTGGCGCCGGATGCCAAGGGAACAGCGCGCGACGCCATCGGGCAGACGCTGGCTGCCGGCGGCTTCGGCAAACGCGAGGTCATCATCCGTATCAATGCGCTGGATTCGCCGTGGTGGATCGACGATGTGACCATGGCCGGCAAGGCCAAGCCCGATGGCATCCTGGTGCCGAAGATTTCCAGCGTCGAGGATCTCTCAGCCGTTGCTGATCGCCTGAGTGACATTGGCGCCGACATGTCGATCAAGGTCTGGGCCATGATCGAGACCTCGCGCGCCATCCTGCATGCGGAAGAACTCGCGGCCGCCTCGCGCGATTCCGAAAATCGCCTGGCCGGCTTCGTGTTCGGCCCCAACGACATCGCCCGCGAGACCCGCATCCGCATGATGCCCGGTCGCGCGGCAATGTTGCCGATGATCACGCATTGCGTGCTGGCGACGCGGTTGCATGGTCTCGAAATTCTCGATGGTCCCTACAGCAATTTCAGCGATACCGAGGGTTTCATCGCCGAAGCCGAACAGGGCCGCGACATCGGCTTCGACGGCAAGACGCTGATCCATCCGAGCCAGATCGAGGCCTGCAACAAGGTCTTCACGCCGCCGGACGACGAAGTCGCCCAGGCCCGCCGCATCATCGCCGCCTTCGAACAGCCGGAAAACGCCAAGCGCGGCGCGATTCAGCTCGACGGCAAGATGGTCGAGCGGCTGCATGCGGACATGGCCAAGCGCACGATCGCGATCTCGGACGCGATTGCGGCGATGGGGGGCTAGTACCAGTCAGCAACGACGCGCTTTCTTCACCCTCCCCCTTGCGGGGAGGGTGGCGCGTTGCGAGCGCAGCGAGCAGCGCGACGGGTGGGGGTGCCACAGGCGATGCTCTCACGTGTGGCACCCCCACCCCGGCCTCCACCTGAACGATGCTTCGCATCGTCAGGTTCGGTCGACCCTCCCCGCAAGGGGGAGGGATACCGCGGGCCGTTGCGCGAAATTTGTAGATTCAAAGGCTGATACTAACGTGCGCCGACCTGCTCCGTCGCCCACGCATAAAAGCTTCCCGGCATCGGCGCTTCCTTCCCGCGCCCCTTCGGCGAGATGTGGAAGCCTAGAATCCCGGGATCATCGAGCAGCGCTTTGAAATTCGATGGCTCGAAGAACAGTTTCGGCTCGGCATGAATCGCATAATACGACTTCCGCGGCAGCGCGTGATGCTGCGCGCCATGGCGCTTCGCCAGCGCCGTCAGCGATGCCGGGCCGAAGATCGCGACGCGGACGTCGCTGGCGCGCTTCGTGCTGTCGCGCCATTTGCGCCATGCGAAAGCGAGGCGATGGCGCAATGACATCCAGTCTGGCGTCAACTCGTCCTGCCTGATCAGCGCCTCGAACGCCGCAACGATCGGATCGTCAGGCGGCAGATACAGCACCGAATTGCCGAGCTGACGTCGCTTCTCCCAGGCGAAATAAGGCTTTGCCGGATCGATCTCGATGGGCTTCAGCAGCAGCACATCCGCGTCGAGCCAGAGGCCAAGACCTTCGGCCATCAGCCGGATGCGAAAGAAATCGCTGAACTGCAGCGGGGTCCAGCCAACCCACGCGCCATCGGGAGCTGATGGGCGCAGCCGCTCGGCGAAAGCCCGCGGCAACACAGCTTCCGCATCGGCATTGCTCACGCCATCCGGCAGATCGGTGATCGGTGCAAAACTGTAGAGCGTGACGCGGTGGCCGGCCTCGACCTGCGATCTCAGGCACAGCCTGCGCAACGCATCGAGCGGGCCCTCCCAAAAGGTGACGACGTCAGGAATCACGCGTCACCTTCCGAAGTGAGATCAGGCCCAGGCGCGTGCGGTCTTGAGCTTCTCTTCGTAGCTGTCGATGGAGGCCTTCTTCTCCATCGTCAGGCCGATATCGTCGAGACCGTTGAGCAGGCAATGCTTGCGGAACGGATCGATCTCGAACTTCACCGTGCCACCGTCGGGGCCACGAATTTCCTGGTTCGGCAGGTCGATAGTGATCGTCGCATTGGCGCCGCGCTCGGCATCGTCGAACAACGCGTCGAGATCCTTCTGCGAGACGCGGATCGGCAGCACGCCGTTCTTGAAGCAATTGTTGTAGAAGATGTCGCCGAACGAGGTCGAAATCACGCAGCGGATGCCGAAATCCAGCAGCGCCCACGGCGCGTGTTCGCGCGACGAACCGCAGCCGAAATTATCGCCGGCCACCATGATCTTGGCATTGCGATAGGCCGGCTTGTTGAGCACGAAATCCGGGTTCTCGCTGCCGTCATCGAGGTAGCGCGCTTCCGAGAACAGGCCCTTGCCAAGACCGGTACGCTTGATGGTCTTCAGATACTGCTTCGGGATGATCATGTCGGTATCGACATTGATGATCTTCAGCGGTGCCGCGACGCCTTCCAGCGTGGTGAACTTGTCCATGAACGTATCCTCGGATTGAGCCGGCGTTTTAGCCCGATCGGGCGGCCCGTCCAAGGGTGATTTATGCAGGGCTAATCGGCGACGCCAGCCTCGATGGCCTCCATATCGGCGTCCGACAGGCCGAAATGGTGGCCGATCTCGTGGATCAGCACATGGCGGACGATATGGCCGAGGGTTTCGTCATGCTCGGCCCAGTAATCCAGGATCGGCCTGCGATACAGCCAGATCATGTTCGGGAGCTGCCCGGTATTGTCCTGGCTCTGAAACGGCAGTCCGACGCCCTGGAACAGGCCCAGCAGGTCGAATTCGGTCTCCGCCTGCATCTCCTCCAGCACCTCGTCACTGGGAAAGTCATCGACCCGGATGATCACGCCTTCGCAGAGCTTGCGGAAATCCTCTGGCAGGAGGGCGAGCATGGCATGGGCCATGTCTTCCATTTCCGCGAGATCGGGAGCTTTTGCCTGGTGCCACATGTTTCCCTGTCTAGCCAATTCCCATGACATGGCAATGCGCCGGCACAGGGCTGTCCCGGCGGTTGACGGGCGGGCGTCAATCGGAGACTTTGCGGCATTCTTTTGAAGCATGATCTCCCGACAAACGAACCCGTTTGTCGGTGAAAACCGGCATCCACTTTTCGGGATCATGCTTATGGCAGTTTGGGGCGTGACAATGCGGATCATGATGGCGGCACTGGGATTGGCGGTTGCGCTCGGCGGCTTGCCGATGGCGAACACCGCACAGGCGCAGACGGCCACACAGGTCGCCCAATCCGACGACAGCGTTCAGCCCCACCGTGCGCGCCCGCGCGTTCGTATCTATCGCACCCCAGACGAACGCGGTGTCTATCCCAGCTACAATCCCGGCCCGAATGCCGTCCGCGATTGCACCGCCAATCTGGTGCAGGAATATCGCCCGAGCGGCACCGTGATCGTACCGCGGATGAACTGCTACTGGCGCCGCGGCTAAACTAGCGGCGCTGCCGCGCGGCACCGATCAGACCCGCTGCAATCACCATCGCCGAACCGCCATAGACGATAATCGCCATGGCGAGTTGTGTTGCTGCGCCTGCGGTGCCGGGTATCACGCCCGGGCCTTGCGACGCCTGCGCCTGTTCGATCCACAGATCCAGGCCCGTGGAGACGAATGCGAGCGTGACACCAATCGTCGAGATCAAACGCATCATGACGGCCTCCATCATTGCATGATCGAGATACGCGTCGTGCAGCGATTTGGTTTTACAACCGTGCTTCACATTGGCGCGATGACGCGCATTCGTTCCGCGGCTGCGACAGTCCGCCACCGCGTCATATCGCTCACGCACCATTCACATCGCGTTCACCTCCCGAACCCTAGCGTCATCAGCATGGGCGATGATCCATTTGCAGCGTGCATTTGAGATGCGCGCAGACCTGAGGAGAGCACACGTGAACGTTAAGAAAATTTTTGGCTTCGCTGCCATCGCAGGATTGCTGTTCGTCGCAGCGCCAACGCAGCAGGCGAACGCTGTTTCGCTGAACGGCCCGGGCATCGCATCGTCCGTGCAAAGCGGCGAGAAACTGACGACCGAGGTTCAGTATCGTCATCACCACAATCGCGGCTATCGCCCGCATCACGGCGTGCGCCGTCACCACGGCTGGCACCGCCCGCATCACGTCCGCCGTCATCATGGCTGGCACCGGCCGCACCATGTGCGTCCTCACTGGCGCCACTGAGAATATTTCGGAAATGGAAACAGGCGCGCGCAAGTGCGCCTGTTCTCGTTGACGGGATGTTGACCGCGTCTCTCTGTCGCGGGAAATCGCAGCCTCCATATGCGTTATGGGGTGAAGGCGACGAAAGACGATCGATGGAAAGCGATCGAGGCAAGGAAAAATCATGAAGAACTGGGTAGGCGCAGCCATGCTGGCTGCAACACTTTCACTCGGTGGCGCATTGACCAGCGCCCCCGCAATGGCTGACGCACAGACGCCTCAAAAGGCTGCGGCAGACAACAAGGCAAAGGCGACGGACTTCAGCGCGCAGCGGCGCCATCGTCACTTTCACCACCGCCATCATCACTTCGGCCACCGGCATTACGGGTATCGCAGCTATTACGGCCCGCGTTATGGCTACGGATACGGCTATCGCCCGTACCGCTCATATTACGGCCCCGCCTATTACGGACGTCCCTATGCCTATCGCCCTGCTTACTACGGCGGATACGGCTACCGGCCCTACGGCTATTATGGCGGCTATCGTCCCTATGGCGCCTATGGTTATGGCCCGGGCGTCGGTTTCGGCGGCGGCCCGCTCAGCGTCGGCTTCAGCTTCGGCCGCTGGTAAATTCCAGGATCTCTAGACGATATTGACAGGCGCCCTTTGCGGCGCCTGTTTTTTTGTGCGTGCCGCGCGGCTTCCGCATGCGTCATTCATGACGCGTTCAGATCGACATCCTTAATTTTCGGTCAAGGCGCGACAATTCACATGACACGACCATGCGCAAATGCACCGTTCGCGCAAACGAGGACCTGCACTGTCAGGTTTGCGCGATCGATGTCCCATGCGCCGATCGAGGGAGGATGTTTCCGATGAGAGATGTTCAGAATCGACAACCTGTCCTGAATGCCGATCGAGGTTTTGCGATCAGACAATTCATGACGCGCTCGCTCGGCGTGGCTGCCGCCGCAGCGATGATGATATCGCTGACGCCATCGGCACGGGCGGTCTCGCTGATCAATCCCGGCGCGGCACCCGCAGCCAAGCAGGCGAGCGACGCGCTGCTCCAGGTCCAGCATCGCGGTGGACGCGGCGGCGGAGGTTTCCGCGGCGGTGGCGGCGGCGGTCACGCCTTTCATGGCGGAGGCGGAGGCGGCGGCGGATTTCGTGGCGGCGGCATGCCGGCGTTTCGGGGTGGAGGTGGCGGCGGAGGCTTCCGAGCCGCAGCGCCGGCATTCCGTGGCGGAGGCGGTTTCCGTCCGGGGCCGGCCTTTGTCGGCGGCGGTTTCCGGCGTGGCCCCGCGTTCCACGGCGGCGGCTATCGATACGCGGCGCCATTGATCGCCCGGCGCCCTTATTATGCGCCGACACGCTACTACGGCGCGCGCCATTACGGCTATCGCCGCCATTTCCGCCCGCGCTATTACGCCTATGCGCCGAGCTATTATTACGGCCCGCGCTACTACCAACCGCGCCGTTTCTGCCGGATCGTCTGGACCTATTACGGCCCACGCAAGATCTGCCGCTATCGCCCCTGGCATCACCGCCACTGGCACCACCGGCGGCATTACCATCGCTTCAATATTTATTGGTGAGATGGGTCGGGTTGACTGAAGCGACTCTCCACACACTCCATCATGGCCGGGCATAGCGCGAAGCGCGGCTTCGCTGGATGTCCCGGCCATCTACGTCTTTGCTTGTTGCCAAAACGTGGATCCGCGGGTCAAGCCCGCGGATGACGACGGAGTGTAGTGCACGCGCCGGAGCTCACTCCCCCAACTGAAACGCCTCGAACCGCCCGAGCTCTTCCTCGATGCGGCGCTTCCATTCCTTGCGCGGTGTTTTCGGCTTGGTGCCCTCACCGACCCAGCTCCATTGCTGCATCAGCAATTTGCGCTTCTGCCGATCGGTCTTGAGATCGACCGCTGCAACGATCTGATCATCCACCAGCACCGGCAGTGCGAAGTAGCCGAGCTGGCGTTTTTCCTTCGGCACATAGGCCTCGAAGCGATGGTCATGCCCGAAGAACAAATTCGTGCGCTTGCGCTGGATCACGAGAGGATCGAACGGTGACAGCACATGGACCAGCCCGGCCTCGCCCGGGCTAGGGTCCTCGATAGCCGCGGGCGTCGTCCAGTGTTCCTGCTTGCCGGCGCCATCGAGCGCGACGGCCATCAGCTCGCCCTTGCGCACACGGGCCTCGATCAGCTTGCGTATGCCGGCCTTGCTCGGTGCATCCAGGTGGCAGATCGAGTCCAGACTGACGATGCCCTGCGACCGCAGCGCGCGATCCAGCAGATAGGCGTATTTCTCCGTAGCACTCGCGGCTTTCGGCAGCGTCTCCCAGCCGAAATGCCGCAGCAGAAGATCATAGGTCTTCAGCATGCCCTGCCGTTCGGAGATCGTGAGATGCCCCTCATAAAACGCCAGCTGCAGCGCTCGCTTTGACGGCTTGCGGCTGGCCCATTCGTGATCCTTCTCGCGCAGCACATCGTCATCGATATCGCGAATCGACAACGGGCCGGCCTTGGCCAGCCGCATCACCTTGCGCTTGTCCGCCGGTGTCACCGACGCGAACCAGCCATGGCCCTCACGGCGATAATATTTCATGTCCGGCACGAAGAAGCCGATGTCATCGGTCGGCACGTAAGCGAGCGCGTGGGTCCAGTATTCGAACACGCTCTTGTCGTGCGTCTGCGCCTGCCTGAGATCGGCGCGTTTGTAGTTCGGGATCCGTGAGAACAGGATGTGATGGTGACTGCGCTCGATCACATTGATGGTGTCGATCTGCACATAGCCAAGATGCTGGACGGCAGCCTTCACCGCCTCCGCGCCGTCACCGAACGGCGCACGCGCATCGAGCCGCTGCGCGCGCAGCCAAATGCGTCGGGCCGTCGTGTCGGTCAGTCCGAAGGGTTTGACGAGTGCGCGAGGCATGCGGGACAAATTACGGAGCTCATAGAAAGACGACCTACATCAGCAGGCCGTCGATCTTACCGAGGATGTGCCGCCCCGTGCAGCTAAATTAATGCCACTCGCGGATATCGACGAAGTGTCCCGCGATCGCAGCCGCAGCCGCCATCGCCGGCGACACCAGATGGGTGCGGCCCTTGTGGCCCTGACGGCCCTCGAAGTTGCGGTTCGAGGTGGCAGCGCAGCGTTCTTCCGGCGCCAGCTTGTCGGGATTCATCGCCAGGCACATGGAGCAACCCGGCTCACGCCATTCGAAACCGGCCTTCAGGAAGATCTTGTCGAGGCCTTCAGCTTCCGCCTGCTCCTTCACCAGACCCGAGCCCGGCACGATCATCGCCGAGACATGGCCGTTGACGGTCTTGCCGTCGACGACCTTGGCCGCGGCGCGCAGATCCTCGATACGACCATTGGTGCAGGAACCGATGAAGACGCGGTCGAGCTTGATGTCGGTGATTTTCGTACCTGCGGTCAGACCCATATAGGCCAGCGCACGCTCCTTGGAGAGACGCTTTGCTTCATCCGCGATGTCGGCGGGGTTCGGCACCTTGCCGGAGATCGAGATGACGTCCTCGGGCGAGGTGCCCCAGGTGACGATCGGCGGCAGCTTCGCCGCATCGAGACGGATCTCGTGATCGAAATGCGCGCCTTCGTCGGAGCGCAGTGTTTCCCAGTAGCGCACGGCCTGTTCCCACATCTCGCCTTTCGGCGACATCGGGCGACCTTTCAGGAATTCATAGGCCTTCTCGTCAGGTGCGATCAGGCCGGCACGGGCGCCGCCTTCGATCGACATGTTGCAGACCGTCATGCGGCCTTCCATCGACAGCGCACGGATCGCCTCGCCGGCATATTCCAGCACATAGCCGGTGCCGCCGGCGGTGCCGATCTCGCCGATGATGGCCAGGATGATGTCCTTGCCGGTGACGCCGTCCGGCAGTTTGCCATCGACGGTGGCGCGCATGTTCTTCGCCTTCTTCTGGATCAGCGTCTGCGTCGCCAGCACGTGCTCGACTTCCGACGTGCCAATGCCATGCGCCAGCGCGCCGAATGCGCCGTGCGTCGAGGTGTGGCTGTCACCGCAAACGATCGTCGTGCCCGGCAGCGTAAAACCCTGCTCGGGACCGATGACGTGGACGATGCCCTGGCGCTTGTCGAACTCGTTGTAATATTCGATGCCGAATTCACGCACGTTCTCGGCCAAAGTCGCGATCTGCTCGGTGCTTTCCGGATCGGGATTGGGCTTGGTGCGATCGGTGGTCGGCACGTTGTGATCGACGACGGCGAGCGTCTTCTCTGGCGCATGCACACGGCGGCCGGCGGCACGCAGGCCTTCGAACGCCTGCGGGCTCGTCACTTCGTGCACCAGATGGCGATCGATATAGAGCAGGCAGGTGCCGTCAGCGGCTTCCTCGACCAGATGGTCGTTCCAGATCTTGTCGTACAGGGTGGTCGGCTTTGCAGAGTCAGTCATGAGATCAGGCCTCAAAAGAAAACGTGGGCCAGTTGCGTGCTGCTAAATGATTCGCCGCATCGACGGCGCAAAGCGAGCAACTGAGAAACGGGAAAAGAAACGCGTGAGATTGCTCACGCGCTTCTAAGCGCGCCCACGATCGACGTGGTGAAGCGACCGAAGAAGCGACCGGGCAGCCGACTATGATCGTCGATGACGATGCGCAAAGCGTGCTGGTGCAGGTCTAGAAACATTCCAGTCATATAGCACTCAGCGATCACGACGCCAATGCGACGGAGGTATGCAGTCTTCACGTAACAAAAAAGCGCGGCTTGCGCCGCGCTTTTCGTCTCGCACATTCGATGATGCGGAAAATTACTTAGCTGCAGCCACAGCCGCGACCTTGGCCGGACGCTCGGTCTTCTTCTCGACGATGCGGGCCGACTTGCCGCGCAGATCGCGCAGGTAATACAGCTTGGCGCGACGCACCTTGCCGCGACGCACAACCTTGATCGAGTCGATCATCGGGGAGAGCAGCGGGAACACGCGCTCGACACCCTCGCCGTATGAAATCTTGCGAACGGTGAAGCTCTCATTGATGCCGCCGCCGTTGCGGCCGATGCAGACGCCTTCATAGGCCTGCACGCGGGAGCGCTCGCCTTCGACAACCTTCACGTTGACGATGAGGGTGTCGCCGGGACCGAATTCCGGGATCGACTTGGTGGCGGAAAGGCGGTCGAACTGCTCTTTTTCAAGCGTCTGAATCAGGTTCATCGAAAATCTCCATCGGCGGCGCGCCCAGACGTTGCGCGGGCTGCGCTCGAAACTCTTACCCTGCCATTGCACGGATTTGGCGCTGCTATACGGGAAAGCGAAGCCGTTGTCACCCGTCTCTGTCACTCGCCCGTCGTGATTTTTGGCGGTTTTCGCTTTCTGCCCGATTCCGGGGCTTTCGGGCGAGCCGCCCATAAATCGGGCCGGCGCTCCTGGGTAAGCGCTTCCGCCTCGGCCAGCCGCCATTTGGCAACCTTCGCATGGTCGCCCGAAATCAGGACATCCGGGATTTGACGCCCCTCGAAGGTCTGCGGGCGGGTATATTGCGGGTATTCGAGTAGCCCATCAGAGAAACTCTCGTCGGTTCCAGACGCCAACTTACCCATGACACCCGGCAGAAGCCGCACGCAGGCATCAATCAGCGTCATGGCACCGATTTCGCCGCCGGACAGCACATAGTCCCCGATCGAGACTTCCTCGAGCCCTCGGGCGTCGATGACGCGCTGATCGATGCCCTCGAAGCGGCCGCAGACGATCAATGGCCCCGGCCCGGCCGCCAGCTCCGCCACCCGCGCCTGGGTCAATGGCCGACCGCGGGGGCTCATCACGAGCTTGGGACGGCCTTCAGAAGCCTCCACCGAATCGATCGCTGCGGCCAGCACATCGGCGCGCAGCACCATGCCCGGTCCGCCGCCGGCAGGCGTGTCATCGACGCTGCGATGCTTGTCGGTGGCCGAGGCACGGATATCCCGTGCCTCCAGCACCCACAGGCCGGAAGCCAGCGCCTTGCCAGCAAGGCTGATGCCGAGCGGACCCGGAAACATCTCCGGAAACAGCGTCAGCACCGTCGCGCGCCATGGCGCGGATGAAGGATCGGAAGTCATGACCTTCCATCGCGCGTCCGGCGCGAGGCGTCAAACCCCGGCGATCGCCGCGTCAGGCCGCCGACATCTGCTCGCTGGTGTCACCCGCATCGAAGGCGGCGCGAGCGGCCTTGATCTCCGCGAAGCTGCGCTCAGCGGCCCGAGGGCCGATTGTCCCAGCGGCGACAGCCGATATTCGACCGAAAGCAGAGCGACAAAACAGTCCCATACGTTCGTCTGCCGGAAGCCAAATTCAAGGCCATCATGCTCAATGCGGCCTTCCGGAAGAACTCGCGGATCTGATCGCGACGTCAAACACGGCGGCAGCCGACGGCGCGCTGTTCGATGACAGCCATACGCTGAGTAAGCTGATCGGGCGGAAGACGACGCCGTTCGCAACAACGATAGCGGAGGCGTTGAAAGCGTAAACCCTACGCCGCAGTGGGATCGTCGCCGATGATCTCACCCGGCAATTCGATCACGACCTGTCCAGCCACAAGATCGACGGTCGGCACCACCGCATTGGTGAAAGGCAACAGCAGGGTCGCGCCCTCTAGCGGCGCGATCTCGATGATATCGCCGGCGCCGAAATTATGGATACCGACGACACGGCCGATCGAGTCGCCCGCAGCATTGACCGCAGCGAGGCCGATCAGATCGGCGTGGTAATATTCATCGTCTTCGGTGTCGGGCAGCGCATCGCGCGCCACAAAGAGCTCGACGCCATTGAGGCGCTCGGCGTCTTCGCGGGACGCAACGCCCTTCAGCGTCGCGACCAGATGGCCCTTGGCCTCGCGGACATCATCGACCTCAAAGCTCCGCTTGCCGTCCTTGGTGGCAAGCGGACCGTAGTCGAGCACGGCGAATGGATCTTCGGTGAAGGTCCACAGCCGGACCTGACCGCGCACACCATGCGGCGCGCCGATGCGCGCGACGCAGATTTGCGCGGAGGTCATTCCGCCTTACTTCTTGGCGGCGGCTTCAGCGTTGGCCTTGCGCTCCTTGCGCGGCACGGCCTTCTCGGGATTGTTGCGGGCTTCGCGCTTCTGAACGCCAGCGGCATCGAGGAAACGAGCAACGCGATCCGACGGCTGTGCGCCCTTGGCGATCCAGGCCTTGGTCTTGTCGAGGTCGAGCTTCAGGCGCAGCTCGTTGTCCTTGGCGAGCAGCGGATTGAAGTAACCGAGACGCTCGATGAAGCGGCCATCGCGGGGAAAACGCGAGTCGGCGACGACGACGTGATAGACGGGGCGCTTCTTGGTGCCTGCACGAGCGAGGCGGATAACGACGGACATGGGATTCTCCTAAGTATGTTCGATTTGAATGTGAGTTGAATGGGTCGCGTTATTTCTTTTTCCCGAGACCGGGAAAGCCGCCGAGTCCCGGCAGCGTCGGTTTGCCCAGGCCCGACAGGCCCGGGAAATCTTTCGGCAATGACGGCATGCCCTGCGGCAGCCCGCCCGGCATCTTCTCGGCCATCGCCTTCATCTGTTCGGGCGACGGCATGCCACCGCCGCCGAAGCCCATGGCCTGCGCGATGCCGGCCATCGGGCCGCGCTTGCCTGAGCCCATGGCCTTCATCATGTCGGCCATGTTCCGGTGCATCTTCAGCACCTTGTTGACTTCCTCGACCTTGAGGCCGGCGCCAGCAGCGATACGCTTCTTGCGGCTGGCCTTGAGGATGTCGGGATTCTTGCGCTCCTGACGCGTCATCGAATCGATGACGGCGATCTGGCGCTTCACCACACGGTCGTCGAGACCGGCGGAAGCGATCTGGTTCTTCATCTTGGCGATGCCGGGCATCATGCCCATCAGGCCGGAGAGACCGCCCATATTGGTCATCTGGATCAGTTGCTCACGCATGTCGGTGAGATCGAACTGACCCTTGCGCATGCGCTCGGCAGTGCGCGCAGCTTTTTCCGCATCGATATTCGCAGCGGCGCGCTCAACCAGCGAGACGACGTCGCCCATGCCGAGAATACGGCCGGCGATACGGCTCGGATGGAAGTCTTCCAGTGCATCGGTCTTTTCACCGGTACCGATCAGCTTGATCGGCTTGCCGGTGACCGCACGCATCGAGAGTGCAGCACCGCCGCGGCCATCGCCGTCGACGCGCGTGAGCGCGATGCCGGTAAGGCCGACGCGGGTGTTGAAGGAGCGCGCGAGATTGACGGCGTCCTGACCGGTCAATGCATCCGCGACCAGCAGCACTTCATGCGGATTGGCGATCGCTTTGATCTCGATCGCTTCCGACATCATTTCTTCGTCGAGCGTCGTGCGACCGGCGGTGTCGAGCAGAACCACGTCGTAGCCGCCAAGCTTGGCGGCCGACAGCGCACGCTTGGCGATGTCAGCGGGCTTTTGCCCTTCGACGATCGGCAGCGTCTGGATGTCGAGATCGCGGCCGAGCACCGCGAGCTGTTCCATGGCGGCCGGACGATAGACGTCGAGCGAGGCCATCAGCACCTTGCGCTTGTCGCGCTGGGTGAGACGGCGGGCGAGCTTTGCAGTGGTGGTGGTTTTACCGGAACCCTGCAGACCGACCATCATGATGGCGACGGGTGGCACGGCTTGCAGATCGATGCCGCCTTCACCGTCGGCGCCGAGCGTGGCGACCAGCTCGTCATGGACGATCTTGACGACCATCTGGCCGGGGGTGACCGACTTGACGACGGTGGCGCCGATGGCCTGTTCACGGACACGATCGACGAAGCTGCGGACCACGTCGAGCGAGACGTCGGCCTCGAGCAGCGCCCGGCGGACTTCGCGCATGGCGGCATCGACATCAGCCTCCGACAGCGCACCGCGCCCGGTGAGCCGATCGAGAATTCCGCCAAGCCGTTCCGACAGACTGTCGAACATCGATTGTCGCTTCCGCTCGTGCCATCCCCACGATGGCAAATAACCAAACACTTTTGCGCCCGAGGGCGCATCGCGCTGTCGGGCGTTGACCTCCGGTCTCCAGGACCGGTCGGCGGGTCGAAAAGAGAACTTTTCGAGAAGTGGCGGGATTTACAGTGCTGGAGCCCGATAAGTCAAGGTTTGCAGCGCGATCGCCTGCTCAGGCGGCCGCGCTCCGTGTTCCGCCGGCATCATAGTGCTGCTGTGCCTCAAGCACCTGGCCCATATGGTTTTCAGCCCAGACCCGCAGCGCATCGACGGTATCCGACAGGGTTCGTCCGAGCGGAGTGATCGCATATTCGACCGTGACCGGCACGGTGGGGATCGCCTTGCGGCTCACCAGGCCATCGCGCTCCAGGCTTTTCAGGGTCTGCGACAGCATTTTCTGCGAGATTCCCTCGATCTGCCGCCGCAGCTGGTTGAAGCGAACGGGGCCGTCCGTGAGCAGGCCCAGCACCAGAACCGCCCATTTATCGGCGATCCGGTCCAGAACCAGCCGGGTTGGGCAGCTGCTCGCATAGACGTTGCCGGCTTTCCAGCGCTGGGCGGCGCTTTCGATATCGGTCTGCATGGCGGCGGTCTCCTCGGGGTAACCAGCTAACGCAAAAGTGCCTTCTTCACAGCTACTGCCGAAATGAATAGCAAGTTTCTATTGGTTACCATATGGAGATATCAAATGAAAATCGCCCTGATCGGCGCCACCGGCCGCGCCGGCTCGCAAATTGTCGCTGAACTGTCCCGCCGCGGTCATACCGTCACCGCCATCGCCCGCAACCCGGAGAAAGCCCCTGTTCTGGCCGGGGTGACGCCACTGAAGGCCGACGCCAACGATGTTGCCGGTCTCACTGCCGCCCTGAAGGGCCACGACGTCGCTGTCAGCGCGATCCATTTCCTCGTCAGCGACCCGCACAAGCTGATCGCGGCCGTGAAGGCGGCGGGCGTTCCGCGCTATCTGGTGGTCGGCGGCGCCGGCAGCCTCGAAGTCGCTCCCGGCCTGAAGCTGATCGAGACCCCGGGATTTCCGGCGGAGTACCGGGCCGAGGCCGCGGTAGGCGGCCTGTTCCTCGACATCCTGCGCCACGACAAGGAGCTCAACTGGACCTTCCTGTCGCCCTCGGCCCTGTTCATCCCGGGCGAGCGCACCGGGACATTCCGGCTTGGCGGCGATCAACTGCTCGCCAACGACAAGGGCAGCAGCATTTCCTTTGAGGATTATGCCATCGCCATGGCCGACGAGATCGAGACGCCTGCGCATACGCGCAAGCGGTTCACCGTCGGCTACTGAGCGAACAAAGGATCGGCGCGGGTTGCGGAATCCACTGACAAATTCCATCTGATGCGGGCTGCGCCTCGTTGGGCGCAGCCCGTCGTCCCACCGGATTTGATCCAGCTCCATGATTCTCACCCGCCGCCGCCTTCTGACGTCGCTGGGCGGTCTCGCCGCAGCCGCTGGGCTGTCGGCCTTCTGGGCTTCCCGCATGACCAATTATGACGGCCCCGTCTCCGATCACTTCGACGGCAAGATCTTCTTCGATCCCGACGGCGTGCCGCCCAAGTCGCTCGGCGAAGTGCTGCGGTGGCAATTCGGCGGCGGCCGTACGCGCGAGGTCTGGCCCGACTGGGTCGAGAACGAGTTTGCCGATACGCCGCCGGCCAAGGTCGAGGGTACGGGCGTTCGCTTTAGTTACGTGGGTCACGCGAGCTGGCTGATCCAGACCGCGGGAATCAACATCCTGTTCGACCCGGTGTGGTCCGACCGTGTCTCGCCATTCTCGTTCGCCGGCCCGAAGCGCCACACCGCACCCGGCATCGCGTTCGACAAGCTGCCGAAAATAGACATCGTGCTGGTGTCGCACGGTCATTACGACCATCTCGATCTTCCGACGCTCTCAAAGCTCGCCGCAAAATTTGCGCCGCGCGTGATCACGCCGCTCGGCAATGACGTCACCATGAAGAGCGCCGACAGCGCGATCAAGGCCGAGGCCTATGACTGGACAGATCGCGTCGAGCTCGGCAACGGTCTCGCGGTCACGCTGGTGCCGACGCGACACTGGACGGCGCGCGGTCTGTTCGATCGCAACAAGTCGCTGTGGGCGAGCTTCGTGCTGGAGACGCCGGCGGGCAAGATCTACATCGTCGGTGATTCCGGTTATGGCGACGGCCTCCACTTCCGCCGCGTGCGCGAAGCCCATGGTGCTATCAGGCTCGCGATCCTGCCGATCGGCGCCTATGAGCCACGCTGGTTCATGAAGGACCAGCACATGAATCCGGAAGACGCCGTGAAAGCCTTTGGCGATTGCGGCGCGCAGCAGGCGCTAGCCAGCCATCACAGCACATTCCAGCTCACCGATGAAGCGATCGACGGACCGGTGCAAGGATTGGCTGCCGCATGCACCGCGGCGGAATTGCCCAGTGAGAAGTTTATGGCGCTTAAGCCGGGACAGGTGGTGGAGATTTAAGGAGAGCACGAACTCTCAGTCGTCATGCCCGACCAGCGCGAAGCGAGCTTCGCTAGATGTGCCGGGCATCCAGGTCTTTAGCGAAGACTGAAGACTAAGACATGGATGGCCGGGACATCTGGCGAAGCCGCGCTTCGCGCTTTGCCCGGCCATGACCGAGTTTGTAGTTACTGCGCCGGCTTGATTTCCCAGCTCACGCTGACATTCACGCGCAGCACTTCCTCGCCTTGCGCCACCGGAGCCGATGCCACATCGGCGCCCATCTTGCGCAACATCATTGGCGCTGGCGCGCTGCCGGAGTCCTCGGAGATGCTGATCGGCGCGCCGAGCTTGACGCCGGCAGCCTTGGCGTAAATCTCTGCCTTGCGCCGCGCATCCGCAATCGCGTCGCTGCGCGCATCGTCGAGAAGTTGCGACGCCTTGGTCACCATGAAATTGATGCCGCCAACCTCATTGGCGCCCGACGACACCAGCGCGTCGATGGTGCCGGCGACCTTGGTCACGTCGCGTACGCGGATGGTGACGCGGTTGCTCGCACGATAGCCCGAGATGACGTTGGGGCCAGGATTGGGATTGGGACGGGTCTGCTGCGCATATTGCGGAAACAGCGACAACCGCGACGTCTGCATGTCCTTCTCGGCGATACCCGCGCTTTTCAGGGCCGCCAGCACCTTGGCCATCGCGGTATTGTTGGCCTCGGCGGCCTCGCGTGCCGTCTTGGCATCAGTCGTGACACCGCCATCGACGACAGCAAGATCCGGCGGCACCGAGACGGTGCCTTCGCCGGAGACGGAAATCACCGGCGGTGGATTGACCTGCGCGAGCGCAGGAGTGGCGATGAGCGCAATGGCCAGCGAAGCGAGAGCGAAATGATTTGTCATGCCCATTCTCTCGCGACCGTCCAAGGCTTCTTTATGACCAGAGGCTATGACAGAGCTACGGCTCGGCTACTTGAGCGGCACATAGACATTGATGACCAGCTTGTCTTCTGCCGTCTTCAAGGGATCGGTCATGTATTCCTCGATGAACGTGTCTTTCGCCTCTAACTTCTTGTCATCGAGGTGATTGGTGATCGCCTCATAGGTGTTGTCCATATTGTCGTAGGAGCCGCGATGGACGAACTTCAGCGCCTTACCATCCGGTGACAGGCCCATCTTCATCGCCTTCGGCAGGTTCTTCACCTCCTGATCGACCGGGATTTCCGCGAGGAAGGTGAAGCCGGTGTCGTCGGTGGTCGTATAGACGATCATCGGATTGCCGGATGATTTGACGCCCTGTTTGTCGAGCACGGTCGTGATCTGCTTGAACGCATCCATCAGCGTATCGAAGGCCGAATCCCAATTGGCCTTGCCGACGAACGTCACCATCTGCTTCGGCGACAGCGTGATTTCCTCGCCGAACGGATCGGCAACCTGGACCTGAGGCGCGGGTGGCGTTGCAGGGGCCTGCGCCGCGGCGGGCGGCGTTGCCGGCGCGGCGGGGGCCGGCGTCTCCGGTGTGGCGGGAGCGGGTGTGGCGGGAGCCGTTGCCGCCGGAGCTGGTGTCGCCGGCGCGGGCGGGGTGGCCGGGGAGCTTGCCGCTGGCGGCGTGGCAGGCGGAGATTGTGCCCAGGCCGCGGCGTTCAGCGTCAGCGCGGCTGCCGGGATCAGCGCCGCAGTGGCGAGGCGGGACAGGCGAGAACGGGTCATTCGAAGGGTCTCCAGTGACATCCTGCAGCGCAGCGTCCGGCAACATGCGCGATACGGCACCATGGTAACACGCAGCCGCAGCTTTCGTCCCCTCCCCAAATTGCGCAGGGCCATTCAAAACAGCCGACACAGAATCGCCGCACTGGCCAATCTGCCCGGCCTCGCCATATAAGGCTGAGATCAACGGGACCGAGCATGAGCGCACTGGCCAACCATTCCTTCGCCAAGATGAACGGCATCGGCAACGAGATCGTCGTGATCGACCTGCGCGATACGGCATCCGGTATCACGCCTGCCGACGCCCGGGCCGTGGCCACCCCCGAAGGGGTGCCCTATGACCAGTTGATGGTGCTGCAGAAGCCCCGGCTGGCCGGCACTGACGCGTTCGTCTCGATCTACAACAATGACGGCTCCGAGGCGGGCGCTTGCGGCAACGGCATGCGTTGCGTGGCGCGGCAGACCTTTGCCGGCGGCGACAAGACGGCACTCACATTCGAGACCAAGGCCGGCCTGATCAATTGCTGGCAAGGCCCGACGCCGGATCTCTACACGGTGGACATGGGCACGCCGAAGTTCGGCTGGCAGGACATTCCGCTGGCCGAGGAATTCCGTGACACCCGCGGCATCGAGCTGCAGATCGGCCCGATCGACGCGCCAATCCTGCACACCCCGTCAGTGGTCTCGATGGGCAACCCTCATGCCATCTTCTGGGTGGACGACATCCAGGCCTATGACCTCGAGAAGTTCGGCCCGCTCTTAGAAAACCACCCGATTTTCCCGGACCGCGCCAATATCACGCTGGCCCATATCGTCGATCGCGATCACATCGTGATGCGCACCTGGGAGCGCGGCGCCGGCCTCACCAAGGCTTGTGGCTCCGCGGCTTGCGCAACCGCTGTTGCCGCCGCTCGCCTGCGCCGGACCAATCGCACTGTGCATATGACGCTGCCCGGCGGTGAACTCACCATCGAATGGCGCGAGAGCGACGACCACGTGCTGATGACGGGGCCGGCCGCGTTTGAATATGAGGGCACGTTCGATCCGAAGCTGTTCGCTTCGGTTGCCTGAAACAAGCTTCGCGTCCCAGGGCAATCGATCTGTTCGTGAGCTACGCATCCATCGCCCACATTGTTTTAGACAGACGCCCCTTTCATTCAACCCATGGTTGCGATATATTAATCCTACGCGCCATCGCAACGGTGCGCGATGGAGGTGGGGCATGCCGTCAGTCGTCCGCATCAATTTCGCAGACCACAGAAATGGCGAGCCCGGTGCGACGGCTGCATCGGCCATTGCGGGTGGCCTGCCGGTTTACGAACTGAAATTTTTCAATAACAGCGCTTCAACACAGACATTCGTCTGCTTTCAATCCAGCCAGAACGCGCCTTCCGGGCTTGTCCCTGCCTGGTTCGTCATGCGGGTCGGCCCGAGGACGGAGCTGATCTTTTCCTGGCAGCCGAGCTATGATTTCGTCTGGATGGAGAGCGGCAAGCTCGCGCCGGGTATTGCATTCGCCGCGGTAGAGGTCCTGCCGGCGACACTGCCAGCCAGCAGCCTCGTCACATTGACCTATGGCAGCGAGGCCTTTGGCTTCATCGACCAGCGGCAGGGGCAAAACGACTCCCTGATGATCACATGCGACGGAACGATCCCGATGGACACGGCAAACGTCGGCATTGGCATGGCCGGATCAGCGACCGAGGTGATGCAGGCCGCGCCGAACATGACATTTACGTTCACGTCGACGGCGAGATACTGGATGACGCTCGCTGATGTCGTGCAGGGCGAAATCTTCGATCCGTCCAAGCTGGCGGTCGTCGTGCCATTGGTTTTCGAACCGAACATGTGTGCACTCACCGTCACGTTAAACCCCGATGGCACGGTGACAGTTCAGAACGGCGCTGCCGCGTGAGCGTGGCCTGTTATAGCGCGGGTGCTGCGCGCTATCCCGACGCGTTACTCCCCGTTCCAGCCGCACTCCTTCAGCCGCTCATGCAGATGCGGCGGGGCCGGCGCGACGACACGAATCGGGTCCTTGTTGCGCGAAATCGGGATCACGATCTCCCGGGCATGCAGATGCAGTGTCGGCTCGCCGAAGCGTGGCCCGTTGCCGTAGATATTGTCGCCGACAATCGGAAATCCGGATGACGCAGAGTGCACGCGGAGCTGATGCGTGCGACCCGTCACCGGCTCCAGCGCCAGCCAGCTCATGCCACCGCCGCGGCCGAGCACGGTGAAATTCGAGACGGCCTTGAGACCCTCGGGATCCGGCTTCATCCACCAGCCCCGATCGGCATTGAGCCGCCCGAGCGGCATGTCGATGACGCCCGACTCCTCGGCGGGCCCGCCCTCGACCACCGCCCAATAGGTCTTGCGGATGCGGCTGTGCTTGAACAGCAGGCCCAGCGACGCTGTCGCCTTGCGGTGCCGGCCGAGCACCAGGCAGCCTGAGGTGTCGCGATCCAGCCGATGTGCCAGAACAGGTGCACGCGGCAGGCCATAGCGCAGGAATTCGAACGATGTTTCCAGATTGGCGCCGCCCTTGGGGCCGCGATGCACCGGCAGGCCGGCTGGCTTGTCGATCACCAGCATCAGGCCGTCACGGTGCAGCACCCGCGCCAGAATCTCGGCCTCGGTCAGCTCCACCGCATCGGTGCGGGGTTCCAGCCGGGGCTCGGCCTCCAAGCTTACGTCTTCGTCACTTTCACTGGTCATACTTTGAATCATGGCGCGAAACGGCTAACACACCCCCGACATGAGCGACACTCCCGAAACGCCAAAACTGAGCTGGTGGCGACGGCTCTCCGGCGGGCTGAAGCGCACCTCGAGCGCCCTCGGCACCGCGGTCGCCGACCTCGTGACCAAGCGCAAGCTCGACCGCGCCATGCTCGAGGATATCGAGGACGTGCTGCTGCGCGCCGATCTGGGTACCGACGTGGCGGCGCGGATTTCCGCCGCCGTCGGCCATGGCCGCTATGACAAGGCGATCTCGGCCGACGAGGTCAAAACCGTTGTGGCCACCGAGGTCGAGAAAGTGCTCTCGGCGGTCGCCAAGCCGTTGGTGATCGATACTTCGCACAAGCCGTTCGTGATCCTCGTGGTCGGCGTCAACGGTTCCGGCAAGACCACCACCATCGGCAAACTGGCGTCCACCTTCTCCGCCGAAGGCCGCAAGGTGATGCTCGCCGCCGGCGATACGTTTCGCGCGGCAGCCATCGAGCAGCTCAAGGTCTGGGGCGAGCGCAACAAGGTGCCGGTCATCGCCGGTGCGCAGGGTTCGGATTCCGCGAGCCTCGCTTTCACCGCCGTCACCGCGGCGCGCGACGACAAACGCGACGTGCTGCTGATCGACACCGCCGGCCGCCTGCAGAACAAGACCGAACTCATGGTCGAGCTCGAGAAGGTCGTGCGCGTCATCAAGAAGGTCGATGCCTCGGCGCCCCATGCGGTGCTGCTGGTCCTCGATGCCACAGTGGGACAAAACGCGCTGTCGCAAGTCGAAGCGTTTCATCGTACGGCTGGCGTCACCGGCCTTGTGATGACCAAGCTCGACGGCACCGCGCGCGGCGGCATCCTCGTGGCACTGTCGGAAAAGTACAAACTGCCGGTGCATTTCATCGGCGTCGGCGAAGGCATCGACGATCTCGCGCCATTCACCGCCAGGGATTTCGCGCAGGCGATTGCAGGAATTGAAAGCTGACATGACTGACGTGATCGACAAGAAGCAGCCGCACCCGCTATTCAAGCTCGCCACCGAGCTCGGCCCGCTGATCGTGTTTTTCGTCGCCAATGCGAAGTTCAACCTGTTCGTCGCCACCGGCGCTTTCATGGTGGCGATCGTCGCGGCGATGATCGCGTCCTATGTCGTGGTCAGGCATGTGCCGATTATGGCGCTTGTCACCGCCGTCATCGTGCTGGTGTTCGGCACGCTGACGCTAGTGCTGCATGACGAGACCTTCATCAAGGTCAAGCCGACCATCATCTATGGCCTGTTCGCAGCGATCCTCGGCGGCGGCCTGTTGTTCGGCCGATCCTTCATCGCCATCATGTTCGACCAGATGTTCAATCTCACACACGAAGGCTGGCGTGCGCTGACGAAGCGCTGGGCGCTGTTCTTCTTCGCCATGGCGCTTCTGAACGAAGCGATCTGGCGCACCCAGAGCACGGATTTCTGGGTAGCCTTCAAGGCGTTCGGCGTGATCCCGCTGACCATGGTCTTCGCGGTGGCGCAGATGCCGCTGATCAAGCGCTACGGCATCGAGCCGGCTACGCTCGCGGAGAGCACGGCGGACGAAGGTGATCTGAGGAAGTAGAAACGGCTCTTACTTAAGCTCGCCCCGCTTGCGGGGAGAGGTCGGGTTGCGAGCGCAGCGAGTAATCCGGGTGAGGGGGAGCCAGTGTTTCACTCGCTAGCTCCCCCTCACCCGTCGCGGACTTCGTCCGCGCCACCCTCTCCCCGCAAGCGGGGAGAAGGAAAACACTACACCGCCAGCGTGCCGGCCTTTGCCGCCGCATAGCGCTCGCCGACCTTGGTCCAGTTGACCGTATTCCACCACGCCTTGAGATAATCAGCGCGACGGTTCTGGTAGGTCAGATAATAAGCATGCTCCCAGACGTCGTTGCCCATCAGCGCGCGCTTGCCGTCCATGATCGGATTGTCCTGATTCGGACGCGTCTCGATCGACAGCTTGCCGTCCTTGTCGACGATCACGAACACCCAGCCAGAACCGAACTGACGGCCGCCGGCGGCGTTGAAATCGGTCTGGAATTTCTCGAGGCCGCCGAGGTCGCGATCGATCGCCGCGAGCACATCGCCTTCCGGCTTGCCGCCATTCGGGCCCATGATCTGCCAGAACATGGTGTGGTTGGCATGGCCGCCGAGATTGTTGCGCACGCCGGTGCGGATCGCGTCAGGCACGCTGTTGAGATTGCCGAGCACCTCGACCAGCGGCTTCTCGCCGATCACCGGGGTATCCTTGGCAAAATTGTTCATGTTGGCAACGTAGGCGGCGTGATGCCTGTCGTGATGGATCTCCATCGTCTTGGCATCGATATGCGGTTCAAACGCCGTGACCGGATAGGTCAGCGGCGGCAGGATGAATGGCGCATTGCCGGCAGTAGGGGTGGCCGGCGCAGCCGCCTGGGCGAAAGCAAGACGGGGCGCGACGACCGCGGCAGCGATGCCGGTCGCAGCGAGCATGAGATGGCGTCGGGACATCGATGACATGGGGCTTCTCCCTTGAATATGGACTGCTACGTCTGGCAAATACGCACCGCATCTCTGGCAGTTTTGTGTGCGGGCATTGTGACGCAGCGCGACATAGCACATCACAGGTCTGAGATACCGTCTCACATGGGGCGAATCAGGATCCACCGGGCCGGACGCTGCGTTGGCCGTCGCGGTGCTTCAGGAGATAATGCAGGCCGACCAGGGCCGCAGCCATTCCCGAGATCGCGCCGATGGCTAGCGCCCAGCGCGGACCGAATCGATCAGCGGCCCAGCCGACAATCGGCGCACCGATCGGCGTACCACCAAGTGCAATGGCCAGCAGGATCGCCATCACGCGACCACGCATGGCCGGCTCGGTCGAGAGCTGCACCAGGCTGCTGGTCGAGGTGGTCACGGTTTGAGCTGCGATACCGATGACAATCAGCGTGAGACCGAACAACCAGTAACTCGGCATCGCGGCGGCGAGGACGAAGCCTGCACCAAACACAGCGGTACCGACGATCAGAAGACTGAGGCGCGGCCTGTCGCGCCGCGCCGCCAGCAGCGAACCGATCACCGACCCGACCGCCATGATCGATGTCAGGACGCCATACTGGCCGGCGCCGGCATGAAAGGCCGTGACCGACATGGTCGAGATGAAAATCGGAAAGTTCAAACCGAAGGTGCCGATCAGGAACAGCATCAGCAGGATGGCTTTCAGGTCCGGCCGTTTCCAGACATAGCGAAAGCCTTCGACCAGACTGCCGCGGCCACCTGCAGAACGCTGCGCCGGATACATCTCATCGGCGCGCAGAAGCATGAGGGAGCCAAGCACCGCCATGAACGAGACCGCATTGAGAATGAACACCCATCCGGAGCCGACATGGGCAATCAAGAGGCCAGCAACCGCCGGACCGATCATCCGCGCCGCGTTGAACGAGGTCGAGTTGAGCGCGACGGCATTCGACAGATCGGCCTCGATGACCAGTTCGGAGACGAAGGTCTGCCGTGCCGGAAAATCGAAGGCCGCAACACAGCCGAGCAGGAACGCGAACACATAGACATGCCAGAGCTGCACGTGACCGCTGAGGAGAAGGAGTCCCAGCCCAAGCGCCAGCAGCCCCATCGCCACCTGCGTCGCGATCAGCAGCTTGCGGCGATCCAGATGATCGGCGGCATAGCCCGTGAATGGCAACAGCAGAAGCATCGGCCCGAACTGCAGCGCCATCACGATGCCGACCGCGGTGGCGTTGTTGTCGGTGAGTTGCGTGAGCACCACCCAGTCCTGCGTGGTGCGCTGCATCCACGAGCCAATATTCGACACCAGCGCACCACCTGCCCAGACGCGATAGTTGAAACCGCGCAGCGAGCGGAACGTACCGGTGGCCGATATACTCATGAACCGAGCGGTGTGTTGCCGCCGTGAAGGCGCCCGAACAGCCGCGCCGTAAAGATCGCCATCAGCAGAGCGCCAAGACCGAAAGCGGTGACATCGATCGTGGAATGCAGATCGAAATCGCCCACGCGGACGACGAGAAGATAGCCGATCACCAGATTGACGAAGCCCCAGATCACATTGACCGTCGAGGACGACAGTCCCTTGCCCGGCGGCTTCGCGAACGGACTTTGAAACGGCCGGCCGGATACGCCGCTCACGAGGTGCGGGATCACATTGATGAGGAAAGCGCCACCGAAGAACCAGGCGAGATAATGAAGCCAAAGCATCTCACGCACTCCGTTTGTCGAGCAGGTTGATGACGTCCTGCGTGGTGCCGGTCTCACCGAGACGGGGGAAGACGTTGGCGATGCTGCAATCATGCGCTTCGGCGCGCATATCCGTCATCGCATCGACGGCGAGCGTGACGTTGAAGCCCGCTTCATAGGCTTGGCGCGCAGTGGCTTCGACACCGGTTCCCGTCGCAACACCGGCGATGACGACTTGCGTGACACCGCGCGACTTCAGTTGCTGTTGGAGATCGGTCGTGGCGAACGCGCCCCAGCTGTGCTTGGTCACGGTGATATCGCGGGGTTGCTGATCTAGTTCAGGGATGAGATCGGTCCAGTCCTCGGCAAGCGGCACCGATCGGCGCAGCTGTTCGGTGCGGCCCGGCGCACCGCCGGCCACGTTGACGAGCACGACCGGCAATTCGCGGACGCGAAACGCGTCGAGCAGCACACGTGTCTGCTTCACGACGTCCCCGATCGGATGCACCGTCGGCAGCGCGACGATGCCTTGCTGCAGATCGACGACAATAAGTGCGGTGTTCGGATCGAGCATGGTGAGGGCCATGGAGCTCTCCTTTGAATGCGACGGCGCGATCAGGCGTCGACGATGCGCTTGAGCAACCCGATGCTGCCGGCGAGCTGATCCTGCTCCACGGCGGTCAGGGTTTTCTGGATGGCGTGGAACAGCCAGTCCTCACGGGCGGCGCGACCGACACGGATCCATTCCTTACAGGCGGGGGTGAGCGCCCAAATGGTCTGGCGACCGTCATTCGGATCGGGGGTGCCGCTGACCAGCCCGGTGGTCTCCAGCGCTGCCACCGTGGCGCCCATGGATTGCGGCCGCACGCCCTCGGCGCGAGCAAGGTGGGTCACCGTCGCCGGGCCGTCGCGATCCAGCCGGCTCAGCACCGCCACCTGGGACATCGTCAGGTCGCCGATGCCGGCCTTTTCACGCAATCTGCGCTTCACCTGACCGATCAGGTCGCGAATCTCGGTCGCCAATGCCAGCGCCCGGGCATCTTCGGGGTTGTCATGATGGTCCGTCATAACCTCGGACTACAGGATACGAAGGAAAACTACAAAGGAAAGCTTCATATCTTTCGATCACATCGCCGTGTCGTTTCAAACCTCGCAGTGATGGGGGCAGGTGTCTTGCCGCTAAACAAAAAGGGCGGCCTTTCGGCCGCCCTTTCGTACTTCGCAATGTCGCGAAAATTACTCCGCTGCAGTCGCGCCTTCGGCAGCCTTCTGCTTGGCTTCGAGATCTTCACCGGTCTCCTGATCGACAGCCTTCATCGACAAACGCGTCTTGCCGCGATCGTCGAAGCCGAGCAGCTTGACCTTGACCTTGTCGCCTTCCTTGACGACGTCGGAGGTCTTCTGCACGCGGCCGCCGGCGAGCTGGCTGATGTGAACCAGACCGTCCTTGGCGCCGAAGAAGTTCACGAATGCACCGAACTCCATGACCTTGACCACGGTGCCTTCATAGATCGCGTTGAGCTCCGGATCCGAAGCGATCGACTTGATCCACTTGATCGCAGCCTTGATCGACTCACCATCCGACGAAGCCACCTTCACGGTGCCGTCGTCTTCGATATTGACCTTGGCGCCGGTCTTTTCGACGATCTCACGGATCACCTTGCCGCCGGTGCCGATCACTTCACGGATCTTGTCGGTGGCGATCTTGAAGGTTTCGATGCGCGGCGCGTATTCGCCGAGCTCGGCACGGGCGTTGTTGAGCGCCTTCGACATCTCACCGAGAATGTGAATGCGGCCTTCCTTGGCCTGACCCAGAGCGACCTTCATGATCTCTTCGGTGATACCGGCGATCTTGATGTCCATCTGCAGCGAGGTGATGCCGGTATCGGTACCAGCCACCTTGAAGTCCATGTCGCCGAGGTGATCTTCATCACCCAGGATGTCCGACAGAACCGCGTAGCGTGCGCCTTCGAGGATCAGGCCCATGGCAATACCCGCCGTTGGACGCTTCATCGGAACGCCCGCATCCATCAGCGCCAGCGAAGCACCGCAAACCGATGCCATCGACGACGAACCGTTGGACTCGGTGATCTCCGACACCACGCGCACGGTGTACGGGAATTCGTGGTGACCCGGCAGAACCGGATGGATTGCGCGCCAGGCGAGCTTGCCGTGGCCGATTTCGCGACGCTTGGTGCCGCCCATACGACCGGTCTCGCCGACCGAGTAGGGAGGGAAGTTGTAGTGCAGCAGGAACGTCTCTTTGTACGTTCCCGACAGCGAGTCGATGTACTGCTCGTCTTCACCGGTGCCGAGCGTGGTCACGACCAGCGCCTGGGTTTCACCGCGGGTGAACAGCGCCGAACCGTGGGCGCGCGGCAGCACGCCAACTTCGGCGACGATCGGACGAACCGTCGTCAGGTCGCGGCCGTCGATGCGCTTCTTGGTGTCGAGGATGTTCCAGCGAACGATCTTCGATTCCAGTTCCTTGAACACGCCGGCGATGCGGAGCTTGTCGTATTTCGGCTCCTGACCTTCCGGGAAGTAGTGCGCCATCGCCTTCGCCTTGACGGCACCGACGGCGGCGTAGCGGTCCTGCTTCACAGGGATCGCGTAAGCAGCGCGCAGCTCGGTTTCGACGAGACCGAGCATTTCCTTCTCGATTTCGCTGTCATCGATGGTCTTGACCTCGCGCGGCTCCTTGGCGGCCTTCTCGGCGAGCTCGATGATCGCCTTGATGACCGGCTGGAAGTGGCGGTGACCGAACATCACGGCGCCGAGCATCACGTCTTCGTTGAGCTCCTTGGCTTCCGATTCCACCATCAGCACGGCATCGCCGGTGCCGGCGACGACGAGGTCGAGATTGGTGTCGGCCATTTCGTCGAGGGTCGGGTTGAGGACGTATTCATCATTGATGAAGCCGACGCGGGCTGCACCGATCGGGCCCTGGAACGGGGCGCCGGAAATCGTCAGGGCAGCCGAGGTGGCGACCAGCGCGAGAATGTCCGGATCGTTTTCCATGTCGTGCGACAGCACGGTGACGACGATCTGGGTTTCGTTGCGCCAGCCATCGACAAACAGCGGGCGGATCGGGCGATCGATCAGGCGGGAGACCAGCGTCTCCTTCTCGGTCGGGCGACCTTCGCGCTTGAAGTAGCCGCCGGGAATGCGGCCGGCTGCATAGGTCTTCTCGATGTAGTCGACGGTCAGCGGCAGGAAGTCGATGCCATCCTTGGCAGTCTTCGCGGCGACGACGGTGGCGATAACGACGGTCTCGCCATAGGTGGCGATGACGGCGCCGTCAGCCTGACGGGCAACCTTGCCGGTTTCCAGCTTGAGCGGACGACCGCCCCAATCGATCTCGACGGAGTGAACATTAAACATCTTAGGTTTCTTTCATGGGTTCACGGAGGACGTGACGGCCAAAAACACTGAAGTCCAAAACACAAAAGCCATGCGCAAGACGGCAAGAAGCTGTTCGCGATGTCGCGAAATCAGCGTCCGGCGATCCTGCCATGGCTCTGGTATTCTGAATGGCGTCCATCCTTCCGATGGTCGCGGGGATCTTTGGAGGATCGCGCCGCGCGACGGGCACCTTGCCCGTCATCGTCCAGTTGCCGGATTGCTTCTGAACGTTATCGCGAAAGCCGCACATGGCTTCCGCTACAAAAAACGCGCGCAAAGGGTTTTTGCGCGCGTGATTTCGCTTAGCGGCGAATGTTGTGCTTCTCGAGCAGCGCCTTGTAGCGCGCCTCGTCCTTGCGCTTGATGTAGTCAAGCAGCGAACGACGCGTGGAGACGAGCTTCAAAAGACCACGGCGGGAATGGTTGTCCTTGGTGTGGGTCTTGAAGTGTCCGGTCAGGTTGGCAATGCGCTCGGAGAGGATCGCAACCTGGACTTCCGGCGAACCAGTGTCGCCGGTCTTGTTGGCATTGGTCTTGATGACTTCCGCTTTGCGTTCTGCGGTAATCGACATCGTCAGTTACTTTCTTTGCGGGCCGAACTGGCGGTCAGTCCGGTCAGGTTAAACACGCGCTTGGGGATGAGTTCGCCGTTGCCAACTTCAGCGAGGGCCAATAATCGCCCTGCCACCGTGACATAAACTGTGCCGCTACAATCGGGCGCATCCCGTCCGCGCAACAAAACGGCCTGGCCCCGATGGAGCCTTGCCGCATCCGCCCGTGTGACGGCCAGTGCCGGGATGTCGTCCAGCGCGGTCTCAACGGGCAGTAGCGCGTCGGCGAGGCTACCCTCGCCAGACGCGGCTCTATCGCACAAAGCCTCCAACTGTTCCAGCGGAATCATGTCGGCTTCGGCGAAAGGTCCGACCAGGGTACGCCGGAGCGCACTGATATGGCCGTAGCAGCCGAGTAAACGGCCGATATCGCGGGCCAGCGCACGCACGTAAGTGCCCTTGCCGCACTCGGCTTCGAACACGGCATGGTCGCTATCTGGCTGTTCTGTCAGGACTAATTCGTGAATCACAACCGGTCGGGGAACCAGCGGCACCACCTCGCCGTCGCGGGCGAGATCATAGGCGCGCTCGCCCTGGATCTTGATCGCCGAGTATTGCGGCGGGGTCTGTTCGATATTGCCGGTAAATTGCGGCAGCAGAGCCCTGATCTGGTCGGCCGTTGGCCTATTCGGGCTGGTGAAGGTCGCACGGCCCTCGGTGTCGTCGGTATCGCGTTCCTCGCCCCAAGCGACCGTAAAGCGATAGCGCTTGCGGCCGTCCATCACGAACGGAACCGTCTTGGTGGCTTCGCCGAGCGCGATCGGCAGACCGCCGGACGCCAACGGATCAAGGGTACCGGCATGGCCGGCGCGCTTGGCCTGGAACAGGCGCTTGGCGATCGCGACGGCCTGGGTCGAGGTCATGCCGATCGGCTTGTCGAGGATCACCCAGCCATGAACGTCGCGCTTGTCGCGCCGGACCTGGCCCTGCTGACGCTGCTTGCCGCCCTGATGGCGGGGATCGTTATTGCCGCGATGGCCCTGATGCTGACGCTGGTCATTGCCGCCGCGGTCACCTTGCTGACCGTGGTCGCCGTGCTGCACGGCCGGAGACAGGGTGGGCTCGCCATTGCCCGCTTCATCGAGGCGTGAATCGAGGGCGGCGGCTGGGGTCGTCACAGTCATTCGTTTTCGTCCGAGTCTGGTTTGAGGTCGCGCGCAACGGCAGGCGTGCGCAAAAGTTTGTCGATGCGTTCGGCTTCGTCGAAGCGCTCATCGATGCGGAAGCGGAGATCGGGGGCGTATTTGAGGTTCACGCGATACGCGACCTCGGTTCGCAGGAAGCTCTTGTTCGCCGCGAGCGCCTTCAGCACCGGTTCGGTGTTCTGGCCGCCGAGCGGCATCACATAGACGGTGGCGAGCTTGAGATCGGGCGACATCTTCACCTCGGGCACGGTGATGATGGTGGTCTGCAGAACGGGATCGTGGACCCCACCCTGCGACAGGATATCGGCAATCGCGTGGCGCATCAGCTCGCCAACGCGCAATTGACGCTGCGAGCCGCCCGGCGCGGCAGATTTTTGGTGATGCTTGGGCATCGGTTTCCCTACGAAAACAAAATTCGTCATGGCCGGGTTTGTCCCGGCCATCCACGACTGCTCTTTTGAAATTCAAAGACGTGGATGCCCGGCCATCTAGCGAAGCTAGCTTCGCGCAGGCCGGGCATGACGTCTCGTTTAAATCCGGTCTCTCTGTAAGATTTGGACTTACAGGGAGCGCTGGATGGTCTCTACGCGGTAACACTCGATCACGTCGCCGGCGCGCATGTCGCCGTAGTTCTCGAACGCCATGCCGCATTCCTGGCCTGACGCCACTTCCTTCACTTCGTCCTTGAAGCGCTTCAGTGTCGACAGCTTGCCTTCGTGCACCACGACGTTGTCGCGGATCAGGCGCACATTCGCGCCGCGTTCCACGGTTCCGTCGGTGACGCGGCAACCCGCAACCTTGCCGACCTTCGAGATGTTGAACACTTCGAGGATCTGCGCATTGCCCAGCATGGTTTCGCGCAGTGTGGGCGCGAGCAGACCGGACATGGCTTTCTTCACGTCATCCACGAGATCGTAGATGATGTTGTAGTAGCGGATTTCGATGCCGTTGCGCTTGGCAGCAGCAGCGGCTTCCTTGTTGGCACGAACCGAGAAGCCGATGATGGCGGCGTTGAAGCCTTCCGCCAGCGTGACGTCCGATTCCGAAATGCCGCCGACGCCCGCATGCAGGATGCGCGCAGCGACTTCATCGGTGCCGAGCTTCTCGAGCGAGCCGAGAATGGCTTCGAGCGAACCCTGCACGTCGGCCTTGATGATCAGCGGGAAGTCCTTGCGACCCGAGGTCTTCAGCTGGCTCATCATCTGCTCGAGCGAGCCGCGCATGCCGTTGGTGGAGGCCGCGGACTTCTCGCGCTTCTGATGCGCACGGTAGCCGGTGATTTCACGGGCGCGGGCTTCGTTCTCGACCACGGCCATACGATCGCCAGCTTCCGGCGGACCGTTGAAACCGAGCACTTCGACCGGCACCGACGGACCTGCCGCGGTCAACGTCTCGCCCTGATCGGAGATCAGCGCGCGGACACGGCCCATTTCGGCACCGGCCACGATAATGTCGCCAACCTTCAGGGTGCCGCGCTGAACCAGCACGGTCGCCACCGGACCACGACCACGATCGAGCTTGGCTTCGATCACGGTACCTTCCGCCGGACGCTCCGAATTGGTCTTCAGGTCGAGAATATCGGCCTGCAGCGCGATCATTTCCAGGAGCTTGTCGAGGTTGGTCTTGTTCTTCGCCGACACTTCGACGTCGACCACGTCGCCGCCGAAGGATTCGACCTGCACGTCATGCTGCAGCAGTTCGGTGCGCACGCGCTCCGCCTTGGCATCAGGCTTGTCGATCTTGTTGATCGCCACGATCATCGGCACGCCGGCTGCCTTGGCGTGGTTGATGGCTTCGATGGTCTGCGGCATGACGCCGTCATCGGCCGCCACCACAAGGATGACGATATCCGTGACCTTGGCGCCGCGGGCACGCATCGCGGTGAACGCAGCGTGGCCTGGCGTATCGATGAAGGTGATCTTCTTGCCGCTCTCAGGCGACGTGACCTGATAAGCGCCGATATGCTGCGTGATGCCGCCGGCTTCGCCGGACACCACATTGGCATGACGCAACGCGTCGAGCAGCGAGGTCTTGCCGTGGTCGACGTGACCCATGACGGTCACGACCGGCGAACGCGGCTCGGTATCGGTGGAATCATCGACCTTGTCGAACAGACCTTCTTCAACGTCCGATTCGGCAACGCGCTTGACGGTGTGGCCCATTTCTTCGGCCACCAGCTGCGCGGTGTCGGCGTCGATGACGTCGTTGATCTTGTGGATCGCGCCCTGCTTCATCAGCAAGCGGATCACGTCCACGGCACGCTCAGCCATACGGTTGGCGAGTTCCTGAATCGTGATCGCTTCCGGGATCGTGACTTCACGAACCAGCTTTTCCTTCGGCTCGTTTGACTGATGACCCTTCAGACGCTGGGTGCGGCGACGGAACGAGGCGATCGAACGCTCGCGCACGTCGCCAGCGGACAGCGCGGTAACGACGGTGAGACGGCCGCGCTCCTTCTGCGGACCGGGCTTGGCAGTAGGCTTCGGCGCGATCACGGGGCGCGCGGCGCCGCCGGGACCACGGCGAATGACGCGTGGACCTTCATCCTCGTCGGTGCCGTCGGCAGCGACGCCGGGCGCACGCGCAGGCGTAGTTGAGGGGGCGCCGGGACGGGCCGTCGTCGTGGCCGGCTTGGCGGCCTTCGCATCGGCTTCAGCCTGACGGCGCTTGGCCTCGACTTCGGCGCGGCGCTTGGTTTCTTCTTCCTGGCGGTGACGCTCTTCCTCGGCCTTGCGACGGGCTTCGGCAGCTTCACGCTCTTCCTGTTCCTTGAATTCCTTGGTGTTGCGGCGGGCAGCCTCGATCTCGGCGAGGCGACGCTCTTCCTGCTCGCGCACGCGGGCATCGGCCAGCGCGCTGGCGCGGGCATTGCGCTCTTCTTCGGTCAGGGTGCGGAGCACGACGCCCGAACCTGAACGGGCCGGAGGCTGCGGGCGCTGCGGCGCGCGCGACGGCGGCGCTGCGGGAGGCGGAGCGGAGCTGCGTCCTGCGGGAGAAGGGGCAGCGGTGCGGGAAGCCGGTGCGGCCGGTGCAGGCGCAGCAGCGCGCGCAACCGGCGCCGCGGGCGCAGCAGTTGCAGCGGGAGCAGCCGGCGCAGCAGCAACGGGAGCTGGTGCAGCAGTCTCGACAGGTGCGGGAGCAGCAGTTGCTGGTGCGGCGACAGGCGCAGCCGCGGGCGCATCGCCGGGCATACGGCGCTTGCCGCGCTTCTCGACCACCACCTGCTTGGTGCGGCCATGGCTGAAGCTCTGGCGCACAGTGCCCTGCTCGACGCGCGGCTTGAGCGTCAAGGTCTTGCTGGGAACGCTCAGAGTCTTGTCACCAGGCGTTTTCGTATCAACCATTCAGCAGTCCTAATCTTGTTGCGTTGTGCGCGGTCGCACAGTCGTCGAAGTTTCGATCAGCGAGATCGTTGGCGTCAGCGGCTCCGTCTCCGGCGCAGCAGTTGTCAGCGAAGCTTTGGCGCTTGCGTTGATGTCGTCGTCAGCCAGCCGGTATTGGACCAGAGTCTGGCTGCGCGACAGGAACGTTTTGCCCGCCGGGCCCGTAAGCACGGCAGCATGTATCACATTTGACCGCCCCAATGCCAAATCCAATTCATCGGAGCTTAAAACCGTAATGATCGGCAGTTTCGGCGCGTCGTCGCCGGATTCCGCGTCAAATTCCACGCGTTGCCGGGCAACGCTGTCCAGTTTGCGGATTCCGTCGGGGGCGCCGTTGGAGGCGTGGAGAAGAACACCGACCGTTCCGCGGCGCAGGGCGTCTTCGACCTTGGTGAAGCCGGAAACCACCTGACCGGCCTTGGCAGTTATGGCCAGCGCCTCGATGACGCCGCGCACCATGAGCTTGTCGGTGTCGTCGGCCAGGGTCGGCGACGCCTTGACCGCTTTCTTGAAGCCCTTGGCAAAAAGATTGCGCTTCGCCGCCTCGGTCACCGCCTTGCGGGAGGCCGTGACCCAGAGGCCGCGGCCGGGAAGCTTGCGCTTCAGATCCGGGATCGCCTCGCCCGTGGGCGCGACGACGAACCGGATCAGATCATCGATCGGGCGCACGCTCCGCGTAACCACGCACATCCGCTCGGTCCCGGGCTTGGTGCTCCGGGGGCCGTTGTCCAGATCTGCTTGGTCAGCAATGGCGAGCATGCGCGTGGCATTGTCCTTACGCTTCTTCGGTGGCGTCGAGCGGCGCACCCTTGTCGAGATCGGCCTGGGTGATCCAGCCGGCCACGACGCGGGCCTGCATGATCAGATGCTCGGCGTCCTCACGCGAAATTTCGCTGGCATCGAGAATGCCCGGGTGCTTGGTCGGCTCGGAGCCTTCCTTGCGTTCGGTCCAGCCCACCAGATCGTCAGTGGCGCAGCCGGCAAGATCCTCGACGGTCTTGATGTCGTTTTCGCCGAACTTGACCATCATCTTGAGGGTCACGCCCGGAACGTCCTTCAAAGCGTCTTCCACACCCAGTTCCTTACGTTTGCCTTCGAGTTCAGCTTCGAGCTGCTCGAGGTATTCACGTGCACGGCTCTGCAATTCGGCCGCTGTTTCGTCGTCGAAGCCCTCGATGCCCGACAGTTCCTTGGCATCGACCATCGAAAGTTCTTCCACCGAGGTGAAACCTTCCGACGCGAGCAGCTGACCGACGACTTCGTCGACGTTCAGCGCTTCCATGAAGACGCGCGTGGAATTTTCGAAATCGGCCTGGCGACGTTCGGATTCTTCCTGCTCGGTCAGGATGTCGATATCCCAGCCGGTCAGCTGCGAAGCCAGGCGCACATTCTGGCCGCGACGACCGATCGCAAGGGATAGCTGGTTATTGGTGTCGGGAACGACAACCTCGATGCGCTCACGATCTTCATCGATCACGACTTTCGAGACTTCTGCCGGCGCCAGCGCGTTCACCACGAAAGTGGCGATATCCGGCGACCATGGAATGATGTCGATCTTCTCGCCCTGCAGCTCGTTGACCACGGCCTGCACGCGGGAACCACGCATACCGACGCAGGCGCCGACCGGATCCACCGACGAGTCGCGCGAGATCACGCCAATTTTCGCACGCGAACCGGGATCGCGGGCCACGGCCTTGATTTCAACGATACCGTCATAGATTTCAGGCACTTCCTGCGCGAACAACTTGGCCATGAACTGCGGATGGGTGCGCGACAGGAAGATCTGCGGACCACGGGTCTCGCGGCGCACGTCGAACACATAGGCGCGAACGCGGTCGCCGTTGCGGAACACTTCGCGCGGCAGCATCTCGTCGCGACGCACGATGGCTTCGCTGCGGCCGAGGTCGACGATCACCGAACCGTATTCGACGCGCTTGACGATGCCGTTGACGATCTCGCCGATGCGATCCTTGAATTCCTGGTACTGCCGGTCACGCTCGGCTTCGCGCACCTTCTGCACGATGACCTGCTTGGCGGACTGCGCGGCGATACGGCCGTATTCCAGCGGCGGCAGCGTGTCGGCGATGGTATCGCCGATCTGCGCACCCGGATTGGCGCGCTGCGCGTCAAACAGCGAGGTCTGGAAAGACGAATTCTCGACGTCCTCGACCACCAGCATGTGGCGGGTCAGAGAGAGCTGGCCGGTCTTGGGATGAATCTCGGCATGCACATCGGTCTCGGAACCGTAACGCGCGCGGGCCGCTTTCGCGATCGCCTCTTCCATCGCCTGGATGACGATGTTGCGGTCGATCGATTTTTCGCGCGCGACGGCGTCGGCGATCTGCAGCAGTTCGAGTTTATTGGCGCTGACAGCGGCCATAGCTCATTCTCCTTCGATGGGATCGATTTCGCCTCGGCGCGCACGGTCGGCGGCCAGACGATGTTCTTTGGTATTCTTCGGCAAAGGCTTCTTGGTAGCTTTCGCGACCTTGAGTTTCGGCTTCGGCGCAAAGCTCTTCTTGGGATCGCTGCGCTTGGCATGCGGTGCCGGCGGCGGCGCGAGACCGAGCTCCCGCTTGAGATCAAGCTCGGCGTGCTTGCCGCGGCGCATGGACTCGGCGATCAGCTCGTCGGTCAACACCAGGCTGGCATTGGAGATATCTTCCAGCGGCAACCGCGTGATGGGGTCTTCGCCGTCGCGGGCGCCTTCCCGATCGATCAGGACGACGTCGCCTTCGATAGCGCCGAGCAGGCCACGGAAGCGTTTGCGGCCGCCGACGGCGACAGCCATCTCGATCTTAACCAGATAGCCATGATAGCGCTCGAAATCGGAGCGTCGGACCAGCGGACGATCGATGCCGGGCGAGGAAATTTCGAGGCGATAGGCGCGCTGGATCGGATCGGCGACGTCCATCACCGGCGACAGCGCGTGTGAGATCGCCTCGCAGTCCTCGACCAGCATGGTGCCATCCGGCCGCTCCGCCATAATCTGCACGGTGCAGCCGAGCTCGCCGGAAATTTTGATCCGCACCAGCCGGTAACCGAGGTTTTCAAGCACGGGCGTGGCGACTGCCGATACCCGCGCCGCAGCACCCGGCTCGATCACCAGGCGCGGCTCGGAAAGCAGCTCGGTATCAACGGTTTCTGGGTTTTGGTCGGTCATGTCCAGGATCGAAGTATTCCGGTTGGAGGATGTCTGAATACGCGTGCAGCCTGCAGAAGTGTATCGCGTCGGGCTTTCGGCCCTTTTTGACCCGGGCGAGCCCCGCCGGATTATCGGCCAAGGTCCGTTCAGGTAATAAAAAAGAGCGGGTCCCGAGGGGCCCACTCTCAAACGCGATCGTATGAGAACCTAATAAGTTGTGGGCGATATAGCCCTTTTCCGGCGCCCCGGCAAGGCCGCAGTGGCTGCCCCGCAATATTTCTGCAACCCGCGGTAGCCCAATCCTGCGGACTAACCGTTCCTTCATCAACCCCATCTAGGGTGCCCCAGCCTTTCCGTATGGTGGTGTTGAGTATTTTTTGATGGCTGAGGCGAAATCGCTCATTCCCGGGCTGGAGAACATCGTCAGAGATGGCGATCCCAAGCGGCGCGGCGAGGCGGTGCGTAAGATTTCTGAGCTTTTCCTAAGGGGCGCATCCCGTTTTCAACCGGCCCATGTCGATCTGTTCGACGGCGTTCTGACGAGTCTGGTTCCACAAACCGAGGTCGAAGCACGCACCGAGCTGGCCGAACGGCTGTCCGATCTCGTCAACGCACCGCCGCAACTGGTGGCCTTGCTCGTCCGCGATGACGAGATCCTGATCGCCGGGCCGCTGTTGCGCCGCTCACCCTTGATCGACGAACCGACACTGGTCGACATCGCCAAGGCCCAAGGCCAGTCGCATCTGCTGGCGATCTCCGATCGCTCGACGCTGACCCCGCGCATTACCGACGTGATCGTCCGCCGCGGCGACCGCGATGTGATCCGCCGCGTGGCCGGCAACGCCGGTGCGGCTTTCTCGCAGCTCGGCTATACCGGCCTCATTCGCCGCGCCAGCGATGATGGCGCCCTCGCCGTCACGGTCGGGCAACGCGACGATCTCGCGCCGGAACAGCTCAAACACCTGTTGGCGCAGTCGGTGGAGGTGGTTCGCCGCCGGCTGTTCGATGCCGCCGCCCCCCAACTGCGCAACGCGATCAACCGCGCGATGCAAGACATCACCGGTACGCCGACGCATCTGGCCGTCACCCGCGACTTCGCCACCGCGCAGCGTGCCATTCGCAAGCTCCACCAGGCCGACGAGCTGGACGAAGGGGCTTTGTTGCGCTTTGCCCGCGCCCATCAATATGAGGAAACCGCCGCCGCCCTCGCCGCTCTGTCGGGCGTGCGGATCGGGACCATTGACCAGCTCCTCAAGGGCGACCGCGACGATCCGATGCTGATCCTCGGCAAATCAATCGGGATTTCCTGGGCCACCGTCCGCGCCCTGATGACGCTGCGTCTCGGCCCCGGCCGTTCGCCTGCCGCCGCCGATGTCGAGGAAGCCCGACAGAATTTCGAGCGCCTGGTGCCCGCCACGGCACAGCGCGTGCTGACCTTCTGGCAGACCCGCGAGACCGCCTCAGCGATCCCCCTGCCGCTCTGATCCACTGGGATTCTCCGGGGCCGCAGCCCGCCGCTCCCGTTTGCGCCACTCCGCCACAAAACTCACGAACGCCGCCAAAGCCGGCGGCGGCTGCCGACGACTTGGATAATACAGGAACGGCCCCGGGAATGGCGGCAGCCAGTCCTCCAGCACGCTGACCAACCTCCCGGTCGCGAGGTCGTCCCGCACATAGCCCTCAAACACCGCGTAAAAGCCAAGTCCGTCCCGGGCCGCTTCCAGCCCGAGCCGGGAATAACTCGCCAGCAGCGGCCCCCGCGGCGGGATCCTGACCACTTGGCCGTCCTTTTCGAACTCCCATTCTGGGATAGAACCGTTGTCGAAACGCGTTCTGATGCAGCAATGCTGCAGCAATTGCTGCGGTGCAATAGGTCGCCCATGCTGCGCAATATATTGCGAAGAAGCCACCATCACGAAGCGTTGCGGTGGCCCCAGCGAGACCGCGATCATGTCCTGCGCCAGATCCTCGCCATAACGAATGCCGGCGTCGAACCCCTTGGCGACGATGTCGATCAATGACGTTTCGGCAACGATCTCGAGCTCAACCTGCGGATATTGCTGCAGAAATGGCGTAACCATCGGCGCCACCACGATATCGATGGCTGGCGCCGGACCGTTGATCCTGAGGCGGCCAGACGGCACATCACCGAAATCGCGAACTTGCTGCAACGCAGCATGGACATCGCCCATAGCCGGAGCGATTTTGCGCTGCAGCAATTCTCCGGCTTCGGTAAGCGCAACACTGCGCGTTGTGCGATGCAGCAAACGAACGCCAAGCCGCTCTTCCATATCGCGCAGCCGCTGGCTCAGGCTGGACACCGAGACATGGGTCTCTACTGCAGCCCGCCGGAAATTCCGGGTCCGGGCCACCGCCAGAAAGGCCGCCAGATCGCGCAGATCGAGATCGCTCATTGTTCGACAGAGTGAACAAGCCTTTCGGGATTGTCCAGCTTATCGGATCAATGGAGCGGGCTCATATCGGGGCGGCAGCGGCAAAGGATCGGTCCGGCCGCCTTCTGGGAGAACCACCATGAAACACCTTCAACTCGGAAAGACTGGCCCCACAGTGGCCGCGCTCGGCCTCGGCTGCATGGGCATGTCGGATGTCTACGGCCCGGCCGACCGAGGCGAAAGCATCGCCACCATCCACGCCGCGCTGGAGGCCGGCGTCACCCTGATCGACACCGGTGACTTCTACGCCATGGGCCACAACGAACTCCTGATCGCCGAAGCCCTGCGCGGCCGCAGCCGCGACAGCCTGCAGCTTTCGGTCAAATTCGGCGGTATGCGCGATCCCGCCGGTGCCTTCATGGGCTTCGACAACCGCCCGATAGCGATCAAGAATTTCGTGGCCTATTCCCTGGTGCGGCTCGGCGTCGAGGTCATCGACATCTACCGCCCCGCGCGGCTCGACCCCAATGTGCCCATCGAGGACACCGTCGGCGCCATCGCCGACCTGATCAAGGCCGGCTATGTCAAACATATCGGCCTCTCCGAAGTCGGCTCCGAGACCATCCGCCGTGCCCACAAGGTGCATCCCATCACCGACCTGCAGATCGAATATTCGCTGATCTCGCGCGGTATCGAGGATGACATCCTGCCGACCTGCCGCGAGCTCGGCATCGGCATCACGGCTTACGGTGTGCTGTCGCGCGGCCTGATCGGCGGCCACTTCACCAAGAACGGCATGAACGCGAAGGACTATCGCAGCCACAGCCCACGCTTCAGCGCCGCGAATATCGATCAGAATCTGGCGCTGGTCGACAAAATCCGCGCTGTCGCCGACGACATCGGCGCTTCGGTCGCACAGGTCGCCATCGCCTGGGTCGCCGCACAGGGCCAGGATATCCTGCCCGTGGTCGGTGCCCGCCGACGGGATCGGCTCACTGAAGCGCTGGGATCGCTGGATGTGAAACTCACGCCCGCGCATCTCAGGGCGCTGGCGGAGGCGATCCCGGCCGATGCGGCAGCCGGCGGCCGTTATCCGGACGAGCATCTCGCGCATATGGACAGTGAAAAGAAGCGGGCGTGAGACGCGAAGACGCTAGTGGCCTCCCTCCCCCAAGCGCAGCGCAGTGGGGAGGGACAAGAAGCGCCTCACAAATATGCGCTCAAATCCCTGATGCTCGGCGCATCCCCGTTGAGCGGATTCGCCGGATCGCGCCCGTAACGCAGCGTCTCGAAGCGCATGTTGCGGGCGTCGATCATCAGCAGACGCCCGACCAGCCCTTCACCAAAGCCCACGATCTCGCGGATCGCTTCCAGCGCCATCATCGAGCCAACCATGCCGGCCAGCGCGCCCATGACGCCGGCTTCCTGGCAGCTCGGCACCGTGCCCGGCGGCGGCGCTTCGGGGAACAGGCAGCGATAGGTCGGGTTCAATGCGCCCGACGCGTTGGCCTCATGGGCACGGATCGTGGTCAGCGACGCATCGAAAGTGCCGAGCGCCGCGGAGATCAACGGCTTCTTTGCGAGATAGCAGGCATCCGACAGCAGATAGCGCGTGGTGAAATTGTCGGAACCATCGAGCACGATGTCGTAGCCCGACAACAGCGCCATCGCATTCGCTGCATTGAGCCTGACGGCATGGCCGATAAATCTGACATGCGGATTGAGCGCATGGATCTTTGCCGCGGCGCTGTCGGTCTTCAACGCGCCGATATCCGGCGTTGCGTGAATGACCTGCCGCTGCAGGTTCGACAGCGACACCGTGTCGTCATCGACCACACCGAGCGTGCCGATGCCCGCGGCCGCCAGATACATCAGCGCCGGTGCGCCCAGCCCGCCGGCGCCGATCACCAGCACCTTCGCGCCCTGCAGCGCAGTCTGGCCGGGACCGCCGACCTCGCGGAGCACAATGTGACGCGCATAGCGCTCGAGTTCATCGGCATTCAGCATCGCAATAGTCGCTCCAAACTCCGACCCTCATGGTGAGGAGCGCGCTTCTTGCGCGCGTCTCGAACCATGAGATGAACAGCTCATCCTTCGAGACGGCGCTGAAGAAGCGCCTCCTCAGGAAGAGGCCACAGATCAGGTCCCGCATTGTCGTGAACCCTTCCCGCGCTGTCACCGACCCACGAGATGTGCTTAATTCCACCGAAATCAATCACCAGCTTCAAGACCGGACATGTCATGAGATCGATGCTTTCAGCAACATTGATGATCGTGACGGCCTCTGCGGCTCACGCACAGGTGCAGGCGACGCCTCCCGCGGTGCAGGGCATCAAGCCGAAGCCGGTCACCACCACACCGATCCGTCCGGCGCTGCAGACCCCTGCCGACACCGCCAATGCCATGGCGCAGGCCGAGCGGCTGGGGATCCAGTCGGATCTGGCATGGACCGGGCAATATAACGGCGCCATTACCGGCGAGGTCTCGGATCGCATGGTCAATGCGATCAAGACGTTCCAGAAGGACAACGGCGCCAAGCAAACGGGCGTCCTGAACCCGCAGGAGCGCGATCTGCTGCGCGCGGCAGCGAGGAAACTTCAGGACAATGTCGGCTGGAAAATGGTCACCGACATGGTGACCGGCGCACGGCTTGGCATTCCCGGCAAGCTGGTGCCGCAGCAGGCCTCCGACGCGAACGGCAGCAAATGGTCGTCCTCCACCGGCACGGTCCAGATCACGCTGGCGCGCCGCAAGGAGGACGCGCCCTCCACCGCGAAACTCGCCGAGGCCGAGCGCAAGGAGCCCGGCCGCAAAATCGACTATCAGGTGGTGAAGCCAGATTTCTTCGTGCTGTCCGGCCTGCAGAACCAGAAGAAGTTCTACATCCGCGGCCAGTTCAAGGACTCCGAGGTCCGCATCCTCTCGATCTTCTACGATCAGGCCACCGAAGGCACGATGGAGCCGGTAGTGATTGCGATGTCGTCAGCCTTCAACGCATTCCCGACCGGCGCACAGGCGATGGGCCCACCGCCACGCAAGAAGGTTGAGTATGCGTCGGGGATCGTCGTGAGCGATGACGGCACCATCGTCACCGATCGCCAGGCCGTAGACAGCTGCATGTCCATTGTCGTCGCTGGTTACGGCAATGCCGACAAAGTCGCCGAGGACAAGGTGCGCGATCTCGCATTGCTGCGCATCTATGGCGCGCGCGAGCTGAAGCCGCTGTCGCTTGGCACTGGCGCAGCGAAGCCCAATCTTGAGCTCGTAGGGATTGCCGATCCGCAAAACCAGGGCGGCGGCGCAGCCGTCACCAGCGTGAAGGCGTCCACCACGCCGGTCGGCACCGGCAGCGAACTGGCCCTCTCACCCGCACCGGGGTTCGGTTTTTCCGGCGCAGCCGCCATCGACAGCGACGGCAAATTTGCGGGCCTCGCGCAGTTGAAGCCACTGCTCGTTGCCGGCCCGCCCAATGCAGCGCCACAGGCGGCACTGGTGCCCGCGGAACTCGTGCGGAATTTCGTCAAAGCGAATGGCGTGAGCGCGAACGGCACCTCGACCGATGCCAGGGCTGCGATGGTGCGTGTGATCTGCGTGCGGAAGTAGCTATCAGGATCCTGAGCGCACCAACGCGTCTCTAATCCACTTCCTCGTACATCGCATCCATCTGCGCCGCGAATGGTGTCGCACGCGGCGGCGGCGCTGCGGGCGCGCGGATGATCCGGCGTTCGAGTTGTTCGCGGTTCTGCTGCTCGACGAATTTCACTGCGAATCCGCCCTGGAGATGGCGCACCACGCGGCCGACGCAGGCGCCGACGGCGAGCGGCGTTCCGACCTCCGGCTGCACATCGGCAGAGACTGCAGCGCCGGACACCGACATGTCGATCACAAAGCAGCTTTTCATGCTGCCGTCGGCGAAGGTCAGCATGGAATGCGGGCTCGCGGGAATGAGGCGGGCCTGCTTGCGCTCCTCACGTACCGTAGGGTCCTTCTGGAATTTCTCCAGCCAGGTCAGCTTGTCCGAGAGCTTCTGACGCATAGGCGGCGTCATGTTGAGTTCGAGCAGGAAGCTGCCGGAGATGGTGTCGCTGATGCGGCCTTCGAGCTGACCGAAGTCGCCGAAATAGGGCGTGATGCGATCGCCGATACGACCCACCACCGGCACATCGACAATCATCCGGAACGGGGAGACGCGGCTGGTCCGGCAGGCAAAGCTGCGCGGATTACCTGCGGAATCCAGCCAGTTCGACAGCGTATATTGCCCGCTGACAACGACGTTGACGGCGCGCTGCTTGAGGAATTTTTCGACGGACACAGGTTCATCCTCTACGGTACATTTCCACCACCATAGAAAACCCAACCACGCCAGCATTTGCGCCCGCCTTGGTTATTGCGTTACTTATATACCCTTTCAAGTTGAGGAAATATTACCGGCAAATCCCGGCGATTGAGGCCAGGGAGGCCGGAGGATGCTCTGCCTCAACCGGGCACCCGCCCCTTGATGGCATTGGCGCGGGCACTGCAGGTGATACGGCCGGTTGCATCCTCCGAAAGTCCCGTCCGGACGCGCGATTTGAGCTGCACAATCTCCTCCGGCGTCATCGCCGTCAGAGCTGCCTTCACCGATGGCCCTGCAGACGAGGCCGACCAGAAGTCGTCGAAATCGGTGAAGGCACGGGTGACATCGATCACGCGGGTTTCGACGTTCACCAGGCCGGCGGAGGTCCACAGCGACTGCATCACGTCGAGGCGCGATGCATCCACGCTCGGCGGAAGCGACGGCATCTGGCCCATCTTCAGCAATTCACCAAGGATCGGCTGCAGCGGAAAGCCGCCGCCATCCATATCCCAGGCATAGGCGGCCACCGTGCCGCCGGGTGACACGACACGCACCATCTCCGCAACGCCCTTCGACGGCTCCGGCACGAAGAAGATCACCAGCGCCATCACGGCGACATCGAAGGACTTGTCGGAGAACGGCAGTGCCATTGCGTCGCCCAGATGAAACGCCGCCATCGCAGCACCCGGCCGCGTCCGCGCATAGGCAAGCTGCGGCTCCGAGGGATCGATACCGTCGATCACCGACGGCGCATGACGCTCGGCGATCAGCTGCGTGAAGGCGCCGTTGCCGCAGCCGACATCGACCCAGGCAAGACCCGGCTTTGGCGCCACCCAATCCAGAAAGACCTCGCCGGCGCTGCGGCTCCAGACGCCCATCATCCGCTCATAGGACGCGCCGTCATTGAAGCGGATGGAGGGAGACGATGCGTCGGTCATGGGGAGTCCTCAATACGGTGTTGGCAGCAGATCATGGCCGGAAATGCCGGGCGCGCAACCACGTTGCCTTCACGGTGGGATCGGCGCGATGCGCACACATCGGCACGGTTGTTGCTTGGTTTATCGCAAGCAGAACAGTTCGCGACGTCCCGAGGCGTCACCCTGTTACAGAGGAGAGCGAGATGAAGGTCGGCGTATTCATTCCAATCGGGAACAATGGCTGGTTGCTCTCTGAAAATGCCCCGCAATACATGCCGACTTTCGACCTCAACAAGGAGGTGACGCTAAAGGCCGAACATTACGGACTCGATTTTGTGCTCTCGATGATCAAATTGCGTGGCTTCGGCGGGAAAACCGAATTCTGGGATCACAATCTGGAATCCTTCACCTTGATGGCCGGGTTGGCCGCAGTGACCAAGCGAATAAAACTGTTCGCCACGGCAGCGACGCTCGTGATGCCTCCCGCGATTGCCGCACGCATGGCTGTGACCATCGATTCGATTTCACATGGCCGCTTCGGCCTCAATCTCATCACCGGCTGGCAACGTCCCGAATATTCGCAGATGGGGCTTTGGCCGGGCGATGAATATTTCGCACGCCGCTACGAATATCTGTCGGAATATGTCGAGATCCTGCGCGAGCTTTGGCAGACCGGCGCCTCGGATCGCAAAGGCGAATTCTTCCAGATGGAAGACTGCCGCGTCAGCCCGCGGCCGCAAGCCGATATGAAGATCATTTGCGCCGGCCAGAGCGGCGCCGGAATGGCCTTCTCCGCAAAATACGCCGACTACAATTTCTGCTTCGGCAAAGGCATCAACACCCCGACCGATTTCGCACCCGCCGCCGAACGGCTGATCGAAGCCACGCATGACACAGGCCGGCACGTGACGACCTATGTGCTGTTCATGGTGATCGCGGCCGAGACCGATGAAGCCGCGTTCGCAAAGTGGGAACACTACAAAGCCGGCGTGGATCACGAAGCGGTCGCCTGGCTCGGCGTCCAGGGTGCCGTCGACACCAAGTCAGGCAAGGACACCAACATCCGCCAGATGGCGGACCCCACATCAGCGGTCAATATCAATATGGGGACGTTCATCGGTTCTTTCGCCAACGTCGCCCGCATGCTCGACGACGTCGCCACGGTGCCGGGCACCGAGGGCGTGTTGCTCACCTTCGACGATTTCGTCCAGGGCGTCGAAGACTTCGGACAGCGCATTCAGCCGCTGATGACGTCGCGGAAAGGCGTGGCTGAAGCGGCGGCGGAGGCGTTGAAAGACATGTGACAGTTGGATGCAGCCGCGCCATTGCAGTGCGGCGATGCGCTGCACTTATCACCAATGATTTGGGACTTAGCTAAAGCCTAGGCCAACAGGCGGCAATCTCTGAATTAGTTCACCCGGCCTGATCAATGCACTCGCGGGTAATCCTAGAAAATCTGGCCTATTGAATAATGCGATCATCTTTGAGTCGCACGATACAAACAACGTAAACCACAGACCGCGATGAAACTGAGCCACGGCAGCAACGACAGTCCGTTCGTCGCAGTTGAATCGGTAGATAAATTGATCCGCGACGTTCTTCCGGCCCTGACGTAGCGTCCCACTCACAGGAAGAATTTTAACACGGGCATCAAGATGCTCCTGTGTCATACCTCCGTTGAGAGAAAATTGGCACCATACCGCGCCGTGCAGTGGAAGCGCTTGCCCGACATGCTCTCGATATAGGGCCATAGCCAATTTCGCACCGTAGACACTAAGATAGGCGTGAAGTTTCGGGCCATCTGCATGCACACGAACGACTCGCTGAAGCAGGCCAGAGCCGGATCTTCGAAGCCATTCCGATTGCGATTTACCTGATTGGCTCATTTCCTCTCGGACACCGGGAGCATGAGCGTCCACCGCGGATATAAGCTTTCGCATCTCCACCGTCTGCCAGCTATCTTCCCCATTATTAGGATGAATACGAGAAAGCAAAGCAGCGACAGCGTCCGAGCCGCGGGTTCCGTTGTTACAGGCTGCACATGCCGCGAACTCCATACCGCTAGGTCGCTGCTTATCTCGCAGCATCCCGCGCGACGGCATATGCTCCAATGTATCCGGCGGTCCGGCACAGTAAATACACCGAGGCTCCGTCGCGAGGACCGCTTCGCGCGTGCGGCTTTTGTGTCCTGCTTCTCCCATGCAAATAACTGTAACTCACCACATAGTTCAGGCACTAGTACAAACAAGGCTGAAAATCACGACCTCGATAATTCCATTTCTTGCCGGCTTCTCAGGTCTTATCTCACCTCTGACACTTCGGGCACCAGAACGTCGACCGCCCGTTCTGCACGAAACGTTTCACGATCCCCGAACAACCATTGGTCTGGCACGGCTCGCCTTCGCGGTCATAGACCTGAAACGAATGCTGGAAGTAACCGAGCTCGCCATCGGTCTGGCGGTGATCGCGCAGCGACGAGCCGCCGGCCTTGATGGCTTGGTTCAGCACCTCGTGGATTGCCGTGACCAGTCGTCTGGAATGATCGGTCGGCTCGCCCTTCTTGGTCGCCAGTGTCGCGGCCAGCCGCCGCGGCGACAGATGCGAGCGAAACAGCGCCTCGCAGACATAGATGTTGCCGAGGCCCGCGACGACGCGCTGATCGAGCAGCGCGGCCTTGAGGCTGGTCTTCTTGCCTGCGGTGGCGCCGGCCAGCATCGCCGCATCGAAGGCATTGCCCAGCGGCTCGGGGCCGATGTCCTTCAAGAACGGCTCGTTCTCGATCTCGCTGCGCGCAAAGATCTTCATGAAGCCGAAACGGCGGGGATCGTTGTAGATCACCGACGGACCCGACGACATATGGAAGACGACGTGATCATGGGCCCGCTCGTCGCTGCGCGGATGGTGGAAGGCGCCGGGCATCACGTTATTTTCATCGGAGACCACCCGGAAAGAGCCTGACATGCCCAAATGCATCAGTAGTACGTCGCCGGAATCCAGATCCGCCAGCAGATATTTGGCGCGGCGGCCAAGGCTGGTGATTACCCGGCCCTGCAACCTGTCGGCAAAATCCGGCTGAAACGGAAAACGCAGGTCTTTTCGCCTGAGATCCAGACGGGTGATCTTCGACCCCTCCATGGCCGGCTGCAGGCCCCGGCGGACGGTCTCGACTTCGGGTAATTCAGGCATGATTCACGTCATTCACCTTGAGAGGCTGACGTGATAGCCCCATTGCCGCAGGCGCGCTATGGTCCGCCGCGATGAGGCTTTTGAGATGAAAACGATGGATCAGCCGGGCGAAACCACCCATTTCGGCTTCAGGGACGTCCCCTTAGGCGACAAGCAGACGCTGGTGAACGATGTGTTCCACAGCGTGGCCCGGCGCTACGACCTGATGAACGATCTGATGTCCGGCGGCATGCATCGCGTCTGGAAGGACGTGATGATCAACACGCTCAACCCGCCGCGCTCGGACGCGCCTTTCGCCCTGCTGGACGTTGCCGGCGGCACCGGCGACATTTCCTTCCGCGCCGCCAAGGCGTCGGGCCTCGGCTTCTCGGCGACGGTCTGCGACATCAACACCGGCATGCTCGATGTCGGCCGCGAGCGCGCCATTACCCACCATCTCGAACATCAGGTCTCCTTCGTCGAGGGCAATGCAGAAGAGTTGCCATTCGCCGACAAGAGCTATGACGCCTATACGATCGCCTTCGGCATCCGCAACGTGCCGCGCATCGACCGCGCGCTCGCTGAGGCCTATCGCGTGCTGAAGCCGGGCAGCCGTTTTCTCTGCCTCGAATTCTCGACCGTGGATGTGCCGGGCCTCGACAAGATCTATGACCTGTTTTCGTTCAAGGTCATCCCGCCGCTCGGCAAGGCCGTCACCGGCGATTCCGAATCCTATCAGTATCTCGTCGAATCGATCCGCAAGTTTCCGAAGCCACCAATTTTCGCCGACATGATCCGCGAGGCCGGCTTCTCCCGCGTGAAGTACGAACTCCTCTCGGGCGGCATCGTCGCGCTGCATTCGGGCTGGCGTTTGTGATCTCGGCACTCAATCATATGGCGCGGCTGGCCCGCGCCGGCTTCGTGTTTGCGCGCGAAGGCGTGTTCGGCGTCGTCGATCCCTCGCTGGTGCCGCCGCCGGGACAGCTCGCGCTACGCATGGCGCGGCTCATTGAGCGGCCCGGCGCGAAATCGGGCGCGCGGCTGTCGCGCGCGCTGACCCGGCTGGGACCTGCCTATCTCAAGCTCGGCCAGTTTCTCGCGACACGACCCGACGTGGTCGGCGTCGCCATGGCGCGCGATCTCGAAAGCCTGCAGGACCGGCTTCCGCCGTTCTCCCTGACCGAAGCCGAAGGTGTCGTCGCCGCTTCGCTGGAACGCCCTGTGGCGCAGCTCTATGCGAGCTTCAGTCCGCCGGTCGCCGCGGCCTCGATCGCACAGGTGCATCGCGCCGAGATAGACAAGGATGGTGTCCGCAAGGTCTACGCCGTGAAAGTGCTGCGCCCGAATGTCGCCGCGCAATTCCGCCGCGACCTCGGCGATTTCGCTTACGTCGCCCACAAGGCCGAAGAGCATTTTTCCGAAGCGCGGCGCCTTCGCCTGATCGAGATCATCACCACCATGTCGCGCTCGGTGGCGATGGAGATGGATCTTCGGCTCGAAGCCGCAGCACTCTCCGAGATGGCGGAGAACACCCGCAACGATTCGGATTTCCGCGTGCCGGAAGTGGACTGGGATCGTACCTCGCACAATGTGCTGACGATGGAGTGGATCGACGGCATCGCGCTGAACGATCACAAGGGCCTGGAAGAATCCAACGTCGATCTGCCGGACCTTGGCCGCAAGGTGATCCAGAGCTTCCTGCGCCACGCGCTGCGCGACGGCTTCTTCCATGCCGACATGCACCCCGGCAATCTGTTCCTCGATCCTGACGGCCGCCTCGTCGCCGTCGACTTCGGCATCATGGGCCGGCTTGGCCTGAAGGAGCGCCGCTTCCTTGCGGAGATTCTGCTGGGCTTCATCACCCGCAACTATCGCCGCGTCGCCGAAGTCCACTTCGAGGCCGGCTATGTGCCCGGTCACCATTCAGTAGAAAATTTCGCGCAGGCGATCCGTGCCATCGGCGAGCCGATTCACAATCGCACGGCCGAAGAAATCTCGATGGCCAAGCTGCTGACGCTGCTGCTCGAGGTCACCGGCCTCTTTGATATGCGCACGCGGCCGGAATTGATCCTGCTGCAGAAGACCATGGTCGTAGTCGAAGGTGTCGCACGAAGCTTCGATCCCAAGCTCGACATCTGGAAGGTCGCCGATCCCGTTGTCCGCGAATGGATCGAGCGCAATCTCGGCCCATTGGGCAAGATTCAGGGTGCGCTCGCCGGCGCCGGCGAACTCGGCAAGGTCGCCGGCAGTCTGCCGGCCCTGGCAACACGGGCGCTGACGGTGCTGGAACAGTTGGAGACCATGACCCGCGACGGCGTCAGGCTCGACGACGCAACCATCGCCGCCATCGCGCGGGCGCGGGCCAAGCAGCTCCGCTGGCGCACCGTGGGCGTCTGGGTGATCGCGCTGTCGTTCCTCGGGCTGCTGCTGTCGATCCGCTAGAATGATTGCAATGCTGGCACTTTGTGCTAGCGTTGCTGTCAAAATAGCGCGAGACGCCTCATGGCCAGCCTGACGATCCGCAAGCTCGACGACGCCATTCGCGACGAATTGCGACTGCGTGCTGCCCGCAACGGACGATCGGTCGAGGACGAGGTGCGGGTCATTTTGCGTGAGGCGTCGCAAGACGGCCTCAAGACTGACGCAAGATTTCCCCAAGACGCGCCAACCCCGGAAAACCCACCCAAGCCCTTGAAAAAGATCGGCGATCAGCTCCGCGTCACGCTGATCATCGGCGGCGGAATCGCAGCCTATAAAGCGCTCGATCTGATCCGCCGGCTGAAGGAGCGGCACATCCATGTCCGCGTGGTGCTGACCCGCGCTGCGCAGCAATTCGTCACCCCGCTGGCCGCCAGCGCGCTGTCCAACGAGCGCGCCTACACGGACCTGTTCGATCCGCAGAGCGAATTCGATGCCGGGCATATTCGCCTTGCGCGTGAATGCGATCTCATTGTTGTGGCGCCTGCGACGGCGGACCTGATGGCGAAGATGGCCAACGGCCACGCTGATGATCTGGCGTCCGCTGTTCTGCTCGCATCCGACAAACCGATCCTGATTGCGCCCGCGATGAATCCACTGATGTGGAATAACGCCGCGACGCGCCGCAATGTCGCGCAGTTGCAGCGTGACGACATCAGGATGATCGGGCCGAATGCCGGCGAGATGGCCGAACGCAACGAAGCCGGTGTCGGCCGCATGGCCGAACCGACGGAGATTGCGATTGCGGCTCACGCCTTCCTGCGGCCGCCGCGCGCGCAACCGCTGGCGGGCAAGCGCGTGCTGATCACTGCAGGCCCGACGCATGAGCCGATCGATCCGGTGCGTTACATCGCCAATCGCTCGTCCGGCAAACAGGGCTATGCGATTGCCGCCGCGGCACGGGCCGCGGGCGCTGACGTCATTCTCGTCTCGGGCCCGGTCGATCTCGACGAGGTGCCTGGCGTGTCGATGACGCATGTCGAATCCGCGCGCGACATGCTCGCCGCGGTTCAAGCCGCACTGCCCGTGGACATCGCGATCTTCGCGGCGGCCGTTGCCGACTGGCGCGCCGTCAATGAAGGCGCGCAGAAGCTGAAGAAGACGGCCGGCGCAGCAATGGCACCGCTGCAGCTCACGGAAAATCCCGATATTCTGGCGACGATCTCGAAACTGTCCGAGCATCGTCCCCCCCTGGTGATCGGCTTCGCCGCCGAAACCGAGCACCTGATCGACAACGCCAAAGCCAAGATCGCGCGCAAGGGCTGCGACTGGATCGTCGCCAATGACGTCTCGCCCGCCACCGGCATCATGGGCGGCGACGATAATACCGTGCATCTGCTGACGCGCAGCAAAGACAGCACCGATATCGCCGTTGATTCGTGGGCGCCGATGAGCAAGGAACAGGTCGCGACGACCCTGATCGCGCGAATCGCCGACACCGTGACGCAATCCACGAAAGACCAATCATGAGCGCTACCATCCCCGTTCAGGTCGACGTCCAGCAGCTCCCGCATGGCGCTGGCCTCGCGCTACCGGCCTATCAGACCGCGCATGCTGCCGGCCTCGATCTGCTCGCCGCGGTTCCCGAAGACCAACCGATGATTCTCGCCAGCGGTAAATATGCGCTGGTGCCGACCGCGCTGACCATCGCGCTGCCGCCGGGCTTTGAGGCGCAGGTGCGCCCGCGCTCGGGCCTTGCCGCCAAGCACGGCATCACCGTGCTGAATTCACCAGGCACCATCGACGCCGACTACCGCGGCGAGATCGGCGTGCTGCTGATCAATCACGGCCCCGCGGATTTCACGATCAAACGCGGCGAGCGAATCGCCCAGATGGTAATCGCGCCGGTCACGCATGCGGAACTCGTGGTGGTCACGGCGCTCAGCGAAACCGAACGCGGCAGCGGCGGCTTCGGATCCACCGGCCGCTAGCGCGTATTTCGTCACATCGCGCAGCATTTGAATCAAATCCGCCTGCATTTTTTAACCGGGGACTCTGCGTTCACGGTCTGGACTCTTACCCGGCGACTCCCGAAGCGGATATTGTCGAACGATTCGCGATCGGGAGGGGCTGGTCGGGAAGACGTGCGGTTTGGGGCGAATGATGTCAGGCGTGATCGCGGCGATGCGTCGGACCTTGCTGTCGTGCACTTCCATAGTGCGCGACGGGCTTGTCGGCATCAGTGCGTCTGCACTTCTGGCCACCTCCTCGGCGTCGGCCGCTGACGAATCCTTCATTACCCAGACGCTGGCCAATCTGCTCGATCTCGATCGCCAGGAAATCGCCGCGCTGACGACCGCCACAGCGGTGCTCGGCTTCTCCGTCGTTTCCGCCATCCTGTTGATGCACAATCGTATTCGCTCGGCCAAGACCGAGGCAAAGCTGCGCGCGGAGCTGCATACGCTGCAGGTCGAATCCGACCGCTTTCGCGCTCTGCTGTTCACTGAGCCGCAGGTTCTGATCGCCTGGGCCGCAGGCGAAACCCGTCCCGATATCTCCGGCGACACCGCATTGATGATGTCGCAGGACCCACAGCAGCATCAGCCGCAGCGCATTCTCGCGTTCGGAACATGGCTGCCGCCGGAACCCGCGCTGCGGATGGATCATGCCGTCGACGCACTGCTCGATGCCGGCGAAGGTTTCCTGCTCAATCTGACGACCTCCAGTGGCCGCGCCATCGAGGCGATGGGCCGCGCCATCGGCGGTCAGGCCATTGTCCGGATTCGCGAATTGAGCGGTTTACGCCGCGAGCTCGCCGAAGTCTCGCTGCGTCACAAGCAACTGGCCGAGGAAACCGAGATTCTCCGCGGCTTCGCCAATGCCGCGCCATGGCCGATCTGGGCCAAGCATGCCGATGGCCGATTGAGCTTCGTCAATGCGGCCTATGCGCGTGCGACTGAAGCGACTGATACGGGCGATGCGGTCGGTCGCAATCTGGAACTGCTGGACAGCGACGACCGCAGCAGTCTGGCGCGTGCGCTGAACGACAACCAGCCCTTTGCCGCGCGCGTGCCGATCGTGATTTCCGGCGAGCGCCGCATCTTCGACGTCCACGCCGCCAAGGTCGCCAGCGGCAGCGCCGGCATCGCGATCGACGCCAGCGAAGCTGCCGCGCTATCAGCCGCTTTGGTGCGGATGGCCGAGGCGCATCGCCGCACGCTCGACCAGCTGTCATCGGGCGTCGCCGTATTCGACGGCCAGCGCCGCCTCGCCTTCTACAACGACTCCTATCGCCGGCTGTGGGATCTCGACCGCACCTTCCTCGACGGCAATCCCGACGACTCCAGTGTGCTCGACCGTCTCCGTGCTGCGCGCAAACTGCCGGAGCAGCCCGACTTCCGCGCCTGGAAGGCCAAGCTGCACGAAGCCTATCGTGCCGTCGAAGCCCATAAGGATGTCTGGTATCTGCCGGATGGCCGCGCGCTCTCGATCGTCACCACGCCAAATCCCGAAGGCGGCGTCACCTATCTGTTTGACGATGTGACCGAGAGCCTCGAACTGGCACGGCGCTTCGATGGCCTGATCCGCGTTCAGCGCGAAACGCTCGACAATCTTGCCGAAGCCGTCGCCGTGTTTGGCAGCAACGGCCGCGCGCAACTGTTCAATCCGGCTTTCGCCAAGATGTGGAAGCTGTCGGACGAAGCGCTGGAACAGCGCCCGCATATCGAAATGGTCGAGACCTGGTGCCGGCCATTGTTCGACGACACCCCGACATGGCAGGCGATCCGCAGCGCCATTACCGGGATCGACAACCGCAAGTCTGTTCCGCTCAAGCTCGAGCGCAAGGACGGCAGCGTGCTGGCCTGCATGACCATGCCGCTGCCCGATGGCGCGACCATGCTCACCTTCCAGGACATCTCGGACGCCGAGAATGTCGAGCGCGCGCTGCGCGAGCGCAACGAGGCGCTGGAGACCGCCGACCAGATGAAGGTCGACTTCGTCCACCACGTCTCCTACGAGCTGCGCTCGCCGCTGACCACGATCATCGGCTTCGCGCATCTGCTCAGCGATCCCGTGACCGGCCCGTTGATGCCGAAGCAGGCCGAATATCTCGATTACATCACCACCTCGACCGGCGCGCTGCTGGCGATCATCAATAACATCCTGGATCTCGCCACCATCGATGCCGGCGCGATGACGCTGAATCTCGGCCCGATCGATATCCGCAAGACCATCTCGGCGGCGGCCGAAGGCATTCAGGATCGCCTGGTGCGCGACCGCATCGCACTGCAGATCGATGTCGATCCTGCCATCGGCAGCTTTACCGGCGACGAAAGCCGCGTCGTGCAGGTGCTGTATAATCTGCTCGCCAATGCCGTCGGCTTTTCACCGCATGATGCCGCAATCACGCTGACCGCGCGACGATCCGAGCATACCATCACCTTCACCGTCACCGATCGCGGCCCCGGCATTCCGCCCGAGGTGAAGGACAAGGTGTTCGACTGGTTCGAGAGCCACGCCAATGGCTCGCGTCATCGCGGCGCAGGACTCGGCCTGTCGCTAGTGCGCTCCTTCGTCGAGCTGCATGGCGGCAAGGTTCGCGTCGATTCCGCGGTCGGCAAGGGCACCACCGTCAGCTGCGACTTCCCCATCGACCAGACCGCGCATCGCAACGCCGCCGAATGACCGACCCCATCATAAACGAGCCCTGCACATTTTCGCTGGCGCTCGCAAATGAGACCGCCACTGCGCAATTGATGGCCGACCTCGCCCTGCTGATCGGCCCCGGCGATGTCATCACCCTCTCGGGCGATCTCGGCGCCGGCAAGACGGCCGCGGCACGCGCGATGATCCGCTATCTCGCCAGCGATTCTGAACTCGAAGTGCCGAGCCCGACCTTCACGCTGGCGCAGAACTATGACCTGTCGTCGTTTCCTCTCATCCATGCCGATCTCTATCGTATCAACGACGCGAGCGAACTCGAGGAGATCGGCCTATCGCCGTTGCCGGACGACGTGGTCGCGCTGATCGAATGGCCGGAGCGCGCCGATGGTACGCTGCCGCCGGATCGTATCGATATTGCGCTCAGCCATCGTCCGGCACTGGGCTCCGTGGCGCGTGCCGCGGAGATCACCGGTCACGGCAAGGCCGCATCGGTCGTTCTGCGCCTGAAAGCACTGCGTGAATTTCTCGAAGAGGCGCGCTATCTCGATGCTATCAGACAGCGCATGGCCGGCGATGCGTCGACGCGCTCCTATGCGCGGCTGATCCGCGGTGATGACGTCTTCATCCTGATGAATGCGCCGAAGCGGCCGGATGGTGCGCCGGTCTATGACGGCAAGTCCTACAGCGCAGCGGTGCATCTGGCGGAGGACGTCAGACCGTTCGTCGCCATTGCGAACGGTTTGCGCGCGCAGGGGATCTCCGCGCCGGCGATTCATCACGCCGATCTCGATGCGGGTTTCCTGATCACCGAAGATTTCGGCACGGTGCCGGTGACCGAAGGCGAGCCACCTGCGCCGATCGCCGAGCGCTATCAGGCTGCAACCGATATGCTCGCAATGCTGCACGGCAAGACGCTGCCGGAGACGCTGCCGCTGTTGCCGCATGTCGATTACGCCATTCCCGTCTTCGACACGGATGCATTGCTGGTCGAGATCGGCCTGATGCCGGAATGGTATCTGCCAGACCGCGACGCGCCGCTCGCAGATGACGCACGCACTGAATTTGTCACGATGTGGCGCGCGCTGCTGGCGAAACCCGCTGCGGCGCCAAAGACCTGGGTACTGCGCGACTTCCATTCGCCGAATATCATCTGGCTCGACGATCGCGAGGGCATCAACAAGGTCGGTGTAATCGATTTCCAGGACACGGTGCTCGGCCCCGCCGCCTATGATCTCGTCTCGCTGCTGCAGGACGCGCGTATCGACGTGCCCGAGCATCTGGAGCTGACCATGCTGACGCGCTATATCAAGGCGCGGCGCGCGACCGATCCCGCTTTCGATGCCGCGGCTTTTGCCGAACTCTATGCAATCATGTCGGCACAGCGAAACACGCGACTGCTTGGTACATTTGCGCGGCTCAACCGCCGCGACGGCAAGCCGCATTATCTCAAGCACCAGCCGCGGATCTGGACCTATCTCAACCGCTCGCTGGCGCATCCGACGCTGGCGCCGTTCCAGCAGTGGTATGCGGCGCATGTACCACCGCCGCGGGCCTAGAGCCTTTTGTATTGGCGCGTTTTCTTGACGCGAACCGGCATCCACTTCGCGCGAAAACGCTCTAACACTTCCTTAACCACTTATTAGTCGCACGCGCTCTATCCTGCGCTTGAGCCCTGCACGTGCGGGGCTTGGCGTACTGGACAAGGGACGTGTCATGACGGAGCGGCGTGCCGGAGATCGGGTCGTTTTCGAGCACGGCTTTCCTGCGCACATGATGGGCATCGACGGCACCTGGCGTCGCTCCTGCATCATGGAAGATATTTCCGAGACCGGCGCCAAACTCACCGTCGATGGTTCTGTCGAAGGATTGAACCTGAAAGAATTCTTCCTTCTGCTCTCATCAACCGGACTTGCCTATCGCCGCTGCGAACTCGGCTGGGTCAATGGCGACCAGATTGGTGTGACTTTTCTCAAACCCAACGACAAAAAGAAAAAGACGAAACGTTCCGAGACGCAGGAGGCAGAAACGTGACTGTGCAGGCGGGTGTAATTGTCGCATCCGCGTCATCTCGGCCCATTATGGCTCGATAGGTTCATGCATGCGACACGCCGCCGTGCTACCATCATTTCAGCTCAAAAATTCAAGAACGATTCCATCAAGGCCCATCATTCTACCAAGGCCAATGTCGCTATGTCCGTAAAACCCACCAAAGCAATGGTTCTCGCCGCCGGTCTCGGCCTGCGCATGCGACCGCTCACCGACAACTTGCCGAAGCCGCTGGTCCCTGTCGCAGGACAGCCGCTGCTGGATCACGTGCTCGACAAGCTCGCCGCTGCTGGCGTGACCGAAGCCGTCGTCAATGTGCATTACCTGCCCGACCAGATCATCGATCATGTCGCGACGCGCACCAAACCGAAGATCACCATTTCCGATGAACGCGATCAGGTGCTCGGCACTGGCGGTGCCGTGGTGAAGGCGCTGCCTCTGCTCGGCTCCGAGCCGTTCTATCATCTCAATGCCGACACGATGTGGATTGATGGCGTGCAGCCGAATCTCGCGCGTCTTGCGGAGGCCTTCGATCCCGCACGTATGGACATCCTGCTGCTGATGGCGCCGACCGCCAACAGCATCGGCTATGCCGGATGCGGTGACTACGCGATGCTCACCGATGGTGCGCTGCGTCGCCGCAAGGAGAATCAGGTCGTGCCGTTCGTCTATGCCGGTGTCGCGATCCTGTCACCGGCGCTGTTCAAGGATGCGCCATCCGGTGAATTTTCGCTGACCAAACTGTTCGACAAGGCCAATGAGCAGGAGCGCCTGTTCGGACTGCGCATGGAAGGCGTCTGGATGCATGTCGGCACGCCCGACGCCGTGCGCGCAGCGGAAGATGCGTTCCTGGCGAGCGTCGCCTGAGTTTCCTGCGACTCCCGCCGCCTTCTCAGCCATGCCATGATGCACCCTGATCACGAATCAGGGTGTTCATGCGCGTCTTCAATATTCCGTCCTCGGCGCCATTCCTGCGCACGCTGATCACCGCGCTTGTCGACGGTGATCTCGTCGAGGGATTCTCTGCACGCGGCGCGCCGGAGAAACTGGCTGAAGTCACCCTGTATCTGCCGACACGCCGCGCCGGCCGCATGGCGCAGGAGATCTTCCTCGACGTGCTCGGTACCGACGCCGTGCTGCTGCCGCGTATCGTTCCGCTCGGCGATGTCGACGAAGAAGAATTGGCCTTCGCACAGGCGGCCTCGCCTGAGGCGCTCGAAAGGCTCGATGCACCTCCCGCGCTTGACGGATTGCAGCGCCGGCTTCTGCTGGCGCAACTGATTGCCGCATGGGCGAAGCAACTTGCACCGAGCGATCCCACGCAGACACCGCTCGTGGTCGGTGGCCCCGCCTCCACGCTCGCTCTGGCCGACGATCTGGCGCGGCTGATGGACGACATGGCGACGCGCAAGGTCGACTGGAGCGCGCTGGACGGGCTGGTGCCCGACGCGCTCGATCAGTATTGGCAACTCACGCTGCAGTTTCTGAGCATCGCCAGGAACGTATGGCCAGACATCCTCGCCGCACACAATGCGATTGAGCCTGCGGTGCGCCGCGATCTGCTGATCGATGCTGAAGCTTCGCGCCTAAAGGCCCACAAAGGCGGCCCCATCATCGCCGCCGGCTCGACCGGCTCGATGCCGACCACCGCGAAGTTCCTGCGCGAGGTCGCGCAGCTGCCGCAGGGTGCCGTCGTGCTGCCGGGCCTCGATACCGACCTCGACGACACCGCGTGGAATATGATCGGCGGCACGAAGGATGCGTTCGGTCGCACAGAGTCGTCCGCATCGAACCATCCGCAATTCGCGCTCCATGCGCTGCTGGAACGTTTCGGCATCACGCGCCGCGACGTGATGACGTTCGGCACGCCGTCGCCGCAGGGCCGCGAATTGCTGGCCTCGGAGGCGATGCGGCCATCCAATGCCACGGCGCAGTGGCATACGCGTCTCGCTCAGCCGGCCGTCGAAGAGAAAATCGCGGCCGGCATGCAGAACCTTGCTGTGATCGCCGCCGCGAATCCGGAAATGGAAGCGTTGGCCATCGCGATCGCCATGCGCGAAGCCCATGAACTCAAGAAGTCCGCCGCACTGGTGACGCCCGACCGCGCACTGGCGCGCCGGGTGATGGCCGCGCTGGGCCGCTGGAATCTCGTCTTCGACGATTCCGGCGGCGATGCGCTGACTGAGACCTCGGCCGGCATCTTCGCGCGCCTCATCGCCGAGGCGGCAGCGGAGCAGCTCGAACCGGCGACATTGCTGGCGCTGCTGAAACATCCGCTGTTTCGTTTGGGCGCGGCGCCGAACGCCTGGAAAGACGCGATCGAGACGCTCGAACTCGCGCTGCTGCGCGGCACGCGGCCGACGCCCGGTACCGCCGGACTGGCGCAGGACTTCACGCGCTTCCGCGACGAGCTCGGCAAGCTGCGCCGCCGCGAAGCGTCGATGCTGCATGGCGCGGAGCCGCGCGCAAAACTCCACGACGACCGTCTTGACCGCGCGGAAGAACTGATCGCCGGATTGCGCACCGCCCTGGCGCCGCTGGAAGGCATCCACCCCATCAGGCCGATCGATTTCGCTGAAGTTGCCTTGCGGCATCGTGAGGCGATCAAGCTCTTGTCGCGCGACGACAGGGGCAACGATGTCGCGCTTGTGGGGCGCGAAGGAACAGCGCTCACCAAGGCGTTCGACGATCTCGTCGTCATGGAGACTGTCGCGACCGAGAGCGGCGACGAGGAGCGGCTGCACCCCAGCGGGCTGATGATGCAGCTCCGCGATTATCCCGATGTGTTTCAGACCGCCTTCGCTGACCGCATCGTGCGCCGGCCCGAAGTCGCCAATGCCAGCTTGCGCATCTATGGCCAGCTCGAAGCGCGGCTGACGCAATCGGACCGCGTGATCCTCGGCGGCCTCGTCGAAGGCATCTGGCCGCCGTCGCCGCGCATCGATCCCTGGCTGAGCCGCCCGATGCGGCATCAGCTCGGGCTCGATCTTCCGGAACGCCGTATCGGCCTCACCGCGCATGACTTCGTGCAATTGCTCGGCACCGAGGACGTCATCCTGAGCCACACCGCGAAAGTTGGCGGTGCGCCGGCCGTCGCGTCGCGCTTTCTGCACCGGCTCGAAGCTGTTGCCGGCGAGACCCGCTGGGACGCGGCGCTGGCCGCGGGCGAGCACTATGTTCGCTATGCCGAAGAGCTCGATAAACCCGACACCGTCACGCCGATCGTCCAGCCGGAGCCACGGCCGCCGCGGGACGCGCGACCGCTCAGACTCTCGGTCACCGCCATCGAGGACTGGCTGCGCGATCCCTATACGATCTATGCCAAATATATTCTGGGCCTGGCGCCGCTCGATCCCGTCGACATGCCGCTGTCTGCGGCCGACCGGGGATCGGCGATCCATGCGTCGCTCGGCGACTTCACCATAGAATACAGCAAGGCGCTGCCTGACGATCCCGCCGCCGCGCTACGCCGGATCGGACAAGCACATTTTGCGCCCCTGATGACGCGGCCGGAAGCGCGCGCGCTGTGGTGGCCGCGATTTCTGCGCATCGCATCCTGGTTTTCCGCCTGGGAGATCGACCGCCGCATCAATGTCGCCAGCATCGACGCGGAAGTGCGCGGCGAGATCAAGATCCCGCTCGATCACGGCCGCGTCTTCCATCTCTCGGCGCGTGCCGACCGTATCGAACATCGCAGCGACCGCACTTTCGCCCTGCTCGACTACAAGACCGGCCAGCCGCCGACCGGCAAGCAGGTCCGCATGGGCCTGTCACCGCAGCTCACGCTGGAAGCCGCGATCCTGCGCGAGGGTGGATTTGCCGGCATTGCCGCGGGATCGTCGGTCAGCGAACTGGTCTATGTCCGGCTCAGCGGCAACAATCCGCCCGGCGAAGAGCGGCTGCTTGAACTGAAGATCGAGCGCAAGGACGAGGCGCAGTTGCCCGACGATGCCGCGATCGAAGCGCGCGCCAAGCTGGAAGCGCTGATCCGCAGCTTCGAGGACGAAGCCACCGCCTATACGTCGCTCAGCCTGTCCATGTGGTCGAACCGCTATAGCAGTTATGACGATCTGGCGCGGATCAAGGAGTGGTCGGCCAATGGTGGCGGCGGGGGAGGCGAGTCATGAGCGGCCCGCGCAATATCCCGCCCGCCGCGAGCGCCAAGCAGCAGCTCGCGTCGGATCCGGCTTCCTCGGTGTTCGTCTCGGCGAATGCCGGCTCCGGCAAGACCTATGTGCTGGTCAACCGCGTGATCCGGTTGCTGCTCAACGACGTCCCGCCGGAGAAAATTCTCTGCGTGACCTTCACCAAGGCCGCGGCGGCCAACATGGCGGAGCGGGTGTTTACGCGACTTGGCCATTGGGTCACGCTTGACGACGCCGCGCTCGATGCTGAGATCAGAAATGCCGGCGCCGTTCCCAGCCGTAAAGTACGCGAGCGCGCTCGCGAGCTATTCGCCAGCGCGCTGGAGACGCCTGGCGGCCTGAAAGTCCAGACAATCCACGCGCTGTGCACGCGACTACTGCAGCAATTTCCGTTCGAGGCCAATGTGCCGGCGCGGTTCAGCGTGCTCGACGACCGCGACCAGAACGAGATGATGGAGCGCGCCAGCCTGCAAGTGCTGTTGCATGCGGCGGCGGCACCTGACAGCGCCGAGGGCCGCGCGCTGACGACCGCGATGACCTCGGCCGCCGACGTGACCTTCCGCGACGTGGTGCGCGAGGCGAGTCTGTCCCGCGATCAATTCCTGGCATGGATCGAGCGCGCCGGCTCGACCGACGCCGCGATGTCGCAACTCTCGGCGACGCTGGGCGTGACAGCCGGCGATACCAGAGAGAGCGTCGAGCTGGAGATTATCGACGGGCCGCATCTGCCCCGCGAGCGCTGGATCCCCGCCGCCGAAATCTTCGAGACCGGCAGCAAGACGGACAACGATCAGGCAGCGCGGCTGCGTGAGGCTTTGGCGTTGTCGGGCACCGAACAGGTCGAGAAATACCTCGAACTGTTCCTGACCAAGGACCAGAGCTTACGCAAATCGCTGGCGACCAAGAAGATCGCCGACAGCCGACCGGATCTGCTGGCGGCCCTGCAGCGCGAGGGCGATCGTGTGATCCCGCTGCTGGAGCGCCGCCGCGCCGTCGCGATGCGCGAACGCACCCAGTCGCTGCTGGTGATCGCCAGTCAGGTCGCGGAGAATTATCGCCGCGAGAAGAACGAGCGCGGCCTCCTGGACTACGACGACCTGATCGCGCGCACGCTGGAGATGCTGGATCGGGTGTCGTCGAGCTGGGTGCATTTCAAGCTCGACCGCGGCGTCGATCATGTGCTGATCGACGAGGCGCAGGACACCAGCCCGCGGCAATGGGACATCATCACCCACCTGATCTCGGAATTCACGTCGGGCGAAGGTGCGCGCGACGGGCTCAAGCGCACGATCTTTGCCGTTGGCGACGAGAAGCAATCGATCTTCTCGTTCCAGGGCGCGGCGCCACGCGAATTCGATCTGCGGCGCAAGGCACTCCAAAGCCGGTTCAAGGACGCCGGGATGAAATTCGATCCCATCGCGTTCAGTCATTCGTTCCGCTCGGGCTCGGCCATTCTGCAATCGGTCGATCACGTGTTTCGCGAAGAGGCGATCTTCCGCAGTATCCACGCCGTGGAGAACGGCTATCCCATTCATGAAACGCTGGAGGATGCCGGTCCCAGCCTGATCGACCTCTGGGAGCTGGAGCAGCCCGACGACCGGCCCAGCATCGAAGGCTGGCAGGCGCCGTTCGACAAGCGCTCCGAGACCAGCCCCGAAGTGAAGCTCGCACGCCGTGTCCAGACCGAAATCAAGGACCTGATCACGGCGAAGACCGAGACCGGGCCTATCGGCAAGCGCCGCGCGCTGCGCTATGGCGACATGCTGGTGCTGGTGCGCCGCCGCGGCAAGGCCTTCGATGCCATCATCCAGGCGCTGAAACATGCCGGCATTCCCGTCGCCGGTGCCGACCGGCTGAAGCTCACCGAACATATCGCCATCATCGACCTGATGAACCTGGCCGACGCGCTGCTGCTGCCGCAGGACGATCTGGCATTGGCGACCGCGTTGAAGAGCCCACTATTCGGCCTCGATGACGATGACCTGTTCAAGCTGGCCTATGAGCGCACGGGATCGCTGCGCGACGCACTCGGCGAAAAGGCGGCGAGCGATCCCAAGCTCAGCGGCGCTTTCAAGCGGCTCATCGCCTGCGAGAGGCGCTTCGCCAGCGAGACGCCTTTCGCGTTCTATGCCTGGCTGCTCGGCGGTGATCACGGCCGCGCGCGCATCCTGCGTCGGCTCGGCCATGAGGCCAATGACGCGCTGGATGAGTTTCTCGAACTCGCGCTGGGCTATGAGCGCAAGGCGCCGGCCTCGCTGCAGGGCTTCGTCGCCTGGCTGCGCGCCGCCGACACGGAAGTGAAGCGCGACATGGAGATCACCCGCGACGAAGTTCGCGTGATGACCGTGCATGGCGCCAAAGGCCTGGAAGCACCGGTCGTATTCCTGGTCGATACCACATCGTCGCCGGCGGATTCGCAGCGACTCAATTTGATCCATCTCCCGCAGGGCAACGCCGCACCGAACAGCCCGGGCGTCGTGGTCTGGGCCGGCAAGAAGGCGGACGATCCGCCAGCAGTCGCCGCGGCGCGCGCCGATATGATCCGCGATACCGAGGACGAATATCGCCGGCTGCTTTATGTGGCGATGACGCGCGCGGCCGATCGCCTGATCGTTGGCGGCTGCATGCCCGGCAACCGCAACGAGGTGCGGCCGCTGTCCTGGTACGACCTGATCCAGAAGGGCCTGGAGAATTCCGGGCTGCAGATGCAGAGCGTGCCGCCGCCGGACGGCCTGGTGAAACGCTATACACGGGTGGAAGACGTCGTACCCGTGCCGGGCACTGCAACGCCTGTCGCTACGGCAGCGCCGATCATGCTGCCGGCGTGGCTCCGCGACAAGGTCGGCGACCAGCCGCACCGCGAAAGCCTGCTGCGGCCATCGGATGCCGACGATGACGACGGGCGCGGCCAGCGTACCGGTGAATCCGAGCGGCTGCGCCAACTGGCCTTGCAGCGCGGCAACCTTGTGCACCGGCTGCTGCAATCGCTGCCCGACATCGCCGCCGAAAAGCGTCGCGAGACCGCGCTGAATTTCCTCGCTCGCAACGCCAATGACTGGACCGATCTCGACCGCGTGGCGCTGGCCACGCAGGTGCTGTCGCTGATTGGCGATCCGCGCCTCGCGGAACTGTTTGCCCCCGGCAGTCGCGCCGAGGTGGCGGTGGCCGGACGACTGACGCGGAAGGACGGGTCGCCCGTGCTGGTGTCGGGCCAGATCGACCGGCTGGTCCTGACCAAAACGGAGATCCGGATCGTCGATTACAAGACCAACCACAACCCGCCGCGCAGACTGATCGAGGCGCCCAAGGCCTATATCCGGCAGCTGGCGCTGTATCGCGGCGTGCTCGCCAAGTTATACCCAGACCGGCCGATCCGGGCCGCCCTGCTCTGGACGGAAACGCTTGAAATGATGGAGATTTCCGGTGCTGCGCTGGACGCGGAGCTGGCCGCCATCATCTCACTGTGACCAACCTTGACCCGGCAAGGGGGCGTTCATAGGTTGGATGCATCATTCCAGCGCGCGAATCTTCCAGCGCGCCCTTCATTGAACAGGACGAGGATACGACAATGGCCGTTGGCAAGGTGACAGACGCCGATTTCGAAGCAGAAGTGCTCAAGGCGACCGGGCCGGTCGTGATCGACTTCTGGGCCGAATGGTGCGGCCCGTGCCGCATGATCGCGCCGGCGCTCGATGAGATCTCCGCCGCAATGGGCGAGAAGGTCACCATCCTGAAGCTCAATGTCGACGAGAATCCAAAGACCGCATCGAAGTACGGCGTGATGTCGATCCCGACGCTGATGATCTTCAAGGGCGGCGAAATGGCCTCGCGCCAGGTCGGCGCCGCGCCGAAGGCGAAGCTGCAACAGTGGATCAGCGCTGCGGTCTGATCGCGCGCTTTATCTCTGAGAATTCGACGGCCAGTGATCACCTCACCGGCCGTTTTTGTTTTGTGTACCCAACCTCGCCCCGCTTGCGGGGAGAGGTCGACTTTCACATGCGGAGCATGTGGAAGGCGGGTGAGGGGGAGCCAGTGTTTCACTCGCTGGCTCCCCCTCACCCGCCGCGGACTTCGTCCGCGCCACCCTCTCCCCGCAAGCGGGGCGAGGGAAGCGACGCCGACCGTTTTCTTTGCATCAGCGAATCCATCCCGTCGCCAGTGCGCTCGCCCATTCCGGTCGCTGGTGCTCCAACGCCAACTCCGCCATCGCCTGATGGTCGTAAGGCACCTGACGGAACGTCACCTGCCATCGCTTGCCCACCTTCTCGATGATCGCGTAGCAGGCATCCGGCGTGCCGACTTCCAGCGTATGCGGATAGGGTGTGACGTCGCGATAGCCGGGACCACCGACGCTGCCGGGATTGACGATCATGCGGCCGTCGCGAAGCCTGACGGCACGCGCGATGTGGGTGTGGGCGCAGAGAATCAGCGATTGGGTGATACCCTTCGCCTTCTCCTCGATGGCTTCGATCGCAGCCATATGCACGATGCCTTCGGGGGTCACCGCTTCCATCCAGTAGGTGTTGTCGTCATCGGGCGTCGCGTGAACGAGATAGACCTCACCCTGATAAATCGTGCTGAAGGGCAACGCGCGTAGCCAGTCCATCTGCTCTGGTTCTAGCTGGCTGTGTGCCAGCCGATCGGACGGCCACATGTCGTCAAGCTTGTAGTCGGTGATGTAGCGATCATGATTGCCGCGGACATTAGTGGCATTGAGGCCCATCATGATGTCCACCGCACGGCGCGCATCGAGCGCACCGCTGGCCATATCACCAAGATTGACGATGTCGGTGATGCCTTGGGTACGGATATCGGCGACAACCGCCTCAAGGGCAAAGTGGTTGCCGTGAACATCGGCAATGGCAGCGAAGCGCATCGAACCTCCCTAAAATCAAGCAAAGATCAATCAGAGATCACTTGTATCGATGCCGTTCTATGCAGGGAGCGTGCCGTTCTCCGCAAGTACATGACCGGCCAGATAGAGCGAGCCTGCAATCAGGATCCGCGGAGGCACTTCATAGGCGAGCCGGGTGAGGGATTGCAGCGCATCGGCGACGCTCGGCGCTGTCTCGACGCGCATGCCGAGACTCCGCGCGGCGTCGGCCAACGCATCCGGCGCCATGACGCCGTCGCGGCCGGGGATTTTCACCGCGATGATATGGCGGGTCTGGCCGGCGAAATTCGCCAGAAAGCCCGTCGCATCCTTGTTGGCCATCATGCCGGCGATCACCACCAGCGGCCGCGGCACGCGCTCTTCGAGATCGCCGAGCGCCGCCGCAATGACGCGCCCGCCATCGGCATTGTGGCCGCCGTCGAGCCAGACTTCGGAATCGGTGGGCGCCGCCGCGACGAGCTTGCCCGATGTCAGCCGCTGCATCCGCGCCGGCCATTCGGCGCGCGCGACACCGGTTTCATAGGCGGCAGGATCGATCCTGAAGATATCCAGCGCGCGCAATGTCGCAATCGCCAGACCCGCATTGCCGAACTGATGGCGTCCGAACAGCCGCGGCGCGGCAATATCCATCAACCCGCGATCATCCTGATACACGAGGCGGCCGCGCTCGATATTGACGTGCCATTCCTGCCCGGCGCTCACGAGCGGCGCATGCATCCTGCGCGCCTGCTGTTCGATCACATCGGTTACATCAGGCGCTTGCTCGGCCGTGATGACCGGCACGCGGCGCTTGATGATGCCGGCTTTCTCGGTTGCGATTTTCGCGAGCGTGTCGCCGAGGAAGTCGGTGTGATCGATGGTAATCGGTGTGAGCACGCAGGCGGCGGGCGTTTCGATCACATTGGTCGCATCGAGCCGCCCGCCGAGGCCGACTTCGAGTAGCACGACATCGGCGGGATGCTTCGCGAACAGATCGAACGCGACGGCGGTCTCGGCCTCGAACAGCGTGATGGGTGCGCCGGCATTGATCGTCTCGACATGCGCGAACGCGTCACGCAATGCGTCGTCACTCACTAACGTGCCGGCGAGCCGGATGCTCTCATTCATGCGGACGAGATGCGGCGAGGTATAGACGTGAACGCGCAGTCCGGCGGCCTCGCAGATCGCGCGCAGATAGGCGATGGTCGAGCCCTTGCCGTTGGTGCCGGCCACATGAATGACCGGGGGCAGCTTGCGCTCGGGATTGCCGAGCTGCGCCATCAGCCGCTGCATGCGGTCCAGCGACAGATCGATGGCGTTCGGATGCAGCTTCGAGAGCCGCGCCAGAATCTCGCCGAGGTCGGGCGACGATGGCGGCGCGGAGGTGCTCACGCGTGCGCGGCCGGCACCGCGTCCGGAGCCACGACGATCTCGGCCGGAATGCTCTCCGCGCGCGGCGGGCTCGCAATGGCTGGAGATTTCGTCAGCAGACGGCAGAGGCGCGCGAGCGTCGGCTTCAGATCGTGGCGATGCACGACCATGTCGATCATGCCGTGGTCACGCAGATATTCGGCGCGCTGGAAACCTTCCGGCAGCTTTTCGCGAATGGTCTGTTCGATCACGCGCGCACCGGCAAAACCGATCAGCGCGCCGGGCTCGGCGATCTGCACGTCGCCCAGCATCGCATAGGACGCGGTGACACCGCCGGTGGTCGGGTTGGTGAGCACGACGATGTAAGGCAGCTTGGCCTCGCGCAGCATCTGCACGCCGACGGTGGTGCGCGGCAGCTGCATCAGCGACAGGATGCCTTCCTGCATGCGTGCTCCGCCGGAGGCCGCGAACACGATGAATGGCGATTTCTTCTCGACGGCGAGTTCGAGCCCCCGCACCAGCGCTTCACCGGCAGCCATGCCGAGCGAGCCGCCCATGAAATCGAAATCCTGTACGGCGACGACGACGCCGGAGCCTTCCATCTTGCCGTAACCGACCTTGACCGAGTCGTTCATGCCGGTCTTGGTGCGGGCATCCTTGATGCGGTCGACATATTTGCGCTCGTCGCGAAACTTCAGCGGATCGGCGATCACTTCGGGCAGCGCGACGTCGTACCAGGTCTCGTTGTCGAAGATCGACTTCATGCGGGCGGTGGCGCCCATGCGCATGTGATAGTTCGAGCCGGGAATGACGAACTGGTTGCTCTCGACGTCCTTGTAGAACACGAGCTGTCCGGTATCCGGGCACTTGATCCAGAGGTTCTCGGGCGTATCGCGCTTGAGGATGCTGCGGATCTTCGGCCGGACGACGTTGGTGAGCCAGTTCATATGTGTCTCCGCGTCGCTGAGATGATGCGTCGCTCTGATATCTATATGGCGGCCGGAACGGAGCCCGGCAACCGTTGTTCCCGGTTGATGGAGGCCAATTGTGGCTTATTCTGCAGCCTGTTTGGCCCCATGAACGCCCTGGGCGAGGGCCGCAGCCAGATCGGCGACCGCGCTGACAGTCCTGACCGTGGCCTTGCCATCGGCATCCAGCGAGCCTTTCAGCGCATCGATCAGCGCCGTTCCGACCACCGCGCCGTTGGCATGCCGCGCGATGTCATGCGCCGCTTCCGGCGTCCGGATGCCGAAACCGACACAGACCGGCAGCTTGGTATGGCGTTTGATCCGTGCCACGGCCGCGCTCACGGCGGATGAATCCGCGCTGGCGGACCCGGTGATGCCGGTGACCGAGACGTAATAGACGAAGCCCGAGGTGTTCGCGAGCACCGCCGGGAGGCGCTTGTCATCGGTGGTCGGCGTGGCCAGACGGATGAAATTCAATCCGGCTTTGATTGCCGGCAGGCAGAGCTCTGCGTCTTCTTCCGGTGGCAAATCGACGATGATCAGACCATCGACGCCCGCGGCCTTGGCGTCAGGCAGGAATTTATCGACGCCGTAAATATAGATCGGATTGTAGTAGCCCATCAGGACGATGGGCGTTTTGTTGTCGGAGCTGCGGAAGTCGCGCACGAGCTGCAGCGTCTTGCGCAGCGTCATGCCGGCCTGCAGCGCGCGCAGGCCCGCGGCCTGGATCGACGGGCCGTCGGCCATCGGATCGGTGAAGGGCATGCCGATCTCGATGATGTCGGCACCGGCCTTCGGCAGCGCCTTGACGATTTCGAGCGCGGTGGCGGGATCGGGATCGCCAGCCATCACGAAGGTGACAAAAGCCGCGCGGCCTTCGGCCTTGAGCTCAGCGAAACGGGTATCGATGCGGGTGGTCACGACTGCCTGCCCTTCAGGATATCGCCGACCTGCGGGACGTCCTTGTCGCCGCGGCCGGAGAGGTTGACGACCATCAGGTGATCCTTCGGCAGCGTTGGCGCGAGTTCGCTCACCTTCGCGAGGGCATGCGCCGGCTCCAGTGCCGGGATGATGCCTTCGAGTTTCGACAGCAGCTGAAATGCGGTGAGCGCTTCTTCATCCGTCGCCGACAGATACTTCACGCGGCCGATCGTATGCAGCCACGAATGTTCGGGGCCGATGCCAGGATAATCGAGGCCCGCGGAGATCGAATGGCCCTCCTGGATCTGGCCGTCTTCATCCATCAAGAGATAGGTACGGTTGCCATGCAGCACGCCGGGACGGCCGCCAGCAATCGATGCGGCGTGCAGGTTGGTGAGCCCGTGGCCCGCCGCTTCGACGCCGTAGATATCAACCGATGGATCGTCGAGAAACGGATGGAAGAGCCCCATCGCATTGGAGCCGCCGCCTATGCAGGCGATCAGCGAATCCGGCAGGCGACCTTCGATCTCCTGCATCTGCACACGAGTTTCCTCGCCGATGATCGACTGGAAGTCGCGCACCATCATCGGATAGGGATGCGGGCCGGCGACGGTGCCGATGCAATAGAACGTGTTATGCACATTGGTGACCCAGTCGCGTAGCGCCTCGTTCATCGCATCCTTCAGCGTGCGCGCACCAACCTGCACCGGCACCACCTTGGCGCCGAGCATTTCCATGCGGATCACATTGGGCTGCTGACGCGCGACGTCCACGGCACCCATATAGACGATGCATTCGAGACCGAAGCGGGCGCAGAGCGTCGCCGTCGCCACGCCATGCTGGCCGGCGCCGGTCTCGGCAATGATGCGCTTCTTGCCCATGCGGCGCGCAACCATGATCTGGCCGAGCACGTTGTTCACCTTGTGCGAGCCGGTGTGATTCAACTCCTCGCGCTTCAGATAGATTTTTGCGCCACCGAGATGTTCGGTGAGACGTTCCGCGAAATAGAGCGGCGACGGGCGACCGACATAGGCCTTGAGATAACCGTCCATCTCCTTGCGGAAGGCGGGATCGGCCTTGGCGTCCTCATAGGCCTTCTGCAGGTCAAGGATCAGCGGCATCAGCGTCTCGGCGACGAAGCGGCCGCCGAAAATGCCGAAGTGACCGGTGTCGTCGGGACCGGACCGATAGGAATTGGGAATGGCTTGAGTCATCAGGTCGTCAACTCTTCCGTTGCGCGCGCGGCGCGGATGAAAGCGCGGATCATGTCGGGATCCTTGATGCCCGGCGCGCTTTCCACGCCGGACGAAATATCGACACCGCCGGCCCGCGTGATGCGCAGGGCCTCGGCGACATTGGCGGCAGTGAGGCCGCCCGATACCATGAAGGGCAGCTTCAGATCGAGGCCTTCGAGCAGATGCCAGTCGAAGACCGCGCCGAGACCACCCGGACGCGTCGCATCCTTCGGCGGTTTGGCATCGAACAGGATGCGATCGCAGACCGCGGCATAGCCGGGCAATGCAACGAGATCGGCCCTGGTCTCGACGGCGAGCGCCTTCATCACCGGAAGGCCGAACTTCTGTTTGATATCGCGCACCCGCGCCACACTCTCCTTGCCATGGAGCTGCAGGATATCGGGCTTCAAGGCATCGATACTGTTTTCAAGATCCGCGTCATCGGCATCGACCGACAGCGCGACCTTCACGGCACGGCCCTTCGCCTGCCTACCCAAAGCCCGCGCAACGTCGAGCGTGACGTGACGCGGCGACGGCGGAAAGAACACGAAGCCGACCATATCCGCGCCGCCGACCAGAGCCGCATCGAGCGTTTCCGGAGTGGACAGGCCGCAGATTTTGACGATCAGAGACATGCTTCAAATGGCCGCTGGCAATACCGGGAATGGCAGGAAAAGCCTATGCGCGGGGTTCTACAACGTCGCGCCGGACTTGTCTCGCTCACCGGCCATATAGGAGGAACCCGGCGCCGGAAGCCGCTGCACACCGTTCCGTGACGTGGTCGCGGTATGGGCGCGCAGATCGGCCAGTTCTGCACGGGCCCGCCTGATATCGGCCTCATGCTGACGTGCTGCGCGGCGCCAGTGCCCTTGCCTGAACCAGGTCGCCGTTCCCCCTGCGATGACGCCCAGGATGGCCGACAGGATGATCACAACGAATAGCGGCATCGTGGCACCGACCGCGGGATCGCTGCTGTTGAACGGATCGAAGGAGACCGTGACCATATGACGGTTGGCGACGGCGAACACGACGAAGACGATCGCGAGAGGGATGACCACCAGGGCTGAGAAGAATTTGCGCATCAACGTCTCTCGCGAAGGCGATGCGGGCGCGCATGCCGCTAATTGGCTCAGACCTGTCGGCCCGAATGCGCGCTACCTCAAAGTTCTTTATGACGCCGCGCTGGCTTCCGGCGCACCATTCTCACGGTTGAGCCGCTCGCGCATTTCCTTGCCGGTCTTGAAGAACGGAACACTCTTCTGGTCTACCGGAACATGCTCGCCAGTCCGCGGATTGCGGCCTGCTCGGGCGGGGCGATGCTTCACCGAGAATGCACCGAAGCCGCGGAGTTCGACACGGTCACCGCGTGCCAGCGCAGCCACGATCTCATCGAGAATCGCATTCACGATGTTCTCAACATCCCGCTGGTAGAGGTGCGGGTTATGCTCAGCGATGCGTTGAACGAGTTCGGATTTGATCATCGAGACGTTGGACTCTGAACGGGAGGATGCATTTCCGTGAAAATGCCTTGAACTGTCAAGACGCTAAATGAATTCGGGCACCTTCGAAAATGCGTGACAAATGCCCGAAACCGTTGTTGCAGCCTTCCTTGCAGTGCGGAAAGAACAGGACGAGCAGTTCCCTAGTTGGTGGTGGCCGGCCGCCACAGCGCCAGCATGCCATCGAGACCGAAGCCGTCCATGGCCTGCGCGAGGCCCGCCTGCTCGACCTGCCGCGCGATCGCGTTGAGACCCACTGCATCGAGTGTGATCGTCGCAGCAGCGCGCAGGAAGGTGAAATCGCTGAATTTAGGCGTCAGCTTGAAGTCCCGAACCGGCACATCGCTCTTGATCTTCTTCTCGGCTACCAGCCACGCCACCGCGACTTTCTCGTCGCCAAGCTGATCAATCAGCTTGAGGTCCACGGCCTGGCGCCCCGTAAAAACACGGCCATCGGCGACTTTCTGTAGTTGCGCGTCATCCATGGCGCGGCGGCTCTGCACAAGCCCACGGAACCAGCCATAGGAGTCCTTCACCAGCGATTCCAGCGCTGCCCGCGCCTCCGGGCTGGTCGGCTCGAAACCATTGGGCGCCGCCTTCAGGGGCGAGGATTTGACCTGCTCGACCTCGACACCGACGGTCTTCATCAACCCCGTGAAATTGGGAAACTGGAACAGAACACCGATGGAGCCGACCAGCGAGCTCTGCTGCGCAACAATATGGTCGGATGCGAGTGCCGCGATGTAGCCGCCCGATGCGGCCAGGCCCTCGACGACAACGACCATCGGTTTCTTGGCCTTGAGGCGCATCAGCGCGTCATAGAGCTGCTCGGAGCCAGCCGTGGTGCCGCCCGGCGAATTGATATGTACCACCACCGCCGCCGCCGATGACTTCTCCAGCCGCTCCAGCGCCTCGACGCGATCATTGTTGCTCTGGATCAGGCCCTCGATCTTGATGCGCGCAATCGCGCCCGACGACGACAGCGCCTCGGAGCCCGACCGTGTCACGACGACGCCGACGACGACCACAGCAGCGACGGCGGCCAGCACCGCTGCCACGCGCCAGAACGTCAGCTTGCGACGTATCCTGCGGCGATCGACGATCACATCGGAATCAAGCGACATCGGAAATCTCCTAAGCCCTCGGCGAGAGCTGCGTCTGGCGGATGCTGCATCTGTCGTCCGGGCAGCGTTTACTTGAGGTATCTCAAATACATCAATTGCGAGGCAATATGAAGAAAACATGGTCGAAACAGCAAAAAGGGCCCCGGTGAAACCGGGGCCCCAATTGGTAGCAACAAGTGAGTCGAAACTTACTTGCGCGCTTACTTGTCGGTGCTCTGCTTGAGCGCCTTGCCGAGAATGTCGCCAAGGGTCGCGCCCGAATCCGACGATCCGTACTGCGCGATGGCTTCCTTCTCTTCCGCCACTTCGAGGGCCTTGATCGACACCTGGACCTTGCGGGCCTTCTTGTCGAACTGGATCACGCGGGCATCGACCTTCTCGCCGACGGCGAAACGCTCAGCGCGCTGATCCGAGCGCTCACGCGCCAGTTCCGAACGCTTGATGAAGGTCGTGAAGTCGGTGCCGGCGATCTGAACGTCGATGCCGGATTCCTTCACTTCGATCACTTCGCAAGTCACGACAGCGCCCTTCTTGACGTCGCCCGGCTCTGCGAAGGGGTCGCCTTCGAGCTGCTTGACGCCGAGCGAGATGCGCTCCTTCTCGACATCCACGTCGAGGACGATGGCCTTGACCATGTCGCCCTTCTTGAAGTTGTCGATGACCTGCTCGCCCGGCTGCTTCCAGTCGAGGTCGGAGAGATGGACCATGCCGTCCACGTCGCCTTCGAGACCCAGGAACAGACCGAACTCGGTCTTGTTCTTGACTTCGCCTTCGACGGTCGAGCCGACCGGGAACTTCTCGACGAACACTTCCCACGGATTGCGCATGGTCTGCTTGAGACCGAGCGAAATGCGGCGCTTGACGCTGTCGACTTCGAGAACCTGCACTTCGACTTCCTGCGAGGTCGAAACGATCTTGCCGGGGTGCATGTTCTTCTTGGTCCACGACATCTCCGACACGTGGATCAGGCCTTCGATGCCCGGCTCCAGTTCGACGAATGCGCCGTAGTCGGTGATGTTGGTGACGCGACCCGAGAAGCGTGCGTTCAGCGGGTACTTCGCCTCGATGCCCTGCCACGGATCGTCGAGCAGCTGCTTCATGCCGAGCGAGATACGGTGGGTCTCGTGGTTGATCTTGATGATCTTGACCTTGACCGTCTGACCGATGGTGAGCACTTCGGTCGGATGGTTGACGCGGCGCCACGCGATATCGGTGACGTGCAGCAGGCCGTCGATACCGCCGAGGTCAACGAACGCACCGTAATCGGTGATGTTCTTGACGACGCCGTCGATGACCTGACCCTCTTCGAGGTTCTGGACCAGTTCCTGACGCTGTTCGGCGCGGGTCTCTTCGAGAACCGTACGACGCGACACGACGATGTTGCCGCGGCGGCGATCCATCTTGAGGATCTGGAACGGCTGCGAGTTGTTCATCAGCGGAGCGACGTCGCGGATCGGACGAATGTCCACCTGCGAACGCGGCAGGAAGGCCACTGCACCGTCGAGATCGACGGTGAAGCCACCCTTGACCTGGTTGAAGATGACGCCGTGAACCTTCTCATTGTTGTTGAAGGCCTTCTCGAGCTTGCCCCAGCTCTCTTCGCGGCGGGCCTTGTCGCGCGACAGCACGGCTTCGCCCAGTGCGTTTTCGATCCGGTCGAGGAACACTTCGACTTCGTCGCCGACCTTGAGTTCGCTGTCACGGCCGGGACCGGCGAATTCGCGCAGTGCCACACGGCCTTCAGTCTTCAGGCCGACGTCGATGACGGCCATGTCCTTTTCAATCGCAACCACGATGCCCTTGATAACAGAGCTTTCCTGAAGGTTGCCGCCCGCGAAGGACTCGTCGAGCATTGCCGCGAAATCATCGCGGGAAGGATTATACGAAGAAGCAGTCGAAGCCATTTGTTCTCCAGATGCGGGTATCGCCGGCCGTTCGGGTTAATGGGCGTCTCAAATGTGAAGTGTCAGAGGTCCGCAACCTCTAACGACCGCCTTGCAGGAGGATGCAAGAACGGGCCGGCAGCATGCCTTCACGATCGAAACGTGGGTAGGGTCTTGATGGTGTCCGGAGCCTGAAGCGCGTATCGCAGCTCGAGATCGGGAGCGGGCTTTCCTCCAATGACGGCAACGGTTTTGTCTGAGGTCTTTCGGAAAGAAAGAAAAATCAGACCCGTTGCCGGCCCGCTCGGACGGCCTCGACAATGTCGATGGCGGCCCGGACGCCGCCTTCTATATCCAAATTGGAGTTATCCAGCAAGTATGCATCCGTGGCCGGCTTCAGAGGCGCAATCGGGCGGTTCTGGTCGCGTTCGTCGCGCCTGATGATATCCGCCAGCACGGCGGCCTCATCGGCCACCTCGCCCCGTCCGAGAGCCTCCAGGGTGCGCCGGCGGGCGCGGACCCTGGCATCGGCGACGACGAAGATCTTCACGTCGGCATGGGGGCAAATCACGGTTCCAATGTCCCGGCCGTCGAGCACCGCACCCGGCGGATCCTCGGCAAAACGCCGCTGGAAGTTCAAAAGGACCTCCCGCACCCGGGGGATGGCCGAGACCACAGAGGCCGCATCACCGACTTCCTGGGTCTTCAGCGCCGGATTGCCGAATTTCTCGGGATCGAGCTCACTGGCGACAGCCACGGCCTGCGCCTCATCGGTCAGGTCCGCGCCAAGATCGAGCATCGCCTTGGCGACCGCTCGATAGATCACGCCGGTATCGAGGTGCCGGTAACCGTAATGGTGCGCAAGCCGTTTGCCCAGCGTGCCTTTTCCGGATGCGGCGGGACCGTCGATAGCAATAATCATGCGTTGCGCGTGCTCGTCTTGTCACGATGAATGGCGGTGGATCGGGAGTCAGGCTCGCGCGACCTGCGCGGGCTTAGCACCCGTCTCCGGAAATATCCACGCCGGCAACCTCAGGACAAATCAGCACCCAGCCGACGCATCATCGGGATGAAATCGGGGAAGCTGGTGGCGATGAATGTCGTGTCGTCGATGGTCACCGGCTTGTCGGAAGCGAGGCCCATGGCCAGCGCCGACATGGCGATGCGGTGATCCATATGGGTGGCGACGAGGCCACCGCCAGCAACGCGACCGTCACCGTGCACGATGAGGTCATCGCCAACGATCTCGACATTAACGCCGTTGACCCGCAGCATCGCCGCAGTGGCTTCCAGACGGTCGGATTCCTTCACACGCAGCTCCTGCAGCCCGCGCATGATGGTCGTGCCCTCTGCGAAAGCCGCAGCCACCGCCAGCACCAGATATTCATCGATCATCGACGGCGCGCGCTCCGGCGGCACTTCGACGCCGTGCAGCTTCGACGCTGTGATCCGGAACTGCACCATCGGTTCGCCGGCATCGCCGCGGATATCGCTTTCCTCGATGGATGCGCCCATCTCGCGCAACGTCGTGAACAGCCCGGTGCGCAGCGGATTGGTCATCACATCGGTGAGCACGATCTCGGAGCCCGGCACGATCAATGCCGCAACCATCGGGAATGCTGCGGAGGACGGATCTGCCGGCACCACGACATCGGCACCCTTCAATTCGGGCTGGCCGGTGAGCGTGATCTTGCGGCCGTGCGCGCCTTCTTTTTCGGAAGTAATCTCGGCGCCGAAATGCTTGAGCATCAGCTCGGTGTGGTCCCGGCTGGCCTCGGTCTCGATGACCGTGGTGGTGCCCGGAGCCGACAGGCCGGCCAGCAGCACGGCTGACTTGATCTGGGCGGAGGCGACCGGGGTGCGATAGACGATCGGCAGCGGATCACGCGCGCCTTTGAGCGTCAGCGGCAGACGCCCGCCGTCCTGGCTCGCGGTGACCTTGGCGCCCATCAATTCCAACGGATCAACGATCCTGCGCATCGGCCGGCTGCGCAGCGACGCGTCGCCATCGAATGTCGCCTCGATCGGACAGCCTGCGACGGCGCCCATCACCAATCGGCACCCGGTACCCGAATTGCCGAAATCCAGCGGCGCCTTGGGCGCGGCGAAGCCGGCAACGCCGACGCCGTTGACCTTCCACGCAAAATCGCCGGTTCGTTCGACGCTGGCGCCCAGCGCCTGCATCGATTTGGCGGTATTCAGGACGTCCTCGCCCTCCAGCAGCCCCGTGATCCGGGTCTCGCCGACCGCCAGGGCACCCAGAATGAGGGCCCGGTGCGAGATCGACTTGTCACCGGGCACGCGGGCGCTACCGCGCAGGGCGCCGGATTTTCGCGCTGTCAGCGGGGTCGGCTGGGCGGCGGCTGTGTCTGATTGGGTCAAGATTGTGTTCCTTCGCGCAGGCGGCTCGTAGCATATGAGCCACGCTGCGTCACGCAGCGGTCATTCTCACGCAAACCGCTATTGACAGGGGCGCGTCAACTAGCCAAGTGAAGCACCGTTTTTCAAAAAATCCCCAGGACCCTTCACGTGGCCAAATCCGATCTCGGAACCAAACGCATTTGCCCCACGACGGGCAAGAAGTTCTACGACCTCAACAAGAGCCCGGTGATTTCGCCTTATACGGGCGAGGTTGTGCCGATTGCGCCGATTGCGCCGCCGCGGACCCGCGCGGATGCAGCCGCACGCGCAGCTGCAGCATCTGCCGCCGCGGAAACTCCGGAAGCCGCCGAGAGCGAAGAATTGGTCTCGCTGGAGGAAGCTGACGCCGAGGAGAATACCGGCAAGAAGGCTGCCGTGCTGGAATCCGAGGACGATATCGAAGTCGATGACACCATCGATGACGATGAAGACGATGATTCGACCTTCATTGCCGACGAAGAAGAAGGCGATGAGGACGTGACCGACATCATCGGCGACGTCTCGGGCGACGAAGAAAGTTAAGCTCAGAAGAGACTTGAGATCACTCCTGATATGTGATCTTGGTTTGCCGCGCGACGCCCCACCCAGTGCGTCGCAGGTATTGGGGCCATAGCTCAGCTGGGAGAGCGCTTGCATGGCATGCAAGAGGTCGGCGGTTCGATCCCGCCTGGCTCCACCATCCTTCGCTCGCTTCGCGAGCTTCGGCTCGGCGAGCCGCACCAACTAATCCTCGCAGAGAATGACCGCGCTAATCCGCCAGCGCCGCATTCAGCCTGTCACGCAGCGCCACGAGTTCGTTCTTCATCGCGGTCATTTCGCTGACCGTGCAGGCTGACGCCGCGAGGATTCCCTGTGGTACGGCCTTGGCTTTTTCACGCAGCGCCTGACCTTGCGCCGTCAATGCGATCAGCATCTGCCGTTCGTCTTCGATGCTGCGGGTGCGTTTGATCAGGCCGGCCGCTTCCAGCCGCTTCAACAGCGGCGTCAGCGTGCCGGAATCGAGAAACAGCCGCTCGCCGATATCCTTGACCGGGACATTGTCCTGCTCCCACAGCACCAGCATCGCCAGATATTGCGGATAAGTCAGCTTCAATCGGTCCAGCAACGGCTTGTAGACGCGGTTGAACGCATGGCCGGTCGAATAGACGGCAAAGCAGAGCTGGTTATCGAGCTGCAGCAGCGGAACAGGTGCGGGTTTCTTGGCCATGATTATCTCCGGAGCTTATTTGGCCACAGCTGACGCCAGACCCCAACCCCTTCACGATCAGTTGAGCACAATTCGATTGCGTCGCGCATTTTATGTCTTGTGCACAATCTAATTGTGCGCAATTATAATGGGGCAAGACACAAACAACGAGGAGACCCACCATGTCTGTCAACGTGCTCTACAAGACCAGCGCCAAGGCAACCGGCGGCCGCGATGGCCACGCCGCTACGCTTGATGGCGCGCTCGACGTCAAACTCACCACGCCGAAGGAACTCGGCGGCGCAGGCGGCGTCGGCAACAATCCCGAGCAACTGTTCGCGGCCGGCTACGCTGCCTGTTTCATCGGCGCAATGAAGTTTGTGGGCTCGCAGGGCGGCCCCAAGGTACCCGCCGATGTGTCGGTCACCTCCACGGTGGGCATCGGTCCGCGCTCGGCTGGTGGTTTCGGCCTCGATGTCGAACTTGCGGTCTCCTTGCCGGGTCTGGCGCGCGCAGAAGCTGAAGCGCTGGTCGAGAAAGCGCATCAGGTCTGCCCGTATTCCAACGCCACACGCGGCAATATCGACGTCCGCACCGTGATCGTCTGAGTTACGGCGACGCAAATAAATTAACTCTCGATACGAACGGGCTCGGCCATCGGCCGAGCCCGTTCGCGTTCGTCTGGCGGTTGCGCCATACCCTCGCTCTGGCCATAGCCGCTGCCCGGACAAGGCCATTGCTGACCAGCCGGAAGCCCGCTAGCTCTGACAGCCCTTACATGCTCTCTGGCATAAAAATATCCCAACGACACTTGAGAGAAGGCTGATTGAATGAGCTTGCCCATAGCTCCCGGCGCGATTGCCGGCCTGCGCGTGATCGATCTGTCGCGCGTTCTTGGCGGACCCTATTGCACCCAGATCCTGGCCGACCACGGCGCTGACGTCGTCAAGGTCGAGCCGCCGGCCGGCGACGAGACTCGCGACTGGGGCCCCCCCTTCCACGACGACGACGCGGCCTATTTCATCGGCACCAACCGCAACAAGCGCTCGATCGGTCTCGACCTCGCCTCCGAGGGTGGTCGTACAGTGCTGATGCGGATGCTCGAAAATGCCGACGTGATGATCGAGAACTTCAAGCCCGGCACGCTCGACAAATGGGGAATCGGCAACGATTTCCTGCGCGAGAAATTCCCGCAGCTGATCCATTGCCGCATCTCCGGCTTCGGCGGCGACGGCCCACATGGCGGGCACCCCGGCTATGACGCGATCATCCAGTCGATGGTCGGCCTGATGGCATCGACCGGCTCACAGGAAAGCGGCCCGACCCGCATCGGCGTCGCGCTTGTCGACATGGCGACCGGTCTCTATGCCTGCGTCGGCATCCTGATGGCGCTCGCCGAGCGCGCCAAATCGGGTCTCGGTCAATTCGTCGAGGCGACATTGTACGAAACCGGTCTCGCGATCATGCACCCGCATACCGCGAACTATTTCTACAACGGCGGCAAGCCGCCGACACTGACCGGCAACGAGCATCCGAACCTGGTGCCCTATGCCGTGTTCGCTGCCCGCGACGGCAATATCTTCATGGGCGTCGGCAATGACGGCACCTTCCGGAAGCTGTGCCGCGAACTTGGCAAGCCGGAACTCGGCACGGACGTGCGCTTCGCACGCAACCGTGACCGCGTGCAGAATCGCGATGCGCTGCGTGCCGAGCTGGAAGCGATCCTGAAGGATCACGACAGCGCACCGCTGTGCGAGCGCCTGCTCGGCGCCGGCCTGCCGGCAGGCCCGGTGCAGTCGATCGACAAGGCACTCGCCAATGCGCACACGAAGCATCGCGGCGATATCATCGAGAAGGACTGGTACAAGGGCGTTGCCTCGCCGGTCCGCTTCGACCGCACCAAAGCGAGCCTGCGCCACGTGCCGCCGAAGTTCAACGAGCACTTCAACGAGATCCTCACCGAGTTCGGCTACTCCGGTGATGAGATCAAAGAGCTGGTCGCCAAGGGAACCGTGAGCGGCTCCGAACGCAAGCGATAAGAACAATACGGGGCTGCGCGATCGGCAGCCCCGTTCGTCTTCGACTTTTTGCGGCTTCCCAACGCCGCCATTTCCCGCCTAGCATCCGCGCCGTCAAAATGTCGCATGCACGTCATCCGGCGCAGCTTTGTTGCAACGAGACGATGACGGCTAACGGGAGAAACTGGATGATCCGCCCCCAATTCACACTTGCCACTTTGTTCGCATCCGCGCTGGCGCTCGCTTCGCCCGCGCAGGCAGTGACGGAGATCCAGTGGTGGCACGCGATGACCGGCGGCAACAACGACATCGTCAACAAGCTCGCGGCTGACTTCAATGCCAGCCAACCGGACTACAAGGTGGTCCCGACCTTCAAGGGCAGCTATCCCGACACCATGAATGCCGGCATCGCAGCATTTCGCGCCGGCACAGCACCGCACATCCTGCAGGTCTTCGAGGTCGGTACAGCGACCATGATGAGCGCCAAGGGCGCCGTCAAACCTGTCTACCAGCTGATGAAGGATGCGGGCGAGCCGTTCGATCCGAACAACTACCTGCCCGCGATCACCGGTTACTACTCGACATCGAAGGGCGAGATGCTGTCGTTTCCCTTCAACTCATCGTCGATGGTGATGTGGGTCAATCTGGATGCGCTGAAGAAGGCCAACATTGCCGAGATTCCCAAGACCTGGCCCGAAGTGTTCGAGGACGCCAAGAAGCTCAAGGCGGCTGGCTATGCGACCTGCGGCTTCTCCAATGCCTGGGCGACCTGGGCCAATATCGAACAGTTCTCGGCATGGCATAACGTGCCGATCGGTACCAAGGCGAACGGACTCGACGGCTTCGACACCGAGCTGAAATTCAATTCGCCACTGCATGTCAAACATCTGCAGACACTGATCGAATTGCAGAAGGACAAGACCTACGATTATTCCGGTCGCGCCAATGCCAGCGAGAGTCGCTTCGGCTCCGGCGAATGCCCGCTCTTCATGACCTCCTCCGGCTATTACGCGACGGCGAAGGGCACCGCCAAATTCGCCTTCACTTCGGTGCCGATGCCTTACTATCCCGAAGCTGCCGGCGCGCCGCAGAACTCGATCATCGGCGGCGCTTCGCTATGGGTGATGGGCGGCAAGAAGCCTGAGGAATACAAAGGCATCGCCAAGTTCTTCAGCTTCCTGTCCGACACAGATCGTCAGGCCAAGCTGCATCAGGAGTCCGGTTATCTGCCGATCACCAAAGCCGCCTATGAAAAGACCAAGGCCGACGGTTTCTATGACAAGAACCCGATCCTGCAGACCCCGCTGAAGGAGCTGACCAACAAGGAGCCGACCGAAAATTCGCGCGGCCTGCGGTTCGGCAACATGGTGCAGTTGCGAGACATCTGGTCCGAAGAGATCGAGGCTGCGCTGGGTGGCCAGAAGACGGCACAACAGGCACTCGACACCGCCGTGAGCCGTGGCAACGCCATGTTGCGGACCTTCGAAAAGACTGCGAAGTAGTATTCAAGCGGACGCTGTCGTTGCCGGCCTCGCGCGCAATTGCGCGCTCGGACCGGCGATGACATGAGCAGAATGAGGCTGCTTTCTGGGGCACGACGAACTGCATGGAAAAGTCCGCGGTCTTCAAGGGTAAACTGCTGCCATATTTGTTGCTCGTGCCGCAGCTGGTCATCACCCTGGTGTTTTTCTACTGGCCGGCCAGCCAGGCTGTCTGGCAATCGTTTTTGCGCGAGGACGCGTTCGGCCTGAACTCGGAATTCATCGGGCTGGAGAACTATCAGGCGCTGCTTGCCCAGCCGGAATACTACAAGGCAATGGCGACGACCGTGGTGTTCTCGTCGCTGGTCGCGGCGCTCTCGCTGTCGATCGCATTGTTGTTCGCCACCCAGGCCGACAAGAATCTGAAAGCGGCACCGACCTTCAAGGTCATGATGATCTGGCCCTATGCGGTGGCGCCGGCCGTCGCCGGCGTGCTGTGGCTGTTCATCTTCCATCCCTCCCTCGGCACCATGGCACGGCCGCTGCGCATGATGGGCTTCAACTGGAATCCGATGTTGAACGGCAACCACGCCATGGCGCTCGTCGTCATGGCCGCGGTGTGGAAGCAGATCGCCTATAATTTCCTGTTCTTCCTGGCCGGCCTGCAGGCGATCCCGCGCAGCGTACTCGAGGCCGGGGCGATTGATGGCGCCGGGCCGTATCGGCGATTCTGGACGATCACGTTCCCGTTGCTGTCGCCGACCACGTTCTTCCTGCTGGTCGTCAACGTCGTCTATGTGTTCTTCGACACTTTCGGCATCATCGACGCCGTCACCGGCGGCGGGCCGGCCGGGGCGACGACCACCATGGTCTACAAGGTCTATGCCGACGGCAGGCTCGGCGGCGACCTCGGCGGATCGGCAGCGCAGTCGGTGATCCTGATGGTTATCGTGATCGCGCTCACGGCCATCCAGTTTCGCTATGTCGAGCGCAAGGTGCAGTACTGATGGTCGAGCATCGCCGCTGGAACGACATCCTCGCTTACGCGATCCTGACTTTCGGCGTGTTCATCGTCGTCTTCCCGGTCTATGTCGCGCTGATCGCCTCGACCCATGACGCAGCAACGGTGGTCAACGGCAACATGCCGATGCTGCCGGGCAGTCATACGCTGGAGAACTACTACCGCGCGATTTTCATCGGCGGATCGCGCGCCAGCCGCGAGCCGGTCGGCCACATGCTGATGAACTCGTTCGTCATGGCAATGGGCATCGCGCTCGGCAAGATCGTGATCTCGATCCTCTCCGCCTATGCGGTGGTGTATTTCCGTTTTCCGTTCCGCCAGACGGCTTTCTGGATCATCTTCGTGACGCTGATGCTGCCGGTCGAGGTCCGTATCTATCCGACCTACAAGGTAATCGCCGATCTGAAGATGCTCGACACCTATGCCGGGCTGATCCTGCCGTTGATCGCATCGGCCACCGGCACGCTGCTGTTTCGCCAGTTCTTCATGACCATCCCCGATGAACTGCTCGAAGCCTCGCGCATCGACGGCGCCGGCCCCTTTCGCTTTTTCAAGGATACGTTGCTGCCGCTGTCGGTCACCACAATGGCAGCGCTGTTCGTGATCCAGTTCATCTATGGCTGGAACCAGTATCTGTGGCCGCTTCTGATCACGACGCAGGAATCCATGCAGACCATCGTCACCGGCATCAAGAAGATGCTGACGACGACGGATGAACTCGCCGAATGGCAGCTCGCGATGGCGACGGCGATTCTTGCGATGGTGCCTCCTGTCGCCGTGGTGGTGTTCATGCAGCGGCTGTTCGTGCGTGGCCTGGTCGAGACGGAGAAGTAAGTTCAGATGGCCAATGTTTCGCTGCGCAACGTCCGCAAGACCTATCCCGGCGGCTTCGAGGCCATCAAAGGCATCGATTTCGATATCGGTGACGGCCAGTTCTGCGTGCTCGTCGGGCCAAGCGGCTGCGGCAAGTCAACCTTGCTGCGCATGGTTGCCGGCCTCGAAACCGTCACCTCCGGCGAGGTCGATATTGGCGGCCGTATCGTCAACGAGATCGAGCCGGCGGATCGCGACATCGCCATGGTGTTTCAGAATTACGCGCTCTATCCGCATATGAGCGTCTACAACAACATGGCCTACGGCCTGCGCAACAGAGGCATGCCGAAGCCGGAGATCGATACGCGCGTGCGCGAAGCCGCGCAGACGCTCGAACTCGCCGGCATGCTCGATCGCAAGCCCAGACAATTATCCGGCGGCCAGCGCCAGCGCGTCGCCATGGGCCGCGCCATCGTCCGGCAGCCGAGAGTGTTCCTGTTCGACGAGCCACTGTCCAATCTCGATGCCAAGCTGCGCGTTGCCATGCGGGTCGAAATCCGCAAGCTGCAACGTCGCCTCAAGACGACGTCGATCTACGTCACCCACGATCAGTTGGAGGCGATGACGCTGGCGGATATTCTGGTGGTGATGAACGGCGGCCAGGTCGAGCAGATCGGCAGTCCGCTCGATATCTACCGCAAGCCGGCGACCACTTTCGTCGCCTCCTTTATCGGCGCGCCGCCGATGAACCTGATCAAGCTGGGCGGCGATGAGATCCGTGCGCAGTTCGCCGGCGACAGCCGCAGCGCTGCCGAGGCCGGTATCCTGGGTGTCCGGCCGGAAGACCTTGCAATCTCCGGCGAGGCGGCAGCTGACGGCGGCATCACGCTGAACCTGACGGTCGAGGCCATCGAGCGGGTGGGCGCGGAAACCTTCGTCTATGGCACCCGTGCGCGGGCCGAGAGGGCCGTCAGTGCCACTCCGGGCGAGCTGCCCGAGGGCGAGGTCATCGTGCGTATCCCTGGCCAGGATGCCCCGGCCATCGGTGCTTCGATCCGCGCCACGGCTCCCCGCGACAAACTGCACCTGTTCAGCGCTAATGGCCGCAATCGGATCGATATCTGATCGGTTTCAAGGCCTTAGTAACGGTTTCCCGGCAATTTAGAGGTGCTTGAACCGGGCTTTGGCATGCCCATATTGTTGATTGACCGGTTGGCAGAGTGCCGATTGGCCAGGGGTGCCGTAAGGGCCCCTCAAAGTCGCTTCGAGAGGGCTTTGTAGGTATGTCTCGTGTTCCTTCGTTATCCAGTCCGTTCCTTTTGGGATTCGACGAGATTGAGCGTGCGCTCGATCGCGTCGTCAAAGGCGCCGACGGTTATCCTCCTTACAACATCGAGCGGTGCGACCGTAATAACGGTCAACCCGAACGCCTGCGGATCACGCTGGCGGTCGCAGGTTTCACCCGCGATCAGCTCGATGTGACCACCGAGGAAAACCAGCTCGTGATCCGGGGCCGCCAGCAGGACGACAAGACCCGGCAATACATCCATCGCGGCATCGCCGCGCGCCACTTCCAGCGCACCTTCGTGCTGGCAGAGGGGATGCTCGTGCTGGGTGCGGATCTGAAGAACGGGCTGTTGTCGATTGATCTGGCCAGGCCTGAGCCTGAAAGGGTCATTAAGACAATCGCTATCAATGAACACGAATAATGCATGATGCGACAAACTGGTTTCCGGTTTTCGATCAGGTCATGCATCCTGAGTATGGAACGAGTAGCGGACTCGACCGCTTGATCTCATAGAAGGAGTCGAGACGATGACTGAAGTTGTTACGATCAATGAAAATGCCGCCGTCACCACCGAAGCATTGGCGCATCTGGGCGAAGGTATGATCGCCTATGTGAAGCCGGTTCGCTCGGAAGACGTGCCGGGACTGTTCCCGCAGGCGCCGGAGATTGCGCCCGGATTGCAGCTGTTCGCGCTGCACGCTGCCGACGGCACGCCGATCATGCTCACCGACAGCCGTGAAGCGGCGATCGCGAATGCATGGAGCCAGGAATTGCAGACCGTCAGCGTTCACTAACGCGAACTGGCCAGCATGCAGACGTCAGGATACGCGGTGACAGCCGCGTATCCCAATGTTGAGTATCCCAGCGTCCAAACGACGATCATCACGCGCAGGCGCTCGGCTTGCATGACGCGGTATCTATTTAACCCGTCGTCAATATCGTGAGCACATTATCGGACGCAATCGATTCGCACGCGACCTCTCATCCGCTGCGCCATCTGAAAAACTGATCCCCCCATCAATAGCAATCTGGATATCCGACGCGATGGCATCATTGTGCCTGATCTTTGCTGCTGTTTCACAGAAGAAAATGGTGACTACGCATTCACCATGACTTGAGAAAATCTGGTCATGTTGAGATTCGAGGTCGCCATGAATGGATCGACACAAGCTCAGATAGTTCAAGTCGAAGACTTGCTACGGAGCTTCGGTGCAACGATCACCGCTCCGAAATCAGAGGCAGTTCCCCGGACCGGCTCCTGGGGTTTTGATAGTCGGCCAGTGATCGCAGCCTGTTTCGCGATCCTCGTCTTTGCACCGGGCTGCGCGGCTGCCACCGTATTCTTGATGCGCGCCGACGGCACCGTCCCTCCCATCATCGCACCCGACAACAGCCCGCCTTTCGTGACCAAGTCAGACCGCTTGCCGCTCGGGCAATGGAGTATCGAGGCCGTTCAGAGCCTCGGCACTCTAAATAACGCGCGGCTTGCGACGGCTGCTGCACTCGCAGATCCCATATTTCTCTCACCAATCCTGATCCGCGGCAGCCTCGAGGACGGCACGCTCACGACCTTCGCCGAGCCCGCGGCCATGCCTGGGCCGACCATGCTGCTGTCAAAGCTGCGGGTGAAGCGTGACGTCCGGCGCCCCAAGCCACCCAAACTCGTCGCCGAAATCACTTACCCCGAGCCGCCACAACCAACCTTCTTCGAAAAGCTGTTCGGACGACGTTTCAACTAGCTCAGTCACTCTTCTCACAAGCGAGGAACACAATGCAAAACACTGCCGCGATGAACTCGGACGTCAAAGCTCTCCTCACTTTGCTGTTGCTGAAGACCGGCACCAGTTCGCCGGAGATTCACAATGCTCTGCAGCTTGCTGCCGCATCGCGGGTAATGATGGCGGAAGAATATGCCAATCCGATGCGCATGCAGGGCATAGAAGCTTCAGGCAGCAACGTCGCCAAGCTTCGTCCCGCAACCGCCGTCAACGTTCCTGAAACGTCAGCGGCCGTGCGACGCATGAAGCAGAGCGCAGACGCGATGAATTCCGACGTCAAGGCGCTGCTGACGTTGCTGCTGCTCAAGAGCGGCGCGGATTCCAACGAGATCCAGACCGCACTGCGGATGGCAGCATCGTCGCGCGCAGTCGCTGCAGCGGAAGAAGCAGAATCGATCCGTGCCGAAACGCAAGCCGAAGCTGCCTCTGCGGCCATGAACGAGCTCGCATCGATCACCGCGCGGCAGGCGGTGCGCAACGAGTCGCTCGCTCCAATCTCGGCCAAGGAATTCGCGGCGTAAGCTGGCAAGGCCAACCAGCCTTCCATCTCCGCGCAAGCAGGGATCTGGTTCGGAACAGAGAAACGCCCGGTCCAACCGGGTGCTTCCAGCGTAAGCTGCGGGGTGAGATGGTTAGGCGGCTGTCGCTGGCGGCAAAGCGAGCACCGAATAGATCGCCTGAGCGTCACGGGAGGCACGCAGCTTTTTGGCGACGTCCTGATCGCGCAGCAGACGTGCGATCCGTGCCAGCGCCTTCAGATGATCGGCGCCCGCACCTTCCGGCGCCAGCAGCAGAAACACCAGATCGACCGGCTGGCCGTCCATGGCCTCGAAATCGATCGGACGATCGAGACGCGCAAACAGGCCGAACAGCTTGTCGAGCTTCGGCAACTTGCCATGCGGAATGGCAACGCCATAGCCCACGGCCGTCGTACCGAGCTTCTCACGCTGCAACAGCACCTCGAAAATGGCGCGGTCGTTCTGACCGGTGAGCGCGGAAGCGCGCCCAGCGAGCTCCTGCAGCGCCTGCTTCTTGCTGTTGACCTTCAACGCCGGGATTATCGCCTCGGGCGCGACCAGATCGGTAATCGTCATTGACCGTTCCGAGGATGTTTGACCGTCAGCGGGTAGTTAGAACCAAAACCGGCAGCGTCAAGAAAGACTGGAAAGGGACATCGTTCCTGTGATGGAAAACGCGCCGGGCGCGAACGCCCGGACGTACTCTAGCACCGGAACCCCCCATGCGAAATCCATTGACCGGTATAACCCTGTCAAAGGCGGCGGACCATAGGGAGGGGCCGTTTGGGCGTCAATGCCGTCAGGACGGTTTAACCACCGGTGGATCGACCCAACCCACGTTACCGTCGCCTCGGCGGTACACGATATTCACCCGACCGGTACTGCCATGCAGGAATAGCACGACGGCCGCGCCGGTGAAATCAAGTTCCATGACAGCTTCGCTCACCGAGAACCGCTTCAGCGACCTGGTTGATTCGGCAATGATGACCGGATCGTAGCCACTGTCGGCATCGCCCTCATGATCGGGCGCCTCAAGGATGTAGCTCGGCGCGTCCAAAGTCGGGGCCGTGAGTTCAGCCATTGCCTGATTTTCAGCATGCGTCTTGCGCGCGGAACGATCCTTCAGCCGGCTCTTGTAGCGACGCAAACGTTTCTCGATCTGAAGCAACGCCTGATCGGCACTGGCATAAGCATCCGCTGCATTGGAGTCCGCTTCGAGCGTAATTCCGGAATCGAGATGCAACGCACAATCGGTGCGGAAGCCGAAGCCGTCTTTGCTGAGCGTGATGTGACCGGAATAGTTGCCATCGAAATATTTGCGAAGGACCTCATCGGTCCGCTCGCTCACGCGGCCTCGCAAAGCGTCTCCGACATTGATGCTTTTTCCCGAGATACGAAGGGTCATGCTGATGCCTCGATTCTTCTGCCTTGAACCGACAGTATCCCGTTTCCACGGGAGTGCAATCAAGCTGGTGCAGTGTCGCGGGATCGGTCGGGTGCCCTATCGGACGGAGTGGCGGGTGCCGTGAGTGCATTGCCGAGCATACTCTGCTTGTCGCGCCGGCGCTGAACTGAAGACGGGATACGCATGGCTTCACGGTATTTGGCAACGGTACGGCGCGCGATATCAATTCCGGCTTCGCGCAAGCGTTCCACGATCGTGTCGTCCGAAAGAATAAGAGAAGGACTTTCTCCATCAATCAATTGCTTGATGTGATGTCGCACCGCTTCAGCCGAATGCGCTTCGCCACCATCAGCCGACGCGATCGATGCCGTAAAGAAGTATTTCAATTCAAAGCTGCCGCGATTTGTCGCCATGTATTTATTGGCGGTAACGCGCGACACCGTCGATTCATGCATTTGAATGGCATCAGCAACCGCCTTGAGATTCAGCGGCCGAAGATGCGCAACACCCTGCGTAAAGAAGCCATCCTGTTGCCGGACGATCTCGGTCGCAACCTTCAGGATAGTACGCGCGCGCTGATCGAGCGCACGCACGAGCCAGGTCGCATTCTGTAGACAATCCGTGAAGTACGACTTGTCGCCATCCTTACGGATCGTTTTCGACAATTCAGAATAATACACCTGGTTCACGAGAACGCGCGGCAGTGTGTCGCTGTTCAACTCGACATGCCAGCCGCCATCGGGACCCGGCCGCACATAGACATCAGGCACTACGGTCTGCGTTCGCGCCGAGCCAAACTTCAGACCGGGCTTCGGATCGAGTCTGCGAATCTCACCGATCATGTCGGTCAGATCTTCGTCGTCGACGCCGCAGATTTTTCTAAGATTGCCGATGTCGCGCTTGGCCAGGAGATCGAGATGCTCGACCAATGCCTGCATCGCGGGGTCGTAACGGTTCTGTTCACGCAACTGGATTGCAAGACATTCGCTGAGACTGCGCGCGCAGACACCCGGCGGATCGAATTTCTGCAACGCACCGAGAACACTTTGGACATCGTCAACAGAGGCACCCAGCCGCTCATGCACGTCGCCGAGATCTTGCGGCAGGTAGCCGGCCTCATCAACGAGGTCGATCAGATACTGACCGATCATCCGCTGCGCGGGCGACGAGAACGCCACCGAGAGCTGTTCGGCGAGATGGCTGCCGAGCGTCACTTCCGCGGCAACGAAGGCCTCAAGATTGTAGCTGTCGTCGTTGGAGGCGCCGCCGCCCCATTCGGTATAGGCGGTCGGAGCAGCGTCTTGTGCGTTGCGTGCGGCGGCTTCGGCCGGCTCTTCGGAAAAGACGTTATCCAGCCCGGTGTCCAGGGTCTGTTCGATCTCGGCGCGGGTGCCGAGTTCGCGGTTCATCCACTCGTCGGGCGCCGGCGCATCGAAGCTGTCGCCGCCTGAACGATCGGAAAAATCGAAATGGTCGCCGCCATCGTCGTGGCCGGAGGCATAGCCCGCCTCGTCCTGGCTCGAAAACTCGCTGCGCTCGGGGCTGGCCTCGCCGGCCACGGGCGGCTCAGGACCGTCGCTGGCGCGTTCCAGCAGCGGATTGCGCTCCAGTTCATCTTCGACAAAGGTTGCGAGATCGAGATTCGACAGCTGCAGCAGCTTGATGGCCTGCATCAGCTGCGGCGTCATCACCAGCGACTGGGATTGCCGGAACTCTAGTCTCTGCGTCAGCGCCATGGAGGCAAAAACCGATCCAAAAGTTGGTCCGTTTCTTGCTTATCTCTTTCCCGGCCTGATGTACACGGCTTGACGAATTGTAAATTTGGTCTAGAGGCGGAATTCCTCGCCAAGGTAAAGGCGACGCACGTCCGGGTCAGCCACGATCTCCTCAGGAGATCCCTCCGTCAGGATTTCACCAGCATAGACGATGTAGGCGCGGTCTGTCAGCCCCAGCGTTTCGCGCACGTTGTGGTCGGTGATGAGCACGCCGATGCCGCGATTGGTCAGGTGACGGACCAGGTCCTGAATATCTCCCACCGCAATCGGGTCGATGCCGGCAAAGGGCTCGTCGAGCAGCATGTAATTCGGCCGCGTCGCCAGCGCGCGCGCAATTTCAACGCGGCGGCGCTCACCGCCGGACAGCGCGATCGACGGCGACTTGCGCAGTCTCTGGATGTTGAACTCTTCGAGCAGCCCGTCGAGCTCGCGCTCGCGCTTCTTGCGGCTGGGCTCGACGACCTCCAGCACCGCACGGATGTTCTGCTCGACCGTGAGGCCGCGAAAGATCGAGGCTTCCTGCGGCAGATAGCCGATGCCGAGGCGCGCACGTTGATACATCGGCAGCTGGGTGACGTCGTGGCCGTCAAGCTCAATAGCGCCGCTGTCGGGCTTGATCAGGCCGGTGATCATGTAGAACACCGTGGTCTTGCCGGCGCCGTTCGGTCCGAGCAGACCGACGGCCTCGCCGCGGCGAACATAAATGCTGACGCCGCGGGTGACCTGGCGTGAGCCGAAGCTCTTTTTCACATTATGGACGGCCAGATAGCCCGCACGCGGGGCAGCTTTTGGTGCGGCGGCGCCGTTGGTCCGGGGCCGCGGCGGCGCCTTGTCCGGACGGCGGGCCGGTGCAGGCTGTGGGGCACGCGGCGCCTCCGCCCGGGCTTGCGGAACCTGGGGCGTATCGGCCGGGGCGGTCCGCGCGAGTGGCGGCGCCTCACGGCTGGGATTGCCCAGCATGTCGCCCATGCTGTCGCCGAGCGCCGTGATGTCGACCGGCGACCGCGCAAAACCCTGCGGACCGCGTTTTGGAGCGCGCCGACGGAACATGCCGAGGAAATCAACCATTCGCGCTTCGATCAGCCTCTAAACGTCATCCGCGCCAGGTCGCGGCATGTTCGATCACTGGGAACAGCATGGCGGACTAGATGTCCCTTGCCCAGCCGAACGCCAAGCCTTCCATGTCGATTAAAACAATGGCGATAACGGGTTACGCAGCCAGATTCAACCGGATCCGGCTCGTCTATATCGGCAAACCCTTCGAGTTACTTGGGTTTTCCGCCTCCAGGCCCGGGTATGATCGAGGTCGGGCCACCGCCACCCTTCTGGCCGGACGACTCGAACATGCCCTGGACCCTGCCGCTGTTGGATTCGACGCGTGAGGTGCCCGTGGTCATATCCACGGTCAGACGATCGCCGCGCAGCACATTCTTGCCCTGGGTAAGCACAACATTGCCCTGCATGGTGACGAGATTGGTCCGGGTGTCGAACACCGCCGTCTCGCCGGTGACGACCTGGTCCTTCTGGGTGACGATGACGCCGCCGCGCGCTTCAAGCCGCTTGATCGCCGACGAACCGCCCGGGCCCGGCTGCGCCGCCTTGATCGGCGCCTTGGGCGCAGCCTTGGCCGCCGGCTCGTTCGCGGAGCCGCCGCCGTCATAGAAGACCACGAGAGTCTTCGACTTCATCGTGGTGTCGCCCTGCACGACCTTCACATCGCCTGCGAAGGTCGCTTCCTTTTTCTTGTCGCGCATTTCCAGCGATGCGGCCTCGATCTGGATAGGCTGATCGCGATTCTGCGAGAAGCCCTGCATCGCGTTCGGCACACCCTGCACCGCGCTCTGCGCATTTGCATCGGCTGTCAAAGCCAGCACGAGCACGGCGATCGCAGCGCCGGTCACCCCGCGAAATCGGACATTACTGACGGGAAAAATCATCACATTCATTTCGCGTTGGCGCGCTTGCCGTTGGTGGCCCGCGGTTTCACGGGCTCCGGCGCGGCTTCGGGCTCCGCCACGGTCTCAGGCTGAGCCGAAGCGTCCGGCGAAGGCGGGTCCATCTTCAGGTTCATCGACACACCGCCCTCGAACCGAACCAGCTCACCGTGTTCCGTGATGCGCATCCGTTGCCCGACCAAAGTGCCATTGAGAAGTTTGACATCGACCGGTTCGTCCGACGTGACCGTGCCATTGGCAATATCAATGTTCGCCTGTGTCAGCTTGGCTTCGTAGCCGGTCGTCGTTTGCAGGAAAATGTCCTGATACAGATAGAGCATCTGCGATTTCGAATTGAACTTCCCGGTGCGGGCATCCATCGTCATCGTCGACTTGTCTTCCATCATCACCTTGGCGCGCAAGGTCGTTAGTTCGACATTGTCGGGATCTGTCAGATCCTGCGTCGCGGCCTTGGCCCATAACTCATAGGGCCGCCCGTCCGGCGAGAAACCGGCCAGATGCGGCGTCTCCATGGTGATCTTGGTCCCCGAAACGACCAGATTGCCCATGTCGAGCGGCAATTTGGCGAGGATCCGGAACGGATTGAAGATCGACACGCCGACAATCGCCGCCATCGACAGGATCACAACGGCAGGGACAGCAATCCGCAGCAGGCGCACCAGACGGCTATGGCGTGCCGCGGCCCTGAACCGCGCATCCATGCCCGCCTGATAGCTGGGAATCTGAACTGAACTCACCGTCGCTCCAACGGGCCATGCCGAAAAGGGCCACACCGAAAGGCCTACCAAACCGGCGCCAGTCTACGCTGAAATGCACCGGTTTGCAGCCCCGCCCCACCAGAACGAGGAGTATGACCGAAACGCGGCGGGAGAGACCCTGAACTGTTTCAGAAAGTCACTTCGCCGCAGGTCGGTCACGAATGAGCGAAAATATCCTCGTTTTCCCAGCCCGAGAGGTCCAGCTTGGCCCGAGTCGGGAGGAAGTCGAAACAGGCCTGCGCCAATTCGGTGCGGCCCTCGCGCGTCAGCATGACGTTCAGCCGCTCGCGCAACCCATGCAGATGCAGCACGTCCGACGCCGCGTAGGATAGCTGGGCCTCGCTGAGGGTCTGACTGCCCCAGTCGCTCGACTGCTGCTGCTTCGATAGATCGACGCCGAGGACTTCGCGGACCAGATCCTTGAGACCATGCCTGTCGGTATAGGTGCGGCACAGGCGGGAGGCGATCTTGGTGCAATAGACCGGCTCGGGCATCACGCCGAGCGCGTTGTAGAGAGCCGCGAGATCGAACCGCGCAAAGTGAAAGATCTTGGTCACCTTCGGGTCACCGAGCAGCTTCTTCAGGTTCGGCGCGTCTGTGTGGCCCATCGGGATCTGCACGACATCGGCACTTCCATCGCCGGGCGAGAGCTGCACCACGCATAGCCGGTCGCGATGCGGATTGAGACCCATGGTCTCGGTGTCGATCGCAACTGAATTGGTGTAGCGGCTCAGATCCGGCAGATCGCCGCGATGCAGGCGGATGGTCATGGTCTTAATTGCCTCTTTAAGCGCCCGCGATTCGCGGGATTTGGGTGACTTTACCGCGCAATGGCCGGGCTGACGAGAGATACGGTCCCTCAGCTATGTTTCGCCTGTAGCGAAAAGCTGACAGACTGAGCGGGCCATTCATCCATCGCGGAGCGGGCAGAGGTTGCAGATGAACGTCGCACAGCAGCGTTTGCCCCGTTTCGCGGTCCTGATCGATGCCGATAACACGTCCCCGCAGATCGCGGGCGGCCTGTTCGAGGAAATCTCCAAATTCGGCGAAGCCAGCGTTCGCCGGATCTACGGCGACTTCTCGAGTCCGCAGCTCAAATCCTGGGCCGATATCCTGCAAAAACACGCCATCGATCCTTACCAGCAGTTCGCCTATACGAAGGGCAAGAACTCATCCGACATCGCGCTTGTCATCGACGCGATGGACCTGCTGCATAGCGGACGGTTCGACGGATTTTGCCTGGTGTCCTCCGACAGCGATTTCACCCGCCTTGCCTCACGGCTGCGCGAGCAAGGCGCTGACGTCTACGGTTTTGGCACGCGCAAGACGCCCGAGAGCTTTCGGCAAGCCTGCCGACGCTTTGTCTATACGGAAAACCTGATCGCCGAGCGTGCGACGACTACGACCGAGCAGCCGCCAGCGGCGGCCGCCTTGAAGACCCCGGCTGCGGCGATTCCCATTTTGGAAAGGGTCGTCGCCCAGCTTGGCAATGAAGACGGCTGGGTCAATCTCGACCGCGTCGGAGAGCAGCTGCCGAACTTCGTCTCCGATTTCGATGTCCGGAATTACGGTTTTAGAAAATTGAGCGATCTCGTGCGCAAGACTGAAATCTTCGAGATCGAGAAGACCGAAGCCGGTCGCCTGAGGCTTCGGGCCAAGCCGAAGGCGAAGCCAGCAGAACCGAGGCCGACGGAAGCAAAGGCAAAACGGAGAGAGGCATCTGGCCGCGCCAGAAAATCTGCCAAGGACCGCGAAAAAGCCGCCAGCTCGAATTAGCGACTTTCCAGATCAACGACAGGCTCCGGACCAGCCTCAGATGCGCCGGTCGGGCGTCAACTGGTTGCGATTGACGCGCAACTCGATGATCGAGGGCCCCTTGGCCTCCACCGCCCGGGCGAAAGCTGCAGGAAATTCCTGATGCGTTTCGATGGCCTCTCCATAAGCGCCATAGGATCGGGCGAGTGCCGCGAAGTCGGGATTGAGCAGGTCCGTGCCGCTCGGACGATTCGGGAAATGAAGCTCCTGATGCATCCGGATAGAGCCATACATCGCATTGTTGACGATGATCACGACAATCGGCAGTCGTTGCTGGACCGCGGTCGCGAATTCCTGCGAGGCCATCATGAAGCAGCCGTCACCGGCCAGGCAGACGACCCTGCGTTCGGGATGGCGCAACTGCGCTGCAATCGCCGCCGGCAGGCCATAACCCATCGAGCCGGACTTCGGCGCGATCTGGGTGCCCAGCTTTCTGTAGCGATAATAGCGATGCAGCCAGATCGTATAGTTGCCGGCGCCATTGGTAACGATGGCATCGTCCGGTAATTTGGTATTGAGGTGATCGATCACCGTAGCGAGATCGAAAGGCGGCGCATCGGTGCGCGGCGCCTGATAGTCGACGTAAGCCTGACGCGATTCCGCGCGCCAGCTGGCCCATGCCCCGCTGTCGAGCGGAAACAAATCGGCCAGCGCTTCGGCGAAGCGCGAGGAATTGGCGGGAATCCCGAGGGTTGGCACATAGACGCGGCCGAGTTCGTCGGGTCCAGGAAACACGTGGATCAAGATCTGTTTCGGAGTTGGGACGTCGAGCAGGGAGTAGTGATTGGTCGTGACATCTCCCAGCCGATCACCGATCACCAGCAGCAGATCCGCCGTTTTGACCCGCGCCATCAGCGGGCGGCTGCAGCCGAGGCTGATATCGCCGATATACTGGTCACTGCGGTTATCGAGCACATCCTGCGAGCGGAAACCGGCGACGACCGGCAAATCGTTGCGTTCGACGAAGGCCGTGAACTGTTCGACCGCGGCCGAGGTCCAGCCGAGATTGCCGACGATCACCAGCGGCCGCTGCGCCTTTTGCAGCAGCGCGCGCACTTCGGCCATCTGCGACGCCGACGGCGAAGCTTCGATGACAGTCGCAGGCGCCGCATCGGCAACGTCGCTCATCGCGCTGAGCACGTCTTCAGGGATCGAAAGCACCACCGGCCCCGGCCGTCCCTGCATCGCGACATGAAAAGCCCGGCTCACCAGTTCCGGAATGCGATCGACCGCGTCAATCTCGACGGCCCATTTCGTCATGTCGTCAAAGGTGCGGACGTAGTTCATCTCCTGAAAGCCTTCACGGCCCAGATGACTGCGCGGCACCTGCCCGACGATCAGGATCATCGGCGTGGAGTCTTGCCACGCGGTGTGCAATCCGAGCGCCGCCTGCATGGCGCCAGGGCCGCGGCTGACCACGCAAATGCCCGGCCGGCCTGAAATTTTGCCGTCGGCTTCAGCCATATGAGAAGCCGTGGTCTCATGCCGGCAGACAATGAAGCGGATCCCGGCATCCGGCTCATACAGCGCGTCAAAGATCGGCAGTGCGCTTTCGCCGGGAACGCCGAACATGCGATCGGCGCCATTGCGCCGCAAGGCCGCGACGAGAATCTCGCCACCATTGCGCTGACCGGCCTTGCTGACCGATGACTGTGTCGGTTCGTGCTTGTTCATTGCGTCTCTCGTCCTGATCTCGCCCGCCGAAATTGCGGACAGAGCAATCTCATTCCTGGAATACTTCGCCCCGGCGCTTGCTGATCGACGGCATCACGATCGAAATCAGCAGGGCAGCCGATAGCAGGAGCAACGTGAGGCTGATCGGCCTTTGCAGAAACACCATCGGATCCCCGTGCGACGTGATCAGGCTGCGCCGGAAATTCTCTTCGACCATCGGACCGAGCACGAAACCCATCAGCAGTGGCGCCGGTTCTGCGTCGAGCTTGCGCAGGATGTAACCCAGCGCCGTAAAGCCCACGGTCATATAGATGTCGAAGCTCGAATTATTGACCGAGAACACCCCGATCGCGCAGACCACGAGAATGACGAGATAGAGAATACGATACGGCACGTTGAGCAGCCGGACCCAGATGCCGATCATCGGCAGATTGATGATCACAAGCATCGCATTGCCCAGGAACATGCTGGCGATCAGACCCCAGAACAGATCCGGCTGACGCGAGATAATCGTCGGCCCTGGCGCAATACCGTGCAGCGTGAGCGCGCCGACCAGCAGCGCCATGGTCGCGCTGGTCGGAATCCCCATGGTCAATAGCGGAACGAATGACGTTTGCGCCGCAGCGTTATTGGCCGACTCCGGCCCTGCAACGCCCTCGATAGCGCCGTTACCGAAGCGCTCGGGCGTTTTGGATACGCGCTTCTCCAGCGCATAAGACGAGAACGACGCGATGGTGGCGCCGCCACCGGGCAAGATTCCAAACAGCGTACCCAGCAGCGTACCGCGAGTCACCGCCCCCCAGGCGCCGCGCAACACTTTAAACGACGGCCAGATACTGTTGATCTTCGAATGGTTCACGATGCGGGTCGAGACGTTTTCGAGGTTGGAGATCACCTCGGCCACGCCGAACAAACCCATCACCAGCGCGACGAAATTGATACCATCAGACAGCTCGATCAGCCCGAACGTCATTCGTGCTTCGCCGGTATTGATATCCATACCCACCATACCGAGCAGCAGGCCGAGGAAGATCATCGCCACGGCCCGGAAGGCCGAACCGTTGGCCAGCACCACCGCAGACACCAAACCCAACACCATCAGCGAGAAGTAGTCCGGCGAGGCGAACTTCTGCGTCATCAGCGCAAGCGGCGGACCGAGCAGTGCAATCACGACAGTTCCGAAACATCCCGCGATGAAAGAACCGATTGCGGCGATGGCCAGCGCCTCGCCGGCGCGGCCCTGTTGCGCCATCTTGTAACCGTCGATGGCTGTGACCACCGACGTCGACTCACCTGGAATATTGACCAGGATGGCCGTAGTCGAACCGCCATATTGCGCGCCGTAATAAATTCCGGCGAGCATGATGATGGCGCCAATCGGATCAAGCGCGTAAGTGGCCGGCAACAGCAGCGAGATAGTGGCCACTGGACCGAGGCCGGGCAGCACGCCGATCAACGTACCGCAAACGGCGCCAACGAGGCAGAACAACAAGTTGAGCGGCGTCGCGGCGATGGAAAACCCGTGGCCGAGGCCGGCGAAGATATCCATCATGGCAGCACACTCACCGGAATCTTGAGAAGCCAGACAAAGACCACCGAGGAGGCGATCGCCAGGAGGACGCCAGTAATCGCGCTGGCAAGCCAGGTCGTTTCGCGCGAGGCGAAATGAGACAGACCGACCTGCACCAGGATCGCGATCACGAGACCGGCGCGTTCGACCAGGAGACCGAACGCCACGAAGGACAACAAAACGAAAAACAGTGGCCGCAGATGCAGCCTACCGACCGACACGCCCTCCGTCGTCACCCCCTTGACGATCATGACGAGACCCATGCCGAGCAGGATCAGGGCTAGGCCAAGCGGAAAATAACCCGGGCCCATGTCGAGCACGGAGCCGATCGTCAGCGTGCGGATATAGAGCAAAGCAACGATGGCGACGACGACCAGAAGCAGCCCCGAATAGAAGTCCGAATTCCCACGCTGCGCGATTGATTTCATGGCGGGCTCCTATGCCGTCGGAGGCGGATGAAGGCAGCGATGCAATGAATCCGCCGCCCGCGATGTCGGGTGATCAGGTCTTCTTCTCGGAGATTTCCTTGAGCAGCGTGCGCCACTGCTCGACTTCCTTGGTGATCTGCGCGGTGTATTCGGCCGGCGTAGTGAACACGGTCGATGCACCGGCGACCGCCATGTTCTTCTTCACTTCGGGATCCGCAGCCATCTTCTTCAGGGCGGCCGACACCTTTTCAACGATTGCATCCGGTGTCGACGCCGGCGCCATGATGCCGTTCCACGACTCCACCGCATAGCCCGGCGATACGGTCTCGGCGACCGTTGGAAGCTTCGGCGTGAATTCGCTGCGTGTTGCAGACGTCACGGCAAGTGCGCGCACGGTATTGGCTTCGATCTGCGGCAGTGCGTCGGTCATGTTGGTGAAAGACAGATTGACCTCACCCGCAACCACTGCGGCCGTCGCCGGCGATCCGCCCTTGAATGGCACATGGGTCATCTTGGTGCCAACGCGGGCATCGAAGAGGGCGACGGAGAAGTACATCAGACCGCCGGCGCCGCTGGAGCCATAGGTCAGCTTGCCGGGATTGGCCTTGGCATATTTGACCAGATCTTCCATCGAGTTGATTGGAAGCGACGGATTGACGATCACAGTCTGCGGAATGGTGCTGACGACACTGATCGGCTTGAAGCTCTTGACCGGATCATAGGAGGTGGTCTGCGCGACCGGCGCGATCGAGATCGCACCCACGCTGCAGACGCACAGTGTGTAACCATCGCCCGGGGACTTCGACACGAGATCGGAGCCAACGATGCCGCCGGCACCGGCGCGATTGTCGACGATCACTGTCTGACCGAGTTCCTTCTCCAGGAAACGCGCGGTGATGCGCCCGACCGCATCGGTGTAGCCCCCCGGAGCATAGGGCACAACGAGCTTGATCGGCTTCGTCGGCCACTCCTGCGCCGAGGCAGTGGTGGCACTCAATCCGGTACCCATCAGCAGGGCCGCTACGAGAAGTCGCTTCATCGGTTTTTCCTAGTGATTGAGAAAATGTCGAGAGGGCTTCAACTACTTATGCAATGTTCGTTCCCACGAGCCCGAGTGCCTGGGTCGCCTTGTCTTCACCCGCAGCAAAATGGCTGAGTTCGATATCGGTCTTCGCGAACTCAACGCGCCGGAACTTGTCCTGATCTTCGAACGGCACCGTGGCGTCTATGCCGAGCTTGGTGCGAATGCCTTCCTTGCTGACACGCACATATTCATGGCCCCGCGCGCCGGGAATCAGAATGAGATCGCTGGACGCTTCCATGCGCGTCGCGACAGCGTATTCGACATCAATGGGATCGCGAATATCGATGTCGTGATCGACCATGGTAATCAGATCGAGATCCTTCAGCGCACCGAAGGCGGCCATCATCGCATTGCGCTGCAGACCGTTATGCTGGCGGCTCTGCTTCTTCACTTGAATGACCGCATGGAAACGATGCAGTCCGCCCGACGTCATCTCGACGTCGGTGACGATCGGGATCGCCGACTGCAGCACCTTGAGCAGGCTGGCTTCGAGCACGTATTTGCGGAGGATGATGGTTTCGCGGCCGAAGCCGTTGATGACGTGATAGATCGGCCGCAGGCGATGGGTGACAGCCGTTACCTTCAGTACCGGCGCATCCGCAGCCGGCGCGGCGAAGCCAACGAATTCACCGAACGGACCTTCCGGCGCGACGTCGTCGATCGAGATTTCACCTTCCAGCACGAATTCGCATTCGGCCGGCACGATCATGTCCTGCGACACAGCCTTCACCACCGTCAGCGGCTTACCTGCGAGACCGCCGGCCACCGCAAGTTCGTCCGCCGTTTCGGGCATCTGCGAACCCATCGTCGCGGCTGTGAAGTGGAGCGCGAGATCGGTGCCAATGCAGACCGCTACCGGCAGTGACGTGCCGCGCGCCTTGGCGCGCTCGAATGCGAGGCGAAGATGGCGGCCGAAATCGAGTTTAATGGCGACCCGATCCGGGCCCAATAGCTGCAGCCGATGATAGGACGCATTGTAAATGCCGGTCTCCGGGTCCTTTACGATCACAATACCGGCGGTGATGTAGCGCCCCGCATCGCCCGGCGCATGGAACAGCGCTGGCAGTAACTTTGTAATATCAAAACCAGTCTTCAGCACGACTTCCTGAGACGGCGCGCTGGAGACGACTTCCGGCGGCAACGGACCGCCCATCGCGCGCTGCACGAGACCGCGAATGCCGTTGAAATCGAGGCCGAACGCGGCCTCGCAATTCTCCTTCGAGCTCAGCAGGTTTCCGATCAGCGGAACGTCGTAACCCTTGACCGACGGAAACAACAGCGTCTGACGTCCGTCATGCTTCTTCAGAACCGCTGCGATCTCCAGATGCGGATCGGCGGGTCGCTCGAATGTCATGATGCGATCGTTCTTGGCCAAGCGCGCCAATGCCGAACGGAATCGTGTGTCGAGGATCTGCGGATGCGGCATGTCGGTCTTTTTCTCGTTTTCGCCTGATCACATAATTGCGAAGAAAGATAGCTAAGTACCAAAGCTAGTCAAGCACGCTCCCTAGGCACGGACTGATTAATTTCGATGCGTGCACTGCATCATTGCAGTAATTTATCAGTGGCTGAGAGGATCGCCCCGATCGCGGGCGACAGCCCATCGATCCGGTGATGATGTTCCTTGCCCAGCGCATGACGAACGACATGGTGGAGGACGTTACTCACCTCGTCACGCGTCGATCTGCGCTGTTGTGAGGCATACTGCCCCAGCCATGCGACGAGCAGATCATTCTCCAGCGACTCGGCGGCGAGTTCTCCAGCCTTGATCTGTGCGCGCAACTGTTCGCTGGCGACCGATGGCGCGGGCGCCGGCCCCAACTTCAACGCGGTTCGGATCGTGCGGAGGGGGTGCACGATCTGTTCGCGCCAGGGACGGCAGGTACGATCCATATTCTCGATGTCGGAAGGAGTGAGATGAATACCCTGCTGCGCCACCGCAAACGTCGCGACGAGCAGCAGCATCACATCGACGCCGGCCTCAGCCTGAAGTTTCAGGCAGGCTTCCGGTACGCCCGGTTCCGCATAGAGCTTGAGGGCAAAGGCCCAGCTTTCGCTTGCGGTGGGCGGGCTGTCATCGGTCATTGTCGCCACGCAACCGTATCTGGTGACGCCGACAATGCCGCGCTCATGGGATATCTCGGGTTTTGGCGGGATTGAGGCCTTCCCAGCGGCTCACCACGCCGGTCTGGATGCCGAACAGGTCGAGCACCCGTCCAAGCGTCTGATCGACCATTTGCTCAAGGCTGCTGGGCCGAGCATAGAATGCCGGCACCGGCGGATAGACTATGGCGCCGATTTCGGTCACCGCTGCCATCGACCTGAGATGACCGAGATGCAGCGGCGCCTCGCGCGCCATCAGGACTAGCCGCCGGCGCTCCTTGAGGACAACGTCGGCTGCGCGCGTCACCAACGACGACGTAATGCCGGTGGCGATTTCCCCTAGGCTGCGCATGGAACATGGCGCGATCACCATGCCCATCGTCCTGAACGATCCGCTGGCGATTGTCGCGCCAATATTGTCGGCCTGATGCACCACATTGGCGAGAGCGGTGACATCGGATATCGCAAGGTCCAGTTCCTGGGTCAGCGTGATCTTCGCTGACCGACTCAGCACGAGATGCGTTTCGACGTCGGTCGCCTGCAGCAACCGCAGCAGCCGGACACCATAAATGGTGCCCGATGCTCCGGTGATGCCGACGATCAGGCGCCGCGGCGCGGTCTCAGGCTGGGTCGAAATAGTGAATCTCCATCAACACGCAGCCGCCGACCGACTTGAACGGGCCGTGATAGGCGCCGGGTGGACGGCAAGCATAGGTGTTCGGCTTGAAGCTTTCGCCGCCATTGCCCTGCTTGTCATTGCCGACGATCAGGTCGCCGGTGAACAGGAACACTTCTTCCCAATATTCGTGCACGAATGGCTCGGTAGTGTAAACACCGGGCTCGAAGCGCAGCAGGCGGGTGCGGCTGCCCCGCTTGTTCACCTCATCGAGTGCACCCGACAGGATCTTCTGCTGGATGCCTGCCGGATAGCCCGCGGGCGTCTCCCATCCCGAAGACATATCGACGGTGCGGAACTCATCGTGAAGCTTATTGATGGCCATGGTCAGCTTTCCTGAAGGGACAGATCAAGCAACAGCGCGCGGCGAGGCAGCCGGCGCCATTGAGGTGGAGACTTCATCGGCAAGGTCATAGCTGGACAGCATCTTGTCGAGCAATGCCGCCGACTTCATCCAGTCATAGGTGCGGAAGGCGTGGCCCTTCGTGACGAAGGTCGCACCGGCGAAGAACATCTCGTATTGCGAGTGCCGCGAGGCGAATTCGGAGCCGACCGCATCCCAGGCCAGCTTGTAGAACTTGACCTTCTCGGTCGCGCTGGCCGCCGGGGATTGCTGGGTCTTGCCGATCAGGCGTGCCAGTTCCGGATTGCCGAAGTCCTTCACCGAGGACGGCAGCATGATCATTCCGCCGCCGGCGAGTTCGCGCAGCGTGTTGATGACCTTGGAATAGAGCTGCTGGGTAAGGACTTGTGCCGAATACAGCATCGCCCGGTCTGGCACATAATAAGCGCCCCGCTGGGTGCCCTTGGTCTCCATTGCGACGACGAAGGCTTCGACCATCGACACTTCGGCTGCGAGCTGGCCTAGCATTTCCCTGACCTGCGGGAAGCCGGCGATGCCGTTGGTTTCAGCGGTCCGATGCGCGATCCCGATCAGGAAACGCAGCTTCACCGAGAGCCGGATCATCGCCTGATAATTCTGATACACATGGGCCGGGGTGGCGTGGAACTGCTTCTGGCACATCGCGATGTCATCGACGATGAATACGCGATCCCAAGGCACCTTCACGTCGTCGAAATAGAGCACAGCATCGTTTTCATCGAAGCGGCTGGACAGCGGATTGTCGAACACCGATGGCGACGCGGCTTCATAGGACTTGCGCGACAGGACCTTCAGACCCTTGGTGTTCATCGGGATCGCGAAAGACACCGCGTATTTCTCGTCGCCGGGCTGCAGCGGCTGGATACAGGTGACGAACACCTCATTGGCCATGATGCCGCCAGTCGCCAGCATCTTGGCACCGCGGATCGTCAGGCCCTCGGCATCGCGCGACACCACGCCCGCCGACAGGAATGGATCGGCCTGCTCGGCCGCGCTCTTGGAACGGTCGGCCTGGGGGTTGATGATCACGTAAGTGAGGTAGAGGTCGTTGTCGCGGGCGTAGCGATAGTAATCCGCTAGCGCCTTCGCGCGATCCTTGTTGTAGGCCTCGAAGACCTCGACGCCCATATACATACCTGCGACGCAGGAAGCGACGTGATCGGGCGCGCGGCCCATGAAGCCAGCATGCAGCTCGGTCCAGGCTTCCAGCCCACGACGACGATTGACCAACGCATCATAGCTGCCGGGCAGTTCCCAGATCCGGTTGGCGCGGGTGCCGGTTTCGGTCTCGAAAGTCATCAGCTCGCGATTTTCCGGCGCGCTCTGGAAATCGAACATCCGTCCGATAGAAGCCACCGCGCCCCGGAACGCCGGATGGGTGGTCACGTCATCCACCAGCTCGCCATCGAGATAGATTTCACGGCCGTCGCGTAGGCTCGCGATGTGCTGTTCGCCGGTCTTGATCATGGGTTGCCTCGGTCACTTTCGGTCATGGGTAGCATTTCAGGTGCGTTATTTCAGTAGTGCATCGGCAGCGGCCATTCCGGGCTGCGCTCGGTACTTGCAAGGCTGCGATAGGCCCCGCGAAAGAAGACCAGCGGCTCGTTGGCCGGATAGGCGGTGAACTTCACCACCCGACCGACGAAGATCACATGGTCCCCGCCGTCATATTGCGCGTATGGCGCGCATTCGAAGTGCGCGAGCGCGCCGGCGATAAGGGGCGCCGCCTCATGGCCCAGCGTATGCTCGACCGCCGCCCACTTGTCGCCGAGCGCCCTGGCGAACTTGTTCGACAGATGCTCCTGATCGCGGCCGAGGATATTCACGGCATAGCCTTTGGCCTCGGTCATCGCCTTGAGGCTGAAGGCCTTGCGGTCGATCGAGAACAGGATCAGCGGCGGGTCCACCGAGACCGAGTTGAACGAACTCATGGTCAAGCCGATCGCCTGGCCATCGGCCGCTTCAGCCGTGATCACGGCGACGCCGGTGGCAAACTGTCCGAGCGCCTGTCGGAAGGCGCGGGGATCCACGTCCGCAGTGGCGCCCATGGTCATCTCCTGATCGCGAAACCTGAACGACGCGCATTAGCTTTATAACAAAGCTATATTATCGAACGAAAGCGCGCGCTGTCAAGCATGGCTGGCCTGCTATCAAAACGCACTGGTTCCAACTTGTTTGTGCGTAACGCCGCCGCTATACGACTCATAGGTGTGCGGGGACCTGATGGCGATTAAGAGCAAATCACGTAAAATGAAGGTAGAACCGACGATTTCGCGGCCACAATTGATGGTCGACGGATCGGATCGGGCTTTCCGCCAATTTGTCCATGACACATTGGCGTTTTCGGCGCGGCTTCAGGCTGTGCGCGGGCAACTCGGCGCAGTGATCGGCCTGTCCGGCACGCAATACACAGTGCTGATCGCCATTGCTCATTTGAGCGGCACGGATGAGAAGATCGGCGTCAATCAGGTCGCCGAGCACCTGCACTTCAGCGGCGCGTTCATTACGATCGAGATCAACAAGCTGGTATCAAACGGCCTTGTTGAAAAAGAGACCGATGAGGAAGATCGCCGCCGCGTCATTCTGACCATCACGCCGAAAGCGCGCGCGCTGCTCAATGAATTGGCACCCGTTCAGCGTCCGGTGAACGATATGCTGTTTCGCAGCATGTCGGCTGCGGATTTCGAGCGAACGCGCAAGCTGATGTCGGAGATGGTGGACGCCGCCGACGAGGCGATCCGGCTGCTGGACTACAACGCACCGGCATCGGTCGCCCGGCAGACCAAATAACCTGCTGTTTGACGGGTTTGTCGTTAGCTATTCTCCGGCGCGCAGCCGGTAGCCGATACCCGTTTCGGTCAGGACGAATTGCGGGCGCTCCGGATCGAGCTCGATCTTTTGACGCAGCTGGCGGACATAAACGCGCAGATATTGTGCGTCGGTGAGCTCGTCCCACAATTCCTTCAGCAGAAACCGATGGGTCAGCACCTTGCCGGCATGCTGCACCAGGACCCGCAGCAACTCATATTCCTTTGGTGACAGTTTCACCTCACGGTCACCCACCTTGACGATGCGGCGCACCAGATCGACCGACAATTCCCCGGAGCGGAATACCGGCCGCTCGCCATGAACCTGTAGCTGATGCCTGAGCGCAGCCCGCATGCGCGCCAGCAGCTCATCCATGCCGAACGGCTTGGTGAGATAGTCGTCGGCACCGAGATCGAGCGCCTGCACCTTGCCGGCTTCATCGCCGCGGCTGGACAGCACCACGATCGGCACGCTGTCGTCACGGGCGCGAATCATCTGCAGCAGATCGTGGCCCTGGATGTCCGGCAGGCCCAGATCGAGGATGATCAAAGCGGGTTTCTCCACCAGTTTCTCCAGCGCGATCTTGCCGTTGCTGGCCTCAAGGATGTCATAGCCCTGGGTGCTGAGGCCCATGCGCAGCAATTTGCGGATCGGCGGCTCATCATCGATGATCAGGACCTTGATGGCGGCGGTGTTCATGCGGCGGTGTCCAGAGCTTCGGAGGCCGGCGGGATCGGAAGGCGGATGGTCAGCACGGCGCCTGATCGGTCGGCGCGATTGGTGGCCGAAATGGTGCCATGCATTGCCTCAACAAAGCCCCGGGAGATCGCAAGGCCGAGACCGGTACCCGCCCTGACGTGATCGCCCTTGTTGGCGCGGTAGAATTTATCAAACACATGCTCAAGATCGGCGGGTGGAATGCCCGTCCCCTCGTCCGTCACCTGCAGCGAGACTGAGTCCGCATCGCGCATGGCCCTGATCGTGATGGTGGTGTCATCCGGGGCATATTTCGCGGCATTGTCGAGCAGATTGAACAGCACCTGCTCGAACAATACCGCATCAAGCTCCAGCATGGGCAGGTTCGGCGCCAGATCGAGCGCGACGCGATGCCTGCTGAGGATCTTGCCGGCCCGGCGCAGCGCGCTGCCGACGATCTCCGCGAGATCCTGCAGCGTTGCATTCGGCACCACGGCACCGGACTCCAGTTTGGTCATATCCAGCAGATTAGCGATGAAACGGTTCAGCCGCTCGGATTCGTCGATCACCGTGCCGAGCAGATCGGCCTTCTCGGCCTCGCTGAGCTTCGGCGACAGATCGCGCAGTGTGGAGGCCGCGCCAAGCACGGAGGCCAGCGGCGTCTTCAGATCATGCGAGATCGAGGTCAGCAGCGCCTGACGCAGTCGATCGGATTCGACGTTGCGCTCGGCACGGTCCATGTCTTCGACGAGCTGCACGCGCTCGATGGCGAGTGCGCTCTGGTCCACAAGTGCATCCAGCAACCGGCGCTGGTCCGGCGTCAGCAGCGGACCCGTACGGTCATCGTCGATGCCGATCACGCCGATCGGCCCACGGCCGGTGCGCATGGGAAGAAACAGCCGCTTCGCGCCGGGTAACGTATCGGACCCACGCCCCGCCGGGCGATCATTGCTCCAGGCCCAGTTGGCAGCGGCCAGATCCGCCTTGTCCAATTCGTCCTCAGGCGGATATCCGGCCTTGACGGTGATCACACCCTGCTCCGGCAACAGCAACACAACCCGCACCTTCAGCATCAATGCGATCTGATACGCGCTCGCCCACAGCACGTCGTCAAGCGCCGCCGTACCCGCGAGTTTGCGGCTGAACGCATAGAGCGACTCGGTTGTGCGCACGCGGCCGAAGGCCGAGACGGCCTGGGTGCGCACCCGCGCCGCGACATTGGACACGAGAATGGCGATCAGCATGAAGAAGAAGAAGGCCGCCACATTGGTCGGATCGGTGATGGTGAGCGTATAGACCGGCGGCAGGAAGAAAAAATTATAGCTCAGCGATGCCACGACGCTTGCCAGCAGCGATGGCCAAAGACCAAAGCGCACGGCGACGCCGACCACGGCGGTGAGAAACATCAGATCGACATTCTCGATCCCGAAGATCGGACGCAGCAGCGTTGCGGCTCCAAGAGCCACCGCCACGACCGCCAGCGCCGCAATATAGGGCTTTGCATCGAACGGCTCGACGCGATCGGTCATCTGTGCACGTTTCGCAGCCGGCTCCGTCGGCAACGCATCGCCGGCGATGACATGCACGCTGATATTGCCGGCGCGCCGGACGAGATCATGGACCACCGAACCGCGCACCAGCTCGAACCACCATGACCGCGATGCCTTGCCAATCACGATCTGGGTGACGTTGTTGGCATGGGCATAACCGAGCAGATCGTCGGCGATGCGCCGGCCTGCGCCCGGAATCGTTAGCGCTTCGGCGCCAAGTGCCTCGGCAAGCCGCAGCGTATCGGCCAGCCGGTCGCGCTGTTCTTCGGTGAGTTGAAGGCTGCGTCGCGTCTCGATGCTGACCGCCGTCCACGGCGCGTGAAGCCGATCCGCGAGACGCTTGGTGTAGCGCACCAGCCCGGCTGAGCGCGGGTCCTCACTGATACAGACCAGAATGCGTTCGCCGGCAGCCCACGGGCCGGCAATGGCATTGGCCTGCATATGCGTGAGCAATTGCTCATCGACCCGGTCGGCCGTGCGGCGCAACGCCAGCTCGCGCAACGCCGTGAGATTGCCAGGCGAGAAATAATGCTCCAGCGCGCGCTCGGCCTGTTTGGGAACGTAGACCTTGCCTTCCTTCAGGCGCTGGATCAGATCGTCCGGGGTGAGGTCGATCAGCTCGATGGCGTCTGCACGATCGAACACCGAATCCGGCACGGTCTCGCGCACCCGCACATGAGTGATTTGGGCGACCACATCATTCAGGCTTTCGATGTGCTGGATATTGACTGCCGTGTAGACGTCGATCCCTGCGGCCAATAATTCCGCGACGTCGAGATAACGCTTGGGATGGCGGCTGCCCGGCGCATTGGTATGGGCGAGTTCATCGACCAATGCGATCTGCGGGCGCCGCGCGATCAGCGCATCGAGGTCCATTTCCTCGAGGACCTGACCCTTGTGATCGATCCGGCGCCGGGGAATGATTTCAAGACCCGTGAGCAGCGCCTCGGTCTCCGCGCGGCCGTGAGTCTCGACGACACCGACCACAACATCGACACCCGCCTTGCGCCTGGCATGGGCGCTCTGCAGCATCTCATAAGTCTTGCCGACGCCGGGGGCGGCGCCGACGAAGATCTTCAGCCGCCCGGCGGCATCTTCCTCGCGCCTTGCTGTCTCCAGCAAGGCCTCAGGCGAAGGTCGTTGGTCGGGATCGCGGCGCTGATTTGCCATAAGGCAATATAGTCTCCGCTACGGCTGCGGCCTAGACGGCCTACTTCGGTGCGGCGGCGTCCAGCGCGAGATTCAAGGCAAGAACGTTAACGCGCGGTTCGCCTAGCAGACCGCCGAGGCGGCCTTCGACCTTATCTGTCACCAGCTGGCGGACGCGGTCCTCCGGCAGCTTGCGCGCCTTGGCGACGCGAGGCACCTGAAACAGCGCACCCTCCGGCGAAATGTTCGGGTCGAGACCGCTGCCTGAGGTGGTCACGAGATCGATCGGCACCGGCATCGACGGGTTCTCGGCCTTCAGCTTCTCGACGTCCTCCTTCACGCGGTCGATCAGCGCCTTGCTGGTCGGGCCGAGATTGGAGCCCATCGAGTTGATAGCATTGTAAGGCTGCGGCACCGTCTTTGTGGAATCCTGCGGGTCGGGACCCAGGGTCGCCGACGGGCGGCCGTGGAAGTATTCCTCACCCTTGAATTCCTGACCGATCAGGGACGAGCCGACAACCTTGCCGTCCCGTTCGATGAGGCTGCCTTGCGCCTGGTTCGGCATGATCGCTTCAGCGACGCCCGTCATCGCGAGCGGATAGCCGAGGCCGGTGATGGCCGTGAGGCCGAGCAGCAGAACGATGGCTGGGCGAATTTCTCTCAACATAGCGTAACTCCTCAAACCAGGTGCAAGGCGGTGACGACGAGGTCGATCGCCTTGATACCGATGAACGGAACGATGATGCCGCCCAGACCGTAGATCAGCAGGTTGCGACCGAGCAGTGCGCCGGCACCGATCGGACGATAGGCGACGCCTTTCAGAGCCAGCGGAATCAGCGCGATGATAATGATCGCATTGAAGATGATCGCTGACAGGATGGCGCTTTGCGGGCTCGCCAGACCCATCACATTGAGTGCGCCGAGCTGCGGATAGAAGGCGAGGAAGATCGCCGGGATGATGGCGAAATATTTCGCCACGTCATTGGCGATCGAGAACGTGGTCAGCGCACCGCGCGTCATCAGGAGCTGCTTGCCGATTTCGACGACCTCGATGAGCTTGGTCGGATTGGAGTCGAGATCGACCATGTTGCCAGCTTCGCGCGCCGCCTGCGTGCCGGTATTCATGGCGACGCCCACATCGGCCTGCGCCAGCGCCGGTGCGTCATTGGTGCCGTCGCCGCACATGGCCACCAGCTTTCCCTTGGCCTGCTCATCGCGGATAAGCTGCAGCTTGTCCTCGGGTGTGGCCTGCGCGAGGAAATCATCGACACCGGCTTCGGCCGCGATAGCCGCAGCGGTCATCGGATTATCGCCGGTGATCATGATGGTCCGGATGCCCATGCGACGCAGTTCGGCGAAACGCTCGCGGATGCCACCTTTGACGATATCCTTGAGATGGACGACGCCGAGCAACTTGCCATCACGTGCTACGGCCAGCGGCGTGCCGCCGGCCTTGGCGATTTCGTCTGAAATCGCCTGGATCTCGCGTGCGGTGTCGGACATCGGCTGGATCGCGCGGGCAGCGTTTCCGGACGTGACGGCAAACGAGGCGCCGCCATTGACGTAAGCGAGCATCGAATCCACTGCGCCCTTGCGCACCGACGAGCCTCCGGCATCGACACCGCTCATGCGGGTCTGAGCCGTGAACGGCACGAAGGTCGCGCCAAGCTCGGCCATGTCACGACCACGGATGCCGTATTTCTCCTTGGCGAGCACGACAATGGAGCGGCCTTCAGGCGTTTCGTCTGCGAGCGACGCGAGCTGCGCAGCATCCGCCAGCTCCTGCTCGGTGACGCCGCGCACCGGACGGAACGCCGTCGCCTGACGATTTCCGAGCGTGATGGTACCGGTCTTGTCGAGCAACAACGTATCGACGTCACCGGCGGCTTCCACCGCGCGGCCGGACATCGCAAGCACGTTAAAGCGCACGAGACGATCCATGCCCGCAATGCCGATCGCCGACAACAGCGCGCCGATGGTGGTCGGGATCAGGGTCACGAACAAAGCCACCAGCACCACCACCGAGATCGAACCACCGGCATAGGCCGCATAGCTCGGGATCGTCACCGTGGCGAAGACGAAAATGATGGTGAGGCCGACCAGCAGGATGTTCAGTGCGATCTCGTTCGGTGTCTTCTGCCGCTCGGCGCCTTCGACCAGCTTGATCATGCGGTCGATAAAAGTCGAGCCTTGCGCCGCGGTGATGCGGACGCGAATCCAGTCGGACAGCACCTGCGTGCCGCCGGTGACCGCCGAGCGATCGCCGCCGGATTCACGAATGACAGGTGCAGATTCGCCGGTGATCGCCGCCTCATTAACTGAAGCCACGCCTTCGATCACTTCACCGTCGGACGGGATGTTGTCGCCGGCTTCCACCAGCACGACATCGCCGACCTTCAGGCTGGTGCCCGAGACCATGCGGTAGCTCTTGTCGCCGCTGTCGCTGCCGGTGAGCAGCTTGGCCTGGCTTTCGGTGCGGGTCTTCTTCAGCGATTCCGCCTGCGCCTTGCCACGACCTTCGGCGACGGCTTCGGCAAAGTTGGCGAACAGCACCGTGAACCAGAGCCAGAGGATGATCTGGAACGCAAATCCCAGATCGCTTCCGCCGGTGATGACGTTCTTGATGAAGATCACCGTGGTGAGTGCGGCGACGACCTCGACCACGAACATCACGGGATTCTTGATCATCAGCCGCGGATCAAGCTTTTTGAAAGCCGAGCCGATGGCTGGGATGACAATTTTCGCATCGAGCATGGCCGAGACCGGCACCCGCTTCTGCAGTTTCAACGTTTCCATGGACATAACTCCAAATCCGATCAGAACAGGGTGCTGGCGGTCATCGCGAGGTGCTCGACGATCGGCCCGAGCGCGAGTGCCGGGAAGAAAGTGAGACCGCCGATGATCAGAATCACACCGATGACGAGGCCGACGAACAATCCGCCGGTGGTCGGCAAGGTACCGGCCGAAGCCGGAATCGACTTCTTCGCGGCCAATGATCCGGCCAGCGCCATGGCGGGCACGATCATGAAGAAGCGACCGACGAACATCGAACTCGCCAGTGTGAGGTTGTAAAAGAAAGTGTTGCCGGTGAGCCCGCCGAAGGCCGAGCCGTTATTGCCGGTGGCCGAGGTGAAGGCGTAGAGCACTTCGGTGAAGCCATGCGGCCCAGCATTGGCCATGGAGGCCACGGCCGAGGGCAGCACCACCGCCACCGCGGTCCAACCGAGATACATCAGCGGCAGGACGAGAATGGCAAGCATCGCCATCTTTACTTCGCGCGCCTCGATCTTCTTGCCGACATATTCCGGTGTGCGACCGACCATCAGACCAGCGACGAAGATCGCCAGTACGACGAACAGCAGCATGCCATAGAGACCGGCACCGACGCCGCCAACGATGATCTCGCCGAGCTGCATATTGATCAGCGGAATCATGCCGCCAATCGCTGTAAACGAGTCATGCATCGCATTGACCGCACCGCAGGACGCCGCCGTGGTGATGACCGCGAACAGGCTGGAGGCGACGATGCCGAAGCGCAGCTCCTTGCCTTCCATATTGCCGCCGGTGAGGCCGAGTGCATTCAGGCCTGTGGTGCCCGAGGCTTCGGCGCCATAGGTGACGGCAACGCCGGTAATGAACAGCACACCCATCACGGCCAGAATCGCCCAGCCTTGCCTGGGGTTGCCGACCATGCGGCCGAACACATTGGTCATCGCCGCACCCAGCGCGAAGATCGAGATCATCTGGATGAAGTTCGACAGCGCCGTCGGGTTCTCGAACGGATGCGCCGCATTGGCGTTGAAGAAGCCGCCGCCATTGGTGCCGAGCATCTTGATGGCAACCTGCGACGCAACGGGGCCAACCGCGATGGTCTGCTTCGCACCTTCAAGCGTCGTCGCATCGACATAGGCGCCGAGCGTCTGTGGCATGCCCTGCCAGACCAGGAACAGCGTGTAGACGATGCAGATCGGCAGCAGGACATAGAGCGTGCAACGGGTAATATCGACCCAGAAATTACCGATGGTGCGCATCGACGACCGTGCGAAGCCGCGGATCAGTGCCACGGCCAATGCGATGCCGGCCGCCGCCGACAGGAAGTTATGTACCGTCAGACCCAGCATCTGGGTCAGATACGACATGGTGCTTTCGCCGCCGTAGTTCTGCCAGTTGGTGTTGGTGATGAAGGAGATCGCGGTGTTGAAGGAGAGATCTTCGGCGACCGCGGACTGCCCGGCAGGATTGAACGGCAGCACGGCCTGCAGCCGCATGATCGCGTAGAGACCGAGGAAACCGACCACGTGAAACAGCAGCATGGCAACCGTATAGGTCAGCCAGTGCTGCTCACGTTTCTCGTCGACGCCACCGATCCAGTACAGCCCGGCTTCGACCGGTCGCAGAATCGGAGAGAGGAAAGTACGCTCGCCGTTGAAAACGGATGTCATGTAGCCGCCGAGCGGCTTCACCAGCGCGAGAACCACAGCGCAGTACAGAGCAATTTGAATCCAGCCAATCATTGTCATGTCAGTTGACCTTTTGAGGTGCGCGCGCTCAGAACCGCTCGGGCCGCAGCAGCGCGTAAGTGAGATAGATCAGCAATGCCGCGGACACGAAGCCGGCGAGCGTGTAATCGAAAATCATGATGCGCTCCTCACAGCCGCTCGCAGGCATAGGCGTAGCCCAGGGTGAGAATGAAAAAGCCGAGCCCGAGGGCCAGCATGACGACGTCCAGCATGGAATGCTCCTGATGCAATGACTGCGGCGACACGGAGCAAACGGCTCGCGCGCCCGATGCACGATCAGGTGCCATTCAGGACGTAGGTTTTCGAGATGAGGCCAGCAGCGAACTTATAGGAATCTCATAAAGACGCAGGGGAGCGCATGCGCGTGCGCCGTTAGTCCTCGGGTGCTTATGCAGCCTTTATATCTTCGTGCCCGAAGCTGCCTCGTATTCAAATGACGGACTACGGATATTGCATGATGCGGTCTTCCGAAGATCGCGCTGTTCATGGAGACCCGTCATGTCGTTCATCTCGATTCAGCGAACGCCCCTTTCCGAAGCGCCATCCGAAACGGCTCCGCTTGACGCTACGAGTTTCACCGCGATCTGCCTCGCCACCTGCAAGCGCCTGCCGGCAATGCGTCGCACAGCGGAGGCCCAGCGCCTCGATCGCCTGGTCGCTGCCGGCGCCTGGACCGATGCTGCGCTTGCCTTGATCGCGATCGAACTGCCGCGGTGGCAACTGCGTCGGCTCGCTTATGACGAAGGTGAATGGCATTGCGCTCTCTCGAACCAGCGTGACCTTCCTGACTGGTTGGACAGCGCCGTCGAGACGCATCACCCAGACATGGCGATGGCGATCCTGGATGCATTTCGCGCTGTTGTTTGCCGCGGAGGCACGCCGCATCTCACGCAAGCGCCGGTGCGCGCGATCCAACCCACCGATTCCGAGCCGATGCTGTGTGAGAATTACTGTTGAGCGAAGAGGGTCGGTACGAAATGCTGTAGCTAGACTGCCGCGAACAGCCTTCCAAGAGTGAGGCTTTCGGCTATGCTCGGCACGAATTCGTGCCATGACAAGCCAGAGCAAAACGTGACATCAGACAAACCGGCCTTCGTCGCGGTCGATTGGGGCACCAGCAGCTTTCGAGGCTGGTTGATGGCCGCCGATGGCAGCGTGCTTGCGGAGACGCGCGGGCCTGAAGGCATGCTGCATTGCGCGGCTGCAGGCTTCGCTCCGGTGCTCGCTGATCATCTTGCCAAACTTGGCGGAATGCAGAACGTGCCTGTGTTGATCTGTGGTATGGCCGGCGCACGACAGGGCTGGATCGAGGCGCCCTATCTGCACACACCGACACGCCTCGACGCCTTGCACGACGGTGCGCAGCGTGTCGACACGCAAGGCGACGTGCGTATCCTACCCGGCATCGCGCAAGCCGACGCCGCGGCACCCGACGTCATGCGCGGCGAAGAGACGCAACTGCTCGGCGTGACCGAACCCGACTTCACCGGTCTGGTCTGCATTCCCGGCACCCATAGCAAATGGGTCTGGATCGACGCCGGCAGCGTGGTGTCATTCACGACCTATATGACCGGCGAGCTCTTTTCGGTCATCACTCAACACAGCATCCTGAAACACGCAGTGGATCACGACGCACCGTCGCCCGCCGCGAATGATGCGTTCCGCGATGGCCTGCAACGCGCGATCGATGCGCCGGTCGGCTTGACCGCCTCGCTATTCAGCCTGCGCGCGGCGCAACTGCTTGGCTTCCAGCAACAGGCGGATGGCGCGGCACGCCTGTCGGGCCTGCTGATCGGCGCGGAAATCGCCGATGCCGGATCGCGCTATGGCACGCGGCATCCGGTGCGCCTGATCGGCGCCGGCGCGCTCAAGGATCTCTATGCGTCGGCGCTTACAGCTGCCGGCTTCGAGGTCGCCATCGTTGATGCCGAACGCGCGTCGCAACACGGCCTGACCAAGGCCGCAATTCATCTGTGGGGAGCTCAGTTCACATGAACCAGCCAATCCGTTGGCCCACCGTGAAGCGTCCGCTCGTCGCCATTCTGCGCGGCGTGCAGCCCGACGAGGTGGAGAGCATCGTCGAGACGTTGATCGATACCGGCTTCGAGCTGATCGAAGTACCGCTGAACTCGCCCGATCCGTTCGAATCCATCGCACGGATCTGCAAACGATTTGGCGACGACACCCTGATCGGCGCCGGCACTGTCCTCACCGCGAATGACTGCGCCCGCGTCGCCGATGTCGGCGGGCGTCTGATGGTGAGCCCGAATGTCGATGTCGATGTGCTGGCGATGGCGGTGAGCCGCGGCATGGTCACGATGCCCGGCGTGTTCTCGCCGACCGAAGCTTTCCTCGCGCTCCGCGCCGGCGCGTCCGCCCTGAAATTCTTTCCGGCATCGATCCTCGGCCCGTCCGGCATCGCCGCCATTCGCGCGGTTCTGCCCAGGGATGTCGTGATCGGGGCTGTTGGTGGTGTTTCCGATCGGAATTTCGCGGACTATGTCGCCGCCGGCATACAGGCCTTCGGCCTAGGCAGCAGCCTGTACCGGCCTGGAATGAGCGCTATCGAGGTGAAGGCGACCGCGCAGGCGTCTGTCGTGGCTTATGATCAGGCGATGGCCCGCTAGAAGCAGAGTGCAGTGTCTGTTTGCGGTTGTTGCGCGCTTCGCGGCGGCGGCAAGGCAGAAACACCTCCGCGCCCGCACGCATCGACCGCGCAGCCCCAAACTGTCAAATTCAATGAATTGCTCTGAATATCAGAGACTTAGGAGCACCGTGGTGCCCAGGAAAGGACTCGAACCTTCACGGCCGTTAAGCCACTGGCACCTGAAGCCAGCGCGTCTACCAATTCCGCCACCTGGGCACGTGCGAGGCACGTGGCGCGGTTAGTAGGGGGCCGTTACGCGCTTGTCAAATTGCTTCGTTCAATTCCAAATCCGCTGTACAGGCCCCGCGCGTTGGCGTATCGCGAATTGGTCTAAATTCCCCCGTTTTGCCCTTGCATGACTGACTCAAGGAACTGATCCATGGCTGCCCCCATCGACACCCTCGTTACGGTTTTCGGCGGATCCGGCTTCGTGGGACGCCATGTGGTCCGCGCGCTGGCGAAGCGCGAATACCGGATCAGGGTCGCCGTGCGTCGGCCGGAACTGGCCGGCCATCTGCAACCGCTTGGCCGTGTCGGACAGATCAATATCGTTCAGGCCAATCTGCGCCACCCCGCCTCGATCAAGGCCGCGATGCGCGACGCCAGCATCGTCGTCAATCTGGTGGGTATCCTGACCGAAAGCGGCGCGCAGACCTTTGATGCCGTGCAGGCGCGAGGCGCCGGCGCGGTCGCGCAGGCTGCCGCCGAGATCGGCGCGCGGATGGTGCAGTTTTCAGCCATCGGCGCCGATGCCGATTCCGAATCGGCCTATGCCCGTGCCAAGGCGGCCGGCGAGCAGGCCGTGCTGGCGGCTGTGCCTTCCGCGACCATCCTGCGCCCGTCGATCGTGTTCGGCCCCGAGGATCAGTTCACCAATCGATTTGCCAATCTCGCCCGGATGGCCCCGGTGATGCCGGTGTTCGGCGCCACGACCAAAATGCAGCCGGTCTATGTGGGCGATGTCGCCCAGGCTGCGGCCGATGCCGTCGACGGCAAGACCAGGCCGGGCGCCACCTATGAACTTGGCGGCCCGGAAGTGCTGACGATGAATGAGATCATCGAGATCATTCTGACCACCATCGAGCGCAAGCGCATGACGCTGCCGGTGCCGACGGCCATCGCCAAGCTGCAGTCCTATTTCCTGCAATTCGCCCCTGGCGACTTCAAGCTGACGCCGGATCAGGTCGCCATGCTTGGTGTCGACAATGTGGTGTCGGAAGCCGCCAAGGCGGCCGGTCTAACGCTGGATGGCCTGGGTATTGCCGCTGATTCGCTGGAAGCGATTGCGCCACAATATCTCTGGCGCTTCCGCACCACCGGTCAGTTCGCACATAACGGCATAAACTGACGATATCGTCCCCGCCTGGCACGCCGAAGGCGTGCGCGGCGGGGATGACAGCAGAGTGTTTGGCAAAATTCAGTAGCCCAGCGCCAGCGCGATCAGCCCGAGCGTACCGACGATCACGCGCCACCATGCGAACAACGCGAAGCCGTGGCGGGTCACGTAGCCGAGAAAGCTCTTCACCACGATGATCGCGGTGATGAACGACACCACAAAACCGATAGCGATGATCACGCCGTGATCGACCGAGAGATCGGCGCGGCTCTTGTAGAGATCGTAGACGAAAGCGCCGACCATGGTCGGGATCGCCAGGAAGAACGAGAACTCCGCCGCTGCGCGCTTTTCAGCACCGAGCAGCATAGCGCCGACGATGGTCGCGCCGGAGCGCGACACGCCGGGAATCATCGCCACGCACTGCGCCAGACCGATCTTGAGATACATCGGCAACGGGAACGTCGTGGCATCGTGATGCACGGGCTCAAGATCGAGCTGATCGACCCAGAGCAGGATCGCGCCGCCAACGATCAGCGAGAAACACACGACCCACGGATTGAACAGATAGCTTTTGACATAGCCGCCGGCAGCGGCGCCGATGATGGCAGCAGGCAGGAACGCGATCAGCACGCCGATCACGAAACGGCGCGCAGCAGCGTCGCCTTTGAACAGGTTCAGCGCGATATGCCACAACTTGCCGAAGTAAAGTGCAAGGATCGCCAGAATGGCGCCGAGCTGGATCAGCACGGCGAAGCTTTTCCAGAAATTGTCCTCGCCCAGATCGAAGAAGCGTTCCGCGAGCAGCAGATGCCCCGTTGAGGAAACCGGCAGGAACTCGGTGACACCCTCGACAATGCCGAGAATCACCGCCCTTATCGCATCAGACATCATCTGCTTATCTGTCCTTCGTCAGTGTGGGCCTGAAAAAGCCGGGTTCTTCTCGCCTATTCCCTTCATTGCTGCAATCGCAAATACCATCACATTCGCGGGTTGCCTCAGAGCCAAGCTTCGCTAGTTTGGCGCGCGCCGCGTGACACTTTTACCACCGACGCAACCGAGACGCTTTCTTAACGACCGCATAACTATCAAGGCCGGCATGTACACGCTTTACCATCACTCGTTCTGTCCGCATTCCCGCTTCATTCGTCTCGTACTCGGCGAATACGGACTCGATCTCACACTGGTGGACGAGCGGCCGTGGGATCGGCGCGAGGCATTTCTGGCGCTCAATCCTGCGGGAACTACGCCGGTGCTGCTCACCGACGGTTTCCCGCCGATTCCTGGCGCCGGGATCATCGCCGAATATATCGACGAGACCCATGGACCGGAGATGGGCGATCGCCGCCTGCTGCCTGTCGCGATGGCGGAACGCATCGAAGTGCGCCGGCTGATGGCGTGGTTCAACGAGAAATTCTTCGAGGAGGCGTCGGGTCCGCTGGTCACCGAACGCATCTACAAGCGCTTCATGAGCGAAGAGGTCGGCGGCGGCGCCCCGGCGATGGATGTGATTCGCGCGGCCACCGCAAATGTGCGCTATCATCTGGCCTATATCGGCTGGCTGGCGCGGACGCGTAATTTTCTGGCCGGTGACCGACTGACTTATGCGGATCTGGTCGCGGCAGCCCATCTGTCGGCGATTGACTATCTGGGCGATGTGCCATGGAGCGAGGACGACGCGGCGAAGGCGTGGTACGCGCGGGTGAAATCCCGTCCGTCGTTCCGACCGCTGCTGAGCGAATGGTTGGCGGGCGTGCCGGCATCGCGGACCTATGTGGATCTCGATTTCTGAGCGCATCCGCTGACGACGACCGCGCCACGCTTCCCGCCGATCTCAGGGATACGCTGACGCGCGAGGCGAAGGCGCTGGGTTTCGATTCAATCGGGATCACCGATCCGGACGCCATCGCCGGCGTGCGCGAACGGCTGCAGGAATTTCTCAACGCCGGCGCCCATGGTGATATGGAGTGGCTTGCCGACAATCCCGACCGCCGCGCCGACCCCAAGGTGATGTGGCAGGACGTTCGCTCCGTCATCATGCTCGGCGTCAATTACGGCCCCGACGAGAATCCGCTCGAGATCCTCAAGCAACGCTCGCATGCTGCGATCTCGGTCTATGCCCGCGGCGACGATTATCATGACCTCATCAAGAAGCGCCTGAAGCTGCTGGCGCGCTGGCTGATCGCGCAGGCTGGCGGCGACGTCAAAGTGTTCGTCGATACGGCCGCGGTGATGGAGAAGCCGCTTGCCGGCGCGGCAGGATTGGGCTGGCAGGGCAAGCATACCAATCTCGTCTCGCGCGAATTCGGCTCGTGGCTGTTTCTCGGCGCGATCTTCACCACGCTCGAACTGCCGCGCGACGCGCGCACCATCGATCACTGCGGCTCTTGCCAGGCCTGTCTCGACAGTTGCCCGACATCGGCCTTTCCGGCGCCTTACAAACTCGATGCGCGGCGCTGCATTTCCTATCTCACGATCGAGAACAAGGGGCCGATCCCGCACGAATTCCGCAAACCCATGGGCAATCGCATCTATGGCTGCGACGATTGCCTCGCCGCCTGCCCATGGAACAAATTCGCCCAGGAAGGCCGCGAGATCAAACTCGCCGCACGCGAAGAGTTGCGCGCACCGTCGCTGGCCGAACTTGCAAGGCTCGATGATCCGTCTTTCCGCACATTCTTCACGAAGTCACCCGTGAAGCGCATCGGCCGTAACCGCTTCATTCGCAATGTGCTGATCGCCATCGGCAATTCAAACGACCTATCACTGGTAAGCGATGCGCAGCGGCTGCTGGGCGATGAAAGTTCTGTGGTGCGCGGGGCGGCAGTGTGGGCGTTGTCGCAACTGATGCCTGCGGATGCGTTTGCTGCATTGGCTGTGCAGTTCACCGAAGCCGAACAGGATGAGAGCGTCGGTAGCGAGTGGCGACTGGCGCTCAGTTCGTCAGATGTCGCGCCATCTCCGGCCGCGCTTTGAGCGCTTCACCCTGCTTGGCGACGATCTTGGCGATGCGCTCCGGCGCGAAATGCAGATCGACGAAAGCCGGTGCCGTATTGGCCACTTCGTGATAGCTCACGATCTTGCCGTCACGCAGCGTCATGATCGCAACGCCCTCGAACATCGCGCGGCCGCCATTGGCTTCCGGGAGTTTCGAGCGATAACTGAATGTATAGCGCGCATAGAGCGTGGTGCCGTCGCTAACGGGCGTGTGCATATCCCAACGAAAATCTTCCGCGGTCCGGTAGAACCAGTCATCGACCATGTCGGCGATTTTGGCACGGCCTTCGAATGCGCCGTAGAAGACGTCGTGATAGACGCCGTCTTCAGTGAACAGCGCAGCGAAGCTCTGGCCGTCACGCTGTTCAACGGCATCGCAAAATGCGCGCAAGAGTGCCGTAGCGTCCATCCGAATTCCTCCCGCTGATTGATCGCTCTTTTCAGGCGAGCCTATTCAGCGGTACGGGTGATGCAATCAAAACTCCGCCACAGCCGACAATAGTCGCGCAATGTCCTGCGGGCGCGACAGCCGATGGTCGCCGTCCTGGATCATGGTCAACACGACATCTTCGCTCGGCAGCCGTTCGGCCAGCCGAAAAGCGTGCTGCCAAGGCACGTCGGGGTCCTGCCTGCCTTGCAAAATCCGCACGGGGCAACCGACATCGATCGCGCTGCCGAGCAGCAGGTGATTGCGCCCCTCTTCGATCAACCGCCGCGTGATCGGATAGGGCTCGCCATATTCCGACGGGCGCAGCCATTGACCGGTGGTCTCGATCTCCGCGCGGATTTCCGGCGAGAAGCCTTTCCACATCAGCTCTTCGGTGAAATCCGGCGCCGGCGCGATCAGCACCAGGCCCTTCAGCGTCGCGCGCCCTACTTTGCCGCGTCGGGCCAGCGCGCGCGCCAGCAGCAGTGCCATCCAGCCGCCCATCGACGAGCCGATCACCACCTGCGGCCCCTGACAGGCCGCATCAAACGCCGCGAGGCTATCCTCCAGCCATTGGCCGATGGTGCCATCGACGAAATCGCCGCCGGATTCGCCGTGGCCGGAATAATCGAAACGTACACAGGCCCGGCCATGGTCGGCGGCCCAGGCGTCGAGCGCCACCGCCTTGCCACCCTGCATGTCGGATTTGAAGCCGCTCATCCAGAACAGGCCCGGAGCAGCGCCGTCGCGGACCCGCATCGCGATCTGGCGGCGGCTACTGCCTGTACCTGCCGTGATGAAAGTGGGGTCGGTCGATACCGTTGTGCTCATCAAACCATCCTTGTTCGACCCTGAAATGCCGATTGCTGTTTGATTGAGCAGGTCGGGATCGTCAACGTCGATCCCTCAACGTCCATATCATCCCAGGGAACGTCCGCCTCGATGCCGCGTTGCGCTCCTGTCAACCACGGCTTGCAGAACGGGCCGGGGAACTCTATTTGAGCCAAGTCAGCGGTGTACTGCGCCTATGGCCTTTCGCGTGACGAAATTGCCTCGTATTTGAGTGATTGACGCTGCGTTGCGTGAGTTTGCTTGCTCCAAACGCCTTATTCCTTCACACTGCGGCCTTCCTAAACAATATTGGAGAGTTACCCATTCGCCGTCCCAACAGAGCCCCGCCCGCCGCAACCAAAGACGGGCCGCGCACCAACGATGAAATTCGCAATCTGCAGATCCAGCTGATTGATCAGACCGGCCTCAACCACGGCACCGTGGAAACCATTGCTGCGATCAAGATGGCGATGGAAGCCGGTATGGATCTGGTCGAGATTTCGCCGAATGTGAGCCCCCCCGTCTGCAAGATCATGGACTACGGGAAGTTCAAGTATTCGGCGCAGAAGAAGGCCGCCGAGGCCCGCAAGAAGCAGAAGATCGTCGAAATCAAGGAGATCAAGCTCCGCCCGATGATCGATGATCATGACTACGACGTGAAAATGCGCGCGATGCAGCGCTTCTTCGAAGAAGGCGACAAGGTGAAAATCACCTTGCGCTATCGTGGCCGCGAAATGGCGCACCAGGAGATCGGTACCAAGCTGCTCGACAAGGTCAAAGCAGACGTCGCCGAATACGCCAAGGTGGAGCAGGACGCGCGCTTCGAAGGTCGTCAGGTGGTGATGGTGCTCGCACCGCGCTGATCACAGCGCCGACTGACCTTAACGAGGTTGGTAATCAGGAATTTCGGCCCGTCAGATTTCTGGCGGGCCTTTTTTCTTTGGGAGAGTATTCGGAGATCGTCCGGAGCCGGACGGCTCAGCCCGAAATGAGGGCGAGTGCACCGGCCAGCGCGAGAGCCGCAGCGAGCCCCGCAGCAGCAAACATCAAGCGGGTGGCGGTCTGAGCAGCAGCATCTTGCTGGATGGCAACCGCCCTTGCGGCGGCACGTGCATTCCGGGCCATTGTCGTCGTCCCTCTGTTTCTCTGGTCCGGATCACATAGGCATCCGGGGCGCGTCGGACCAGTCTGAAGCCATGCGCTAAACAGAGTGTTGAGCCGCGTTAATCGTTGCCATCGGAGCATTCCTCTGCCATAAGCGCAACCTTCGTCGCCCGGCTGATTAAGGGCTGCCGTGTCGACGACTGTGCTGACTTTCCGCAAACGGCGGTTAGTTGAGCATTTTCAACGCTCTAACGAGCATTTTAGCCGACGCAACGCCTTTCGGGGCGCTTTCTGCGTGGCCATAGGAGAGCCAAATGCCCAAGCTGAAGACCAAGTCGGGCGCTAAAAAGCGCTTTAAAGTCACCGGAACGGGTAAGGTCATGGCCGCCCATGCCGGTAAGCGCCACGGTATGATCAAGCGGACGAAGAAGCAGATTCGTCAGCTCCGCGGCACCCGCGTGCTGTTCAAGACCGACGGCGACAACATCAAGCAGTACTTTCTGCCAAACGCCTGATCGCCCTTACGCCGCTTCATTGCGGCGGATATCACCCCTTTTGTTATTTCAGATGAAGGAGATCAGTCATGGCTCGCGTAAAACGCGGTGTGACGGCTCACGCCAAGCATAAGAAAGTCTACAAGGCCGCCAAGGGTTTCCGCGGTCGCCGCAAGAACACCATTCGCGCCGCAAAGGCTGCCGTCGACAAGGCCGGCCAATATGCGTTCCGCGATCGCAAGCGCAAGAAGCGTACGTTCCGCGCGCTCTGGATCCAGCGTCTCAACGCTGCCGTCCGTCCGCTCGGCATGACCTACAGCGTGTTTATCAACGGTCTCGCCAAGTCCGGCGTGACGGTCGACCGCAAGGTGCTCTCGGATCTCGCGATCAACGAGCCGGCGGCGTTCAACGCGATTGCTGAGAAGGCCAAAGCTGCACTCGCAGCCTAAGCCAGCAAAGGCCGCACTGGCGGCCTGAGCTCTCCACTCCGCGTATTCATCGACATTGTCATGGCCGGGCAGAAGCGTTCACGCGCTCCTGTCCCGGCCATTGACGTCTTAATCCCTGTGATACCCGTGCTGTAGAAGCTGGTGCCCGGCCTTCCGTCGGACGCGCAGACAGCAAGAGGCGCCCGCCTCTCTCATCGAGGTTGCTGATGTCCGATCTGACGACGCTCCAACAGACTATTCTGGCCGATATTGCCAATGCCTCCGACGAAGCCGCCCTGGAAGCCGTGCGCGTCGGCGCGCTCGGCAAGAAGGGTTCGATCTCCGCGCTGTTGTCGACTCTCGGCAAGATGACGCCGGAAGAACGCAAGACCGAGGGCGCCGCGATCAACCTCGCCAAGGACGCGGTGACGCAGGCACTGACTGCGCGCCGCGATGTGCTGAAATCCGCAGCCCTCGATGCACGTCTCGCTTCCGAGACCATCGACGTGACGCTGCCGCTGCGCGATGGCCCCGCTGAACTCGGCCGCATTCATCCGCTCAGCCAGACCTGGGACGAATTGACGACGATCTTCGCCGACATGGGCTTCGCCGTGGCCGAAGGTCCGGATATCGAGACGGACGACTACAATTTCACCAAGCTGAATTTCCCCGAGGGCCATCCCGCCCGCGAGATGCACGACACCTTCTACTTCAATCCGAAGGAAGACGGCTCGCGCCTGCTGCTGCGCACGCATACATCACCGGTGCAGGTGCGCACCATGCTGAGCCAGCAGCCGCCGATCCGCGTAATCTGTCCGGGCCGCACCTATCGCAGCGACTCTGACCAGACCCACACGCCGATGTTCCATCAGGTGGAAGGCTTGGTCATCGACAAGGGTTCGCATCTCGGCCACCTCAAATGGATCCTGCACGAATTCTGCAAGGCTTTCTTCGAGGTCGATAACGTCAATATGCGCTTCCGTCCGTCGTTCTTCCCGTTCACGGAGCCGTCGCTGGAAGTCGATATCCAGTGCCGCCGCGACAAGAACGAGATTCGCTTCGGCGAAGGCGAAGACTGGCTCGAGATTCTCGGCTGCGGCATGGTGCATCCGAATGTGCTGCGTGCCTGCGGCATCGATCCCGACGTGTATCAGGGATTCGCCTGGGGCATGGGCATCGATCGTATCGCGATGCTGAAATACGGTATGGCCGACCTGCGCCAGCTGTTCGAAGGCGATGTGCGCTGGCTGAATCACTACGGCTTCAAGCCGCTTGAAGTACCGACGCTGGCCGGAGGACTGAGCACGTGAAATTCTCCCTCTCCTGGCTGAAGGACCATCTCGACACTGACGAGTCGCTCGAGACGCTGACCGACAAGCTCACCATGATCGGGCTCGAGGTCGAACATATCGACGACAAGGCGAAGCTGCTGAAGCCGTTCACGATCGCCGAGATCGTCACAGCCGTGCAACATCCCAATGCAGATCGGTTGCGCGTCTGCACCGTCAATGCCGGCGATGACAAGCTGCTGCAAATCGTCTGCGGGGCGCCGAATGCGCGCGCGGGACTGAAGACGGTCCTCGCCAGGCCCGGCACTTATATTCCAGGCAAGGATTTCACCATCGGCCTCGGCAATATCCGCGGCGTCGAAAGCCAGGGCATGATGTGCTCGGCCGGTGAACTCGGGCTCCCCGACAATATCGATGGCATCATCGAGCTGCCGGCAGATGCGCCGGTCGGCGCGATTTACCCCGACTGGGCCAAGCTCGGCGATCCCGTCATAGAAATCAACCTGACGCCCAATCGTCAGGACTGCACCGGCGTGTCGGGCATTGCGCGCGATCTCGCCGCGGCCGACATGGGCGTGTTCAAGAATCCCGGCATCAAGCCGATCAAGGGCGAATTCCCCTGCCCGGTGAAAGTCACCGTCGAAGACGCCAAGCTGTGCCCCGGCTTCGCACTACGTCTCGTGCGCGGCGTCAAGAACGGCCCGTCGCCGGAGTGGCTGCAGAAGAAGCTGACCTCCATCGGCCTGCGCCCGATCAATGCACTGGTCGACATCACCAACTTCCTGACTTTCGACCGCGCCCGTCCGCTGCATGTGTTCGATGCGTCCAAGGTAAAGGGCGACATCGTTGTCCGCCGCGCACGCGACGGCGAGACGCTGCTCGCGCTCGACGGCAAGACCTACACACTCGACAGCAAGGCCTGCGTCATCGCCGACGACAATGGTGTCGAGTCGCTCGCCGGCATCATGGGCGGCGAAGCCTCCGGCTGTTCGGAAGACACCACCGATGTACTGATCGAATCCGCGCTGTGGAACGAGATCAATATCGCGCAGACCGGCCGCAGGCTCGGGATCAATTCCGACGCGCGTTATCGGTTCGAGCGCGGCGTCGATCCGGTGTTCATGGTGCCCGGTCTCGAACTGGCAACCAAGCTGGTGATGGAGCTGTGCGGCGGCACACCGTCGGAAAGCATCGTCGTCGGAAAGCCTTACGGCGACGACCGCATCATCGACTTCCCGATTGCCGAGGTGAAGCGCCTCGCCGCCATCGACGTGCCATTCCCGGAGATGCGACGCATCCTGACGCATCTCGGCTTCATGGTGGCCGGCAGCGGCCCCGTGGTGAAGGTCGCAGTGCCGTCATGGCGTAGCGACGTGACCGGCAAGGCTGACATTGTCGAAGAAGTCATGCGCATCTTCGGCGTCGACAAGGTGCCGATGACGCCGTTCCCGCGCGGCGATGCCCCGCGCAAGCCGGTACTGACGCAGATCCAGCAGCGCACCCGCCGCGCCAAGCGTGGACTGGCCGCGCGCGGCCTCGTCGAGGCCGTGACATGGTCGTTCATCTCGAAGCCGCATGCCGAGGTGTTCGGCGGCGGCGCGCCGGAACTGGCGCTGGCCAACCCGATCGCCTCCGACCTCTCCGACATGCGGCCAAGCCTGTTGCCCGGACTGATCGCAGCCGCTCAGGCCAATGCGCATCGCGGTTCGTCCGACCTAGCGCTGTTCGAAGTCGGCCAGATCTTCCGCGGCGATCGCCCGCAGGATCAGTTCATGGCTGCATCCGGCGTGCGGCGTGGCCTCGCCTCGTCGGCTGGCAACGGCCGTCATTGGTCAGGCGCCAGCGCTGCGAACGCACTCGACGCCAAGGCCGATGCCTTTGCAGTTCTCGCAGCCGCAGGTGCACCGATGCAGGCGCTGCAGATCGTCGCCGGTGGCGCGAACTGGCTGCATCCCGGCCGATCCGGCACGATCCAGATCGGACCGCAGAACGTCCTCGGTTATTTCGGCGAGCTGCACCCGCGCACGCTCGAAGCACTCGGTGCCGACGGCCCGTTGATGGCGTTCGAAGTGATCCTCGATCGCATTCCCGACGCCAAGCAGAAGGCGACCCGCGCCAAACCGACTTTGGAGCTCTCGGCGTTCCAGCCTGTGTCACGCGACTTCGCCTTCATCGTCGATCGCAAGGTCAGGTCCGGTGACATCCTCCGTGCGGCAGCCGGCGTGGACAAGAAGCTGGTCACCGATGTGACGGTGTTCGACGTCTATGAAGGCAAGGGCATCGACGACGACAAGAAGTCCGTCGCCATCGCCGTGACCATGCAGCCGCGCGAGAAGACCCTGACCGATCAGGAAATTGATGCGGTGGCAGCGAAGATCGTGGCGGAAGTAACGAAGAAGACGGGCGGCACGTTGCGCGCATGATGGAATCACTCGGCCTGGTCCAGTATTCGACCACGTCGCTCGTTTTTATCACCGTCACCGCCTTCATTGCCGGACTGGCCCGCGGGTTTTCGGGCTTCGGTTCGGCGCTGATCTTCATGCCGCTCGCCTCAAGCGTGGCCGGCGCGCAGGTCGCTTCGCCCTTGCTCCTGCTGATCGACTTCTCGACCACGCTGACGCTGATCCCGAACGCCGCAAGACGAGCCGACAGGCGCGACGTCAGCATCATTTCGCTGGGCTCACTTATTGGCGTGCCGCTCGGCACGATGGCCTTGGCCTGGGCCGACCCGCTGACTGTTCGTTGGGGCATCGTCGCACTGATCGTCACGATGCTGACGCTACTGATCTCCGGCTGGCGCTATCCCGGTAAGCCGACCGTACCGGTGACGGTCGGCGTCGGCGGCGTCGCCGGCTTTTTCGGTGGCTTGGCGCAACTCGGCGGCCCGCCCATAGTGATGTATTGGCTGCGAGACGCGGCAGTCGCTGCCGTCACCCGCGCAAATATCATCCTGTATTTCGCGGTCGCAGACGTCTTGATCATCATCAGCTATACGATCGGCGGATTGTGGAACACGGCCATCCTTGGGCTCGCGGTAGTCACCGGTCCCCTGTTCGGCCTCGGCTTGTGGATCGGCTCGAAACTGTTCGGCAAGGCCAGCGATGAGCTGTTCCGCAAAATCTGCTACGCGCTGATCGCCGTCTCGGCGCTGATCAGCCTGCCGCTGTTCGACGGGATATTTCACTGACGCTTGCGTGACTTGCGGCGCCAGCCGGCGCGGCGTTAGGGTCTCTCCAATTCAAGAACAACGGGAGACGACCATGATCGATCGCCGCGACATGCTGAAGTTTGCCGCTGCCGGCGCCATGGTCTTCGCGGCGCGCCCCGCGCTGGCGCAGACGCCGGCAAAACCGCGCACCAGGATCATATTTCTCGGCACCAAGGGCGGCCCACGCGTCGGCGTCGGTGCATCCAATCCCGCCAACCTCGTTGTGGTCAACGACACGCCATTCGTGATCGATTGCGGCATGGGCGTCAGCCGGCAACTGGTCAATGCCGGCGTGCCGCTTCCCTCGGTGAAGTATATCTTCATCAGCCACCACCATTCCGATCACAATCTGGAATACGGCAACTTGTTCTACAATGCTTGGGCCGCAGGCCTCTCGACGCCGATCCACTCGTTTGGTCCCAAGGGCATCGAGGCAATGACCCGGACTTACTGGGAGTTGAACAAATTCGACGTTGATACCCGCATCGAAGATGAAGGCCGCCCCGATCCGCGGCCGTTGCTCGTTGCCAAGGATATCGCGGAGGATGGCGTGGTGTTGCAGACCGCCGACGTCAAGGTGACAGCGTTTCGCACTCCGCATCCGCCGATCGTCGACAGCTTCGCCTACAAATTCGAGACGCCCGACGGCGTCATCGTGTTCTCCAGCGACACCGCTTACAACCCGAAGCTCGCAGAGTTCGCCAAGGGGGCGGACGTGCTGGTGCATGAGGCACTTTACGTGCCCGCTGTTGACCGGCTGGTGATCAAGACGAAGAACGGCGCGACGCTGAAAAAGCATTTGATGGAAAGCCACACCACCACCGAGGATGTCGGCCGCATCGCCGCCGTGGCTGGCGTGAAGGTGCTGGTGCTCAGCCACTTCGTGCCGGGCGACGATCCCGAAGTCACCGACGAGGACTGGATCTCGGGCGTGCGAAAGAATTTTTCCGGCAAGATCATCGTGGCCAAAGATCTGATGCAGCTGGCGCTACCGGTGTAGCGCCAATAGCAGCCTCACGTCGCGGCTACTCCAACCCCGCTCCGCTCGACCGCTGCCGCCGCTGCTTCGTCCGCACCGGCCTGTCTGGTTCCGGCTCTTTCATTGCGCCGATCTTCTTGAGCGCCGCCTCTGCTGCGCGCTCGCCGCTTTCCCATGCGCCATCGACCGTGCCCCACAATGTTTCGTGCGTGGCTTCGCCGGCAAGGAACAGATTGCCCATAGGCTCAGCCAATACGCGGCGCGAGGCCTGGCCACCCGGTGCGGCCCCCGACATGGCTCCGAGCACGAATGGCATCGTATCCCAGCGCGTCGTTGCAGAACGCTTGATCGCCGGTTTGATATCGGAGCCGAACAGCTTCGTCAGCCATTCAACGGCGAAAGCCACCATCGCGGCCTCGCCCTGAGTTGCAAGGTCGCGGCCGAATGCGCCCGCGACATCGACGGTACACAGCGATGACCCGCCAATGTTCGCAAACAGTGCACCGGTACGTGTGCTCGTGCTTTGTTCGACCATCAGCTCATCGCGACCCAGCCCGAGCGGATTGCCAGTAAACTGTAGCGCGATACGGTCATAGCTGCCGAGGCTGAGTTTTGCCGCCGCGTCGAGCTGCCGCTTTGGCAGTTCCGGCGTGAACTTGATTGTCCCCGACGACAACACATTGCTTGATGCGGTGATGATCACCGCCCGCGCCGCAATGCGCCCTGACGCCGTCTCAACGCCGATGTCGCGTCCGCTCCAGGTCACGCGCGTCGCAGGGGTCGACAGCGCCACCGGAACGGCCTCGCCGAGCTTGCCCATCAACGCCCCGAGCCCCTGGCGCGTGGCAACATCAATGGCGCGATCCTGCGCGCGCGAGAGATCCAGCGTCGAGAGATCCTTGAGGTCCTTGCCGGTCGCATAGGCCCCGAGCACGAAATCGATCGTGCCCGCCCAGTCCCCGAGGTCCTTCGGCAGCGCCGCGGCGCAGGAGATGTCGGCACGGCGCGCTGCTTCGTCGATGGCGCGATTGGCCCGCACGACCGCAGCGAGCAATTCCTCGGTCTCGCCGGCGCGGGCATTGCGACGGCCGATACGCAGCTTCTGGCTCGGCGGCGATGGCGCGACATCAATTCCCACCGGCCGGGCAAGCTTCACCACTGCGTTGGTTTCCGGCGTGTGCAGCCAGCGCGCGCCGCGATCGAACGGGGCGTCGAAACTTGTGGCGTCTGTCATGCACCGTCCGCCAATCTGGCTGGAGGCCTCGACCACGATCACCTTGCGATTGGCCGCCTGGATACGACGCGCCGCAGCGATGCCCGCAGCGCCCGCGCCAATCACGACAATGTCAGCATCCCGCGGCAGCGACGCGGCCAATGTCCTTGCGCCGAACAGCGGCACAAGTGTCAATGCTGCGGACGCCGACAGGAAATCTCGGCGTGAAATCGTCATGACATGGTTTCCGAAATTTTATGATGCATGAGAACGTCTCGCGAACCTTGCCGTATTCGAGGGTGTGCGGCAACCGTCGTGGTGAATGAATCGTCACCAGCGCCGCGCGGGCATGAACCAAATTGCAATGGCTCTCGACCATGATGGAGCCAGGGAAAGCGGTCGACATGAACCGCGCTGGGGGAGTCACGATCATGGGCCTCATGCTCGATACGGTCGGGAAACTGATCGCGAAATATCTGCAGAAGGAGCTGCCCGGCTACGAGCCATTCACGCCGAGCGACCCCGAACGCCTGCGCGGTATCATCGAGGAAGGTGACGTGCTGCTGGTCGAAGGCAACAACCGCGTCTCCGGCATCATCAAATATCTCACGCAATCGACCTGGTCGCATGCCGCGCTCTATGTCGGCCCAATCGATGGTGCTGCAGAGCCGAACGGCGAGCCGCATGTGCTGATCGAGGCCAATATCGGCGAAGGTGTCACCTCGGCACCGCTGTCGAAATATTATCCGTTCCACACCCGCCTGTGCCGCCCGGTCGGTCTGTCCTACGAGGACCGCACCACTGTGTGTCGCTACGCCATCAACCGGATTGGCTTTGGTTACGACACCAAGAACATTCTCGACCTGATGCGCTTCCTGATCCCGCTGCCAATACCGCAGCGCTGGCGGCGGCGCATGATCGCTTTCGGTTCCGGCGATCCCACCAAGATCATCTGCTCGGCATTGATCGCGCAGGCTTTCGATGCCGTGCGCTATCCGATTCTGCCGAAAATCACCCGCGCCGGTAGCCGCCAGGCCCGTCGCGAGATTCTGCACATCCGCGATTCATCGCTGTATATGCCCAGGGATTTCGATATCTCGCCCTATTTCGAAGTGGTGAAGCCGACCATTGAACTCGGATTCGACTACACGGCATTGCATTGGGCCGACAAACAAAAGCCGCTCCGGGAGGTGGCGGGCACTTTCGATCCATTTCCGGACGTCTTCGGCACGCCGACGCTCATTCCTGAGACGACTGACACGGAAGCGGAAGTGGCTGACGAAGACGTGAGCAGGCTTCGGATCAGGCTAATCGCCTGATCCGCCACTTCAAGACTTGACCGCGCCCGCTGTGAGTCCGCCGACCATGTAGCGCCGGAAGGCGTAATACACTGCGGCTGGTGGTAGCGCGTAAATAAAGCCCGTGGTCATCAGCAATTCCCAGGGCGAGTCATCAGCGGCCAGGAAGTTGCCGAGCGCGACGGGTAGCGTGATCTCGGTATCCTTGGACAGCAGCAGGAAGGCGTAGAGATATTCGTTCCAGGCGAGCAGCAGCGCATAGGTCCCGATCGCGACCAGCGATGGCAACATCAGCGGCACATAGACCATGCGAAACAGTTGCAGCGGCGTTGCGCCGTCCATGATGGCGGCTTCGTCGAGCTCGAGCGGCAGCTTGTCCGACGCCTGCTTGAGCACCCAGATCGCATAGGGCGAAGCAATGGTCACCATCGCTAGGATCAGCGACCAGTGATTGTTGAGCAGACCGTAATTGCCCATGGTGCGATACATCGGTACCGCGAGGAATGCCGCGGGAATGAAATAGGTGAACAGCGCCATGTTCATCACCGTTCGACCGCCGCGGACGCGCAGACGACTGATCGCAAAGGCCGCCGATGTCGCAATCACCAGCGTCAGCGCACCGACCGCCACCGCAATGACGACCGAGTTCAGGAACTGCGCCCAAAAATCGCGCAGGAAATAGTGCTGCTGATTGAACACGATTCTGAAATTGTTCAGCGTCGGATGGTCGGGCCACAGCTTGCCCGCGAACGCATCCTGCTTCGGCGAGATCGCGAACAGGAACATGTGGTAGATCGGAATCAACGTCCAGATCAGCACGGGAATGCCGATCAGCAGCAGCCGCGCTTCGGTGCCGACTTCTCGTAGCGTTGGCACTCTCATCGGGTGAACCTCTTCATCGAGAGAGCCGTTTCATCATGAAATAGACCAGCGGCAGCACAAGCGGCATCGCGCAAACGATAGATGCCATCGACATGTCGAGCTGATCGAGGCGGAGATAGCGAATCCCCAATGTGGACAGAACATGAGTGAGATCCGCTGGCCCGCCTCCCGTCAACAGATAGACGCTGTTGAAGTCACCGAGCGTCCAGATCATCGAAAGCAGCGTGCAGGTCAGATACAGCGTCTGCATCGACGGCCAGGTGATGAAGCGGAATTTCTGCCACCAGCTGGCGCCGTCGACATCGGCGGCTTCGAACATGTCCGTCGAGATCGCCAGACGCCCTGTCATCAGGATCAACGTCCAGAACGGCAGCGACTTCCAGATGTGCACCATGATCGCCAGCGTCAGGCCGATAGCGGGATCGTTCAGCCAGTTGGGCCCATCCTCGCCAGTAAACTTGAAGATCAGATTATTGATCACGCCCCATTCGGGATTGAACATGAAGCGCACCGACAGGATGGTCGGGATCGACGGCACCGCCCAAGGCAGGATGAACAGTACCGACAGCCAGCGTATCCATGTCCGTGACTGCACAAAGAAGCCGGACAGAAACAGAGCGATCAGCATCTTCACATTGATGCCGATAATCAGGAAGATCAGCGTGTTGACGACGGCGCGCGCGAATACCGGATCGTTATAGAGCGCGACGTAACTCGCCGGGTGCCGCGCCAGCCACAAGCCATAACCGATCGGATAGACCACGAAGGCGGCGAACACGAGCAGATAGGGCGCGATCATCACGACGCCCCAGACCTGCGGCGTCGTCAGGCGGGCGGACCATGGCCGGCGTGGCAGCGTATCGGCGGGAGCGGGATAGGTGATCGTGGCCATGCTGTACACCATTGCAAAAGCCGGCCGCGAAGAGCGGCCGGCTTTGTCTCGGACTAACCCGCGATTTCCTTGATGCGGGCGATCAACTCATCGACGGCCTTCTCGACCGGCACCTTCTCGCTGACCACGCGGTTCATCGCCTTGGCCCAGACGTTCTCGTTATTGAGGATCGTGAACTTGTAATTCTTCACGAAATCGAACGACGAGGTGCCACCCGTGAACTGGGTATAGACTGCCTTGCGATGCTTGTCGGCCTGCCAGAACGGGCTTGCCTGTCCGGCCTTGGTCACCGGGAACCAGCGACCCAGCGCACCTTCGACATAGGGGCCAAGGTTTTCTTCTTCCATCAGGAACTTGACGAATTCCTTGGCGCCCGCCTTGTTCTTCGACTGCGAGAAGATCATCCCCGTCTTCACGTCTGAGCGATACTTGATCGGCGTGCCGTCCGGCTTCAGCGGGAACGATGCCGTGACGATCGTCTCTTCATAGGCCTTCTTGCCGGCCGCGCGCTGCTCCGGCGTCAACGTCTGGTTTTGCGAATCCTCGAACCACTTCGCCGCGATCGAAATCGTGAAGTTGTGGGTCATGATGATGCTCTTGTTGTGGAAGGCGACATTGTTGTCGGGGTCCTTCCACGTCGTCGAGGATGGCGGCGTGCAGCCCTTGATATAGGTGTCGGTATAGTCCCTGAGCGCGCCGATCAGGCCTTCCTTGACCTTGGGGTCGTCCACCAGAAGCTTGCCATCGTCGTCCACCAGCTTGACGTTATAGGCATCCATGAAGGTGTAGAATGACTGCAGCGAGTCCGTGGACTCCACGCCCATCGGCTGGCCGACACCATAGGCACGGCTGCCTGACGCCTTGCGATAGGCCGGCTGGACCTTGTCGCACCAGAACGACCAATAACCCTTCCAGTCCTTGGGAATATCGCTGACCTTGAAGCCGGCCTGCTCGAGCAGATCGCTCCAGATCTCCACATGCATCGACTGCTGCTTCAGCGGAAAGCCATAATACGCCTTCTTCTTGGTCTGGCCGTTCATCAGATAGGCCGTCTCGACCGTGTTCGGCGCGAATTTATCCATCATCGGCTTTAGGATGTCGGTGATATCTTCCAGCTTGCCTTCGAAGGCCCATTTGCCGGATGCCTGCACATCGTAGGTGTCGGCATAGGCGACATCCGGCGGCGTACCGGAATCCAGCGCAGCCACCGTCTTCGGGATCATGTCCTGTATGGCATATTGCGAGAGTTCGACCTTGATCTTGGTTTTGTCTTCGAACTTCTTGATCGCCGCCAGCAGCGATTCATCTTCAGACTTATAAAACCCCTTGCTGAACCAGACGGTGATGCTTTGCTGCGCGAAGGCGGGCGCTGCGGTCAGAAACAAGCCGGAAGCGGCAGTGGCGAAAACAAGCGCACGGGTACCCTTGGTGATCAAGACGTCGTCCTCCCTGATGATTGTTTTTCTTGAGACTACCTCTTTCTATTTATCCGTCCAGTGAAGAAGTCGATGCTGCGCTGCACTTGTCTGACAACTTCGCAAGGGTTACGTCTTCGTGATTGCAAGGAGAAAATCGGATGCTTGTCGCTGCCGCCAAGGCGCTATCGCAAATTCTTTCACCACCGATGCGCAGCATCCTGTGGAAGTCGATCGGACTTGCCCTGGTTTTAATCACTGTCCTGGCAATCGGCATGCAGCGGTTGTTGAACTGGGCTGCCACTTCGGGCGGCGTCTGGGCCGAAAGCACGATCGGGTCGGACTACCACATGATGATCAATGTGCTGTCCTGGATCTTGTCGATTGCCGCCGGTCTCGGCGTCGTCGTCGGCGCAATCTTTCTGATGCCGGCGATCACGTCACTGGTCGCCAGCGTGTTCGTCGATGATGTTGCCGATATCGTCGAGCGCGAGCACTATCCCGCGGAGCGGGTCGGCGTCGCCTTGCCGTTCGGGCTCGCCATTACCGAGGGCGGCAAGACCGCGCTGCTGACCATTGCGGTCTATCTGATCGCGCTGCCCTTCGTGTTCTTCGCCGGCATTGGTTTCGTTGTCTTCTTCATCGCGACAGCCTGGCTGCTCGGCCGCGAATATTTCGAGCTGGCCGCCATGCGGTTCCGCTCGCCGGCGGACGCCAAGGTGATGCGCAAGCAGCATGCGGCGACGGTGTTCACCGCCGGGCTGTTTATCGCAGCTTTTGTCTCGATCCCGATCGTCAACCTGGCCACGCCGCTGTTCGGCATGACCTTCATGGTCCATATGCACAAGCGATTGAGCGGACCACGACCGGAGCTGATCGGGCCAGGTCGCGTAACGAAGATGCCGGTCGCCTAGACTACCGTCTTCTCCGGCCACTGGCACAGATCGTTGATCAGACACACCTCGCAGCGCGGCTTGCGCGCGAGACACGTATAGCGGCCGTGCAGGATGAGCCAATGATGGGCATGCAGCATGAACTCGTCGGGGATCACGCGCTCCAGCTCCAGCTCCACGTCGAGCACGTTCTTGCCCGGCGCCATGTTGGTGCGATTGCCGACGCGGAAGACATGGGTGTCTACAGCCATCGTGTGCTCGCCAAACGCCATATTGAGCACGACATTGGCGGTCTTGCGCCCCGCCCCCGGTAACGACTCGATTTCGGTGCGGGTGCGCGGCACGACGCCGCCGAATTCGCGGATCAGTTTTTCCGACAGCGCGATGACGTTCTTCGCCTTGGTGCGGTAGAGTCCAATTGTCTTGATATAGTCCCGCACCGCCTCTTCGCCGAGATCAATCATTTTCTGCGGCGTATCGGCGATGGGAAACAGCGCGCGCGTCGCCTTGTTGACGCCGGCGTCAGTCGCCTGCGCGGACAACACCACTGCAACCAGCAATGTGTAGGGATTGAGATGTTCGAGCTCGCCCTTGGGCTCGGGATTAGCCTTGCGGAAGCGCGAGAAGGCTTCATGGACCTGGGCTTTGGTCCAAGGCTTCAACTTGATGGGTTTCAGCTTGATGGGCTTCGGCTTGGCGACCTTCTTCGCAGGCGCCTTTACCGCTTTCGCTACAACCTTCTTTGCAGGACTGGACTTTGCGCTGGCGGCGAGCTTGCGGGTGATTTTCGGCATCAAAGGGATATACTGAGGGACCATGACATCAGGCAACGAATTTGACGTCTCGCAGGAACCGATGCTGTTCAGCGCGCTGCTGCGTCCGCATCACGCGCTGGGTCGCAAGGGCTTCCTCGTGCTCATGGGTTTCATCAGCATGGTCTCGTTCGGCGCGGGGATGGCCTTCCTGCTGATGGGCGCCTGGCCGGTGCTCGGCTTTTTCGGCCTCGACCTGCTGGCGATCTATATCGCCTTCAAGGTCTACGACAGACGCGCCAGGGCCACCGAAGAGATCACGGTCACGCCGTCGGAAATCCGTGTGCGCCGGGTCAGCCCATCAGGCGACGTCGTGGAATGGGCATTCAATCCACTCTGGGTGCAGATCGATCAGGTGTGCCACGCCGAATTCGGCATCGAGCAGCTTTTTCTGGTGTCGCGCGGCCGTCGGGTGTCGATCGCACGGTTCCTCGGCGCGGAGGAAAAGGCGAGCTTCATCAAAGCCTTGATGGAAGCGCTCCAGGCCGCCAAACGCGGCCCGACCTATAATCCGGCGAGCTGATGATCCATCGGGAAACGGGTGGTTTGCGCGTCGGGGCAGGCCTACATCGATATCATGATGAATCTTGCCAGAGACCTAGCGATGACTGAGCATCGCCCGATCAAGCCGGGCCAGCGCGACGCGGCCCTGCGCGATTACGATTCCGTACGCCGTGCCATCGGCTTCATGCACTCGCAGTGGCGGGACCAGCCGAACATCGAGGCCGTGGCGGATGCCGCGAGCGTGACGCCGGACGAGTTGCATCACCTGTTCCGCCGCTGGGCGGGACTGACACCGAAAGCGTTCATGCAGGCGCTGACGCTCGACCACGCCAAGCACCTGCTGCGCGATTCCGCCAGCGTCCTCGACGCCGCGCTCGACTCAGGCCTTTCCGGCCCGGGCCGGCTGCACGATCTCTTCGTAACCCATGAAGCGATGTCACCCGGAGAATGGAAAACCGGCGGCGCCGGCATGGAGTTGCGCTACGGCTTCCATCCCTCACCGTTCGGCACCGCGATCGTGATCGCCAGCGACCGCGGCCTTGCGGGTCTCGCTTTCTCCGATCCGGGCGACGAACAGCGCGCTTTCGCCGACATGAGCCGGCGCTGGCCGGCGGCCACATTGATTGAGGACACTCCCGGCACGGCCGGACTGGCGCAGCGCATCTTCGACAGCAAGCTGTGGCGCCCGGACCAGCCGCTGCGGGTGGTGTTGATCGGGACGGATTTCGAAGTCCGCGTCTGGGAAACGCTGCTGAAGATCCCGATGGGTCGTGCGGTCAGCTATTCGGATATCGCCTGCAAGATCGACAACCCGAAGGCCTCACGCGCCGTCGGCGCGGCCGTGGGCAAGAACCCGATTTCCTTCGTGGTGCCGTGCCACCGCGCGCTCGGTAAATCCGGCGCGCTGACGGGTTATCATTGGGGCATTACACGGAAGCAGGCCATGATCGGCTGGGAAGCCGGACAGGTGGGAGCGAATTAGCAGCAATGGGCCGCAGTTTCCTGCGGCCCATTGGACTGAACGACTAAGACGCTTCCTTCAGCGCGGGCGCTGAGGATTCGTCGGTCTTCATTTCTTCAAGGCTGCGGTTCCGTGGCTCAATGCCGAACGCCCACACCGTGATGATCTGCAGCACCAGCAATCCGATCATCAGCGCCATTACGCCCGCAACGCCGCGCGCCTCGAACAGGGTCACCACCAAGAACGGCGTCACGATGGTTGCGCCGCGCCCCAGCGTGTTGACGATCCCCGACGCCCGCAAGCGCACTTCGGTGGGGAACAGTTCGGGGATATAAATGCCGAACAGCAGCGCAACCAGCACATAGATCGGGATCGTGAGCGCAAAACCGACCGCTGGCAGCAGAAGCGGATCGGAAATCATCGGATAGATGATGCCCAACACCACCGCGATCAGCGACGAACCGATAATGGTCGGCTTGCGGCCCCAACGGTCGGCCGTCAGCGCGCCGATGGCCGAGCCGACCGGAGCACCCAGCGCCATCAGCAGCGAGTAACTGAACGACGTGGCGACACTTAATCCCTGTTTGATGAAGAACACCGGCAGCCAGGTCACGAAGCCATACAGCAATGTGTTGATGGTGATCAGGCAGATCGAACCGACGATCATGCGCGACAGCAGTGGCGGCGCGAATAGCGACGACAGCTGGCCGGACGCCTGCACGGTCGGGACCGTGGTCACCGGCGGCAGCGGCTTGCCTTGGGCGGCCTCACTCTCGATCTTCTGCATCAGCGCCTCTGCCTCCTCGCGGCGGCCGACGGCCTCGAGCCAGCGCGGCGACTCCGGCAGGTTCTTGCGCATGTACCAGACCACCAGCGCACCGATGCCGCCGAGCACGAACATGGCGCGCCATCCGAACATCGGCACCACGAACGAGGCCGCCAGTAGCGCCACCGGCAGGCCACTAACGACGCAGACGGCCATCAGCCCCAGATACTTGCCGCGCGAACGCGCGGGAACGAACTCGGTCATCGTCGAGTAGCCGACCACGTTTTCAGCACCGAGCCCAAGACCCATCACGAAGCGCCACAGGATCAGGATGGTCATGTTTGGCGCGAATGCCGCCGCGAGCGATGCTACGCCGAACAGCAACAGATTGAACTGATAGGAGAAGCGACGGCCGTAGCGATCGCCGAGAAAGCCGGTGCCGAACGAGCCGAGCATCATTCCGAAGAACGTCGCCGAAATGAACAGCGCATTCTCGGCGAGCGTCGAGAAGCCGCTCTTGAGCGTCACGCCCAGCACTGTTCCTGCGATATAGATGTCAAAGCCGTCGAAGAACATTCCAATCCCGATCAACGTCATGATGCGGTAGTGGAACGGTCCGATCGGCAGCCGGTCCAACCGGCCGCCCGCAGTTACTGATGTCGGCATCGTCGTCTCTCCCTGTTTGTTTCCATATCGATTAGCGCCGTCCCTCTGTGGGGGATCTGTTGGCGATCGCTTTGCTCTAGTTCAGTCGCTTCTGCCCCGCCGTGTCGCGATACCAGTCGAACGGGCCATCGCCCGTCGCCACCATCACGCTCTTGGTGTTGAAGTGATCATCGAAGCTTTCGGTGCCGCATTCACGGCCGATGCCACTGTCGTCCACGCCGCCCCAGGGCGATGCAGGATCGAGGCGATGATGATCGTTGATCCAGACGATACCCGCCTTGACGCGGCCGGCCACGCGATGTGCGCGCGCGACGTCACGGGTGCGGATCGCCGCTGCAAGTCCGAACGGGGAATCGTTGGCCAGACGCAACGCATCGGCCTCGTCCTTGAACGGCGTGACAGAGGTGAACGGGCCGAACACCTCTTCCTGGAAGATGCGCATGTCCGACCGAACATCGGCGAACACCGTGGGCTCCACGAAGAACCCGTTTTCGTGACCGGCAACCTTTGCCGCAACGCCACCAGCAACCAGCCGGGCACCGTCTTCGTGACCGAAACGCGCATAGGACAGCACGCGGTCACGCTGGCGCGCCGAGATCACCGGGCCGAGCTGCGTGTTGGGATCGAACGGATCGCCGATACGGATAGACTTCGTCTTGGCCTGTAGCTTCGCTACGAACTCGTCATAGATCGAGGCCTGCACGATATGCCTGGAAGCGCAGACGCAAGTCTGGCCGGCACCGATGAAGGCACCGAAGGCAGCGTAATTCACAGCCTGATCGACATCGAAATCGTCGAACACCATGACAGGCGTCTTGCCGCCGAGCTCCATGGTCTGATGCGCGAACACTTTCGCCGCGGATGATCCGGCGATGCGCCCGGCTTCGGTGCCGCCGGTCAGCACCAGCTTGTTGATGTCAGGGTGTTCGGACAACATCTTGCCGGCACTTGGGCCGTAGCCCAGCACGATATTGAACACACCCGGCGGCAGGCCGGCTTCGGTGAAGATCTGCGCGAGCTTCAGCGTGGTCAGGGGCGTGTATTCCGAGGGCTTCACGACCGTCACGCAACCGGTGGCCAGAACGGCAGCCAGCGACTTGCACAGGATCATCAGCGGATGATTGAACGGCGTACAGTTCGCCACGATCCCGATCGGCGTGCGCAGCGTATAGTTGAGATACGCGCCTTCAACCGGAATGACGGAATCGCGCCGCGCCAGGGCGACGCCCGCGAAGTAGCGGAAGAAGTCCGGGAGGCGCGAGAGCTGCGCACGTGTCTCGTTGACTGGACGGCCGTTGTTCAACGTTTCCAGCCGATACAGCGTGTCTAGGTTGGCCTCGAACGCATCGGCGAGCTTATTGATCAGGCGCGCACGGGCACGTGTATCCATGCCACCCCAGGCGCGCCCTTCGAACGCCGCACGCGCGCTCTTCATGGCATGATCGATATCGGCTGCGGTCGAATTGGGAATTCGTGCGATGACGTCGCCCGTGGCCGGGTTGCGCACATCGATCATCTCGCCGTTGCCGGCCTCGACTTCGCGGCCGTCTACGAAATTGCCGTGGATCTCGACATCGATGGAGCCTGTTTTTGTTGGAATGTTCATAGATCTCTCCCTTCGACGATGATCGCGTTACGCGCCAAGGCAGGCAGCACGCGCTTTTCTGTTTTCTCGATGTGAGCCTTGATGATGCGCGCCGCGCCGCGCTGGTCGCGGCGCTGCATGGCGTCGATCAGGCTGACGTGCTCGCCCACGAGCTGCATGTGATCGCGGCCCTTGACGTTGGCGATGCTGATACGCACCAGCCGGTCGGCCTGTTCGATCAGATCGCGCGCGGCCGACGCCATGCGCCGGTTGCCGGACGCCTGTGCCAGCGCGATATGGAAGGCGCGGTTATAATCGATGAAATCTTCCGCCGAGCCGTCGAACGACCTGTATTGGTCCAATCCGCGCAGGATGTTGTCCGAGGCGTGCTCGATCGCTTCCGACACACAGGCCGGCTCGACCGCATAGCGAAACCGCAACAGGTCCCGGGCGTCCGAGATCGAGATCGGATTGACCCGATAACCCTGGCGCGGCTGCACCGTCACGAGATGCTCGCGCTCGAGCCGCAGCAAAGCCTCACGTACGGGCTGGCGGCTGACCGCATAGCGCACCGCCAGCTCCTGCTCCCGCATATCATCGCCTGGCAAAAAGCGACACATCAGGATATCAGACCTGAGGCTGTTGTAGACATTATCTCGAAGAAGCACGGATATTTCCTCTGATTTTCCGACAAAGATGCATCTCGTGAAATATCACGTCAAGTCAGATTTGCGCGATCGAGGACTTGCTTTTAGGCTCCGGTCCGGGACACAACAGGACAGGCGGATGCAACAGCCGACCAGGCTGCGGGCTGCAAGCTTTTGACGGGAGAGGCAAAAATGGCAGATCGGCGCTTGGCAAACAGCACCGTCAATGCAGCGCAATTCGGCGAAGGACCGGCCATCATGCTGCTTCACTCGCTGCTGTCTGACCGGGCAAGCTTCGACAGCATCGTGCCGTCGCTGGCCAAGACCCACCGTGTCATCGTTCCCGAATTGCCGGGTTTTGGGGGATCAGACGCCGTAAGCGGCGGACTGGCGGCCGTAGCGGACCGCGTGGCGGAAGCCGTCAGGGACTGCGGCGACGGCGCGGACACGATCGTGCTCGGTAACGGCTATGGCGGTTTCGTTGCCTTGCAGATGGCGATCCGCCATCCCGGCATTGCAGGCCGTCTGGTTCTCGCCGATTGCGGCGCAGCGTTTTCCGAATCCGGCCGCGAGGCGTTCCGCAACATGGCGACGGCAGCATCGACCAAGGGATTGCCGGCGGTTACCGATGTCGCGATGCGACGCTTGTTCGCCGCTGAATTTCAGGAACAGAACCCGGAGCTGATGCGCGATCGCCGCGAGGCCTTTTTGCGAACGGATCCCGGCGTGTTTCAGAGTGCCTGCGAGTCCCTGGCGACGCTGGACCTCCGGCCTGAGATCGGGACCGTCAAAGTGCCGGTGCTGGTACTGGTCGGCGAGCACGATGAAGCGACGCCACCACCGATGTCCAGAGAGCTTGCTGCCGGACTACCTGATGCACGGCTGATCCTGCTTCCGGGCTGCGCGCATGTCCCGCAATTGCAGAAGCCGGACGTCTTTCTCGATGCGATCTCGGATTTCGTGTCGGCTGCGATGGCGCGCTAGCCGCGCCACGCAACCGAGCGCGTCGATCAACCCGCCAGATCGAGTTTCGACGCCACCGTCGCATCGGCATTGAGCCGATAGATCACCGGCACGCCGGTCGCGAGCTCCCGCGCCAGAATGCCTTCCGGCGTCAGCTTCTCCAGCACCATGATCAGGGCACGCAGCGAATTGCCGTGCGCGGCGACCAACGTGCGTTCGCCGCGCAGCACGCAGGGCAGGATTTCCTGCACGAAATACGGCAGCGTGCGCGCCAGCGTATCCTTCAGGCTTTCGCCGCCGGGGGGCGGCACGTCATAGGAACGGCGCCAGACATGGACCTGCTCCTCGCCCCATTTGGCGCGGGCGTCGTCCTTATTGAGGCCGGAGAGATCACCGTAATCGCGCTCGTTCAGCGCCAGATGTTTCGTGATCGGCAGGCCAGTCTGGCCCATCTCTTCCAGTGCGAGATTGAGCGTGTGCTGCGCGCGGGTCAGCGCCGAGGTGAACGCGACATCGAAGGTCAAGCCCTGCGCCTTCAGCTTGCGGCCGGCTTCCTTGGCCTCTGCGACGCCCTTCTCGGTGAGATCAGGATCTTTCCAGCCGGTGAAAAGGTTCTTCAGATTCCATTCGCTCTGTCCATGACGGACGAGGACGAGAAGACGTTCGTTCATCGAGAATTCCGTTTCGTTCTTCTTACATTTCACCAAGGCCGAGCACGTCAGCCATCGAGTACAAACCTGGCTTTTTTCCATGCGCCCACATCGCCGCCTTCAGCGCACCATGGGCGAAGATCATGCGATCCTCGGCCTTGTGCGACAGCTCGATGCGTTCATGGGGACCGGCGAAGATCACCGTATGATCGCCAGCGACAGTACCGCCGCGGAGCGAGGCAAAGCCGATATCGCCGGTTTTGCGCGCGCCGGTGAGCCCGTCGCGGCCACGCGCCGAATGTTGCTCGAGCGGAATCTTGCGACCCTCGGCAGCAGCCTGACCCAGCATGAAAGCCGTGCCCGAGGGCGCGTCGATCTTGGCCTTGTGATGCATCTCCAGCACTTCGATGTCGAAGCCGTCATCGAGCGACTGCGCAACGCGCTTCACCAGCGCGGCGAGCAGATTGACGCCGAGGCTCATATTGCCCGACTGCACGACGATGGCCTGACCGGTCACGCTCTTGATCACCGCGTTGTCCGACGACGACAGGCCGGTGGTGCCGATCACGTGAACAAGGCCGCGCTGGGCTGCGATCGCAACATTGGCGATGGTCGCCGCAGGCACCGTGAAATCAAGGATACCATCGGCATCCTTCGACAGCGTCCAGAGGTCGGCCGAGAGTTTGACGCCGTTCTCGGGCAGGCCGGCGAGCACGCCGGCATCCTGTCCGAGCAGCTCCGAGCCGGGCGCCTCGAGCGCACCGGAAACGACAGCGCCGGGGGTTTCGGAGATGGTGCGGATCAGCGCGCGGCCCATTCGGCCGCCGGCGCCAGCAACGATCAGTCTCATATCGGACATTGAACGATCCTCAGTATCTCAAGGCGGTATAGCGGCGCGTTGCCACGGCGGCAACACGCCCACGGTACCTAAAGTCCTTAGATACCAATCAGATCAAACACATGCTTAAGGCCCTGCCGCTCAAGGCTGCGGACCGTCATACCCCTCGATGATCACGAGATCGCTCTCGCCGTGCGGGCTGCGCATCGCGACCAACCGCTGGTATTCCGGCGAATTGTAACAGGCTAGCGCGGTCGCGTAGTCCTTGAATTCGAGCACAACATTGCGCGAGCGCGACGTGCCTTCCTTGGCCTCGAACTGACCACCGCGCACCAGGAATTTGGCTCCGAATTTATTGAAGACCGGGCCGTTCTCGGCCACGTATTGCTTGTAGCCGTCCATATTGTGCACGTCGACGCGTGCAATCCAGTAAGCCTTGGCCATCTGTCTCTCTCCCTGTCCCGTTCTTACTTGTTCGCTAGTGCCTGCGTAATTTCGGCGACGATCGCCTCGGCCGCAGCCTTGGGATCGGCGGCTTCCATCACCGGACGGCCGACCACCAGATAGTCCGAACCTTCGACAATCGCGCGTGCCGGGGTCATGATCCGCTTCTGATCGCCCACGTCACTGCCCGCAGGGCGTACACCGGGCGTGACCAGACACATCTCAGGCTTGATATGCTTGCGCAGGTTCCCCGCCTCTTCCGGCGAGCAGACGAGGCCATCGATACCGAGCGCCTGCGCCTGCTGCGCGCGCGCGGCGACGAGATCGCTGACACCGAGTTGATAGCCCGCGGCCTTCAGATCCTCGTTGTCGTACGAGGTCAGTACTGTCACCGCGAGGATCTTCAGGCCGGAGCCCTTGCTGGCATTGGCCGCCGCCTGCATGGTCTGCGGATAGCCATGCACGGTGAGGAAGGTCGCGCCGAGCTTCGCCACGCTTTCCACACCGCGCGCGACGGTGTTGCCGATGTCGTGCATCTTCAGATCGGCGAACACCTTCTTTCCGGTATCGGCGAGCTTGCGCACCAGCGGCAGACCACCAGCATAGCCGAGCTGATAGCCGATCTTGTAGAAAGTCACGCTGTCGCCGAGCCGCGCGATCATCGCTTCGGCAGCGTCAACATCCGGCAAATCGAGCGCGACGATCAGGCGGTCGCGGGGATCAATGGTCTGCAACGTCATCTCGTCTCACTTCATCTGCTGCGCGACATCGATAAGCTGGCGCACCATCGCCGTCATCGCATCCTTGTCGGCGGCGTGTTTCAGCCGGTCCATATCGTCATAGGCCTCACCGGCGAACGCCAGCGTGAGCTGATTCGGGATCACCATCGCGCGACACGCCGACAGCACCAGCCGCAAGGCCTGCAAACAGCGCGCACCGCCAAGCCGCCCATTCGAAGCCGCCGCAATCGCAAACGGCCGCTCGCGAAACACCTGGCCCTTGCTCTCATGCGTGTCTTCCACGCGCGAGATCCAGTCGATCGTATTCTTCACCAGCGGCGGCAGCGACGCGTTGTATTCAGGCGTCACGATCAGCACACCATGGTGCGCCGATATCATACGCTTCAGATCGAGCGCATGTTTCGGTACGCCGGAATTGCTCTCGAGGTCGCCGTCATAGATCGGCAGCGGAAAGTCGCCGAGCGAAATCCTGGTGGCATCGACATCGGCGCGAACCAGCGCGTCAATGGCGACAGCCGCGAGTTTCGCATTCAGCGACCCTGTGCGCAGCGAGCCTGGAATAACGAGGATCTTGATCGCAGCCATGATTCCGATCGTCGGGGCGAAGCCACCGCGCGATCGCGGCCGGCACTAGCGTTTGCGATACACCCAGACGCGCGCCGGCGGAAGGTTCATCCAGATCCGCTCGGAGGCCTCTGTGGACACGCCGGGCAGCGATTTGGGGATCGGCGGCGCCACCGAATAGGTGAACTGCACGAAGGGCGCGTTCGGCGACATCGCCGCGAAGGCATCGCGGATCAGCTTGAGGCGCGTCAGCATCGGCTTGGTGACCAGCGGCAGGCCGGAGACGACGGCGGAGGCGGGCTCTTTCAGCACATCCCACAGGGTATCGCGCAATGTGTAGGCGTCGCCCTGAACGATCGTCGCCTGTGGGTAGCGCTCACGCAGCAGTGCGCAAAAGGTGGGATTGAATTCGACGAGCACCAGACGCTTCTGGTCCACCCCATGCGCGACGAGCGCAGAGGTGATCGCGCCGGTGCCTGGTCCAAGTTCGATGACCGGACCAGTCGCGTCATTGTCGACATATTGCGCCATCGTGCGGGCAAGAGCTTTGCCCGACGGCATCACGGCACCCATATGCAGCGGCTTATCGATCCATGAACGGAGGAAGCGAACCTCGTCGTCGAGACGGAGCGGCTTCTTCAACGTACGCGCGGACGAGTGCAGAGGCATGTCGCTTCCAGGCAGACCGCGGAACGTGCGGAACGTCAGAATTTCGTCATAAAGAGGTATAGGCAACAATAGAAACGGTCAAGCTTCCAACGTCAGGAGCCTGTCCGCGTTCCGAAGAAGTCCTTGACCTTAGTGAAGAAACCCGCGGCTTCAGGTTGCGTTGCACCCGAAGATAGTTTCTCGAATTCGGCCAGCAGCTCCTGCTGCTTTTTCGTCAGGTTCTGCGGCGTTTCCACGACGACCTGGACATACATGTCACCGGTCTGGCGCGAACGCAGCACCGGCATGCCCTTCGACGAAACGCGGAAGCGGCGCCCGGACTGGGTGCCCGAGGGAACCTTGACCTTGTTGCGCCCGCCTTCGATGGTCGGCACTTCGAATTCGCCGCCCAGCGCGGCGGTCACCATCGAGATCGGCACGCGGCAATGTAGGTCCGCGCCATCGCGCTGGAAGAAGTCGTGCGAGGCCAGCGACAGGAAAATATAGAGATCGCCCGACGGGCCACCGCGCGCGCCGGCTTCGCCTTCATTGGCAAGACGAATGCGGGTGCCGTCCTCGACGCCCGCCGGAATGTTGACCGAGAGCGTGCGCTCGCGCTCGACGCGGCCGGCGCCGGAGCAGCTCGGGCACGGATCCTCGATCATCTGACCGCGGCCCTGACAGCTCGGGCAGGTCCTTTCCAGCGTGAAGAAGCCCTGGGCCTGACGGACGCGGCCGGCACCGCCGCAGGTCGAACAGGCCTTCGGCTTGGTTCCTGCCTTGGCGCCGGTGCCGGAGCAGGCTTCGCAGGTCACCGCGACCGGAATCTCGATCTGTGCGGTCTTGCCGGAGTAAGCCTCCTCCAGCGTGATTTCCATGTTGTAGCGAAGATCTGCCCCGCGCTCGCGGCCGCCGCTGCGGCCACCGCCGCGCTGTCCGGCCATGCCGAACAGGTCTTCGAAAATGTCGGAGAAGGAGGAAGCGAAGCCGGATCCGAAGCCCGGACCACCGCCGCCACCATTGCCCTGTTCGAAGGCCGCATGGCCATAACGGTCATAGGCCGCGCGCTTGTCGCCGTCCTTGAGGACGTCGTAGGCCTCGGCAATTTCCTTGAACTTCACTTCAGCGGCGGCATCGCCTGGATTCTTGTCCGGATGCCATTTCATCGCAAGCTTGCGAAACGACGTCTTCAGGGTCGCATCATTCGCGCCGCGCTCGACTTCCAACGTCTCGTAATAACATTGCTTGGTGGACATCAGTCAGATCCGCCCGAAATTGGTCCTCATCCCGAGGAGCATCCCAGAAGAACGCATCGATGAAGATGCTACTCCCGCACTAACAAAACTTGCCTAACAAGGCCGGCCTAACAAAAAACAACCCTCATCCTTCGAGACGCGCACCGCGCTACTCAGGATGAGGGTCATCGTTCCGCTCGCCTATCAGGCCGACTTCTTCGGCTTGTCGTCGTCGACTTCCGTGAATTCGGCGTCGACCACGTCATCCTTCTCGGCATCGCGCTTGGCGTCAGCCTCGGCCTGCTGGGTGTACATCGCTTCGCCGAGCTTCATCGAAGCTTGCGCCAGCGTGTTGGTCTTGGCCTTGATCGCCTCGGCATCATCACCCTTCAGAGCTTCCTTCAGGTCGCTCATGGCATCCTCGATGGCGCGGCGCTCGGTCTCACCAACCTTGTCGCCATGCTCGCCGAGAGCCTTCTCGGTCGAATGCACGAGGGCATCGCCGTGGTTCTTGGCATCGACAGCCTCACGACGCTTCTTGTCCTCGGCAGCGTTCGCTTCGGCGTCCTTGACCATCTTCTGGATGTCGGACTCGGACAGACCGCCGGATGCCTGGATCCGGATCTGCTGTTCCTTGTTGGTCGCCTTGTCCTTCGCCGACACGTTGACGATGCCGTTGGCGTCGATGTCGAAGGTCACCTCGACCTGCGGCATGCCGCGCGGAGCCGGCGGAATGCCCATCAGGTCGAACTGGCCGAGCGGCTTGTTGTCGGCCGCCATTTCGCGCTCACCCTGGAAGACCCGGATGGTAACGGCGTTCTGGTTGTCTTCGGCCGTCGAGAATACCTGGCTCTTCTTGGTCGGGATCGTCGTGTTGCGCTCGATGATGCGGGTGAACACGCCACCCAGCGTCTCGATGCCCAGCGACAGCGGGGTCACGTCGAGCAGCAGCACGTCCTTGACGTCGCCCTGCAGCACGCCGGCCTGAATGGCGGCGCCGATGGCCACGACTTCGTCCGGGTTGACGCCCTTGTGGGGCTCCTTGCCGAAGAACTGCTTCACGACTTCCTGGATCTTCGGCATGCGGATCATGCCGCCGACCAGAACCACTTCGCCGATTTCACCGGCGGTGAGGCCGGCATCCTTGAGCGCCTTGCGGCAAGGCTCGATGGTCTTCTGCACGAGATCGTCGACCAGCGCTTCGAACTTGGCGCGGGTCAGCTTCAGCGTCAGATGCTTCGGACCTGAGGCATCCGCCGTGATGAACGGCAGGTTGATTTCGGTCTGGGTCGTCGACGACAGCTCGATCTTCGCCTTTTCTGCAGCTTCCTTCAGACGCTGCAGGGCCAGCTTGTCGTTGCGCAGGTCGATGCCCTGCTCTTTCTTGAACTCGTCGGCGAGGTAGCCGACCAGACGCATGTCGAAGTCTTCACCGCCGAGAAACGTATCGCCGTTGGTGGACTTCACTTCGAACACGCCGTCGCCGATCTCAAGGATCGAGACGTCGAAGGTACCACCGCCGAGGTCGTACACCGCGATGGTGCCGGACTTCGACTTGTCGAGGCCGTAAGCGAGCGCAGCAGCAGTCGGCTCGTTGATGATGCGCAGCACTTCGAGACCAGCGATCTTGCCGGCATCCTTGGTGGCCTGACGTTGGGCGTCGTTGAAGTAAGCGGGCACGGTGATGACGGCCTGCTCGACCTTCTGGCCGAGATGAGCCTCCGCGGTCTCCTTCATCTTCTGCAGCGTGAAGGCGGAGATCTGCGAGGGCGAATAGGTTTTACCGTCGACTTCGACCCAGGCGTCGCCATTGCCACCCTTGGCAATCTTGTAGGGGACGAGCTTCTTGTCCTTCTCGACGGTCGGATCGTCATAGCGGCGGCCGATCAGGCGCTTCACCGCGAAAATGGTGCGCTCGGGATTGGTAACTGCCTGGCGCTTGGCCGGCTGGCCGACGAGGCGCTCGCCATCATCGGTAAAAGCCACGATGGACGGCGTGGTCCGCATGCCTTCTGCGTTCTCGATGACCTTCGGCGTTTTGCCATCCATGACGGCGACGCAGGAATTCGTCGTACCGAGGTCGATACCGATGACCTTTCCCATGCTCTCATATCCTTTTTCTGCGGCAGGTTGGCTGGGCCCTGACGGCACCCCGCTCCCAACCCCCAAACATCAACTATTCGCGATATTGCGACGGTAGGCCTCATATAGGAGGGGGGGTGGTGGCCGCAAGGCATCTGGCACACTCCAGACCCATGAAAACACGACCGGTGCGCGAAATTAATATTTGGTGAAACAGACCCTTGGCGGTTGTTTCGCCAATACGCGACGGATGGGCGCGGACGGCGCCGGGAACGGATTTATGGCTTGATCTGTTGGCGGAACAGGGCAACCGTGAACGCCCTTTCCGGCCGGTCGCGTGACGGCCAAGGCCGGAGCCCCGCACCATCGAACAGCCTCAATGCAAACCCAGTAGATTTTTCATGAAACATGCTGCGCCCCTGTTCGCTTTGACCATGCTGACGGCCATTTCGGTCGCCCACCGCCCCGCTTTGGCGGCTGATCCCGTCTTCCCGCCGGGTGTCCGTGTGGGTCTGGCCCCGCTGGTTGGCCTCGCCCCGGCAAAGACCTTTGTCGGCTTCGAGACCTCCGATCAGGGCGTCAAGGTGCTCATGACCGAGCTACCAGCCGCCGCCTTCAACGAGGTTGAGATCGCGTTCAAGGCCAATCCGGCTGGTATGGCCGCGAAGCCCGAGAGCATCGAGACCACGGCCGGAAAGGCCTTCTACACGATCGAGAATGCCAAGGACGCCACCGGCAATGTCAGGCGCTATTCGATGATCGTCGGCGGCGGGACCTTCTCCGGCTATGTCGCCGTGCAAGTCCCGGAAAACGCCCAGAAAATCTACACCGACGACGCGGTGCGCCAGATGCTCTCATCCGCCGTGGTCCGCAAGGAAGTCCCGCTGGCAGAACAACTCGGTCTGATGCCGTTCAAGGTCTCGGAAATGAGCGACTTCAAGACCGTCCGCACGCTGGCGCCGGGTGCCGCGCTATTGCTGGCCGACTCGAGCGACGAGAACAGCATCGAAACAAGTCCTTTTGTGGTGATCGGCAGCCTGGCCTCCGCGCCAGAAAAGGCTGAAGATCGCGGCCGCTTTGCCCAGCAGGCCGCAGGCACGATTCCCGGCCTGCGCGAAGGCCGCATCACCATGTCGGAGCCGCAACGGATCGACGGCATGGCAGGCTGGGAGACCCGTATCGACGCCGTCAGCGGCAAGAACAACACGCCGGTCAGCGTTGTGCAGTGGCTGCGCTTCGGCGGCGGCAAGGTCACCATGCGCATTATCGCAAGCGCCCCACGTGACGATTGGGCCAAGGCGTTTCCGCGCTTCCGCGCCGTGCGCGACGGTATCGAGCCGCGCTAACGCAGCGCGTAACACAACATCGGCTTCAGGGCTCACGGCTTCGCGTAAGAAACGTCACCTTGTTGATGGCGGCCACGACGTGAAAATCCTTTAACAGATCAGCGACGTCGGGATGCGCTTTTAGCCATTCCGAGCCGCTGCCGGTGAGATCATCCACCAGCACCAGGGTCGGTGGTCTTTTCTTGATATCCTCGATCAGCATCGTGCGCTCACGCGCGGCATAGGCCTCGAGCAGTCGATCTTGTGCAGGACTGACTCCGCCTCTGCTGCGCAGGACCGCGTGATAGGCGGCGACCCACAGGCCTTGCTGTCGCGAAACCCATGTGCCGCCGACCGCGCGCACAAGAGGATGCCCGATACCCGGCTCCGCGGAGATAGCAAGAATGACAGGACGCGGTCCCAGTTGCGCGATTTTCTCCTGCAGTGGGCGCGCATCGAAGGCGGTGTCGAACCATAACATGGAGCGCATGAACAGCAGCGCCAACAGGACGACCGCGCCGACGCCGAACAGACGATCCGTCCCGGTGACCGGCAGATAGGTCATACGCGCATAGCCAAAAGCAAGCAGTGCGAGCGCAATCATTGGGTATGAATGGTAAGGCCAGCCTTTGCCCTGCAAAACGAAACCAGCGGCAAAACCGGCCGAGGTCGCCAGTAGCAAAACGAACGGACCATCGACACCGACGCGCCGTTTGAGCACCATAGCCGCGAGCAGCGCGGTGGCCCACAGTGCCACAGCGGGCTTTTCCAGGAGCATCATGACCGGCTGCTGCACCTGAAGATAAACATCGTGGACTAGCGGCCCGACTACCGTTAGGAATTCTGGAAACAGCACGATGACGACGGCAGCGTAGAGGGCCAGCGCGACGGCGAGCGCCAGATATTCCGGCCGCAGCAGGACGCGCCACGATAAGCGTGTGGACACAGCCTCCGCGACCAGCGCGCCGAGCAGGGCGATCGCGAAGTAGGGCTTGAACGACAGCGCAATCGCCGCGCCGATGCCGGCTGCGATGGCCGCGGACCGTGATGGTGCGCTGTGCTTTATGCGGCCCGCCAATACAGCCAGCATCGGCAGCATGGCGATCAGTGCAATATGTTCGCGCTGACCGAAAGTCTGCGTCGGCAGCACGGCCAACAGTGCAACTGCCAGCAGCGCCAGCGGCCAGCCTTGCGCGACACCGAGAACCGACGCGCGCGATAGAATGCGGGCGCTGAGCAGCAGCGACACGGCGATGCCGATGAAGACCAACGCATCGGTCACGTGCTCCGCAGCCAGCCCGAGCGCGCGGGCGATGGCGATACCCGGCAGATAGGCCAGGACGGCCATCGGCGGATTGGTCTCGATGATATCTATATAGAGGCGCTGGCCGTCGAGTACGCGCTCGCCGACGGTCAGAAGCCAGCTTACATCCGTATTGGCCGCCAGAACGTGACGCAGCACAATCGCCACGATCAGCAGTGCGACGACGGCCAGCCACGGAAGGATGCGGCTTCGCTGCAGCGACCGCCCGGGCAGAACAGCACTTGCGGTTTCGCCCGGCGTGGTGGCGCGCATCACGGCATCCTCTTCAGGATGTCGATGCCGTCGATGGTCTGCACCAGGGCATAGGACTTCAGGAGCTGCGCCAGCTCCGGATCAGCTTGCGCCCAAGCGCTCCAGTCGGCTTCGCGATCGTCAATCAGCACCACATCCGGCGGCAGCTTGCGAATATCATCGACCAACCCATTTCGCTCAGCCGCCAGATACTCATCGAAACGTGCTGATGTTGCAGCGTCGATCGTCCGCTCCAGACGAGCGCGGCGGACGATCTCCCGGATCGACAGCGCCTCCTGACGTGACACCCAGACACCGCCAACATTGCGCACGAGCGGATGTGCAATCGTCGCCGCCCCACCCAACATGATGATCTTCGGACGCTGCAGTCCAAGCTTTACCACAGCATCTTGAAGTGCACGCACATCGACGCTGGCCTTGAACCAGAAGCAGGCACTCACGAGGAGCGCCACAGCGGCGACCGACGAACCGACCTGCAAGCGTGGCCCATGCTGTCGTGCGCGATCGATCGTTGCGACGGCATAACCAAACGCCATCAGCGCCAGCGCCACCATCGGATAGGCGTGATAGTTATAACCCCTGCTTTGAACGAAATAGGACATCGCAAAGCCAAGCGAGCTAGCCAGGAGCACGACAAGAGCCGGGTCTGCTGAACGCCGACTCTGTAACAGCAGTGTGGCGAATACGGCGACCAACCATAACGTCGTCGCACCGCCCAGCGCGAGCGCCAGCCACGACGACGTCAGCAGCCGATACACGTCGCTGGCAACAGGATAGATCACGGTGAAATAGGCGGGGAAGGCCACGTAGACCCACAGTGCATAGGCCACCACCAGTGCGCTGGCGATCCAGTTCTCCGGCGCGAAAACAATCCTCCACTGCCGTGCATTGGTCGCCGCCGCGATAACGGCTGTACCGAGGCCGAACGCGAAATACCGTTTGAAGCACATAGTGATAGCGGCACTGATGCCGGCGATGACGACCACGCCAGGCGGGATTATCTCGCCATGGGCGCGGCGGATCAGGACCGCCAGCGCGGGCAACAAAAACAGCAAGGCGAGATGTTCGCGCTGGCCGAAGTCGTACATTGGCAGGATGCCGAGCAACGCGATCGCACAAACCGCCAGCGGAGCAGCGGCGGCGCGCCCGGGGATGCGCGAGTTGCGCAGCAGCCGCCATGTCACCGCCATCGACCCTGCGATGAGGCCGAATACCAGCACGAGCGTCATGAGCTCGGCGCGCAATCCCAGAAGCCGTCCCAGTACCACGGCGATAATATTGACCGCCCCGGCCATCGGGGGGTTAATCTCAAGAATATCGAGATAAAGGCGCTGACCATCGAGCACGCGTTCGCAAACGATCAACAACCAGCTGACATCGACATTAAACGGCAGCACCGCGCGCAGCCCGACGGCCACCGCGCAGACGAGAGCGCCGGCGATCAGCCAGATGGCCGCAAGCCACGTCCGAGGCGTGGTCGCGCCGCCGAGTTGCAAACCGGCATCGATCATCATGCACTTATTCTTTCGGCCAATACCATCGCTACGCTAGGAGAGCCGCGTTAAAAAGCCATTGCGCGGGCCTGCGAGACACCGCCGCACCATCCATATCGAGCCGCCTTTACGGAAGCGCCTGGACCTGATTTGCTGCAGAAATTCTGACAGGAGATGTTGCGATGTTCGATAGACGTCAGCTTCTTGTGGGACTTGGTGCGCTAACAGCGGCCGGCATGGCGCCCAAGGCGCTCGAAGCGGCAGGCAAGGTCAGTCTCGATCGCACATCCGTTCTGCTGGTGATCGACGTGCAGAACTGCTTCCTACCAGGCGGCAGCTTGGCCGTGAAGGACGGCGACAAGGTCGTCCCGGTCATCAACGGCATCGCGAAGAAATTCGCCGACGTGGTGATGACGCAGGACTGGCACACGCCGGGCCATATCTCATTCGCGTCCAGCCATAGCGGCAAGAAGCCGTTTGAGACCCTTGAGGTGAAATACGGCAAACAGGTGCTGTGGCCGGATCACTGCGTGCAGGGCACTGAAGGGGCTGCGCTGTCGAAGGATCTCGCGATCCCGCATACCGAGCTGATCCTGCGCAAGGGCTTCAACAAGGACGTCGACAGCTATTCGGCGTTTACCGAGGCTGACGGCAAGACCACCACCGGTCTTGCCGCCTATCTGAAAGCCCGCAAATTGCAGCGCGTATTTATCGCCGGCCTCGCCACCGACTTCTGTGTCGCGTGGTCCGCGCTGGATGCGCGAAAAGCAGGTTTCGATGTCTATGTAGTCGAAGATGCCTGCCGCGGCATCGACACGCAGGGCTCACTGGCCAAAGCCTGGGCCGACATGAACAAGGCCGGCGTGAAGCGTATTCAGTCGGGCGATCTGGCGGCTTGACCCATACTCTCATTGTCATCGCCCGACCTGGCACGCAATTGCGCGCTGGGATCGGGCGACCCAGTAATCACCGGCGCTTGTGATCACTCACTGAGACCGGCGTGTACTGGATCACCCGCTTTCGCGGGTGATGACAGCCAGAGGCTCTGTTACTCCGAAACAGGTGCAACCTTGGCGCCGCCTTTTGACACGCCGACCAGCGCCGGGCGCAGCACGCGCTCGCCGATGGTGTAACCGGCCTGCACTACCTGAACGACGGTGCCCGCAGGCACGGAAGCATCGGGCACTTCGTACATCGCCTGCTGGAAATTTGGATCGAACTTCTCGCCCGACGGATCGAACTTCTTCACGCCGTTCTTTTCCAGCGTGTTGAGCAGCGAACGCTCGGTGAGCTCGACGCCTTCGAGCAGCGCCTTCAGGCCCGGATCGGCCGCGGCCTTGGTATCGGCGGGCACGGCATCGAGGGCGCGCTGCAGACTGTCGGCGATATCGAGCACTTCGCGCGCGAAATTGGCGATCGCATAGGTGCGGCCGTCAGCGACTTCCTTCTGGGTCCGCTTGCGCAGATTTTCCATCTCCGCCAGCGTGCGCAGCATCTTGTCGCGCGATTCCGCTGCTTCCTTGGTCAGGGCCTCGACCGAATTCGGTTCCGGATCGTCCGGCATGATGTAGGGCTTGGAGACCACCGGATCGGCGGCCTGCGCCGTCTTGTCCTGATTGTCGTTCTGCCCATTGGAATCAGTCATCACGCTGCCTTCTCAAAAACACGCCAAAATGGTGGGATTGCTGAGCGGGATATCGGGGTTTGAGCGCCGAAAATCAAGCGCAACCGGCCGGATTCGACCGATCTGTCAGCCCCCGAGCATGCGGCTGACAATGCGCGCCGCGTAATCTACCATCGGGATCACCCGCGCATAGTTCAGCCGGGTCGGCCCGATGACACCGAGAACGCCGACAATATGGCCGGCGCCATCGCTGTAGGGCGCAATGATCGTGGACGAGCCGGACAGCGAGAACAGCTTGTTTTCCGAGCCGATGAAGATGCGGACACCTTCGGCCGTCTCCGCCCGGCCGAGAAGGTCGATCACCTCGCGCTTGGCTTCGAGATCGTCGAACAGGAGGCGAACGCGTTCAAGATCCTCCAGCGCATGGAGATCCTCGAGCAGATTGGCCTGGCCACGCACGATCAGCTGCCGATCGTCCTTCTCGCCACCCGACCAGCTGGCAATGCCGGCGGCAATGACCTTCTGGGTCAGTTGATCGAGCTCGATCTGGTTCTGGGTCAGCGCCGTCTCCAGCTCCAACCGGGCCTCAGCCAGCGTGCGGCCGCGAATCCGGGCATTGAGGAAGTTCGACGCCTCATTCAGCGCCGACGACGGCACGCCCGGCGGCAGGGTCAGCACGCGGTTTTCGACCTGGCCATCCTCGGCGACCAGCACGACCAGCGCCTTTTCGGGCTCCAGACGGACGAATTCGATGTGTTTCAGCCGCACATTGGACTTGGCGGTCAAAACCACCGCCGCCGCGCGGGTCAGCCCGGACAGCTGCGTCAGCGCCTCGCCGAGCGCCGCTTCCACCGTCTGCGAGCGCCCCACCGAAGACAGTTGCTGCTGGATCGACTGCCGCTCCGGCTCGGTGAGGTCACCGACCTGCATCAAGGCATCGACGAAGAACCGCAGCCCGAGTTCGGTCGGCAGCCGGCCGGCCGAGGTATGCGGCGCATAGATGAGGCCGAGCTGCTCCAGGTCCGACATGACGTTGCGGACCGAGGCTGGCGACAGCGGAACCGTAATCAGGCGTGAAATATTGCGCGAACCGACAGGTTCGCCCGTGGCGAGATAGCTCTCGACGATCTGCCGGAAGATCTCACGCGATCGCTCATTGAGCTGGGCGAGCCCGGCATGCGGCGAAATCAGGCCGATCGGATCGTGGTGGGCCACAGGGTACTCCTTGAGGACCTAATCTGTCGCCCCGAGCCCCCGGATACAAGCACCATTGCGGTTGTGGAACCTGCCCCGCCCTTGCCGCTACGGTCTGTGGCCCCTAAAAGCACCGCGAACAGGCTTCTCTGGACATTTGGAAGGATTTTCTCATGCGGCCAAGCCGTCGTGCGCCCGATGAACTGCGCGCCGTGTCGCTGGAACGCGGCGTGGTCAAATATGCCGAAGGTTCCTGCATGGTGAAGTTCGGCGACACTCATGTGCTGGTGACCGCCACGCTGGAAGAGCGCCTGCCGCCATGGCTCAAGGGCCAGGGCCGCGGCTGGGTCACCGCCGAATACGGCATGCTGCCACGCGCCACGCTGGAACGTACCCGCCGCGAGGCCGCATCCGGCAAGCAGGGCGGCCGCACCGTCGAGATCCAGCGCCTGATCGGCCGCTCGCTCCGCGCTGCCGTCGACCTCGAAGCGCTCGGCGAACGCCAGATCACCATCGACTGCGACGTCATCCAGGCCGATGGCGGCACCCGCACGGCGTCGATCACCGGCGCATGGGTTGCGCTGGCCGACTGCATCTCGTGGATGAAGAACCGCAACATGTTCAAGAACGGCGGCGGCAACGTGCTGCGCGACAATATCGCGGCGATTTCTTGCGGCATCTATCAGGGCACCCCGGTGCTCGATCTCGATTATGCCGAAGATTCCGAAGCCGACACCGACGCCAATTTCGTGATGACCGGCGACGGCCGCATCATCGAGGTGCAGGGCACTGCCGAGAAGACGCCGTTCACGCAGGACGAGTTCCTGAAGTTGATGGCACTGGCGCAAAAGGGCGTCGGACGTCTGGTTGAACTGCAGAAAATGGCCATCGCGTGATTCCGCAAGTCATCAAGCAGGCGTAGACTCGCATCATGCATCGTCGAATCACTGGGAAGCTCGTCATCGCCACCCACAATCCCGGCAAGCTTGCCGAGATGCGCGATCTCCTGGCCCCCTACGGCATCGAGGCAGTATCGGCCGGCGAGCTCAAGCTCGCCGAGCCCGACGAGACCGGCGACACTTTCAAGGCCAATGCCGCGATCAAGGCGATTGCCGCGGCCAATGTCGCGCAACTGCCGGCCTTCGCAGATGATTCCGGCCTCGTCGTCGATGCCCTCGACGGCGCGCCCGGCATCCTCTCGGCGCGCTGGGCCGGCGAGTCCAAGGACTTCACCGGCGCGATGACGCGGATCGAACGCCTGTTGCAGGAGCGCGGCGCGACCACACCCGACAAGCGAACCGCGCATTTCGTCTCGGCGCTGTGCGTGGCCTGGCCCGACGGTCATCTCGAGGAAGTCGAAGCGCACGCCCGTGGCACGCTGGTCTGGCCGCCTCGCGGCACTGCCGGCTTCGGCTACGATCCGACATTCCTGCCCGATGGTCACACCCGCACCTATGGCGAAATGACCGCGGTCGAGAAGCACGGGTTGCCGCCACTCGGCGAGGGCTTGTCGCATCGCGCCAGGGCATTCGTGAAACTCGCGGAGATCTGCCTTGAACCCCGCTGACGCACAGCAGGACGCTTTCGGCGTCTATGTGCACTGGCCGTTCTGCCTGTCGAAGTGCCCGTATTGCGACTTCAACAGCCACGTCCGTCATCACGCCGTCGACGAAGTACGTTTCGCGCGAGCCTTCGCACGGGAGATCGAAACCACGGCTGCCCGCACGCCAGGCCGCACCGTGACGTCGATCTTTCTCGGCGGCGGCACGCCGTCGCTGATGCAGCCGCAGACCGTCGGCGCGATTCTGGATTCGATCGGAAAATACTGGAACGTTGCCTCCGACGTCGAAGTATCACTCGAAGCTAACCCGACCTCCGTCGAAGCGACGCGCTTTCGCGGTTATCGCGAGGCCGGCGTCAACCGCGTGTCGCTCGGCGTACAAGCGCTTGACGATGCGTCGCTGAAATCACTGGGACGTTTGCATACAGCGCGCGAGGCACTCGATGCCGTGGCCATCGCGCGCAGCGCGTTCGATCGGTATTCGTTCGATCTGATCTATGCGCGCCCCGACCAGACCCCGCAGATGTGGACCGACGAACTCAAGCTCGCCATCTCGGAAGCCGCCGAACATCTATCGCTGTATCAGCTGACCATCGAGGAAGGCACGCCGTTCTTCGGATTACACGCCGCCGGCAAACTCAAGACACCCGACGAAGGCCTCGCGCGCACGCTTTATGATGTGACGCAGGAGGTCTGCGCACAGCAGGGCCTGCCATTTTACGAGATTTCCAACCATGCCCGCCCCGGCGCGGAGTGCAAACACAACCTCGTCTACTGGCGCGGCCAGGAATATGCCGGTATCGGGCCAGGCGCCCATGGCCGCCTCGACATCGACGGTGTCAGACATGCCATCGCCACCGAGAAGCGTCCGGAAGCCTGGGTGATGCGCGTGGAAGACAACGGCCACGGCGTAACATCGGATGAATTGCTCAACAGCGAAGAACGCGCCGACGAATATCTGCTGATGGGCCTGCGCCTCGCCGAAGGTATCGATCCCGCGCGCTATCAGATGCTGTCCGGCCGCGCGCTGGACGAGAAACGTATCCAGATCCTGCGCGAGGAAGGCGCCATCGTCGTGGAACAGAACGGTCGCCTGCGCGTGACGCAGGAGGGCTTCCCTGTGCTCGATGCTGTTGTGGCAGATCTGGCGGCGTAGGCGCTAAGCCCCGAAGCTCTTCGGCGAGCCCGCCACGGCCTGACCACCACCCGACGCGACCTTCATCACGGCGAGGCCGCGATCGTTACCGCCATCGCTGCGGAACCGGAACAGGCCATCGATGCCGGCAAAGCCTGATGGATTGGTGAGCGTTTCAGGTGCGAAGCGCTGTCCGCCCTGGGTGCGCGCCAAAGCGGCGACCAACGCCACCGCATCGTAAGCAAGCGTCGCTGTACGCACGGGATCGCCGCCATATTTCGCGCGATAACGGCCCGCAAAGGCACGAAACCCTGCGGGATCCGGCGCGGCATAGAGCCCACCCTGCAACGCGGCGCTGTTGAAGACGCGCGGATTGTCCCACAGGCCCGTGCCGAGCAATTGCACATTGCGCAGATTGGCACCCGCCGCTGTCAAGGCATCAGCCGTCGCGACGACCGCATCGCCGTCGTCAGCAATGAACAACGCGTCGGCGCCGGTGAGCGATGCGGCAATGTTGCGTGCTGCGCTGGAGCGGTCAGCACCATAGCGCTCAAAAGCGACGACGCGGCCACCCTTGCGCGCGACGGCCTGCTTGAACGCAACTTCGACCACATTGCCATAGGCATTCTCGGGCAGCATCGCCGCAAAGGAGCGTTTGCCCGTGCCCGCGGCGTAATCGACGATGCGATTGACGTCGGACTCGGGCAGGAAGCTGAGCAAATAGACACCACGGCCGGCGACGCTGGAATCGGTCGAGAACGCGATCACCGGCACGTTGCGCGCGCGCGTGAGCTGCGCGGTGGCCGGCACTGACAGCGCAAACAACGGTCCGAGAATGATTTCGGATCCTTCGTCGAGCGCCTGCTGGGCGGCCTGCTGCGCGCCCTGCGCACTGCCATTGTCGTCCTTGATCAGCAGTTGAATGCTGGGATTCTGGAATTCGGTAAGCGCCATTTCGGCGGCGTTCTTCATCGACTGCGCGGCGACGCCAGCATTGCCGGAAGCCGACAGCGGCAGGATCAGTCCGACTTTCGTACCCCCGGTGCCGATGGCTTGCGACTGCTGCGCCGGTCCGGCAGGCGGTCCCGATGGCGCCGTCGGTCCGGTGCCAAACGCATTGGTCAGCGTCGATTGCACACCCGCGCAGGCCCCGAGCAGCGGCGCGCCCAGCAGCAGGCCGACAGCCGTCCGCCGTGTTGCGCCCGACGTCGCGCCCTTGGTCCCGGATTTGGGGTCGAACGGATCCGCCATCACTTCTCTTCTTTCGGCCGTATCAGATCGGCCCGCCTCGTCACCCACTATATAGTGTGAGGCGCGGATTCAGACATATTGTCGGCGATAAGTTAACCAAAACAAAAGCTTTATGTCCGGCATACCCCGTCACCGCGGCCGGATTAGCACGACGGGAATGAACCACGGCCAAACGCCGAAAAAACGGCTGTCCCCCTTTGGCGCAATTCGCTCTACATTGTCGCCATGCGCGCAACACCCCTTTCCTCATCGCCTGCGGACGCCGCGGCACCATCGGCCCGGACCTTCACGGTCTCCGGCCATCTGCTCATGGCACCGAAAGCTGTTCCGGGGCTGCATCTCGTAGCCACGCCGATCGGCAATCTTGGCGACATCACCCTGCGCGCGCTGGAGACCTTGGCGGGGGTCGATATTATCGCCTGCGAAGACACCCGCATCACCCGCCGGCTCACCGAGCGCTACGGGATCTCCGGTACGCTCAAGCAGTATCACGAGCACAATGCCGAACAGGCGCGGCCGAAGATCCTCGAAAAGCTGGCGCAGGGCGCATCGATCGCGCTTGTGTCCGATGCCGGCACGCCACTGATTTCCGACCCCGGCTTCAAGCTGGTGCGGGAAGTGACCGCAGCAGGCTTCAATGTGATTTCGCTGCCGGGGCCATCCTCGGTGCTGGCCGCGCTGGCCGTCTCTGCCCTGCCGACGGATCGCTTCTTCTTCGAGGGCTTTCTGCCATCGCGGCAGATGGCACGCCGCTCACGGCTGACCGAGCTCGCTGCCATCGACGCCACGCTGGTGATGTTCGACTCCGGCAACCGCGTGCAGGACACGCTGGCCGATCTCGCGGACATCATGGGCAACCGCGATGCGGCGATCTGCCGCGAACTCACGAAGATGCATGAAGAGATCAATCGCGGGCCGATTGCCGATCTGGCCAAGGGGGCCGATGGGCTGGAGACCCGCGGTGAATTCGTGCTCGTCATCGGGCCACCGGCTGCGGATGCGCAGGCCATGACCGAGGACGATCTCGATGCCCTGCTGCGCAGCTCGTTGCAGCGTGACAGCGTCAAGGATGCCGTGGCGCATGCGGTCGAACTGTCCGGCCGGCCGCGCCGCGCCGTCTATGCCCGCGCGCTGGAGCTCGCCAAGGAGATTCACAGGGACTCAGGCGATGGCGAAGACTGACAAAGTCTCCGCGCCGAAGCCCGCGGCCAAGCCGGCTGCGCCGGAGCGCGTCGCCGCGTTCAATACCGGCCTCTCCGCCGAAAGCCGTGCCGCTGCTTTGCTGCTGGCCAAGGGCTACCGCATCCTGGCCCGCCGCTTTCGTACCCCCCATGGCGAGATCGACATCGTCGCCAGAAAGCGCAGCCTGATTGCCTTTGTCGAGGTAAAGGCCCGCGCCAGCCTGGACGAGGCCGCCTATGCGGTGACGCCACGTCAGCAGGCCCGGATCATGGATGCCGCCCAGGGCTGGCTGATTGCGCATCCCGAACATGCGGAATTCGACCTGCGTTTTGACGTCGTGCTGATTGCGCCGAGACATTTGCCACGCCATCTGTTAGCGGCATTCGACGCCTCAACCTGAGCTTTCGCCTCCCCGACCACAATTCCGGACCTTGCAGCATGACCTTGAACGTCGCCGTCCAGATGGACCCCATCGCGCGCATCAATCACAAGGGCGATTCGACCTTCGCAATGCTGCTGGAAGCCCAGAAGCGTGGCCACAAACTGTCCTATTACACGCCAGACAAGCTCTCGCTGCGCGGCAATGATGTGGTGGCGCCGGTGCAATCGCTGTCGGTGCGTGACGTCGAAGGCGATTATTTCACGCTCGGTGAACCCGCCCGCACCAGCATGGAATCCTTCGACGTGGTGCTGCTGCGCCAGGACCCGCCATTCGATCTCGCTTACATCACCTCGACGCATCTGCTCGAGCGCATTCATCCGAAGACGCTGGTGATCAATGATCCGGCCTCGGTGCGCAACGCGCCGGAGAAGATTTTCGTGATGGGCTTCTCGGACCTGATGCCGCCGACGCTAATCTCGCGCGACAAGGACGAGATCAATGCATTCCGCGCCGAGCATGGCGCTGTGGTGATGAAGCCGCTGCATGGCCATGGCGGCGCAGCGGTGTTTCGCGTGCTGCCGCAGGACATGAATTTCGGTTCGCTCTACGATCTGTTCTCCGTGACCTTCAAGGAGCAGTGGGTCATCCAGCGCTTCCTCCCCGAAGTGAAGCATGGTGACAAGCGCATCATCCTGATCGACGGCGAATTCGCGGGTGCCGTGAACCGCGTGCCGGCTGAAGACGATTTGCGCTCCAACATGGTGCGTGGCGGCGCCGCCAAGGCCACCGAACTCTCGCCGCGTGAGCGCGAAATCTGCGAACGTGTCGGACCGGCACTGCGTGATCTCGGTCTGCTGTTCGTCGGCATCGACGTGATCGATGGCAATCTCACCGAGATCAACGTGACGTCGCCCACGGGCATTCGCGCCATCGCCAAGCTTGGCGGACCGGATGTCGCGGCGCGGGTCTGGGACGTGATCGAAGCGAAGCGGAAGTAAACTCCGTCCACGTCATTCGCTGTGTTGCGTCAATGCTTGACGCAGCAATTGAATTCCATTCGTCACAATTCTTCACCCACTGCTTTTGCTTGCCAGTCATGGACGGCAAGCGCAGCATGTTGATGCACGCTTGACCAATCGGGCGGCCCGCTACATGTGGCGGCAAGCAAAAGCATATCAGTGGAGAAACGCATGACTTCAGAAGTTTCGCGAAGGTCCCTGCTCTCGCTCGGCGCTGGTTTGGGCGCAAATCTTCTCGCTCCCGGCCTCATCGGCAGCGCATCGGCCAAGGCACCAAAGCTCGGCACACAGGCGCCCTACTTCCACCGTTTCATGTTAGGCAGCGCGGAAGTCACCGTTGTCTCCGACGGACCTTTGCCGCTCGGCGATCCCTCCGGCACATTCGTCGGCGTACCCAAGGAAGACGTGCAGAAGATGCTGACGGATAATTTCCTCAGCAGCAGCAATGTCGTGCTCGAACAGAACGCGCCGATCGTCAACATGGGCGACAGACTGATCCTGTTCGACACCGGCATGGGCACGTCGCGACTGTTCGGCAACACCACGGGTCGCCTGCAGAAAAGTATGGCCGAAGCCGGTATCAAGCCCGGCGATATCGATGCCGTGGTGTGCTCGCACGCCCATATCGATCATATCGGCGGCATCGTCGATGCCAATGACAAGCCACTATTTCCCAATGCGCAGGTCTATCTCAGCGAGGAAGACTTCAAGTTCTGGACCGACGAAGGCAAGCTCGGTTCGCCGCTCAAGGACTTCATCGTCCATGCGCGCAAGAACCTGCTGCCGGTGAAGGATCGCCTGGTGTTCTTCAAGGACGGCCAGGAGTTCCTGCCGGGCGTCACCGCCATGCATGCACCTGGCCATACGTTCGGCCACCACATGTTCATGATCCAGTCGGACGGGAAATCTTTCGCCTTCCTCGGCGACCTCACCCATCATCAGGTGCTGCTGCTGGAGAAGCCGCGGATGGAGTTCGCCTATGACTCCGATCCGAAGATGGCGGCGGCGACGCGGGTGAAGATGCTCGACATGCTCGCAGCCAACAAGACCGCCGTGATGTCCTATCACTTCGCGTGGCCGGGCTATGGTCATGTGGTGAAATCAGGCGACGGCTTCCGCTATATCGCCGAGCCGATGGTGATGAATCTCTAGCGGAAATCCTGCGACTTTCCTGCGGCGATCTTGAGACAGTGACCGCCGCAGGAATTCCGCAGCAATTTATCCTTACGCCGCGGATGAGGCGTCCCTCGGACGTCTCTCCGCTCCGCGTTTGTAGATCCGGAACGTGCCACGTCCGGCATCCTTCGCCGCATAAAGCGCCGAATCGGCCATGGCTGCCAATTGCGATGACGTGCAGTTATCGGCCAGCGCGATGCCGACCGATGCGCCAACCCGCAACTGTTGTCCGCGATGATCAATCGGCAGTCCCAACTGCGTGACAATCGCACGCGCCGTCTCCGAGGCTTCCTCGAATTCCGCGTGAGGCCCCAGCAGAACCGCGAATTCGTCACCGCCGAGTCGTGCGACCAGTTCCGCACCGGCACAGATGTTGCGAATTCGATTTGCAACGACGGTCAGGCAGGCATCGCCCGCTGCGTGGCCGAAACAGTCATTGACCGGCTTGAATTCATCGAGATCGATCAACAGCAGCGCGCCGAACGGCTTCACCTTGATGGCCGACGCCGCATCGAACAGCGACAGCTTGGTTTGAAACTGGCTGCGATTGGCAAGGCCGGTCAGCGTATCGAATTCGGCGAGATAGCGATTGCGATCCGCCAGAATTTTCTCTTCGGTGATGTCTTGCTTCATGCCGAAGATGCGGACGGCAACGCCATCGACCGACTCGACAGTGGCCGTGATCCTGATCCAGCGCCGGTTGCCCTTGAAGGTGATGATCTCCGCATCGAGACTGAAGCCCGTGCGATCCTCGATGGCCTTGCTGCGCCGCTTCGTCAGTTCCCTGACGGATTCTTCGGGATAACAGGCGAGCGCCTCCTCGCGAATCGGCGTCGAGCCACGCGGTAGATCGAAGATGTCATAGACAACATCGGTCCAGACCAGCGATTCATCGGAGAGGTCGCATTCCCAGACGCCGATTCGCGCTGCCGCCGAGGAGCGATCGAATATCTTCCGGCTATGCGCCAGCGAAGCAGCCTGTTGATCGATGATGGCCTGCTGAGCTTCGATCTGCGCCTTCAGCGCAGCGATCAGGTCGGCGTCATCCGGAGCGTCTGGCGGCATCGACAAGCGATCTGACATCTGCGGGCACCCGGTCTTCGTCTCGAAGCTCATAGGATGCTTTGCATGACGTGTTTAAGATTTTCTACGCCAATGGCCGACTTCAGCCAAAACCAGCATACTTTACCGCTACATTTCGTTCACTGATTGTTCTTGAAGTAGAAGCAACCTTAGGTTACGCTCTCATCTCGAATGAGGGCGGCATGGTTCAACGAGTTTCCACTGTAGCCTTTGAGGGGATCGAGGCCCGCGCGGTCGACGTGCAGGTTCAGGTCGTGCCCGGTCTGCCAAATTTTTTGATCGTCGGCCTGCCTGACAAGGCGGTGTCCGAAGCACGCGAACGGGTGCGTGCCGCGCTGGTTGCCTCGGGTCTGGCGCTGCCGGCGCGGCGGATCATCGTCAATCTCGCGCCCGCCGATCTGCCGAAAGAAGGCAGTCATTACGATCTGCCGATCGCACTCGGATTGATGGCTGCGATCGGCGCGATTCCGCCGGATGCATTGGCGGGTTTTACCGTACTCGGCGAACTCGGTCTCGATGGTTCGCTCGCTCCCGTGGCCGGCGTACTGCCGGCCGCGATCGGCGCCAATGCGCGCGACGAAGGATTGATCTGTCCGGCGGACTGCGGGGCAGAAGCCGCCTGGGCCAGTCCCGATATCCAGATCATCGCCGCGACGTCGCTGATCCAGATCGCCAATCACTTTAAGGGCACGCAGGTTCTGTCGCGGCCGCAGCCGAAGATACATGCGCGTGAGGAAACGCTGCTGGATCTGCGCGACATCAAGGGACAGGAAAGCGCCAAACGCGCGCTGGAGATCGCTGCCGCCGGCGGCCACCATCTATTGATGGCGGGATCGCCAGGTTCCGGCAAATCCATGCTGGCGGCGCGGCTGCCGTCGATCCTGCCGCCCCTGTCGCCGGCGGAGCTGCTCGAAGTCTCGATGATTGCGTCGGTGGCCGGCGAGATCAAGGACGGTGCGCTCACCTCACGCCGGCCGTTCCGCGCGCCGCATCATTCCGCGAGCATGGCCGCACTCACAGGGGGCGGCCTGCGCGCGCGGCCGGGCGAGATTTCGCTGGCGCATCAGGGGGTGCTGTTTCTCGATGAACTGCCGGAGTTCGATCCGCGCGTGCTGGATTCGCTGCGCGCACCGCTCGAGAATGGCGAGGTGGCGGTCTCGCGCGCCAATCACCGCGTCACCTATCCCGCGCGATTCATGCTTGTTGCTGCGATGAATCCATGCCGCTGCGGTCACGCTTTCGAGCCGGGCTTCTCCTGCAAACGTGGCCGCATCGATCGCTGCACCTCGGATTATCAGGCGCGCATCTCGGGCCCCTTGATGGATCGCATCGATCTGCGCATCGAAGTCCCGGCGGTGACCGCGGCGGATCTCATTCTGCCGCCACCGTCGGAAGGTTCCGCCGAAGTCGCGGCGCGTGTCGCCGCCGCGCGCGATCTGCAGACCATGCGCTATGCGGCGGCGGGATTGCCGGGCACACATACCAATGCCTCCGCGCCCGCCTCTGTGCTGGAAACGGTAGCGCAGCCGGATGCGCAGGGGCTGATATTGTTGCGCGATGCCGCCGAAACGATGCGACTGACCGCGCGCGGTTATCACCGCGTACTGCGCGTGGCGCGGACGCTGGCGGATCTCGACGGCGCCGAGAAAATCGGGCGGCTGCATCTGGCCGAGGCGTTGTCTTATCGCGCGCTGGCGGAGGACGTTCGCCGCGCGGCGTGAATTTCCGGCAACGCCCCTGATGTGGACGTCAACGCGATAGTAACGAGTTTTGTTTACGCTCTGCTCACCATAACCCCGCATTGCGGGGCCAGGGCGAGTACCGTGTCATGCTGCGTTTCAAGATTTTAGCCTCGACGATTCCCCTGGCGCTGGCAGCCTTTCTCGCCCGCGGCGATCTCGTGAGCGGAACGCATCCCTGCATCTCCACCGGTGAGACCACCGTCCAGATCGCCGTCATGCCCTGGCAGGCGCGATCGCATGTCAGCTTCACCAACGATCCCCTGCAGGCGACCGTCCGTGTGCAGATCGTCGATAGCGCCGAAACCGCCGACTTTGTCGTGCTCGATGATGCCGATGCAGCGGAACCCGATGCCTGTCCCGTCACCGCTGCGACGCGTTTCATCGGTATTGCCGAGACATCGGCAACGTCAGAGCCCATCATCTACCTGTCGGAGCAGGGTGACGCCGACTACCGCATCTTTGTGAAGTCACGCAGCTTCACGGCGCGTGATGCCGCTGCGCTGATCGTCGGTGCCCACAGCCGCAGCCCGGCGCGGATGGCAGCGGCCAACCTCTAAGAAGAGGATTAACGCTTCATCAACCATATCTGTGCCGGCAAATTCAAAACTGCCGTCACGCAAGCACTTGGCAACAACATCCCCGCATTGTCTCCGACATCTGCGATCGCCTGATCGCGGCCTGTATTCGCGTGCAATCGCGAGCCATGATGTGACCAAGCCGGAGTGCTGATCTGTGGCGAAAGGTGTCTTCCGGATCAAGGTCTACTTCCGCCGCTTCGCGCGCCGTTTTCCGTGGCTTGCTTTCGTCATCCGCTCTTTCGTGATGTTCTCGGCTGCCTTCGGTGGCGCCTATGGTTTCATCTCAGGTTCGACCTCGAAAGACTCCGGTTACGACCCGCACGCTTTTGCAATCGGCGCCAGCTTCCTGTTCGCGCTGGCCTGCGTCGCCCTGGCCACCATGAGCATCCGCATGCGCTTCATGGGCAAACGGATGCGCAAGCTGACTGCGCATAACGAAGCCCTGGTCGACCGGAACTGGGAATTGAAAGAAGCCGAAGAGCGCGCGCGCAGCCTGTTCGAGGCACAAGGCGACCTGATCGTGATCCGCAACAACGAAGGCTGCATCACCTTCGTCAACGATGCTTATTGTGCGCTGGCGGAACAATCGCGCGAAGCATTGATCGGCAGCCACTTCGAACTCACGCTGCTGGAGCAGGGCGATATCGCCAACGAGCCCAACGGCACCAGCATGCACGATCAGAAGATCGCCACGGCGACCGGTCCGCTCTGGATCGCCTGGCGCGAAGGTCTGGTGCGGATCGATGCGGGCCAGCCCGCCGAATTGCAATGCGTCGGCCGCGATGTCACTGACCGTACCCAGACCGAACGCGCCCTCGGTGAGGCACGCGACCATGCCAATGCCGCCAACCGAGCCAAGTCGCGGTTCCTCGCGATGGCGTCCCATGAAATCCGCACGCCACTGAACGGCATTCTCGGCATGAGCGGCTTGCTGCTCGATACGCCGCTGACACCCGAACAGACCACTTACGCCAAGGCCATGAAGACCTCCGGCGATGCGCTGCTGTCGCTGATCGAGGAGCTGCTGGATTACTCCAAGATCGAGGCCGGCAAGATCGATCTGGAACATCGACCCTTTGCACTAGCCGGATTGATCGAGGACATCACCGAATTGCTGGCGCCGCGTGCGCAGGCCCGCAATCTCGAAATCGCGGCCTATGTCGACGAGCGACTGCCGCTGACAGTGATGGGCGATGCGGCGCGCCTGCGCCAGGTGCTGCTCAATCTCGCGGGCAATGCCATCAAATTCACGGCGACCGGTGGCGTGGCGCTGATCGTGGAGCCCGGCATCTGGCCGAACGAAGTCTCTTTCCTGGTGCGCGACACCGGCATCGGCATCGCGCCGGATGCGCAGCAGCGCATCTTCCGCGAATTCGAACAGGCAGACGAGGGTACCGCGCGCCACTATGGCGGAACGGGTCTTGGCCTCAGCATCAGCGAGCGTATCGTCAAGCGCATGAACGGCCGCATCACGCTACAGAGCACGCTCGGTGCCGGCTCGACATTCGAAGTATCGATCCCGCTCGCCGTATCTGACAGCGGCACCGCGACTTTCATGGCACCCGATCTTACCGGCCTTTCGGTGATGCTGGTGGCGCCGCAGACCATCGAAGCCTCACTGACGGCCCTGCGGCTCGGGCGCTGGGGGGCACAGACTTGCACCGTGTCCGATATTGCCGTCGCGCAAGCCCTGCTACCCGAACGGTCGTGGCATGCCGTCATGATCGATCGCGCTCTTGGTGCTGACGCTGCCGAGCAGCTTGCGAACGCTGCAATTCCGCACGCGCTGCGACGGATCGTACTGTTCACGCCGGCGATGCGTCATGAGCTGCAGCCCGCGACGCCGAGTGCGTTTACCGGCTATCTGGTGAAGCCACTGCGTGCGGCCTCGCTTGCCGCGCGCCTGACATTACAGACGGACTCACCGACGATCGCCGCCGATGATCTGTTGGATCGCGATCCGGCCACACCGGAACTAACGGCGGCGATGGCACCCAGCCTCTCGATCCTGGTCGCCGAAGACAACGAGATCAACGCGCTACTGATGCGATCGTTGCTGACGCGGCTTGGCCACAAGCCGGTCGTGACCACCAATGGCGAAGAGGCACTGGAATCCTGGCTCGCCTCCGACTCCGCAGGCACGCCCTATGATCTCGTCCTGATGGATATCCAGATGCCGAAGCTCGACGGAATCGAGACCACCAAACGCATTCGCGCGCGCGAGGCCGGTCAACGCGTCAGGCGGACGCCGATCCTGGCCCTCACAGCGAACGCACTGGTCGAAGATCGCTATGCCTGTTTCGAGGCCGGCATGGACGGCTTCCTGATGAAGCCGCTGGACCGCGACAAGCTCGCCGAAGCCCTCAAGGGACTCGCCAAGACTCGGCACGTCGCCGCCTAGCAGCTCCACCTTCGCTGTCACACCCCCGCAACACGCCCGTCACACGGCTGTTGAGCGCCCGTGATGTCTGGTGCGGATAAGCCGCATCGATGATTCGCGTGATGCCTGCGGCACAAGGCGATTGAGTTGGGGATGGCCATGCACGGCAACGAACTGGTGCGACCGAAGCAGGGTTTCATGCAGATGTTGCGGCCCCAGAACATGAGCGCCGCCGCGCAGACGGCGATCACCTGGTTCAAGCCGCCGCTGCATCTCGATCCGGCCAACGGTATTCCCGTCGCCACGAGTTCGCTGGGCCGGATGGGTCCGCTCGAAGTTCGCCTCGCGCAGGACAAGCGCGACGTGAAGCGCGCGCAGCGTCTGCGCTACAAGGTATTCTACAAGAACGGCACCGCGATCGCCGACGCCGCCACCATGCTGGCACGCCGCGACAAGGATGCATTCGACAAGATCTGCGATCACCTTCTCGTCGTCGATCACGATGCCAAGCCTACGTTGTCCGGGAAACAGCCGGTGGTCGGCACCTATCGCCTGCTACGCCATGAGGCGGCCATGCAGAATGGCGGATTCTATACCGACAGCGAATTCGATCTGTCGGGGATGATCGAGCGCCATGAGGGTCTGCGGTTTCTCGAACTCGGTCGCTCCTGCGTGCTGCCGCGCTACCGCAACAAGCGTACCGTCGAATTGCTGTGGCAGGGCATCTGGAGCTACGTGCGACAGAACAAGTTCGACGTCATGATCGGCTGCGCCAGCTTTGAAGGCACCGATCCGGATCGCCTCGCGCTGCCGCTGTCGTTCCTGCACCACAATGCGCGTGCCCCCGAGGCCTGGCGCGCCCGCGCGCATCCGTCGCGCTATGTCGAGATGAACCGGATGGTCGCGGATGCCATCGACACCAAGGCGGCGCTTCGTGCGCTACCGCCGCTGATCAAAGGCTATCTACGGATCGGCGCCATGATCGGCGACGGCGCCGTGATCGATCATCAGTTCGGCACCACCGACGTTCTGATCGTGATGCCGGTGACGTCGATCGGCGCACGCTATATCGAGCATTTCAGCACGGACACCTCACGCCACGCGGCGTAATCGCTTAGAGGCGACGCAGCGCGACGTTTTCCACCACGTGATCCGCGCCCTTTTTGAGGATCAGCGTCGCACGCGGCCGCGTCGGCAGGATGTTGTCTTCGAGATTGGCGAGGTTGGTACGCTCCCAGATCGCCAGCGCCGTCGCCGTCGCTTCTTCATCCGACAGCAATGCGTAGCGATTGAAGTAGGATCGCGGATCGTGGAATGCGGTGTCGCGCAGCGCCAGAAACCGTCTCACATACCAGTCGCGCAGTACCGGCTCATCGGCGTCGATATAGACGGAGAAGTCAAAGAAGTCGGAGACCACAGGCACCGCCTTGCCGTCGCGCGGCAGGCGGCCGGTCTGTAGCACATTGACGCCTTCGACGATCAGGATGTCGGGCTGATCGACCTCGACCCACTTGTTTGGGACCACGTCGTAAGTGAGATGCGAATACACAGGCGCGCGGACGGCATTGCGGCCGGCTTTGATGTCACTGAGAAACTGTAGCAGCGTTGGCAGATCGTAGCTTTCGGGAAAGCCCTTCTTCTGCATGATGCCTTCGCGCTCAAGCACCGCATTCGGATAGAGAAAGCCGTCGGTGGTGACGAGATCGACCTTGGGCCGCGGCGACCATCTTGCGAGCAGTGCCTGCAGCACGCGGGCGGTGGTCGACTTGCCGACGGCCACCGACCCGGCGACGCCGATGATATAGGGCATCTTGCGATCCTCGATGCCGAGGAACTTGCGCTGCGCGTAATACAGACGTTGTGTCGCCGTGACATAGATCGAAAGCAGGCGGGACAGCGGCAGGTAAATCTCTTCGACCTCGCGCAGATCGAGGCGATCATACATCGAACGCAGGGCGGCGATCTCGCCGGCCTCCAGCGTCATCGGCGTATCGTCGCGCAGCTTGGCCCACTGCTCGCGCGAGAAATTCCGATAGGGATTGTATTGTTGGTCTGCCCGCATATCCATGAAGCGGTCCCCGTTGTGATCGACGCTGTTACTCGCTCTTGCGCGACGCTTTCTCTTGCAGTCCGGATTGCGACGTGCGCTGACCGAGCGCCGCCTCGACCTCCTGAATCGTTACGCCGCGCGCTTTCAGCAGCACCAGCAGATGAAACAGCAGGTCGGCACTTTCATTGATCAGATTGGTGCGATCGTTCTCAACCGCCGCGATCACGGTCTCGACCGCTTCCTCGCCGAATTTCTTGGCGCAATGCTCCGCGCCCTTGTCGAGCAGCTTACGGGTATAGGACGCGTCGCCACCCGCCGCCGCGCGGGCGTCGATGGTGTCGGCGAGATCGTGAAGCGTAAAAGCCATTTCGGCGCCTTGTTGGCTGGGCAGCGCAGACTCCTGCCAGAGATTGACCTAGGGGTCGAGCCGCATCGGCAGTCCGGCCCGGACCATATGCTCCTTGGCCTCGCGAATGGTAAATTCCCCGAAGTGAAAAATCGAGGCCGCCAGCACCGCGGTGGCGTGGCCGTTCCTGATACCTTCGACCAGATGATCGAGATTACCGACGCCGCCCGAGGCAATGACCGGTACGCCGACACTGTCGGCGATGGCCCGAGTCAGTTCGATATCGAAGCCGGAGCGGGTGCCGTCGCGATCCATCGAGGTGAGCAGGATTTCACCCGCGCCCAATGACACGACTTCCTGGGCGAATTCGATGGCATCGATGCCGGTCGACTTGCGGCCGCCATGGGTAAAGATCTCCCAGCGCGAGCCGGACCGTTTGGCGTCGATCGCCACCACGATGCACTGGTCGCCGAACTTCTCGGCGGCTTCCTTGACGAACTGGCGATTGGCCACCGCGGCCGAATTGATCGAGACCTTGTCGGCACCGGCGCGCAGCAGCGTCTTGATGTCGTCCACCGTACGCACGCCGCCGCCGACCGTCAGCGGCATGAAACAGGCTTCAGCCGTGCGACGGACCACGTCCAGCATGGTGCCGCGGTTTTCGTGGGTGGCGTTGATATCGAGGAAAGTGAGCTCGTCGGCGCCAGCGGCGTCATAGGCGATCGCAGCCTCTACGGGATCGCCGGCATCGCGCAGGTCGACGAAATTGACGCCCTTCACCACGCGTCCATCCTTGACGTCGAGGCAGGGGATGACGCGGACTTTGAACATGGCTCGGTCCTTATGCCGCCTGCTTGATGAGCTTCAGCGCCTCGGCCGGATCAATCCGCCCGTCATACAGCGCACGGCCGGAGATCGCGCCTTCGAGCTTCGCAGCGCGTGGCTCAAGCATGGCCTTGATATCATCGATGGAGGCGAGGCCGCCCGAGGCGATCACCGGAATTGAAATCGAATCGGCCAGCGCAATCGTCGCATCCCAATTGATACCCTTGAGCAAACCGTCGCGCGCGATATCGGTGAAGATGATGGCGGCGACGCCAGCATCTTCAAAACGCTGCGCGATTTCTAGCGCAGTGACGGTCGAGGTCTCAGCCCAGCCTTCGACGGCAACCTTGCCGTCGCGGGCATCCAGACCGACGGCAACCTGGCCCGGAAATTTCTTCGCGGCTTCCTTCACCAGAGCTGGATCGCGCACCGCAGCCGTGCCGATGATGACGCGGGTGATACCTTTGGAAAGCCAGGCTTCCACCGTCTTGAGATCGCGAATGCCGCCGCCGAGCTGCACCGGCATCTTGATGACCTTCAGCATCGATTCTACGGCCTGCGCATTCACCGGCTTGCCGGCAAAGGCGCCATCGAGATCGACGACATGAAGATATTCGAAGCCTTGAGTCTCGAAGTCGCGCGCCTGTGCGGCGGGATCAAGGTTGAACACAGTGGCGCGCGCCATGTCGCCCTGCTCAAGGCGAACGCACTGGCCGTTTTTCAGATCGATGGCGGGAAAGAGAATCACGGCTTCCACTTCAGAAAGTTCGAAATCAGAGCCAGCCCGAAACGCTGGCTCTTTTCGGGATGAAATTGCGTACCGATCGCGGTGTCCTTGCCGACGATGGCAGTGATAGGACCGCCGTAATCGGCGCGCGCCAGTACATCGGCCTCGTTGACCGCATTCAGGTGATAGGAGTGCACGAAATAGGCGTGGCGACCCTTCGGCCCAAGCGGCAGGCGCTCCAACACCGCGTGCTCACGCACCATGTCGAGCGTGTTCCAGCCCATATGGGGGATCTTCAGATTCTCTTCGCGCGGCTGGATCTTCTCGACATCGCCGGCGATCCAGCCCAGCCCCTCGGTCGTGACGTGTTCCTTGCCCTTGGTCGCCATCAGCTGCATGCCGACGCAGATGCCGAAGAAGGGGCGCGCCTTGTCGCGTACCGCTTCGGTCATCGCCTCGACCATGCCGTCCAGTGAATCCAGTCCCTTGCGGCAGTCCGCAAAGGCGCCGACGCCAGGCAGCACGATGCGATCGGCGCGAAATACCGTTTCGGGATCGCGCGTGACGATGATTTTCTCCGGCACATCCATGCTGCGCGCGGCGCGCTCGAACGCTTTCGCTGCGGAGTGCAGGTTGCCGGAGCCGTAATCGATAATGGCAACGCTCACCGTGTCACTCCCGGTTGCGGGAATAACCCGATGATGTCGTTTTGCGCCGGAGACGGCGGACGTGAGAAAGACTGGCTGGGAACGTGACGGGTCGGCGGCGGACCGCCGCGATCGCTCGCCCACTGATCGTTGACTGCGTTGTGCTGCGCGGTCCAGCGATCGAAGAAGCGACGCTCGGCGGCATCCTTGTTATCGGCGACGACCACATCGAGCTGACGCCACTTGCCACGCGACAGCGTCCAGCGGCGCAGGCTGGCGGCCTCGAAGCCCATCAGCAGCGCAAACAGCAGCATCACGACAAAACGGGCGCCGAGATCGACCTTCAACATCGACAGCGCGACTTCGCCGGCGATCGACAGCACGACATAGCCGAGCAGTGCCCACCACAGCCGATGATAGATCAGCCAGATCAGGCCGGCGACGAACGCCCAGAAATGGAATCCATCGCGCACGAACTCGAACTTGTCCGTTGCCGCAAACGGCTCAGGGCCGGCACCGCGAGGTGCGTGAACTGTGTAGACCGGCATGGCAAACTCCGCCCGAAACCGTAGAGGCCGATCAGCCGCCGAGCTGACCCTTGGTGGATGGCACTTCGCCGGCATTGCGCGGATCGATCGCAACACCCGCCCGCAGCGCCCGCGCCAGACCCTTGAAGCAGGATTCGGCAATGTGATGGCTGTTCTCGCCATATAGGGTTTCGACGTGCAAAGTCACGCCCGCATTGCCGGCAAAGGCGTTGAACCACTCGCGCACCAGCTCGGTGTCGAATTCGCCGATCTTGTGGGTCGGGAAGGTGGACTTGAACACCAGCACCGGCCGGCCGGAAATATCCAGCGCCACCCGGGTCAGGGTCTCGTCCATCGGCATATAGACCGAGGCATAGCGGGTGATCCCGGCCATGTCGCCAAGTGCCTGCTTGACCGCCTGGCCAAGCGCGATGCCGACATCCTCCACCGTATGATGGAAATCGACATGGAGGTCGCCGACCGCCTTCACAGTGACGTCGATGCGGGAATGGCGGGCGAGCAGATCGAGCATATGGTCGAAGAAGCCGATTCCGGTGGTCGATTTGGATACGCCGGTACCGTCGAGGTTCACGGAGACCTCGATATCGGTTTCCTTGGTCTTGCGCTTGATCGTCGCCGTGCGCATGAAAACGCCTCTCCGCCTGCTGAAAACGCGCCCTTTTAACAGGGAGATGACACCTTCGCTACCGCGGGAGAGCCGATTCCGGACCGATCTTTGCCCCTATGGTGACCGGAATCCGCGCGCATCGGCCGCTGGCCTATGCTTCGTCGCCGGATTTGCAACGGCCGGTATCCGTGCCTAGATCAGGCGCTCAAGAGGGTTTCCATGAACGCATCCTATTCGGCTTCCCATGACGGATCATCTCCGGTCTGGCACGGCACCACCATCCTGACCGTCCGCAAGGGCGGTAAAGTCGTGATCGGCGGCGACGGTCAGGTCTCGATCGGCCAGACGGTCATCAAATCCAATGCCAAAAAGGTCCGTAAACTGGGCAAGGGCGACGTGATCGGCGGCTTTGCCGGCGCCACGGCGGACGCCTTCACGCTGTTCGAGCGTCTCGAAGCCAAACTGGAGCAGTATCCCGGCCAATTGACCCGGGCGGCTGTCGAACTCGCCAAGGACTGGCGCACCGACCGGTATCTGCGCCGGCTGGAAGCCATGATGATCGTCGCCGACAAGGACGTCTCGCTGGTGCTGACCGGCACCGGCGACGTGCTCGAGCCGGAAGCCGGCGTGATGGCCATCGGCTCCGGCGGCAATTACGCGCTGGCGGCAGCGCGGGCGCTGGTCGACACCGACCAGGATGCCGAGACCATCGTGCGCAAATCACTCGATATCGCCGCCGATATCTGCGTCTACACCAACCGCAACGTGACGCTGGAAATGCTGGAGGCATGACCGTCGCGGGTCACAATACCCGCGCGCCGTCTGTCACCGGTCTCTCGGTCCAGCAGGGTGTGCTGATCGCGCTCGGCCTGCTCGCGCTGCAGGCGACTCTTCTTTATGCGATGGGGCGATTGCCGATCTGCGCCTGTGGCTACGTGAAGCTGTGGCACGGCGTGGTGCTGAGTTCGGAGAATTCACAGCACCTCACCGACTGGTACACCTTCTCCCACATCATCCATGGCTTCCTGTTTTACGCCGCCACCTGGCTACTGCTTCCACGACTGTCCTGGATCGCGCGCCTGATCGTCGCCATGCTCATTGAAGGCGGCTGGGAGCTGCTGGAAAATTCGAGCTGGATCATCGAACGCTATCGCGCGGGTACGATGTCGCTGGATTATTTCGGCGACAGCATCGTCAATTCGCTGGCTGATACACTGTCGATGATCACGGGCTTCATCCTGGCGCGGAAGCTGCCGGTCGCCGCGACCGTCGCGATCGCGCTTCTGTTCGAGGTACTGGTCGGCCTGCACATTCGCGACAATCTCACTTTGAACGTGATCATGCTGATTCATCCATTCGAAGCGATCCGAACCTGGCAGGCCGGCCCACCTATTATCTGATCCGCTTGTCCCCACGCCCTTCTCAACTTACGTAGAGTGACATGACCGACTTTTCTCCCCGCGAAATCGTAAGCGAACTCGACCGGTTCATCGTCGGCCAGCACGACGCCAAGCGCGCGGTATCGATCGCGCTGCGCAATCGTTGGCGGCGCCTGCAACTGACCGGTTCGCTCCGCGAGGAAGTGCTGCCAAAGAACATCCTGATGATCGGCCCCACCGGCGTCGGCAAGACCGAGATCGCGCGCCGGCTGGCGAAGCTCGCCGGCGCGCCTTTCATCAAGGTCGAAGCCACCAAGTTCACCGAGGTCGGCTATGTCGGCCGTGATGTCGAGCAGATCATCAGGGACCTCGTCGAGGTCGCGATCTCGCTAACCCGCGAGCGCAAGCGCAAGGACGTGCAGGCACGCGCGCAGCTCGCCGCCGAGGATCGCGTAGTCGACGCGCTGGTCGGCGCCACGGCGAGTGCGGCGACAAAAGAATCCTTCCGCAAGAAGCTCCGCACCGGCGAGCTCAACGACAAGGAGATCGAGATCGAGGTTCAGTCCTCCGGCGGCCCCTCGATGTTCGAAATCCCGGGAATGCCCGGCGCGCAGATGGGCGCCATCTCGATTGGCGATATCTTCGGCAAGATGGGGAAGGGCACCAAGACGCGCCGTCTGCGCGTGGAAGACGCACATGAGCCGCTGGTGAATGAGGAAGCCGACAAGCTGCTCGACAGCGACGCACTCGTGCAGGAAGCGATTTCGGTGGTCGAGAACAACGGCATCGTGTTTCTCGACGAGATCGACAAGATCTGCGTGCGCGACGGCCGCAGCGGCGGCGAAGTCTCGCGCGAAGGCGTTCAGCGCGACCTGCTGCCGCTGATCGAAGGCACCACCGTCTCCACCAAGCACGGCGCGGTGAAGACCGACCACATCCTGTTCATCGCATCCGGTGCATTCCATATCGCCAAGCCGAGCGATCTCTTGCCGGAATTGCAGGGCCGCCTGCCGATCCGCGTCGAGCTCAATGCGCTGACCCGCGATGACATGCGCCGCATTCTCACCGAGCCAGAGGCTTCGCTGATCAAGCAGTATGTGGCGCTATTGCAGACCGAAGGCGTGACGCTCGAATTCGCCGACGATGCCATCGATGCACTGGCCGATGTCGCTGTTGCCGTGAATTCAACCGTCGAAAATATCGGCGCACGACGATTGCAGACGGTGATGGAGCGCGTGCTCGACGAGATTTCCTTCGCTGCGCCCGATCGCAACGGCGAGACCGTCCGAATCGATGCCGCCTATGTGCAGAAGCATGTGGGGGATCTGGCGAAGAATTCGGATCTGAGCCGGTTTATCTTGTGAGACGAAGCACCGACCTCTCGCTCCCTCGCCCCGCTCTTGCGGGGAGAGATTAAGAACGCGCCCGCCTGATCCGCACATACAGCGCACCGGCGCCGCCATGCCCGATATGCGCTTCCTCGAATCCAACCACCAGCGAACGAAACTCCGGCAGTCCCAGCCAGAGCGGCACCTGGCGGCGCAGGATACCGCGTTCGGATTCGGGGCCGGTTGTCCGGCCCTTGCCGGTGATAACCAGCACGAAAGTCATGCCGTCATGGCTGGCGCGATGCAGGAATGCCGACAGCGCGTGGTGCGCGCGCGTCTGTGTCATTCCGTGCAGATCGATCCGCGCGTCGATGTCCTTGCGACCGCGCGAGAGCTGCGAACGCTCGCGACGCCCGAGCGGCGCCAGAGGCGGCACCGGCGGCGGCGCAGGCTTTGCGGTTTTGAGGACTGCCGGCGGTGCCGAGATCATCTTCTTGGGCGCCGCGACTTTCACAAGCGTTGGCCCGTCTTCCTCAGGCTCCGGCTTCACCACACGCTTCTTGCGCAGCGGCTTGACCTGTTTGGCGACCAGTTCCCACAGCGCGCGCTCCTCTTCGCTCAGCACGCGGCGACGGCGCGGCACCACGGGATCGATGAGTTGCGGTGGACGTGAACGCTTCATTGCCAGGGGAAACGGAAGAGGGACTGCGGCTGCTTCGCTGCGCGACGATACACGCGGTGCCTGGCTTTGGCACGTTTCGGTTTAACTTCCCGCTTCACTTCAGGTTTTACTTCGGGTTTTTTCTGCGACTTCGCCTCGGCTGCGACTTGAGGCGCGACCGCAGGCCGTGCCTCCGGCAATGGCACTGTCGTAGCCGCGGCTGGCGGGGATGCCGGAGCGGGCGCGACTGCAGCCGCGGCTGGTTTTGCAACTGGCAATGGCGTCGTCATTGTCACGGCTGGCGCCGCGGGCTTCGACGCGACCGATGTATCAGACCTGGACGTATCGGGCCTTGCTGCAGCCTTGTTATCGATCGCGAAATTTTCGACCTTCGATGCTTCGACCGGCTTCGGCTCGGTCTGCGGAAACAGCTTTGCGATTGTCTCCGACGGCCGCGCATCGGGCAGCGGCATGTGATGGCCGCGCACAGAGGGATCGAGACTCTTCGGTACCAGCATAACAAAGCGCGCAGGATGGCGCATCCGGCCGGCGACTCGGCCAGCTTCTGCGCCGGCCCCAAAATACAGATCGGCACGGGCCGGACCGACAATGGCCGAGCCGGTGTCCTGCGCTACCATCAGGCGACGGAACGGCGTCTTTGCCGTATCCGAGTCGACCGGCAGATCGCCTTCGATGAAGAACGGTGTGCCATAGACATGCAGCGACTTGTCGACGGCGATGGATCGGCCTGGCGTCAGCGGCACGCCTTGCGCACCGACGGCTTCGTCCTTGTCGGAGAGCTGCACTTCGCGAAAGAAGACATAGGAGCGATTCTGCCGACGCAGTTCGCTCGCGGCATCCGGGTTCTCTTCCATGTATTGCCGGATACGCTGCATCGACATCTGCTCGCGCGGAATGATGCCACGATCAATCAGCACGCGACCGACCGGCGTATAGCGATAGCCATTATGCGCATCGTAATTGATCCGCACCGTGCCGCCGTCTTCGAGGCGGACGCGCGCCGAGCCCTGGATCTGCGTGAACAGCAAATCGGTCTGGCTCTTCAGCCAGACGATTTCGAGCCCTCGCCCGGCGATGGCGCCGTCTTCGATCTCACCACGATCATAATAAGGCACGAGTTTGCGACGGCCAATCTTGCGGAACACATCGCCGCCATTCGGCATGCTTGCGGATGACTGGCGATAGCCGCGCACAAACAGATTCGACGGGCGGCGATAGACCGGCACGGTGTAAACGTCAGTCTTCGTGCGCGAACCGTCGATCACCGGCTCATAGTAGCCGGTGACGAAACCTTCAGGCTCGCCGAGCCGTGAGATACGCAGCGGCAGAAAATGGTCTTCGAAGAAGGCGCGCGCCTTGGCGCCGTCGGAAATCTCGGCAGTTCTCGCAGCCCGGCAGGGATCGCGGAGCGTGGTGCCAAGCGCCTTCGAATCCGTTGGTGAGTTGCGTTGAGCAACAATCGGCTTGCAGCTGGTGCGAAAAGCCTGGAAGGCGAGGAGGTGATCGTCCTCGCTCCAGCCGGCGATATCGGCCCAATTCACCGGCGCATATTGGCTGCCTGTGAATTCGAACGGCCATTCCCGCGGCGGATTGTGCCGCGGCACATACACAAATTGTGCAGGATCATTCTTGACGTGCTTGGCGTGACGCCGGACCCGTGCGTCTGCAGAGACAGGGACCAACGCAGCAGCAATCACGCACAGCGCGGCAAGCCGGCCGAGCCTGACAGCGTTATTGCACGCTGCCGGTGCCAACCAGCTTCCAATTCGGATCGCGCGAAGTGATGTCGCGGGCAAAAGTCCAGACGTCGGTGATGTCGCTGACCTTGTCGGCATTGCCGTCGACCACAGCGCCGGTCTTGTCGCGCGTCACCGAAATCATCTGCGACACGAAACGTACGGTGAGCTGTGCCGCGCGATCACGCACTTCGGCGCCGACGAGTTCGGCCTTGTCGATGGAGACGAAACGGGTCTCGGTCTTCTGCTCGTTCTTCTCGCGGTCCTTGATGACGGCGTCGAACGAGTCGAACACTTCCGATGACAGCAGATCCTTCAGCGACCGACGATCGCCATTGGCAAAGGCCAACACGATCATCTCATAGGCGCCCTTGGCGCCGGTGATGAAATGGCGCGGATCGAACGACGAATCCTGGTCGACGATGGCATCGAGATCGGCGGCGAGCGGCGTCCCCGGTTCGGTAATGCCCTTCCAGCGCTCGGCGGGAGAGACGTCGGCGGCCGGTGCCGGCGCAGCCTGATCAATGGGGCCGCCGGGCATCGGCACGACATTGCCTTCGGGCGGCAGAGCATCACGCGCCGCGCGGTCGAAGGGCGGACGCTCTTCGCCGGTGCGCTGTCCGAGCACGTTGCGCAGGCGGATGAAAATGAAGACCGCCAGTGCCAGGAAGATGATGGTGTAAATGTCCACGTCTTATTGCTTTCTGATCGGTGCCGGGCATGCCCGGCGGAAGACTATGCCGCCCATCGCGGTGCTGAAATCGGCTCCCACAGGGTCGGGAGATCGCGTCATGGGCGAACCTGCTCCATGTAGACATGAAACTAAGCCCAGCCAATGGCGCGCCATCGTGTCCGGCTGCGGCAAAGCGGCCTTCGCACCGGCAGCCTCGACCGCAACCGTTTCGATAAATTCTAGCGCGTTTGTCTGTCAGAGGAAATCGGATCGAACGAGGAAAACCCGCACTTTCAGTCATTTAACGTGAATTCGGGGCGAATATGACCGGTTTTGCACCTGGATGCCCAAGCGGTGGGTCAAACCAGCGATTTTCTAGCGTCCAGGTTGTGGCGTGGCATCCTTGTCGAGTGCCGCAGGCCTATGATAGCCACTCGCCGCGATCACCTCATTCGACCGTTCGTGCGGACGCCCGTGACGAACCGGTTCCACCCGCCCGGCAGCGCTTCAGGAGAATTTTCGATGGCAAACGGCAACGGCACCCCTCCGGAGCAGTCCCCCCCTCAGCTTAATGTACTGGCGCAGTACACCAAGGACCTGTCGTTCGAAAACCCGAACGCCCCAGCCTCGCTGGCACCGCAGGCCCAGCAGCCAAACATCAATATCCAGATCAATGTCGGCGCCAACAATCTCTCCGAGAGCGAATATGAAGTGACGCTGTCGGTCGAGGGCAAGGCCGAGAACGCCGGCTCGGTGCTGTTCTCGTTCGAGCTGGCCTATGCCGGCGTATTCCGCATCGTCAACGTGCCGCAGGAAAACCTGCACCCGCTGGTTATGATCGAATGCCCGCGCCTACTCTTCCCGTTCGCGCGCGAAATCATCGCCACCGCGGTGCGCGATGGCGGCTTCCCGCCGCTGATGCTCGATCCCGTGGATTTCGTCGGTCTGTACCGGCAGAACCTGGAACGTCAGGCTCAAGCCGACGCTGGTCCGGCAAACTAAGTTCGGGTGCTCCAACAATAAGCTTACGTCATGGCCGGGCTTGTCCCGGCCATTGTCGTTTTACGACGGCGTTCCCAGAAATTCGTTCCAGATTGCCTTCTCGCCCATCGTTGCGACAAAGGCGCGGTGCTCGGCGCGATCGGCTTCGGTCACGCGCGGCGCAAGTGCGATCTCGCGCTGGCGGCGCGGTGCGTCATTGATACTGCCGGTGCGCTGCGCAGGCGCTTCGTCCGCCAGGATCAGTTGCGACTGCCGGGCGCCAATGAGGTCGATATAGACTTCCGCCAGCAATTCGGAGTCGAGCAGCGCGCCGTGCTTGGTGCGGCGGGAATTGTCGATCGCATAGCGGGCGCAGAGATCGTCGAGCTTGTTCGACACACCGGGATGCTTGCGGCGCGCCAGCAGCAGCGTGTCAACGAGACGCTCGCGCGGCACCGGCGGGCGCTTGATGCGATCGAGTTCGGCATTGATGAAGCCGAGGTCGAACATGCCGTTATGAATCACCAGCGGCGAATCGCCGATGAAGGCCATGAAGTCGTCGACCACTTCGTGAAACAGAGGCTTGGTCGACAGGAACTCGGCCGACAGCCCGTGCACGTTGAATGCTTCCTGAGGCATGTCACGCTCGGGATTGACGTAGACATGGAAGGTCTGGCCGGTCGGCATCCGGTTGAAAATTTCGAGGCAACCGATTTCCACCAGCCGATCGCCCCGGAGGGGATCGAGGCCGGTTGTTTCGGTATCCATGACGATTTCGCGCATCGAACTAAGCCGGTTGTCGAATCAGGGGACGGTCAGGGCCGCCGTTGTGGCATCTTAACAGCCTCGGCGAGAATTTCACGGATCTGCTCCCGCACGGGATCCAATCCATTAGATGTATCCACCACGAAGTCGGCGCGCTTGCGCTTTTCGGCGTCAGGCAGCTGCCGGGCCAGAATGGCGTCGAGTTTCTCGGCCGTCATACCCTCGCGCGCCAGGATGCGCTCGCGCTGCTGCTCGGGATTGGTGGACACGACGACTACAGCATCGACCCGCTTTTCTCCGCCGGTTTCATAGAGCAGGGGTACATCGACCACTGCAACTGGCGCACCCGACTTCTCTGCATCGTCCAGGAATTTTCTGTGATAGGCGCCGAGCAGCGGATGCACGATCTGCTCGAGCCTCTTCATCGCGGCGGCATCGTGCACCACCAGCGGCGATAGCTTCGCGCGATCGACCTTGCCATTCACGGTGGTTCCGGGAAACGCCGCCTCGATCAGCGGTACAGCTTCGCCCTCATAGATCATGTGCACGGTGGCGTCGGCGTCATAGACCGGCACGCCGGCTTCCATGAACAACTTCGCCGTGGTGGATTTCCCCATTCCGATCGAACCGGTCAGCCCCAATACGCGCATCAATTCCTCATAAAAATCAGATCGCGATCATCTCTTCGCCCCGCAGGAAACTCAACAGCGGCAACAGCGGTAGGCCGAGAATGGTAAAGTGATCGCCTTCAATCAGCTCGAACAGATGCACACCCAAACCTTCGAGCTGATAGGCGCCGACACTCGTCGTCACCTTGTCGCCCGCAGCGTCCAGATAGGCATTGATCGCCGCATCATCCAGCTTGCGCATGGTCATATGCGCCACGGAGACATTGGAGAACAACGTCGCGCCATCGCAAACGACGGCAAGCGCTGAGTGCAATTCGTGGGTCCGACCGGCGAGGATCGCAAGTTGTTCGGCCGCCTGTTCGCGTTCGGCGGGTTTGCTGAACATCCGATCCCCGAGCGCCAGGATTTGATCGGCGCCAAGAACATAGCGACCGGGATGACGCAGCGAGATAAAGGCCGCCTTCCGCTCGGCGAGCAAGGCTGCGATCTCGCCCGGCGCCTTCAACCCGGATTTCTGCTGGATGCCGCGCTCGTCGATATCTGCAGGCATCGCATCAAATGTGATGCCAGCATTCGCCAGCAACTCACGACGCGCCAAACTCTGCGACGCCAGGATCAGTGGTTGCACGCCACGCCAAATGGTCATTCGGACATCCTCTGACGCTGGCGATCGGCCAGCAGTTTCATGATGGCTGCCGCGGTTTCCTCGATGGAGCGACGTGTCACTTCCAACAAAGCCCAGCCGTATTTGGCGCTAAGCTTGCGCGCATAGGTGACTTCGTCCGTGACCGACTGGCGATCGATATAATCGTCATTGGCCGTATCGCTGCCAATGCTGAGAAGCCGGTTCTGGCGAATCTGAATCAAGCGCTCCGGCGTCGCGTGCAGGCTGACCACCAGCGGATTTTTCAACGTCTCAAGCTGATGGGGAATGGGGATGCCGGGGACGAGCGGCACATTGGCCGTGCGCACACCACGATTGGCAAGATAGATCGATGTTGGTGTCTTCGACGTGCGCGAGACGCCGACGAGAACCACATCCGCTTCTTCGAGGCCTTCCACATGCTGGCCATCGTCATGCATCATCGAATAATTCAGCGCGTCGATACGTTTGAAATATTCGGCATTGAGCGTGTGCTGCGCTCCGACGCGGCCGGTGGTCGACGCACCGAGATAGGCCTGAAAGAGCTGCATCACTGGCCCGATGATCGATAGGCTCGGGCTGTTGATCTCCTGGCACTTGGCTTCCAACCGGCCAACCAGATCTTTTTCCAGCAGCGTAAAGAGAACAATGCCGGGGGCTTCCTCGATTTCGGAAAGCACGCGATCAAGCTGCTTCTGACTCCGCACGAGCGGGTAGACATGTTCGACTGGCGTGACATTCGCGTATTGCGCCGCGACGGCGCGAGCCACGGTGATCAATGTCTCACCGGTCGAATCGGAGACCAGATGAAGATGAAAATAGCTGCCGGTGGTGGGCACCATGATCGTGTATGTCCTGTGAATCTCTGTGGAGCTTTTCCGGGAAATCGACCATCGCCTCGGCGGGCCCGGGATAACTCGGTTTTTTCTTCACAGGGCTCATGAAGAGGAAAAGCTCTGAGGCTGCTCTGAATGATAATGGGGTTATCCGGGTTTGTCTTGGGATAATCCAGTGCACGGCGACGGTAAGCCTTTGCGCTGCATATCGAACTTGCATGCAGGCCGCTTTGGAGAAATCACGTGGCCATGTGCATAAGCGTGGGACAGTTCCGGGATTGTTTTGGGCGGCTGAAATCCACTGTCACTTAGACTCAAACCTAAGATTCTATAAATATTATTTAAGAGAAGGATGGCTTGCGGATAGTGCGGTGATCCGCTCTGTATCGGCGCGTCCTGCAACGCGGCTTTCCGGTGAAATGTTCCGGTGTCTGCACGTGCGGTGTGACGCAGTGATGCTGGAAAGAACTTTCGAATGTATGAATGGGCCAAGGCGCTGCATGTGATCGCCGTCATCTCGTGGATGGCGGGCATGCTCTATCTGCCGCGACTATTCGTCTATCACTGCGATGCGGAGATCGGTTCGAAGCAATCCGAAACCTTCAAGGTGATGGAGCGTCGCCTGCTCAAGGCGATCATCAATCCGGCGATGATCGTCACCTGGATCCTCGGCCTGTATCTCGCCTGGGCCGGTCACTGGTTCAGCTCGGGCTGGTTTCACGCCAAACTGACGCTGGTGCTGCTGATGTCTGGCGTTCATGGCTTCCTGAGTGCCCGGGTGCGTGATTTTGCTCAGGACAAAAATACGCGGACTTCGAAATTCTATCGAATTATCAACGAGGTACCCACAATTTTGATGATCCTGATCGTCATTTTGGTGATCGTGAAGCCGTTCTAGGCCAAATTTCTCATCACAACCGCCGTTTCGGCTCCTTGCGCGACACCCTACGATTTTCTATATTCGCGTCATCCCACCCCACGCAGGCGGATGTGGTTTGTACCGGTTTCGCTTTTTGAACCGGCCACCGCATCAGGTTTGAAGCTCCTTCAGCACCTTCCTCGCTCAAGACTTCCTGGCCAGAGACCTGCGGACTTTCCTGATCTTTTCCAGCGTCCGCATCCGTCTTGGCTACCTCGCGCTCCCTCCCCGACTTTCCACAGGACACCTCCCAATGCGGGAAATGAAACTCCAGGACCTCAAGGCCAAGACGCCAGCCGAGCTTGTCTCGTTTGCGGAAGAGCTCGGGGTCGAAAATGCCAGCACCATGCGCAAGCAGGAGCTGATGTTCGCGAGCTTGAAGCAGCTGGCGATCAAGGAAACCGACATCATCGGTGAAGGCGTCGTCGAGGTTCTCTCCGACGGCTTCGGCTTCTTGCGGTCGCCCGATGCGAACTACCTGCCAGGTCCGGACGATATCTATGTCTCGCCGTCGCAGATCCGCCGCTTCGGCTTGCGCACTGGCGATACGGTCGAAGGCCATATCCGCAGCCCGAAGGAAGGCGAACGTTATTTCGCTTTGCTCAAGGTCAATACGCTCAACTTCGAAGATCCCGAGAAGTCGAAGCACAAGGTCAATTTCGACAACCTCACCCCGCTGTTTCCGGACCAGCGCTTCCGCCTCGAGCTGGAAGATTCGACCCGCCGCGATCTCTCGGCGCGTGTCATCGACATCGTCGCGCCGATCGGCAAGGGTCAACGCGCACTGATCGTCGCGCCGCCGCGTACGGGTAAGACCGTGCTGATGCAGAACATCGCGCATTCGATCACCGCCAACCACCCGGAATGCTATCTGATCGTTCTTCTGATCGACGAACGTCCGGAGGAAGTCACGGACATGCAGCGTTCGGTGAAGGGTGAGGTCGTCTCCTCGACCTTCGACGAACCGGCGGTGCGTCACGTGCAGGTCGCCGAAATGGTGATCGAGAAGGCCAAGCGCCTGGTCGAACATGGCCGCGACGTGGTCATCCTGCTGGATTCGATCACCCGTCTTGGCCGTGCTTACAACACCGTGGTGCCGTCATCCGGCAAGGTGCTGACCGGCGGTGTCGACGCCAATGCGCTGCAGCGTCCGAAGCGCTTCTTCGGTGCGGCCCGTAATGTGGAAGAAGGTGGTTCGCTGACCATCATCGCCACCGCGCTGGTCGATACTGGCAGCCGTATGGACGAAGTCATTTTCGAAGAATTCAAGGGCACCGGTAACTCGGAACTCATCCTGGACCGTAAGGTCTCGGACAAGCGGACTTTCCCGGCGATCGATATCTCGCGCTCGGGCACCCGCAAGGAAGAGCTCATCACCGATCCGCAGCTGCTCAAGAAGATGTATGTGCTCCGCCGCATTCTCAATCCGATGGGAACGATGGACGCTATCGACTTCCTGCTCGACAAGCTCCGCAACACGAAGAACAACTCGGAATTCTTCGATTCGATGAATACGTAAGTTTCGGGGCTGTTCGAGCGAACAGCTGCAGGACTGCAAAACGCGCCGTTGCGAAAGCAGCGGCGCTTTTTTGTGTCGGTTCTTTGTACTGGCCGTTGACCGTCATTCCGGGATGTACGGAGGTCGGCGAAGACGCCTGATGCACAGACCCGGAATCACGGATTGTCTTAAACATCTCGGGATTCTGGGTTCAGAATCCCCATTGCATCGCATCGCCCCCATCGGCAAATAGGCGATGCATCCACGCGACCAGACGATCTACGCTTTGTCCTCCGGCCGCCCGCCGACAGCGATTGCGATTGTCCGCGTGTCAGGTCCTCAGGCAGGTGAGGCGCTGACGCGTCTGGCAAGGAAGCTGCCGGCGCCGCGGATGGCCACCCATGTTCTCCTCTCGGATGACCGGCTCGGCCCGATCGACGATGCGGTGGTGCTGTGGTTTCCGGGGCCAGCGAGCGCGACCGGCGAGGACGTTGCCGAATTTCATATTCATGGCGGGCGCGCGGTATTGGCTTCTTTGTTTGAGGCCCTGGGCGCCATCGACGACTTACGGCCGGCGGAGCCCGGCGAATTCACGCGCCGCGCGTTCGAGAACGGCAAGCTCGACCTGACCGAGGCGGAAGGCCTCGACGATCTGATTCACGCGGACACTGACCGGCAGCGGCGTCAGGCGCTGCGGCAGCTCAAGGGACTGCTCGGCGACAAGGCGCGCAACTGGCGACAGCAGATCATCGAGGCGCTGGCCCTGGTCGAAGTCGGCATCGATTTTTCTGACGAAGGCGACGTATCCGCCGAATTGCTGGCGCCGGCTTTGGCGAAAGCATCGGCGCTGCATCAGGAGATCGAGGAGGTGCTGGCGGCGCAGGGTCGAAGCGAGCGGTTGCGCGACGGTCTGGTGGTGGCCATCGCGGGTCAGCCTAATGTCGGCAAATCGACGCTGATGAATCAGCTCGCCCGGCGCGACGTGGCAATTGTTTCACCGCATGCCGGCACCACCCGCGACGTTATCGAGGTGCAGCTCGACCTCGACGGTTATCCGGTGACGATCATCGACACCGCCGGCATCCGCGAGACAGCGGATCCGGTGGAAGAGGAGGGCGTGCGCCGGGCGCGGGCTCGGGCGGCCGAAGCGGATCTGGTGCTATGGCTGGTCGACTCCGGCGCGGAGGCGTCCAATCCGGGGCAATGGTTGGCGGAATCTGAAACGCCGGTCTGGGTGATCCGGAACAAGGTCGATCTGGTCCAGACTGCGTCGGCCGGGCCAGACTTGTTGATCGCGATCTCTGCAGAGCGCGGCGATGGCCTCGCACAACTATTGGCCCTGCTGATCGATTTCGCCGGTCGGTACTTCGGGAGCGGTGAGGCCGGGCTGATTACCCGGGAGCGGCAACGTCTTTTGCTGCGCAGCACGTCGGATTTGCTGCAGCATGCTGCAGCATCGGCTGAGCAAGGCGAAGAATTCGTTGCCGAGAATATGCGTGCTGCAGCGCAGCAATTGGGACGGTTGCTTGGGAGTGTTGATGTAGAAGACATCCTCGATAGCATCTTCCGGGACTTTTGTATAGGTAAGTAATATTTCTTTGTTCATTATTTAATGAAATGAATGTAAAATCATCTAAGAAGCGAGCCTCTCGCTTAAACAGATTCCAACCGTCTCAAAAAGACAAGACTGCTCCGTTGCAGGCGTGCGCCGCTAAAGCAGATTGTGTTTCACGTGAAACAGTCCTGCCTCTCAGATCCTCTTCAGAGGACATCCGTTGTTTCACGTGAAACGCTGCCTGTGGATTTCTCTTCAATCCCGGCGGCACCCGCGCTAGAAGCTGCGGCCATGCAGGACAAGTTTGACGTCATCGTAATCGGGGGAGGCCATGCCGGCTGCGAGGCCGCGGCTGGTGCTGCGCGCATGGGCGCGCAGACGGCACTGGTCACGCACCAGTTCGCGACCATTGGCGCGATGTCCTGCAACCCCGCCATCGGCGGTCTGGGCAAGGGTCATCTGGTCCGCGAAGTCGATGCGCTGGACGGCTTGATGGGCCGCATCGCCGATGCCGGCGGCATCCAGTTCCGCATGCTCAACCGCAAGAAGGGTCCGGCCGTTCGTGGCCCGCGCACCCAGGCGGACCGCAAGCTTTACGCTGCAGCGATGCAGGCAGCGATTGTGGCGACCGAGAATCTGAGCGTGATCGAGGGCGAAGCCGACGATCTGCTCACGGCCAATGGTCGAGTCACCGGCATCCGTCTGGCCGATGGCCGCGAACTCGCTGCCGGATCGGTGGTCATCACCACTGGGACCTTTCTGCGCGGCCTGATCCATCTCGGCGAGAAGAACTGGCCCGCTGGCCGGATCGATGAAGCTCCCGCACTCGGCCTGTCCAAGGCGTTCGAGCGTGTCGGCTTTACCCTTGGACGGCTCAAAACCGGCACGCCACCGCGGCTCGATGGAACCACCATCGACTGGGCCGGGGTAGAGATGCAGTCCGCTGACGATCCGCCGGAGCCGTTCTCGGTCATGACCGAGCGGATCACCAATCCGCAGATTCAGTGCGGCATCACGCGCACCACACCGGCGACCCATGAGGTGATCCGGGCCAATGTGCATCGCTCGCCAATGTATTCTGGTCAGATCAAGAGTTCGGGGCCCCGTTACTGCCCGTCCATCGAGGACAAGATCGTTCGCTTTGGCGATCGCGATGGTCACCAGATCTTCCTGGAGCCGGAAGGCCTCGATGACTCCACGGTCTATCCCAACGGCATCTCTACCTCACTGCCCGAGGAGGTTCAGGCTGCGATCCTGGCCTCGATCCCCGGTCTCGAGCAGGTCCGAATGGTCCGCCCGGGTTATGCGATCGAATATGACCACGTCGATCCCCGCGAACTCGATCCGACGCTGCAGACCAAGCGCGTCGCCGGCCTGTTTCTGGCCGGGCAGATCAATGGCACCACCGGATACGAAGAAGCGGCCGCCCAGGGTCTCGTCGCCGGTTTGAATGCGGCCCTGGCCGCGAGTGGGAGCCAGCTAACCGTATTCGATCGTGCCGATGGCTATCTCGGCGTGATGATCGACGACCTGGTCACGCGTGGGATTACCGAGCCCTATCGGATGTTCACTTCGCGGGCCGAATATCGTCTCACGCTGCGTGCCGACAACGCCGATCAGCGCCTGACCGACAAGGGTATCAACCTGGGATGTGTCGGCAGCGCTCGTTCGGTCCGGCATGGCGCCAAGATGGAAGCCCTCACCGTCGGTAAGGCCCTGACCCAGGCGCTGTCGATCACTCCTAACGGGGCGGCGAAGCATGGTCTGGTGCTCAATCACGACGGTCAGCGTCGCTCTGCCTTCGATCTCCTGTCCTACCCCGAGACCGAATGGGCTACCGTGACCCGGATCTGGCCAGAATTATCGGCCATTGACCCAGCGATCGGCACCCATATCGAGATCGATGCCAAATATGATGTCTATCTGAAACGTCAGACCGCGGATGTGGAGGCTTTTCGCCGTGACGAGGGTCTCTCGCTGGTGGATGTCGACTATGATGCGGTCCCCGGACTGTCCAATGAGGCCCGGGCGAAGCTCAAGGCAGCGCTTCCTCACACTGTGGGGCAGGCGGGACGTCTGGATGGTATGACTCCGGCCGCATTGGCCATTCTCGCGGCCTATCTCCGCCGCGAAGCACGCAAGCCGAAGGCTGCTTTGGCCTAGTTGGTTGTTTCACGTGAAACAGGAAGCCGAAATCAACGCGGCTCCGTTGAAGATGGCTTCGCTGGCCGGCGGGGCCAGAAGGCAATAGCTGCGACGGCCACCGTAAAGAGGATCACGGCGACGATCGTCTGGACCACATCAAAATTGAGTGCATCACGCGAGACGAACAGCGCCGTGATGGGTGCTGCCAGCATCAGGAAAAGCCGTACGATCACACTCATGGTCATCTGCCTCCAACGATGATTCATTGGAGGCCGGACTCGTCCTGCTCGCATTGATCCTAGTCAACTCACTGTCCTGAATCCTCTATACTGCAAACCCTTGCGCCCTCAGGACCGCATCAGCTGGTTATCAGAGGTGCTGAACAGGTCGTACAGGACGGCGTAAGGATCGCCTTCAAGCTTGAGAGCACGCGCAAAGGCAGGCTCTGTCTTTACTCCTCCGGTCCGTAACGCGCAGATGGCGGTGTGGAAGGCGGGTCCGCCCAGGGTTAGCAGTCGCTTCTCGACCTCGAAGTGCCGCCAGCCAGCTTGATCCTGTACCGGAGTCGAGCTGACGAAGATTTCGAATGGCCATCCATAGGTGCTGAGCTTAGCGACGACCGGTCGGCCTCTGGCCGACCATTGATAGAGCGCGAAGTCATCGGCCTCGCGAAAATGCTCCCAGAGCAGGGTGGCTACGGAAGATCTATCCGTGGCGCAACAGACGATATCGATGTCGCTGCCGGGTCTGGCCAGGCCAAGCGGAAGTGTGCCGACCACATGCGGATCGAACGGCGCCAGGATCCTGAGCAGATTAGTTCGCCGCAGAGCCTCCTGATAGGTCGGTCGCTCGGTCATCGCGTGCTTTTCGTCCCGATTTTCCGCTGCCGCTCCGCAATTCGATAGCCGGAAAAATGGACTCAGAGTATGGATGGGTCCCAGCAGCTTTACAGACAATCCAATGGCTCAACGATCCCAACAAGCGGCGCCCGCACCCCGGCTCGATGCCGATAAGGCTGCGGCCTTGCGGCTGACACCTGTTTCACGTGAAACGGAAGACAGGCTCGATCGCTATGTCGACCTGTTGCTGCAGTGGCAGGCCAAGACAAATCTGATTTCGCCGGCCACGCTTCCAAATCTCTGGACGCGCCATATCTCGGATTCGCTGCAGCTTCTGAACCTCGCGCCTTCAGCCATGACCTGGCTCGACTTCGGCAGCGGCGGAGGTTTCCCCGGTGTGGTTCTGGCCTGTGCCATGGGTGATGTCGCTGGCGGACATGTTCATCTCGTCGAGCGAAACGCCAAGAAGGCGGCGTTCCTGCGCGAAGCGTTACGTGTGACGCAAGCCCCCGGCACGATTCATCTGGCTGACATCGGGGATAATGTGGATAGATTTCCCGAGCATGTCGATTGCATCACCGCGCGTGCCGTTGCCTCGTTACATATCGTTATCGGTTTCGCTGAGCCCCTGATGAAGCCGGGCACAAAAGCCTTATTTCTCAAGGGTCAAGATGTAGAATCGGAATTGACCGAAGCTACTAGATATTGGAATATAAGCCCGCGCCTGCATGCCAGCCTGACCGGCGGACAAGGCTGGATCGTCGAACTCGACCGGATCGAGCGATTGACCCCGTCCGTAAACCAAAATGGCCACACCAATGACCGTAATTGATCAGCAATATCAAGAGCATACGTCAAATACGGTGCCCGGCCATCCGCGCATCCTGGCGCTGGCGAATCAGAAGGGCGGCGTTGGCAAGACCACCACCGCGATTAATCTCGGCACCGCACTCGCCGCGATCGGCGAACGCGTGTTGATCGTCGATCTCGATCCGCAGGGCAATGCATCCACCGGTCTCGGCATCGATCGTCGCAATCGCAACTGCTCAACCTACGACGTCCTGATCGGCGAAGCGCCGCTGCGCGATGCAGTCGTTGTCACCGCCGTGCCGCGTCTGCACATAGCCGCCTCGACCATGGATCTGTCGGGCCTCGAGCTTGAACTCGGTTCGGCCCGCGACCGCGCCTTCCGGCTGCGCGATGCGATCGGCGAGTTGAACAACAATGTCTCGCCGGGCTCCGACTATACTTACGTGCTGATCGATTGCCCGCCATCGCTCAACCTTCTCACCGTCAATGCCATGGCCGCGTCGGATGCGATTCTCGTTCCGCTGCAGTGTGAGTTCTTCGCGCTCGAAGGTTTGTCTCAATTGTTGCAGACCGTGGAGCAGGTACGCTCGACGCTGAATCCGAACCTGTCGATCCATGGCATCGTGCTGACCATGTTCGACTCGCGCAACAACCTGTCAAACCAGGTGGTTGCCGACGTACGCGAATTCATGGGCAGCAAGGTCTACGAGACCATGATTCCGCGCAACGTCCGCATTTCGGAAGCGCCGTCCTACGGCAAGCCGGTATTGGTCTATGACCTGAAGTGCTCGGGCTCTGAAGCCTATCTGCGGCTCGCGACCGAAGTGATCCAGCGCGAGCGCGACCTGCGCACCGCTCACTGAGCAAGTAGGGTGGGCAAAGCACAGCGTGCCCACCACAGCGGATCGCAAACGATAATGGCAGGCGCGGCGCAAGTGCGCCTTTGCCCAGCCTGTAACCGAATTTCAAGTTTGAGTATGGAGTGGCGCGATGAGTTCGAAGGGATTGGCGATGGCTGATGAAGCGCGTTCGCGGCTGGGCCGCGGTCTTGCAAGTCTGATCGGCGATGTCGGCGGCGAAGCCGCGCATGTCGAGCGTCCTTCGCGTAACCAGCGCAAGGTGCCTATCGAATTTCTCAAGGCCAATCCGCGCAATCCGCGGCGGGTCTTTGCGGATGCGGAACTCAGCGAACTCGCGGCGTCGATCAAGCAGCATGGCGTGATCCAGCCGATCGTGGTGCGGCCGGTGAAGGGTAGCAACGATCGCTTCGAGATCATCGCCGGCGAACGCCGCTGGCGCGCGTCGCAGATCGCCGGTCTGCATGAAGTGCCGATCGTGCCGCTCGACGTGACGGATTCGGCCGCGATGGAAATCGCGATCATCGAGAACGTCCAGCGCGAAGATCTCAATGCGATGGAAGAGGCACAGGGCTATCACGCGCTCGCCGAGACTTACAAGCATAGCCAGGACGAGATCGCGAAAATCGTCGGCAAGAGCCGCAGCCATGTCGCCAACATGATGCGCCTCACCAAGCTGCCGGAAGACGTGCAGGGCCTGATCGCATCGGGGCAGCTCTCCAACGGTCACGCACGCGCATTGATTAACCTGCCGGATGCATCCAGCGCCGCGAAGCGGATCATCGCCGAGGGACTGAACGTTCGTCAGACCGAAGCGCTTGCGCATGAAGAGGGCGTGCCGGAGCGTCCGCCGCAGAAGCCGCGCACGTCGTCTCCCAAGGCGGCGAAGGATGCCGACACGATCGCGCTGGAGAAACGGGTCAGCGACGTGCTCGGGCTGAAAGTGTCGGTGGATCACCGTGATCCCGGCGGGACCGTGATCATCAAGTATCGTGATCTCGATCAGCTCGACGAAATTCTGAAGCGGCTGGATTCGGAAGGCTGATTTCGACGGTGCTGCTTCCTAACCTCTCCCCGCTCTGCGCGGGGAGAGGTCGCCGCGTCTTTGCGGCGGGTGAGGGGCAGCGCACAGAGTTCGCCGCAGAGATATGCTCTCGGGTCGGATCATTTCACTGACGTTTTTGAAGACGAATTGGTGCGATCCGAAAGATCGTGTGTTGGGCTGACTTTGTCCCATGCCCCTCACCCGACCGGCTTCGCCGGTCGACCTCTCCCCGCAAATGCGGGGCGAGGTTAAGGGAGCGCCATCGCTACCTAACCCCGCCGTCTTGCATTCACGGCAATCGACATCAACGCCCTCTGTGCGATCACCGCGCCGAGGGCGTTTTGCTTGCGGACATCGAGGGCGGCAACGGCGAGCTGGTCGATGATGTTGACCAACCGCTGTGCGGAGAAATTTCGCAGCGCTGCTTCCACCGTTCCCTTGCGGGAAAAATGCAGCCGCGGAAATCCGCTTTCCACGGCTGCCGATGCCGAACTACCAGCCTCGACCAGCAGGCTGGCTTTGTGCAGCAATGCGGCCTGGCGCTGCGCGGCCATCATGATCATGCCCGGATAAGTTCCGGCGATCATCGCCTTGTTGAACTCGACTTCCACCGCGGTGGGATTCCCGGCAAAGGCGCCGTCGACAATTGGATCGATCTTCAGCTCGGACGCGTCGGCGACGACGGCCATCACGTCGTCGAGCGTGACTTCGCCGGTACCATGCGCATAGAGCGTGAGCTTGCGGAGCTCGTTACGCGATGCCTGCCGATCGCCGCCGAGCAGCGACATTAGTGTGGCGCGTGCATCCGGCGCCATGCGGAGATTGGAGACGCGGAGCTCTTCATCGATAAGCTTTGCGAGATCGCGCTCGGTGTCTGGATAGCAGGCGATGGCCACCGCGGTCCTGGCCTTCTCGCAGACTTTCCGCAATGGCGATTCCGGCCGAAGCTCACCAGCCTCGATGACGATGCGGCAATCCTTGATATCGGAGTTAGCGAGCGTGTCGACGCCGCTGGAAAAATTCTTCGAGCCTGCGCGCACACGGATCGCCCGCCGCCCACCGAACAGCGGCACCGTCATAGCTTCTTCGACGAGACGCGACGGCTCGGCGGCCAAATCATCGCCGTCCATGCGAACCAGCGAAAATGGATCATTGGGATCGTCGACCGCGGATTTCATCAGCGCGTCGGCGCGCTCGCGGACGAGTCCAGCGTCAGCTCCGTAGAGCAGAATGATCGGCCGGCCGGCATCCGGCCGCGCCAGAAACGTGTCGATGTCTTTTCCGCGAAGCGCGACCACGCGACGGCTTAGGTGCCGGCGTAGAAGAACGACGCCAGACGGGTATTGATGTTGTCGGCGATCTCACCCGCCGCGCGGTCCTCGGCGTCGCGATAGGCGCGAGCGCGGGCGAAGCGCTGCAGCTGACCGGGGATGTCATAGGTGACGCGGGAGAAGGTGCTGCCGGTCAGGACCTGCTTTCCGGTGGCGATCTCGATCAGGCCGTAGGTCGCGTCGATGCCGTAATTTTCGCTGGTCGGCAGCGCGGTATTCGGATCGACGATCAGCGAGGTCCGGCTTGGGTTGAAACGGATCTTCAGCTGATAGGTCGGCGGCAGGCCGGTGGCACTGCCATACATCTTGAACATCAGCGCATTGCGGATGTTCACGCCGACGCGGGCCTGCGGCGATGCATTGGGATATTCCAATGGCGGAACTTCGACGCCCTGCAGCTTCTCGCGCAGGCCGGGTTTACCGTCGCCACGCTCGGCATACATCGGCTGGAAGCAGCCGGCCGTCAGCGCCGCCAGGGTGGCGACGACCATGAGCCGGGCGGCAATGCGGGATTTAGCCGACAACATTCACGATCCTCTGGGCGACGACAATGACCTTCTTGACGGGTTTGCCGTCGAGAGCTTGTTTTACAGCATCGAGCGCCAGAGCGGCAGCCTCAATTTCCGGGTTCGTCGCTTCCCGGGCCACTGTGACTTCTCCGCGCTTCTTGCCGTTGACTTGTACCGGCAGGGTCATGGTGTCTTCAACCAGCAGATTGGGCTCGATTTGCGGCCAACGGGCTTCCGAGATCATGCCCGGTTGCCCCAGCACACCCCAGCATTCCTCGGCCAGATGCGGCATCATCGGCGCAAACAGTTGAACAAGGATGACCGAGGCCTCGTGGAGCGCCCAGCAGACGTCCGGGGTCGGGGTTCCCGAACGCGCCAAAGCTTCGCCTAGCAGGTTGGAAAATTCGCGGATATGGGCGAGGCAGACATTGAAATGCAGTTTTTCGATCTCGGTCGAGACCTTGCTGAGCGCGCCATGCGCGGCCTTGCGGATCGCCATCGCATCCGGACCGAATTCGGTGGGACGGGCTGCCGGCGCCGATTTGCCGTGCGCGGCTGATTCGTTGATCTGACGCCACAGGCGCTGCACGAAACGTGAGGCGCCCTTGACGCCTTCCTCGCTCCAGATGACGTCGCGGTCCGGCGGCGAATCCGACAGCATGAACCAGCGGGCGGTATCGGCGCCGTAGGTGCCCATGATGTCGTCGGGGTCGACTGTGTTGCGCTTCGACTTCGACATCTTTTCGATCGGGCCGATGGTAATGTCTTCGCCAGTGGCGATCAGCGTAGCGCGTTGGCCGTTACCGCCGATCTCGATGTTGATCTCGGCCGGTGAGGCGAAGGTGCCGTCCTGTTTCTTGTAGGTCTCGTGCACCACCATGCCTTGCGTGAACATGCCGGCAAACGGCTCGTCGAAATTGACGTGGCCGGTGGCCTTCATGGCGCGGGTGAAGAAGCGGCTGTACAGCAGATGCAGGATCGCGTGCTCGACGCCGCCGATATACTGATCGACAGGCATCATTCGATTAGCAACGGCGGTCGTCGTGGGTGCCGTCGTGTTCCACGGATCGGTGAAACGCGTGAAGTACCAGGACGAGTCCACGAAGGTGTCCATGGTATCGGTTTCACGCCGCGCATCCGCTCCGCAGTTCGGGCACTTCACATGCTTCCAGGTCGGATGATGATCCAGTGCATTGCCTGGCTTGTCGAAAGTCACATCCTCCGGCAGCACGACCGGCAGATCCTTGTCCGGCACCGGCACGATATCGCAGCTCGGGCAGTGGATGATCGGGATCGGGCAACCCCAATAGCGCTGACGTGAGATGCCCCAGTCGCGCAGGCGGAAATTGATCTCGCGCTTGCCCCAGCCGTCCTTCTCGAAAATCTCGAGCGACTTCTTCATCGCTTCTTCGCAGGTCATCACACCGGGTGCACCCACCCAACGGACATACTGCACAGTCTCACTTTTCGCCGGAGCGAAAGCGATGTTACCAACGCGCTCATCGCTACCGACGGGCACGAACACGTCGAGCACCGGTAGGTCGTACTTGCGCGCGAAATCCAGGTCGCGCTGATCGTGTGCCGGGCAGCCGATGATGGCGCCGGTGCCGTAATCCATCAACACGAAGTTCGCGATATACAGCGGCAGCGTCCATGACGCATCGGCGGGATGCGTGACCTTGATGCCGGTGTCGAAGCCGAGCTTCTCGGCTGTGTCGATCTCGGCCTGCGAGGTACCCATGCGATGGCATTCCTCGATGAAGGCGACAACCTTGGGATCCTTTTCTGCCAGCGCTTTCGCCAGCGGATGATCCGGCGAGATCGCAGCGAAAGTCGGGCCATACATCGTGTCCGGGCGTGTCGTGAACACCGGCAGTTTGTCGAATCCCGCAGGTGCGCCGATCAGTCCGAACTGGAAATGCAGACCTTCCGACTTGCCGATCCAGTTGCGCTGCATCAGGCGCACCTTGTCGGGCCAGCGATCCAGCGTATCCAGGGCAGACAGCAGCTCGTCGGAATATTTACTGATCTTGAAGAACCACTGGGTCAGCTCGCGCTGCTCGACCAGCGCCCCTGAGCGCCAGCCGCGGCCGTCGATCACCTGCTCATTGGCCAGCACGGTATGGTCGACCGGATCCCAGTTCACCTTGGACTTCTTGCGCTCGGCCAAACCTGCCCGCATGAAATCGAGAAACATCTTCTGCTGATGCTTGTAGTAGGTAGGGTCGCAGGTTGCGAATTCGCGCGACCAGTCCAGCGACAGACCCATGGTCTGCAGCTGCTTTTTCATCGACGCGATGTTCTCATAGGTCCACGCCTTCGGAGCGACCTTGCGTTCGATCGCGGCGTTCTCGGCGGGCAGGCCGAACGCATCCCAGCCCATCGGATGCAGCACGTTCTTGCCCTGCGCGCGCTGGAAGCGCGCAACCACGTCGCCCATCGTATAGTTGCGGACATGGCCCATATGGATGCGCCCCGACGGATACGGGAACATCTCGAGCACGTAATACTTCTCGCGCGGATCGTCGTTCTTGGTGGCGAAGATCGCCTTGTCGTCCCAGACGCGCTGCCAGCGCGGTTCGGTCTCGCGGGCGTTGTAACGTTCGTTGCTCATGGTGTTTTTGAAATCCGCCGGCCGGTTCGAGCGCTTCTCAGATCATGGACGCGCGAACGAGGTCGCAAACCGGTGCTTGCTCGGGCTGAATTCGCGCTTGAGGCCGGGGACTAGGCCATAAAAGGCCGCGTTAGGTCAATGGTTTAAGACAAGAAACGGGACCAGGGGCGGGCCCGCAGTCTCACCCCGCCAGCGACACGGCCGTGCCATATGCCCGCACAAAGCCGTGCTCAACCACGGTGTTGCGGCCACGCCGTTTGGCGGCGTAGAGCGAGGCATCGGCTGCCTCGATCAAATCGTTCGCCGTCTCCAGCGTAGCTGGCATCGTCGAGGCCACGCCGACACTGACCGTGACCCGCTGATGTGCGCTGGTGGCATGGGAGACCGCCAGGTTCCAGATTGCCGCGCGTACTATTTCGCCGATCTGGATGCCGCGGGCGACCTCGGTGCCCGGCAGCAGCAGGCAGAATTCCTCGCCGCCATAGCGTCCGGCAAAGCCCGAGCAGCGATCGGCCAGGCTGGAGAGAGCTTCGCCGACGCGCGCCAGGCAAGCATCGCCTTCGGGATGGCCATAGGTGTCGTTGAAGAGTTTGAAGTGATCGACGTCGATCATCAGCAGCGTCAGATGGTCGCCGGATTGCTGGGCTTTCAGCCATTCGAAATCGAGGCGGCTCTGGAAGCCGCGCCGATTGGCAAGGCCAGACAGCATGTCGATGGAGGCAAGCACCGTGAGCTGCTCGTTGCTGGCGCGCAATTCGCGTTCGCGACCACGCAACTGCGCCGCCATGCCGTAAAATGCGCGTGCCAGCGGTACGAACTCGGCCGGCAGCTTGTTCCGCGCTACGCGGGCCGACCAGTCGCCGCGACCGAAGCGCTGCGCCATGGTCTCCATCATCTGGATCGGCTTGATGATCAGTCGCTCCGCAACCACCAGCGCGCCAAGCAGAACGAACAGGCAAACGAAGGCGAGCTGCAAATAGGCGGTGCGGATCTCGCGATCGGCAACCGCCGAGACTCGGGCCTCGTCGATGCTGACGATCAATTGCGCGCCGGTACCGGGGATTGTCGCGAATGATACGGTGCGCTGTGAACCGTCACTGGCGCTGAATGACAGCGAACCGGTCTGCTTATCCGTATTGCGCAGATGCGCTTCGATCATCGGCAATAGAGCAAGGTCTTCCATCGGCCGACCAATCGCGCTGGCGTTTGTCGGCGGCGCTGCAAGCACGGTACCAGCATGATCGACCAGCAGTGTCGTGACACCGGGCCGGTCGCCGAGATTGCCCATGATCTTCGACATCCAGTCGAGATTCACCGCCGCCAGTACCACGGCATCGTCGTCCTTAGTCAGGCCCGGTGCGAGATAGGCAGCCATCACTGTCGGCTGGTTCGTCAAGCGGCTGAACATATAATCGCTGACGACAAACTCACCGGTCGCTATCGCTTTCTTGAAATAGGGGCGATCGCTGAAATCGAATCTCTGCTCGATGACTTCCGGCCAGGTCGAGCACATGGCGATGCCATCCGCACCGGCCACTGTCAGGCTGCGCAGCCACGGCATATCGCCGCGGAGGCTCGCCCGCATGATGGCGCAGCTCCGATTCACCTGAGCGGCCGACGTATAGATGTAGGCGGATGATTTCAGCACGGCCTCGATCGAGGCGAAGACTTCGCGCTGTGCATCGGCGCTGTGCTGGGCGACGCCAGCGAAATCACGCGCGGCCGTCGCGATCTGGTGGGTACGCGTCGCATCGAGTGAGCGAATTCGCTCCGCCATTAATGGCCCGACCAGAATGAGGGCCAACAGGACCAGTCGAGCGCGAATGCCGAGAGCTCCCCTGAGCCTCGCTTTATTGCGGTTAATACCGATGCGTGACATCTTCGATCCCTAAGCCCCGCGGACATAGGTACTCCAAAGCCTTCAAAAAGCCTTTCCCGGATTCGTTAAACTGCAATGGATCTCAAGAAAGTTCGCGCCTTGGTTGAAAATAAATCCGTGCAAGAGTCGTCAGGCGTAACGTCTTCTTTACCAACCGACGGACTCGCTTCGGTCGAGTACGATATCTTCCGCGCATGTAACGAAGCGCGGCGGGACCGCAGTTCTGTGACGTTGATCGCGGTGTCGAAGACGTTCGAGGCCGACGCGATCAAGCCGGTGATCGAGTCCGGTCAGCGTGTGTTCGGCGAAAATCGCGTCCAGGAGGCAAAATCCAAGTGGCCTGCGCTGATCGCCACTCAACCCGCGATTGCGTTGCATCTGATCGGACCTTTACAGTCCAACAAGGCCAAGGAAGCGGTCGCCTTGTTCGATGCAATCCACTCGGTCGATCGCCCGAGCATTTGCGAAGCGTTAAGCAAGGAGATGAAGGCGCAGCAGCGGACGCCGCAGCTCTTCGTACAGCTCAACACCGGTGAGGAGCCGCAAAAGGCCGGTATCGCGCCGAGCGAGGCTGATGATTTCCTGGCCCGCTGTCGCGATACCTATGGGCTGACGATTTCCGGACTGATGTGCATTCCGCCGGTTGAGGATGCGCCAGCGCCGCATTTCGCGCTGACGGCGAAGATCGCTGCACGTAACGGATTGACCGGGTTGTCGATGGGCATGAGTGCCGACTTCGCTATCGCCATCCAGTTTGGCGCGACTCATGTGCGCATCGGCTCGGCGATCTTCGGGAAACGGTAGTTCTTCTCACTTCCGTTAATGGGGCCGCAGGCGCTTTGCCTGAACTGAAAAGTTCCCGACGGGCGCCTGAGGGTGCGCCATAATGTCGCACTATTCCGTCTCGACTGTGTCCGGACGCGGGACCCCCGCCCCGCGAGAGGGACAGACATGCGATACTTTCGCTCCGTTACCTGGCTTCTGGCCGCGCTGGTCGTGTTCACCATGCCGGTCGTTGCCATGGCGCAGATCATCAGCATCACGATTGCTCCACCGGAACTGCCGGTCTACGAGCAGCCCGCCATTCCCGCGCCCGGCTATATCTGGACGCCCGGCTTCTGGGCCTATGGTCCGGACGGTTACTACTGGGTGCCCGGCACCTGGGTCGAGCCGCCTCAGGTCGGCCTGTTGTGGACGCCGGGCTATTGGGGCTGGCACGATGGCTATTACGGTTGGAACGCCGGCTATTGGGGAACCCATGTCGGCTTCTATGGCGGCGTCGATTATGGCTACGGCTATGGCGGCGCTGGTTATGGCGGTGGGCGCTGGACCAACGGCGTGTTCGCCTACAACCGGACCGTCAACAATTTCGGCGGCGTCGCGGTGACGAATGTCTACAACCAGACCATCGTCAACAATACGACCAACATCACACGGGTTAGTTTTAACGGCGGCGCTGGCGGCACAACCGCGCAGCCGACGCCGCAAGAGCAGGCCGTCGCGCACCAACCGCACATCGCGGCGACGGCCGTACAGACTCAGCACGAACATATCGCGAGCACCAACAGAGCGCTGCTCGCGTCCGAAAATCATGGGCATCCGGCGATCGCGGCGACTGCCAAACCGGGTGAATTCACCGGCAAAGGGGTCGTGGCAGCGCGGGAGGTCGGGCCGGCCGCCGCACGGCCGGCGGCGGCGCCCGTGCCCGCGGTACTTCCTGCGACCGGTGCCAAACCGCCAGCAAACAGGCCGGTTGCGAACGCAACGCCTGAGAACAAGAGGCCACCGACGACCGTCGCACATGCGACGACCAACGGTGCAGTCCCGCCGAAACCGCTGAACGCGGTAGCCAAGCCACCTGCTATCAGGCCGCCTGTCGCCCAGCACCTGGCGGCTCCCAGGATGGCCGCTGTCGCGAAACCGCCGGCCCCGCCGCATGTTGCCGCCGCGCGGCCAGCATCGCATCCGGTTGCAACTCATCCGGCTCCTCATCCGCCGGCGAGACCGAAGGCCCCGCCGCATAACGATTCGCATAAGAAGCCGGAGTAACCGATCGGTCTGGCCGGGACGTTCTCATCCCCGGTCAGATATTCACGCCTCGCCTGCAAAATTTGAAGACGGAGTCTGCGCCAGATCTACCCAATGACGATGCGCGTCTTCGGTCCGATCCGGGCCAGCAGCCGCAGCATGGCCGGCTTGGTCATCGCCACACAGCCCGCGGTCGGCGCGAATTTCGGGCGGGCCAGATGCAGGAACACTGCACTGCCTCGCCCTGCGATCCGTGGTCTGGTGTTCTGGTCGATCTCGATGATGAAATCGTAGAGATGGTCCTCGCGGGCCAGTCGGTCGCCGTCATTTCCATGATCGAGCCGGACCGGTCGATTGTAGTGCCGATCAGACGGATCCTCGCACCAGCAATCCATCGGCGTGATGGGGCGGATCGGCAGAAAGCTACGCGGACGTGGATTGCGGTCGGCCCGCCACCACAGCCGGATGGGGCGAAACGTCCCACGCGGCGTTCCGCCATCGCCTTCGCGTTTGTTCGCCTTGATTCCGCCGCGGCCGAGCGCGACGGGTATGGTTGTGTGATCGGTCGTCAGCCATCCACGGAGTCTGTCTCCGGCTGACGCGCGAATGTGAACCATAGTCAGCGGTCGATCACGCAAGCTTGTTCGATAAGTGTCTGAAATAACGAGACTTCCCATCCGAATCGCGAACTCCGCCTTGCTATTTACCGCAAATGTTCTATTTCGCGCTGCAGCAGTACATTCGCCGGGAATGTCGCTGATTTTGCGCTAGAATATGCGTTAACGGCGAAGCCTGTCACGATTTCTGGCCCACTGTTTCAGCGCGGCGAACAACGCTCCGCCGCAGCCGTTCAAAGGATTGTCGCAATGCCCAATGCCCGCAAGATCTTGATCGTGGATGACGATACTGATTTGCGCGAGGCGCTGGTCGAGCAGCTGTCGCTGCACGAAGAGTTCGAGGCCTCCGCTGTCGACACCGGCGCCAAGGGCGCTACTGCAGCCAAGGCCAATTCCCCCGATCTGGTGCTGATGGATGTTGGCCTGCCCGACACGGATGGTCGCGAAGTCGTGCGCAGCTTGCGCAAGGGTGGCTTCAAGGCGCCGATCATCATGCTGACCGGCCACGACACCGATTCCGACACCATTCTCGGTCTGGAATCCGGCGCCAATGATTATGTCGCCAAGCCGTTCCGCTTCGCCGTGCTGCTGGCGCGTATTCGCGCGCAGCTCCGTCAGCACGAAGCCAGCGAAGACGCTGTCTTCACCGTCGGTCCCTATAGTTTCCGGCCCGGCTCCAAGATGCTCACCGGCGCCAATGCCAAGAAGGTCCGCCTGACCGAGAAGGAAACCGCGATTCTGCGCTTCCTGTACCGCGCCGGCCAGTTGCCGGTGTCGCGCGAAACGCTGCTGCAGGAAGTCTGGGGCTACAATTCCGGCGTCACCACGCACACGCTGGAAACGCATATCTATCGGCTGCGCCAGAAGATCGAGAAGGACGCCGCCAATCCTGAAATCCTGGTGACGGAAGCCGGTGGCTACAAGTTGGTGCCGTGATACGATTGGGGAGCCGATTCGCCATTAGCTGTTCGGTGCCCTCCTTCGCGCGTCCCGATCACACGGTTCTACATGTCGATCGATGATGATGTAGCCCTGCTTGAGCGCGTCCCGACATTGCGCCTGTTGGGTATCGCCGCTTTGCGCGTGATCGCGATCGGCTCCGAACAGCAGGAATTTGCGCGGGGCTCCGTGTTGTTCCGGCAGGGCGACGATGCCGATTGCGGCTATGTCGTCCAGAACGGCGCATTCCGCATCAGCCTCGACGATGGCAGCGATCATGAGGTGATCGCGGGGCCCGGCACATTGATAGGCGAACTTGCACTGCTGGTAGCGATGCAGCGGCCATCGACGGCGGTCGCCACGGAATATTCCAGCACGATCCGGATCACACGCAGCCTGTTTCAGCGCGTGCTCGACAGCGATCCCGCGGCCGCGCGCCGTCTGCGTGACGACATGGCGACTCGCGTCAGCCAACTCGCCAGCGATGTGACGCTGATCGGCGCCAAGCTCAGCCAGTAACTGATATCAAAGCTCCAGCACCGTCGTGACCGGTACGTGGTCCGACGGCCGCTCCCAGCCGCGTGCATCTGACGTGACGGTGAAGTCGCGGATCGAATCTTTCAGCGCGGACGACACCCAGATGTGATCGAGACGGCGGCCCCGATTCGACGCCGCCCAGTCGGCGGCGCGGTAGCTCCACCACGTGTAGATCTTTTCCGACAGTGGAATGCGTTCGCGCGCGACGTCGATCCAGTTGCCCTCGCTTTGCACGGCGAGCAGCTTTTCGCACTCGATCGGCGTATGCGACACGATTTTCAGCATCTGCTTGTGCGACCACACGTCATTCTCATGCGGTGCCACATTGAGATCGCCGACCAGGATGTGACGCGCATCGCCGCGCGGATGCAGCGGCTCGCAGGTCTTCATCTCGTCGAGGAACGAGAGCTTGTGCGCGAACTTCGCATTCACGTCCGGATCCGGAACGTCGCCGCCGGCAGGCACATAGAAATCATGCACGATCAGCGGCACGGCCATGCCGGCCTTTTCGCCGAACGATACCGAGATGTGGCGTGAGTCCAGATTGTTGCAGAACACGCGGATGTCGCTGCTCTCGAATGGAAGTTTCGAGACGATGGCGACGCCGTGATAGCCCTTCTGCCCGTTCAGCACGACATGGTCATAGCCGAGCTGTTTGAAGCGCTTGAGCGGAAAGGCATCGTCCGGGCACTTGGTTTCCTGCAGACACAGCACATCCGGCTGCATCTCTTCGAGAAACTTGGCGACAAGGTCGATGCGCAATCGCACCGAATTGATATTCCAGGTGGTCAGGGAAAAACGCATGGAAATCCGATGGTGAGACGGCGCAAGCGCGCCTGCTCATCATGAGGGCATCACCTGCAGCGAAAACTAATTCGCGCCGCTGGTGGGATACTTGGTGAAGTCGATCTTGAACAGCCCCGGGTCGGGCTTTTTCGCGGTATCGAGATTGTAGATCGCGACCGTGGTGTCATAGCCCTGCGGGTCGGTGACGGTCCACTGCTTGAGCTGTCCATCCTTGGTGCCGACCATCAGCATCAGGCGCGAGGTGCCGACCAGCGCGTTCTTTTCCTCAATGGTCACCGACGTATAGAGGTCGTCAGCGCTGACGGCGACCACATTGGTGTCCTTCATCAGATCGATGCGATCGGACAGCAGATAGCGCAACGGTGTCTGCGACAGCGGGTAGATGTCCTGGGTTGCCAGCTTGGAATCGCGGACGGCGAGCGACTGGCCGTCGGACACCATGGCGATGGTCGTCGGTGCATCATATTCGAAACGGACCTTGCCGGGCTTCTGGATAAAGAAGTCACCGGTGGTGCGGCTGCCGTCCGGGCCCACCTGAACAAAGTTACCGCTCAGATTGCTGAGCGATGACAGATAGCTGCTTACTTTGCTCGCCTGCGCCTTCTGATTGGCGTCGAAGCTCATGAAAATGCTGGCGGGAACGTTGCGGCGCGGATCCGGAATGATTGGATTCGGTGGCGTGGATGTCGTCGCCGATGTCTTGGGTGCGATTGCAACTGGCGGCCGAACGGCCTGGGGCTCGGAGGCCGACATCTGGAAACTGCCATTGCTGCGCGCCTGCGGTGCAGGTCGCGGCAATGGGATTGACTGGGCATAGGCCGAGGGCGCCACAATGGCGGCGACAAACGTCGCGACGAGGCCGGCTGCGCCGATGCGCAGGAAAGACCGGTCTGCGGCGTGATGGGTCGGGCGTCTCATCAAGGCGTCGTCCTGCTCGGCGGGTTCGGCGCATTTTACCGCGCTTTGCGTCAGAATGGGTACCGGTTTTGCGGTCCGGCCGGTGGTCTCTTGCGCCCCCGCCGCGGCTGGCGCCGCCAGCGCAGGCGCTAACCCGGAGCTGTGGCGATTTCGCGACTCGAAAGCGGGATTGTCCATTGGCAGGGTCAAACTCTCAGAACCCGCTTTCCTCTTCTTCGATCAGAATCTCGCGTTTACCGGCATGGTTGGGCTGACCGACGATGCCTTCGTTTTCCATGCGCTCGATCAGCGACGCTGCGCGATTGTAACCGATCTGCAGCCGGCGCTGGATGTAGCTGGTCGATGCCTTCCGGTCGCGCTTCACGATGGCAACGGCTTGCTGGAACAGATCGCCGCCACCGCCATCGGCGCCCATGCCGGTCGAATCGAATACCGCGCCGTCCTCGCCTTCTTCCGGTTCTTCGGCGGTGACCGCCTCGAGATATTCCGGCTCGCCCTGCGTCTTCAGGTGGCGCACCACCTTCTCGACTTCCTCGTCCGACACGAAAGGACCGTGTACGCGCGAGATGCGACCGCCGCCAGCCATATAGAGCATGTCACCGCGGCCGAGCAGTTGCTCGGCGCCCATCTCGCCCAGGATGGTGCGGCTGTCGATCTTCGAGGTGACCTGGAAGGAAATGCGCGTCGGGAAGTTGGCCTTGATTGTGCCGGTGATGACGTCCACCGACGGACGCTGCGTCGCGAGGACGACGTGCAGACCGGCGGCACGTGCCATCTGCGCAAGACGCTGCACCAGGCCTTCGATGTCCTTGCCGGCGACCATCATCAGGTCGGCCATTTCGTCGACAATGATGACGATATAGGGCAGCGGGGCGAGATCGAGTTTCTCTTCCTCGTAGATCGCCTTGCCGGTTTCCTTGTCGAAGCCGGTGTGAACGGTGCGCGAGAGTTCCTCGCCCTTGGCCTTGGCTTCCACGAGGCGCGCATTGTAGCCGTCGATATTGCGCACGCCGAGCTTGGCCATGCGCTTGTAGCGCTCTTCCATCTCGCGCACAGCCCATTTCAGTGCGACCACGGCCTTCTTCGGATCGGTCACGACGGGCGTCAGCAGATGCGGGATGCCGTCATAGACGGAGAGTTCGAGCATCTTCGGATCGACCATGATCAGGCGACACTGATCCGGCCGCAGCCGATAGACCAGGCTGAGAATCATGGTGTTGATCGCGACTGATTTGCCCGAACCGGTGGTACCGGCGATCAGCATATGCGGGGTGCGCGCAAGATCGATGATGATGGACTCGCCGCCGATATTCTTGCCGAGGCAGAGCGGGAGCTTGATGCTGCCGTCATTGGTGTCCTGCACGGTCAGGAGTTCGCGCAAGTAGACGTTTTCGCGATGCTGGTTCGGCAGCTCGATGCCGATGGCGTTGCGACCGGGGACGACGGCGACGCGGGCAGACAGCGCGCTCATGGAGCGTGCGATGTCGTCGGCAAGGCCGATCACGCGCGACGACTTGATGCCGGGTGCGGGTTCGAGTTCGTACAGCGTGACGACGGGGCCGGGATTGGCTTTGACGATTTCGCCGCGCACGCCGAAGTCCTGCAGCACGCCTTCCAGCGCGCGCGAATTGGCTTCGAGTTCGGCCTTGCTGAGCGGCTTGCGATCCGCGGCCTTCGGCGCGGTGAGCATGCCGACGGAGGGCAGTTCGAACTTGCCGTTGGATTTGCGCACCGGCTCCTTGGCCGAGGATTTCTTGCGCGCCTTCGGGGCGGGCTCCTCTTCCTCTTCTTCTTCCTCGTAGTCGTGCTCTTCGTCCTCGTCGTGATCGCTCTCGTCTTCGTCGCGCGGCGCAATTGACGGGCTGTTACGACGACCGCCGAGGTTCGGTTCCTGACGTTCGAAGGAGGCCGCGCGCACCTTGGGCTCGCTTGCAACCATCTTGCCATAGACCAACGAGAGGAAACGGCCGAGACGCGCCTTCGCGCTCATCACGGCATGCGCGGCCCAGCCAAGCGAGACCGAGATCGAGCTGCGATCGCGGGTTTCGTCTTCCTCGAATGGCTCGTCGTCTTCCTCGATGTCGATCTCGGCAAACTCTTCCTTCGCCTGCGCGCCATAACCGCAGGCGATGAAGAAGGTCACGATCATCGCCGCGCAGAGAATAAAGCCGAGGACGAATCGATAGATGAAGCCGACGGGACCGAAGACTACCGCGGGCGCGCGAAACAGCGCGTCGCCGACCACGCCACCGACGCCGGTCGGCAGGGGCCACGACCCGCCATGCTGCCAACAGCTGGCAAAGCCTGATGCGATGATGGTGCAAAGGACCCAGCAACCGATACGCAGCGCTTCGCGATCGAAATGCCGATGCGTCATCATCCGCCAGCCCCAGACGGCGATGGTGAGAATCATCATGATCGCGCCGAGGCCGAGGATCTGCATCAACAGATCGGCACCGATCGCGCCGGGATAACCGGCGACATTGCGGATCGCACGCGAGGTGGCATGGCTCAGGCTCGGGTCCTGCACCGACCACGTCATCATCGCTGCCGCTGCGACACCCGCAGCGCAGACCAGACCGAAGCCGGCGAGTTCGCGCAGCCGTCGTCCCAGCATCTCGCGAATTGACGCGGGCAGATGGCCGACGAGAGGAATGACGCGTTCGATCGTGGTGCTCATACCGGAGTGCTCATGCGCCCTGCATCAATCCAGGATCTTCAATTCAAAATCTTCACCAGCCGATGCAAAGCCTCGGCTGTCGTTTCACTGTCCTGCACCATGGCCAAACGAATATAGCCGGCGCCGGGATTGCTGCCGTCGGCCTGCGGGCGCGCCAGATAACTTCCGGGCACCACGCGCACGCCGCCATCGCGATACAGTCTCACGGCTGCCTCTTCGTCGCCGCCATATGCGGAGACATCGAGCCACAGACAGAAGCCTCCGGCCGGTCGCTTGTAGCCGTAGCGATTGCCGAGGATCTGATCCGCAAGATCGAACTTCAAGCGGTAGAGCCTGCGATTCTCTTCCACATGTGCTTCGTCGCTATAGGCGGCAACCGCGACCTGCTGCAGCGGTACCGGAACCTGCGGCGCGGCCACATTGCGCAATTCGTGAAACGCGCTCAGGAATTTCTTGTCGCCGGCGACGAAGCCGACGCGCATGCCAGGCAGGTTCGAGCGCTTTGACAGCGATTGAAACGCAACGACATTGGCATAGTCGGGTCCGGCTGACGCCAGCATACTGCCGGGCGCGGCCTGCGTGTAGATCTCCGAATAGCATTCGTCTGATAGCACGATGAAACCGTAGCGCAGCGCGAGGTCGTGCAGCTTCTTGAAGTAAGCGGGCGTCGCGACGGCGCCTTGCGGGTTAGCCGGCGATGCGACGTACATCGCTACCGTGCGTGCCAGCGTCGCCTCATCGAGTGCGTCGAGATCGGGAAGGAAGCCGTTGGCCACTGTGGTCGGCATGAAGATCGGCTCGCAACCCGCGGCGCGCGCACCGGCGCCGTAGGCTGGATAGAACGGATTTGGCAGCAGGATCGCCGGCGTGCCTTTGCGCGGGCCGACAAAGCGCGCGGCCGTGATCGCGGCGAAGAACAGGCCTTCACGGCTGCCATTCAGCACCAGTATTTCGGTTTCAGGATCAAGGCCGCGCGGGAGATTGAAGCGCGTACCCATCCACGTCGCGGCGGCGCGGCGGAATGGCTCGATGCCCTTGGCGATCGGATAGCGGCCGAAATCGGCGATGTGTTTGGCGAGGACCGGCCCAACGAAATCTGGCACCGGGTGCTGCGGTTCGCCCAATGACAGTGTGATCAGCGGTTGGCCGGGCTGATACGGCGCCAGCAATTCCGTCAGCCGCGCAAACGGCGAACGCTCGCCATCGGGCCCAGCCGAGGTCCGGCTGCCAGCGCCTTGCGCCGCGGAGGGAGGAGCGGTGAGTGCCATCAGGAAAACGCCAGTACTTTCAAGGCAGCCGATCGCCCCATGAGATCGGCCGAAACGAGATCAAACCACCATAGATACGGCGAGGTTAAGACGCGATTAACCATCGAGGGGCCGGCCTTGCTATCACGCGTTTAGCGCCCGTCCAGGCCTATGCGGGGATCAGAATGGCCCCCCAAAAAGTGAAAGGCCCCAGCTTGCGCTGGAGCCCTTCGACGGTTGGGACATTGCCGGGTAGTGCCCCAACCGATCCCTTCGTGAGCATCCCGGATCGATGATCCGGGACGGCTCGTGACGCTTACATGTTGTAGGCGCGTTCGGTGTGCTCGGTGACGTCGAGGCCTTCGCGCTCGACTTCAACATTGACGCGGAGACCGACGATCACGTCGACGACCTTGAACAGGATCGCCGAACCGACGCCCGACCACACCAGCGTGGTCGCGACAGCCTTACACTGCGCGATCATCTGGGTGACCATGTCGTAGTCGCCGATCTTGCCGGCGACGTAGTCCATGACACCCGTGCCGCCGAGGGCCGGGTTGACCAGGATGCCGGTGCCAAGCGCGCCGATGATGCCGCCGACGCAATGGACGCCGAACACATCGAGCGAGTCGTCATAGCCGAGCGAGTTCTTCACGACGGTGCAGAAGAACAGGCAGACGACGCCTGCGACCAGACCGAGAACCATCGCGCCCATCGGGCCCGAGAAGCCGCAAGCCGGGGTGACGGCGACGAGGCCGGCAACCGCGCCCGATGCTGCGCCGAGCAGCGATGGGTGACCCTTGGTCATCCATTCCGCGAACATCCAGGCCATCGCCGCAACCGCAGTTGCGAGGAAGGTGTTGGTCATCGCGAGAGCGGCAGTACCCGATGCTTCGAGGTTCGAACCGACGTTGAAGCCGAACCAGCCAACCCACAGCAGGGACGCGCCGATCATGGTCATGGTCAGCGAGTGCGGAGCCATCAGCTCCTTGCCGTAGCCGGTGCGCTTGCCGATGATCAGGCAGCCCACGAGGCCAGCAATGCCGGCGTTGATGTGAACGACGGTGCCGCCAGCGAAGTCGAGAGCGCCCCACAGGAACACCTGACCGGCATCGGCCATGACTTCATCAAGCTTGGCCTGAGCCGCAGCCTTCGCATCGGGAGCCGCAGCCGCAACAGCCTTGGCGGCTGCAACGATGGCGTCCGGACCAGCCCAGTACCAGACCATGTGTGCGATCGGGAAGTAGATCAGCGTCACCCAGAGCGGGATGAACAGCGCAATCGCGGCGAACTTGGTGCGTTCTGCGAAGGCGCCGACGATCAGGCCGGGGGTAATGGCGGCAAAGGTCATCTGGAAGCAGAAGTAGACGAGTTCCGAGATGTTGGCGTCTGCGGTGAACGAAGCAGCCATCGAGTCAGGCGTCACGCCGGCGAGGAACGCCTTCGAGAAACCACCGATATAAGCCGAACCGCCAGTGAACGTGATGCTGTAGCCGTAGAGAGCCCAGATCACCATTACGATGCAAGCGGTGTAGAGGACCTGCATCAACACAGAGAGCATGTTCTTGGAACGAACGAGGCCGCCGTAGAACAGGGCGAGGCCCGGGACGGTCATCAACAGAACCAGCACCGTCGAGGTCATCATCCAGGCGTTATCGCCCTTGTTGACCGTCGGATCGGCGTAAGCCGCAGTTGCGGCGAACAGGCCAACGGCGAGTGCCGCCAATCCCGCGCCAGAGGGACGCTTAAACGTCATTGTGTTTGACTCCTGATTGAAGAATGGGTGAGCGCGAAATCCGAGGAATTCGACTTAGAGGGCTGCAGCATCGGCCTCGCCGGTGCGGATGCGAACCGCGTGGTCGAGGTTGATGACGAAGATCTTGCCGTCGCCGATCTGGCCGGTCTTGGCGGCGGTGGTGATGGCTTCGATGGTCTTGTCGACCTGATCGGAAGCGACAGCCACCTCGATCTTGATCTTGGGCAGGAAGCTCACCGCATATTCAGCGCCGCGATAAATTTCCGTATGGCCCTTCTGCCGGCCATATCCTTTGACTTCCGTCACCGTCAAACCATGAACGCCAATGGCGGTCAGGGCATCACGGACTTCCTCAAGCTTGAATGGCTTGATGATCGCCATAACAATTTTCATGGGTCCTATCCCCGCTTGGGCCCGACCGAAAACCGACCGGGCGATCTCGACTGAGGTTCACCACGCGGAGAAGTTCACTACGCGGGCACAGCCAGACCAGATAGAATCAAATGCCGTGCCAGATCGGCGGAATTCTCTAACGGTTTATGAATCCCCAGCTTTTCGCGTTTCTCACGTGATGAGACAGAGTGCGCTATTCGGTCGCGCCCAAACTCTAGCCAATCCTGCCCAAAATGGAAGCATGACAGGCTCTCGACATATTCCTGCTTAGGCGGCGGGCAGCCCAGAGGTGCCCAAATACGTCAATCCGAGGCAAAAAACTCGAAATTGTCTAATCTGCAGGCCTTCCAACTGGCGCGCGTGGAATCGACATGGTTCAACCGGGCAAGACCGTAGAGCCCTTCGGGCGTATTCGAGCGGACTGTGAGAGCAGTTCTGGCTGAAAGCCCAGTGGGCGCTGGCTTATTGCCTAAAGCGCGTCGCTGTCGGTCTCGCCGGTGCGGATACGCAGGGCGTGGTCGATCGGGGTCACGAAGATCTTGCCGTCGCCGATCTGGCCGGTCCGGGCTCCGGTGGAGATGACCTCGACCGCCTTGGCCGCGAGGTCGGACGCCACAGCGATTTCGAGGCGCAGTTTGGGCAGGAAGTTCACAATATACTCGGCGCCGCGATACATCTCGGTATGGCCCTTCTGCCGGCCATAGCCCTTCACTTCGGTCACCGTCATGCCGTGGACGCCGATGGCCGTCAGAGCCTGACGCACTTCATCGAGCTTGAAGGGTTTGATGATCGCGACCACGAGCTTCATGCAGGATTCCTCTTCGGGGGCGGTGTACGACCCTGCTTACGCAATCAGACAGCTTTATGCCATCCCCGTTGGCATGGCGCGTGGAAATTGGGCGGCGACCTGCCTTCGGGGCGGGCCGTTTGCACGCCAAGACGGCGAAGCGGGATTCATGGCTGGAAGCGGAGCAACTTACGTCGCCGGCTTCTCGCGGCGCTCGCGCACTGAGCCTTCCTGCGCCACGGTCGCCACCAGCGTGCCGTCGGGCTTGAAGATCAGGCCGCGCGCGAGGCCGCGACCGTTCTGGGCGCTCGGCGAATCCTGACTGTAGAGCAGCCATTCGTCGGCGCGGAACGGGCGGTGAAACCACATGGCGTGATCGAGACTGGCCGCCATCGCCTGACCGTCGAACAAAGTGCGGCCATAGCGGGCCATGATGGAATCGAGCAGCGAAAAGTCCGACGCATAGGCCAGCGCGCACATATGGAGCGCCGGATCGTCCGGCAGCTTCGCGGCGGTACGAATCCAGAAATTAATCCGCCCCTCCGGAATCTTCTCGCCAGCATAACGCTGGAATTCCACCGGACGCAGCTCGATCGGCCGATCGGACTCGTAATAGCGGCGGATGAAATCGGGCATCTTCTCGATGATCGGATGTTTCGACAGCTCTTCCGCAGTGAGCTTGTCCGGCGGCGGCACGTCCGGCATCGGATCCTGGTGGTTGAACGAGTCCTCCTCCTCGGCGTGGAACGACACCATCATCGAGAAGATCGCATGGCCGTGCTGGATCGCGGTGACACGCCGGGTCGAATAGCTCTTGCCGTCGCGCAGGCGCTCGACCTCGTAGACGATCGGAATCTGCGGGTCGCCGGGCAGAATGAAATAACAATGCAGCGAATGCGGCATGCGGCCTTCGACGGTGCGGCACGAAGCCACCATGGCCTGGCCGATCACCTGGCCGCCGAACACCCGCTGCCAGCGCGTTTTCGGGCTGCGCCCGCGGAACATGTTCACCTCGATGGTCTCGAGATCGAGGATATCGATCAGATCGATCAGGCTCTTGGACATGTCGGCATCTTTCGCTCAGCGGCAATATTAAGGGAGGTTTACCAAGACCTTGGCCGTGCAGGCCCCGGTCCCATTGCCGCCCTTGTTTCGCGATCCTGTTTCGCCCAGCTATAAGCGCGTGGCAACAGCGAGAACGGATATCATGGCGGCACAACGAGGCATTGTCATCGGCGGCGGAGCCTTCGCCGGACTGGCGCTGGCTTTGGCGTTGCGGCAGGGGCTTGGCCCCGATCTGCCGATCATTGTCGCCGATCCCGCGCTGGCGAACCGGCCGAGCCGCGATCCGCGCGCCACGGCCATCGTTGCTGCCTGTCGGCGGCTGTTTGATGCTCTCGGTGTCTGGGATGCTGTGGCTGCCGAAAGCCAGCCGATTCTCGACATGGTCGTCACCGATTCCAAGCTGGAAGACGCCACCCGTCCGACCTTCCTGACCTTCGGCGGCCATGTGGAGCCGGGCGAGCCGTTCGCACATATGGTCGAAAATCGCCGGCTGATCGACGAACTCGTGATCCGCGCCGAAGCGGCGGGCGTCGACCTGCGTGCGACCGCGGTGACGACATTCGATTCACGGGCCGACGGTGTCAGCGTCACGCTCGGGGATGGCAGTGTGATCGAGGCAGCTCTTCTTGTCGCTGCCGATGGCGCGCGCTCGAAGCTGCGCGAGCGTGCGGGCATCGCGACCCATGGCTGGGATTATGACCAGTCCGGTATCGTCGTCACTGTCGGCCATGAGCGCGATCATGACGGACGTGCCGAAGAACACTTCCTGCCCGCCGGGCCGTTTGCAATTCTGCCTTTGACTGGCAAGCGTTCGTCGCTGGTGTGGACCGAGAAGCGCGCGGAAGCCGCGCGCATCGTCGCTTTGCCAGATGATGAATTCCATGCCGAGCTCGAGCAGCGGTTCGGCCTGCATCTCGGCGAGGTCAAAGCGCTCGACAAGCCGCGGGCCTTTCCGCTCGGCTACTTCGTCGCGCGCTCCTTCATCGGCGAACGGTTGGCGCTGATCGGCGACGCCGCACATGTGATCCATCCGATCGCGGGGCAGGGACTCAATATGGGTCTGAAGGATGTCGCGGCATTGGCAGAGACCATCGTCGATGCTGCACGTCTTGGGATGGATTTCGGCCAGAGCGATGTGCTGGAGCGCTACCAGCGCTGGCGCCGCTTCGACACCATGACAATGGGTGTCGCCACCAATGTGCTCAACGTCCTGTTCTCGAACGATCTGCCATTCGTGCGCAGCATCCGCGACATCGGTCTCGGCATCGTCGACCGGCTGCCGCCGCTGAAGGGCGCGTTCATCAAGCAGGCGGCGGGATTGTCGGGCGAAGTGCCGCGGCTATTGAAGGGTGAGGCGCTGTAGTCAGCATGTCATGCGGTTACGCCGCTCAACGTGGTGAAGGTGTCTGCTTCTTCTCGCCTTCGAACAGTGGGCGCTCGCGGATCAATCCTTCGCCGACGAGATCGAAGAAGGCCCTGACGCGCGCCGTATTCTTCAAATCCGCATGAGTCACGATCCAGAGTTCACCCTCAAGTTCCTTGAGGGGCTCAGATAGTGCTCTTGCCACCCCGGCGTCGTGATCTGCGAGATAGCACGGCATTAGCGCGAGCCCGATGCCGGCCTTCGCTGCGACGAGCTGGTTGACCAGACTGTTTGTCCGATAGACGAAGGCCTTCGATGGCGCGGTGCGCGACAGCCAGTCGGCGGCCCCGATGCCTGATGTTGTTTCCTCCCAGCCGATCAAGGAATGGCGATCGATCTCGGATGGATTCGATAACGGGCCGCCAATTGCCTCGAGATAGGCAGGGGCCGCATAGAGCCCCCACGCGATGGCCGACAGTCTGCGTCCCCAAAGATCGCCTTCCTTCGGACGGATGGGGCGCAATGCAATGTCGGCTTCGCGGCGCGACAGGCTCAGTACGCGGTTGTCGATCATCAGCTCCACGACGATGCCGGGGTGAGCCTGCTGGAACGCGGCGAGAAGCGGCGTCAGCCGGCTATAGGCCAGCGTTTCGGACGACGTGACCGTCAGGCGGCCGGACAGACGATGATCGCGACCGGATATGTCGCGATCAAGCGCCAGCGCCTCGTCCTCCATGCGCTCCGCGCCGGCAGCCATCCGCGCGCCAGCCTCCGTCGCTTGGTAGACGCCGCCTGGAAGCCGTTCGAATAGTCGCACGCCAACCTTGTCCTCCAACGCTTTCAGGCGGCGGAAGGCCGTGGAGTGATCGACGCCGAGTGTTATCGCCGCCGCCGTCAGATTGCCCGCTCGTTGGATGGCGAGCGCCAGCCGAAGTTCGTTCCAATCATCCATGCCGACGAAGATAGCAGTGTGGCTGCTTGCAGTCACGCAAGCGTCGCTGGCGAAATGCCAATGGGACTTGCGTTTGCGCGGGCGCTACCTTGCTGGTGCGATAGCGACCCCACGACGGATGCAATGAAAGATCCAACCATGAAGCTCTATTACGCCACCGGTACCTGTTCGCTCTCGCCGCACATTGTTGCGAACGAGGCGGGTATCCCGCTTGAACTCGTGCGGGTGGATATCCGGAAGTCGCCCCACGTCACCGAGGCGGGCAGCGACTATTCGGCGGTGAACCCGAATGGCTATGTGCCGGCGCTGGCGCTCGATGACGGCACAGTGCTGACCGAGGGCACCGCGATCGTTCAATACCTTGCGGACCTCAAACCCGAGAGCAGGTTGGCGCCGCCTGCCGGCACACCGCAGCGTGTCGACCTGCAATCCTGGCTCAATTTCATTGCCACCGAACTCCACAAGATGTTCAGCCCGTGGCTGTTTCACCCCGAATATGGCGCGCAGGCGGCAGATGTTGCACGCGCAAAGATCGCAGAGCGGCTGGCGTCGGTCGAGCGCCATCTGGCGGCGGGCAGGCCGTTCCTGCTCGGAGAAAGCTTCACGGCGGCCGATGCCTATCTGTTCACGATCGTCGGGTGGTCCAACTTCGCCAAGGTAGATCTGTCCAACTTTCCATATCTGCGCGACTTCATGGCTCGCGTCGAAGCGCGGCCCGCCGTGCAGCAGACCATGCGCGCCGAGAGAATAAAGGTGAGCGCATGACCGTGGATCGGCCAGACGCGACAGCACTGACGCTCGTCAGCCATCATCTCTGCCCTTACGTGCAGCGAGCGGCCATCGTGCTTGCTGAAAAGGGTGTCCGTTTCGAGCGACGCTATATCGATCTAGCGCACAAGCCGGACTGGTTTTACGTGATCTCGCCGCTGGGCAAGGTTCCGCTTCTGCTTGTCCGGCGCGACGGCAATGACACCGCCGCACTCTTCGAGAGCACGGTGATCTGCGAATATATCGAAGAGACGCAGATGGACGTGCGGCTTCACCCATCCGATCCGCTCGAACGAGCCGGGCACCGTGGTTGGATCGAGTTCGGCTCGTCGATCCTCGCTGATTTGTGGGGATTCGAGACGGCCACTGACGCGAACGGCTACGAAGCGAAGCGGAAGATGTTGGCCGGCAAATTCGGTCGCATCGAGAACGTGCTAACCGCAGCGCCGTTTTTCGCGGGGGAGCACTTTAGTATGGTCGATGCGGTTTACGCGCCGATCTTCCGCTACTTCGATGTGTTCGATAGCATCGCTGACACGGAAGTCTTCGCCCACACACCCAAGGTTCGGGCATGGCGCGCAGCGTTACGCGGACGTCCGAGCGTAGCGAATGCCGTCACGGCCGACTACGCCGACCGGCTGCGCGCATTCCTCGCTGAGCGGGACGCACATCTTCTCAAGATCGCAGCATGAGGCAGCCATGAGCCAGGGTGTCGCATGGCTGCTGCTGATCGTGGCCGGGCTTCTCGATGTGGCGTGGGCGATCTCGATGAAATATGCCGCGGGTTACACCCGCCTGGGCTGGACCATCCTGTCGTTGATCTTCCTCGCCGCGTTCGTCTATCTGCTCGGCCGGGTTCTGGAGGTTTTGCCGGTGGGGTCCGCCTACGCGGTATGGGTCGGGATCGGTGCAGCCGGGACGGTCTTGTTCGGAAGCGTGCTGTTTGGCGAGTCGATGACTCTGCTGCGCGGCGGCGGGGTCGCCCTCATCGTCGCGGGAATCGTCGCCTTGAGATTTGCGCCGGCATGAGCCGCCACATCAGAAATTCAGTCGATCTTCCGCGCTTCTTCCGGCAGCATGATCGGAATGCCATCGCGGATTGGATAAGCAAGCTTGGCCTGGCGCGAGATTAGCTCCTGGCGGGCCGCATCGAATTCGAGTTGCCCCTTGGTCAGCGGGCACACCAAAATCTCGAGCAGCTTGGCGTCGACGGTGCTTTCGGCGCGCTCGATTGGGGGTGTGGTCATGGGTGCGCTCCGGTGATGCGGTCGTTGATCATGGTTATTTATCAGAATTACTGCAGCGGTGGGTCGCCGCTGGTGCGCTTCTTGGCCAGATCCATTTCAGTGACAGCAATCAGGATCTCGGCGCGGGTCTTGAGGTCGGGTGCTTCGAGCATCGCCTGCTTCTCGGGCGGACCATAGGGCGACATCATCGCCAGCGCGTTCACCAGGGCCTCGTTGGGCGCCTTGTCGATGCCTTCCCAATCCACTTTCAGGTTGTTGGCCTTGAGGAAGTCGGTGAGCACCGCGAGCAGCGCGGCCCGGTCGACATCGTCTTCGCCCTTGCGTGCGGTGAAATCGTCGATGAAGGGGAAGTAGTCGACCTTGCACTGCCGGTACGCCGTCAGCACCGAGAGTTCCCGCACCACTTCGAAACGGGAAACGCCGGTCAGTTCGAGGATGTAGCGGCCGTCACCGGATTCGGCGAGCTGGGTGATGCGCCCGACACAGCCGACTTTGAACAGTGCCGGCTTGGCCTCATCCGGCGAATGCGCCGCATCGGGCTGGATCATGCCAATCAGCCGGTGCCCGTCGCGAAGCGAATCGTCGATCATCGCCAGATAACGCTGTTCGAAAATGTTCAGCGGCATCTGGCCACGCGGCAGGAGCAGTGCGCCCGGCAACGGAAAGACCGGGATTACCTCAGGAAGTTCGGCAGGCCCGCGATAGTCGGCATTGATGGGCATGTCCGGTTCCGATTCGTCACACGAGAAGAATTACGAGAACAGGATAGTCGATAACCGCCTGCGGCCGTCAACGGTGGCCTCATCCGTCGGTCCCCAAGCGTCGAAGAACTGGATCAATTGCTTGCGGGCGCCGTCGTCATCCCATTTGCGATCACGCTTGACGATTTCAAGCAGGTGACCCGTGGCCTCACTGCGCTGATTGGCGCCATTGAGCGCGATCGCAAGGTCGAAGCGGGCCTGATGGTCGAGCGGATTCGCGGCGACCTTCTGTTCCAGTTCGGTGACCGGACCGAGCGCACTGGCCTGTTCGACCAGATCGATCTTGGCCTGCACGGCCTTGACCGCAGCGTCCTCACGCTTCGCGACCGGGACGAGCTCAAGGGTCTGCTTGGCCTGTTCGATGGCGCCGGTCTCGACGTAACAGCGGGCAAGGCCAGCAATGGCGGCGATATTGCCGGCATCGGCGGCAATCACCTCGCCATAGATCGAAGCGGCGGTGGCCGGATCGCCTTCTGCGAGAATGGCTTCAGCTTCCTGAAGCAATTCGGCAGCCGTCGGCTCGGCCCCGGGCATGCCGGCTGTCAGCTTGTCGATGAACGCGTTGACCTGACTCTCCGGAACCGCACCCATGAAGCCATCGGCCGGCTGGCCGTTGACGAAGGCGATCACGGCGGGGATCGACTGGATGCCCATCTGGCCGGGAATCTCCGGATTCTCGTCGATGTTCATCTTGACCAGCTTCACCTTGCCCTTGGCGGCGGTCACGGCTTTCTCGATGACAGGAGTCAGCTGGCGGCACGGACCACACCAGGGCGCCCAGAAGTCGATCAGGACCGGCTGGCGTTTGGATTCCTCGATGACGTCCTGCACGAAGGTGCGGGTGGTCGTGTCCTTGATGAGAGCGGTTGCTGCCTGCGGCGTCGAACCTGCCTGCGGCGCCTGTGCGCCGCCCTGATCCATGATGGTCACGTGAACCTCGCTCGATGTCTGAAAAATTTGGCTGCTTCTAGCATGGCCTGAGCGATTAAATGGCGTCCGTGACAGTAATTTGCAATCCGGTGAAATAGGTCCGGCAGGGACCGATTCGACCCGAGAGGCGACATTTCGCTGTTTTGACCCATTTTCTGGGCAAAATCGGGCTCAAAGGGCCATAAACCGCGATTAACTCGCCGTGATCCGAGATGCAGTCTAACTGTTGCATTCGCCACCGGCATTTGGCATAGGTCTGCGCGTCGGCGGCGAGCAATCGCCGCCTGTCTTCTCGGATGCGGGTGTAGCTCAGTGGTAGAGCACGACCTTGCCAAGGTCGGGGTCGAGGGTTCGAATCCCTTCGCCCGCTCCAGAATTTTCCTGGTTTTTTGGCATCAGTTTTATCGATCACAGGCCGCCGTCCGGCGGCCTTGTCGTTTGTGATCCGCAGGCACGCAGATCCGCCCCGCATCGCTTGAAATCATCGGGCGTTGGGCAGACAATCCACGGGCGAAGCGGGTACGAGACTGACGATGCCGTCGACCACTGATTCCAACCTGGAAATTGCCAAGCGTGCCAATGACGAGGCGCGGGCGGATTTTGCGACCTGGGTGATGATGGCGAAGCTGAAAAGCCTCGACGCGCTGCCGCAGGAAGCCCAGACATTCTATGCGGGCTATCTCGCGCTGCTGGCGCGTGGCAAACAATCCGAGCCAGCCGCGGCCGAAGCCACCATCCAGACTGTCTACCGCAGCTATTATTCCCGCATGGGCGGCACCGGCATCGCGCCCATCATCAAGACGGCTTCGAGATCAAGACCAATGCCCGACGACAACAATAACAACGTCACGCCCTTTCGCCGGATCAAGCCCAACACGCCACCGCCCCCGCGCGAAAAGAAGAAGCTGCCGGTCGCGTTGATCTTCATCGGGTTGATCTTGCTGGCTGTGGCCTGGCGCTATCTCACCAAGGGCAGCCTTTAAAAAAACGTAGCAGTGATCGCGCGATGATGCGGTGCGATGCGCCAATTGCATCAGGCTACTGGAACTAACTTTCAAAATTTTTTTCAAGATGTCGTCGTGATGGCGACGTCTTTCATTTGCGCGAGCGTTAGTTGCGCTTTTCACCTGCGACATTTGTGCTAGCATCTCACTGTCTGAGAAAATCACAGACCAATAAAGTTCGTCTCGAACGTTCAATAAGACATAGCAGCCGCAACAAGCTGCACAGGGAGTGACGCGATGAAATCGATGACTGGTCGATCCGTTGTTGCGTGCGCCGCCATCCTCGCTACGGCGATCGGCATGGCCTCGCTCAATCAAGCGAGCGCACAGCAAAAGCTCAAGAGCTACAAATCCGATACCAAGGAATTCTGGACCAATCCGCCGGACGACTGGTTCCTCGGTGACGAGACCGAGGCACAGAAGGGACTGGCGCCGCCGTCGGGCCCGCCGGCCGGTGCGTCCGATGCCGAACTCGCAGCCATGATGAAGAAGATCAAGCTGCCGCCGGGATTCAAGATCGAGGTCTATGCATCCGGCGTGCTGGCGGCGCGGCAGATGGCCTGGGGCGATAAAGGCACGCTCTTTGTCGGATCGTTCGGCCTCGGCAACGTCTATGCGATCACCGACAAGGGCGGCAAGAAAGAGGTCAAGACCGTCATCAAGGGCATGAAGATGCCGACGGGCATCGCCTTCCAGGACGGTGCGCTCTATGTGATCGATATCAACAAGCTGATCAAATACGAGAATGCCGAGGCAAATATCGACAAGCTCGGTGACGGCAAGGTGGTCTATGACGACATGCCGTCATTCGCGGCGCATGGCTGGAAGTATCTCGCGCCGGACAAGGACGGCTGGTTCTACGTTCCGTTTGGACCTCCCTTCAACATCGGCATTCCGCCGACCAGCCTCTCGCAGATCCGCCGTGTCGATCCCAAGACCGGCAATGCCGAAATCGTTGCGCTGGGCGTTCGCAATTCGGTGGGCGGCGACGTCGATCCCCGCACCGGCAAATACTGGTTCACCGAAAATGCGCGCGACTGGATCAGCGACGATATGCCGAGCGACAAGCTCAATATGATCTCGAAGCTTGGTGAGCATTTCGGCTATCCGCATTGCCATCAAGGCAACATGCCGGATCCGAAATTCGCCATGGGGCACAAGTGTTCGGAGTTCACGCCGCCGGTGTTGAATCTCGGCGCCCATGTCGCTCCGTTGGGGATGAAGTTCTATACCGGCAACATGTTTCCTGCCGAGTATAAGAACAACATCTTCATTGCCGAGCATGGCTCGTGGAACCGGCACAAGTATCAGGGCGCACGTATCAAGCGTGTGATCGCCGGGCCGGATGGCAAGAACGCCAAGCAGGAGATCTTTGCCTCCGGCTGGATCGAGGGTGACCAGGGTTATCTCGGCCGCCCTGCCGATATCGTTCTGGCCAAGGATGGATCGCTGCTGATTGCCGACGATTGGGCAGGCGCAATCTATCGCATCAGCTACGCGAAGTAAGTCGCGAATTGCGTGAGGCTGGAGTTGCGTCATCCGCAGCTCCAGCCTCATGTATTCTGGAATGGGAATGTGGCTCATGCATCGTTTTGCAATCGCGGCTGTTCTTGTCTTTCTAGTTCTTGGTTCTGGGTCCAGTCCGGCTGATGCCGCCGATATCGCCGCGGGCAAGGAGAAAGCCGAGCTCTGCAGCGGCTGTCATGGCGAGAACGGCATCTCGCAAATGGAGAATATCCCATCACTCGCCGCACAGCCGGATCTGTTTATCCAGTGGCAGCTGGTGTTCTTTCGTTCAGGTACGCGCAAGAACGAACAGATGCAGCCGATCTTGGAGCAGATCGACAACAACGACATCCGCAATCTCGGCGCCTATTTCGCCTCGCTGAAACCGCCGGAGGGTAAGAAGCCCGATGACAATCCGGATTTGTCGGCCAAGGGCGCGCAAGCGGCGGTCGGCCGTCGCTGTGCATCGTGTCACACGGAAAGTTATGGCGGCACGAAGGCGGTGTCGCGTATCGCCGGACAGCGCGAGGACTATCTCGTCAAGGCGCTGCGCGACTACAAGTCCGGCGTCCGCGCCGGTGGCGGCATGGCAGCGATGGCTGAGGTTGCCTATTCGCTAAGTGAAGAAGAGATCACTGCGCTGGCGCATTATCTGGCGCATCTATGAAGGGAAATCCGTAGCCCGGATTGCGATTGGCCTGATCCGGGCTACGTGGTGATGCTTACGCTACCCGCTGATGCTCATACGCCTTGAGATGCGTATAGATCATCCGCAGTCGCGGCACGGCAACCTTGGCGGCATCGGCGCGGGCGATGACATCGCCGACGATCTGGTCGGCCTCGATCTGCGCCTTGTTGAGAATGTCGCGATACATCGAGGCGGTCATCTTCGAACCCTCTGCTGTCAGCATGCCCTCGGTGCGTTCGAGGAAGGCTGCCCGCGGTGCGAAGCCGTTGGCCTTGGCGACGCCGCTCATCTCATCCCGCACGCCGAGGATGAAGTCCCGGCCGCCAGGTGCCGCGACGATGTCACCGACAGCGCCGCGCATGGCGCTGGTCGAGCCGGCAATCGTCGCCAGGAACACCCACTTCTCCCACATATCCTGCATGATATTCTCGGAGGCCGCGCCTCCAAAGTTGCCGGTCGCCATGATCGCAGCGATCGCCTTCACGCGATCTGAACTGCCGCCCTTGCGTTCGCCGAAGCTGAGCACCTGCATCGGCGCCATCTGGACGACCTCGCGCGCCTCGTTGAGCGTCGCTGCAATCTGGCATTGGCCGCCCATGACGTTCTCGGCGCCGAACTTCTTCTCCAGTACGTCGAGATGCTTCATGCCGTTGAGCAGCGGAATGATCGCCGTGTTTGGCCCAACCGCGGGTGCAAAGGACGCGATGGCGTCGTCGAGGTCGAAGGCCTTGCAGCTCAGCAGCACGACATCGAATTTCTCCTTGATCGTGTCGGCCTGCACGGTGGGTGGATTCTTCAGGGTCACGTCGCCGTGCGGGCTCTTGATGACGAGGCCGGCGCTCGCCAATTCGCTGGCGCGCTTCGGGCGAACCAGGAAAGTGATGTCATTGCCGGCCTGCAACAGCCTGCCGCCGAAATAACCGCCGATAGCACCGGCGCCGACCACGAGAATACGCATTGGGATGAGTCCATGTTGGATTGGAACGTGAAGCTGTCAAACAGTAGCCCGTCATTGCGAGCTCTGGGAAAGTTAGCTTGCCAACTTTCCCTTGAGCGAAGCAATCCAGTTCCTTGTCGATGCAGAGCTGGATTGCTTCGTCGCAAGGGCTCCTCGCAATGACGACTGTGGTGTGAGCGGACTACCACTTCTCTCCGAACGGGCGGATCTCCAGCTCGAACGTCCAGGCGCTACGCGGCTGCCGATAGAGCTGCCAGTATGACTGGGCGACCGACGCAGGCGGCATCAACAAATCGGGATTGTTGAGCGCCTCCTTGCCCCACATCTGCTCGCGGCGCTCGCGTACCCAGGCGGTGTCGACGCCGCTGTCGATAATCAGATGGGCAACATGGATGTTCTTCGGGCCGAGCTCGCGGGCCATCGCCTGAGCTACTGCACGCAACCCGAATTTGGCCGATGCAAAAGCGGCAAAACCACTGCCGCCACGCAAGCTCGCGGTGGCGCCTGTGAAGAAGATGTTGCCCTGGCCACGCGGCATCATCAGCCGTGCAGCTTCGCGCCCGGCCAGGAAGCCGGAATAGCAGGCCATCTCCCAGACTTTGCGAAATACCCGCTCGGTCGTTTCCAGGATCGGGAAATTCACATTGGCGCCGACATTGAAGATGCAGACCTCCAATGGCGCATGCGCATCGGCGTCATTGAGGAAGGCGGCGATCTCGTCTTCCTTGCGGGCATCGAGCGAGCGCGCCACGATCGTGCCACCCATGGCCTCGATCTCTGCCACCAAAGGCGCCAGCTTGTCGCCGTTGCGGCGCCCGGCGAACACTGTGAAACCTTCTGAGGCAAACTTCTTGGCGATCTCGGCGCCGATATAGTCTCCAGCTCCGATGACCGCGACAGTCGCGTTGCGCTTCTGCATGAAACTCTCCCGTTACTTGCTGGCGCCGGTGATCAGTTCCTCGACTTCGCGCAGTTGCTCCTTGCCGAAGAACATCTCGTTACCCACGAAGAAGGTCGGCGAGCCGAAGGCGCCGCGCTCGACAGCGGTCTGTGTATTCGCCACCAGTACCGCCTTCACCTCGGGCTCCTGTCCGCGTGCGAACAGTCTTGCGCCATCGAGACCCGACTCGGTCAGCGCTTTGATGGCCACGTCGGGGTCATCCATCTTCTTTGGCTCACCCCACATATGATGGAATGCCGCCTCGACGTATTTCTCGAACACGCCGTCAAGCTGTGCCGCGATGGCGACGCGCATCAGGTTCAGCGTGTTGACCGGGAAGAACGGATTCATCGTGTAGGGCTTGACGCTGAAGCGCTTCACGAACCGCTCGGTCTCGAGCTCATGAAATTCACGTTTGTTCTTGACGCCGGCATAGGTCTCCGCCGGCGAGCGATTATTGGTCGCCTTGAAGATGCCCCCCAGCAGGACCGGGACGTATTCGAATGTCACGCCGGTGCGCGCTTCGATCGCCGGGATCGCCAGATGGCTGAGATAGGCGTTGGGGCTGCCGAAATCGAACAGGAATTGTGGCGACGTCTTGGTCAAGGCGGTCTCCCGAATTTTTATTGGGTGCAGTGTGGCGCAGCACGTGCGATGCGTCCACATCTTTTATGATGACCGTAATGCTATGGCTTGACGGCGCACAGTATCAGATCAGACGCTGTACGGTCCGTTTGCGCCACACCAGCATGTAATAGCTCATCTGCAGAACAAACATGGCGCAGAAGGTGATGGGGTAGGCGGCCCAGACGCCATCGAGACCGATAGTGCGGCTGAGGATGACGGCCGAGGGCACCTCGATGGCAACGATGGCGAAAACCAGAAGCGCCAATGGTGCGAATACCGTTCCGCTGGCACGCATCATTCCGGAGAAGGTTGTGGCCATGCCGAACAGGACCGAACTCCACAGTACAATGTGAAGCGATCGCTGTGCGAGTTCGAGGACCGCGGGATCGACAATGAAAAAGCTCATGAGGGTGCGGGAGAACAGGTAGGCGATCGCCACCAGTCCGCCAGTCAGGACGAGGTTCATCAGCAATCCGGTGCGGACGATGGCGCCGAGCCGGTCGGCCTGGCCGCGGCCGATGGCCTGCGCGCCGAAGATCGAGACCGTAATCGAGATCGAAATGGCCGGAAACTGCACATAGCTCAAAATCTGGTTGACCGCGCCATAAGCGGCGGTCGCGTTGGAGCCGAAGCCGTTGACGAGGCCGAGCAGCACAAGTTCGGCCACCGACATTACGGCCATGCCGATCGCGGAAGGGATACCGATCCGCAACACCTTGCGCAGCAGCGCGGGGTCAAGCCGTATTCTGCGCAGGAGCTCCGCGTCGGGCGCGAGCGCGTGTTTCTTGCGGCGCAGGTACATGGCGAGCCAGAGCAGCGTGAACGCGCTCGACGCGGCCGCGGCGCAGGCAGCGCTGGCCACGCCAAGTCGCGGCAGGCCAAACCAGCCCTGGATCAGCGCCGGTGTGACGGTGAGGCCTATGAATGTGGATAGTGTCAGCGCCCATAGCGGCGTCACGGTGTCGCCGACGCCGCGCATCATCGATGTCATCAGAATGAAGATGAAGGTCGCCGGCATCGCCAGCATCATGATCCGGGCATAGGCGCTGGCCTGGTCGAGAACATCTGCCGGTGTCGCAAGCGCAACCATCATTGGTCGGCTCAACAGGGCGCCGAACACCGCGATGATGACCGCTAGCAGAAGGGCGACAGCGAGAGTCGTACCGGCCACCGCCTTTACCTTGTGGCGCTCGCCCGCGCCCCAGGCCTGGCCAATCAGCACCGACGCGCCCGCTCCCAATCCCACGACGAAGGAGATGAAGAAGAACATTATCGGAAAGAACACCGATGCCGCCGCGAGTGCATCGACGCCGATCATCTGGCCGACATAGATGCTGTTGATGGTGCCGAACAGCGATTGCAGAATGTTGCTCAGCATCATCGGTGCAAGGAAGACGAGAAAGGTCTTCCAGAGGGGCGGAACGTTCGACACGGGCATTTCCTTGGGATGGACGCGACGGCCGATCAGGCCGAGGTCGATTCGGCGCGATCACTGAAGGCAAGCTTGATGATGTGGTCGCGAACATCTTCGGGCCATGGGGCGATCAGGCCGGCAAAGCGTCGCCGGTCGTCAGCGAACAAGGCCCGCGACGCTTCCTCGAAACCGGGTCGGTCGCCCGCCATGGTCGACATGAAGTGATAAGCGGCGTCACGCGCCGCACGAAGCCGATCCCGGTCACCATGGACGCGGCGCGCCTCCTCGACCAGTTTTCGTAATGCGACGGAAGCGCCGCCGGGTTGGGTGCCAAGCCACTCCCAATGGCGCGGCAACAGCGTTACCTCGCGGGCGACAACGCCAAGCTTCGGCCGGCCACGGCCACGTGGCTCGGTGGATGCCTCGGTGGCGGGCTCGGCCGTCGATGGCTGGGGCAGGCGGGCGACGACCTCGCGATGGCTGCCGCGCAAATCGATATCGAGTGACTTGCCGGTGGCATTGTCGAAAATGACGATCGGATCGGCGATTGCGCCGGTCGCGATCTTGATTGCGATCGCCACCTCGGCCAATGGCCCAGAAGCCAGCAGCTTCGGACCGGCAAAGGCGCTAAACGGAGGAACACTCATTTCAGTCATGGGATAAGCCCGTCTCATCATCAAGATCGATGCTAATTATACCCGGATAATATATCTGTCAATATTACCCGGGCGATAATTGAGCGCGCCAGCTCGCAAAGGATCGCCATGCTCTCTGTCCATCACCTGAATAACTCGCGCTCCCAGCGCGTCCTGTGGCTGCTCGAAGAGCTCGGCACTCCCTATGAGATCATCAGATACAACCGGCAGCCCAACATGCTGGCTCCGCCGGAGCTGCGGGCGATTCATCCGCTCGGCAAGTCGCCGGTCATCACCGACAACGGCAACACGATCGCCGAGTCCGGCGCGATCGTCGAATATCTCGTCAAGACCTATGGCAATGGCCGGCTGATCCCCGCCGACAATACCCCGGAGCGTCTGCGCTTCACCTACTGGCTGCACTATGCCGAGGGATCGGCGATGCCGCCGCTACTGTTGAAGCTGATCTTCCTGATGCTGCCGAAGCGCGCGCCGCTACTGATGCGTCCGGTGGTCAATGCCATCGCCGCGAAAGCGCTGAACACGTTGGTGGATCCGCAGCTCAAACAGCATATGGCCTTCTGGGAAGGCGAGCTGTCGAAGAGCGAGTGGTTCGCCGGCAACGAATTCACCGCCGCCGATATCCAGATGAGCTTCCCGCTCGAAGCCGCCTCTGCGCGCGCCGGGCTGGAGCAAGGACATCCCAAGGCGATGGCGTGGCTCGCGAAGATCCATGCGCGGCCCGCCTATCAGCGTGCGCTGGAGAAGGGCGGGCCGTATTCGGTGGGGCGCTAGACCGCGGGGAAGCCGAACAGCTTCTGCGGATTGTTCGTGAGGATACGATTGCGCGTCGTCTCATCCGGCACCCACTCTGCAAGCAGGTCGAGCAGATCACTTACGCCCATCATCACATCCCAGTTCGCCACATGCGGCCAGTCGGAGCCCCAGATGCAACGATCCGGATTGGCGGCGACCAGCTTCTGGGCGAAGGGAATCGTATCGCTATAGGGCGGGCCACCCTGGATGCTGGTACGATAGGCGCCGGACAGCCGCACCCATGCGCCGTCACGAACGAGTCCGACCAGAGCGTCGAAGCCCGGATCGTTGATGCCGCGTGAGGTCGGGAAGTGTCCCATATGGTCAACGAGGAATGGCACCGGCAGTTTCGCAAAGCGTGAGGCGAGAGCCGGAATATCCTTGGCATCGATCAGGAATTGCAGATGCCAGCCCATCTCGCGGCAGAGCGACGCGTAGTCCTCAAGCTGCGCGAAACCCATCCCGCCGCCATAAAGCACGTTGAGCCGAAGGCCGACGACGCCGGCTTCTTTCAGCGCGGCCTTCTCCTTCTCGGGGCAATCCAGCCCGATCACGGCGATGCCGCGCAACCGCTGGCGATTGGCGGTGAGTGCATCCACCAGCAGACGATTGTCGGTGCCATGGACGCTGACTTGCGTCAGCACGCCGTAAGTCATGCCGGTCGCATCGAGCATTGATAGATAAGATGCCGCCGTGGCCTCCGGCGGCGTGTAGCTCCGCCCGGCGACGAACGGATAGTCCGACGGCAGACCGATCACATGGGCATGCGTATCAACGGCACCCCGCGGCACGGTGAACCGTGTCGCGCTGCGCTGGCTCGGTTGCGGCCCCGGGCAAGCCCGGGGTTCGCTGGGGGATGAATCAGGCGTCTGCATAGAGAATACGTCCGCGGGTTTCGGGCAACGCATAGGCTGCGAGGAAGAACAGGCCGTAAGCCAGCACTGCGAAGATCGCGATGGCATTGCCGAGGCTGGTAGTATTGGACAGAGCGCCGACCAGGAACGGGAACAGAGCGCCGATGCCACGGCCGAAATTGTAGCAGAAGCCCTGGCCCGATCCGCGCAGACGTGTTGGATAGAGCTCCGTGAGGAACGCGCCCATACCGGAGAAGTAGCCCGACGCAAAGAAGCCGAGCGGGAAGCCGAGGATCCACAGAACTTCGTTGGTGAGCGTCACCTGTGTGTAGATCAGGATGACTGCGATGGCGCCGAGCGAGAAGGTCAGGAACAGGTTGCGGCGACCGATGCGGTCGGCGAGCCAGGCGCCGACGAGATAGCCGATGAAGGAGCCGACGATCAACGCCGAGAGATAGCCGGTCGATGAGACGATCGACAGCTTGCGCTCGGTGGTGAGGAAGCGCGGCACCCAGAAGGTGATGGCGTAATAGCCACCCTGGCAACCGGTCGCAGCGAGCGACGCAAGGATCGTGGTCTTCAGCATCGGGCCGGCAAAGATTTCGCTGAGCTTGGGCCGATCGCCGCTGGCGTTCTGCTTGGCGCGGGTCTCCGCGGCGATGACCGGCTCTTCGACGTAGCGGCGCAGATACAGCACCAGCAAAGCCGGCAGTGCACCGATGGCGAACATCCAGCGCCACGCTGTCTCTGGTGGAAGCCATGAGAACAAGACCGCTTGTGACAGCACGGCGAGACCCCAGCCGATCGCCCACCCGGATTGCACCGAGCCGACAGCACGGCCGCGATATTGCGGACGGATGGCTTCGCCCATCAGCACTGCGCCTGCGGCCCATTCACCGCCAAAGCCGATGCCGAGCAGCGCACGCGCCACCAGCAGCTGATCGAAATTCTGCACGAAGGCACAGATCAGCGAGAAGAACGAGAACCACAGGATCGTTAGCTGCAGCGTGCGGACGCGGCCGATACGGTCGGCAAGATAACCGCCGAGCCAGCCGCCGATGGCGGATGCGAGCAGTGTCACCGTGCCGGCGAGTCCGGCGGTGCCGGGATCGACCTTCCACATCACGATGATGGTGCCGATCACCAGCGGATAGATCATGAAATCCATGCCATCGAGCGCCCAGCCTGTGGCACAGGCCCAGAATGTGCGGCGCTCCGGCGGATTCATGTCGCGATAGAAGGCCAGAAGGCTGGTGTCTTCGATTTCCGCGCGCTCAATGGCGCCGGGATAGGTTGGTCGGTTGCCGCTCATGATTGTTTCCCCCGTTAGTCGTCTTGGTTCGGGGGGCGCTCACCCGTGCGCCCCTGGGAGCACCGGATATGTCATTGGACGTCAGTACCCAGATGCCTCAGCGCCACGCGTACGCCGATCAGGGGCACCAAGCAAGCCGTCTGGCGTCACGAGAATAGAATTGGCCGAAGTCTGGCCCATCGGCTCGACCACCTTGTGGCCCATGGCACGCAGGGCATTGAGGGTCTCTTCGCTGAAGCCGCGTTCGATGCGCACTTCATCAGGCAGCCACTGGTGATGCAGGCGAGAGGTCGCGACGGCCGACATCACATCCATTCTGTAGTCGATCACATTGACGATCACCTGCAGCACTGTCGAGATGATGCGGCTGCCGCCGGGCGAACCGGTGACGAGTACCGGCTTGCCGTCCTTCAGGACAATGGTCGGCGACATCGATGACAGTGGCCGCTTGCCTGGGCCGGGCAGGTTGGCTTCGAAGCCGACGAGACCATAGGCATTGGATGCGCCGGGTGCGGCGGTGAAGTCGTCAAGCTCGTTGTTGAGCAATACGCCGGTGCCGTCGGCGATCAGGCCAACACCATAACTGAAGTTCAGCGTGTAAGTGTTGCTCACCGCATTGCCGGCGCTGTCGACCACCGAATAGTGGGTCGTATTCTGTCCTTCGCGCGGCGGTACGGCCGAGAGGGCATCGGTCCACGGCGTTGCCTTGTTGGGATCGATCGAGGCGCGCTGCCCGGTAGCGTAGTCCTTCGAAGTCAGCGTCGCGATCGGCGCGTTGACAAAAGCGGGATCGCCCAGATAGCGCGCGCGATCCGCATAAGCACGCTTCATGGCCTCGACCAGCAGATGCAGCGACGGTGCGGAGGCTTGCCGCATCTCGCCCATCGGGAAGCCTTCGAGAATATTCAGCGTCTCCAGCAGCACCGTTCCGCCGGATGACGGCAGCGGCATCGAGATGATGTCGTAGCCGCGATAGCTGCCGCGGACCGGCGTGCGAACCACGGGCTGATAGGTCTTGAGGTCGTCTGCCGTGAAGATGCCGCCTGCCGCATTGATGCCGCTGACCAGCTTCTCGGCGACGGGGCCTTCATAGAAGCCGCGCGGTCCCTGTGCGGCAATCGCCGTGAGCGTTGTTGCGAGGTCTGTCTGGATCAACCGGTCGCCCTCGCGCAGCGAGGTGCCGTCGTCACGTGAAAAGATCTTCTTCGTCGCGGGCCTGCGCGCCAGGCGTCTGTGCCAATCCGGCAGCGTATCTGCGCCATCGTCAGTCAGGATGAAGCCGTCGCGCGCCAGCGCAATCGCGGGCTGTAACAGATCCGACAGCGTGAACTTGCCCGAGCCATATTTTTCCAGCGCCAGCGCCAGCCCTGCGACCGTGCCGGGGATGCCGATGCCCAAAGCGGAATCGCGGGATTTTGCGGTGTCCGGTTTGCCGTCGCTGCCGAGAAACATGGTGCGGGTGGCAGCGGCCGGCGCGGTCTCGCGATAGTCGATGGTGACGTCTTCGCCGGAGGCTGTGTGGATCACCATGAAACCGCCGCCGCCGATATTACCGGCGCGCGGATAGGTGACAGCCATGGCGAAACCGCTCGCAACAGCCGCATCGATCGCATTGCCACCGCGCGCCATGACATCCGCACCCACCCTGGCGGAGATCTTCTCCTGGGCGACGACCATGCCATGCTTGGCCGCGATGGGTTTGAGCGTGCCTGACGGTGCGGGGGTATAGATGTCACGCGCCTGCTGCGCGTTTGTCGATGCCGGGACGACGAGTATAAATGCGAGTGCTGCGACGCACGTACAACGCAGGAAAGCAAACGGTGCCATCGATCACTCCGGCTGACAGCGGACATGATCGCATCGCCGTCTCGAATGCTATATGGCTTGTGAAACGTACGAGACAACACTCTGTGATTCGCGGGGGATACCACGCATGGCGGTCGCCGCCGCTTCATCAGCCTCTGTGACAGCGGCGCCAAAGACCTATCCACCGCGCTCTGCGGTGATCAGTTGGATGTTTTTCGACTGGGCGGCCCAGCCTTACTTCAGTCTCATCACCACCTTTGTCTTCGCGCCCTATTTCGCCACGCGTGTGGCATCCGATGCCGCCACGGGACAATCGCTGTGGGGTTTCGCTACTGCTGCGGCCGGGTTGATCATCGCGCTGGCATCGCCGATGCTTGGCGCGATTGCCGATGCGAGCGGCCGCCGCAAGCCGTGGATCGCAAGCTTCGGTGCGATCTTCGTGATCGGCGCCTGCATCATGTGGATCGGCAAGCCCGGCGATCCCGCTATCATCCTGCCGCTGCTGATTGCCTATGGCTTGGCGACCATCGGCGTGGAATTTGCCACCGTGTTCAACAATGCGATGATGCCGACGTTGGTGCCGCCGGATAAAATCGGCCGCCTGTCCGGTTCGGGCTGGGCGCTCGGCTATGTCGGCGGCATTCTCAGCCTGATCATCGTGCTCGGCTTCATGGCTGCGAACCCGACCACTGGGCGCACATTGTTCGGTCTGGTCCCGATCCTCGGTCTCGACCCCGCGACGTTCCAGGGCGATCGCATTTCGGCGCCGCTGTCGGGCCTGTGGTTCGTCGTCTTCGTGCTGCCGATGTTTCTGCTGACGCCGGATTTTCCTGCAAAGGTTTCGCCCGGTCACGCCGTGCGTGCAGGTCTGACCGATCTCAGGCACACGCTAAGCGATCTGCCGAAGCATCGCTCGATGATGGCATTCCTGATAGCCAACATGATCTACACGGACGGGCTCGTGTCGCTGTTTGCTTTCGGCGGCATCTATGCGGCCGGCACGTTCGGCTGGAATACGATTCAGATCGGCACATTCGGTATCATCCTAGCCATTGCCGGAACGTTCGGCGCCTTCATTGGCGGAAAACTCGACGATGCGTTCGGACCAAAGCGTGTGATCACCGGCAGCATCCTGCTGCTGCTGATCTCGATCATCGCGATCCTGCTGATTGATCGCGAAACCATCTTCTTCATCAAGGTCACGCCGCCGGTGCCCGGTGGCGGTCTGTTCGCGGCGCCTGCGGAGAAGGCCTATCTTGCGCTGGGTTGCCTGATCGGCATGGCGGGCGGTCCGCTGCAGGCGGCATCGCGCACGCTGTTGATCCGGTTGGCACCGCAGGATCGCATCGCGCAGTTCTTCGGTCTGTTCGCGTTGACAGGGAAGGTAACGTCCTTCATGGGGCCGCTATTGATCGGCCTCGTCACCGCAATCACCGCCAGCCAGAAGGCTGGCATGGCAGTGCTGGTGCTGTTCTTTGTCGGAGGCCTTGGCCTGCTCGCACGGGTGCGAGAGGCCTGAGACTGAGAAGCCTTAGTGCTTGAAGTGGCGGACGCCGGTGAACACCATTGCGATTCCGGCGTCATCTGCCGCCTTGATCACTTCATCGTCGCGCACCGAACCACCGGGCTGGATCACCGCAGTGGCTCCGGCCTCGATGGCAACGAGCAAGCCGTCCGCGAACGGGAAGAATGCGTCTGACGCGACCACCGATCCCTTGGTCATCGGCTGTGCGAGCTTCATCTCAGCGGCCGCATCTTGCGCCTTACGGGCGGCGATGCGTGCGGAATCGATGCGGCTCATCTGGCCGGCGCCGATACCGACAGTGGCGAGGTCCTTGGCATAGACGATGGTATTCGACTTGATGTGCTTGGCTACGCGAAACGCGAATTTGAGATCGCGCAGTTCGGCGTCGGTCGGCTGACGCTTGGTCACGGCCTTCAGCACCATGTCGTCGACAACAGCATTGTCGCGGCTCTGGATCAGCATGCCGCCAGCCACGGTCTTGGCCGTGAAGCCCGGCGCGCGCGGATCCGGCAATCCGCCGGCCAAGAGCAGACGCAAGGTCTTCTTCGCGGCGACGATGGCGATGGCTTCCTCGGTGGCGTCAGGTGCCACGATGACCTCGGTGAAGATCTCGGTGATGACGCGCGCGGTGTCTGCATCGAGCGTCTTGTTCAGCGCAACGATGCCGCCGAACGCCGAGGTGGAATCGCAGGCCAGTGCCTTGCGATAGGCCTCAACCAGGCTGCTGCCTTCGGCGACGCCGCAGGGATTGGCGTGCTTGACGATGACACAGGCCGCGGTGCGCTTCGGATCGAACTCGGCGATGCATTCATAGGCCGCATCGGTGTCGTTGATATTGTTATAGGACAGTTGCTTGCCCTGTACCTGCCGCGCCGAGGATACGCCGGGGCGGAGTTCGGGTGTGCGATAGAATGCAGCGGTCTGGTGCGGGTTCTCGCCGTAACGCAGCGCTTCGACCAGTTTGCCACCGACGGCACGGAAATCCGGTGCGGTGATCTTCAACTGATCCGCGAACCAGTTCGAGATCGCAGCGTCATAAGCTGCGGTGCGCGCATAGGCCTTGGCTGCCAGACGACGGCGCAGCGTCAGCGTGGTCGCGCCCTTGTTGGTCGCGAGTTCATCGAGCACCGACTGATAATCGGAGGGCTCGACGACGACAGTGACGTCGTCATGGTTCTTGGAGGCTGCGCGGATCATTGCCGGACCGCCGATATCGATATTCTCGATACAATCCTCATAGGAGGCGTTCTTCGCGACGGTCTCCTCGAACGGGTAGAGGTTCACGACGAGCAGATCGATCTGCGAAATTCCGTGATCCTTCATTGCCTTGGCGTGGTCGGCATTGTCGCGGATCGCGAGCAGGCCGCCATGGACCTTGGGATGCAGCGTCTTGACCCGGCCATCCATCATTTCCGGGAAGCCGGTGAGATCGGACACATCGGAGACCTTCAAGCCCGCCGCAGCGATCGCCTTGGCGGTACCGCCGGTGGAGACGAGGTCGATGCCGTGAGCGGACAGCGCCCGTGCGAATTCGATCAGCCCGGACTTATCGGAAACGGACAATAGAGCGCGAGTAACCTTGCGCGGATGGTCGGTCATGATGCGTATCCCGTGGGAGAAGGACGCCGCGTAGCATGGTTTCGCGGTGCAAGAAACTGCAAGGGCTTGCATGCCAGCAATTTCGTCGTGAAGGCCTGATTTACAACGGCAATTCCGGCTCGCGGCGGGCGTTGCGGCGGGCCGTGGTCTGCGACGGCGAGGAGGCCGAGCGGGCAAAACTCCAGCGGATGCTGGAGGTCTGCTGGGCGTTCTGGTGGATCACGATCTGGGCGGTTCGGCGCGGTCCGTCATTGCCGGCCAGGAACACGCTGTCCTCCAGCTCGACCTTGTCGTCCAGCGCCTCGAAGGTCCAGACGTCGCGGTTCGGCAATACCAGCATGACGCCGCGGGCGTCGCTGAGCCGGCTGGCCTTTACCGACGGGTGCAGATGGAAGCGCAAGGCGTAGTCGGTATTGCTGCCTTTCAGCCGCGCGCCGGGCGCCGCCGCGACGATGTCCTCGCCCTCGAGTTTCGAACCGTCCTCGGAGATCATCAGCACGCGCCGATGCGTGACACCGAAGCGTGGGTGATAGCCGTCATGCGAGGTGGTCAGGATGGTGCCGTTCGAGGTGATCTCGCGATAGCTCTCCACCACATGCGGGCCGTTGACGATCGGCGCACCCTGCAGAAACTTCTTCATCGCGCTGCGTTCGACGAACTGGCACGACGAGGTGTTGTGATAGGTCATCGTCGAATGCGCCGGCGTACCGCGCGCGAAAGCGCGCCAGTTGTCGCGCCCGGTCGACGGCATGCCGCAATTGATGACGATGCGGCTCGGGCCGGACGACAGTTCGAACGACAACGTGCCGGCATGCGCGTCGTGGCTCACACTGGACGGTGGTGGCGGGCCGGTGTCGATGATCACGGTCATCTGACCGGCCTCGAGACGCTGGAAGCCGGTATGCGGCATATGCGCCATCGGCACGCCGTGCGTGTCGTCATAGGCCAGCAGCGTCGCCAGCAGATGCGATGGCGCATTGCTCATACCGTTGAACAGTGCGAACGAGCCGTCGCCATGACGGAAGAATCGCAGCATCGGCATCATGCGATCGATCGCATTCAGTAGCGCCGGCGGTGGCGCGATGTTGCGGGCGGCAAAAGTCTGCCGCAGTGGCAGCAGATCGATCAGCAATTCGATCAGCGCGCCGGGGTTGCGCGAGATATGTCCGCCATCGGGCAGGATCTGGCGCTGCAATTCGTCGGAGAGTTTGCGTGTGGCGGTACGGATGTGGCGCGCTTGATTGGCGAGGCAGAGGGATGCGTAACACAGCGCAATCAGTACCTGCAGCTTTGGCACGCCGTCGGGTGCATGCGACAGCGCGTAGCGTAGCGAGCGAATCTCGCGGCTGAGCGAGCGCAGATAGCGGCGATAGAATTTGCCGTCGGTATCGCCGAGTACCAGCGGCGCCTGCGATAGCAGCGAGATCACACGGCGGGCGATGACGTCGGCGCGGCGTCCGACCGGGCGCTTGCGCGACGTATTCGACATCCAGTCGTCGATCAGCGAGCGCGCATTGGCGCGGGTGATGGCGGTGTCGGCGGCGCGCAGATGGCGGAGCCAGCCGAAGCCGAGCAGTGAAACTTCCCAGTCTTCCGATGGCGGTTCCAGATCGAAGATCGAGCGACCGTGGCAGGTGACGATCTTGCCGGCGAAGACGAAGCGCCCGGCATAGATTTCGGCGGCGCGGGTGGCATCGGTGGTGCGCAGATCATGCGGCGCGATGATCAGGCGATCTGTGCGTCCGGGCCAGAGCCGGGCCAGGGCTGCCGATCCGCCAGACGCGCGCGACATCGCGCTCCGCGCGAAGCGGCCGAGGATCAGCCCCGAGATACGTCTGCGATGTGCGACCACGCGCGCCTTGAACTGGAAGAGAAAGGGTTGTTGCGAATCCTTTTAGCCGGAAACGCGATCCGCACACAGTACAAGGAAGCCCCCTGTGGAAGCCTCGCGAATCGGGAGATTACTCTGTGAATATCAGGATTTAATGAGTCGCGCCGCATAGAAGCCGTCGAGCCCGCCGAGCCGAGGATCGGTATGGGGCAGATGGCTCGGCAAAGTGCGCAGATCGCCCTCGGGGGTGACGATCTCGGCCAGGCCGGCAACTTCACTGGCGTCGGCGGGGGCGCGGCGCATGCTGGAATCCTTGGCCAGCAGGTCGGCGATGGCTTGTTCGCCTTCTTCAGGCTCCAGCGAACAGGTGCAATAGACCAGGGTTCCGCCGGGCTTCAGGATCGAAGCCGCCTTCTGCAGCAGGCGCCGTTGCAGCGCCGTCAGCATGACGATGTCGGAGTCCTGTTTCAGCCAGGCGACGTCGGGGTGCCGCCGGATCGTGCCGGTGGAGGAGCAGGGCGCATCCAGCAACACGCCGTCAAAACCCTCGCCGGGATATTCGGCGCCGTCGACGACGACGGTTTCGGCCTTGAGCGACAGCCGCGCCAGATTTTCGCGCAGCCGCGCCACACGATTCGGCGAGCGGTCGATAGCAGTGACCTGTGCGCCGCCCTGGACCAATTGCGCAGTCTTGCCGCCCGGCGCGGCGCAGAGATCGACGATGCGTTTGCCCTTGAGGTCGCCGAATAGTCGTGCCGGCAGTGCCGCCGCGGCATCCTGCACCCACCACTGGCCGTCATCGAAACCGGGCAACATGGTCACCGAGCCCTGCAGCAAGGTTCGGACGGAACCGGTTGGAAGCACTTCGCCGTGCAGGCGCGTGGCCCAGGCATCGGCTTCGGATTTGACGGTGAGATCGAGCGACGGCTCATGGCTCAGCGCCACGGCCATTTCCTTGGCTGCCGTCCCGCCGTAATGGGCCGTCCAGCGCGCCATCAGCCAGGGCGGGATGTCGAGAGTCTGGGCGGCAACTTCGTCGATCAGCGGCTGGCCTTCACGGGCGCAGCGTCGCAACACGGCATTGACCAGTCCGGCATATTTCGCGGCGCGGCGGTCGGATTGCACCATGCGGACCGAGAGGTCGACGGCGGCGTGATCCGGCACATCCATCCAGAGGATCTGGGCAGCACCAATCAGGAGCGCGCTCTGCGCACGCGGGGCATCGGTGGGGACACCGCGGTCGAGCAGGCGGGAGAGAATATGCCCGAGCGTACCGAGCCGGCGCAGGATCGTCGCAACCAGACGTCGCATCAGCGCGCGGTCGCGGTCGGACAGCGTTTTCAGGCCGGGATGGGCCGCGGCGCCTTCGAGCTGGTCGTCGAGGGTCCGATGCTTGTGCAAGACGCCGTCGAGAATATCCGCCGCAATCCGTCGCGCGGCGAGGCCGGGGACCTCGGTTGGCGGTGCGTATCTTACTTGCGACATGCGAAAACATCACGACGGAGGGCGGGCAATGGCGCGGGCAGGCTCAGCATGCGGCCATTGGATGGGAGCGATTCTGTCGCATGCGAATATGCCAAATGTAAGAATCGCCCTTATATGCTCACAGTCGAACGGCAACTGTTCGACATTGATTTATGTAACGCGTGCCGCCCTTGCCGGTTCAGCAGGAAACCTGAGATGAACGACATTCCTTCCGAGTCCGCAACGTCTTTGCCGGAGCCTGAGCCGGCACCGAAGAAAGTTTTGACGCCCGCCGCGCAGCGTGCGCTGGCCGAGGCAGAAGAACGTCGGGCTGCAGCTGCAGCAGCGCATACTGCGGCGAAAGCGAAAGAGTTCCAGGGACCTGAAGGCCCGGAGCCCACGCGCTTTGGCGACTGGGAACGTAAGGGCATTGCGTCCGACTTCTAACTCTTCGGATCACTGGGCCAGATTCTTCTGGCTGGTTGTTTCGACTCACATTATCGCAGGACGATGACCCCAGCATCGCGCATTCACCGTGCGTCGCCGTGGCGATCCCGCATGTCCGCGGCGATGCCGTGGGTATTCGTGCTCGGCCTGGCCGCCGGCACCATGCTGCCGGTGAAGCGTTGGCTGCCGTTCCTGCCCGGCGCGGATCAGACCGAGGCCGCCCGCGATTCCGAGGCGATCGTCAGGCGCGCCGGCAATGCTGAGGCGCGCTACCCGATCGAGATGCGCTATGCCATCGACGGCGATACTTTTGGCGCGCGCGTGCATCTTGGGTCCGGCGAGGACGTCAGTGTGCGCATTCGTTTGCGTGGCATCGATGCGCCGGAACTGAAGGGGCAATGCGCGCGCGAGATTCAGAAAGCAGAAACCGCGACGGCCGCACTGACCAAGTTGCTCCGCGAGGGAAGCCTCACGATCTATAATATCGGGCCTGACAAATATCCCGGCCGTGTAGTCGCCGATGTGGCGACCAGGCAAACGCCGAACGTGTCGGCTGCACTGCTCGGTGCTGGTCACGCGCGCGCGTATGGCGGCGGCCATCGCAACGGCTGGTGCGATAACCGCTGAGATCAGCAAAACAAAAAGCCGCGCATCATGCGCGGCTTTTCAGAATAGCGAAGCTGCCAGCGATCAGCGCTGGGTGACGATCACCGGCGTGCCGACCGAGACGCGCGAATAGAGGTCGGTGATGTCTTCGTTGTACATGCGGACGCAACCGTAAGAGACATAGCCGCCGATCGAATTGGGGCGGTTGGTGCCGTGGATGGCATATTCGCCGCCGGCGAGGGTCATCGCAGCAACGCCCATCGGATTAGCTGGCGAACCGCCCGCAATCACATCCGGGATATTCGGATTGTCACGCTTGACGTCGGCGGGCGGAGCCCAGGCCGGCTGGCGGTACTTGCCGTCGATCTTGGTGGCGCCGGCCCACTGTTTGCCGGGCTTGCCGACACCGACGGGATAGCGCACGGCCTGACCCTGTTCGAGCACGAGATACAGCTTACGTTCATTGGTCTTCACGACGATGGTGCCGGGGGCATAGTCGCCGTGGAAGCCGACCACATTGGGCGCTGCCTGCGCGGTGGGGGACATCAGGACGCCAACGACAACGGTGGCTGCCAGCGCACGAGCAATCTTCAAGGACATCGATCTCTCCAGTTCGGCCCGGCCGGTAGCGGCCGACGAGGTCGTGCCGCCTCTCAAGGCGACGAAAACAATTGCACACGGGAAATTCTCAACCAGTCGCGTAAACAACCGGTCTCTGCCAGCGCGGGGGAGTGCGCCAACGAGCGCCTAAAGAGGAAATCCGCTGAACAAAGTAAATGCCCGGAAAACAACACTCGCTCTAAATTGGCCGGGGGTGGCCATCCGGCCCTGACAATCGCGTGAGGCCAGCCAGATGCAATGCGTTGGAGGTCACTAGGCCAGCGTAAAGGCCTCATGGACGGCGGATTGTACCGCGCCGCCGAGGACAGCACCGCCACCAGCCACATAGATCCAGTCGCCAATAACCGTGGCGCCGACCGCATGGCGCGGGGTCAGCATCGGCGCGTGGCTCTGCCAGGTGTCGGAGGCCGGGTCGTAGCTTTCCATCTGTCCGTACACCTTGCCTTGGGTGAGCTGGCCGTTCTGCACCACGCCGGATTCGCCGCCCATGGCGAACAGCCGGTCGCGATACACCACAAGGCCATGGCCCGAACGGGTCGTCGGCAGTGCGGCGCGCAGCTCCCATGTGTCGCGCTCGGGCAGATACACATGGTGCAGATCGGTATTGTACTCGAACGTATTGAAGCGCCCGCCGATCACGTGGATCACGCCGCGCGTGGCGACGCAGCCGACATGGTCGCGCGCACCGGGCAGTGCCTTGCGGGTCTCCCATTTGTCGGTCTTGGGATCGTAGACTTCGTGCCAGCTGACACTGGCGCGCTCTGCCGCGGGTTCCGACGCGCCGCCGATCAGATGGATCTTGCCGTTCAGCGCGACCGCAGCGCCGGCACCGCGCGGTCTCGGCAACGGCGCGATCGTATCCCAGCGATTGGCAGCGACATCATAGGCATAGGCGTTCTGGTCCGAGCCGCGGTTCTGCTGCATGAAGCCGCCGAGCGCATAGACGCGGCCGGCATCGGCAGCGACCGAGACATGGTTGGCGCCGCGCGGCAGGGGCGCTGCGTCGAGCCACTGATCTGAAGCGGGATCGTAGACATGGTGATAGGGGCGGTCGACACGGCCTTCGCCGTAGCCACCGACGATATGCATACGATCGGCCCATGATGTCGCCCAGGCCATCTCACTGCGCGGCAATGGCAGCGCAGCGCGCGATATCCACTTGCCTTGCAGCCCTTTCGGCGCCGGACTCTCTGTGACGCGCTGCGCCTCCTGCTCGGGCGTCATGTGATGCGGTACGCCACCTTGCAATTTGGCGTAGGGCTCTTTCGACGATGGTGCCGCAGGCAATGCGGGATGACCGGCATGTTGCGCACGGGCGGAGGCTCCGCCCGCAACAACTGCAGCACTTCCCAACACGAATGACCGACGATCCATCACATCACTCCGCGCCTGCCGATAGACTAGGGGTGAGTTGTTACGCCCCCGGCTTCTTGTTCTGCCGATGCTCGACGAGGTCGGTGACCACGGCGGGATCGGCCAGTGTCGATGTATCACCCAGAGATGACGGTTCATCCTCCGCGATCTTGCGCAGGATTCGCCGCATGATCTTGCCGGAGCGGGTCTTTGGCAGGCCCGGCGCGAACTGAATGAGATCAGGCGAGGCGATCGGGCCGATATCCTTGCGGACCCAGGCTACCAGCTCCTTGCGCAGCTCTTCCGTCGGCTCGACGCCGTTCATCAGCGTGACATAAGCGTAGATGCCCTGGCCCTTGATGTCGTGCGGATAGCCGACCACGGCGGCCTCGGATACTTTCTCATGCGCAACCAGCGACGATTCCACTTCCGCGGTGCCCATGCGGTGGCCGGAGACATTGATGACGTCGTCGACGCGGCCGGTGATCCAGTAATAACCGTCGGCATCGCGGCGGCAGCCGTCGCCGGTGAAGTACTTGTTCTTGTAGGTCGAGAAATAGGTCTGTTCGAAACGGGCGTGATCGCCATAGACCGTCCGCATCTGGCCAGGCCATGACTTGGCGATGCAGAGATTGCCCGAGGTCTCGCCGTCGAGCACCTTGCCGTCGGCATCGACGATCTCGGGCACGACACCAAAGAACGGCCGCGTCGCCGAGCCGGGCTTGAGTTTCGTCGCGCCGGGCAGAGGCGTGATGAGAATGCCGCCGGTCTCGGTCTGCCACCAGGTGTCGACGATCGGCGCCCGCGCCTCGCCGACCACGTGATAGTACCACTCCCAGGCTTCCGGATTGATCGGCTCGCCGACCGATCCCAGCAATCGCAGGCTCTTGCGCGAGGTTTTCTTCACCGGCTCGTCGCCGGCCTGCATCAGCGCGCGGATCGCGGTCGGTGCGGTGTAGAAAATATTGACCTGATGCTTGTCGATGACTTCCCAGAAGCGCGACATCGACGGATAGTTCGGCACGCCTTCGAACATCAGCGTGGTCGCGCCGTTGGCCAGCGGCCCATAGAGAATGTAGCTGTGACCGGTCACCCAGCCGACGTCGGCGGTGCACCAGTAGACATCACCCTCGTGATAGTCGAACACGTATTGATGCGTCATCGAGGCGAACAGCAGATAGCCGCCAGTGGTGTGCAGCACGCCCTTGGGCTGGCCGGTGGAGCCCGACGTGTAGAGGATGAACAGCGGATCTTCCGCATTCATCGGCTCGCAGGGGCATTCGGTGGTCACGACTTCGGCGGCCTCGCGATACCAGAAGTCACGGGCGGGATCCATATTCACCGGCGTGCCGGTGTGTTTGACGACGACGACCCAGTCGACACCGCCGGCCTTGGCGACCGCGGCATCGACATTGTTCTTTAGCGGCACCTTCTTGCCGCCGCGCAGGCCTTCATCGGCGGTGATGATGATCTTCGACTGGCAGTCAGTGATGCGCTGCGCCAGCGAGTCCGGCGAGAAACCGGCGAAGACCACTGAATGGACCGCGCCGATGCGCGCGCAGGCCAGCATCGCGTAAGCGGCTTCTGGAATCATCGGCAGATAGATGGTGACGCGGTCGCCTTTGCCGATATTGCGGTTGCGCAACACGTTGGCCATCTTGCAAACTTCGTCGTGCAGTTCCTGATAGCTGATGTGCTTCGACTGCGAGGGGTCGTCGCCTTCCCAGATGATCGCGGTCTGGTTGGCGCGCTTCGGTAGATGGCGGTCGATGCAATTATAGGCGGCGTTCAATACGCCATCCTCAAACCACTTGATCGAGATCTTGCCTGGGGCAAAGGACGTGTTTTCGATCTTGGTGGGGGCGTGGCTCCAGTTGAGGCGCTTGGCCTGCTCGGCCCAGAAGCCGTTGGAATCGCTGATCGAGCGCGCATACATCTCGTTGTATTTTGCGTCATCGACGAAGGCGCGCGTCGTCCACTCAGCCGGTACGTCGTAAATCTTGTCGGACATCGTCCCCTCCACCACCGTGCGACCGCTGCGCGAATTCGCCGCCAGCCGGTTCTCGTTGCGCGCAATATGCGCCGGCGCGAGATAGCTGGACAAGCGGGGCCGGACTAGGCCTTTGGTCGGTCCGCAAGGTCGCAGCCCCGATCACGTTCGCGTTTTGACGGCTCGGAAACTTCATCATAAAGCCAATTCAGGCGCTAAACGGTAACCAGTAACCAGTAACCGAAATTGCGTGCCTGTGGACTCGCAATAGTTGCGGGAAGCCCCTAAATCGCCCTCGCAGGGACGGCCAAGCGGCCCGGAACCAAAAATCAATAAACGGCATTAGCAGAGACACAGGGCCGACGAGGCAGATAACACTATGATGGAACAGCAGAATTTCGCGCCTTCCCGGGCCGTTTCCGCCCGTTCCGTCGCGCGGCCAGCCCGTATGGCCAAGCCAAGCCCCGCGAGTGTGGAGGTTTTGGCCCGTGAAATGGGCCTGAAGCTCGGAGATCAGTCTGAGCTGACGATCCGCCGGCTCAAGCGCGGAAAATCTTATTCCTTCGTCAGGGCCAACGGCACCCCGATCAAGCATATCGGGACGATCAAGCGGCTGAACTCCATGGCAGTGCCCCCGGCCTATGCCGAGGTCCGCTATGCCGCTGATCCTACGTCGCATTTGCAGGCCGTAGGCCGCGACGCGGCCGGCCGCCTGCAATACCGCTATCACTCGGATTGGGAGAAGGTCCGCGAGCAACGCAAGGCGCATCGGCTGGCGAAGCTGGTGGCGGCACTGCCGAAGATCCGCCGCAACGTCTCGGCGCTTCTGGCAGGCGACGAGCCGACGCGTGAGTTCGCGCTCGCCGCTGTCATCGAACTCGTCACGCGGACCGCGATCCGTGCCGGCAATGAGAGCTATATGAAGCTGTCGGGCACCCGCGGCGCTACAACGCTGATGAAGTCGAACGTGCAGCTCGAAGACGATTGCATCGTGCTCACCTTCAAAGCCAAGGGCGGCAAGGCAGTGCGCAAGGAGTCCAATGCGTCGAAGCTCGTCCGCGCGATTGGTATCCTGCACGACGTGCCGGGCAAACGCCTGTTCCAGTATCGCGACAATGCTGGCCGCATTCACAAGGTCAACACGGCAGCAGTGAACGCCTTCCTGCGGGATATCGCCGGCATCAAGATTTCACTGAAGGATTTCCGCACTCTGATGGCGTCGGCGACGGTGGCTGAAACCCTGTCACGGATAGAGCCGGCAGCCAGTGAGCGTGGACGCAGGAAGCAGGTGCTCGAAGCCGTGCGGTCGGCGGCGGACGAATTGCAGAACACGGCGGCGATCTGCCGCAAGAGCTATGTGCACGATACCATCGTCACCGCCTTCGAGGACGGCGTGCTCGCGCGCATCGCCGCGACGCAAACGGGCTATCGCTCGCAATCGAAGCGCGAGCAGCTTCTGGCGCAGGTGGTGGCTGAGGCGGGGTAGTTAGGCCAGCGTCCACACCGCCGTGTTCTTGATCTCTGCATCTTCAAGATCGCGCGTCACGGGCACTCTGTATTCCGCGAGCTTGCGCAATTTGTCTTTCGGCAGATAGCTGCGGCCGGGGTCGCCGATCAGGACCGTTGCACCGCGCGCCGCTTGCTCTGAAAGAAATGCAAAGGCGCGCTCTGCGGTGTCGCGTTCATAGAAAATATCGCCTGCCAGAATCGTTTGTGCGGTCGGGACAGATGAGCCGCCGAGCAGATCGTCACCGCGAGCATTGATCGTAACGCCATTTTCAGCCGCGTTCAGTGCGATGGCCGTGCGTGCAAAGGCGTCGATGTCATAGGCGAAGACGCTGCTTGCCCCGGCTTTCATCGCGGCGATAGCCACCAGCCCCGATCCTGTTGCGAAATCGATGATGGTCTTTTCAGCAACATGCCCGGGATGATCGATAACAAAGCGCGCCAGTGCCTGTCCGCCGGCCCAGGCGAAGGCCCAGAACGGTGGCGGCAGTCCGGCTTCGCCGAGTTCTTCCTCAGTCTTGCTCCACAGCGGTACGGCCTCGTCGGCTGTGTGCAGCACAATGTTCGGCACCAGTGGCACCGGTCGCAGGCGCGTATTGGCGCGGATGAAAGCTACGGGATCAGTGATTGCAAGATTGGCCGCGCCGTCGGCGCTCACAATCCGCCCATTTTGCAGACGAGCTTCCACTCCTCCGCGGTCACCGGCTGCACCGAGAGCCGCGACAGTTTCAGCAGCGCCATCTCGCCGAGCTTTGGCTCGGCCTTCACGGCAACGAGCGTCACCGGCGTCTTCAAAGGCTTGTCGGCGGCAATGTCGACGCAGACGAACTTGCCGGATTCGTCGGTCGGGTCGGGATAATGCTCTTTCACGATCTCGACGATCCCGACAACTTCCTTGCCTTCGTTGGAATGATAGAAGAAGGCGCGATCACCTTTCTTCATGGCCATCATGTTGAGCTTGGCGCTGTGGTTGCGCACGCCGGTCCAGGCTTCGCCCTTTTTGCCCTTGGCGACCTGTTGATCCCATGACCATACAGATGGCTCCGATTTCACCAGCCAGTATTTCATCTTGCCTCTAACCTTCTGCCTTGAACGGCCGTGTCAGCAGGCCATCGATTGCCTGATCGATGGTTGCCTGGCCGGCCAGAATTGCAGCCACGGCTTTTGCCACCGGCATATCGACGCCCTTCGACGTCGCAAGCTCGATCAGCACCGGCGCCGTGAATTCGCCTTCGGCGAGTTTGCCAGGCGCCGGCTGTTCGCCGCGGCCCAATGCAACGCCGAGCGAAAAATTACGCGACTGCGCGCTCGAACAGCTCAGGATCAGATCGCCAAGACCTGACAGTCCCGATAGCGTCTCGGTGCGCGCGCCACAAGCGATGCCGAGCCGCAGCAGTTCACTGAAGCCGCGTGTTGTCAGCGCCGCAAGCGCGGAGGCGCCGAGCTGCTTGCCGGCGACGATACCCGCGGCAATCGCCAGTACGTTCTTCGCAGCGCCGCCGATCTCGACGCCGCGCACATCGGTGGAGTGATAGGGACGGAACGTCGCCGAGCCCAAGGCCTGCACGAGTGCGACAGCGACATCCTCGTCGGCGCAAGCCAGCGTCACGGCCGTGGGCAAGCCAGCCGCGACATCGTCAGCGAAATTCGGTCCCGACAGAATGGCAGGGATCGCATGCGGTGCGACGTCGGCGATGACTTCCGTCATGAATTTGTGGCTGCCGCGCTCGATGCCCTTGGCGCAGGCGACCACCGGAACGCCTGCCGGCAATTGCGGCGCAAGCGCCGTCAATGCCTCGCGCAACTGCTGCGACGGGACGGCGAGCAGAATGATATCGGCGCGCGCTGCCAGCGAAAGATCGGCGGTGACGAAGACAGAGTCATCGATGGCAGCGCCGGGCAATCTCGGATTGGCGCGCGATACCTGCATCAGTTCGGCGGCTGCAGTCGAGCGTGCATAAAGCACGGTTTCGCGGCCGGCGCGCGCCGCGACATCGGCCAGCGCCGTGCCGTAAGCACCAGCGCCGATCACCGCCACAGAGTTGAAGTCGGTCATGGTATTCCCGTCAGTAAGCCGCGCGGGATTTGGAATGGCCCGCCGGCGCCTTGGCGTCAGCATCGAGCAGCCAGCGCGCGCGGGGCGGTGCTTCCATCGTGTCGGTGAGTCCTAACGCAAGACGCTCTGCGCCGGCCCAGGCGATCATCGCGCCGTTGTCGGTGCACAGTGCCGGCGGCGGGATGATCAGCGTGGTCTGCGCTTTTGCGGCGACGGCCTGCAGCGCACCGCGGATCGCCTGGTTGGAGGCGACACCGCCGGCTGCGACCAGCGCATGCGGCGGGCCGAATTGTGCTTCGAACAGTCTGAGGCCGACGCTCAATCGATCCGCGGTCGATTCCAGCGCCGCCGCCTGGAAGCTGGCGCAGAGATCCGCGATGTCCTGCTCTTCCAGCGGAATGAGCCGGCTGGCCTCGTTGCGTACCGCAGTCTTGAGACCGGAGAGCGAAAAATTCGCATCGGGCCGGCCAAGCATTGGCCGCGGAAAGGCAAAGCGCTTGGGATCGCCGCCCGATGCGGCGCGTTCCACCTGCGGGCCACCGGGATAGGGCAGTCCGAGCATCTTGGCGACCTTGTCGAAGGCTTCGCCCATGGCGTCATCGACGGTGGTGCCGAGCCGGACATAGTGGCCGACGCCGAGCACCGCGACGATCTGGGTATGACCGCCGGAAACGAGAAACAGGCAATACGGAAACGCCAAGGAAGTGGTCAGCCGCGGCGTCAGCGCATGGGCTTCGAGATGGTTCACGGCCACCAGCGGGGTGTCATGCACCATGGCTATGGCTTTTGCGGTGGTGAGACCAACAATGACGCCGCCGATCAGGCCGGGCCCGGCCGCCGCCGCAACGCCGCTTAGCTGCGCGAAATTGACGTCGGCGTCCTTCATGGCGCGGCCGACGATGCCGTCGAGCAGGTCGATATGGGCACGCGCGGCGATCTCGGGCACCACGCCGCCATAGGGCGCGTGGTCGCTGATCTGCGAATGCACGATATTGGACAGGATCTTGCCGCTGCCGTCGGGCTGGCGTTCGATAACGGCGGCCGCGGTCTCATCGCAGGTCGTCTCGATTCCCAGCACCAGCATCGGTTGGTCGGTGGTCACTATCGGTCCTTGCTAAATCAGCCAAATCCGGGCTTTTCCTGTCCCCGGCGTAGCATTGCGGGGTTGCAAGGTGCAATCACTCGATGCCCTGCGTGGCATGCGAGACCCCCGAAACCGGACCTCAGATATGGCTATTCTCGTCACTCGCCCGCAGCCGGACACTACCCGCACCGCCGCCGTCTTGCGCGCGCGGGGCTTCGAGGTGCTGGCGGCGCCGATGCTGCGCTTCGAAAAGGTGATGCTGTCCATCGATTCGGATGCGGATTTCGGCGCGGTGATCGTGACGTCGTCCAATGCGCTACGCGCACTCGCCGATCAGCCGGTGCAGGCAACCCTGCTTCACCTGCCGCTGTTCGCGGTCGGTGACCGGACCGCAGAGACCGCGCGCGATCTCGGCTTTGCCAAGGTCGTGTCCGCCGAAGGTGATGCTGCGGCGCTGCGGGACCTATTGACGGAGAGCAGCAAGAGCAAGCTGCTGAACAAGACCCGCCCGCTCCTTTATCTGGCCGGCGCCGATCTTGCGCGGGATCTCGCTGGCGAACTCGGTGCGCGCGGTTTCACGGTGGTGACACAAACCACCTACCGGATGATGCCGGTGGCCGATCTGCCGGATGATGTTGCTGCGGCCTTCGTGGCCGGCAGAATCGAGGCTGTGCTGCATTATTCGCGGCGGAGCGCGCGGGCATTCTTCCAGGCGGTGGGCTTATCGGGCGTCGAGATCGCTGCCCTCGCAGTTCCACACTATTGCCTTTCAGCTGCGGTCGGTACGATTGCGCATGATGCCGGAGCCAGCCAGGTCGTGGTGGCGCAGACCCCGGACGAAAATGCCCTGCTCGCGGCGCTGGACCGTGCCATCGCGCCATTATCGCGTTAAGACTGCTGTGACCAAATCCCGGTAGGGATCGGGCATGTCACGAGGGAACCGACGCCATGGCCGACGATAATGAGACGGGATCGTCTCCGGATGCCGGTCGGCCCAAGCGGCCGCCGCCAACCATCGAATTGACGGCTGCCGAGGTCACCGAGCGTCCGGCTGCAGCGGAGCCTGCGGTACCGGAAACAGCATCGGAGTCCGTCGATACCGCACCGTCGGACATGCCGCCGTCCGAGCCCGCCGCGGAGGCTGCGGTTGAAAAGCAGGCGCCCGTCTCGCCTGCGCGTGCACCTGTCCTGGTTCCCGCCGCCGTTGGCGCGGTTGCCGGTGCGCTTGTCGCCGGAATTGCATGGTTCGGCCTGAGCGGCATTGCATCGAGCGATAAGGCAGATGTCGATGCGCTGACCTCTCGCATTGCGCAGATCGAAGCGCGCCCGGTCGCTGCGCCGGATACGGGGCTGGCAACGCGGATCGATACGCTCGAGAAATCCATCGCGGGATTGCGCGGCGATCTCACTGCCGCGAAGACACAATCGGATCGTGTCGTCGCCGACATCAATCAACTCAAATCCGCGCCGCGTACCGCGACCGGTGTGGTCGATCTCGGGCCGATCAATGAGCGGCTCGGGCAGATCGAACGTGCAGCCGGCGAGTTGAAGTATTCGGCCGCCCAACAGAATACCAAACCTTTCGATGACACGGTCTTGCGCCGTGTCGTTGCGGCGTCGTTGCTCGATACGTCGGTGCGTCAAGGTGAGCCCTTTGCGACGGCGCTTGCGGCGGTCAAACCGCTTGCCGGCAATGCCAATCAGCTGAAGCCGCTCGATGCGTTTGCAATGACGGGCGTACCAAACGCAGTCGCGCTCAGCCGTGAACTGCTTGCAGTGTTACCGAAGCTCACACCCGCTCCGGCGGACACGCCTGCGGTAGGCGCAGGTTTCATGGATCGTCTGCAGGCCGGCGCGGCCAAGCTGGTGCGCATCGAGCGCACCGATGCTGTCGGCGCAGGTAGCAACAGCGGCGCTGTGTCACGCGCGTCTGCGGCTGCGCGCAGCAACGATATCGCCACGGCCAGGCGTGAGTTGCTGACGCTGTCGCCAGCGGATCGTGCCGTGGTTCAGCCCTGGCTCGATAGAGTCGATATGCGCGATGCAGCGCTGGCGGCTTCACGTCAATTCGCAGCCGACGCGATGGCGGCGCTTTCCAAACCGGCGCCATAGGAATCCGATGTTCCGCATTATTCTGTTTCTTGTGTTGATAGCACTTGCGGCCGCTGGCGCCGCCTGGGTCGCCGATCAGCCCGGCGATGTCGTGATATCCTGGGGCGTCTGGCGCGCTTCGCCGTCGGTGCCGGTGTTTGTGCTGGTGCTCGGCCTGACAATCGTCGCGGTGGTGTTCGCCTGGTCGCTCCTGCGTGGTTTGTGGGGCGCGCCGAAGCGAATGCGCCGTCGCCGACATGAAAAGCGTCAGGCACGCGGGCGTCAGGCCATCACCCATGGTCTGCTGGCGATCGGGCAGGGCGATGGCCACGCCGCGCGGCGTCATGCCGATATCGCCAAGCGTTTGACGGCTGACGATCCGCTCGCTCTGTTGCTGCATGCCCAGTCCGCCCAGCTCGATGGCGATCGTGCCGGTGCGCATCGTGCGTTTCAGGCGATGGCTGAGCGGGGTGATACGCGGCTGCTGGGTCTGCGCGGCCTGTTCATCGAGGCGCAGCGCAGCGACGATCCCGTCGCCGCCGTGACGATTGCCGAAGAAGCGCTGAAACTGTCGCCGGCATCGACATGGGCGTCGCAAGCCGTTCTTGGCTTCCGCTGCGCGCAGAGCGATTGGACCGGCGCGCTGAAAATCCTCGACAACAATTTTGCCTCTGGCCTGATCGATCGCGCGGCGTTTCGTCGGCAGCGCGGCGTGCTGCTCACCGCGCGTGCGCTGGAGCTTGAGACACAAGATCGCGATCTGTCCCGCGACAGCGTGACCGAGGCGATCAAGCTTGCGCCAACTTTGGTGCCAGCCGCCGTTCTCGCCAGCCGATTCCAGAGCGAGGCGCATCAGACCCGTCGGGCAATGAAGATCATCGAGACAGCGTGGCTGGCGCAGCCGCATCCGGATCTCGCCGACGCCTATGCCCATGTGAAGCTCGGCGATTCCGCGCGGCAGCGGCTGGTGCGTGTCGAGACGCTGGCGTCGAAAGCGCCAGGCCATATCGAAGGCGCGCTGGCGATCGCCCGTGCGGCTATCGATGCCGCCGAATTCACACGCGCCCGCGAAGCACTGGCGCCGTTTACGGCCGACTCCACCCAGCGCGTTGCGATGCTGATGGCGGAAATCGAACGTACCGAACATGGCGACAGCGGCCGTGCCCGCGCTTGGACATTGCGTGCCGTGCGCGCGTTGCATGATCCGGTCTGGACCGCCGACGGCTATGTGTCCGATCGCTGGCGGCCGGTATCGCCGGTCACCGGACGGATCGATGCGTTCCAGTGGCAGACGCCGTTGGCCGCGCTGCCGTCGGACAGAGCCTCGACGATTGAGACCGAGATTTTGCGCGAAACCGTGCTGGCTCCGCCGCCCGCGATGCCAAAACCCGTGGTGCCCGTGCCGGTCGAAGTCACACCCTCCGCGCCGGCTCAGGACCTCGCGGTGGAACCTGAAGTACCAGCACAGCCCGAGCCGGCGGCCGATGCCGCGCCCGAGCCCGCCGAAGCGCCGCCGCCGCTCCCGAAACCGGCCCCCGCGCCGCCACCGCTGTTCCGCGACCGCAGCGATATCGCCAGCGCCGTGAAGCCCGCGGTGGCTATTCCGGCCGTCATTCCCATCGTCAGGCCCCCGGACGATCCGGGCGTGGACGAGGCGGACGATTATCGCGATGAATTCGCCGAGCTGAATGCAGGCCAGCAACAGGGCGGTTGGCGCGGGTTTCTACGGCGCTGGGGCGGATAACAGCCCCGATTCAGGCCGAAATGGTCGGTTTCGGCGGGTGGGTCGCTCAGTTTTTCGGTTGCCGGAGAGGTCTCGGCTTCTTGCAAAGCAACGCCCCGGGCGATATCAGATGCCCCAGCGTTTTCGGCCGAAAAGCCGAATCGCCGCTTGGTTCGCCGCAATAGCTCAGTTGGTAGAGCACGTCATTCGTAATGACGGGGTCACAGGTTCGAGTCCTGTTTGCGGCACCAGTTGCGCTCCGGCGCCATCCGTTTCTGTCGCAACAGTCAGTCGCAGCCTTGGCGCGTCACGCGGCCGTGGCCGGCATTTCCAGGTCGGCCCAGATCTTGGCGAAATAGGCCTGGAAGGCAGCATCGGTGCGCAGCGCTACGGGATCGCGGCCTGCCTTGGGCAAATCGATGACATGAAGCGCCCGCACGGTCGCCGGACGTGCGCTGAGCACCAGAACCCGGTCGGCCATGGCGATGGCTTCGCCGATGTCATGGGTGACCAGAATGGCGCTCTTGCCGTTTTCGGCGATGATGCGTGACACGTCGGCCTGCAGCAGTAGACGGGTCTGGAAGTCCAGCGCGGAGAATGGCTCATCCAGCAGGATCACCTGCGGATCGAATGCCAGTGTGCGCATGATGGCCACGCGCTGGCGCATGCCGCCTGACAAGGTTGCGGGCTTGGCATGTTCGAAACCGGCCAGGCCGTAGGCGCGGATCAATTTCATGGCGATGTCGCGCGACGTCTGCCACGGCACGCCGCGTACCTCCAAGCCGAGCATCACATTGTCGATGATGGAACGCCACGGCAGCAACAGATCCTTTTGAAGCATGTAGCCGACATGTCCTGCAGCATCGTCGACGCGGATGCCTGCGACCTCCACATGGCCGCGGGTCGGTTTCAGCAAACCGGCGATGACATTGAACAATGTGGACTTGCCACAGCCGGACGGGCCGACGATGGCCAGGGTTTCGCCTTGTCGCAGTTCAAAGCTGACGTCGCGGATGGCTTCAACATACTGCTTGCCGCTTCCGAAGGATGCGCCGACCTGTTCGGCCTTGAGCACAGCGGATGTGGACGACGACGACGACGTGGCGATTGGTGTCATGGCGTTCATGCGTCCACCTCACTGCAGAAGCCGAGTAGCATGTTATTGAAAACATCGGGGGTCACGGCGGTGAAGGCATGGGCGCCCCATTCCACTTCGTGAACGCGCGCGCCGGGAATGGCGGCAGCCAATTGTTGCGAGAGATAGGCCGGCACTAGGCTGTCGTCCCGCGATGAGGCCAGCAGTGTCGGCGTTGCAATGGTCGCGAGAGCGTCGCCGGGGTCGAAGGCGAGAAACATGTCGATCCGCGCATTCATCGTCGCCGCTGTCGGGAAGTGCGCGAGGATGCGCTCTTCTTCCGCGTCGAGCTGCGCGGCATTGTCGGAAATCCATCGCGGCGGATAGAGAAATAGTGGCTGCGCACGCACATAGGCTTTTGGGCCGGACTGATTCAGGATCTGTTTGCGCACTTCGAAACAGCGCCGCAGGAACGGATCGGCGCGACCCCAGCCGTTCACCACCACCAGGCTGCGCAAGCGCGCGGGGTCGCGCAGGGCAAGTTCAATTCCGACGATGCCGCCGATGGCATGGCCCACCACATGTGCATTGCTGACACCGGCATGGTCGAGCACATGCGCAATGTCGTCGGCCATGCCCGAGATTGATCGTGGCGGCGCGGTGTTATCAGCGCTGCGGCCGGTGCCGACGTGGTCGTAGAGGATGACCTGGTGGCGCTGCGCGAGTGCTGCGACCTGCGGCGCCCAGAACGATCCGCTGCCGCCCATGCCGGCCGACATGAGGATCGCCGTTCCGTGTCCATGAGTTTCGTAATAGATGTCGGCGTCACCGCCGCTTGCATAGGGCATGGGTTGTCTTGCGGGTTCGAGCGATGGAAAGTCAGAAGCGCAGGCGGCGTTCGAGAATGTCGATCGCGCCGTACATCAGTAGCGCCACGGCCATGAGCGCGGCGATGCCGACCCACACGGCGTTCAAATCGTAGAGCACGCCGGCATAATAGATCATGTAGCCGAGGCCCTCTTTCGAGGCGATGTATTCGCCGACGACTGCGCCGATCAGCGCGAAGCCGACATTGAGACGGAAGGCGGACACGATCCACGGCATGGCGCCCGGAATGACGACAGTACGCCAGGTCTTCCATCGGCTGGCACCGAGCGAGCGCATCAACTTGATCAGGTCGCTATCGACTTCCTTGGCGCCCTGTTGCGCGGTGATCACCGCGACGATGAAGGTAATGATGGCGGCGATGGCGATCTTCGACGAGATGCCGATTCCGAACCACACGATAATCAAGGGTGCGAGTGCGATCTTCGGCAAGCCGTTGAGCGCGATGAGATAGGGGCGCAGCACCGCCGCGCTGGTGGGAAACAGCCAGAGCAGCAGCCCGACGGCGCTGCCGGCAATAGTGCCGATCAGGAATCCGGCGATGGCTTCCCAGGCAGTCAGCGCAGCATCGCGCAGGAGTTCTCCGTTGGCGATCAGAATAGAGGCCTTGGCGAAGATGCCGCTTGGCCGTCCGTAGAGATAGACCGCGATCCATTTGAAGCTGATCGCAATTTCCCAGGCAGCAAGTAACAGAGCTAGCAGTGCCACTTGCAGCAGCGCGATCCGCAGGACCGGCGGCATCAGCCGCCGCGCGACATTGGCTTGGGTGGCTTCGATGGTCGTCACATCAAGCTCGCTTGTGTGCGATCGACGCGATCTCGACGAGGCAATCCGGTTTCACCAGTCCGCACTGGATGCAGTAGCGAGCCGGCTTCTCGCCGGGGAAGTATTCGGCATAGACCTTATTGACGGCGCCGTAATTGGCCCAATCGGTTACGAAGATGGAGTTGAAGGTGACATCGGCCATCGTGGCGCCTGCGGCAGTCAGCACGCTCTTGATCGTCTCAAGGATGTGCCGGGTCTGCGCTGCCGCATCGCCGACATGAACGACGTCGTTGTTCTTGTCGAAGGCCAGCGTGCCGGACACATAGATCACGCCATCGGCCATCATGCCGGGCGAGTAAGGTGCGAGCGGCGGATGAGTGCCGGGCGGAATAATCGCGCGATCTGTCATGGGATCCTCAGGCTTTCGTGGAGGTTTCAGTCTGCGCGAATGCGCGGCGGAAATCGGCTGTGCTGGAAACCCAGCCGAAGAAGGTTTCGATGTTGAAGACAGCCGCCTTCTGGACGTAGTCGGGGCCGGCCTGATGCGTCGCGTCTTCGAGCATCACGCCGAAATATTCGAGATGGAAGCCGTCGCGCAGAGTCGATTCCACGCAAACATTGGTGGCAACTCCGCAGAAGACGAGATTGCGGATGCCGCGCGCGCGCAGGATGCTGTCGAACTGGCTGTTGAAGAAGCCGCTGTAGCGCGGCTTCGGTACCACGATGTCGCCGGGCTGCGGCTGGAGTTCATCGACGAGCGCGTAGTCCCAGCCACCCTTGGCGAGCAGGCTGCCTTGCAATTCCGGGCGCGCGCGCATGGTCTTGAGTGCGTTCGATTTGTGCCAGTTCGGGGAGCCCGGACCGCCGGCCTCGACATAGTCGGCGTCCCAGCCGTTCTGGAAATAGATCACAGTGACGCCGGCCTCGCGCGCGACCTCCAGCGTCTCCTTGACGGCCAGGATCGCTGCCTTGGCGCCGGTCACGTCGAAGCCCGCGAGATCCAGATAGCCGTTCGGCGACGCGTAGGCGTTCTGCATGTCGACCACGATGACTGCAGTCTCCTCGACCGCGAGCCGCAACGGCTCGGGGCGTGCGGGCAAGGTGACGTAGCGCCGTTCAGGCGGAAAGCTGGTTGAGACGGACATCACGCCAATCCGAATTCTTTGGTCGCTTTCTCGGCGAAGCGATTGTCGACCATTTGTGCATAGGGAAGCGTCGTTGAGACTGCGCCGCCGCCTTGTTCCAGCAACATCGCGCGATCCCATTCCTCGGCGGAGATGGTGGGGTTTTTCGGGATAGCCGTCTTGCTGCCAAAGAAGTTCTTCGTCGCATTTCCGACCACCGACGGCGAGACTTTCGGAAAGTACTTCTCTGCGACCTCGGTGAAGACAGCATTGTTCTCGTGCATCATCTTCTGCGCCTCGGCGATGGCGTTACAGAAGCCTTGCACCGCCTCCGGGTTGGAGGCGATCACGTCTTCGGTGGCCATGGCCGTCGTGAAACACAGCGGACCAAGCAGATCGGCGAATGATAGCGACGGTACGAGGCCAAACTGTTCGGCGCCGATGCTGATATCCCATTCGAATGCGGTGGCGATGTCGGCACGGCCATCCTTGACGGCTGCGGCCTGGGCGCCCGGTGGCAATTCTAGGAAGGTGACGCCCGCTTCCTTGGGGTCGAACTTGCCGACCGTCTTCATCGCGTAAGTCGGGACCTGGATCGTCGAGGACGGAAATTTCAGCGTCGCGATGGTCTTGCCGCGGAGATCATCGATGGTGGTGATCTTGGCGTCCGGGCGGGTCATTCCCCACATCGATACGCCGCCGACGATTTTGGCGATATTCTTGAGCTTGCCGCCTTCACGCGTGGCGTTGACCGACATGCCAGGGCTGGTGACCCCGATCTGGCCGCGGCCGGACAGCAGGATCGGCACCGGCAGGGCGATGCCGCCCGCGGTCGACAGGTCGGTGTCGAGGCCATGTTTGGCGAACAGGCCCTTATCGGCGGCGACATAGAGCGAGGCATACATGCCGAGCCGGATGGCCTCGGACACCAGAACCTTGCGGCCGGCGGCAAAGGCCGGGCCTCCCAGGCCTGCGAACGGTGCCGTTGCGGCGCCGATGAGCGAATATTTGAGTAGGTTGCGCCTGTCGATCATGCCTCTGTCCCTCGCCGCCATTGCCGATGTCAGATGGTGCGCTGCATAGTTTTTAGCCGCAGCGCGTTTTCGCATAAAATTCTTGCACCCGTTAATTTCATTAACAAGTCGGGAAAAACAGATATATTTATCTGTGATGCTTATGAATATTGACCTCCGGCAACTCCGTGCCTTCGCCGAGGTGGTTCAGGCTGGCAGCTTCAGCCGGGCTGCGCGGAAACTTGGCGTTTCCCAGTCTGCCCTCAGCCAGGCCGTTCGCCAGCTCGAGGACGAGCTGCAGGTCCGGCTGCTGGACCGGACGACGCGCAGCGTCCAGCTCAGCAAGGTCGGTGCCGAATTCCTGCCGGGGATCCAACGCCTGCTGGCGGATCTCGATCACCAAATTCAGGATTTACGCGATCTGCGCGAGCATCGCCGCGGTCATGTTACGGTGGCCTGCGTGCCGTCGGTGGCGTTGCGTCTGATGCCGGTGGTGTTGGCGAACTTCCAGCGCGAATATCCCATGGTGAGCGTGACGCTCAAGGAAGTGTCACGGCATCAGATCATTGCCGGGCTGCGCAGCGGCGACGCCGAGCTCGGCATTGCCAATGTGCCGGGTGAGGATGCGGATCTTGACGCGACGAAGCTGCTGACGGATCGTTTTGCGCTGGTGATGCGGCGGGATCATCAGCTGGCGTCACAAAGCACCGTGAACTGGATGGACGGCGTCGCTGCAGGCATGATCGCAATGGCGACCGGCACCGGGATCCGGTTGGAAATGGAACGCGGTCTGCAGGAACTGGGGCGTAGCAGCCCGCTGCATGAGGCCGAACACCCGGCGACCCTGCTCGCCATGGTCGAGGCCGGCGTCGGCGTGGCGCCGTTGCCCGGTTTGGCGTTGCCCGCGACCGACCATCCGGTACTGACCTTCCGCAGGCTGCTCGATCCGGTCATCGAGCGCGACCTGTATCTGATCCGACGCGTTGGGCGTGACTTGTCGCCGGCCGGTCGGGCGCTTTACCGCGGCATCCAGCTCGTGGCGCAATCGATCCGCGAGCGCACCGCCGCCGGGTGGTAGCGAACACGCTTTGACCTTGCTCTCATGAGTCCCTATTTTGGGATGAACAGTCCTATTCCGCTAATTTGAGCCCCTTATGACCGCCTCGCTGAAAGCCATCGACGGATCGGCAGATTTGCCTGTCCTGATGAACGACCTCGCCCGGAGCGCCCGTGCGGCTGCGCGTGCGTTGGCGGTGGCTCCAACGGAGCAAAAGAACCGGGCGCTTGCGGCCATGGAGCGCGCGATCCGTGCCGGTGCGCCGGCGATTCTGGCGGCCAATGCCGAGGATGTCGCCGAGGTGCGCGCCAATGGCGCCACATCGGCCTTTATCGATCGGCTGACCCTGACCGAGGCGCGCGTGCATGCAATGGCCGACGGCATTCGTGTGATTCATGACATCGCTGATCCCGTCGGCGCCGTCACCGAAAGCTGGCAGCGGCCGAATGGCATGACCATCGAACGCGTGCGCGTGCCGCTCGGCGTCGTTGCGGTGATTTTCGAGAGCCGTCCGAATGTTGCGGCGGATGCCGGCGTGCTGTGCCTGAAGTCCGGCAATGCCGTGATCTTGCGCGGCGGCTCCGACAGTTTCCGCTCCTGCCGTGCAATTCATGAATGTCTGGTGCAGGGCCTGCGTGAAGCCGGTCTGCCGGAAGCCGCGATTACGCTCGTGCCGACGCGCGATCGTGCGGCGGTTGGCTTGCTGCTCACCGGCCTCAATGGCGGCGTCGATGTGATCGTGCCGCGCGGCGGTAAGAGCCTGGTCGCGCGTGTCGAGGCCGAAGCGCGGGTCCCGGTATTCGCACATCTCGAAGGCGTCAATCACACCTATGTCGATCGTACCGCCAAGCTCGATATGGCGAAATCGATCGTGCTGAATGCGAAGATGCGCCGTCCCGGTGTCTGCGGCGCGACGGAAACGCTGCTGATCGACCGCGCGGTGGCAGGTACGCATCTCAAGCCGCTGGTGGAAATGCTGATTGATGCCGGCTGCGAGGTGCGCGGTGACGCCGTCGTGCAGCAGGCCGATGTGCGCGTCAAGCCTGCAACGGACGAGGACTGGGACACCGAATACGAAGACGCGATCATCTCGGCCAGGGTCGTCGATGGTGTCGATGATGCGCTCGCGCATATTCGCGATCACGGTTCGCATCACACCGATGCGATCGTGACCGAAGACGTTGCGGTGGCCACGAAGTTTCTCAACGAGGTGGATTCGGCGATTGTACTGCATAACGCCTCGACGCAGTTTGCCGACGGCGGTGAATTCGGCTTCGGTGCCGAAATCGGAATCGCCACCGGCAAATTCCATGCACGCGGCCCGGTCGGCGCCGAGCAGCTCACCAGTTTCAAATATCGCATTCACGGCACCGGACAGACCCGGCCGTGATGATGTGCGTTTCGGCGCGTGGAGACTGAATTGGATTTGCATTCAGTCCCGCCGGCGCAGGGCATACCGCCGCATAGTCCCGGTATGCGGATCGGTCTGCTTGGCGGATCGTTCAATCCGCCGCATGCCGCGCATCGGGCCATAAGCCTGTTCGCGATGAAGCGGCTGCAGCTCGATCGCGTCTGGTGGCTGGTCTCGCCGGGTAATCCGCTGAAGGATCAACGCAATCTGCACGATCTCGCCGAGCGCGCGGCGGCTGCGAAGGCGATGGCCGATCACCCGCGCATCGATATCACCTGTCTCGAGAGTGTCATTGGTACGCGCTATACCGTCGACACCATCAGCTACCTCCGACGTCGATGTTCGCAAGCACGATTTGTCTGGATCATGGGTGCCGACAATCTCGCCCAGTTTCATCGCTGGGAGAGCTGGCAGGTGATTGCCGGAGAGGTTCCCTTTGCGGTCATCGACCGGCCGCCGCAGAGCTTCCAGGGACTGGCGTCGACCGCCGCCCAGGCCCTCGGCCGTTACCGGATACCGGAGCAGGACGCTGGGTCATTGGCCGACCTGAAGCCCCCCGCATGGGTATTTTTGACCGGTTTAAAGCTGAATCTGTCCTCTACCCGGCTGCGGAACCCGGATGGCAGCTGGAAGACGTAATTCCACAACACTCGCCCGATAAGTGCTATAGGGCGGGCGCTGGAATATTGAATCCGGCATTCCCACATGCATACTTGATCTCACCGGGCGTCGGATTCGGCGTCCCAATACAGTGAAAGGAATGGTCCTCTGGCCACTTCTGTATTGTCCAAGACGGGCGCCAAGAAAGCCCCGTCAAAGGTTGCCCCACCCAAGAAGTCCGCTTCGGTAAAGAAGGCTGCCGCGCCTAAAAAGGCTGCCGCAACCAAAACCGCAAAGCCGAAGGCTGCAGCCAAGACACCCGCAGCTGCACCGAAGGCTGTCATTCCGAAGAAGGTTGCTTCGCCCAAGGCAAAGAAATCAGCTGCGGCGGTGCGCGATAGCGCGACCGAAACGCTCAATCTCGTTCTCGCCCGGCTTGACGACATGAAGGCCGAGGAAACGGTGACCATCGACCTGCGCGGCAAGTCGGCTTTCTCCGATTACATGGTTGTGACCACCGGCCGGTCGAACCGCCATGTCGGCGCGGTGGCCGAAAATGTCGCCAAAGGTCTCAAGGAAGCCGGTCAGAAGAAGCTGCATGTCGAAGGCCTGTCCAATTGCGATTGGGTGCTGATCGATACCGGCGAAGTCATCCTGCATGTCTTCCGGCCTGAAGTTCGCGAATTCTACAATCTGGAACGTTTGTGGACGCAGAGCCCGTCGGATGAACCGCGGATCGATCTGAAGGCTGTTTGAGCCAGCGGGAATTCGGCAACGGCGCGACGCGTGCTAGTCTGCGCCGATGCATCTTCTTGTGATTTCCATCGGCAAGCTCAAGCAGGGTCCGGAACGCGAGCTCGCGGAACGGTACCGTGATCGTTTCGACGATATCGGCCGCAAGCTCGGTTTTCGCGGCCTTGCGATTCATGAAATTTCGGAAAGCCGCGCACGTGATGCGGCGACCCGGATCAATGAGGAAGCCGCGGCGATTTCGGCGCTGATTCCGGAAAAGGCTGTATTAGTAGCGCTCGACGAGCGTGGCAGCAGCGTCGACAGCGCCAGTTTCGCTCGCCATATCGGGAAATGGCGGGACGAATCGGTGCCACATAATGTTTTTGTCATCGGCGGGGCGGACGGACTTTCGCCCGAATTGCGGCGCAAAGCCAAACTGAGCATTGCATTCGGCTCGGCGACCTGGCCGCATCAAATGGTTCGCGTCATGCTTCTGGAACAGATTTACCGGGCCGCTACAATTTTAGCTGGCCACCCGTATCACCGCGTTTAGCCCGCTGTGTTAGCTTAACGCGTTTGAAAGAAGGCGCTGTCGAAACCACGATGCTGTCACCGCGGTCCATTCCATCTGAACACGACGCCGGTCGCCGCGGGATGTCGAGCGTATCGTCGTTGTCGATGATGGTACTATCAGCGACTCTTGTACCTGCGACTGTTGCAGGTTTGATGACGACCTCGGTCTGGGCGCAAACCGCTACGCCGATCCAGCAGGTCAATGCGCCGTCGCCTGATATCATTCGCCAGCGCGAGCAGGAGCTTGAAGTGGTCCGCGCGCAGCAGAAGAGCGCTGCGGAGCTGCAGGCGAAATTGAAAGCCGATATCGCGGCGATCGGACAGGATCGCGGCAAGCTCAGTCAGCAGCTCATCGATATTGCCGCCCGCGTCCGCGGCGTCGAAACCCGGATCGACGATGCCGAAGTACGATTGCGGCCGCTGGATGCGCGCGAGCAGAAGATCCGCGGCACGCTGGAATCGCGCCGCGGCGAAATCGTCGAAGTGTTGTCCGCCTTGCAGCGCGCCGGTCGCCGTGCGCCGCCGGCCTTGCTGGTGCGTCCCGAAGATGCGCTGAAGTCGCTGCGCACCGCGATGCTGCTCGGCTCCGTTGTGCCCGAGATGCGCGCGCGCGCCGAGCAACTGGTGGCTGACCTCAGCGAACTCGTGAATTTGCGCAAGGTGATCTCGACCGAGCGCGATCAGCTTGCCGGCGATCGCGACAAGCTGAAGGAAGAACAGACACGCCTCGCGTCCTTTACCGAGGAGCGCCAGAAGCAGCAGTCGGCTGCGGAAAAGGACATGGAAGCGGAAGCTGCGCGCGCGCTGACGTTGTCCCGTCAGGTCGACAGTCTGCAGGGCCTGATCGCGAAGATGGAGCAGGACTCCAAGGCGGCGGCGAAGGCAGCAGCCACAGCCAGTCTGCAGGGCACGCCCGCGGCGCTCAGTAACGGCAAGCCGAATATCGGCGCCTTCAAGGATCCCGGCAGGTTCAGTCCCGCGATCGCCTTTGCTTCGGCAAAGGGCATGCTCGCACTTCCGGTCAACGGGGTTAAAATTCGCAATTTCGGCGGTTCCGACGGTGTAGGTGGCGTCGAAAAGGGCATGTCACTGGCCGCACGGGCGGGTGCGCAGGTCACAACACCGTGTGACGGCTGGGTTGTTTATTCCGGTCCGTTCCGTAGCTATGGACAACTCTTGATCCTCAATGCCGGGGGCGGGTATCATGTCTTGATCGCCGGGATGGAGCGTATTTCGGTGAACATTGGTCAGTTCGTCCTTACCGGGGAACCGATCGCTGTCATGGGATCAACATCCCGGGTAGCATCCGTCCTTGCGGCCAATGCCAGCCAGCCTGTGCTTTATATCGAGTTCCGGAAAGACGGGACTCCCATTGATCCAGGCCCATGGTGGGCCGCTAACGAAGGCGAAAAGGTTCGCGGATGATGCGCAAGACTTCCATAATTCTGCTGAGTGCTGCCACTGGCGCCGCCTTGACGCTCTTCGTGACTCAGCCACGCGCCGTGTTCATGGGCACCAGTGCCCGCGCAGCGACCTCGGATACCTACCGCCAGCTCAACCTGTTCGGCGACGTGTTTGAGCGCGTCCGCAGCGACTATGTCGAGAAGCCCGACGACAGCAAGCTGGTCGAGTCGGCGATCTCCGGCATGCTCACCGGCCTCGATCCACATTCCAGCTACATGGACGCCAAGAGCTTCCGCGACATGCAGGTGCAGACCCGCGGTGAGTTCGGTGGCCTCGGCATTGAAGTCACCATGGAAGACGGCCTGATCAAGGTGGTGTCGCCGATCGACGATACCCCGGCATCGAAGGCCGGTATCATGGCCAACGACATCATCACCAGCCTCGACGAGGAAGCCGTGCAGGGTCTCACCCTGAACCAGGCCGTCGAGAAGATGCGCGGTCCGGTCAATACCAAGATCAAGCTCAAGATCATCCGCAAGGGTCAGGACAATCCGCTCGACGTCACCCTCGTGCGCGACAACATCCGTGTTCGCTCGGTGCGTGCTCGCGTTGAAAGCGACGATATCGCTTACATCCGCATCACGACCTTCAACGAGCAGACCACCGAAGGCCTGAAGCGCGAGATCGCGGCACAGACCGCGGCAATCGGCGCGGACAAGGTCAAGGGCTACATCATCGACCTCCGCAACAATCCAGGTGGTCTGCTCGAAGAAGCCGTCACCGTTTCCGACGCATTCCTCGAGCGTGGCGAGATCGTCTCGACCCGCGGTCGTAACGCCGAGGAAACCCAGCGTCGCACGGCACATGCTGGCGATCTGACCAAGGGCAAGCCGGTGGTCGTGCTGATCAATGGCGGTTCGGCCTCGGCATCGGAAATCGTCGCCGGCGCGCTGCAGGATCACAAGCGTGCGACCACCATCGGTACGCGTTCGTTCGGCAAGGGCTCGGTGCAGACCATCATCCCGCTGGGCTCCGGCAACGGTGCGCTGCGTCTGACCACGGCGCGTTACTTCACGCCGTCGGGAAAGTCGATCCAGGCCAAGGGCATCGTCCCGGACATCGAAATCGTGCAGGACGTGCCGGATGAGCTGAAGTCCCGCGACATCAAGGGCGAGGCTTCGCTCCGTGGCCATCTGAAGAACGATGGCGACGAGAAGACCGGTTCGCAGTCCTACGTGCCGCCGGATGCCAAGAATGACAAGGCGCTGAAGGCTGCTGCTGATTTGCTCCATGGCATTAAGGTGACGTCGAACGCAATCATCACGCCGCCGCCGGGAGCCGCTGCTGCTGCGGACAAGCCAGCAGACGATAAGCCGGCCGCCAAGTCGAACTGATCGGCGAGTACGCATCAATTCTGCGGAAAGGGCGGCCTTCGGGTCGCCCTTTTTGTTGGAATCCTCCCAAAGGGATCCGATGTCCTTCCGGCTGCCGTGGCCACGACCGGGCGTGTTATTGTCCGGTCGGTTGATTCGGGAGATTCATGGCAGTGTCGGCGGACGATCTAAGCGCCCCGCTTGGACAGAAATCGAAACGTAAGCGTCAGTTCCGGCTGCCTTTTTCCGGAACGCAGGCGCTTGCCACGATCCTTGCCCTGCTGCTGCTCGGCTTTCTCGGTGTTGCCATCTTCACCAATAACCCGATGGGCGGCGAGCCGGTTGCGCGTGTCGCGATCAAGGCGCCCGCCGCGACCGAGGACAAGGTCGCCGCCAAACCGCCGGTCGAGGTCAAGCACGGTACGCCCGAGACGGCCAAGGCGCCTGAGGCTCCGGGCCAGAAGACCATTACCATCATCGACGGCTCCAGCGGCGCTCGTAAGGACGTCGTGGTGTCGAGCGAGGGCTCGGACAGCGCTGTGGCCGATGCGCCGCCGCCGGTCATGACGGGAATCGATCAGAAATTGTTGGAGAAATCTCGCCACGGTATGGTGCCGATCGCCATCGGCGCGCTGAAGCCCGTGACGGCCTATGCCGCCGGTTCCGAGGCCGAGCGCGCCAGGGCGATGAAGACGCCGAGCATTTCCATCGTCATTGGCGGCCTCGGCGTCGGTGCAGCCAAGACCACCGATGCCATCATGAAGCTGCCACCGGCCGTGACGCTGGGCTTCACGCCCTATGGCTCGGATCCCGGCAAACTGGTCGAGCGCGCCCGTGCGCAGCGCCACGAGGTGCTGTTGCAGCTGCCGATGGAGCCGTTCGACTATCCCGACAACGATCCCGGTCCGCAGACATTGTTGTCCTCCGCCACGGCCGAGCAGAACCTCGATCGCATGATGTGGCATATGAGCCGCTTCCAGGGCTATGTCGGCGTCGCCAATTTCATGGGCGCGCGCTTCATCGCCACGGACACGGCCATGCAGCCGATTGCGCGGGAAGCCAGCAAGCGCGGGCTTGCATTGTTCGACGATGGCTCGACGCCGCGCAGCGTTGCCGCCGCAGCCGCCGAAGGGCAGGGCATGCCCTTCGCACGCTCCGATGTCGCCATCGACGCGGTCCCGACCTCCGCAGACATCGACAAGGCGCTGGCGCGGCTCGAGGGGCTGGCCAAGGAGCGGGGTGTGGCTGTCGGCGTCGCTTCGGCGCTGCCGATCTCGATCGAACGTATCAGCGCCTGGGCAAAAACCCTTGAAAGCCGCGGGGTCATGCTGGTGCCATTGACAACCGCGATGCTGAAATCAAAATCAAGCTAGCGTCTTTGGGCTAGGGTGAATTCGGCACGGCCGAATCGCTGCGATTCAGCAAGGTCGAATCGCTGCGTAAAGAGTGCTCGAACGGACGCGAGAGGCATTGACGGAATGGCGCGCTACGAAGACCTGCCCTATCGAACTTGCGTCGGAATGATGCTGATCAACCCGCGAGGGCTCGTCTTTATCGGCCGACGTGCCGGCGGTATCGAGCACGTCGATGACATGCATGTCTGGCAGATGCCGCAGGGCGGCGTCGATCCCGGTGAGGACACCTGGGAGGCAGCCAAGCGCGAGCTCTATGAAGAAACCAGTGTCCAATCGGTCGAGAAGCTCGGCGAAGTGCCGGACTGGTTGATCTACGACATTCCCCGCACGGTGGCCGGGCGGGCCTGGAAGGGTCGCTATCGCGGCCAGCGGCAGAAATGGTTCGCCGTACGCTTCACCGGCGATGACAAGGAAATCAACGTCACGCATCCCCCGGGTGGCCACAAGGCCGAGTTCATCAATTGGCGCTGGGAGCCGATGAAGAACCTTCCGGAGCTGATCGTGCCGTTCAAGCGCCCCGTCTATGAGCGGGTGGTGAAGGAATTTGCCGGTCTGGCGGACGGCTAGTACTGGAATGACGGACAACCGGCCCTATCGCCCCAATGTGGGCGTCGCACTGTTCAATGCCGACGGCAAAGTTCTGATCGGCCGCCGTTTCAAGGATGACGGGCCAGAGATCATCCTGCCGGGCCTGGAATGGCAGATGCCTCAGGGTGGTATCGATCCCGACGAAGATCCTCGCGTCGCCGTGATGCGCGAATTATGGGAAGAGACTGGCGTCAGCCATGCCGACTATCTCGGCGAGACCGGCTGGATGACCTACGACTTCATCCCGTTCGAGAACCCCAGCCATCGCTTTGCGCAGTTCCGCGGGCAGCGGCAGAAGTGGTTTGCGCTGAAATTCACCGGGGATGATGCCGAAGTCGATCCGCTCACGCCGCGCAATGACCAGCCGCCTGAATTCGACGCCTGGCGTTGGGAGCGGCTGGATCGCGTCGCGGATCTCGTGGTGCCGTTCCGGCGAGAGGTCTATCGCGCCGTGGCCGAGAGTTTTGCGAAATTTGTCTGAGGCGAAGCCCTGACGAAACGAAGCGCTACCCGGGCTATAGCGCTTAGTGCATCGCCGTCGAGGTGATGTGCTGTTGGATGACCTTGAAGTGGTCGAGACGCTCGATGGCACGGTCCAGAGCGGAGCCTTCCTTCTCGGCCAGCTTCTCTTCCATCTCCGCGATGTCCTTGGCGAAAGCTTCGCGGTCCAGCTCGGCGATTGAGGTTGCGACGTCAGCAAGAACCGTCAAGCCCTTGTCCGAGACTTCGGCAAGGCCGCCGAGCACAATGATCTTCTCATGCTTGCCACCGTTGGTGACAGTCATAATGCCCGGACGCAACGCAATCACCACAGGTGCGTGGCCGGCCATCACGCCGACATCACCCTCGGCGCCCGGGATATCGACCTGCTCGACTTCGCCTGTGAAAGCGAGCTTTTCCGGTGAGACGAGATCGAAGTGGAACGTGGCCATGTCGTTATCCGCTGACTGCTCCCTCCCCTTGCGGGGGAGGGTTGGGGAGGGGGGTAACCAAGGGCGAAGGCGCTTGTGGCACACCCACCCCGGCGCAAATGCGCCGACCCTCCCCGCCTAGCGAAGCTTTGCTTCGCGCGGGGGGAGGGTAAGAACTTTATGCCGCTTCAGCAGCCAGCTTCTTGCCCTTCTCGACGGCTTCTTCGATCGCGCCGACCATATAGAAGGCGGCTTCCGGCAGATGATCATACTTGCCTTCGCAGATCGCGCGGAAACCCTTGATGGTGTCGGCGAGCTCGACGAACTTGCCCGGCGAACCCGTGAAGATTTCAGCGACGAAGAACGGCTGCGACAGGAAGCGCTCGATCTTGCGGGCGCGGGCCACGGCCAGCTTGTCCTCTTCCGACAGTTCGTCCATGCCGAGAATGGCGATGATGTCCTGCAGCGACTTGTACTTCTGCAGCACCTGCTGAACCATACGCGCGGTCTCGTAGTGCTCCTGGCCTACGATCAGCGGGGACAGCATGCGCGAGGTGGAGTCGAGCGGATCCACTGCGGGGTAGATGCCCTTTTCCGAAATCGCACGGTTGAGCACGGTCGTCGCGTCCAAATGGGCGAACGAGGTAGCAGGCGCCGGATCGGTCAAGTCGTCGGCCGGAACGTAGATGGCCTGCACCGAGGTGATCGAACCCTTATGCGTGGTGGTGATACGTTCCTGCAGCGCGCCCATGTCAGTCGCGAGCGTTGGCTGATAACCCACCGCCGAAGGAATACGGCCGAGCAGCGCCGACACTTCCGAACCTGCCTGGGTGAAGCGGAAGATATTGTCGATAAAGAACAGCACGTCCTGGCCCTGATCGCGGAAGTGCTCGGCGACGGTCAGACCGGACAGAGCAACGCGCATGCGGGCGCCCGGAGGCTCGTTCATCTGGCCGAACACGAGAGCGCACTTCGACTTCACGGCCGGATCCGGATTGTGCGGATCGGCGTTCACCTTGGATTCGATGAACTCGTGATAGAGATCGTTACCTTCGCGGGTACGCTCGCCGACGCCGGCGAACACCGAGTTGCCGCCGTGCGCCTTCGCGACGTTGTTGATCAGTTCCTGAATGAGAACCGTCTTGCCGACGCCGGCGCCGCCGAACAGGCCGATCTTGCCGCCCTTGGCGTAAGGCGCAAGCAGATCGACGACCTTGATGCCCGTGACGAGAATTTCAGCCTCGGTGGACTGCTCGGTATACATCGGCGCTTCCTGATGGATAGCGCGGTTGCCTTCCGAAGCGATCGGACCGCCTTCATCGATCGGCTCGCCGATCACGTTCATGATACGGCCGAGGGTGCCGACGCCAACGGGAACCTGGATCGGCGAGCCAGTGTCGGTGACTTCCTGACCGCGGACCAGACCTTCGGTGGTGTCCATCGCGATGGTGCGGACGGTCGATTCGCCGAGATGCTGGGCGACTTCGAGAACCAGGCGGTTGCCACCGTTCTTGGTTTCGATCGCGTTCAGAATTGCGGGCAGGTAACCTTCGAACTGCACGTCGACGACGGCGCCGATGACCTGGGTGATACGTCCGGTCTGGTTGGCGGATGCGGCCATAAAAACTTCTCCATAAACTTCAAGGACTCGGAAGTCCGAAACTTGAACGGCGGCCCATGAGGCCGGAAGGTTGTTATTAGATCGCCTCGGCGCCGGAGATGATTTCGATCAGCTCCTTCGTAATCATCGCCTGGCGGGTGCGGTTGTAGATCAATGTCTGCTTGCGGATCATGTCGCCGGCGTTGCGCGTAGCGTTGTCCATCGAGCTCATCTGCGCGCCGTAGAACGAAGCGTTGTTCTCCAGCAGAGCGCGGAAGATCTGCACCGCCAGATTGCGCGGCAGCAGGCCGTCGAGGATCTCATCCTCGGCGGGCTCGTAGTCGTAGCTCGGCGTTGGGCCGGCATCGGCCTTAGGCGCCTCGACTACCAAGGGAATGATCTGCTGGGCAGTCGGGATTTGCGCGATCACCGACTTGAAGCGCGAATAGAACAGCGTGCAGACGTCGAATTCGCCAGTGTTGAAGAGTTCGAGAACCTTCTTGGCGATGTCGTTGGCATTGACGAAGCCAAGCTGACGCACCGAACGCAATTCGAGATGACCGACGATCTGCTTGTCGAAATTACGGCGCAGTTGCTCGTAGCCCTTGCGACCAACGCAGAAGAATTTGACCGTCTTGCCCTGGTTCATCAGCGCCAGTGCGCGTTCGCGCGCCAGACGGACGATCGAGGAATTGAAAGCGCCGCACAGGCCACGCTCGCCGGTGCAGACCAGCAGCAGATGAACCTGATCCTTGCCGGTGCCGACGAGCAGCGCCGGACCGGAGCCTGCCGTTGTAGCGCCGGCAATGCTGGCGATCACGGTATCCATCTTCTCGGCGTAAGGACGTGCAGCTTCGGCAGCGGTCTGCGCACGACGCAGCTTCGACGCTGCGACCATCTGCATTGCCTTGGTGATCTTCTGCGTCGCCTTGGTCGAGGCGATGCGGACGCGCATGTCTTTAAGTGAGGCCATTCTTAGTCCACCCCGGCGATCTGGCCGTTTGGCCGATCGCGAACCTCTCGTTCGAAACGCCCGACCTCGTGCCGGACATCAACGCGAATGGCCGGCGGGAGCCGGCCATTCATTGACAGTATTAAGCAGCGTAGGTCTTCGCGAAGCCTTCGACGACGGCCTTGAGCTGGGCGGCGACGTCATCCTTGAGATCGCGGCTGTCGCGGATCGCGTTGAGGATCTCAACGTTCTTGCCGCGCAGCAGCGACAGAAGACCGTCTTCGAAGCCCCGAACCTTGGCGATCGGCAGAGTGTCGAGATAGCCGTTGGTGCCGGCCCAGATCACGCAAACCTGCTCTTCCATCTTCAGCGGCGAGAACTGCGGCTGCTTCAGGAGTTCGGTCAGACGCGCGCCGCGGTTCAGCAGGCGCTGGGTCGACGCGTCGAGGTCCGAGCCGAACTGCGCAAAGGCCGCCATTTCGCGGTACTGCGCGAGCTCACCCTTGATCTTGCCGGCGACCTTCTTCATCGCCTTGGTCTGCGCGGCGGAGCCGACGCGCGACACGGACAGACCGACGTTCACGGCAGGACGGATGCCCTGGAAGAACAGATCGGTTTCAAGGAAGATCTGACCGTCAGTGATCGAAATCACGTTGGTCGGAATGTAGGCGGACACGTCGTTGGCCTGGGTTTCGATGACCGGCAGCGCCGTCAGCGAACCATTGCCCTGGGAATCATTGAGCTTCGCAGCGCGTTCGAGCAGACGCGAGTGAAGATAGAACACGTCGCCCGGATAAGCTTCGCGGCCCGGCGGACGACGCAGCAGCAGCGACATCTGACGGTAAGCGACGGCCTGCTTGGAGAGATCGTCATAGATGATGACAGCGTGCATGCCGTTGTCGCGGAAGAATTCGCCGATCGTACAGCCGGTGAACGGCGCGATGTACTGCATCGGAGCCGGATCTGAAGCGGTCGCGGCGACCACGACGGAGTATTCCATCGCGCCCTGCTCTTCGAGCACCTTCACGAACTGAGCGACGGTCGAACGCTTCTGACCAACGGCGACGTACACGCAGTACAGCTTCTGGCTCTCGGGAGCGCCAGCAACGTTCAGCGACTTTTGGTTTAGAATGGTGTCGAGTGCGATTGCGGTCTTGCCGGTCTGACGGTCACCGATGATCAGCTCGCGCTGGCCACGGCCGACCGGGATCAGAGCGTCGACCGACTTCAGGCCGGTTGCCATCGGCTCGTTGACCGACTTGCGCGGAATGATGCCCGGTGCCTTGACGTCGACGCGCATACGCTTGTCGGCCTGGATCGGACCCTTGCCATCGATCGGATTGCCGAGCGCGTCGACCACGCGGCCGAGGAGACCCTTGCCAACCGGCGCGTCCACGATCGAACGGGTGCGCTTAACAGTCTGGCCTTCTTTAATTTCGCGGTCAGCGCCGAAAATAACGACACCGACGTTGTCGGTTTCGAGGTTCAGCGCCATACCACGGGTGCCGTTCTCGAATTCGACCATTTCGCCGGCCTGGACGTTGTCGAGGCCGTAGACGCGGGCAATGCCGTCGCCGACGGACAACACCTGTCCGACTTCAGAAACTTCAGCTTCCTGGCCGAAATTCTTGATCTGGTCTTTGAGGATCGCGGAAATTTCTGCGGCGCGGATGTCCATCAGCCTGCCTCTTTCATCGAGTGCTTGATCGAGTTGAGTTTGGTGCGAAGCGAGCTGTCCACCATGCGGCTGCCGAGCTTGACGACAAGCCCGCCGATGATGGACGGATCGACTTTCACGTTGAGCGCGACGTCCTTGCCCGTCACTGACTTCAGCGCGGTCTTGAGAGCGTCGAGATTCTTGTCACTGAGCGGCTCGGCGACGGTGACGTCAGCCGTAGCTTCGCCCTTAAACTTGGCGACCAGCGCATTGAAGCCGCGCGCCACGTCACCAATGGCGAACAGGCGGCGGTTGGCGGTGAGGACCTTGAGGAAGTTGGCGGTGATGCCGGTAATTCCGGCTTTCTCCAGAACCGAAGCGAGGGCCTTGCCCTGAATCTCGGCAGAGAACACCGGGCTGCGAACCAGTCGCGCCAAGTCGGCGCTGTCGGCCAGCATCGCTGCGAATTTGTCGAGATCGGCCTTCACCGCATCGACGGACTTTTCGTCACGCGCCAGCTCAAACAGAGCCGTTGCATAACGACCGGACATTCCCGAAACCGACGGATCTTGTGTTGCCACGAATTGCGCTCTTCAGGCTGTCAAACTCGCAAGGGAATAACTATCGCCTGAATGTGGCGCCTAGCGATCCAAGTCCTTGGAATTCAAGCGGGACTTCGATTTTTAGGTCACAATAAAATGTCGTGACCCGTTCAAATCGCGGCTTTGCTAACATAGCCCGCGCGCTGGTGCAACGCGACGAAAGCGTTTGATGATGCCTTGTCGCAGGCCCTCGCAAAGAATCATTTCAGGGAGATGTGACGCGCCAATCGGGTCGCTGACGGAGTGTTTCATCGTCCATCTCCGAGGCGGAATTTCTTATTCCGCATGACGGTACACGGTGCCGATTCTTTTGAATCACGCAACGTCGAGTACGGTGAGTCGGCAATTGAAATCGCGGCGGGCAGCGCGGCGTGCGTGTTTCATGTCACCGTTTCGGACTGCTTAACATTTACTTATCGAATGCTATCCATGCACGGCGATCACTTAGCTATTCAGTATAGTTATGTAATGTGCAGTATATTTAATAGTTAAAAATTCATTAAAGCGGCTCATTAGGCATGTTCTGTTCCATCACAAGATATTTCATCTGGTCATGGAACGATTGCGTTGCCTATTTTACGCCTCATTACCTCGTCAAACGCTCAGCCAATGAAATTGGGACGGGGGTCCACTTGCCACATTTGTGGCAATACTGTCTGAGGGACAACAACTTATGCTGCGTTACGGAAAATCGACGCTGGGCGCTATCGCCCGGCCGCGTACGGCAATCGCTGTCATGACTGCCGCTCTTGTTCTCGGGGGAACGGTTTCTGAGGCTTCGGCCAAATCCCGGCACCATCGCCATCACCACAAGCACCATCACGTCGCCAAGGCTTCGCCGTCGCTGTTCGATGCCAATGCGTCGATCGCGCCTTCGACCGGCGGCCGCAGCTTCTCAGGTGTTGCGTCCTATTACGGCAATGAGTCCGGCAGCCGCACTGCGTCGGGTCAGCGCTTCAATCAGAATGCGATGACCGCCGCGCATCGTTCGCTGCCGTTCGGCACCAAGCTCCGCGTCACCCACGGCGGTCGCAGCGTTGTCGTCACCGTCAACGATCGCGGCCCGTTCATCCGTGGCCGGGTGCTCGACCTTTCCAAGGGCGCAGCGAGCGCGATCGGTCTGACCGGCCGTGGTGTCGGCCGTGTCGTTGCGGAAGTCATGTAAGCAAGACAAACGCGTCGCGTCCCTGATCTTCCAAGTTCAGTAGCGTTGTGTGTGTATTGAGTAGAGTAAGCGTTGAGTAAAAGAGCCTGCTGTCATCAAAAGACAGCAGGCTTTTTTGTTTTGCGTTGTCAGTTCACGCTGTCATTCATTACGGCTTCGCCCGCAAGAGCAAGCGCCCCGGAATGACGAAGCTCAAAGAAAGCTCTGCGGATCGACATCGACTTCGAGCTTTAGGTTGCCTGTAGGCTTTGGGCCGTGCGCCAGCCAGTCGCGGAGATAGTGCGACAGGTCGACATTGCGCGCCGACTTCACCAGCAGTCGGAAGCGATAGCGACCCTTGATCACGGCGAGCGGTGCTTCGGCGGGGCCGAGCACCATGATGCGCTCGTCGATCGGCGCTACGGCGGCGAGCTTGCGCGCATAGCCCTCCGTGGTTGGCCGGTCGCCGCCTGAGATGATCAGGCTCGCCAGTCGGCCGAAGGGTGGATAGCCCGCGCGCTCGCGGGCCTCGATCTCGCTGGCGTAAAACGCTTCGCGGTCGTTTGCGATCAGCGCCTTCATCACCGGATGCTCCGGCTGATGGGTCTGCAGATAGCCGACGCCGCGTCCCTGTTCACGTCCAGCGCGGCCGATGACTTGATTGAGCATCTGATAGGTGCGCTCCGCGGCGCGCGGATCGCCATTGCCGAGGCCCAGGTCGGCGTCGATGACGCCGACCAGATTGAGCCGCGGGAAGTTATGGCCCTTGGCCACGAGTTGCGTGCCGATGATGACATCGACACGGCCCTCTGCGATCTCGGCCAGCTCCGTGCGCATCGCATCGATCGACGTAATAAGATCGCTCGACAGCACCATGGTGCGCGCATCCGGAAACAGGCTCGCCGCTTCCTCCTGCAAGCGCTCGACGCCGGGCCCGACGGCGACCAGCGATTCTTCGGCCTGACAATGCGGGCATTGATGCGGGCGATGCATCGAGAAACCGCAGTGGTGGCACACCAACCGCTGCCGAAAGCGATGATCGACCAACCACGCATCGCAGATCGTGCAGGCAAACCGGTGTCCGCAGCCGCGGCATAGCGTCAGCGGCGCATAGCCCCGGCGATTGAGGAACAGCAACGCCTGTTCCTTGCGCTCGATGGCGATCTGGATTTTCTCGGCGAGGCGCGGTGCGATGAAGCGGCCGCGCATCGGCCCTTCGCGGCGCAGGTCGATGGCCTCGATATGCGGCATGTGCTGGCCGCCGAAGCGCGATGGCAGAGCGATGCGCTGATAGCGCCCCTTGCGCGCGTTGACCTCGGACTCGACCGATGGCGTGGCAGAAGCGAGCACGATGGGGATCTTCGCAATCGACGCCCGCACCACCGCCATATCGCGGGCGTGGTAATGCGCGCCTTCGTCCTGCTTGTAGGCTTGGTCATGTTCCTCATCGACGATGATCAGGCCGAGTTTCGCGTAAGGCAGAAACAGCGCCGAACGCGCACCGACGATGACATGGGCCTCGCCATTGGCGATCGACGCCCAGTTGCGCGCGCGGGTGCGCGGTGTCAGTTCGGAATGCCACTCCAGCGGCCGCACGCCGAAGCGTTTTGAGAAGCGCTCCAGGAATTGCCCCGTCAGCGCAATTTCGGGCATCAGGATCAGCACCTGTTCGCCGCGCCTGATCACCTCGGCAACCGCCTCGAAATACACCTCGGTCTTGCCGGAGCCGGTGACGCCGTCGAGCAAAGCGGCGTGAAAATCCCCCTTGGCGGCGAAGGTCCGCATCGCCTCGGCCGCGACGGCCTGATCGTTTGAAAAGTCCGGTTCGGCGAAGGTGGGATCAGGCGCTGGCGGCGGCAGCGCGCGGGGCATGGCTTCAATAGCAAGCGTGCCTTCATCGACGAGGCCGTCGATTACGCCTGCGCTGACGCCGGCCTCCTTGGCTGCCTCAGACTTCGCGTGCAGCAGGCCGTCCGACAGGATCTCGATCAGCCGTGCGCGTGCCGAGGTCATGCGTTTGGGCACTTCGCCGACCAGGCGGACGCCCATGCGCACTCGCTCCGGGCCGAGGTGCTCGCCCATCCGCAGAGTCATCTTCATGACCATGCCGCGCGCGGACAAAGTGTAATTCGCCACCCAGTCGACCAGGCTGCGCAATTCCTGCTTCAGCGGGGGGACATCGAATTTCTCGCCAACCTCTTTCAGGCGGTTGTGCAGGCGGGGGTCGGGATTGGCATTTTCTGCCCAGACCACGCCGATCACCTCGCGGGCGCCGAGTGGCACGCTGACGACATCGCCGGGCTGCAGATCGAGGCCACGAGGCACGCGATAGGAATAAGCCTGGTTCAGCGCGACCGGCACCAGCACGTCAACGACGCCAGACGATGTTTTGGTGCGCGCAGCTTCGTCCATCGGCGGAATCAGACTCGAAATGGGGTATCCGCTAACCTAAGCTCGCGGTGCGGTCCGGACCAGTGTCCGCCGGATGGCCGGTCTTATGACCGATCGGCGGCCACGACAATGAAACAAGAACAAGAACCCGCAGGGAGAAACATCATGCGCCACAGGCTCGCCGGGGCAATCGCCTCATTGGTCATGTTTTCTGCCGTCGTGATACCTGCGCTGGCGCAGGACCGGATGCCGCCGATCCCGGCCGACAAATACACCGAAGCGCAGAAGAAAGCTGCCGAGGAGTTCTCCGGCGGCCGGGGCTATGAAGTCCGAGGCCCCTTCGTGCCGCTGATTCGCAGCCCGGAAGTGATGCTCCGCGCCAAGGCGATGGGCGATCATCTCAGGTTCAAGAGCGTACTGGCGCCGCGACTCAGCGAAATGATCATCCTGATCACCGCACGCGAATGGACCCAGCAATATGAGTGGGTTGCGCATCATGACATCGCGATCAAGGCCGGCCTGCGCAACGAGATAGCCGATGCGATTGCCGATGGCCGGCGTCCTGTTGGCATGGCCGAGGACGAAGAGGCCGCCTACGACATGTCGATCGAGATCCAGCGCACCAAACGCGTGAGTGATCCGACCTGGAACAAGGCCGTCGCCAAATTCGGCGAGCAGGGCGTCATCGATCTGCTCGGGATCAATGGTTATTACACCTTCCTGGCCATGGCCATGAATGCAGCGCGAACAGGCCTCCCGGCCGGTGTCGCGGAGCCCCTGAAGCGGTTCCCGGATTGACGATGCAGGCGGTTCACCAAAGTGAAACGAGCAGGGTGTGATAATCTCCGCCCGTTCGCGTACCGCGAACTGCAAGGCATCCCGATGGCCAAGCTTTCCGACAAGAAACCAGCCGAAGCCAAATCAGGTGGGCCGGCGCCGATCGACCTCATCTGTGCGGATGCCGACGTCTCGCTGCAGATGGCGCGGTGGCTGTCACATCTCCGCGCCGAGCGGCGGCTGTCGCCAAAGACGCTCGAAGCCTATGCGCGGGACGTCCGGCAGTTTCTGACATTTCTCGCCGAACACTGGGGCGCGCTCGTCTCGCTACCGCGTTTCGCCAAACTGGAAACCAGCGATATCAGAGCCTTCATGGCGGCACGGCGCAGCGATGACATTGGTGGCCGCTCGCTGATGCGCGCGCTGGCCGGTCTACGGTCATTCGGTCGTTTTCTGGAGCGCGAAGGCAAGGGCAATGTCGGTGCGTTGTCCGCGATTCGCGCGCCGAAAATAGGCAAGAGCCTGCCGAAACCGTTGCAGATGGTCTCGGCCAAGCGCCTCGCCGATGCGGATGAGCGCGCGGGCGAAAATCGCGATCCGTGGATCTGGGCGCGCGACGCCGCAGTCATGGCATTGCTGTATGGTTCGGGCTTGCGTATCTCCGAAGCCCTTGGCCTGAAGCGCCGCGACGTGCCGGCAGCCGGCGCGGGCGATGTGCTGATCGTCAACGGCAAGGGTAACAAGACCCGTATGGTGCCGGTGCTGCATAATGTGCTGGAGCTCATCGCCGACTACGCCGCGCAGTGCCCGCATCCGCTCCCTGCCGATGGCCCGATGTTCGTCGGCGCGCGGGGCGGGCCGCTTAGCCCTCGGATCATCCAGTTGACCATGGAGCGCATGCGCGGCGCGCTCGGCCTGCCCGACAGCGCCACGCCGCACGCGCTGCGCCATTCCTTTGCCACCCATCTGCTGACCCGCGGTGGTGATCTCCGCGCGATCCAGGAATTGCTCGGCCACGCCTCGCTGTCGACCACACAGATCTATACCGGCATCGACACCGAGCGGCTGTTCGAGGTCTACAAGACCGCACACCCGCGAGCGTAGGGCCGGGCAAGCCCCAGCTGTAGTAGAAGTGTCATGAGCTGCCCCTTGCGAAGTCGCCGCGGTTCGGTCAAATCGACACATCGACCAACCGGAGGGGATTACGATGGGCGCGCACGAAAGTATGGAGCACGCGGAGCATGCCGAGCATGCATCCGGCTCGAACAAGAATATTGCACTACTGATTGCCGTGATCGCGCTGTTTCTGGCGTTCTCGGAAACCCTCGGCAAGGGTGCGCAAACCGAATCTATCAGCAAGAACGTCGAGGCATCCAACCTCTGGGCGTTCTTCCAGGCCAAAAGCATCCGCCGCACCGTCGTTCAGGCGACGTCGGATCAGGCCAGGCTCAGCCTCGGCCTGATGGGTGACGATGCCGCCAAGGCCGCACTGTCCAAGCAGATCGACGACTGGAAGAAGACCGCGGATCGTTATCGCTCCGAGCCGGAGACCGGCGAAGGCTCCGAACAGCTCGCTGCCCGTGCCAAGGAAGCCGAGCATGCGCGCGACCTCGCAATGGCGCGTTATCATCACTATGAAGTGGCCTCCGCCGCATTCCAGATCGGCATCGTGCTGGCATCGGCCACGATCATCACCGGCATGATCGCGCTGGCCTGGGTATCAGGTGCACTGGCGATTGCCGGCGTCGCCTTTACCGCGATCGGCCTGTTCGCGCCGCATGCGGTTCATCTCATGTAATGACTTAAGCCGAAGCGGTCCGGCATAGCTGCAGGACCGCTTCGGCAAACGCCTTGGGTGCTTCCTGCGGTACATTGTGGCCAACGCCCGCGATGACGCGGCGCTCGTAAGGGCCCGTAAAATACTGGCCGTGATTCTCGGAATTCTTTACGGGTCCAATGCCATCGTCAGCGCCGTGCAGAACGATAGTCGGGACATCGATCTTCGGCTGCGCCGCAAGCTGGGTCTCCAGAAAAGCATAATTCGGATCGCCGGCGACACTGCCGGTGCGGTGCATATAAGAGTGCACGACCACATCGACGAAGTCATCGTTGTCGAAGGCCGACGCCGAGCGCTCGAATGTCGCGTCATCGAATGCCCAGCTGGGCGACCACATCTTCCAGAGCAGTTTGGCTAGTGCGTCGCGGTTCTGGATCAGGCCGTTGCGGCCGCGTTCGGTATGGAAATAATACTGATACCACTGTCGCGCTTCCTGCTCGGGAGCGGACGGCCGCGCCGCATTCGTCAGGTCCTGGATGTTGTAGCCGGTGCAACTGACGAGGCCGTGCACGCGTTCGGGCCATAGCGCCGAGACGACGCAGGCCGCGCGGCCGCCCCAGTCATAGCCGGCGACCAGGGCCTTGCCGATACGCAGCGCGTCCATCAGCTCCAGCAGATCTTGCCCAAGCGCGGCCTGTTGCCCCGAGCGGATGGTCGCGCTGGAAAGAAACCGCGTTGGCCCATAGCCACGCAGATAGGGCACGATGGTACGAAAGCCGGCAGCGTTGATGATGGCGACCGCGTCGTCATAGCCTCTGATGTCATAGGGAAAACCATGCATCAGCAGGACGGGTAGGCCGTCATTCGGTCCGCTATGTTCATAAGCAATATCGAGAAGGGGAGTCTGGATGCGTGCCAGTTCAGCCAAGTCGTTCTCCCGTTCGATCTACTACCGTGCCGAATGCGCCCGATGACGCAGCCGTTGTACCAGCCGCATCCAACGCGACGATGAATTGGAGCGGAACATCGCCATCGTCGCCTTGATTCTTGCCGTCACAGGCGCGACCAATTCGCCGGCCCGGCGGCGGATGTCGAGAACGAATTCGTAGAGCTTCCGAAACCAGTTCATCTGCAACAGCTTCGGCCGTGTCACATCGAAGATGAACGCGGCGACGCCGACGCCGAGAAACTTGCTGAATACGATGAGCGCGAAAGCGCTGATCCAATACTGATGCATAAGCAGCCAGGCGCCGGCCAGTTTCAACGGAAACAGCAGGATCGCCGGAATAACAAACACGACCAGCGTCAACATTGGCGACAGCCGCGCGATTCTCGCGGCCAGCCATTCCTTGAATGCGCGCAGCGGTATCGCTGCAACGATGCGCGCGACGACCGGTTCGAGATGATCCCACAACCACGCTTCGATCAGGAAGATCAAGGCGAGGAAGAACCATAGCGGCTGCAGCACGCGTCGCATCATGGTGTTCGTCTCCCAGCCGGCGTCGTGCCGGCCGTGACTCACATATGGATAGCGCGCTTGGCTACTGCAAATGCAGCTTCCTTCACCGCCTCGGAGCGGGTCGGATGGGCATGGCAGGTGCGGGCCAGATCTTCGGCGGAACCGCCGAATTCCATCAGCACGCAGGCCTCGTGGATCATTTCGCCGACTTCGCGGCCGATCATATGCACGCCGAGCACGCGATCGGTCTTCGCATCTGCGAGAATCTTCACGAAACCATCGGTGGTCTGGTTGACCTTGGAGCGGCCATTGGCGGTGAACGGGAACTTGCCGACATTGTAAGCGATACCGGCAGCCTTGAGCTCTTCCTCGGTCTTGCCGACGGCGGCGACTTCCGGCGTGGTGTAGACCACGCCCGGGATCACGTCATAGTTCACATGACCGGCTTGGCCTGCAAGAATCTCGGCGCAGGCAACGCCTTCGTCTTCCGCCTTGTGCGCCAGCATCGGGCCCGCGACGACGTCGCCGATAGCGTAGACGCCCTTCACGTTGCTCGAGAAGTGATGGTCGATCTTGACGCGGCCGCGCTCGTCGAGTTCGACGCCAGCTTCCTTGAGGCCAAGCGCTTCGGTGTAAGCCACGCGGCCGATCGCCACGAGAATCACGTCGGCTTCGATGGATTCGGCAGCGCCGCCTGCGGCTGGCTCGATCTGCGCCTTCAGTTTCTTGCCCGACGTATCGACGCCAGTGACCTTGGCGCCGAGCTTGAAGGTCATGCCCTGCTTCTCGAGCATGCGCTGGAACTGCTTGGCGACTTCGCCATCCATGCCGGGCAGGATACGGTCGAGGAATTCCACGACGGTGACTTCGGCGCCGAGGCGGCGCCACACCGAGCCGAGTTCGAGGCCGATCACGCCGGCGCCGACCACGATCATCTTCTCCGGCACCTTGTCGAGGGACAGCGCGCCGGTCGACGACACGATGCGCTTCTCGTCGATCTCGATGCCCTTCAGCTTCGCGACGTCAGAGCCGGTAGCGATGACGATGTTCTTTGTCTCCAGCGTCTGGGCCTTGCCGTCAGCGCCGATGACTTCGACCTTGCCGGTGCCGAGCACACGGCCGGTACCCATCACGACATCGATCTTGTTCTTCTTCATCAGGAATTCGACGCCCTTGACGTTGCCGTCGATGCCCTGCTGCTTGAAGTTCATCAGCGCGGGAAGATCGAGCGTCGGGGCAGACACCTTGATGCCCATTTTGGCGAAGGAGTGGCCGGCTTCCTCAAAAAGCTCCGACGAATAGAGCAAAGCCTTCGAGGGCATGCAGCCGATGTTCAGGCAGGTGCCGCCCAGCGTGCTGTTCTTCTCGACGACGGCGACCTTCATGCCGAGTTGCGCCGCGCGAATCGCGCAGACATAACCGCCGGGTCCGGTGCCGATAACAACGAGGTCGTAAGAAGCCATGATGTAGTCCTGTATTGTCTTCAGATGATATGGGGTGTCAGAGCCTCAGCGGCCACCGGACACGTCGAGAATGGTGGATGTTACGTAAGAAGCCTCGTCCGACAGCAACCAGACGATGGCATTGGCAACTTCATCCGCAGTGCCGACGCGCTTCATCGGCACGTTGACGGAAAGACGATGCGCGCGGTCCGGCTCGCCGCCTGACGCGTGAATATCGGTATCGATCAAACCCGGCCGAATGCCAGCAACGCGAATGCCCTCGGCTGCGACTTCGTGTCCCAATCCGATGGTGAAGGAATCGATCGCGCCCTTCGAGGCGGCATAGTCGACATAAGTGTTCGGCGCCCCCAGTTTGGCGGCTACCGATGACAGATTGACGATGACGCCACCCTTGCCGCCGTGTTTGGTCGACATGCGCTTCACGGCCTCGCGGGCGCAAAGAATGCTGCCGGTGACATTCACCGTCATCATGTTGGCGATGCGTTCGGCAGTCATCTGATCGACGCGGATGGAAGGGCCGACAATGCCAGCATTGTTGACCAGCGCACCGAGTGGCCCGAACGCGTCAGCCGCCTTGAACAGCGCGAGAATGTTCGCCTCGGAACCGACATCGCATTTTACGGCGATGGCCTTGCCGTTGGTCGCTTCGATCTTCGTAACAACTTCGCTCGCAGCGGCTTCGTTGCTGGCATAGCCGACCACGACCTTGAACCCGCGTGCCGCCGCCTTGAGCGCCGTTGCGCGGCCGATACCCCGGCTACCACCAGTGATGATGACGACGCTATCGGTCATGTCCTGCTCCAGCTTCGCTGAGGTGCCAAGACTTCAGGTATCGAGGCTTCGGATATCAAGGCTTCTTGGCCATCAACCGGCAGCGTCGCCGCTACCGGTTGATAATAGTGAATAAGGAGAGGTCAGAGATCCAGAACGAGACGGGCCGGATCTTCCAGGCTCTCCTTGACGCGGACGAGGAAGGTCACGGCTTCCTTGCCGTCGATCACGCGGTGATCGTAGGACACCGCCAGATACATCATCGGGCGGATCTCGATCTTGCCGCCGACCACGACCGGACGTTCCTGGATCTTGTGCATGCCGAGGATGGCCGACTGCGGTGCGTTCAGGATCGGCGTCGACATCAGCGAACCGTAGATGCCGCCATTGGTGATGGTGAATGTGCCGCCCTGCATTTCGTCGATCTTGAGCTGGCCGTCACGGGCGCGCTTGCCGAAATCCGCAATGGTTTTTTCGATGTCGGAGATCGACTTGGTATCGCAGTCGCGCACTACGGGAACGACGAGGCCCTTGTCAGTGCCGACGGCAACGCCGACGTGATAATAGTTCTTGTAGATCAGGTCGGAGCCATCGATCTCGGCATTCACGGCCGGAATATCCTTCAGTGCCTGCACGCAGGCCTTGGTGAAGAAGCCCATGAAGCCGAGCTTGGTGCCGTGCTTCTTCTCGAACACATCCTTGTACTGCGAGCGCAGTGCCATCACGTTGGTCATGTCGACCTCGTTGAAGGTCGTCAGCATCGCTGCGGTGTTCTGCACGTCCTTGAGGCGACGCGCGATGGTCTGACGCAGGCGCGTCATTTTCACGCGCTCTTCGCGGGCAGCATCGTCAGCGGGTGACGGCGCACGTACCTGCACGGCGGCGGCAGACTGATTGATCGGCGTGGGTGCCGACGCAGCCTTTTCGATCGCAGCGAGCATGTCGCCCTTGGTCACGCGGCCATCCTTGCCCGAGCCGGGGACGGTGGCGGCATCGATGCCGCTCTCGGCCGATATCTTGCGGACCGACGGCGCCAGCGGCGCATCGACGGGTGCAGACTTTTGAGCGGGAGCAGGCGTAGCAGCGGCGGGTGCGGCGGCCGGAGCCGGGGCAGCGGGTTTCGCGGGAGCTGCAGCCGGCTTGGCGCCGCCGGCACCATCGGTGATCTGGCCGAGCAGTGCGCCGACGGCCACGGTCTCGCCGTCCTTGGCAACGATCTCGCCGAGCACGCCAGCGGACGGCGCGGGCACTTCGATTGTGACCTTGTCGGTCTCGAGTTCGACCAACGGCTCGTCAACGGCGACGGCATCGCCGGCCTTCTTGAACCAGCGGCCGATGGTGGCTTCCGTCACGGATTCGCCGAGCGTGGGAACGCGAATTTCAGTCATTGTCTATTTCCTCTTGTGGCGTGGCGACCCGCTCGGTCATTCCTGCCTGAACTTGAAATCAATGGGGATATGCGAACGCCCCGCGGGTGCGGGGCATTCGCCAATAGAATGGAGGCTTAGCCGAGCGCTTCGTCGAGGAAGGCCTTGAGCTGGGCGAGATGCTTGGACATCAGGCCGGTGGCGGTCGCTGCCGAAGCAGCGCGGCCGGCATAACGCGGACGCTTGTGAGTGGCGTTGATCTGGTTGAGCACCCATTCAAGATACGGCTCGATGAAGTGCCAGCCGCCCATATTGCGCGGCTCTTCCTGGCACCAGACGAATTCCGCACCCTTGAAGCGGGTCAGCTCCTGCACCAGCGTCTTCAGCGGCACCGGATAGAGCTGCTCGATGCGCATCAGGTAGACATCATCGATGCCGCGCTTCTCGCGCTCCTCGTAGAGGTCGTAATAGACCTTGCCCGAGCACAGCACGACGCGACGGATCTTGTTGTCAGCGGTGAGCTTGATCTTCTCGTCCGGCAGCTTCTCCGCATCGTCGAACAACACGCGGTGGAACGAGGTGTCGGCACCGAGTTCGCTCAGCTTCGACACCGCACGCTTGTGGCGTAGCAGCGACTTCGGCGTCATGACGATCAGCGGCTTGCGGATCTCACGCTTCAACTGACGACGCAGCATGTGGAAGTAGTTGGCCGGAGTGGTCGGATAGACCACCTGCATGTTGTCTTCCGCGCACATCTGCAGGAAACGCTCAAGGCGTGCGGAGGAATGCTCCGGGCCCTGGCCTTCATAGCCATGCGGCAGCAGGCAGACGAGGCCCGACATACGCAGCCACTTGCGTTCACCCGAGGAGATGAACTGGTCGAACAGCACCTGTGCGCCGTTGGCGAAGTCGCCGAACTGCGCTTCCCAGATGGTCAGCGCCTTCGGCTCGGCCAGCGAGTAGCCGTATTCGAATCCGAGCACGGCTTCTTCGGACAGCAGCGAGTTGATGACCTCGTAGTGACCCTGGTCGGGCTTGAGGTGGTTGAACGGCGTGTAGCGGCTTTCGTCTTCCTGGTCGAACAGCACCGAGTGGCGCTGCGAGAAGGTGCCGCGCTCCGAATCCTGGCCGGACAGCCGGACATGGTGGCCTTCTTCCATCAGGGTACAGAATGCCAGCGCCTCGCCGGTCGCCCAGTCGATGCCTTCGCCACTGTCGATCGCCTTGGCGCGGGTGTCGAGGAAACGCTGCACCGTGCGGTGAACGCGGAAGCCATCGGGCACCTTGGTGATCTTGGCGCCGATCTCCTTCAGCGTCTTGACGTCGACGCCGGTCACGCCGCGACGGGGATCTTCCTCCTGGTCGGCATATTTGAAGCCGGCCCACTTGCCGTCGAGCCAGTCAGCCTTGTTCGGCTTGTAGCCGGCGCCGGCTTCGAGTTCGGCATCGAGACGGGCGCGCCAGTCGGCCTTCGCCTTGTCGACTTCGCCTTCGGTCATCACGCCATCGGCGATGATGCGCTTGGCATAGATATCCAGTGTCGACTGATGCGCGCCGATCTTCTTGTACATCACCGGCTGGGTGAACGCCGGCTCGTCGCCTTCGTTATGGCCGTGGCGGCGATAGCAGAACATGTCGATGACGACAGGCTTGTGGAACTTCTGCCGGAACTCGATCGCGATCTTGGCGGCGAACACCACCGCTTCCGGATCGTCGCCGTTCACGTGGAAGATCGGAGCATCGATCATCTTCGCAACGTCGGACGGATAGGGCGACGAACGAGAGTAGCGCGGATAGGTGGTGAAGCCGATCTGGTTGTTGACGATGAAGTGGATCGAACCGCCGGTGCGATAGCCCTTCAGGTCCGACAGCGCGAAGCATTCTGCGACCACGCCCTGACCTGCGAAGGCCGCATCGCCATGCATCAGCAGAGGCAGCACGGAAATGCGCTGGTCTGGCGGATCACCATTCTGGTCCTGCTTGGCGCGGACCTTTCCGAGCACCACGGGATCGACGATTTCAAGATGCGACGGATTCGCCGTCAGCGACAGATGGATATTGTTGTTGTCGAACTCGCGATCCGACGAGGCGCCGAGGTGATACTTGACGTCACCCGAGCCTTCGACCTCGTCCGGATTGGCCGAACCGCCCTTGAATTCATGGAACAGCGCGCGGTGCGGCTTGCCCATCACCTGGGTCAACACATTCAGGCGACCGCGATGTGGCATGCCGACGACGATGTCACGGACACCCAGGCTGCCGCCGCGCTTGATGATCTGTTCCAGCGCCGGGATCAGTGATTCGCCACCGTCGAGGCCGAAGCGCTTGGTACCGGTGAACTTGACGTCGCAAAACTTCTCGAAGCCGTCGGCTTCGACCAGCTTCTGGAGGATGGCGCGGCGGCCTTCCGGCGTGAAGCTGATTTCCTTGTCCGGGCCTTCGATACGTTCCTGGATCCACGCCTTCTGCGCGCGGTTAGAAATGTGCATGAATTCGACGCCGAGGGTCTGGCAGTAGGTGCGCTGCAGGATCGCAACGATCTCGCGCAGCGTGCCGTATTCGAGGCCGATGACGTTATCGAGGAAGATCTTGCGGTCGTAGTCGGCATCGGTGAAGCCGTAGGAGCGCGGATCGAGCTCCTCGTGATCCTTCTGGCCTTCGATGCCCAGCGGATCGAGATTGGCGTGGAAATGGCCGCGCATGCGGAAGGCGCGGATCAGCATCAAGGCGCGCACCGAATCGCGGGTCGCCTGATTGATGTCACCGGTCGGGGCCGCAGCACCGGGCTGCGCGGTCTTGGCGGCGAGCTTGGCCCCCATCACCTTCTCGACCTGGGCCCAGTTGCCGTCCATGGCGGAGGTCAGGTCGTCCTTGGGCGTCAGCGGCCAGTTGGCCTTCTCCCAGGACGGGCCTTCGGCGTTCTTCTGAACGTCGGCGGGCGAGTCCTTCAGGCTCTTGAAGAACTCCTGCCACTCGGCATCGACCGAGGAGGGGTCCTTTTCGTAACGGGCATAGAGTTCGTCGATGTAAGTGGCGTTTGCGCCTTGCAGAAATGAGGAGAGTGCAAAGGCGGCGTTCGCGTCCTGGCGAGACATGATGGCGTCCTGATTTGGTATCGCGCGGAAATTTTAACGAGGGCTGATCCGGTTGCCGGACCATCCTAAAGTCGAGCGAGCTTCTACCCTATTTAATCCGAATGTGCGCCCTGAAAAGCACGAAGAACTGAATATTTCGTCAATTCTTTGTGCGCGAGATTTTGTCCGCTGATTTCAGTCGACGACACTGAGGTCTTCCTTGGCCAAAGCGGCAGCGCCGCCTTGCAGTCCGGCGCGCCGGGTGCGGCGGATTTTGGGCAGTCCGCAGGCCTCGTCGAGCAGGGCATTGGCGGCCATACCGGCGGCGTCCGCGACAGTCGGATCGCGGGTCACCATGGCGGCGACGATGGCGCCATCCATCAAGAGGCCAATCTGGTGCGCGAGAAAGTCCGGCTTCTTGGCGCCGGCGGCCTCAGCCAGTCCGGAGATGTGCTTGAGAATGAACGATTTGTGCCGGATCGTGATGTCGCGCAGCCGGGTCTCGTCTTTGGAGTGCTCGCCGACTGCATTGATGAAAACACAGCCATAATAGGTCTCTTCGGCAAACCAGCTCTTCAGCGCGGGGAAGATCGAATCCAGCTTTTCACGCGGGGTTTTGGCGCGTTCCACGGCTGCAATGAACCAGCCGCGCCAAGCCTCGCTTTCCGCCTTGAGCACGGCGTCGACGAGATCGTCCTTCGATTTGAAGTTCTTGTAGAGCGTGGTTTTGGCCGTGCCAGCCTCACTGACGATGGCGTCGATGCCGGTGGCATTAATGCCATTCTTGCAGAACAGCCTTCTTGCCGCGTCCATCAGCCGCTCCCGCGGCGTTACCTGCGGAACATTGCTTTCGACAGCCTGCGGCATCGCATCAGTCATGCCCTGTCATATGTCATGGCGCGCGCGCGGCGCAAGCGATCATCGGTTCCTGACCAATATTCGAGCGGGTAAATACGCTTTTGCCGCGCTAAGCGGCAGTTCAGCCTCTGACCCATTTTGCGTCAATTGCGCAACTCGCTGATCCCACGATGATTTTCGCATCGGCCGACGCTGGCACGGTTTCTGCAAAGCTACAGAACGTTCTGTATCTTTCCAATTCCCAAGGGAGAAAACCAATGACTGCTGTTGCCGCCAAAACCGCCCTGACCGGCTGCCTCGCGCCGATCGACAAAGGCGGCCTCGAACAGCTGATCGCCAACGGCAAAGCCAATCCCAATGTCATCAAGACGCTGAAGTGCAAAACGGTGGCCGAGGGCAAGTTCCGCCACGCCAACTACATCCGCAACCTGCCGCCCTATATCGTCGATGAGCCGCCGGCGCTGCTCGGCGACGACACTGCGCCGAATCCGTCAGAGGCGTCATTGGCGGCGCTTGGCTCCTGCATCGCCGTCGGTCTGCACGCAAATGCCGTGCATCGTGGTTGGACCGTCAACAAACTCGAACTGCAGCTCGAAGGCGATCTCAACATCACAGCTGTCTGGGGCACCGGCGATATCAGCGAGAAGCCGGTCGGTTTTACCGATGTGCGTATCAAGGTCGACATGGAATGCGAAGGCGTTCCGCAGGCCGAGATCGATGCACTGATCACCCACGTCAAGAAGTGGTCGCCCGTCGCCAACACGTTTACGCGCCCGGTCAATCTCGAAGTCTCTGCCTGAATGTGAGTTAGCGCGGCCGCAGCGATGCGGCCGCAGTCTCTCTTCCTTGCGCGTGACGGAGATCGACATGACCACGACGGCAGTGCTGCGGAAATCTGACGATATTGAAGGGGCCGGCGACACACCGTCGCTCGTTGAACGAATAGCTGTCGTCGCGCGCACCGATCTGTCGCCGATCGCGTTAGAGATCGACGAGGGCACGATCTATCCGGCTCAGGCATTGCGTCATCTCGGCGATGTCGGTGCCTGGTCGGCGCATGCCGATCTCGGCGAGACCATCGCGGGCGTCACCACCATCGGCGAGACCTGCGGCTCCACGGCCTTCATGGCGTGGTGCCAGAACACGCTGGTCTGGTACATCCTCAACTCCGACAACGCCGCACTGAAGGCGAAGTATCTGAGCGATGCCGCGAGGGGCAAGCTGCTTGGCGGCACCGGCCTATCCAATCCGATGAAGAGCTTCTTTGGCATCGAGAAGCTCAAGCTGAAAGGTCGCCGCACTAACGGCGGTTACATCGTGCGCGGTGCTCTGCCATGGGTATCGAATCTTGGCCCCGACCATATGTTCGGCACCATCTTTGAACTCGATGACGGCTCCGGCGAGAAGGTGATGTTCCTCGCCGACTGCGCCGACGAGAATCTCTCGCTGACGCCGTGCAAGCCGTTCCTCGCGATGGACGGCACCGGCACCTACGCCGTGCAATTTCGCGACGTCTTCATTCCAGACGATCAGGTGCTCGCGGCACCGGCGATGCCCTTCGTGAAGAGAATTCGCGCGGGATTCATCTTGATGCAGATGGGCATGGGACTCGGACTGGTGCGCGATTGCGTTGCTATCATGGAGAGCGTCAAGCCGTCGCTCGCCCACGTCAATTGCTTCCTGCCGCAGCAGCCCGAGGATTTCGCCGGGCTTCTCGCGAAAATGGAGGCCGAGACGATGATGCTCGCCGCCACACCCTTTGACACGAGCAATGCCTATTGGCGCAGCGTCGTCGAACTGCGTCTGCGCGCCGGCGACGCCGCCGTCGCCGCAGCCCATGCAGCGATGCTGCATTGTGGCGCGCGCGGCTATCTCAAATCGCACCGCGCCCAGCGCCGACTGCGCGAAGCCTATTTCGTGGCGATCGTCACCCCCGCCACCAAGCAGCTCAGAAAAATGCTCGCAGACAATGCGCGCGAATATCAGGGAGACCAGGGCGGGGCGTGATCCCGATCATGCAAATGATCCCGATCACGCGAACGGAAAGCGAATTGACTTAAGTCACGGCGAAACGACAGGCGATCCAGCACAAACGACTCAACAACGACGGTTCAACACAGTGGAGGCTTTCAATGGCTGAAGTTCTCATTTCCGCAGACGACCTCGTCACGTTCATGAAGTCAGAACCTTGTGTCATCATCGACACGCGCAATCCCGACGCCTATGCGGCCGGGCATATCCCCGGCGCCGTCAATCTCCATGAGATCTTTACGTTCCTCGCTACCTCGACGCCCGAAGGCATGGACGAGCTGAAGAAGAAGTTCGCTGCCGCCTTCGGCGGTGCCGGCCTGTCCGGCAGCGAGACTGCGGTGATCTACGAACAGTCGATGAATTCGGGATTCGGCCAGTCCTGCCGCGGCTACTTCCTGCTGGAGTTTCTCGGCTATCCCAAGATCAAGGTTCTGCATGGCGGCTTTGAAGCCTGGACCATGAAGGGCCTGCCGACCACCACGGATGTTCCGACGCCGACAGCAGCGTCCTTCGCCATCAAGCCGGAAGCCGGCTCGATCCTGATCGATGCGGGCACCATGCAGGGCGCGCTCGGCAATCCGTCGATCGCCATTCTCGACGTGCGCGATGTCGACGAGTGGATCGGCGAGAGTTCGTCGCCCTATGGCAAGGACTTCTGCCCGCGCATGGGCCGCATTCCCGGCGCCGTCTGGATCGAGTGGTACCGCATGATGAAGCCGACATCGGAAGGTCCGCGCTTCAAGTCGAAGAACGAGATCCTCGCCGAATGCGCCACTGTCGGGATCACGCCGTCGACCACTGTCTATCTTTACTGCTTCAAGGGCGCACGCGCGTCGAACACGTTTCTCGCGCTAAAGAACGCCGGCGTGGCTGATGTCCGGATGTATTTTGGTTCGTGGAACGAATGGAGCCGCGATACGAAGTATCCAATCGAGGAAGGTTTGCCGCTGGTTGGCGAGAAGCAGGCGCAGGCGGCGTAGAACTCCAGTGTCGTCGCCCGGCCTGGCGCGCAATTGCGCGCTTTGACCGGGCGATCCAGTCAGAGTGTCAAAACAAAAGGCCCGCTCTCGCGAGCGGGCCTTTCTTATTCTCAGCGCTTTTGAGCTCAGCTTAGCCCTTCAGCACATCCACCAGCGTGGTGCCGAGGCGGGCCGGCGACGGCGAGACGCGGATGCCGGCGGCTTCCATGGCTGCGATCTTCGACTGGGCGTCGCCCTTGCCGCCCGACACGATGGCGCCGGCATGGCCCATGCGACGGCCGGGAGGTGCGGTGACGCCGCCGATGAAGCCGACCATCGGCTTCTTGCGGCCGCGCTTAGCTTCGTCCTTGATGAACTGCGCCGCGTCCTCTTCCGCCGAACCACCGATTTCGCCGATCATGATGATCGAGGTGGTCTTGGGGTCGGCCAGGAACATCTCGAGCACGTCGATGAATTCGGTGCCCTTGACCGGATCGCCTCCGATGCCGACCGCCGAGCTCTGGCCGAGGCCGGCCTGGGTGGTCTGGAACACGGCTTCATAGGTCAGCGTGCCGGAGCGCGACAGGATGCCGACGCTGCCGGGCTTGAAGATGTTGGCCGGCATGATGCCGATCTTCGACTCGCCGGCGGTGACGACGCCCGGGCAGTTCGGCCCGATGAGGCGTGACTTGGAGCCGGACAGCGAACGCTTGACGCGCACCATGTCGAGCACCGGAATGCCTTCGGTGATGCAGACGATCAGCGGGATTTCCGCATCGATGGCTTCGCAGATCGCATCGGCTGCGCCCGGCGGCGGCACATAGATCACGGATGCATCGGCGCCGGTCTTGTCGCGAGCCTCGGCCACGGTGTCGAATACCGGCAGGCCGATATGCGTCGAGCCGCCTTTGCCCGGCGAGGTGCCACCGACCATCTTGGTGCCGTAGGCAATCGCCTGTTCGGAGTGGAAGGTGCCGTTCTTGCCGGTAAAGCCCTGGCAGATGACCTTGGTGTTCTTGTCGATCAGGACGGACATCGGCTTACTTTCCCTTCACGGCGTTGACGATCTTCTGAGCGGCGTCGTCGAGATCGTCGGCGGGCAGAACGTTGAGACCGGATTCACGAATGATCTTCTTGCCTTCCTCGACATTGGTACCTTCGAGGCGGACAACCAGTGGCACCTGGAGGCCGACAGCCTTCACTGCGGCGACAACGCCGGCAGCGATGACGTCGCATTTCATGATGCCGCCGAAGATGTTGACCAGGATGCCCTTCACGTTCGGATCGGCAGTGATGATCTTGAACGCTGCAGTCACCTTCTCCTCGGAAGCGCCGCCACCGACGTCGAGGAAGTTGGCCGGGCTTTCGCCATAGAGCTTGATGATGTCGAGCGTAGCCATTGCGAGGCCGGCGCCGTTGACCATGCAGCCGATGGTGCCGTCGAGCGCGATGTAAGCGAGGTCATATTTCGATGCCTCGATTTCCTTCGCGTCCTCTTCCGTGGTGTCGCGCAGCGCGACGATTTCCGGGTGACGATACAGGGCGTTCGAGTCGAACGACATCTTGGCATCGAGGCACTTCAGCTCGCCCTGCTTGGAGATGATCAGCGGATTGATCTCCAGCATGTCCATGTCCTTGGCGATGAACGCAGTGTAGAGCTGCGACACCAGTTTTTCGGCCTGCTTGGCGAGATCGCCCTTGAGGCCCAGCGCCTGAGCCACGGTGCGGCCGTGGTGGCCCATCACGCCGGTGGCCGGATCGACCGAAAAGGTCACGATCTTGTCCGGGGTGTTGTGCGCGACTTCCTCGATGTTCATGCCACCTTCGGTGGAAACCACGAAAGCAACGCGCGAGGTCTCACGGTCGACGAGCAGCGAGAGATAGAATTCCTTCTCGATGTCCGAGCCGTCTTCCAGATAGATCCGGTTGACCTGCTTGCCCGCGGGGCCGGTCTGTTCGGTCACGAGGGTCGCGCCGAGCATTTCCTTGACGAACTGCTTGGTCTCGTCGATCGACTTGGCGAGGCGGACGCCGCCCTTGTCGCCGGCCGATGCTTCCTTGAACTTGCCCTTGCCGCGGCCGCCGGCGTGGATCTGGCTCTTCACCACCCACAACGGACCGCCCAGCTGCTTGGCGGCAGCTTCAGCTTCCTCGGCCTTGAGGATTGGCACGCCCTTGGAAACGGGCACGCCGAATTCCTTCAGCACGGCCTTCGCCTGATATTCATGGATATTCATAAGTTGCTCCCGAACCCCGGATGGTGAACTTGGAATTCACGTCATTTTCTTTAAACTGGCATACCGTATACCAAGCATGCTGCAAGTCAAAGCCGACGATAATTCCGCGTGACGGACGAATTGGCTGAGGGGTTCGTTGCAGTGTTTGCCAACGTCGTCAAATGCAAAACCGGCACCCAGAGGGTGCCGGTGAAGTGAGCTTGATCTTAGCCGAGCAGGTCGGGTGCGATCTTCTTGCAGGCGTCCATCAGGCCGACCACCGAAGCCACCGACTTGTCGAAGCCTTCCTTGTCCTTGCCGAGGAGTTCGATCTCGACGATGCGCTCGACGCCCTTCGCACCGATGACAACGGGAACGCCGACATACATGTCCTTGACGCCGTATTCACCGTTGAGGTGAACGGCGCAGGGTAGAACGCGCTTCTTGTCCTTGAGATAGCTCTCGGCCATCGCGATGGCCGAAGCGGCCGGAGCGTAGAAGGCCGAACCGGTCTTCAGCAGGTTGACGATCTCGGCGCCGCCGTTACGGGTACGGTCGACGATTTCGTCGATGCGAGCCTGCGAGGTCCAGCCCATCTTGACCAGATCCGGCAGCGGAATGCCGGCAACGGTCGAATATTTGACCAGCGGAACCATGGTGTCGCCGTGGCCACCGAGCACGAAAGCGGTGACGTCTTCGACCGACACATTGAATTCATCGGCCAGGAAGTAGCGAAAGCGCGCCGAGTCCAGCACGCCCGCCATGCCGACGACCTTGTTTGCTGGAAGGCCGCAAGCCTTCTGCAGCGCCCAGACCATCGCATCGAGCGGATTGGTAATACAGATCACGAAGGCATTCGGGGCGTACTTCTTGATGCCTGCGCCAACCTGCTCCATCACCTTGAGGTTGATCGAGAGCAAGTCGTCGCGGCTCATGCCCGGCTTGCGCGGCACGCCGGCGGTGACGATGATGACGTCCGAACCTTCGATCGCTTCATAGGAGTTGGCGCCGGTCAGCTTGGCGTCGAAGCCGTCGACCGGTGAGGACTGCGCGAGATCGAGCGATTTGCCCTGCGGCACGCCTTCCGCAATGTCGAACATCACGACGTCGCCGAGTTCTTTCAGGCCGACGAGGTGAGCAAGTGTTCCGCCGATCTGACCAGAACCAATCAATGCGATTTTGTTACGCGCCATGGGAAATCTATCCTTTAAGCCCGAAGGGGTAGGGAGGGAGCAGGAAATGCTGACAGGCTGGTTATCCCTTTCGCGGACACCGTTCAAGTCGGAGCCTGCCCAATTGTCGAGCGCCGGCCTGCAATGCAAATTATTATGAGTGAACTGGAAATTGGAATCGCTCGCGAAAGTACCGATTCCGCTTTGATATCGATCTGATCGCGCGCGTCAGGTTTCGACCAGGCCGGTGGTGGCGCCTGACGCGGTGGAATCGCTGCGGCCATGGGGCAGGGCCAGATATGTTTCTGAACCCATCTCGAACAGCCGCGACGCGGTCCGCGCGAATTCCATTGCCTCGAAACCTTCGCTGGCCTGATACAGCGCGTGCGGTTCGCCGGCCGCCGAGGCCATCAGCTTCACGGCATTGTCATAGAGCGTGTCGATGAGTGCGATGAAGCGTTTGGCGGCGTTGCGGTCGCCGTAGTCCATCATCGGAATATGTTCGATGAACAGCGTGTGATAGTCGTGCGCCAGTTTCAGGTAGTCTGACGCGCCAAGCGGCTTCTCGCAGAGGTCGCCAAATGAAAACCGGGCCACGCCCTGCGCTTCCAGGGGAACGCGCAGCGTGCGGCCCTTGATCGAGATTTCACGCGACTTTGCCGGTGCGCCGCCCGTGAGCTTTGCCCAGGCCTTGTCGAGCGCAGCCTTTGCTGCATCATCGTCCGGCACCAGCCAGCTCTTTACGCCGGCCAGCTTTTCCAATCGATAGTCTGTGCGCGAATCCAGTTTGCGCACTTCCATATGATCTTCGATCTGTTTGATGAACGGCAAAAACAGCGCGCGGTTGAGGCCGCCTTTGTAAAGATTGACGGGTTCGACATTGGACGTCGCGAAGACGACGGTGCCGAGTTCGAACAGCCGTGCGAACAGTCGGCCGAGGATCATCGCATCGGCGATGTCGGTGACGTGAAATTCGTCGAAGCAGAGGAGCCAGGCTTCCTCGAAGATCGAATTCGCCGTCAGCGCGATGACATCGCCGTCGGGCAGCTCGCCGCCCGCGATTTTCTGGCGAAAATTATAGATGCGCTCATGGGTGTCGGCCATGAACTCATGGAAATGGGCGCGACGCTTGTGCGTGACCGCGCTGGCTTCGAAGAACAGGTCCATCAGCATGGTCTTGCCGCGGCCGACCTCGCCATGGACGTAAAGACCGCGCGGCGGTTGCATATCCTTGTCGCCGAACAGGCGTCCGAAGAAGCCCTGCTTGCGCGGTGGCTTATAAGTGGACAGCGCAACGTCGAGCGCCGCGATGGCCTCGACGGCGCCGGCCTGCGCCGGGTCAGCCTCGATAGCGCCGGAGGCTACCAGGGCTTGATATTGTTCGCGGAAGGATTGTGGAGGGCTGGACGACATGGGGCCCTAACGGCCCCATGCGCCCGGAAAATGCAAGATGCGAATTGGTCGAGCGGATATGCGCTCATGCGCAGAGCGCGTAGGAATCCTCGACCAGATAAGGGCCGCCGCCCGTGGATGCCCGCGAGGAGAACAGCACGAAGCGCGAGGCGGTGAAGATCTTCGTCGGGAAGTAGCCCCGCACCGAAAGATAGTCGGCGACGTCGCGGTCGCAGGAATCTCGCAGTCTGGCCAGCGTGACATGCGGCGTGAATTTGCGGCCCTCGGGCTCGAGCCCGCAGCGGCGCACCAGCCGTTCCAGTTCGGATTGCAGTTCAAGCAGCGGACGGCTCGGCTCGACCGCAGCGACGACAGCGCGGGGTTTCTTGCCGCCGAAGCTCGAAAGGCCACGCACCGCGACCTCGAAGGGTCTGCGCTCCACGCGTGACATCAGATCGGCGATTTCGTTGGCGGAAACGCCATCGATATCGCCGATGAAGCGAAGCGTGACATGATAATTTTCGGGATCGATCCAGCGTGCGCCTGGCAGGCCGCCACGCAAATTGGCCAATGTCTGGCCGATCTCGGCTGGTATCTCCAGTCCGGCGAACAAACGCGGCATAGTCAGCTCCTCTTTGCCGGGGCGCGATTTTCGCCGAAAGGTGCTGACTACGGTGTGCTTATGCACGCCCGCACCCCTCGGCGAAAATCATGCCCGAACAAACGAGCCGGTGACGAATCACCGATGTCTTTTTTTACCCGACTTCTGTGACTCTGCGAAGCAGATGCCGCGCTCGGTGCATGAAGGTTCCGTGAAAAACCGTCATTAAGGTTGAGGCTGCCTGTTTCTCAACTGCGTTGCCCAGCGATCGTGCCGACAAATGCCTCGACGCTGGGCAGGATGTTTTTCACGACGATGTCGACGCCCTCCGCTGTCGGATGCATCGCGTCGGCCTGGTTGAGTTTACTGTCACCGGCGACGCCTTCGAGAAAGAACGAATAGAGCGGCACGCCAAATTGCTTGGCCAGATCCGGATAGATCGAATTGAACTTTTCCGCATAGTCGGCGCCATAGTTCGGCGGTGCTACCATGCCGCAGAGAAGCACGGCGACGTTGCGGGCCTTCAGTCGCGTCAATATCTCGGTCAATGCCGCGCGCGGGACTTTCGGATCTGTACCGCGCAGCGCGTCGTTGGCGCCGAGTTCGATGATCACGCCCTGCGTCCCCTCGGGCACCGACCAGTCGAGCCGCCCGAGGCCGCCCGAAGTGGTATCCCCGGATACACCGGCATTGATCATCTCGACCTCTATCCCCTTGTCCTTCATGGCCTTTTGTAGCCGGACCGGAAACGCGGCTGCCGCCGGCAGGCCATAACCTGCACTCAGGGAGTCCCCCAGCACGACCAGTTTGACGGGCTTGGCCGTGCCGGTGGCGGCCGTCTGCGCCGTAGCGGTGGGGATCGGAAGTGCGACCGTCAGCCCGGCGACGACCAGCCACATAAACGTGCGCAGCAGCCCCTCGACCGCCGCAAACGAAGTGCCATATGAAGCTCGCATGGATACTTTCATTGAAGCCTCATCATCGGCCGGCGTTTCGCCGGACACCATTTCAATCTCTAACATCAACCTCTCGCTCGGCACCGGCGCCGCGCGGGTGCATATCCTCAAGGATATCAGCCTGCGCGTCGGATCGGGTGAAGCGATCGGGCTGATTGGCCCGTCGGGCTCCGGCAAGTCCACGCTGCTGATGGTGATGGCGGGGCTGGAGCGTCCTGACTCCGGTCAGGTGGTGGTCAATGGCACCTCTTTCAATGATCTCGATGAGGACGGATTGGCGCGGTTTCGTGGCCGTCATGTCGGCATTGTCTTCCAGTCCTTTCACCTGATCCCGACCATGACGGCGCTGGAGAATGTCGCGGTGCCGCTGGAGCTGGCAGGTCATCCCGACCCAGCCGGCCGTGCGGCGCGCGAGCTGGAAGCGGTCGGTCTCGGCGCCCGTCTGCATCACTATCCGACCCAGCTTTCCGGTGGCGAACAGCAGCGCGTCGCGCTGGCGCGCGCATTGGCGCCGGATCCCGCGATCCTGGTCGCCGACGAGCCGACTGGCAATCTCGACGAATCCACCGGCGGCCAGATCGTCGATCTCTTGTTCGCGCAGCACGCGCAGCGCGGCATGACGCTGGTGCTGGTGACGCACGACAATACGCTGGCGCATCGCTGCGACCGCGTGGTGCGATTACGTTCCGGCCGGATCGATGGGCCCGCCACCGAGCGCAACTGGGTCGAGACGGCCTGATCCGATGACCATCACCGAGACCATTCCTAACAGCCGAGGCCCGTCGCTGGCGTTGCGTTACGCTTTCCGCGAGATGCGCAGCGGCCTGCGCGGCTTCTACGTTTTCATCGCCTGCATCGCGCTGGGCGTCATGGCCATCGCAGGCGTTGGTTCGGTCGCGGCAAGTTTGGGCGAGGGCGTGGCGCGCGAAGGCCGTACGCTGCTCGGCGGCGACGTGGCATTCTCGCTGATGCAGCGTGAGGCCAAGCCGGAAGAACTCGCCTTCTTGCGCGCACGCGGTGCAGTGTCGGTTGCCGCAACGCTGCGCGGCATGGCGCGCGCGCAGGACGGCAATCTTGCGCTTGTTGAGATCAAGGCCGTCGATGGCAGCTATCCCTTGCTCGGCAAGGCGACCCTGGCGCCCGACATGCCGATGAGCGATCTGCTCGCCGAACGCGACGGGGCCTATGGCGCCGCGACGGATACGACATTGATGGCCCGGCTAGGCCTCAAGGTCGGTGACCGCCTCACGGTCGGTAATGCGACGTTCGAGCTTCGCAGCGAAATTTCAGCGGAGCCCGACAAACTCGCTGGCGGTGTCGGGTTCGCGCCGCGTTTCCTCACCAGTGAGGACGCTCTGCGCGCCACCAAGCTTCTGCAGCCCGGCAGTCTGGTGCGCTGGATCTATCGTGTTCGCCTGCCGGACACCGTTTCCGGCGATCGCGCTGCCAAGGCGCTGGCCGACGATGCGCGTGCCCAATTGCCGCAAGCCGGCTGGGAAATCCGTTCGCGCGACAACGCGTCGCCGCAGCTTGAGCGTACCATCACGCGATTCACCCAGTTCCTGACGTTGGTCGGCCTCGCGTCCCTGCTGGTCGGCGGCGTCGGCGTCGCCAATGCCGTGAAGAGCCATATCGATCGCCGCCGCGATGTCATCGCGTCGTTGAAAGCGCTTGGTGCGACCGGCCGCGACGTATTCGCGATCTACCTCACCCAGGTACTGGTGCTGGCGGTGATCGGCTCGCTGATCGGCATGGTGGTCGGTGCGTCCCTGCCGTTTGCCATTGTCGGCCTGTTTGGCAAGCTGCTGCCGCTGCCGGTGGTGCCGGCGCTTCATCTCGGTGAGCTGGCGTTGTCGCTACTGTACGGGCTGCTGACGGCGCTGGCCTTCGGCCTATGGCCCTTGGCGCGCGTACACGACGTGCCGGTTGCGGCGCTGTTTCGTGATGCGGCACTGACGGAATCGCACCGGCCGAAGCTGCGCTATATGCTCTGGATGGCACTCGTGGTCGGGCTACTGATCGCGGTGGTGGTCGGGCTCGCTTACGACAAACGCGTCGCTGCCGTATTTGTGGTATCGTCGATGGTCGTGTTCGCCTTGCTGCGCGGTATCGCCGGCGCATTGATGGCTTTTGCGCGCAAATTACCGCGGCCGAGCATGACCATGCTGCGGCTGGCTATTGCCAATATCTACCGGCCGGGCGCGCTGACGCCGTCGGTGGTGATGTCGCTCGGACTTGGCCTGACGGTGCTGGTGACCGTCACCCAGATCGACGGCAATCTGCGCCGGCAGTTCATGGCAGCGCTGCCGGAGAAGGCGCCTTCGTTCTATTTCATCGACATTCCCTCAACCGATGCCGACCGCTTCAGCGCGTTTCTCAGGGAGAAGCAGCCGCAGTCGACCGTCGAGGATGTGCCGATGTTGCGCGGCCGGATCGTCGCCGCGCGCGGCGTCAAGGCGGAAGACCTCAAACCGTCATCCGATGCCGAATGGGTGCTGCAGAGCGACCGCGGCCTCAGCTACACCAACGAGGTTCCGCGTGGCTCCAAGCTGGTCGAGGGCGAATGGTGGGCGCCCGACTATAGCGGCCCGCCACTGGTGTCGTTCGAGAAGAAGCTGGCCGACGGGCTCGGGCTCAAACTGGGCGACGAGGTCACCGTCAACGTGCTCGGCCGCGATATCACCGCCAGGATCGGCAATATGCGGTCCGTCGACTGGCAGAGCCTCGGCATCAATTTCGTCCTGGTGTTCTCGCCCAATACCTTCCGCGGTGCGCCGCATACCCATATTGCCACGCTGACCGAACCGAAGTCCGATCCGTCCCAAGACGCCGGTCTGGTCAAGGCGGTGGCCGACGCATTCCCGATGATCACCACCGTGCGGGTCCGGGAAGCGCTCGACACTGTGGGATCGGTTGTCACAAATCTCGTGCTGGCGATCCGCGGTACCAGCGCGGTGACGCTGCTCTCGGCCATCCTCGTGCTCGGTGGCGCGCTGGCCGCCGGTCACCGGCATCGCGTCTATGACGCCGTGATCCTCAAGACCCTCGGCGCCACGCGTGCGCGGCTTCTGGGTGCCTATGCACTCGAATATCTGATGATCGGCCTGGCCACGGCGGTGTTTGGGGTCATCGCCGGCTCGGTGGCGGCGTGGCTGATCGTCACGCGCCTGATGACGCTGAGCTTCGTCTGGCAGGCCGGCAGCGCGGCTGGCGTCGTGCTGGCGGCGCTAATTGTCACAGTGGGCCTGGGCCTGGTGGGTACGTTGGTAGCCTTGAACCAGAAGCCAGCCACCGTGTTACGGAATTTGTGATCCGTTTTGACACGAAGCAGCCTTTGCGCGGGCTGATTCGTGCAAAATGACTGAGAAATCGCCAAGCTTGCGTCAGGCTGAAAGTTTACCCGGTTGCCTGAATGTAAATCGGAGCGACATTCCGCCACGCGTGGAAGCTTGCAGCGAATGTGTTAGTTTACCACATACCCTATGGGTCAGGCATCGAGCGCAGATGACATCGATTTTTTATTAAATCGAGTTTAGTGTCAGGAAGCGCAGATATCTGGGATATAATTCGAACCGGCGACGCGAACCCTTTGCGATCAGCCGGACAACATCGAGGTTTCGACCATGTCGGATCTAGACCGTAACTATGCTTCCCCCTTCGGCCGGGCCGGCGCGCGCGATGCCGCTGCCGTGGACGCCGGACTGCGCTCCTACATGCTGCGCATCTACAACTACATGACGATCGGTCTGGCCATCACCGGCCTCGCTGCTCTCGGCGTGTACATGGCGGCTGTCACGACCGATCCGTCGGGCGCTGCTGCCCGGATCGGTAGCTCCTACCTGACGCCGTTCGGCTATGCGATGTTCGTGAGCCCGCTGAAGTGGGTGTTCATCCTGGCGCCTCTGGTCATGGTGTTCGCCATCTCGTTCGGCATCAACCGGCTGAAGCCGGCTACTGCGCAGTTGCTGTTCTGGGCCTTCGCGGCTCTGATGGGCATCTCGCTGTCGTCGATCTTCCTGGTGTACACGCACACGTCGATCGTGCGGGTGTTCTTCATCACCGCTGCCTCGTTCGGTGCGCTGAGCCTTTACGGCTACACTACCAAGCGTGACATGACGGGCATGGGCTCGTTCCTGCTGATGGGCCTGTTCGGCATCATCATCGCGAGCGTCGTGAACATCTTCGTCGCTTCGTCGATGCTGCAGTTCATCGTGTCGGTCGTCGGTGTGCTGATCTTCGCGGGCCTCACTGCCTACGATACCCAGCGGTTGAAGAACGACTACATCTACGGTTACGCCTCGCAGGGCGGTGATATCGCCGAGCGCGCGGCGATCACCGGTGCCCTGTCGCTCTACTTGAACTTCATCAACCTGTTCACGCTGCTGCTGCAGCTGCTCGGACAGCGCGAATAAGCTCAGAGCATAGAGAAGATCTTAGCCCCGGCCGAAAGGCCGGGGCTTTTCTTTTGGGTGGAGCAAAAATAGTCTCAGCGCCATGTCCGATATTGAAATCAGGCCCGCCACGGCGGCAGATCTGCCCGCGATCACCGCGATCTATGCCGAGGCGGTGCAGTTCGGCACGGCCACGTTCGAACTGATCCCGCCGGATTTGGCCGAGATGACGCGGCGTTTCGAGGGGATGGTGAGCGGGGGCTATCCGTATCTCGCGGCTGTGCTGGAAGGCCGGGTTGTCGGCTATGCCTATGCCAGCGCGCATCGCCCGCGACCGGCCTATCGCTTTACCGTCGAGAATTCGATTTATCTCGATCCGAAAGCCCAACGGCGAGGCGTTGGCGGCAAACTTCTCGCGCGGTTGATCGCCGAATGCGAGAGCCGCGGCTACCGCCAGATGGTCGCCGTGATCGGTGACAGCGCGAATGCTGGCTCCATCGCGGTTCATCGCAATGCCGGATTTCAGATGGTTGGGGTGCATACCGATGTCGGGTTCAAGTTCGATCGCTGGCTTGATACCGTTTCGATGCAGCTCGCACTTGGCGACGGCGCCCGCACGCTGCCCTGACGCTCTGCGAATCGATTACACCACCGCCAGCTTGCGATCGATCACCAGGAGCACGCGGTCGAGTTCCTGGCCGCGGCGCAGAATCATGCCGCTGGCCGAAATCACGCTATACATGCCCTGCTTGCGCGCCAGTCGCGGATCTTTCTCTATGCGATAGAGCGGCACTTCCGACGAGCGGCGGAACACCGAGAACACCGCGCGGTCGCGCAGAAAGTCGATGGCGTAATCGCGCCACTCGCCGTCGGAGACCATACGGCCGTACAGGTTGAGGATGCGACTGAGCTCAAGGCGATTGAAGCTGACGACGGGTGCGGCGGCGGCAGAGCCCGTCGCCGCGCGATTCTCGGTGGGCTCAGTATCTCCCGGAATCACATTCATGCAGCGCCTCCTGTCATATCGTCGACATGATCGCGCCGACCGCGGTCCTCTGCAAGGGCCGATCCGCAGGCCCGATGGTAGAAATTTCCCGTCACGGGAACGTCAGGTGAATCTTATTGCCGCCAAATTTTGGCCCATCGGGCGCCCTTCTGGATTGCGACAAGAAGATACTGCGTCGGGTCCGGTTCTTCCGGTCTCGGATTCCTCAGCCCCCAGCCCCCCGCGGTCGTTGGGATCGGACCCTGCGCAGGAAGTTAATCCCCACTGGGCCAACGCAAGTTGGTCCTTTTCTTTTTGGTGGATGCTTTTGCGAGACCATCAAGCGTCATTGCGATAGGCGAAGCGACGAAGCAATCCAGTCTTCGCCGAGGGCTCACAATGGTGCGGGCATGCCACGCGTAAGCGCAGCAGCTACCGAAGTTATCAATCTGAAGACTTACTGTAGCGACGTATAAGCCGCGCCGCGCATCGCGCCGGGCTTGTCGCGCGTGCCGTCTTGCACATAAACGACGGCGGCATCGACCCCATCCCTGGAGATGTTCTCCAGCGGCAGCGTCCAGTTGGCGGCGTTGCCGGTCCAGTCACCGACCTTCAGCCAGTTCCGGACGACATTGTAGTAGGTCAGTTGCTTGCCGCGATTCTCGCCGCGCCCGACCGTGATCGGCACTGCCTTCGACACGGAACAGATCCAGACTTCGCCATGCGCCGTATCCGGCGCATTGCTCGATGCGGCAACGGACACGTTGACGTGTTTGCCGGAAACCGACATCGACACCGGCACCGTCATCACGGTGCCTTTCTTGGTTTCGCTGATCGCGCCCTGGATACGATCGGCATCGCTGCCGATCACCTGAGTGGCGCCGTTGACGACGACTTGCGGCGTGTAGACGTCGCGATCGCCGCGCATCTGTGAATAGGCCTTCTGCCGCGCGCTGAAACGCGAGTCGGCCAGCGTGTCCTTCCAGCCCAGGTAGTCCCAGTAGTCGATCGGCATGCTCAATGCGATCACGGATGGGTCTTTGGCGAGGTCGCCGATGATCTTGTCTGCAGGCGGGCAGGACGAGCAACCTTGCGAGGTAAACAGCTCCACCACGGCCCTAGGCTGGGCCAGCGCGCTACCGCTTGCTGCAATGGCGGCGCACACGCTGAGCGCGCCGGTCCACTGCGATATGCCGCCAAAGGATTTCATGAGGTTTTGCCACGCTCGAGGTGAGACACATAACAGACGGTGTCGCACATTGGTGTCGCTAACACGTTCATGCCCTCAAACGCCAGAAGGCGGCCCTTCATAGGCCGCCTTCTGTTCACTAGCCACTCACTTCGCGGTGAGGCACTACGTCACACCACGTATGGGCGTCAGGCTGCAAGCTGACGCAGCACGTAATGCAGGATGCCGCCATTGCGGTAATATTCGAGCTCGTCCAGCGTATCGATGCGGCAGAGCAGCGTCTCCTTGTGGAGTGAGCCATCGGCCGACACGATTTCCGCCACCATCTGCTGGCGCGGCTTGATGTCGCCCGTCAGGCCGCGGATCGTGACCTTCTCGTCGCCCTTGAGGCCGAGCTTCTTCCACGATGAGCCGTTCTCGAAGGTTAGCGGCAGAATGCCCATGCCGACCAGATTGGATCGGTGAATACGTTCGAAGCTTTCGGTAATCACGGCGCGAACGCCGAGCAGACGGGTGCCCTTCGCAGCCCAGTCGCGCGACGAGCCGTTGCCGTATTCGGCGCCGCCGAACACGACCAGCGGCACCTGCTCGGCCTGGTACTTCATCGCGGCGTCGTAGATCGACATCGCTTCGCCATCGGGCCAGTGCTTGGTCATGCCGCCTTCCGGTACGTTGCCGTCAGCACCCTGCATCATGAAGTTCTTGATGCGGATATTGGCAAAGGTGCCGCGCATCATCACTTCGTGGTTGCCGCGGCGCGTGCCGTACTGGTTGAAGTCGGCCGGGCGCACCTGATGCTCCGACAGATACTTGCCAGCAGGCGAGGTGAGCTTGATAGAGCCGGCCGGCGAGATGTGGTCGGTGGTGATCTTGTCGCCGAACAAAGCCAGGATGCGCGCATCGACGATGTCAGTGGTCGGCTCCGGCTCCTTCTTCATGCCTTCGAAGTAGGGCGGGTTCTGCACATAGGTCGAACCCATGTTCCACTTGTAGGTCTCGCTCTCGACCGTCTTGATCTTGCGCCAGTTGGCGTCACCGTCGAACACGTTTGCGTACTTCTTCTTGAAGATCGTCGACGTCACGTACTTCTTGATGAAGGCGTTGATATCCTTCGTGGTCGGCCAGATGTCTTTCAGGAACACCGGCTTGCCATCTTTGCCTTCGCCGATCGGCTCGATCGCGAGATTCTTGGTCACCGTACCGGCAAGTGCGTGCGCGACGACCAGCGGCGGCGAGGCGAGATAGTTTGCCTGCACGTCCGGCGAGACGCGACCCTCGAAGTTACGGTTGCCCGAGAGAACCGCTGCGGCAACGATGCCGTTGTCGTTGATCGACTTCGAAATCTCCGGCGGCAGCGGGCCGGAATTGCCGATACAGGTGGTACAGCCGAAGCCGACGAGGTTGAAGCCGATCTTGTCGAGGTCGAGCTGCAAGCCGGAATTGGCGAGATATTCAGCGACGACCTGCGAGCCCGGCGCCAGCGAGGTCTTCACCCACGGCTTGGTCTTGAGGCCCTTGGCCACGGCGTTACGTGCCAGCAGGCCGGCGGCGATCAGCACGCTCGGATTCGAGGTGTTGGTGCAGGAGGTGATGGCAGCGATCACCACATCGCCATGGCCGACATCGAAGTTCTTGCCCTCGACGGGGAAGCGCGCGTTGTGGTTATCCGGCTTCTTGTATTCGGTGGTTAGCGCGGCAGAGAAGCCTTCGGCGATGGCGGGCAGTGCGACGCGGCCTTCGGGACGCTTCGGGCCGGCCATCGAGGGTACTACGTCGCCGAGATCGAGCTTCAGCGTTTCGGTGAACACCGGATCGGGCGACTTGGCGGTGCGGTACAGGCCCTGCGCCTTGGCATAAGCGGCAACCAGTGCGACACGCGCCGATTTGCGGCCCGAAGTTTTCAGATAGTCGATGGTGGCGGCATCGACCGGGAAGAAGCCGCAGGTCGCGCCATATTCCGGCGCCATATTTCCGATTGTCGCCTTGTCAGCGACCGACATGGCGTCGAGGCCGGGGCCGTAGAATTCCACGAACTTGCCGACGACGCCCTGCTTGCGCAGCATCTGGGTGACGGTGAGCACGAGGTCGGTGGCGGTGACGCCTTCCTTGAGTGCGCCCGACAGCTTGAAGCCGACCACGTCGGGCAGCAGCATCGACTGCGGCTGGCCGAGCATCGCGGCTTCCGCCTCGATGCCGCCGACGCCCCAGCCGAGCACGGCGAGGCCGTTGACCATGGTGGTGTGCGAGTCGGTGCCGACCAGCGTGTCCGGATAGGCGACCTCGAAGGTGCCGGTCTTCTTACCGACCGTCATCTTCTGCTTCTTCGTCCAGACGGTCTGGGCGAGATATTCGAGATTGACCTGATGGCAGATGCCGGTGCCGGGCGGCACGACGGAGAAATTCGAGAACGCGCTCTGGCCCCACTTCAGGAACTCGTAGCGCTCCTTGTTCTGCTTGTACTCTTCGGCGACGTTCTTGCCGAACGCCTTGTTGTCACCGAAGAAGTTCACGATCACCGAGTGGTCGATGACCAGATCGACCGGGACCAGCGGGTTGATCTTCTTGGGATCGCCCTTCAGCGCCTGCATCGCATTACGCATGGCAGCGAGATCGACCACCGCCGGGACGCCGGTGAAGTCCTGCATCAGCACGCGCGCAGGGCGGAACGAGATTTCGTGCTCAAGCTTGCGCTTCTTCAGCCATTTCGAGAAAGCAACGATGTCTTCCTTCTTGACGCTGCGGCCGTCCTCGTTGCGCAGCAGGTTTTCCAGCAGGACCTTCATCGAATAGGGCAGCTTCGAAATGCCTGTCAGACCATTTTTCTCAGCGAGCGGCAGGCTGTAGTACACGTAAGTTTTAGCGCCCACCTTGAGGGTTTTTTGGCACTTGAAACTGTCGAGCGAGGTCATGTGAAGGGGTCCCAATTCAGTTGACCGATACCCGGAAAATGGTACCGAGACACCGTCGGCGGAGAAGGCCGGTTTGCTCGCAGGCGCCGATTGTGTGCTGCATCAAGTTCCGACTTATAGAATCTTTCTAGAACCGCTGCCATATCGACAATCGTTTGCAGCCCTGCGAAATGATGCAACAACGCCGCGGCGACCTCTGAGCCAAATCAGATCGTCATGGAAGGGTTAAGATGCGGCTCTCGGGGCGCAATTTACGATGCCTGCGGGGCGGCCGCGAAGTCTTCGCCGGGCTCGATTTCGATGCCACGGCAGGCACGGCCGTGGCGGTCATTGGCCCTAACGGGGCAGGCAAAACTTCGTTGCTGCGGTTGATCGCAGGCCTGCTGGCGCCGGCCGAGGGCTCCATCACTCTCGAGGGCGGCGACGGCGAAATGACCGTTGCCGAACAGGCCCATTACCTGGGCCACCGCGACGCCATGAAACCGGCTTTGACGGTGATGGAAAACCTGACCTTCTGGGCCGACTTCCTCGGTGGCAGGCCGGCCGATCCAGCCACGTGCATTGCAGCAGTAGGCCTCTCCCATGCCGCAGCATTGCCCGCGGGTTTCTTGTCGGCCGGCCAGCGCCGCCGGCTGTCAATTGCGCGTCTGCTGGCCGTCCGCCGTCCGATCTGGCTGCTCGACGAACCGACCGCAGCGCTGGATCTCGCCAGCCAGCGAGTGTTTGCTGGGCTGATGACGGATCATCTCGCATCGGGCGGACTGGTTATTGCCGCGACCCATGGTCCGCTCGGCATTCCCGCCCGGGAGTTGCGCATCGGGGGCGAGGCGTGAGTGCCCTTGGCGCGTTGATTCGACGCGATATCCGCATTGCCGTCCGGGTTGGCGGCGGGGCGCTGATCGGTGTGCTGTTCTTTCTGACGGTTGTCGTCCTGATGCCTTTCGCGCTGGGGCCGGATCTGGCGCTGCTGGCACGGCTGGGGCCGGCGATTCTTTGGCTCGGGGCGCTGCTCGCGAGCCTGCTGACGCTGGACCGGTTGTTTACCGCCGATCACGACGATGGCTCGCTGGATCTCATTCTGATGAGCCGGACGCCACTGGAACTCGCCTGCGCCGCCAAGGCTCTTGCACACTGGCTGGCCGCGGGCGTGCCGCTGATCGTCGCGACGCCAGTGCTGGGGCTGCTGCTCAATCTCGACGGATCGGCGACGCTGGCGGTCGCCCTGACGCTGTTGGCGGGCACGCCGGCGCTGACCTTCACCGGCATGATCGGGGCCGCGCTGGCGGTGACGCTGCAGCGCGGAGGGCTCTTGCTGGCGGTGCTGGTGTTGCCGTTATCGATACCGGTGCTGATTTTCGGCGTTGCGGCCTCGAATGCGGCCATCGCCGGACAGTTGTCATTCTCGACGCCATTCTCGATCCTCTGCGCGCTATCGCTGGCGAGCCTCGTGATCGGACCTTTCGCGGCGGCGGCGAGCCTGCGGCATGGACTGGATTGAGACAGTTGGATGGATCACGACAGGCTGAGACACTGGATTGACCTGGGTCAACTCGTCGCGAGCCGTGTTGAACGAGAATAAGTTGCATTGATCGCGGACAGGGCCGCGACTATTGGAAATGTCATGACGCTGACCGAACTCGCCAATCCAACCCGGTTCCTGTCGCTCGCCACCCGCATCCTGCCGTGGCTGGCGATGGCGACGGGCATTCTGCTTGCGATCGGCTTGTATCAGTCGGCCATGGCCCCCGATGACTATCAGCAGGGCGCCACCGTCAAGATCATGTTCATCCATGTGCCCAATGCCTGGCTGTCGATGTTCGTCTGGGGCGTCATGAGCGTGGCATCGCTGGGCACGCTGGTGTGGCGGCATCCGCTCGCCGACGTCGCCGCCAAATCCGCAGCACCGATCGGCGCGGCCTTCACCTTTCTCGCATTGGTCACGGGTTCGCTGTGGGGCCGGCCGATGTGGGGTACCTATTGGGAATGGGACGCCCGACTGACTTCGGTGCTCATTCTGTTTCTGATGTATCTCGGCCTGATCGCGCTGTGGCGTGCCGTTGAAGACCCATCGCGGGCGGCGCGCGCCGCTGCGGTGCTGACGCTCGTCGGCGCCATCAATATTCCGATCATCAAGTTCTCGGTCGATTGGTGGAATACGCTGCATCAGCCTGCGTCGGTGATGAAGATGGGCGGCTCGTCGCTCGACAAGTCGTTTCTGATCCCACTGCTGGTGATGGCGGTGGCATTCTCGCTGCTGTTCATCACACTGCATCTCGCGGCTATGCGTAACGAGATCCTGCGGCGCCGCCTGCGTGCGCTGCAGATGCTGCAGGCCTCAAAGCCGGTGGCACTCCCGTGATGGCGCTTGGTCCCTACGCATCTTTCATCGTCACGTCCTACGCGCTGGTCGCAGCGGTGGTGCTGATCCTCATCGTGTGGATCGCCATCGATCACCGCCGCGTCCGCGCACGGCTGCATGAGTTGGAATCCTCCGGCGTGGCGCGGCGCTCGGGTCGTGGCGCGACGGATCTCACATGACCACGCAAGCCACTCCAAAGCGCCGCTGGGTGCTGGCACTGCCTCTGCTGATCTTTGCCGCGCTCGCAGGGCTGTTCTGGTTTCGGCTCGGAGCCGACCCTGCGAAACTGCCCTCGGCATTGATCGGCCGCGCCGCGCCACAGACGACATTACCGGCACTGGAAGGCCTTACCGATAGCGGTGCGCCGGTGCCGGGTCTTGATCCCGCAGCCTTCAAGGGCAAGGTCAGTCTCGTCAATGTCTGGGCATCGTGGTGCGTGCCGTGCCATGAGGAGGCGCCGCTGCTGACAGAACTCGGCAAGGACAAACGGCTGCAACTGGTCGGCATCAACTACAAGGACGCACCGGACAACGCGCGCCGCTTTCTCGGTCGTTACGGCAATCCGTTCGGCATCGTTGGCGTCGACGGCAACGGCCGCGCCGCGATCGAATGGGGTGTCTATGGCGTGCCCGAAACCTTCATCGTCGGCCGCGACGGCCGCATCGCCTACAAGATGGTCGGTGGCATCACGCAGGAAAATTACGAGCGCGTGCTGAAAGTCGAGATCGACAAGGCACTGCAGGCAGGGTCCTGACGCCTATTGATCGGTCGCCTCGAGCCGCCGGGCAATATGAAACGACTTCGCGGTCACCAGCCAGGCATCGCCGATGCGATGATAGGACAGGTAGTCGCAGTACCAGAGCGTATCGATCCGGACGAGAACCTTGACCAGCGCCTGGGTCGGTGCGGCGAAGTCCACCAGCAATACCGCCTGTTCGCGCGGCGCGCCCTTGCTCTTTGGCGATGGTGTAGAGGCCAGCATCGCCTTGTAGTCTGCGGCCGGCAGCAAACGTAGGCTGCCGTCGCGCAGTCCATGCAGTTGTGCACTTCCGGCAAATACCTGATCGAAATGCGAGACGTCGTTGTCGAACATCAGGTCGAAGTAGCATTCGACGGCATCGAGCAGTGATTGCGTTATCAGTCGGTCGGGCATCGGGATGCTCTTTCGTTGGGAGAGTGAGTCCGACGATGACACTTGACCCCTGCGCATGTCCTTGCGAACTTGGCTAATATCGAGCGTGCTCGCGCAACGAATGGTCCTTTACTGACCTTAGATTGGTGGATCATGCCCGAAATCCAGTTGGACGATATTGATCGCCGAATTATCACGGAGCTTCAGGCCGACGGCCGCCTGAGCAACATCGAACTGGCCGATCGGGTCGGCTTGTCGCCGTCGCCGTGCTTGCGGCGGGTCAAGAACCAGGAGCGAGCGAGATACATCGATGGATACCGTGCGGCGTTGCGGCGTGAGCGCGTTGGATTGGGGTTTACGGCCTTCGTCGGTGTGAAGATCGACGGGCATGCCAACAAACGTGCAATCGCGTTCGAGAAGGCCGTCGTGGAGATGCCCGAGGTGGTCGCATGCCATCTCGTATCCGGCGAGTCCGATTACTTTCTTGAAGTGGTCGTGCCTGAATTGGCTGGCTATCAACGTTTCCTTGTCGGCAAGCTTCTCAACCTGTCCATCGTGCGCGAGGTGCGGAGCAATATCGCGATTCAAACGCTGAAGGCGGGCGCGCCGCTCCCGCTCCAACACTTGAAACCGGTCGCTCCCGAAGTACGCACGAAATAAACTTCAGCTTTTATCTGCGGTTCATTTTCGCGCCATGGCGGCGCCATGAATCCGCAGCTAGCTTGATGGCGTTACTTAACCGTCCTTGGAGGGACACCACGATGCGCCATTTCAAATTTGCTACTTTGACCGCTGCCGCTCTCACTCTGGGTCTGCTCGCATCCGCGCCGTCGATGGCGCAGTCGCCGCAGCCTGCTGCTCCCGCCGGCAAGATGGCTCCGGCCGCCACATCCAAGATGGCGCCTGCCAGCGAATCGAAGATGGCTCCGGCACCGAAGGTTGAACTGCTTGATCTCAACTCGGCGAGTGTCGAGGCGCTCGAGGCTCTGCCGGGTATCGGCAAGGCCTATTCGGCGGCCATCGTCAAAGGCCGTCCGTATAAGGGCAAGGACGAACTCGTGCAGAAGAAGATCGTGCCCGAGAAGACCTATGACGGCATCAAGGACAAGGTCATCGCCAAGCAGAAGAGCTAGGCGCGATCGCTTCGCTCGTCCGGAAACGCATCGGCGCAGCCGCGCCGGTGCGTTTTCTTTTGCGGTCCATCACGATCAGCCGATAACGCTGTCCTTCACCACATCGCCCAATGCGGCGAAGTCCGCCTTGCGCGGAGACGTCCGGCGAAAGGCGAGGCCGATGGTGCGGCCGGGCTGCGGATTCTCCAACCGCAGGAATTTGACGCGCTGGTCGCGTTGTTCGACATCGGCGGCGATCTGCGGGATCAATGTCACGCCATAGCCGCTGGCGACCATCTGCATCACCGTGGAGAGGCTGGACGCAGCGAAGGCCATGCCGTTGCCGCCGGACTGATGGCCGCGCGCTGCGGTGGCGCAGAAGGCCAGCGCCTGATCGCGCAGGCAGTGGCCGTCTTCCAGCAGGATCAGTCGACTCTGGTCGATCTCCATCGCCTTGATGCGTTTGTCGGCCGGGCGGGGATCGTCTGCCGGCACCGCGAGCAGGAACAGATCGTCGAACAATTTGGCCGTATCGATCTCAGGCTCGCCAAGCGGCAGCGCCAGCATCGCGGCATCGAGTGCGCCTGACTTGATATCGTCGACCAGTTGCCTAGTCTGCGTCTCGCGCAGCTCCAGCCGCAATTCCGGAAACTGTTTCTGTAGCACCGGCAGGATCCGCGGCAGTAGATACGGCGCCAGCGACGGGATCACGCCGAGCGTCAGCCGCCCGGTCAGGAGTCCGCCGCGATGCCGCGCAAAGTCCACCAGGTCGCGCGAGGCCGCCAGCACGTCCTCGCCGCGCCGCGCGACTTCGCGCCCGACATCGGTCAGCATCACCTCGCCGGGCCGGCGCTCCACCACCTTGACGCCCAGCGTCCGTTCGAGATCGCGTATCTGCATCGACAGCGCAGGCTGGGTGACGTTGCAGGCCTCGGCCGCGCGGCCGAAATGACCGTGTTTGGCGAGCGCGGCGAGATAGCGGAGCTGGCGGAGCGTAATCATGGATCATCAGATAAACTGATCGGAAGGAGAAGACAATTCGACTGGACCTGATCTAAGAATTCTTCCAATCTCTCGTCACGAAATCCAATTAGGGTGAGCGACAAGCTCGCCGAGGAATTCGGCAGACAATTGAAATTAGACAGCTTTTGGAAAATTTGAGCGGGTTTTTGAAGGCGATCCGATGTGTCGGTGTTGCCTGGGACGGCTCATATTCCAAACAGCCAGAAGGAGAGACTGATGGACACGACGAATGAGAATGGCGCCGGCAAGTGCCCCGTTGCGCATGCCCCCGCTGCCCGGGCCAATCGTGACTGGTGGCCGAACAAGCTAGACCTGTCGATTCTCCACCAGCACTCGTCGCTGTCCGATCCGATGGGCGATGCGTTTAACTACGCCGAGGAATTCAAGAAGCTTGATTACGAGGCGTTGAAAAACGACCTGCGCAAGCTGATGACCGATTCGCAGGATTGGTGGCCGGCTGATTTCGGACATTACGGTCCGCAGTTCATCCGCATGTCGTGGCATGCCGCCGGCACCTATCGGCTCAGCGATGGCCGCGGCGGTGGCGGTCGCGGTCAGCAGCGTTTCGCTCCGCTCAATTCTTGGCCGGACAACGTCAACATCGACAAGTCACGCCGCCTCCTGTGGCCGATCAAGCAGAAATACGGCAACAAGATCTCGTGGGCCGACCTGCTGATCCTGACTGGCAACGTGGCGCTGGAGACCATGGGTTTTCGCACCTTCGGTTTCGCCGGCGGTCGCGCCGACGTCTGGGAGCCTGATCAGGACGTGAACTGGGGCCCCGAAACCACGTGGCTGTCCCACCGGTCGCTCGACAAGTTCGAAGCTCCGCTCAGTGCCACGGAAATGGGCCTGATCTATGTGAATCCGGAAGGTCCGGGTGCCAGCGGCGATCCGGTTGCGGCCGCCAGCTTCATCCGCGAGACCTTCAAGCGCATGGCGATGAACGACGAGGAAACCGTGGCGCTGATCGCCGGCGGTCACACCTTCGGTAAGACCCATGGCGCTGCGCCTGAGTCCCACAAGGGTCCCGAGCCTGAAGCTGCCGGCCTGGAAGCGCAGGGTCTTGGCTGGGCGAGCAACTACGGTACTGGATCCGGTGCAGACGCCGTTGGTAGCGGCATTGAGGTCACCTGGACGCAGACGCCGGCGCAGTGGAGCAACTTCTTCTTCGAGAACCTGTTCAAGTATGAATGGGTGCAGACCCGCAGCCCCGGTGGGGCCATCCAGTGGGAGGCCAAGGACGCCGAGGAAGTGATCCCCGACGCGCATGATCCATCGAAGAAGCACAAGCCGACCATGCTCACGACGGATCTGTCCCTGCGTCTGGATCCGGCCTATGAAAAAATCTCACGCCGCTTCCTGCAGAATCCGCAGGCCTTCGCTGAAGCTTTTGCTCGGGCCTGGTTCAAGCTGACTCATCGCGACATGGGTCCGCGCGTGCGTTATCTCGGTCCGGAAGTGCCCAAGGAAGAGTTGATCTGGCAGGATCCGATCCCTGCGGTTGACTATCCGGTGATCGACGACACCGACGTCTCTGCGCTCAAGGCCAAGCTGCTGGCATCGGGCCTGACCGTGTCCGAATTGGTCAGCACGGCCTGGGCTTCGGCCTCCACCTTCCGTGGCGGCGACAAGCGTGGCGGTGCCAACGGCGCGCGCATCCGTCTGGCCCCTCAGAAGGACTGGGAGGTTAACCAGCCGGCTCAGCTAGCCAAGGTGTTGCAGGTGCTCGATGGAATCCGGAAGGAGTTCAACGCGGCGCAATCCGGTGACAAGCAGGTTTCGCTTGCCGACCTGATCGTCCTCGGCGGCAGCGCGGCGGTCGAGAAAGCCGCGAAGGATGCTGGCCTGGATGTAACCGTTCCGTTCTCTCCGGGGCGCGGCGACGCCTCGCAGGCGCAAACCGATGTGGAATCCTTCGAGGTGATGGAACCGGTCGCGGACGGCTTCCGTAACTACCTCAAGGGCACGTCTGCCGTACCGGCCGAAGTATCTTTGGTGGATCGCGCGCAATTGCTGACGCTGACTGCTCCGGAAATGACGGTTCTCGTCGGCGGCTTGCGAGTACTTGGTGCGAATTCCGGGCAGTCCGTGCGCGGTGTCTTCACCAAGACACCGGAGACGTTGACCAACGACTTCTTCATCAACCTGCTCGACATGAGCACGCAGTGGAAGGCAGTCGATGGCTCGAACAACGTGTACGAGGGACGTGATCGCAAGAGCGGCGAAGTCAAGTGGACCGGTACACGCGCCGATCTGGTCTTCGGTTCGCACTCGCAGCTGCGTGCCTTCGCGGAGGTCTATGCAAGCACCGACGCCAAGCAGAAGTTCGTGAAGGACTTCGTCAAGGCTTGGGTCAAGGTGATGAACGCGGATCGTTTTGATCTCGTCGAGAGGCCGATACTGCAGGCGGCTGAGTAACCTCGGCCCGCCATCGTGAATATGAAAGCCCCTGCGACTATGTCGCGGGGGCTTTTTCTTGTCGCGCCGCGTCATACTCAACTGTCATCACTGACACTGCCGGTTACTGGATCCCGCTTTCGCGGCGATGAGAGTTTCAAAGAGTCTGAGCGCTCTGCGTCTTGCACGCTCGTCCGAATCCCCGCACAAATGGCAAAATGTTTCTCCGGAGGATCTCCAGATGATGAAACTCTACTGGTCGCCGCGCTCGCGCTCATTCACGGCGCTTTGGCTGATGGAGGAAACCGGCGTCGCCTATGAGCGCGTGCTGACCGATATCTCCACCGGTGCGCAGCGCACGCTGGAATTCCTCGCCGTCAATCCGATGGGCAAGGTGCCGGCTCTGCAGGATGGCGACGCCACTATGGCCGAGGCTGCGGCAATCTGCGCTTATGTGGCCGAACGCTACCCCGAGGCGAAGCTGGCGCCCCCGCTCGGCGATTCTCATCGCGCGAAATATCTCTATTGGCTGTTCTTTGCGCCGGGCTGTATCGAACCGGCGATCGCACAGATCGCGACCAAGATGGAGCTGAATCCGGTGGCCGCGGGCTGGGGTGATGCGCAGCGCGTGTTCGATGTGCTCGAAGCCGCGCTTGATGAAGGTCCATGGATTCTTGGCGCACAATTCTCTGCCGCCGATATCGCCATCGGTTCAGGACTGAACTTTGCCGTGCGCAATTTCAAGATGGTCCCGTCGCGCCCGGCGTTCGAGCGCTATCTCGACCGTTGCAGCGCTCGTCCGGCCTTCCAGCGGGCAATGGAATTTGCATCGGGGGAAAAGACGTAAGGCGAATTACTCGCTTGCGTCTGCCTTCAACGCATCCGGATGCGGCATCGAGATGATATTGTAGCCGGAGTCGACGAAATGCGTTTCGCCGGTCACGCCGCCGGAAAGATCCGACAGCAGATACAGCGCAGTGCCGCCGAGTTCTTCCAGTGTTACGCCGCGGCCGAGCGGCGAATGCTTCTGCTGGAATGCGAACATCGCGCGGGAATCGCCGATGCCCGAGCCGGCCAGTGTACGTACCGGGCCAGCCGACACCGCGTTGACGCGAATGCCCTGGCGGCCAAAGTCAGATGCGAGATAACGCACCGAGGCTTCGAGAGCGGCCTTGGCAACGCCCATGACATTGTAGTTCGGCATCACGCGGGTCGATCCGCCAAAAGTTAGCGTGATCATGGCGCTGCCGGGCTTCATGATTTCCGACGCGCGTTTGGCGATTTCGGTGAAGGAGAAGCAGGAGATCACCATGGTGCGCGAGAAATTGGTGCGCGTGGTGTCGGCGTAGCGGCCCTTGAGTTCGTTCTTGTCGGAGAAACCGATGGCGTGGACCAGGAAATCCAGCCTGCCCCATTTCTCCTTGATCGCAGAGAACGTAGCATCGACGCTGGCGATGTCTTCGACGTCGCAGGGCAGGATCAGATCCGCATTGAGCGATTCCGCCAGCGGCTTGACGCGCTTGCCAAGCGCATCGCCCTGATAGGTGAAAGCCAGTTCGGCGCCCTGCGTATGCAGGGCTTTGGCGATTCCCCACGCGATAGAATGATCATTGGCGACGCCCATGATCAGTCCGCGCTTGCCCTGCATCAGTGATGGCATCGCGTTATGCATCCATCCGCTTGAAGACCAGCGTAGCGTTGGTGCCGCCGAAGCCGAAGGAGTTCGACAGCACGGTGCCGACCTTCACATTGTCGATGCGCTTGCGCACGATCGGCATGTCGGCGAACACCGGATCAAGTTCGGTGATGTTGCCGCTCTCGCAGATAAACCCGTTCTGCATCATTAGCAGCGAGTAGATTGCTTCCTGTACGCCGGTGGCGCCGAGCGAGTGGCCGGTGAGCGCCTTGGTCGCCGAGATTGGCGGGCATTTCTCGCCAGTGCCGAACACGTTGCGGATCGCCTGCATTTCCGGCGGATCGCCGGCAGGCGTCGACGTCGCATGCGGGTTGATGTAGTCGATCTTGATGCCGCCGGTGGTGGCCAGCGCCATCTTCATGCAACGCTCTGCGCCTTCGCCGGATGGAGCGACCATGTCGTAGCCATCCGAGGTGGCGCCGTAGCCGATGATTTCGCCATAGATCTTGGCGCCGCGTGCTTTCGCGTGCTCGAGTTCTTCGACCACGACCACGCCGGCGCCGCCGGCGATGACGAAGCCGTCGCGGCTGACGTCATAGGGACGCGAGGCTGTCGATGGTGTGTCGTTATACTTCGAGGACATTGCGCCCATGGCGTCGAACAGCACCGAGAGCGACCAGTCGAGTTCCTCGCAGCCGCCGGCAAAAACGACGTCCTGCTTGCCCCACTGGATCATCTCGTAGGCATTGCCGATGCAATGGTTCGAGGTCGCGCAGGCGGAGGAGATCGAATAGTTCACACCCTTGATCTTGAACCAGGTCGCGAGCGTCGCAGAAGCGGTCGAGGACATCGCCTTCGGCACCGCGAACGGACCAACGCGCTTCGGACCCTTCGTTCGCGTGATGTCCGCGGCTTCGACGATGGTGCGTGCGGAAGGTCCGCCCGAGCCCATGATGATGCCGGTGCGCTCGTTCGAGATATCCGACTCTTCGAGACCGGAGTCCTGGATGGCCTGTTCCATGGCGATGTGATTCCATGCGGCGCCTTCGCCGAGGAAGCGCATCGCGCGGCGGTCGATCACATCGGCCGGATTGATGGTCGGTGCGCCCTGCACCTGCGAACGGAAACCAAGCTCTGCGTATTTGTCGGCGCGCGTGATGCCCGACTTTGCCTCATGGAGGCTCGCAAGCACTTCCTGAGTGTTGTTTCCGATAGATGAGACAATGCCCATCCCCGTGACGACAACCCGCCTCATGATCGCCTCGCCCTTTGAATTACGTTGTTGTGGAACTGGCGGTCGCCCCCTCGGAGACCGCCGTTGAATGGCACCCGGTAGATCACGTTCCCGGCTGCAATGCGGCAGGTGCTTCCTGCTTGAACAGGCCGACCTTCAGGTCCTTGGCGCGATAGATAATCTCGCCATCGGCCGAAAGCGAGCCGTCGGCAATCCCCAACCACAATTTTGAACGCATCACGCGTTTGATATCGATGGTGTACACGACCTTTTTGACGTTCGGGAGAACCTGGCCGGAAAACTTCAGCTCGCTGAGCCCGAGCGCACGTCCGGGGCCGATGCCGCCCGACCAGCCCAGAAAGAACCCGACCATCTGCCACATGGCGTCGAGGCCGAGGCAGCCCGGCATGACCGGATCGCCCTTGAAGTGGCAGGCAAAGAACCAGAGGTCCGAATTGACATCGAGTTCAGCGCGCACGAGACCCTTGCCGAATTCGCCGCCGTCAGCCGTGATCTCGGTGATGCGGTCGAACATCAGCATCGGCGGCAGTGGCAATTGCGCATTGCCGGGTCCGAACAGCTCGCCGCGGCCGCAGGCCAGCAGGTCTTCATATGCGTAGCTGTTGCGTTGTTCCTGGATCATGCCGGCTTTCTGGGTCCATCGATGGTGGTGGCTACCCCAGGTTGGAGTCGCCACATATAGAATTGTTCCAAATGACACGGGAACTTGCCCCGGTTGGGCGCTCTCTATCATAGGCTTAGGGGGCGGCAAAGCGCCGGATCGCCTGCTTTTGGCGGGTTATTGACCATGTTGCGATGCACTGCGGAAGCATCCCTTCTGATGCATGGCTCCTAGTTGCGAAAACCTTGCATCTGAGGCCCCGCCTTTCTATAATAGAAGGCTAATTCAGTGTTCTTTTTGAGTGTGAACGGCAGGATTACTGACGTGGATATGAGCGACAGCGTTTCAGTTCTGGATGACGCAGCTGCGGTTGCGGAAATCAATCACGGCCGCCAGCCGGCTTTGACTGGTTGCCCGTGGCATGACGTCAACGAGATGCTGCAGTCGGTCGGCCTGCGTCCCACCCGTCAGCGCATGGCGCTGGGCTGGCTGCTGTTCGGCAAGGGCGCGCGTCATCTCACCGCGGAAATGCTGTACGAGGAAGCGACTCTCGCCAAGGTGCCGGTGTCGCTGGCGACCGTTTACAACACGCTCAATCAGCTCACGGATTCCGGCCTGCTTCGTCAGGTCAGCGTCGATGGTACGAAGACCTATTTCGATACCAATGTGACCTCGCATCACCACTACTATCTCGAGAACAACCACGAGCTGGTCGATATTCCGGACCAGAACCTCGTGCTGACCAAGATGCCGGAAGTCCCCGAGGGCTTCGAGATCAGCCGCATCGACATGGTCGTTCGTCTGCGCAAAAAGCGCTAACGGCTTTATCCAAATTCTGAAGTTATTTGCGCCGCCGAACCGTTTTCGGCGGCGTTTGCTCGCCAGCTGCAGCCGTCGCCACGATCGCGCGGGCGAGGGAGCGGCCGGTGCATTCGTAGCCGGCTGCGGAATTGTGTAGTCCGTCCCAAGCCGTTAGCGCTCCCATGGAGAGCCCTGCGTCTACTGCACGGCGCATCAGCTCGAAGCGTGAGAACAGCGGTACGCGTTCCTGCCGGGCGGCGTCAGCTATGCTCGCCTGCATCTTGGAATATTGCGATGCGAGAATGACCGGCGCGTATTGCTGATCCATCAGGATCACGTCGGCGCCGTCAGCCTTCAGCAGGCGGATGCCCTCGACGATCCTGCCGGTCAGGCTGTCAGCGCTTTGCAGCCAGGTCACGTCATTGGTGCCGATCTGCCAAATCACGAGATCCGGGCGATGCGCCAGCACATCGCGGTCGAAGCGGGCGATATTGCCCGGGATCGTGTCGGCGTTCCGCCCACTATTGATGACCTCCAGCCGCAGTCCCGGCTTCAGGTGTTGCAGCTCGCTCTGCAGCATGCCGGGATAGGTTTTGGCGGGGTCGGATTGCCACAGGCCGAGCGTCGAGGACGAGCCCATGGCGACGATCTTGAGCGGGCCACCGGTTTTGAGCGCAGCTACGGTGCGCGGAAGGGTCGCATCACCAGACAGTCGCTGATCCACTGCCAGACACGTCTCAGTGGCGGATTGCGCACGAGCCGGGCCGGACCATGACAGCGCTGCAACGGCGACCACTGCGCCGGCGCAGGCCAGGCTCCCGATGCGGGATGTGCTCAGTTCACCTTCTCGTCGGCGTAGACGCCCCATAGCCGTTGCTGTTCGATCCAGCCATCAAAGCCGTTGCCGATCACCCGGCACCAGCCATTGTTGCAGCGCTTCACCTGCGCCACAACGCCGGCCTGCAGCCGGGCCGCAACAGCGCTGGTCGCATCCGGATTGTCATAGATCGAGGCGAGTTCGTCCTTGGATTTCATGGTCACGACCGCGGTGCGGCGGCCGGACAGCAGCGAGTGATAGACCCAGCCCTCGGCGCCCTCGGAATCGCGGACGCGGCGCCAGTTCTCGTATTCGGCGGTGATCTCCACCGGCAGGCCGGAGCGAGTATAGACCCAGGCGACATCGTTGTCCTTGGTGGGGCCGGCGCGGACATTAACGTGATCCGACTTGAGGCTGACGTAGCGCGGCACCGGCAGGCCGCTGGCGCCCAGCGGCGTGTCCTTGGCAGCGAGAGCCGGATCGATTGCTGCCGCGATCAGAGTACCCATCGCCAACATCGCACACGCAAATCGCCGGAACGCCATCAACCCCACCTCAACCCAATCCAAAGAACGCAAGTGCCGCCGCGCCGCACGCGCCTGTTGGGTTCTTGTTTTGGCTTGGTCTTCTGCTAGAGAGGACCGAAGGCCAAGGCACCAAAAAGGGTGTCGGGGAACCCGAGGAAACGGTGAATTCGCGGCTGCGGCAGTTTCGAACAACCGGGTTAATGCGGACTGAACGGATTAGCCAAAGCGCGAGTGAGCAGGACATGTCGGTCAAGAAAAAGCCTCTCGTCATCGTCACGCGCAAGCTGCCGGACTCGATCGAGACCCGTATGCGCGAACTGTTCGATGCGCACATCAATCTCGACGACACGCCGCTGACGCCCGAGCAACTCGCTGAAGCGACCCGCACCGCCGACGTGCTGGTGCCAACCGTCACCGACGAGATCACCAAGGAACTGCTCGAGCATCCCGACTGCAAGCTCAGGCTGATCGCCAATTTTGGCAACGGCGTCGACAATATCGATGTCGTCGCGGCCCATGCCCGCGGCATCACCGTCACCAACACGCCGAAGGTGCTCACTGAAGACACCGCCGACATGACCATGTCGATGATTCTCGCGGTGCCGCGCCGGCTGATCGAGGGTGCCTCGATTCTGACCGAAGGCAAGGACTGGCAGGGCTGGTCGCCGACCTGGATGCTGGGCAAGCGGTTAGGGGGCAAGCGACTCGGCATCATCGGTATGGGCCGTATCGGCCAGGCCGTGGCGCGCCGCGCCCGCGCCTTCGGGCTACAGATCCACTATCACAACCGCAAACCTGTCGCGCCGAAGATCGCCGAAGAACTCGGTGCGACCTATTGGGATTCGCTCGACCAGATGCTGGCGCGCATGGACATCATCTCGGTGAACTGTCCGCATACGCCGGCGACGTTCCACCTGCTGTCGGCGCGCCGTCTCAAGCTGATCCGCAAGGACGCCTATATCGTCAACACCGCGCGCGGCGAGGTGATCGATGAAGAGACGATGATCAAGCTGATCGAATCGGGTGACATTGCCGGTGCCGCGCTCGACGTGTTCGAGCACGAGCCCGCGGTGAGTCCGAAACTGGTGCGGCTCGCGCGCGCCGGCAAAGTGGTATTGTTGCCGCATATGGGCTCGGCGACGATCGAAGGCCGTGTCGAGATGGGCGAGAAAGTCATCATCAACATCCGTGCCTTCCTCGACAATCACAAGCCGCCGGATCGTGTGCTTCCGAACATGCTGTGAGGCGAAGCGCTTACGCTCGCCGCTTATCTTACGAGATCAGCTTGAAGATGAGATAGGCGGCGATGCGGCCCTCGCGGGTGGCTTTGCGGCCGTAGCGCGTCATGGTGTAGTTCGGCCATGGCAGGCGCCAGTCATCGGCGCGCTCTGCGGTCCAGATGAAATCCGGCGATCGCGACACATGCGAGAGTGTCCACGCGACGTAATCCGGAATGTCATGCACGAAACGAAATTCGCCTGACGGCTTCAGCACGCGCGCCATCGCCGCCAGTGTTGCGTCCTGCACGAAGCGGCGCTTCCAGTGACGCTTCTTCGGCCACGGATCCGGATGGATCAGGTCGATGCGTGACAGCGATTGCGCCGGTGCCCATGTGAGAAGTTCAGCGGCGTCGCCGGCGACGAGGCGGATATTGCCGATATTCTGCGCCTCGATCTGCGTCAGAATCTTCGCCATGCCGTTGATATAGGGCTCGCAGCCGATGAAGCCGATGTCAGGATGCGCCAGCGCTTCCGCGACCAGATGCTCGCCGCCGCCGAAGCCGATCTCCAGACGCACGGTCTCGACCTCAGTGCCGAACAGCGTGCGGATATCGTCAGGTGCGGGATGTGCGATGTCGACGGTGAGCGCCGGCAGCAGCGTCGCCATCAGGTCGGCTTGATGGTCGCGCAGCTTGTGGCCCTTGCGGCGTCCGAAGAACGAACCGGTGTAATGGCCGCTCTCGGCAGGCGTGGACGCACCCGCGTCAGCGGGGGCATCGTGATCGTTATGATTGGAATTGGCTGTGGTCATCGCGCGCGAGTGATACAGCCGAAACGCCATCGGCGCCATCAGGCGCGATGACGAATTTCCGTTGAAAGTACCGTGATTTTAGCGCTGATCCGGGGCTTCGCGCGAAGCGATCTGTTCGACCAGGTCGACGATGCTGCGGCGGAGCTTGGCATCGGTGATGCGCGTGAAGGCGCGGGTCAGAGCGAGGCCTTCGGAGGTGGCGAGGAAGTCGGAGACATAGGCAGGCGAGGACGCTTCAGCGAAGCCTTCGCCGTTATGGATCGCGCCGGGGCCGCCTTCGAACAGGAACGAGACGGGGACCTGCAGAATTTCCGAAATCTGCTGCAGCCGGCTGGCGCCGACGCGGTTGGTGCCCTTCTCGTATTTCTGAACTTGCTGAAACGTCAGACCGAGGGCTTCGCCCAGCTTTTCCTGACTCATGCCGAGCATAATGCGCCGCATGCGCACACGGCTGCCGACATATTTGTCAACAGGATTGGGCGCTTTCGTCGACATCTCAATTACTCCTGGATCACATCAAGGGAGACGGATAATGCGTGGCAATCCGTCATTTAGGGCGGCTTCGGTTGTAACCAAAGGTATCCTAGTGGATTATAACAACCGCGCAAATTTTCCTAAGCGGAAAATTTAAGCCACTGCACCTTTATTTCTCAATAGGTGAGAAATAAAGCTTACAAAGCTAGCTTAAAAAGCAATCACATCGAGAGGGTTGTTCGGTAGGCGGCGAAAGCTAGCTTGCAAGCTATATCAAATGCTTCAAGTATCAAGCTAGTGGCGTACCGGCGTACGCCGCCGAACGGCGAAAATGATCGCGAGCGCGACAAACATCGCGGCGGGAATATCGCCGATTTTCGAGTAGACCGTCGGCGAAATGGCCGCTGGTAATCCCGAATCCAGCACGCCTTCGACACCGAGATCGAGCCGCGCGATCAGGCGGCCGACAGGGTCGACCACGACGGAAATGCCGGTGTTCGCAGCGCGAACCAGCGGCAGGCCTTCCTCGATGGCGCGGACGCGGCTTTGCTGCAGGTGCTGATAGGGGCCCGTGGAAATCCCGAACCAGCCATCATTGGTGAGATTGACGATCCAGCCCGGCCGATCGTTACGCGTGGTGATATCGTCCGGGAAAACCGCCTCGTAGCAGATCAGCGGCAGCATGCGCGGCGCGCCGGGAATGTCCATCGGCTTCCGGCGCGTGCCGGGAATGAAGCCGCCATGGACTTTGGTCAATTGCTGGAAGCCGATCTTCTCCATGAAGCTCTGGAACGGCAGATACTCGCCGAACGGCACCAGATGCAGTTTGTCGTAGGTCGACAGGATGCTGCCGTCATGATCGATCACGTAAATAGAATTATAGGCCTGCGTGATGCGTACGCCGAGCGGAGCATCCGGCGGGCGCACGGCGCCGGTGACCAGCACGGTGCCCTTCGGCAGCAGATTGGCGATCTGCGCCATCGCATCGGGTTCGCGCGACAGGAAGAACGGGAATGCGGATTCCGGCCAGATCAGGATATTGGCTGCACCGACGCCTGAATTCTGCGGACCGGTCGCGCGGTCCGATAGCGCAAGATATCTGCTCATGACATCCGCCTTGGCGGAATAGTTGAAGCGCGTGTCCTGCGACAGATTCGGCTGCATGATGCGCAGCTTCACATTGGCGACGAGCTGCGTCGGGGTGCGCGATAGCCGAGCCATGCCATAGGTGCCCATCACGACGAGCAGCACCAGCGCAAGCGCCGGCGCTAGCCACGGCCGCTGCGTGCGCGAGCGTCCGTCGATCAGCACCGCAGGCGATGCAAAGATCGCTACAGTGATAAATGTCAGTCCCCATAGGCCGACCAGCGATGCGTTCTGCGCGAGCGCGAGCGGTTCGGTGAGTGCATAGCCGAACGCATTCCAGGGAAAGCCCGTCAATACATGACCGCGCAGCCATTCGCCGATCGTCAGGCTCGCGGCGAGCGCGAAGATCCGCGCGACATCCTTGGTCCAGAGCAGGCGTGCCAGCGCGAAGCCGATCGCGGTGAACAGCGCGAGATAGGCGGGCAGGCCGCAGATCGCGGCGGGCAACAGCCATGCGAAGGTCTGCGCGTCGACGAGGAAAGCGTAGCCGATCCAGTATAGGCCCGGCACGAAATAGCCGAAACCGAACCACCAGCCCGCCATGGCGGCCGCGGGAATGCCGCGCATCTTGCCGGCGGCGGCGCCATCGATCAGCCAGACGACGACGGGGAACGTGATGAACAGTACCGGCCAGGCGTTGAACGGCGCCATCGCCAGCGACGATACCGCGCCGGCCAGCAGCGCGATGCCTGCGCGCTTCCAACCCCAAGCGAGAATGATGCTGAGTGCGACCGAGCGCAGGCTGCGTGATGTCACGGCGTTCCCGCGCTGTCGCCTGATGGAGGCGTATTCACATTGTCATTGGACGGTGCCGCGCCGGTGTCCGATGACGCATCGCGGCGGCGTGGTTCGCGGGCACGCGGCGCAGGCCGCTCCTTGCGGGGGCCGACGCGCAATCGCTTGACGCGGCGCGGATCGGCATCGAGCACTTCGATCTCGAAATTGCCAGGGCCGGAAATCACTTCGCCGCGCACGGGCAAACGGCCGACATGGGTGACGAGATAGCCGCCGAGTGTCTCGACTTCCTCGCCGTCTTCGCCGGTCTCGAATTCTTCGCCGATCATGGCGCGCACGTCATCTAGGCTGGCGCGTGCATCGGCGATGAAGCTGTCGCCCTGCCTGACAATGGATGGCGGCTCGTCGCTGTCGTGTTCGTCATCGATCTCGCCGACGATCTGCTCGACAATGTCCTCGATAGAGACGAGGCCGTCGGTGCCGCCATATTCGTCGACAACGAGTGCGAGATGGATGCGTGCGGCCTGCATCTGCGCGAGCAGATCGATGGCGCGCATCGATGGCGGCACGTAGAGCAGCTTGCGGATGATGCCGGTGTCAACGACGGTCTGCGCCAGATCGACCGAACGCAGGTCGAGGCCGGCGGGAAACACTTTCTTCTTCTTGGCCGTCGACGGCACGACGTTGCGCGCCTTCACGGTCATGTATGCCAGCAGGTCGCGGATATGAACGATGCCGACGGGATCGTCGAGGGTTTCGTTGAATACGACCAGGCGTGAATGCGCTGCGCTCTCGAACAGGCCCATCAATTCGCCGAGCGAGATATCCTGCTTCACCGCGATAATATCGGCGCGATGCACCATGACGTCGGCGATGCGGCGCTCGTTGAGGCCCAGAATATTGCGCAACATCGTGCGCTCGATGGTGGAGAAGCCGGTCTCGTCCGGCGCGGAGGCGTCGAGCACGACTTGCAGGTCGGCGCGCACCGAGCCCGGCTTCCAGCCGAACAGCGAGCGGATCGCGCGGGTCAGCCAGGTCTCCGACGTTGGGCGCATGACCTCGCCGTCGTGAACCACCGCAGGCAGATTGCTTGAGGTCTTCGAATGATCGCTTCTAGTGTCGCCGTCCGGCATCTCAGGTCACCCGATCCTGATCTGCATAGGGGTCCGGGATCCCGAGCGTTGCCAGGATCTCGCGCTCCAGCGCTTCCATCTCTTCGGCTTCGTCGTCCTTCTCATGATCGTAACCGACCAGATGCAGAAAACCGTGAATGGCGAGATGGCTGAGATGGTTGGCGAAGCTCTTCTCTTCTTCGTCAGCCTCGCGGCGCGTGGTCTCGTAGGCAATAGCGATGTCGCCGAGCATGCGCGGCATGTCATCGGGCTCGTCTGCGCCTTCGGGCGGCTGCAGCGCCGGAAATGACAGGACGTTGGTCGGCTTGTCGATGCCACGCCAGTTCTGGTTCAGCGTGCGGATGCCGGCATCGTCGGTGAGCATGATGGCGAGTTCGGCGTCGGCCGTATCGGTATCGACCATGGCGGCGGCAGCTTCGATGGCGCGGTGAATCACGGCGTCGGCATCGGCCTCCGCAGACCAGCAATCGGCGACAACAAGAACCTCTGTCGCGGGAGATGAATAGGTCGGCATCGGTATCGAACTTCTTTCGCGAACGGACCCGATTCCGGGTCCGCCGTCAGCGTATGAGTGTGTCATCAGGTCTTTGTAGCGACCGCCTTCTGCGGCGTTCCTTCGTAAGCGGCGACAATGCGGGCCACGAGTTCGTGGCGGACCACGTCTTCGCCGGTGAATTTCACCTGCGAGATGCCTTGCACGCCGTCGAGCAGACGCGCGGCCTCGGCGAGACCCGAGGTCTGGCCGTTGGGCAAGTCGACCTGCGAGGGGTCTCCGGTGATGATCATGCGGCTGTTCTCGCCCAGACGCGTCAGAAACATCTTCATCTGCATCGAGGTGGTGTTCTGCGCTTCGTCGAGAATGATTGCGGCATTGGTCAGCGTGCGACCGCGCATAAACGCAAGCGGCGCGATTTCGATTTCGCCGGTCTGCAACGCGCGTTCGACAATGCGCCCGTCCATCAGGTCATACAATGCGTCATAGATCGGGCGCAGATAGGGATCGACCTTCTCGCGCATGTCACCGGGCAGGAAGCCGAGCCTTTCGCCGGCTTCCACCGCGGGACGAGACAGGATGATGCGATCGACTTCCTTGCGCTCGAACAGCATCGCCGCTTGCGCAACCGCAAGCCAGGTCTTGCCGGTACCGGCGGGGCCGATGCCGAACACCAGTTCGTTGCTTCTCAGCGCGCGGATATAGGCGTCCTGCGTCGCGGTGCGGGCACGCACCGGGCGCTTGCGCAGATTGATGGTGTCGAAGTTCGAGGCGGCTGCTTTCGACCCCTTGGGATCGAACGGAAACAGCGTGCCTTGCGCCAGCGTCGCGCGGATCGTGCCTTCGACATCGCCGGGGGCAAGGTCATGGCCCTGCACTGCCTGCGCATAGAGCGTTTCGAGCACACGGCGGGCGGCGTCGCAGGCGTCGCGGGTACCGGTGAGGGTGATGTGGTTGCCGCGGGAATCGACGACGACATTCAGCCGGCGTTCGATGATCGCGAGGTTCTGGCCATAAGGCCCGACCAGCGAAGAGGCCGCCCGGTTGTCATCAAAGTCGATGACGACCTGCGTCTCGGCCTGCGGTGGAGTATCGAGTTTGCGAACAGCGAGCGTAGACGAATCCGATGCGCTTTTGGCCAAGAATTCAGGCTCCCGTGACGGTGTGAGAACGGACTGGCTGCAACACTGGTGGTACTGGAGAACTAGCAACTGGAGGTGATGCGAGGCTGCCGAGCAGGCTGTAGCGCTCGAGGCTCTCAATGGTGACCGGAAGCACCTGGCCGATAATGTCGTCAGAAGCCATCACATGGGCCGGCTGCAGGTAAGCGGTGCGACCGACGATCTGGCCGGGATTGCGCGCGGGGCGTTCGAACAGCACATCCGCAGTGCGTCCAATCGTGGCCGCGTTGAAGGCCGATTGCTGGCTGTCGATCAGGTTCTGAAGCCGCACCAATCGCTCGTCCATGTCAGCCTGTGACACCGTCTCCTGCAAATCCGCGGCCGGCGTTCCCGGACGCGGCGAATACTTGAACGAATAAGCGCCAGCGTATCCGATTTGTGTGACGAGCGCGAGCGTGGCTGCAAAATCTTCCTCGGTCTCGCCCGGGAAGCCCACGATGAAATCAGAAGTAAAAGCAATGTCTTGCCGCGCGCCGCGAAAACGGTCGATGACGCGGCGATAATCTTCGGCTGTATGTTTCCGGTTCATGGCCGCCAGAATGCGGTCGGAACCGGACTGCACGGGGAGATGCACGAACGGCATCAGCTCCGGCAAATCGCGATGCGCCGATATCAGCGTGTCCTCGACGTCTCGGGGATGGCTGGTGGAATAGCGCAGCCGGGCGATGCCGGGAATTTTTGCGAGGCGATAGAGCAGCGTGCCCAGTGCCCACGGACGGCCGTCGGGACCCTCGCCGTGATAGCCGTTGACGTTCTGGCCGATCAGGGTGATCTCGCGCACGCCGTTATCGGCGAGCCGCTGCACGTCGTCGATGATCTTCGCCACCGGGCGCGAGACTTCGGAGCCGCGGGTGTAGGGCACGACGCAGAAGGTGCAGAACTTGTCGCAGCCTTCCTGCACGGTAACGAAAGAGGAAATGCCGCGGGCACGAATCGCTGCCGGCTTCGGCGGCGGCAGGAAGCCGAACTTGTCCTCGACCGGAAATTCGGTGTCGAGCGCGCGGCCGCCGGCTTTCGCCTGCTTCAGCAGCGCAGGCAGGTTGTGATAGCTCTGCGGCCCGACCACGACATCGACAACAGGCGCGCGGCGAATGATCTCGTTGCCCTCGGCCTGCGCGACGCAGCCGGCGACGACCACGTTCATCTTGCGTCCGGCCTGCGCGGCTTCTGCCTTGGCCACGCGCAGCTTGCCGAGCTCCGAATAGACCTTCTCGGACGCCTTCTCGCGGATGTGGCAGGTGTTGAGGATCACCAGATCCGCGTCGTCGACATTGGCCGTCTCGACGAAGCCTTCAGGCGCCAGCGTGTCCACCATGCGCTGGGCATCGTAGACGTTCATCTGGCAGCCGTAGGATTTGATATGCAGCTTACGCGGCGCGGTCATGGAACCTGTAATGGGCTGGAAATGCGCTTGCTGCGCAGCGCTCAATTATAGGCTAACGTCCGGAAAATCCAGCATTTCTGCAAAATATAAGTGCTCGCAATGGCTTAGGCGAGGCCGACGGGCTCGCCAGCCAGTGCGCCCCTGGCCACCAGGCCAGGGAGCTGCCGCATATCGTCGAATACGAGATGGGCTCCAGCGGCCGTCAGGGCTGCCGCGGTGGCCGGGCTGCAATGGCCGCCGCCGTGATAGCCGAATACGGTCATGCCGGCTGCGATGCCCGCCGTAACGCCGGGAATGCTGTCCTCGATCACCACGCAGCGCTCCGGCACGGCATTCATCTGCGCGGCGGCAAACAAAAACAGATCGGGCTGCGGCTTGCCGCGCTCGACCTGCAGAGCGGAAAACAGATGCGGATCGAAACGATCGAGCAGCCCGGTCGTAGTGAGGCTGCTGCGAATGCGTGTCGGTGTGCCCGAGGACGCTACGCAAACCGGCTGTGACAATATTGCGAGTGTCTCGGCGATATGCGGGATCGACTGCAGCTTCGCGCCGAACACCTCGTCGATCGTGGCTTTCAGCGTCGCGGTGTAGTCATCGGGCAGCACGCGGCCGAGCTCGGTCTCGACTTCCAGGCGCGCCTCGCGCGCGGACCGGCCGAGGAAACGCTCATGCACCTGATCGGCGGTGATGGGATAGCCGAACTGTGTCAGGACATCTGCGTGGACGACGCAGGCGAGGGACTCACTGTCGACGAGCACGCCGTCACAATCGAAGATGACGAGATCGAAGCGCGAAGAAACTGAACTCACTTGGTTGATTCGCTCACTTGGTGGTTTTGTCCTCGTCGAGCGGCACGCAGTACAGCTCCAGCCGGTGATCGACCAGCTTGTAACCGAGCTTCGCGGCGACTTCAGCCTGCAATTTCTCGATTTCTTCAGACGTGAATTCGATGACGGTCCCGTCACGCAAGTTGATCAGATGATCGTGATGGCTGTCACGCATCGTCTCGTAGCGCGCGCGGCCTTCGCGAAAATCGTGACGCTCGATGATGCCGGCGTCTTCGAACAGCTTCACAGTGCGATACACCGTCGAGATCGAGATCTTGTCATCCACCGCAACGCAGCGGCGATACAGTTCCTCGACATCGGGATGATCGTCGGCTTCCGCCAGAACGCGCGCAATCACGCGGCGCTGCTCCGTCATGCGCATGCCGGTCGCGGCGCAGCGCGCCTCGATACCAGCAGACTTCATCGCAGATGATTTCAGTGCAGTCATGATCCGGATCCCATCGTGGCTTCTTTTGCCACTCCGCAGGCGTCAGGACAAGTCGCGCCGCATCACCAGCGCATTCAATTCCGCTCCATCCGCTTCCTTGTAATAGCGTTCCCGGCGTCCCGCGACTGCGAAGCCGGTTCTGTCATAAAGCCGCCGCGCCGGTTGATTGTTTTCCTCAACTTCGAGGAACACGGTACGCACGCCGCGACCGGCCAGATGACCGAGATGGGTGAGAAATAGATCGCGCGACAGGCCGCGGCCGCGATAACCGGGCGATACGGCGATGGAGAGAATCTCGGCTTCATCGGCGGCGATTCGTGAGACGGCGAAGCCGATGAGGCGGCCGCGCAGTTTCAGCCGATGCACGAGGGTGTTTTGCTCGCGCAGCATCTGTTCGAATTCCCCGGCACCCCAGCCGCGATGGAAGGATGCCGCATGCAACTGCGCGAGTTGTCGCGCGTCGCGCAGCGTGGCGGGCTCGACCACAGCATTGCCGTGGCCGAACAGGCGCGACCACCAGGCCGGCATCATGATGCGGCTAGTGCGGCCTGCTGCATCAGGCTGCTTTGCGGCTTGGCGTCGGGTGCGCGCAGATAATAGGGACGCGCCAGCGCGGTCTCCGGATTCACGGCGGCACCGAGCCATGCCACCCATGAGATTTCGGGAGCAGGTTGCATATCGACGCGCAACGGCGCCGGCGCATCGGACGGCCAGCGTGCGGCAATGATCTCGGCGGCATTTCCGACCAGATACGGCGCGCCGAACTGTGCGGCCTCAAGGGCCTCGTGGATGGGGATGACGCCCGGCCGCACCAGTGAGGTGCCGTTACCGCTGACGACCTGGAAATAGACATGGTCATGCCGCGCGTCGATGGCGGCGATAACAGGCGCATCCATGTTCTCGCTGACGACGGGGGCTGCATAGGCCGTCAGTGTGGTGATGCCGACCACGGGCTTGCTGGCCGCCAGGCCAATGCCGCGCGCCGCCGACAGGCCGACGCGCAGGCCGGTGAAGCTGCCGGGGCCGGTGGTGACGGCGATACGGTCGAGGTCGGCGAAGGCGATGCCGGAATCCGCTATGACGCGCCCGAGCAGCGGCATCAGCGCTTCGGCGTGACCGCGCTTCATCGGCATGGACTCATGCGCAATGAGCTTGCTGGTGCGGGTGTCGAGGATGCCTGCGGCGCAGGCGTCAAGGGCGGTATCAATGGCAAGGATCAACATAAAAGAGACGCTACCACGGCTTGCGAGGGTTTGCGCCTGCCACTCGCAGAATATCGCTCCACGCGCAATGGTGCTGTGATTCGCGTTGCTGCCGGAGAGGGGGCGGCAGCTTTAGCGTGCATCCACTACTCGCTTTCTCATAAAGATATTTTCACAAGATACGACAGCGAGATCATCAAAGTTCCCGTGAGCGAAATGCGCCCGTGGACAGCTTCAGTTTCGCTCTGGTTAAAAGCTTCACTTAATAAATTCTTCGGAGATCGATGAGATAAGCATACCGTTCGGAAGCGACATTTTGCGGATGCGCGTGGCTTTCATGCGGGCTGAAATTATTCGTCTAATTTTTTGAATACGATTATATTTATGGGAGGCGATTCGATGCTGCATTGGTTGAGCAGTTCAGAGGCGCGCGAGGGGCTGGCCCTGGCGGCAGCGATCAAAAAATCGCAAGCGGTGATCGAGTTCAGCGCTGACGGCACGATCCTTGGAGCCAATCAAAACTTCCTGTCCGCCCTTGGATATACGCTGGAAGAAATCGTCGGCAAGAACCACAGCATGTTCGTGACGCCGGAGATGAAGAGCAGCGCGGAATATCGCACGTTCTGGAACAACCTCAATCGCGGCGAGTACCAGGCCGGCGAGTTCAAGCGTCTCGGCAAAGGTGGCAAGGAAGTCTGGATCCAGGGTTCCTACAACCCGATCCTGGGGAATGATGGCAAGCCCCTGAAAATCGTCAAGTTTGCCATGGATACAACTGCAGTGAAAATCCGCAGTATGGACGATGCCGGCAAGATCGCAGCCATCGGTCGTTCGCAGGCTGTCATCGAGTTCAAGCTCGATGGGACGATTGTCACGGCCAATGACTTGTTCTTGAATGTCATGGGTTACAATCTCGCGGAAATCGAAGGCAAACATCACAGCATGTTTGTCGATCCCGCAACCCGCGACGGCGCGGCCTATCGCGAATTCTGGGCCAGCCTCAATCGTGGTGAATATCAGGCCGCCGAATACAAGCGGATCGGCAAGAACGGCAAAGAGGTCTGGATTCTCGCGACCTACAATCCAATCCTTGATGAGACAGGCCGGCCAATCAAGGTGGTCAAGTTCGCGTCAGACGTCACCGAACAGAAGCTGCGCACGGCGAATTTCTCAGGTCAGATCGAGGCCATCGGCAAGTCGCAGGCCGTGATCGAATTTAGCATGGACGGCATCGTTCTCAGCGCCAACGAGAATTTTCTGGACGTGCTCGGCTACGCGCTCTCGGAAATACAGGGCAAGCACCACAGTATGTTTGTTGTGCCGAGTGAGCGCGACGGTGCGGACTATCGCGAATTCTGGGCGGCGCTCAAGCGGGGTAACTATCAGGCGGCGGAGTACCAGCGGATCGGTAAGGGCGGCAAACAAGTCTGGATACAGGCTTCGTACAATCCGATCCTCGATCTCAATGGCAAGCCCTACAAGGTCGTAAAGTATGCCACCGACACCACGGCGCAGGTGATCGCGCGCATGAAGAGCGAACGCGTGCGGGCGATGATGGAATCGGTCGCCGCCGGCGCCGAGGAACTGAACGCGTCGGTGCGCGAAATCTCTGAGGCCATGATGAAATCAAAGACCACGGCGATGTCTGCCGTGGGCAAGGTCGAGTTGGCGGACGATCAAGCGCAGCGTCTCAGCACGGCAGCGCAGGCGATGAGCGGGATCGTTGAGCTGATTGGCAACATCACCGGACAAATCAACTTGTTGGCGCTGAATGCCACCATCGAATCGGCGCGTGCCGGTGAAGCCGGTCGTGGCTTTGCGGTCGTTGCATCGGAGGTGAAAAATCTGGCCAACCAGGCCAAGCAGGCGACCGATAAGATCGCCAGCGAGATTGGCAGCCTCAATGGCATTTCGAGCGATGTGGTCGATGCGCTGAACGCGATCAAGCAGGAGATCCAGAACGTCAGCGAATATGTCACCGCAACTGCGGCTGCCGTCGAAGAGCAGAGCACGGTGACGAACGAGATGTCATCGAGCATGCAGCGCGCCGCCGAAGAAGCCGCAAGCATCGGGCGCTAAACGAAGGCTGTTCCAGAAACGAAAATGCCCGGGATTGTCCCGGGCATTTTTATGTGTCGCGGTGCGACCGAACTTACATCGGGCGGACTTCGACAACGTCCGGCACGAAGTGCTTCAGCAGGTTCTGGATGCCGTGCTGCAGGGTCGCTGTCGATGACGGGCAGCCGGCGCAGGAGCCCTTCATGTTCAGATAGACGATGCCGTCCTTGAAGCCGCGGAAAGTAATGTCGCCGCCGTCATTCGCAACAGCCGGGCGCACGCGGGTCTCGATCAGGTCCTTGATCGTATCGACTGTCTCGGCGTCTTCCTCGTTGAAGAATTCGGCCTCGTCGTCGGAGATCACGTCGCCGCTCACGCTGCCGTCGGCCATCAGCGGCGCGCCGGACATGTAGTGCTCCATGATGGCGCCGAGGATCGCCGGCTTGAGGTGCTGCCAGTCGCTGTCGTCCTTGGTCACGGTGACGAAGTCGGAGCCGTAGAACACGCTGGTGACGCCCTTCACGGCGAACAGCTTTTCGGCCAGCGGCGAACGCGTTGCGGCTTCCGGTGAGGTGAATTCCATGGTGCCGCTGTCGAGCACGTCGCGGCCGGGAATGAACTTCAGCGTGGCGGGATTGGGGGTAGCTTCGGTCTGGATGAACATCGGTCTCTCCTGCGTCGCCGGTTCAAGGCCGGCGCGTGAGTATCCCCTAGCAGATGGCGACGAAAAACGCACGATCAAGGCGCGAAATCGCCGAATTCGGCCTATTTCGCAGTCCCTTAGCCGTCCGAAAGGGTGGTTACGACAGGGCGTCGATGTCGAGGTCGCTCAGGGCGCCCGACACGATGACGACCGGCACCGGAAACGAGCCGACCAGCTTGGCCATCATGGTGACGATCGGGCCGGGGCCTTCCGCGCCGGCCGATGCAGCCAGCACCAGCATGGAAATGTCGACGTCCTTGTCGATTACGTCGAGGATTTGCTCGGTGGGATCACCCTCGCGGATCACGCGTTCAGGGGTGATGGCGGCGATGCCATTGGCGCGGCCTGAGGCGCGGTCCAGCGCGGCATTGGCACCTTCTTCCGCTTCGGCCTTCATGACATCGGCAACGCCGAGCCATTGCTGGTTGCGATCTTCGGTGTCGATGATGCGCAGCATCACCACGCCGCCACCGACACGAATGGCCCAGCGGCTGGCGTAATACACTGCGCGGTCCCATTCCTCGCTGTCATCGACGACCACGAGGCATTTCGGCTTGTGGCCGCTTTCATAACTACGTCGCTGGGTGCTCATGCATGTCCCGATGCTGTGGCGTGTCTGATGCGCCAGAATGTGAGCGGCTTGGCAATCGTGTCATGCTGCCACGGCGCAGCGGCGTTCGACAAGCGCGACGCAAGGATGACTTGCGTCGCGTCGATTGTGGCAGAGAAAAGGAATGCGATAGCGAATTTACCGCTTGTGGACGAAGCCGATGATGTCCTTCACGGACTTGATGGTTTCGGCGGCAATGACGCCGGCGCGTTCGCCGCCATCGGCCAGAACCTGATCGACATAGGTCAGATCGGATGTCGTCAGCCGCTTCATCTCGCCGGCGATAGGTGACAGTTTTTCGACAGCGAGATCGACAAGGCTCGATTTGAAGCCCGAAAACTGCGCGCCGCCGAATTCTGTGAGAATGTCAGCCTTCGACCGATTGGACAGTGCGGCATAGATGCCGACGAGATTATCGGCCTCGGGACGCGGCTCCAGGCCCTTCTCTTCCGACGGCAATGGTTCCGGATCGGTCTTCGCCTTGCGGATCTTCTGCGCGATCGTGTCTGCATCGTCCGTGAGGTTGATGCGCGAATTGTCTGACGCGTCCGATTTCGACATCTTCTTGGTGCCGTCGCGCAGGCTCATCACCCGAGTCGCCGGTCCGGTGATGACAGGCTCCGGCATCGGGAAGTAAGGGCCGTCATGGCCCTGCGCTGCGATGGATTCGGAGAAGTCGTTGTTGAACTTCTGCGAGATGTCGCGGCACAGTTCTAGATGCTGCTTCTGGTCCTCGCCGACCGGAACGTGCGTGGCGCGATACAGCAGAATGTCCGCAGCCATCAGCACCGGATAGTCGTAGAGACCCACGGACGCGTTTTCGCGGTCCTTACCGGCCTTTTCCTTGAACTGGGTCATGCGGTTCAGCCAGCCGAGGCGGGCGACGCAGTTGAAGATCCAGGCCAGCTCGGCATGGCCGGACACCTGGCTCTGGTTGAAGATGATCTGCTTTTTCGGATCGATACCCGAGGCGATGAAGGCGGCGGTCACTTCACGGGTGTTGCGGCGCAATTCATCGGGTCCGCCCCACACGGAGATCGGCACGGTGACGGCATGCATATCGACCACGCAGTAGATGCAATTATGCGTCTCCTGCAGTTTGACGAAATTCACGATCGCGCCGAGATAGTTGCCGAGGTGCAGATTGCCCGTCGGCTGGACGCCCGAAAAAACCCGTTGAGTAAAAGCCATCGTCTAGTTCCTGTGCGCCCGTGGTGGAATGCGGGCCAAGGGGCGTGACTTGCCATAGGCGCCGGGCGGCGTCCATTGCCAATCTGCCCTAGCCGGCCGCCGGTGATCGCTTGAGGGCGCCGCGGACTTCGGCCCAGCGCACGGCGCCGGAGAGGGTGAGCAGTGCTGCGTAGATTGCCAGCCCGCCAACGATCAGGAGGCCGAGCAAGCTCGCTCGTACCAGGCCGTGGGCCTGTGCCGTCCAGGGCAAGACAAGATGCGCGGCGAGCCATAGCAGGCCGCCCATCGCCAGCGACGACAGCACGATGATCGGCAGTCGGCGTCTTGCATCATGGTCGGGCGAGAAGCCGAAAGCTGCTGCGCTCCGGACGATCAAAAAGATCGCGCTGCCCCACGCAGCCAGAGCGATCGCCGCTGCGATGCCGCTCGCACCGAATGGCCTATTCAAAATCAGTGCAGAGATGGTTGCGATTACCAGGCCGATAAGCGTCGCCAGCAGCGGCGTCGTCGTGTCCTCACGTGCGAAGAAGGCCGGCGACAAGGCTTTCACGAGCACCTGAGCGGGCAGGCCCAAGGCCAGCCATATCAGCGCGCTTGCAGTCGAGACCGTGTCGCTCGCGCCGAACGCGCCGTGTTGAAACAGACACTGCACGATGAGATGGCTCAATATCATCAGTCCGAGCGTAGCAGGCAATGCGAGACCGATCGCGAGTTCAAACCCGCGCGATTCCGCCTGCGCGATGGCGGCTTGATCGTCTGATCGCACGGCGCGCGTCAATGCGGGGACCAGCACAGTGCCCATGGCCGTGCCGACGATGCCGAGCGGCAGTTCAATCAGACGGTTCGCGAAATACAGCCACGACACAGCAGCCGGAGTCGTCGATGCGATGATTGCGCCGGTGACGATGAGAAGCTGCGGCCCGGAATTGGCGACCATGCCAGGCAACGCCTTGCGGAAGAAGCCGCGCATCTCGCTATCGAGCGACAGCCGCAAAGGCGCCGCCAGATTTCCGCCAGATTTCCGCAAGATCAGCATCAGCAATTGCAGCAGCCCGGCAATGCCTACAGTGGCCGCCATGGCCATAGCGGCAGTGTCTGGCTCTTGCCGCCACACTAGCAGTAGGGCCATGACGGCGATCAGGACGATGTTGAAGAGCAGCGGCGAAAATGCGGTCACCGCGAAGCGTTGTTGCGCGTTCAGCAGTCCCATCATGACAGTGACGGGGCCGGCGAAGGCGAGATAGGGCAGCATCAAACGCGCATTCTCGACGGCGAGTTGCAGCGTCGGCTGGCCGACGAAACCCGGGGCAAGCATTGCGATCACGAGCGGCATCGCAAAACCGATCAGGATCGTGGCGACGATCAGCGCAACGCTGATGGTGCCGAGCACACGACCTGCAAAAGCTGCGGCTGCGACGGTGCCCTGCGTCGTCTGGATGCGCAGCCAGGCCGGAATCAGCGCCGCATTCAGCGCGCCCTCGGTGAGCAACCGCCGGATCACGTTGACCAGCTGAAACGCGACCAGAAAAGCATCCGCGATCGGGCCTGCACCGAGCAGCGCAGCCACCATTGCGTCGCGGGCAAAGCCCAGCAACCGCGACGCCAAAGTGCCCGTGGAAACGGTCAGGATGGAACGGATCATAGAACCATCGTAAGGGGCTGTCCTTGCTGGCGCGGGGCAGAACGTGATAGTCGCTGCAGCCATCAAACCGGCCTTTACCGACGGCTCAACTTGGGCGACCGCGAGACGAGTTGAAACGGATTTTCAGCCTCATCGCAATTGCCGCAACGGGATATTCTTAATGACCTCAGCAAAATATGACGTGCTCGGAATCGGCAATGCGATTTTCGACGTGCTGGTGCAGGCGGACGACAAGTTTCTCGCCGCACATGAGATGACCAAAGGCGGCATGGCGCTGATCGATGAAGCCCGCGCCACTGCGATCTACAAGGCGATGGGCCCTGCCACCGAAATGTCCGGCGGTTCGGCCGCCAATACCATCGTCGGCCTCGCCAGCCTCGGCGCCCGCGCGGCCTATGTCGGCAAGGTCAAGGATGACCAGATCGGCATGCTCTATACCCACGACATCCGTGCGGCCGGCGTTGCGTTCGACACCAAACCCGCCACCGGCGGTCCGGCCACCGGCTGTTCCTACATCCTGGTGACGCCCGATGGCGAGCGCACCATGAACACCTATCTCGGTGCTGCGCAGGATCTGACGCCCGACGATATTGACGCCGCTGCGGTCGCGGCCTCGTCGATCGTCTATCTCGAAGGTTATTTGTGGGATCCCGCCAGCGCCAAGGAAGCCTTCGTGAAGGCCTCGAAGATCGCCCATGACGCCAAGCGTCAGGTCGCATTGACGCTGTCGGACGCGTTCTGCGTTGGTCGTTATCGTGCCGAGTTTCTCGACCTGATGCGGTCCGGCACCGTCGATCTCATCTTCGCGAACGAGGCCGAACTGACCTCGCTTTACGAAACCACGGATTTCGATGCGGCGCTCAAGCAGCTCGGCCAGGACACCAAGCTCGGCGTCGTCACCCGCAGCGAGAAGGGCTGTGTCGTGACATCGGGCGATGGCATCGTTGCGGTCCCTGCACACAAGATCGAGAAGCTCGTCGACACGACAGGCGCTGGCGATTTGTTCGCAGCGGGCTTCCTGTTCGGCCTGGTGCGCAACGCCGGGTATGAGAATGCCGGCAAGCTCGGCGCGATGGCCGCTGCCGAAGTCATCCAGCATATCGGCGCGCGTCCCCAGGTTTCGCTGAAGGACCTGGCGGGCAAGAACGGGTTGCCGGTTTAAGGCTGCATTTCTTGGGCTTTCTTCTCTGTCGTCATGCCCGGCCAGCGCGAAGCGAGCTTCGCTAGGTGTGCCGGCATCCACGTCTTGGCAAGAGAGGAAAGTCGTGGATGGCCGGGTCAAGCCCGGCCATGACGTGGTGAGAGATCAGCGCATCGCGGCTCTCACGCCGCCTTCTTCGCATGCAGCTCCGCATAAACGGCGCGTTCGAAATCCGAAAACACCTTTAAACAGGTCGAATCCGCAAACGGCAGCACCTGCATCATGATGACGCCGGTGATATCTCGCGCTGGATCTATCCAGTAATAGGTGTTAGCGAGGCCGGCCCAGGCAAGGCTGCCGGCGCTGCGGCCTTCGGCTGACTGCGCCGTATTGATCATGAAGCTGAGCCCGTATTTCTTGTCGATGCCCGGAAGGAAGTCGACATTGTTACTGGCGGTCGGTACCGCTGAAGCCATCGGCGTCATGTTGAGTTCGCCGATGTGGTTTTGGCTCATCAGCGCGACGGTCTCTGGCTTTAATATCCGATTGCCGTTGCCGGTCCCGTTATTCAGCATCATTTGCGTAAACTTGATGTAGTCGGGGGCGGTGCCATAGAGCCCCCCGCCACCGGCGAAGAATTCCGGATCCTGTTTGATCTCGAACGGGATCGGGGTCAGTGCACCGTCAACGCCGCGGCTGTGCATGGCAACAAGGCGCTTGCGCTGGTCGCCGCCAATCACGAAGGCGGTGTCGGTCATCCCAAGTGGCGCCAGCAAATGGTTCTGGAAATAGGCGTCCAGGCGTTCGCCGCTGACGGCCTCGACGACCTTACCGACGAAGTCGATATTGGTGCCGTACTCCCAGCGGGTCCCGGGATCGCGCATGATCGGCACCTTCATGGCGGCGTTCAGTCCGGAGCGAAACGGCGGAGTGCCGGTTGTCTCAAGATAGCGCACCATGTCGCCGTTCCACATGTCGTAACAGAAGCCGGCGGTGTGGGTCAGCAGATGCCGCAAGGTGATCGGCTGGCGCGGCGGACGTAGTTTCGGAGTGCCTTCGCTGTCGAAGCCATCCAGCACCTGCGTCTCCGCGAGGTCCTGAAGCATGGTCGCCAGCGGTGCGTCCAGCGTCAATTTGTCCTGCTCCACCAGCTGCATCGCTGCAGCGGCCGTAATCGCCTTGGTCATGGAGGCAATCCAGAACACGCTGTCCGGCGTGATGGTGGTATCCTTGGATGCGTCGCGCTTGCCGAACGCCCCTTGGTAAAGAATCTCGTTCCGCATCGCAGCTATCGCCACGGCACCGGGAATGGCGCCTGTTTCACTGGCTCGCTGCAGAATCCGGTCAATCTCGGCTTGAACTGACATCCGTTGCCTCCCCCGATTTTCTTTGATCTTACCGATTTCCGGCGTGGACATTCAACTTGGGCGCGAGGTCGTCGGTCTCGCGGATGTGATTACATTTGCGCTGGTTTTAGCATCTGAGGGGAACCATATCGGGCATGGGAGCGAGTTCGATCGCGCCTTGGAACGAAATTGGCGCAGCTGTGTTCAAAAAATGACGTGAACGTCAAAGCGCCTTCCGACACTAATCCGTAAGACCATGAGTAACACGTGCAGCGTGTCAGCTGCGGAGACCGACGATGATCGCGAACTGGACCGACTGGAAACATTATCCCCGCGCTTCCCGTGGCGAGAGCATCGAGGCCCCGATCGGTCCAGGAATTTTCGAGGTTCGCGTGGCGCAGACCGGCGCCCTTTTCGCTTTCGATGCGGCTGAAAATCTGGCGCAGGCGCTGGCGAAGATTTCGGCCCCGCCCAAATCGTTTATTTCCTGGTTCGGTCGCAGCGACGCTGCGATGCTGCCGGAGCTGGAATATCGCACCTTCTCCACGACCACCCGTGCCAACGCCCGCATCGCTTTCGAGCGCATGATCGACCGGCGCGAGACCTATATGCGCGGCGCGGCCTGATCGGGCTTGCGGCGCTCTGCGACTGTTGAATTCGGGCGTTAAATACCCCTGCGGGCGATAGCTGCCATTCGCCGCCAAGGGGCGCTTTCGGGCCTATACTCCTCTACAAGTCCGCGGCTATACGTTCGCGACACTTTCCGCAGGAGAACCGCCCATGTCACCGACCTCAGCCGCACGCCAGTCCACCGCCCCTTCGCTGCGCGACCGCCTCAAGGACCCCTCGCTGCTGCGCGACAAGTGCTATATCGACGGCGCCTGGGTCGGCACCGGCGAGACCTCGGTGACCAATCCGGTCAATGAGATTGAAATTGCCAAGGTGCCCAATATGGGCGCCAAGGAAACGACGCAGGCTGTCGAGGCCGCCGAAAAGGCGTTTCCGGCCTGGGCCAAGTTCACCGCCAAGCAGCGCTCCAACATCCTGCGCAAGTGGTTCGAGCTGATCATCGCCAATCGCGAGGATCTCGCGCTGATCCTGACCACCGAGCAGGGCAAGCCGTTGGCGGAAGCGCTGGGCGAGGTCGATATCGGTGCCGCCTATATCGAATTCTTCGCCGAGGAAGCCCGCCGCGTCTATGGCGAGACCATCCCGACCCAGCGTGCCGATGCCCGGCTCCTCGCCATCAAGCAGCCGATCGGCGTCTGCGGCGCCATCACGCCGTGGAATTTCCCGAACTCGATGATCACCCGCAAAGTGTCGCCGGCGCTGGCCGCCGGCTGCACCGTGGTGATCAAGCCTGCCAACGAGACGCCGCTGTCGGCGCTCGCACTGGCTGAACTCGCCGAGCGTGCCGGCGTGCCGAAGGGTGTGCTGAACATCATCACCGGCGACGCATCGGCGATCGGCCTCGTGCTCTGCGAACATCCTGCGGTGCGCTTCGTCGGCTTCACCGGCTCCACCAATGTCGGCAAGATCCTCTACAGGCAGGCTTCGGTCGGTGTGAAGAAGCTCGGCCTTGAACTCGGCGGCAATGCGCCCTTCGTGGTGTTCGACGATGCCGACATCGACGCCGCCGTCGAGGGCGCGATCGTGTCGAAGTATCGCAACATGGGCCAGACCTGTGTCTGCGCCAATCGCCTCTACGCTCAGGACGCCATCTACGATCAGTTCGTCGAGAAGCTGGCGAAGAAGGTTGCGGCCATGAAGGTCGGCGACGGCACCGAGCAAGGCATCACCCAAGGCCCGCTGATCAACGAAAAGGCGATCGAGAAAGTCGAGCGTCACATCGCTGATGCCGTGAAGGGCGGCGCAAGGATCGTCACCGGCGGCAAGCGCCATGCGCTCGGTGGTACGTTCTTCGAGCCGACGGTGCTCGCCAATGTGAAGTCGGATGCGCTGGTCTCGCAGGAAGAAACCTTCGGCCCGCTGGCGCCGGTGTTCCGTTTCAAGGACGAAGCCGACGTCATCGCCATGTGCAACGCCTCGCCGTTCGGTCTGGCATCGTACTTCTATTCGCGTGATCTCGGCCGTGTCTGGCGTGTTGCGGAAGCGCTGGAGTCCGGCATGGTCGGCGTTAATACCGGCCTCATCACCACCGAAGTCGCTCCGTTCGGTGGTGTGAAGGAGTCGGGTTTGGGCCGCGAAGGCTCGCATCACGGCATGGAAGAATATGTCGAGATCAAATACATCATGATGTCAGGGATCTGAGGCGTCACCTCCGACCCAATTAAAATTCATTATGCGTCATGCCCGGCCAGCGCGAAGCAAGCTTCGCTAGATGTGCCGGGCATTTGCATTTGGGCTGGCCGAGCCAGCGTCGCTCAGTAGCAGCGACGGACGCGCACGCCATTGACCCAGACGGTGCGGCACGCGACCGCCACCGGGCGGCGCACCACCGCGGCGCCACGATAGCCGGCGCAGCCGGCACGGTAAACGCCGCGTGCGCAGACGACGGCGTTGGCGTCGGTGGCTTCAAACGTCATTGTCGTGCCGAATGCGAGAACGGCTGCAACCATCATTAAGAAAGTACGCATGGTGATCTCCCGGCTGTGTTGGTTGGCAAAACAAACGAAGAAAGGTTCGTGGGCTTCAGTAGGCGGAATTAAGAACGATCAAATGAGAAGTGGCTTCACGCGCAAAGAGTAGTTCGCAGGAGACGCAAAGGCTGAGTGGTCAATGAGAAATCTTGCGCCGCCGCCTTGCATCTCGATCCGACAGAACTTTTATTCAATCTCGTAAATACAAATCCTTGCCGACCAGAAACATGCGATGTGATGATTTCGCCCGGTGTTGATCTCAACAGGAGAAAGCATGTCGGATTTCAGAACCAGGTGGCTTACTTTTCACGGTCGACATATCGAGCCCGCTTCAAAGGAAATATTCAGTCACGTCGAAAAGATGGTGATCGGCACTTTGATCATCTCGGCCGGGGCGCATGTGTCGAGCAATGAGCCCCTGATCGTCCTGTTTGGATATTTGCGCCACGGTCTTGTCGGTCGCGGTGTCATGCTGTTCGGAATTGTTTTGTTGCTGCTGAATTTCCTCGATGGCCTCTACAAGCTCGCAAAGTTGGAATGGCACGTGGCGCTTCAGATCATCATGTCGCTCTGTTACGTCATTCTGTCTGTCCGGTTGATCCAGTTGATTTTGGCCTTCCGTGGAGAGTGATCCCGCCTATTGCCGGGCGCATCGTGTTCATCGTTGAGCGAATGGCGCAAGAACGCTGGTGCAAGCCGGCGAAAGTGATGCGCTGTTGCTGGCCAGGCATTGCACGATGCGGCCGCCACCAGGCGCTATGCCGCCGCAGAGCGATCTGATGTCGCCACCGCATGCTGATCTCATCACGAGCAATTCTTCGCGTGGCCGCATCGGCCGCAGCACGATGGCTGCAGGAGCAGCGGCGGCGGCAGGCGTAGCGGTTGTGGCTGCCGCAGCAGGTGGCGGGGCTGTGCTTTTCACTGCCGCCTTTGGTGCGGCAGTGGCGGGCGCGGGCTTGGTAGCCGGTGGTGTTGCTTCTGTCTTGGGCGCTGCAGCAGGCGTTGGCGCGGTGGCCTTCGGTGCCGCAGTTGGCGCCTGAACTGCGCGCACCGCGCCCGCACATCCCGCAGAAAGACTAGCCATGTTCTTTTGCAGGCATTGCAGCGAGGCTTCTCCACCAGGAGGAACGCTTGAGCAATGCGCGATGTAATCCGAGCGACACTGCGTCTTGATCGCGTCACGCTGCGCCTGGCTCGGCGCTTGCGCAAAGGTGGGGCTCGCGATTGCGATTAGAATGATAGTAGCCATCGATACGCGATATCGCGCGGCCAAGCCGAACATGAAATTCATCGCTGAAATCCTCGTTGCTACCGCCCGGTTAGTCAGGGCAACTGCGTAAAATCTTCAAGAAGCGTGAGTTCTGAAAGGCATTCGCAAAACAACTTCGGTCCGACATCATTTTACGGTTTCGGTTTCACTACAAGTGGATTGTTGCTATTGATGCGGGCGGCTGTCGTTTTTGGCCAAGGTTTTTTTGAGAGTCTTTTGATTGAGGCAGGACAATGCGATTTATGCGCGCCTGTTCATCTGGACCGAAAGCCCGCATTGAGCAGCTGCAGCATGTCCCCGCTATACGCGCTGCCGGCGTTGTGCTGACGAGCATCTTTTTAAGTGCCTGCGAGCAAAACACTTTCGTGCCGCCACCGCCGCCGAAAGTTGAGGTGGCGGTTCCTGTGCAGCGCGGCATCACGCGCTTTCTCGAAGCGACAGGCAATACAGCGCCGATCAAGAATGTCGATCTCGTGGCGCGCGTTCAGGGCGTTCTGCAGTCGATCAACTATCAGGACGGCTCCTTCGTCAAGCAAGGCACCACGCTGTTCACGATCGAGCCTGAGACATACCAGTTGAAGCTGGAACAGGCGCAGGCTGCGGAAGCCGGTGCGCAGGCGTCTGCAAAGCAGGCGGAAGCGGATTTCAAACGCCAGTCGGACCTCGTATCCCGCCAGGTTGTTGCGCAGTCAACGCTCGAGCAGTCGACGGCGACACGAGAGAATTCACAAGCCAATCTGCAGCAGGCGCAAGTCAACACCAAGATCGCGGCCGTCAATTACGGCTATACGAATGTCATTGCGCCGTTTGACGGCATCGTCAGCGCACATCTGGTGTCGGTTGGCGAACTGGTCGGTGTAGCGTCGCCGACCCAGCTTGCGACGATCGTGCAGCTCGATCCGATTTATGTGAATTTCAACGTCAACGAACAGGACGTTCTGCGCATCCGGGATGAAGCCCGGCGACGCGGGCTGACGGTGAACGATCTCAGGCAGCTGCCGATCGAGATCGGACTGCAGACCGAGACTGGTTTTCCGCACAAGGGCCAGATCGACTACATCTCGCCGACCATCAACCAGTCGACGGGTACGCTGCCGGTGCGAGGTGTTCTGCCAAATCCGGATCGCATCCTGTTGCCGGGTTTTTATGTTCGCGTGCGCGTGCCTATCGACCAGCAGGACAACGCCCTGCTGGTGCCGGATGTATCGCTCGGCAGCGATCAGGCCGGGCGTTATGTGCTGGTCGTGAATGGCGACAATGTCATCGAGCAGCGCAAGGTCGTCACCGGCCCGCTGGAAGGTGAGCTTCGCGTCATTGAAAGCGGTCTGAAGCCGGATGATCGCGTCGTCATTGCAGGCCTGCTGCGTGTCATTCCGGGGCAGAAGGTCGATCCGCAACTGAGAAAGATCGAAGCGCCGACCCCGACCAAATAGGACAGGCCATGATTTCGAAGTTCTTCATCGAGCGGCCGGTCCTGTCCAATGTCATCGCGTTGCTGATGATCCTGATCGGCGGCGTCTCGCTCTATGGCCTCGCAGTCGCACAATATCCGGACGTGGTGCCGCCGACCGTCCAGGTGACGACGCGCTATCCCGGCGCTAGTGCCAAGACCATCGTCGACACGGTGGCGCTGCCGATCGAGCAGCAGGTGAATGGCGTCGAGGATATGCTCTATATGCAGTCCTACAGCGCAGCGGATGGCACCTATTCACTCACGGTCACGTTCAAGATCGGCACCGATTTGAATTTTGCGCAGGTGCTGGTGCAGAACCGCGTATCAAGTGCGCTGTCGTCGCTGCCGACCGCCGTGCAGAATCAGGGCGTGACCGTTCAGAAGAAATCGACGGCGATCCTGTTGTTCGTGACACTGACGTCACCGAAGGCGACCTATGACAGCCTGTTTCTGAGCAATTACGCCACGATCAACATCCGGGACGAGTTGTCGCGTCTGTCGGGGGTCGGCAATGTGACGGTGTTCGGCGCCGGCCAGTATTCGATGCGGATATGGCTGGATCCGAGCAAGCTGCAAGTGCGCGGGCTGATGCCGCAGGATATCATCCAGTCCATCCAGCAGCAGAGCCAGCAGGTTTCTGCGGGGCAAATCGGCATGCCGCCGACGCCCGCGGGACAGGCCTTCCAGTACACGCTGAACATCAACGGGCGGCTGGATGATCCCGGTGAATTCGAGGACATCATCGTCAAGACCGGCGACAATGGCGATGTCACGCGGGTCCGTGACGTCGGACGCGTCGAATTGGGTGCGCAGACCTACAGCCAGATCTTTTCGCTCAACCAGAAGCCAGCCGTCGGCATCGGCGTATTCCAGTCGCCGGGCGCCAATGCGCTCGAGGTGGAGAAGGCTGTCGAGAAGAAGATGGCGGCGCTGGCCACGCAATTTCCCGACGACATCAAATACGACACGCCGTTCGACACCACGAAATTCGTCCAGGCATCGATCAACGAGGTCTACAAGACGCTCCTCGAAGCAGGTTTGCTAGTGCTGGTGGTCATTCTGATCTTCCTGCAGGACTGGCGCGCGATGCTGGTGCCGGCGACGACGGTGCCGGTGACGATCATCGGCGCCTTCGCGGCCATGGCGGCGCTCGGTTTCACGATCAATCTGTCGACCCTGTTCGCCATCGTTTTGGCGATCGGCATCGTCGTCGATGACGCCATCGTGGTCGTCGAAGGCGCGGCCTACAATATCGAGCAGGGCATGTCCGGCCATGACGCGGCGATCAGCGCGATGGACAAGCTGTTCGCCCCGATCATCGGCATCACGCTGGTGCTGATTTCGGTGTTCCTGCCGGCGGCATTCCTGCCCGGGCTGACGGGGCGCATGTATGCGCAATTTGCACTGGTCATCGCGGCCACGGCGCTGCTCAGCGCCGTCAATGCGGCCACGCTGAAGCCGACGCAATGTGCATTGTGGCTGCGCCGCCCGGTGCCGCCGGAGAAGCGCAATTTTTTCTATCGTGGGTTCAACAGGGTCTACGACCGGCTCGAACGGGGCTATGCCGCTCTGATCGGTCGCATGGTCGCGCACAGCAATCTCTCGGTTGTCCTGGCATTGATCCTGATCAGTATTGGCGGTTACGGCCTATCCCGGATTCCCACCGGCTTCATCCCGATCGAGGATCAAGGCTATCTGCTGGTCGCAGTCCAGTTGCCCGATGGTGCCGCGCTGGATCGGACTCAGCGTGTACTCGATCGGGTCAGTGAATTGGCCGCGAAGACGCCAGCGGTGGAACAGGTGGTTACCATCGCCGGCATCTCCGCGCTCGACAGCAGCTCCAGCCTGGCCAATGCCGGTGTCGCCTATCTGATCCTGAAAGAATGGAGCGAGCGCGGACCGGGACAGGATCTTCGTTCGCTGTTCGTTGGATTGAACGAGAGCCTGTCGGTGATTCCAGAGGCGCGCATTCTGGTGATCCCGCCGCCGCCCATTCAGGGCATCGGCAACGCGGCGGGCTTCGCCATGCAGATCGAACTGCGCGATGGCAATGCCGATTACAGCAAGCTGCAGGCGATCACCGGGGCGATTGTAGCTAATGCAGAGACGCAGAGTGCTTTGCAGCGCGTCAGTTCGCCGTTCCGCTCAATGGTGCCGCAATTCGATATCGAAATCGACCGTATCAAGACCCAGACCCTGCATGTCACGACGGATCAGGTGTTCTCAACCCTGTCGTCCTATCTGGGCTCGTCCTTCGTCAACCAGTTCAACAAGTTTGGCCGCACCTTTCAGGTCTACACACAAGCAGATGCCAAATTCCGGCTGACTGCCCGGGACATCGAGAACCTGATGGTCCGCAACCAGCAGGGCAATATGGTCCCGCTTGGCACCGTGGCGAAGATTACGCCCGCCGTGGGGCCGTCGCTGATCAGTCTCTACAATCTCTATCCGACGGCGACGGTGATCGGCCTGCCAGCACAGGGCTACAGCTCCGGGCAGTCCATGGCATTGATGGAGCAGATCGCAGCGAAGACTCTGCCTCCGGGAACGGGCTTCGAATGGACGGCGATGTCGTATCAGGAAAAGATCGTCGGCAATCAGCTCTATTATGTGTTCGGTCTTGCGTTGCTGCTCGTCTATCTGGTGCTCGCGGGGCAGTATGAAAGCTGGTACGCGCCGATTTCGGTGATCCTGGCCGTGCCGCTGTCACTGCTCGGCCCGATGGCGGTACTCACCGCGCTGCGAATCGAGAACAATCTCTACACCCAGATCGGCATTATCCTTTTGATCGCGCTGTCAGCGAAGAACGCGATCCTGATCGTTGAGGTGGCGATCGAACTGCACGTGCATGATCGCAAGCCACTACTGGAGTCGGCGGTCGCAGCCGCGCGTGCGCGATTCAGGCCGATCCTGATGACGTCCTTCGCCTTCATTCTCGGCGTGCTGCCGCTGGTGCTCGCGACCGGCGCCGGCGCCAACGCTCGCAAGTCGATCGGCATCACCGTATTCTCGGGCATGCTCGCCTCGACCTGCCTTGCCGTCCTGTTCGTTCCGACCTTTTTTGTCGTTGTCCAAAGGTGGGAGAACTGGCGCGCCAGCCGCAAGGCAACGAAACCTGCCAATTCGGCCGTCGGTGTCGGCGGCTCCAACTCGTAGACGATCGCGACGTCCGTTTCAGATGCGCTGTGTCGGCTATTCTTACCTTCGCAGCACGGCGATCATCCGGCTCGCAAAAGCCAGCCTCTCCGCCATCACAGACACGAAATAAGTCAGCAGTTTCTGGCTCAATGCCGGATGGTTCTGCTTGATGTCCTCGAAGGCGTCGGCGCGCAGCAGATACAGCACGCTGGCGATCTCTGCCTGGATGGTGGCGCTGCGCGGTGCATAGGCGACAAGGCCCATTTCGCCCACCGTCGTGTAACGCCCAAGGCTGCGCACCCGCGTCAGCTTGCCATCGCCCGCCGGCACCATGATGCCGAGTCGGCCGTCCAGAATGAAGTGCATGGAATCGGCAGCGTCGCCAGCCTGAACGATGATCTCGCCGGCAACGACCTCGACGCGCTGGCAGCGTCGCATCAGTTCTTCGGAATCGTCGGCGGTGCGCAGGATCTTGGTGAACCAGTCGCGCAAGTTGGCTTCTTCTTCGGCGAGCCCGCGATGCCGCGCGATCACCTCGTTCTCGCACCACTCCAGCGCGTGATCGAGTTCGCCCGTGACCTTGACGGCGTCATCGATGAACAGGCTGGCGCGCAGATTGCGATTGGCTGAGGGATGAAGATTTGCGAGCACCAGCGTGGTGCCGTGGCCTTCGGCGATGCGCTTGATCTGGGCGAAGCTGTGGGCGGCCGACGAATCGATGCCCGTCACCAGCTTGAAGTCGAAGACGAGATAGCGGCACTCGGGATGACGGCGCAGCAGCGCCTTGACATGCAGATAGAGCCGGTTGGCCGAGCCGAAGAACAAATAGCTCTGCAGGTTAAGGCCTTGGATTTCGCGGCCATGCGCCGCCAGCGTACGCTGATCCTCAAGTGATCGATCGAGCGAACTGCGATATTCCGAGCCATCGAAACCGTATTTGATCGAGGATACCCGCGATACGCTGAGCGCAAAGGTGGCGCAGCCGATCACGATGCCGATCAGCACTCCGGCTACGAACCCCCATGTGAGAATAATGATGATGATTGCCAGCAGGGACAGGTAGTCGAGCAGCGACAGCCGCTTGCGGGAGTCGACGATCCAGCGATGAAGTTGCTCCAGGCCGAGATACAGCAGCAGGCCACCGAGCACGAAGCGCGGCATATAGGCCAGCAGCGCGGGGTCGACGACGAGCATCAGCGCGGCTGCCGCAGCGACGGTGAGGCCCGAAAGCCGCCCCGTGGCACCGCTGTTGCGATTCAGGAGCGAACGGCTGATCGAGATGCAGCCGGCATAGCCTCCGAGTACACCGGCCAGGATATTGGCCGCCCCGGTCGCATTGAGCTCGCGTTCGATATCGGCTTCCCGATGTGCGGCGACTTCAAGGCCCGTCGTATTGAACAGGGTGCTCACGGCCGTCACGAAGATCACAGCGATGAAATTGCCGATGAGTCCGGGCAGCGCTTGCCATGGGTAACCGTCGCTGAAGAACGCCCAGGGCAAGGTCAGGCTGGCTTTCGGCGGCGATGCGAAAGTCCAGCCGATTGCCTGGGCCTCGATTACGGACACGCCTGCGATCCGGAAGACGAGATGAGCCGTTATGACGCTCCCGAGAAGAATCATCGGCAGGCCCAGTGGCTTACGGGACCGATGCCAGGTCGCATAGATGGTCAGTGCCACGGCTGCCGCGGCCAGCAACTCGTAGATCGTCATCGGATTGGCGAGTTTTGTCAGGTTCGCCCATTGCAGCTTGTAGCCGGTGATCACCTGAATGGCGCCGGCGACGATCAGGCAGGCGGTGGCTCCGAGAAATCCACCGATTACCGGATAGGGCACATAGCGGATCGCGCGTCCCATGCGGGTAACGCCGAAGCCGCACAGCACAATGCCGGTGATGATCGTGGCCGAGGATAGGGTGATGAGCACCGGGCCAAGCAAGGCAGACGGTGCATCGGCCGTAACGATGTGCTCGACCAGAGCCGCCGCCAGGATGGCGGTGACGGCTGCGGTCGAGCTCTCGGGGCCGGCGACCGCGAAGGGGAACGAACTGCCAAGCGCGATCACGGCGGCTATGACGCTTGCAGAGATGAAGGTCGCGGCGATGCCGTAGGGCAGCAGCGAGGCCAGCGGCCCGGTGAAGATCAGCACCGAATAGGACAGACCGAAGCTGATGGTGAGGACGCTGGCGATCAGGCCGCCGAACACGTCGTTGCGCCAGGCGCGCAACACGTCCGGGCTGACAAGGGTGTCAGTCATGGGCGGCTACCTTCGCAATGACGGGCGATGAGGAGTGCGGGCCGGAAGTATGTCACGCGCGAACCTGTAGGAGCGCTGCGCGACAGGCGCAACCGCCGCCGTCTCTGGTAGACGACGGTGAGATGTACGGACAAGACTATTTTTATGACAGTCCGCGGGAAAGACGGTCAATTTGTTAGTTGATGACCAGCTCCGTGCCGGTCAGGCGGCGATAGGCCTCCAAATAGCGCTTGCTGGTGGCGTCGATCACCTCAGGGGGCAGCGGCGGCGGCGGGGCTTCACCGTTCCAGCGGCCGGCGCGGCGCTCGATGTCGAGATAGTCGCGCAGCGGCTGCTTGTCGAAGCTCGGCTGCGGCTGGCCCGGTCTATAGACGTCGGCGGCCCAGAAGCGGGAGCTGTCGGGGGTCATCACCTCGTCGATCAGGATGATGCGGCCATTGCCTTCCCTGCCGAATTCGAACTTGGTGTCGCCGATGATGATGCCTGCCTCGCGGGCGATCTCTTCACCCTGGGTGTAGACGGCGCGAGTCATGCTCTCGAGGGTGAAGGCATCCTCCTCGCCGATAATCTCGCGCATCCGGGCGATGGTAATGTTCTCGTCATGGCCGGTCTCGGCCTTGGTGGCCGGGCTGAACACCGGCTCGGCGAATTTCTGGCTTTCGAGCAGTCCGGCATCGAGCTTCTCACCTGCCAGCGTGCCTGACGCGGCATATTCCTTCCAGGCCGAACCCGAAATGTAGCCGCGGATCACGCACTCGATCGGGAAGACGGTGGTGCGGCGGCACAGCATGGCGCGACCGGCCAAGGCGGCGCGGTGACCTGCGAGCGCCGGCACCTGCCCGATGATCTCGTCGGCATCGGCCGAGATCATGTGATGCGGGACCACGCCGCCAAGCTGGTTGAACCACCAGGCGCTGATCTGGGTCAGCACCGCGCCCTTCATCGGGATGGTTTCGTTCATGACCACGTCAAAGGCGCTGATGCGGTCGGTGGTCAGCAGCAGCACGCGGTCGCCGCCGACGGAATAGATATCGCGCACCTTGCCGCGACCGATCTTGGGGAGGGGCAGGTCGCTGGTGGCCATTGTGGTCATGTCAGGGTCTTTCGAAAGCAGAGCCGTCCGGCGTCTGGCCGGCGGCGACGTGATGAAGGAGTGAGCCTATTCCGGCAGCGGAATGAATTCGTGTTCGTTGGGCACATGCGCGAAGCGGCCGGTTTTCCAGTCCTCTTTCGCCTGCTCGATGCGCTCCTTGCTGGAGGACACGAAATTCCACCACAGATGCCGCGGACCTTCCAGCGCATCGCCGCCGAGGAACATCATGCGGGTATTGCGCGTCGCCTTGATGGTGATCGCGTCGCCGGGCCGGAAGATCAGCAGTTGCGGTGCTTCATGGCGATCGCCGGCGATCTCGATCTCGCCATCGACGATATAGACCGCACGTTCCTCATGGTCGGGATCGAGCGGCACGCTGGTGCCGGCCTCGACGGCCACTTCGGCATAGAACCATGGCGACACCATCGACACCGGCGATGCTTTGCCAAACGCCTTGCCGGCGATCACGCGCGCGGTGAAGCCGGTGTCGGTGATGGTTGGCAGGCTGTCTGCGGCATAATGCTGGAACGACGGCGCGATTTCCTCGGAGCCCTTGGGCAGCGCGATCCAACTCTGGAGGCCCAGCATCTTCTGGCCGTCGCGGCGCTGCACGTCCGGAGTGCGCTCGGAATGGGCGATGCCCTTTCCGGCAGTCATCAGATTCATGGCGCCTGGCTGGATCTCGCGGACATTGCCCTCGCTGTCGCGATGCATGATCGCGCCGTCGAACAGATAGGTCACCGTGGCCAGGCCGATATGCGGATGCGGCCGCACGTCCATGCCCTTGCCGGAGATGAACTGCATCGGGCCGAAATGGTCGAAGAAAATGAACGGGCCGACCATCTGCCGCTTGCCATGGGGGAGGGCGCGGCGGACGAGGAAGCCGTCGCCGAGATCGCGGGTGCGCGGCACGATCACGAGCTCCAGTGCGTCGCAGGTCTTGGGATCACCGAGGATTGGATCTTCTGATGGTTGCCAGCTCATGAGGGCTCCGTGGGGTTGGGGCCATCATAGCAGCATTTGGCGGAGCGGGTAAAAGGGCCTCAGCCCGGATGGATCGCTCCGTCCGGGCTGAGGAATGGCTGTGCTTACAGCGGCTTGATCTGGACCTTGCGGAATTTCACCACGCCGGAGCCGTATTGCAGGGCGATCGGGCCGGCGGCGTGCTTGGTGTCCTCGACATCGACGGTCTTTTCGCCGTTCAGGATGACAGTGAGCTTCGGACCTTTCGCCGTGATCTCATAGGTGTTCCACTTGTCCGCCGCCTTAGGCATCGGATTGACCTTGGCCACATCGACAATGGCGCCGGTGCCATAGGACGGGTCGGGCCGCTTGTCGAAGATGTTGACCTCATAGCAGGTCTTGCCGTCGATCACCTTCGGGTTATCGCAGCGGATGAAGATGCCGCTATTGGCTTCGGCATCGGTCCAGAACTCGGCCTTGATCTGGAAATCCTTGTAAGGCGTCTTGCTGACGAGATAAGCGAGGTCCTTGCCGGAGAGCAGCTTGTCGGCGGCGAGCGCGCCGTCCTTCATCTCCCAGTTGGCGTCGCCAACCTTGTCCCAGTCGCCCATCTTGGTGCTGTCGACCAGCGTGACCCAGCCGTCAGACTGGCTCGAAGCAGGCTGGATTGTCGTAAGAGCCGCAACGCCGATGACGAATCCGGCCGCAATCGCTGTAACGCGCAACATAAAGGTCTCCTCCCGTTTGCTTTTTATTGGTGTGACGTTAGCCACGGGCGAATGCGGTTGTAAATCTACTTCACATTGTGCGGTGCGCTAACGCTTGATGCCTTGCGCTTAGCTGTAGGGCGGCGGGTCGTTCGTTCGTCCAGCAGCACTTTTTGCATCGCCTGGACATTCGGCGAAGCCGCGCCTTTGCGCCAGATCAGCACGGTCTCGGCGTGATTCTCGCCGCGCGGCAGGCGATGCACGGTGAGCCGCTTGCCCTCCGGGAATGTCGACAGCACGCTTTCCGGCAGCAGCGCGATGCCCATACCCGCGACTACGCAGCCGAGCATGGCGTGATAGGAGCCGAGTTCGATGGTGCGCTCGGGCATCTCGCCGCGCTTTGCATACCAGTCTTCCAGCCGCTTGCGATGCGGGCAGCCGTTCTCGAACACCAGTACCGCGCGCGGCGCGCTGTCCTTGCGGCCGATCGGCGGATGGCGTGGCGACGACACGATCACCGGCTCCTCGTCGAACGCATGCATGCGGTCGAACGGCGCTGCGGCGATCGGCTCCGCCACGAAGGCGGCATCGAGATCGCCGGCGAGGATGCCTTTCGCGAGCGTCTCCGGATTGCCGATGCGCATTTCGAGCTGCACGCCGGGATAGCGGCGGTGAAATTCATGGAGCGGTCCGGGCAAGCGCACCGCTGCTGTGCTCTCCATGGCGCCGAGGCGGAAGACGCCCCGCGGCCGCGGGTCTTGCACCGCGTCGCGGGCCTCGTCGGCGAGCGCCAGCAGCCGGTCGGCATAGCCGAGCAGCGTTTGACCTGCCGGCGTCAGATGCAACCGCTTGCCTTCGCGCACAAACAGCGTCGTGCCGAGATCGTCTTCGAGCTGACGCACCCGTGTCGTCACGTTGGACTGCACGCGATGCAGCCGCTCCGCGGCGCGCGTCACGCCGCCTTCGCGCACCACAGCGCGGAAGATGCGCAGCTCGGACAGATCCATGCATCTCTCCATGAGATCGAAATGATCTTAATTATTCATTTTATGGGATGGAAAGCGCCGAGTAAACCCGTCATGGCCAACGTCACTCATAAGCGGAAAGGGGCGGACATGATCGACGACAAACGCGAAACGTATGCACACGACGTCCGTCGCCTGACGCCGCTGCAATGGACTGCGCTGAAGCGATCCATCATCCGCCGTGTCCATGCCGAGCGTGGCCGGATGTTGCGGTCGATCGCGATCGCTGCCGTCGCAGCCCTGCGCCGCGGCTGGCGCGGCCTGCGCGAGCGGCAACAGGCACGTGACCAACTACGCTCCATGAGCGATTACGAATTGCGCGATATCGGCGTGACCCGCGCCGGCATTGATGCCGTGATCCGCCACGGCAATGACGATGCGACGCAGGACGCGCCACAACGATCACATCAAAACTGGAGAGCTATGATGTCGAAAGCCTACTGGATTGTCCGCGTCTCGGTGCGCGACGAGAGCCGTTATCCGGAATATCTCGCCGCGGCCAAGCCGGCGTTCGACAAGTTCGGCGCACGGTTCATCGTGCGCGGCGGCGCCTTCGAAACCATGGAAGGCGACGCCCGGGACCGCAATGTGGTGGTGGAATTCGCCGACCGCGCGACCGCAACCGCCTGCTACCGCAGCCCGGAATACGAAACCGCCAGATCCATCCGGCAAAAATACGCCGATGCCGATTTTATCATCATCGACGGAGCCTGATGTCCGTTACCGTCCCAGTGCGGTCGCCGTTGCCACACGGTCGAAAGTCTCGAGCGAGAGGATCGCATCCGCGAATTTCTCGGCGCGATTATTCAGCACGGGGCGCGCGAGCTGCAGGAACTTCTGCTGCATGGCGGCGGCATCGGGAAACGATGTCGGCTCGCCCGACGGATCGGCATAGATGCGCTCATGCATGCCGTCTTCAGTATGGATGCTGACGCGTGCGCCGAACGGATGACGCTTGCCTTCCAGGCGTTCGTCCTGAACTACGTCGAAACGGTCGGCCAGCGTGTTGATCGCGCTATCGCCGAGGCGCTTGTAGTCGTCCCAGCCGAATGAGCCCTGATCAAGCGCCAGCGCGCCGGTGAAGAACATCGAGAACTGGCCGCCAACGATGGAGGTCGGATGGCGCTTGGTGGCGGCGTCGCCGGTCAGCGTGATGCCGTTGCGATGCAATCCAATCTCGACGCGTTTCACCTGCTCGGGCGTCAGATTGTGCTCGCGCCGCATCGCCACCAATGCGTCGATGGCCGCATGCGTATAGCGGCAGCTCGGATACGGCTTCACGCCGATCTTCATGGTCTCATAAACCGAGCCGAGATCGGCCACGGCCTTTTCCGGATGCGCGTTGTCGCTGTAGCCGACCAGGAGGCCATGCTTGCCCTCGACGGATTCGGTCGCGCCGATGAATTCGTTGCGCGCCAAGGTCGCGGCGATCACGCCGTTCATGGCGGCCGCGCCGACCTGGTAGCGCTTGTTCCAGGCACCGTTGACGAGGAATTGCAGCGAGCCCGCCGCCTGGCTGCCCGACACGCCGAAGGCTGAAATCAGCTGATCCTTCGAGAGCCCGAACAACTTGCCGGCTGCAGCCGCAGCACCATAGGTGCCGGCGGTGGCGGTGGGGTGAAAACCTTTCGCATAATGCGAGGTCGGATCAAGCGCATTGCCGAGCCGGCAGCAGACTTCATAACCGGCGACGATGGCTGTTAACACCTGCTTGCCCGAGGCGCCGACCATTTCGCCGACGGCGAAGGCGGCGGGTACCACGGGAGCGCTGGGATGTAGCGAGGAATCGGCGTGGGTGTCGTCGAAATCGAGCGAATGGCCGAGCGCGCCATTGAGCAGGGCGGCCACGGCCGGCGTCCAGGTCTTGCTGTCGCCGAACACAGTGGATTCTCCCTTGCCGTCCAGCGACAGGGCCTCCAGCATCTTCAGCAGTGAGGGGGTGGATTCGGCCTCGCTGCGGGCACGGATGGTGCTGCCGAGATAATCGAGGGTGAGGACCTTGGCGCGTTCCAGCACGTCCTGCGGAATGTCGTCGAATTTCAGGTCCGCGACATAAGCGGCAAGCGTTGCGGTCTCATTGGCCATTGTGTTTCCTCACTCTTGTTGAAATAGCCTTAGGCGGACCAAATCGGCGTTTCAAGCGGCCATGGCGACGCGTGGATCAGCCATGCTGAAACTGGTTCGTCAAAATCCGTTTCAGGGATCAATTCTGACATGTCCGCATCGAAGCGAATTCTCGGCTTCCTGAAACGGGTGGTTGCCTTCTTCCGGGCGCGAAAGGTCGAACTCGGCCTCGGCGTCCGGGTGACCACAGCGGCGCTTGCTGCGCTGATCATAGCCCTGACCGTCGGGCTGAAACTGCCGCTGTGGGCTGTGCTGACGGCGATCATTGTCACCCAGATGAGTGTCGGGCGGTCGCTGAAGGCAACACGTGATTATCTGGTCGGCACGATCGGCGGCGCCATCTATGGCGGCGCGGTTGCGATCCTGATCCCGCATTCCAATGAAGGCGCGCTGCTCGCCGTTCTGGTGCTGGCGGTGGCGCCGCTGGCCTTCATCGCGGCGATCAATCCCAGCCTCAATGTTGCAACGGTGACGGCGATCATCGTGCTGCTGCTGCCGATGATGAATCACAACACACCACTGGAATCCGCCATCGACCGCGTGCTCGAAGTCACGGTCGGTGCCGTCACAGGTCTTCTGGTGTCGTTCCTGGTGCTGCCGTCGCGGGCGCATAATCAGGTCCGCGCCAGTTCGGCCGAGGCGCTCGATCTGATCGCGACGGCGCTCACCGAACTGCTCGCCTCTCTGACGCGCGGCCGCGACAATGAAGCACTGCACCGGTTGCAGGATGGCATCGGCCATGCGCTCACCAATCTGAATGCGATCGGCGCCGAAGCCGAGCGCGAGCGTGCGGCGCATCTGTCCAGCGGCCCTGACACTGGCCCGCTGTTGCGCACAACGCTGCGGCTGCGGCATGACCTGGTCATGATCGGGCGGTCCACTGTGGTGCCGTTACCATCTGCGTTGCAGGTCAGGCTGGCGGGTCCGCTGTCGCGGGTCAGCGATGCGATGACGACGTTTCTGCATTCGACCGCCGTAGCACTGCGCAGCGGCACCGGTGCGCCGGCGATCTGGCCGGTGCAGACCGCACTACAGGCTTATGCAGGAGAGGTCGGTGCGCTTCGGCAAGAGGGGCTAACGCGCGGATTACCCGGCGATGTAGCCGAGCGTTTCTTCGCGATCGGCTTTTCGCTGGAACAGATGCGGCAGAATTTGAAGGATCTCGAACGTTGCGTCGCCGAATGGGCCGAGACGGATCCGGTGAGCAAGGAGCCTACTGACGCGACTTGAGCAATGCCAAGGCGTGGAGCTGCAGCTTTTCCGGGTCGCGCTCCCCGCGCGATGCTTCATCGAGAATACTGCTCGAGAGCAACTGCACGGCGTCCGATGAAATCCGCAGCGGCAATTCATCGAGGCAGCGATCCAGCGCTGTGGACATCGCAGCGACCGTCTCCGGGCCGAACGACTGGTTTCGTTGGTCGTCAGCTTGGGGCGCCAGATCGGGAGATGCGACGTCACGAATGCGGGCGGAAAGCCGCGCTGCCTCGGCGAGTACGCGGAGGTAAATCAATCCGGCCTCGCTTAGCGCCTTTTCTTCGATCTGTCCTGACCGCGCCACGGCGACAATCCGCGCGGCAAGGCGGCGGCGGTTCTCGGGCGTGTCCGCGGACTCGCCTTCATGCGTCACAAAGGGCTGCCAAGCGGCGTCAAACGCGTGCGCCAGCGTGACTTTCAGCTCCTCGTTCTGCGGATCAATCTCTGTAAATGGCATATGGGCTAACGGGCTGCGATGACCCAGGTTCCCCACGGCTGCCACGGCAAATTCAGCGCGTGACCTGCCGCAGCATGGAACGGACCACCATTCGGTGAAACGGCTTGATGACCGTCAGGTAGATACGTCCGAGCCAGTTATGCATCAGCACGACGGTCGTTGCCGTAACGCGCTGGCCGGTACCGTCCGCTGCGACATCGACCACGACGCGAAAATCGAGATGATTGTCATTGAATCCCGCGATCAGACGCTGCGGCGTCTCGCTGAGCACAGGGAAAAAGCCGACCTTGTCGACATTGGCGTGACGCGCAGAGTGCGCCGTCTTCAGCCCGAAGGGCGCAACGATCAGATCCCGCAGCTGCATCAGGGCGTCCACCCAGGGCGGAGAATGGCTGAGCATGCGGGTGGCGGCGTCGCGGGCGGTCAGGTCCGTCGTTTCGGTCGTAATACTGAAGGCGTCGGCGAATTGTGCGCCGGCCAGCAGGCTCTTGGTGTCGATCGTTGGGTGAACCATGGAGATGGTCATAGGACCTCCGTAGACTCAAGGAACGGCGCCGCACGCCGTCGGTTACGCCGCTCTGCAGCATAACATGTCTTTGCATCCGGCGCCGGATACTCCCTAAGATCACGGAAAAATCAGGCAAAGATCTACTTAGACAAGACCTGGTCAGGGAGGATTTGGGATGGCTTGGTTCAGGCTTGCTCCGCTCTGTCTGGTGCTGATCGCGCCGCTGTGCGCATCCGCGCAGGATTATCCCACCCGTCCCATCACGCTCGTTGTGCCATTCGCTGCCGGCGGCAGTTCCGATGTCAATGCACGGCTGATTGCCGAACAGATGAGCCGGCATCTCGGTCAGCCCATCGTGATCGAAAATATCGGCGGTGCGGGTGGGGCCGTGGCGCTGGCCCGCGTCGCGCAGGCTCCACCCGACGGCTACACCATCGTGCAGGGCAATAGCGGCACCAATACTGCGGTCTACCTGTTCACGCCCGATGTGAAATTCGCGCCGTCGGATTTTGCAGGCATCGGCATGTTCAACAAGAGTTCGGCGATGGTTGCGATTCGGCGCAACTTTCCGGCGGAGAATCTCGCGCAATTCCTCGTCCACGCGAAGCAGAACCCCGGCAAGCTGAATATCGGCCACTCCGGTGTGGGCTCGCAGAACTATCTGTTCTGCAAGGCTTTCGTTCAGGCCGCGGGCATCGATGTCACGCTGGTCGGCTATCGCGGCGGCGGTCCGGCCCTGAATGATCTGATAGGTGGGCAGATCGATGGCATCTGCGATTCCTCGGCCTCTGTGACGCCGGCCATCCAGAGCGGCCTCATTCGCGCGATTGCGCTGGCATCCAGAACGCGCTTGCCGCATCTGCCTGACGTTCCGACCGCCAGCGAGGCCGGGTTGCCGCAATTTGAAATATCTGGCTGGTATGCGCTGTTCGCGCCGAAGGGCACGCCTGCGCCGATCATCGCGAAGCTCAATGCCGCGATGCGCGCTGCCGTTGCCAATCCCGATTATCAGAAACGCCTCGATGATCTCGGCTCGATGCCCGCCGCAGATGCCGAAATGGCGCCGGCCTATCTTGCGCATTTCGTGCCGCAGGAGATCGAACGTTTTCGAAAGATGCTGGGCGACAGCAAGTGATCTAAGGTCGGATGACCTATGCAACGGTATAGTATGGCCGTCATCGCTTTGATGTTATAAGGGTTCCAGTCTGATTGTGGGTGGGGGACTAAGTTGGCTTATGATCGTTCGACCGTTGAAGCGGTGATCCAGCATTATTTCGACGGCCTCTACGAGGCTGATGCCGACAAGCTTGGCGCGATCTTTCATCCGACCGCGGACCTGCGCTGGGTCGAGAATGGCGAGCTGAAAGTACTGACCATGCCGGACTGGATGGCCATGGTTCGTACGCGGACCTCGGGCAAGGTCGATGGCAAGACCCGCGATGACCTCATTGTCACCATCGATCGCTCCGACGACAAGACAGCCTTCATCAAGGTGCGCTGCCAGCTGCCGCCGCGTTACTTCACCGATTACCTGGTCGCGATGAAGCTGGCCGATGGCTGGCAGATCGTCTCGAAATCCTATCGCTACGACGTGAAGGACTAAGAGGCGCAGGCATCCTGTCTGCGCCTATAGAAGAGACGCGCCAGGTTCGGTTGCGCGACATTGGTTGTAAGTATCAAAAATTGCGATTGATCCCGGTCGGAAACCGTTCGCGGGCTTGACCTAAGTCAATCGCTATGGCGGCGGAGTGAGTTAGTCGTGATGGTGTGAGGATGCTCTGTGCCGATCGGGCGCTGCGCGTCCTGCCTGACGAGCCGGTGCGAGACGAGCAGGGGATGACCGGATGATCGCGCAATTGACCAAATCGGAGCGGCAGCTCGCGCTGATCATTCTGCTGTCCCTGACGATTTGCGGTCTGGCGATGGCGATCGCCGGCAGTCAGGACCCGCTCGGCATCCATGGCGCGATTGTCATGCTGGCGGGGATCGCCGGCATCTTCGGTGTCATTTATGTCTATTACGAGCCAGAGCCGGACGAGGCCCGGCTCGCGCTGTATTACGATGACCCTACCAAACTGGCGATCATTCTGGCGATGATCTGGGCCGTCATCGGCATGTTCATCGGCGACTGGGTCGCGTGGCAGCTGGTGTTTCCCAATCTGACGTTCGATGCTGGCTGGTCGAGCTTCGGCCGCATCCGCCCCGCGCATACCAGTGCAGTGATCTTCGGCTTCGGCGGCAATGGACTGATTGGCACCTCGCTCTATGTGCTGCAGCGGACCTCGCGCGCGCGGTTGCCCGATCAGATCAGCCCGTGGTTCGTACTGCTCGGCTACAATCTGTTCTGCGTGCTCGCCGCCACCGGCTACTTCATGGGCGTCACCCAGTCGAAGGAATATGCCGAGCCGGAATGGTATGCCGACCTCCTGCTGGAAATCGTCTGGATCGTCTATTTCGTCATCTATATGCGGACGCTGGCGCGGCGGAAGGAGCCGCATATCTACGTCGCCAACTGGTACTACATGGCCTTCATCCTGGTGGTGGCGATCCTGCATACCGTCAATAATCTGGCGATGCCGGTCTCGTTCGGTCACGCCAAGAGCTATTCGGCCTTTTCCGGCGTGCAGGATGCGATGACCCAATGGTGGTACGGCCACAACGCCGTCGCCTTCTTTCTCACCTCCGGCTTCCTCGGCATGATGTATTACTATCTACCGGTGCGGGCGGGGCGGCCGATCTATTCCTACCGGATGTCGATCATCTCGTTCTGGGGCATCACCTTCATGTATATGTGGGTGGGCTCCCATCACCTGCATTACACAGCGCTGCCGCAATGGGTGCAGACGCTCGGCATGACTTTCTCGCTGATGCTGCTGATTCCGTCCTGGGGCTCCGCCGGCAACGCTCTGCTGACGCTGAACGGCGCCTGGTACAAGGTGCGCGACGATGCGACGCTGCGTTTCATGATGGTGGCTGCGGTGTTCTACGGCCTCACCACGTTCGAGGGATCGTTCATGGCGATCCGTTCGGTGAATTCGCTGTCGCATTACACCGACTGGACCGTCGGCCACGTCCATGCCGGCGCGCTCGGCTGGGTGGCGATGATCACTTTCGGTTCGATCTATGCGTCGGTGCCGTGGCTGTGGAAGCGCGAGCGGATGTATTCGCCGGCGCTCGTCGAATGGCACTTCTGGCTCGCTGTCGCCGGCCTCTTCACATACGTCTTCGCGATGTGGAATTCAGGTATCATCCAGGGTTTGATGTGGCGCACCTATAACAGTAGCGGCACGCTCTCTTATTCCTTCATCGAGACAGTGATCGCGATGAAGCCCTATTACGTCGCGCGGGCGGTCGGCGGGTTCTTCTTCTTCGCTGGCGCCGTGATCGGTCTCTACAACATCGTCATGACCATCCGCACTGCTGGTCAGCCGGCCGATGAGCGCGCCGCAGATCGTCCGGTGGCACAGCCCGCTGGCGTGCCTGCGCTGCAGCCGGGAGAATGACGATGGGGTTGTTCGGCCTGCACTACAAGCTCGAACGCAAGACGATGAGCCTTGCCATCGGCATCATCATTGCCGCCAGCATCGGCGGCCTCATCGAGATCGTGCCGCTGTTCACGATCCATCAGACCGTGGAAGATGCACCGGATATGCGCGTCTATACGCCGCTCGAAATCGCCGGCCGCAACATCTATATCCGCGAAGGCTGTTACGCCTGTCATTCGCAGATGATCCGCACATTGCGCGATGAAGTCGAACGTTACGGGCCGTATTCGCTCGCGGTCGAATCCAAATACGATCATCCGATGCTGTGGGGCTCGAAGCGCACCGGACCGGATATAGCGCGTCTCGGCGGCAAATATTCCGACGAATGGCACGTCAAGCATCTGATCAATCCGCGCGACGTGGTGCCGGAATCCGTGATGCCGCCTTATGCCTATCTCACGCGCGCCAAGGCGCGGATCGACGATCTCGGCCTGCATCTGACCGCACTGCGCAAGGTCGGCGTGCCCTATACGGATGAGATGATCGCCAACGCATCCAACGACGCCTATGGCCAGACCTCGCCGGATACGCCTTTCGCAGAAGGCGTCACCAAGCGCTATGGCGAAGCGACCAATGTGCGCGCCTTCGATGGCCAGCCCGGCGAGCCCACCGAGATGGATGCGCTGGTCGCTTACTTGCAGATCTTGGGCAAGCTGACTGATGCGGCTCACAAGGCCAAAACGGCTGCGGCGGGAGAGTGACGATGGAGCACGAGGCCACTGTCAGGTTCGCGAAGTCCTTCGGGCTGTTCTATCTGATCGCCATGTCTGTTGGCGTGGTGGTCTATGCCTATTGGCCGAAGAACAAAAAGTCGTTCGACTCTGCGGCGCAGTCGATCCTCGATCCTTCCGTTGAGGACAAGCCATACGAGGCGAAGTGATGGCAGTAGAGGAACGCGATCCCGACTCCGGCTATCTCACCACCGGCCACGAGTGGAACGGCATCAAGGAATTGAACACGCCGGTGCCGCGTGCGGTGATCTTCTTTCTGTGGGCCACGTTTCTGTATTCGGTTGTGTACTGGATCCTGATGCCAGCATGGCCGCTGGGCGTGACCTATACCAAGGGTCTGCTGGGGATCGACCAGCGCAACATCGTGGCCGAGCAGATCAAGGACGCGGCCTCGGACCGCGCCAAGTGGAGCAAGCTGATCGAGACCGAAAGCTTCGAAGCTATCCAGGCCGATCCGAAGTTGATGAAGATCGTGCGGCAGACCGGCGCGACGTTGTTCGGCGATAATTGCGCGGCCTGTCATGGCCGCACCGCCGAGGGTGGCAACGGCTTTCCAACGCTGGTGTCGCAGGCCTTTCTCTGGGGCGGTACGCCCGATGCGATCGCCGAGACGATCCGCGTTGGCATCAATTCGCCGCACAAGGATTCGCGGACGTCGCAGATGCCGGCCTTCGGCCGCGACGGGATGCTGAAGCGCGAGCAGATCGACGATGTTGTCGACTATGTTCGAAGCCTGTCGAATCCCGCGGTGGCCAAGGCGATCGCGCCCGGGAAGCTCGCCAGCGGCAAGGTGGTGTTCACCGACAATTGCGTCGCCTGCCATGGCGAGAACGCGACCGGCAATATCGAACTCGGTGCGCCGAACCTGCGTGACAATTTCTGGATCTATAGCGGTGACGCCCAGTCGGTCTTCACGACTGTCTGGGGTGGCCGGCAAGGTCACATGCCGAGCTGGGATTCGCGACTGTCGGCGCTCGATCGCAAGATTCTCGCGCTCTATCTCGTCAACCTTAGGGCTGCAGGACCATGAGCACAGCAGCGATGAAGCAGGTTAACGCGAAGTTCTGGATCTGGATGGCGGTTGCTACCGCTCTGCTGTTGGTGCTGATGGCCAATGCGCACATGGCCTATGTGGCGTTCTCGTCGCAGCCCGACTGTATCGATCACGTCAAGCGCGGCACCAGTGCCGCGGAAGCCGGCAAATTCAGTGCGGCATCCTCGTCATGCACGCCGCGTCGTTGAGATTGCGAGGTCGAAGATGACTCTTCCAGCCATTGCTCCTCCGCTACCACCCTCGGTGTCGTGGAATCGCCATGTTGCGCCATCCGTCGCCTTTGACTGGCTCAAAGCCGGCTGGCGCGATCTGACAATTATCCCGTCGGTGAGTCTCAGCTATGGCGTGCTGGTTTTCGCGGTCTCGGTAGTCCTTGTCGGCGGGTTGTTCGCTTTCGGTTGGGACTACATCCTGTTTCCGGCATTTGCCGGCTTCATGGTGGTCGGGCCAGTGCTCGCTATCGGACTCTATGAGAAAAGTCGCCGGATCGCCGCGCATGAGCGTGTGTCGCTGCTGCAGATGATCCTTGTCCGGCCAAAGTCGGGAGGGCAGTTGCTGTTCGCGGGCCTCTTGTTGTGCTCGCTGATGCTGGTCTGGATCCGCGCCGCGGTGATCATCTACGCGCTGTTTTTCGGCATGAACCCGTTTCCCGGCCTCGATGGCGTCGCGGCCATGCTGTTCACCACACCCGTCGGCTGGGCGATGCTGATCGCCGGCACCGCGGTCGGCGGCATCTTTGCGGCATTCTCCTTTGCGATCAGCGTGTTCGCCATTCCCATGCTGCTCAACGAACGCGTCGATGCGCTTACCGCAATGGGCACCAGTATGGGAATGGTCTGGGCCAATCTGCCGGTCATGCTGACCTGGGCGGGAATCGCGCTGGCTTTGTTCTTGATCAATGTCATGACCGGCCTGCTCGGTATGATCGTCGTGTTTCCCGTGCTCGGTCACGGGACATGGCACGCCTATGTGGCGATGAAGCCGGGTGTCGAGGTGGCTGGCTAAAGCATGATCCGGAGAAGCGGGAACCGGTTTCCGAAAAGATCATGTGCAAAGTGAGAAACGAGGTCTCCGATGAGTTGCTGTGGCTCAGGAGCAGAATTGGCCATACTGGCGGCGCCGGATCCGCGCGAAGTCCTGCTGGTCAGCCGTACCATTGCCGGCGGTTTGAGGCAGACCGATCTCTCGGTGCCGGACGTTCATTGCGGCGCCTGTATTCGCACGGTCGAACAAGCGCTTGGTGCGCTCGATGGCGTGACATGGGCACGGGTTAATCTCTCCACGAAGCGCGTCACCATCAAATGGCGCGCCGATGCCGCACCGCCGCCTTTCATCGAAACGCTGCGCAATGTTGGCTATGAAGCGCATCTGTTCGAGGTCGATGGCGATGCTACGGATACGACGCTGTCGGAACTGATCCGTGCGCTGGCGGTGTCGGGCTTTGCAGCCAGCAATATCATGCTGCTGTCGGTCTCGGTGTGGTCTGGTGCCGAGCCCGCGACGCGCGATCTGTTCCACGGTATCTCTGCGCTGATCGCGCTGCCGACGCTGATTTATTCCGGCCGGGTATTCTTTCGCTCGGCCTGGCAGGCACTGCGTCACGGTCGCACCAATATGGATGTGCCAATCTCGCTCGGCGTGTTGCTGGCCTTCGGCATGAGCCTGCACGAAACCGCGATCCATGGGCCGCATGCTTATTTCGATGCCTCCGTGACACTGCTGTTCTTTCTACTGATCGGCCGCACCCTCGATCACATGATGCGTGAGCGCGCGCGTGTCGCGGTGAAGGGGCTCGCACGCCTGGCGGCGCGGGGCGCGTTGGTTCTGCAGAGTGACGGTGCGCAGACCTATCTGCCGGTCGGCGAAATCACGCCGGGTATGACCATCATGCTCGCTGCCGGCGAGCGCGTGCCGGTCGATTCGCAGGTGACCAAGGGTCTGTCGGAACTCGACGTCTCGCTGGTCACCGGTGAGAGCGTGCCGCAGCCGGCTCTGCCGAGTTCAGTGCTGCGCGCGGGTACGCTGAATCTCACAGGCCCTCTGATCATCACGGCGACAGCCTCGGCCAACGAGTCGTTCCTCGCGGAAATGCTGCGGATGATGGAAGCCGCAGAGCAGGGCCGTTCGGTCTATCGCCGCATCGCCGATCGTGCGGCCGGGCTCTATGCGCCGGTGGTGCATCTTACCGCGGCCATCACGCTGGTTGGCTGGCTCATCGTGTCCGGCGACGTTCATCGCGCGATCACTATTGCCGTCGCGGTGCTGATCATCACCTGTCCCTGTGCGCTTGGCTTAGCTGTGCCGATGGTGCAGGTGGTTGCTGCGCGGCGGCTGTTTGAGAGCGGCATCATGATCAAGGATGGCGGGGCGCTTGAGCGTCTCGCCGAGATCGATACGGTGGTGTTCGACAAGACTGGCACACTGACGCTTGGCAATGCCCGCGTCGTCAATTCGGACAACGTCGATCCTGCGACCCTGGCGTTGGCCGGCGCGATCGCCGCGCATTCACGTCATCCCTATTCGCGTGCACTCGCTGCTGCCGTTTCAACAACGACGACTCCGATTGCGCTCGATGATGTCTCCGAACATCCGGGCTGCGGCATGGAAGCGCGTCTCGGCGGCAGCGTGCTGCGCCTCGGGCGGCCGGAATGGGCCCTCACCGATACCAGCGGTATGGATCTCGATGGCTCTTCCGCCGTGTTGTCGCGCGATGGACAATGCGTGGCGGATTTCCGCTTCGAGGATCGGTTGCGTGCGGGCGCGGCTGAAACGGTCGGCGACCTGAAGCGCGACGGACTGGCTGTCGAGGTTGTCTCGGGCGATCGCGAGACGCCGGTGCGGACACTCGCTGCAGGCATAGGCGTGCCATATTTCGCCGGCGTGCTGCCGGGCGGCAAGGCGGCGCATGTGGCAGAGCTGGCGTCCGCCGGCAAGAAGGTCCTGATGGTCGGCGACGGTCTCAATGACACGCCGGCGCTGATGGCCGCGCATGCGTCGATGGCTCCGGCATCGGCCGCCGATGTCGGGCGCAACGCCGCCGATCTCGTCTTCCTGCGCGAGGATCTGTCGGCCGTGTCTCAGGCAATCGCGGTCTCGCGCGAGGCAGGGCATCTCGTGCGGCAGAATCTCGCGCTGGCAGTCGGCTACAATCTCATTGCGGTGCCGATCGCGATCATGGGCCATGTCACGCCGCTGGTTGCGGCGATCGCGATGTCCGGTTCGTCCATCGTGGTTGTCGCCAATGCGCTGCGGCTGCGTGGCCGCGGCAAGTCCGACAAGTCCGACAAGTCTCAGGACGCGAGCGCATCAACGCCGCGAATGGCGGTCAGAATGGAGCCGGCGGAATGACAGACTATTTCTATCTGATTCCGATCGCCATCGGGCTTGGCCTGTGCGGCCTCGCGGCGTTCCTGTGGTCGCTGAAATCAGGCCAGTATGACGACCTGCAGGGTGCCGCCGAACGCATCCTGCATCAGGATGATGTGCCGCTGTCGCATTAGCGAAGTAGATGCCGGTTCGCGTCAGGGAAATAAGCCAGAACAAAAAGAAAGAGCCCCGGTTCTGATCAGAACTGGGGCTCTTTCTTTAGCGACAGTGTTGCTTACGGCTGGATCGCCGAGGCGTCGCGGCTGGCGAACTGCCGGTTGATCGAGATCGCAAGCAGGGTCACGACCGCGCCCGAGAGCAGATACACGCCCGACGAGGACAGGCCGAAGCGGCTCGACATCACCAGCGCCACGAATGGTGCGAAGCCGGCGCCGAACAGCCAGGCAAGGTCGGTGGTGAGCGCCGAACCGGTGTAGCGGAAGCGCTTCGAGAAGCTCGATGCGACCGAGCCCGAAGATTGACCGAGCGACAGGCCGAGCAGGATGAAGCCGGTCACCATGAAGGCGAGTTCGCCGACGATGCCGCCGTCCAGCATCTGCGGTGCGAAGCCGCTGAATACCGCGATGGCAATCGCCGAACCGGTCAGCAGCGTGCGGCGACCGACCTTGTCGGCGACATAGCCCGACACGATCATGGCGATGATGCCGAACACGGCGCCGATACATTCGACGATCAGGAAGCGGCCGGGCGCTTCGCGGGTGAACAGGAACACCCATGAGAGCGGGAACACTGTGACCATGTGGAACAGTGCGAAGCTCGCCAGTGGTGCGAAGGCGCCGATCACCACGGTGCGGCCCTGCTGGGCGATCGTCTCGGTGATCGAGGACGGCTCGAGTTCGCGGGCTTCGAACAGTTCGGTGTAGCCCGGCGTCACCACCATGCGCAGGCGCGCGAACAGGGCGACGACGTTGATGGCGAAAGCAACGAAGAACGGATAGCGCCAGCCCCAGTCGAGGAAGTCGTCAGCGGACAGCGTGTCGACGAAGAAGGCGAACAGCGCGCTCGCCACCAGAAGGCCGATCGGGGCGCCGAGCTGCGGGATCATCGCGTACCAGCCCTTCTTGCCTTCCGGCGCATTCAGCGCCAGCAGCGAAGCAAGGCCGTCCCAGGTGCCGCCCCAGGAAATGCCCTGGCCGATACGTGCAGCAGCCAGCAGCCAGGCCGATGCGACGCCGATGGATTCGTGACCGGGCAGGAAGGCGATGGCGACGGTGGCAACGCCGAGCAGGAACAGCGCGATGGTCAATTTGGCGCCTTTGCCCTGGCTGCGATCGATGGCCGTGAAGATCATCGTGCCGATCGGGCGGGCGATGAATGCCAGCGAAAAGATCGCAAAGGAATAGAGAGTGCCGGTCAGAGGATCGAGATAGGGGAAGACGAGCTTCGGAAACACCAGCACCGAAGCGATCGCATAGACGAAGAAGTCAAAGAACTCGGAGGTCCGGCCGATGATGACGCCAATGGCGATCTCGCCCGGGTTAACCGCTCCGTGGCCATCCGCGTGCAGAAGGCGTGCGTCCCGTTCGATCGTCGATGACGTCTGCGCCATTTTTTCTATCCGTCGGTGGTGTGTTGAAGGCCATGCAATCGACGCCCAAAGGGCGACGCGAGGTTGACGATTTGTCGCGAACCGCGTCTTCGGACCATTGGACAAATTGTCCAATGTTGCCCTGCAGCAAATACGCCTAACCGTGCGCGCGAACGGACATTATCGAATGGGTAACACCTTGAGCCGCCTACGGATACTCCTTTTGCTGCCCTTGGTTGCCTTGCTGGGCGGATGCAATTTCGTCGTGATGAATCCTGCGGGTGACATCGCAGTGCAGCAACGCGATCTCGTGGTCATTTCCACGGTGCTGATGCTGCTGATCATCGTGCCGGTGATGGCCCTGATCGTGTTCTTCGCCTGGAAGTACCGGCAGTCAAATGCCGACGCGAAATACGAGCCGGACTGGGATCACTCGACCCATCTCGAGCTCGTCATCTGGTCGATGCCCCTCCTCATCATCATCTGTCTCGGCGCCGTGACCTGGTCCAGCACGCATCTGTTAGACCCGTATCGTCGGCTCGACCGAATTGCGCCCGGCAATGCTGCGAGCCTTCTTGAGCCGCTGCAGGTCGAAGTCGTCGCGCTCGACTGGAAGTGGCTGTTCTTCTACCCGGAATACGGCATTGCTACGGTCAATGAACTGGCCGCGCCGGTCGATCGTCCGGTGCGCTTCAAGATCACTGCTTCGTCGGTGATGAACTCTTTTTATATCCCCGCGCTCGCCGGCCAGATCTATGCGATGCCCGGCATGGAAACCAAGCTGCACGCGGTCATCAACAAGGCTGGCGTTTATGACGGCTTTTCGGCGAACTATAGCGGCGCAGGCTTCTCCGGCATGCGCTTCAAGTTCCATGGCGTCGACCAGGCCGGCTTCGATGCCTGGATCGCCAAGGCCAAGGCGAGCAATGAGACGCTGAGCCGTGAGGCCTATCTGGATCTCGAAAAGCCCAGCGAGAATGTGCCGGTTCGTCTCTACAAGGAAGTCGCACCTGACCTCTACAAGGCGATCCTCAACATGTGCGCCCAGCCCGGCAAGATGTGCATGAGTGAGATGATGGCGATGGACGCTAAGGGTGGCCTCGGCCTTGCCAGCGCCCGCAACATCCTGCCGCTGAAATACAATATTTCGATGCTTGACGGCTCCAGCTCGACCAAGAACTACGTCGCCAGCGTCTGCACCCTCGCCGAGGCCGCACGCGAAGCAGCCGATCACCGCTCGACGACGACTCCACTTGACCCGACGCCGGTCACCGGTGCTGGTCTCGCGCGCCCGGGTGCCGCCCCCGCGCCATTCAATTTCACGCCTGCGCCGCCGCCTGCCGAGCGGCGCGCTTCCAACACCTGATCGGGTCGATCTAAATGTCTGATACAGCCGTAGTGGCAAATACCGGGCTTGCGAAGTTCATCTTCGGCCGCCTGACGCTCGAGTCGTTCCCCTATCATGAACCGATCCTGGTCGCGACTTTCGCGATGGTCGCGCTCGGCGGCATCGTGCTGCTCGCTGCGCTGACCTATTTCAAGCTCTGGGGTTATCTCTGGAAGGAGTGGTTCACCAGCGTGGACCACAAGAAGATCGGCATCATGTATATGGTGCTGGGCATCGTCATGCTGCTGCGCGGTTTCGCCGACGCCATCATGATGCGCGCCCAGCAGGCCATGGCCTTCAATGGCTCCGACGGCTTCCTGCCCGCCCATCACTATGATCAGGTGTTCACGGCGCATGGCGTGATCATGATCTTCTTCGTGGCGATGCCGCTGGTCACCGGCCTGATGAACTATATCGTGCCACTGCAGATCGGTGCGCGCGACGTGTCGTTTCCGTTCCTGAACAATTTCAGCTTCTGGATGACCACCGGCGGCGCCATCCTCGTCATGATGTCGCTGTTTGTCGGTGAATTCGCCAAGACGGGTTGGCTGGCTTATCCGCCACTGTCGAATCTCGGCTACAGTCCGGATGTCGGCGTCGACTATTACATCTGGGCGCTACAGGTCGCCGGTGTCGGCACGACGCTATCGGGCATCAATCTGATCGCGACCATTGTGAAGATGCGTGCGCCCGGCATGACCATGATGAAGATGCCGATCTTCACCTGGACTTCGCTCTGCACCAACGTCCTGATCGTGGCGTCCTTCCCGATCCTGACCGCCGTTCTCGCGCTGCTGTCGCTGGATCGCTATGTCGGCACCAACTTCTTCACGAACGATCTCGGTGGCAACCCGATGATGTATGTGAACCTGATCTGGATCTGGGGCCATCCGGAGGTTTACATCCTGATCCTGCCCCTGTTCGGCGTATTTTCGGAAGTGACCTCGACCTTCTCGGGCAAGAAACTTTTCGGCTACACCTCGATGGTCTACGCCACGCTGGTCATCACGATCCTGTCCTATCTTGTCTGGCTGCATCACTTCTTCACCATGGGCTCGGGCGCCAGCGTGAATTCCTTCTTTGGAATCACGACCATGATCATCTCGATCCCCACGGGCGCGAAGATATTCAACTGGCTGTTTACGATGTATCGCGGCCGCATCCGGTTCGAATTGCCGATGATGTGGACCATCGCCTTCATGCTGACCTTCGTGATCGGCGGCATGACCGGCGTGCTGCTCGCGGTGCCGCCGGCCGACTTCGTGCTGCATAATAGCCTGTTCCTGATCGCTCACTTCCACAACGTCATCATCGGCGGCGTGGTGTTCGGCATCTTTGCGGCCATCAACTTCTGGTTCCCGAAGGCCTTCGGTTTCAAGCTCGATCAGTTCTGGGGCAAGGTCTCGTTCTGGGGCTGGGTCCTCGGCTTCTACTTCGCCTTCATGCCGCTCTATGTGCTTGGTCTGATGGGCGTCACCCGCCGCCTGCGCACCTTCGACGATCCGTCGCTGCAGATCTGGTTCGTCATCGCCGCCTTCGGTGCGGTTCTGATCGCGATCGGCATCGGTGCTTTCCTCGTCCAGATCGCCGTCAGCATCTGGAATCGCGAGAAGCTGCGCGATACCACGGGCGATCCCTGGAACGGGCGCACGCTGGAATGGGCAACGTCGTCGCCGCCGCCGGATTACAACTTCGCTTTCACCCCGGTCATTCACGACAATGACTCGTGGTGGGACATGAAGCGCCGTGGTTATACGCGTCCGCTGGAAGGTTTCCGGCCGATCCATATGCCGAAGAACACCGGTACCGGCGTGATCCTCTCTGTCCTGGCCACGGCGATGGGCTTCGCTCTGATCTGGTACATGTGGTGGCTCGCGGCCCTGAGCTTCATTGCCATCGTCGGCGTCGCGATCTTCCATACCTTCAACTACAATCGTGACTTCCACATTCCGTTGGAGGACGTCATCCGTACCGAAGGCGAGCGTACGAAACTTCTCGCAGTGCAGGCCGCGTCATGAACGTACCGACCCAAACGATAAACGGCACTGAAGTGCCGGTCTTCTACGTCGTCGATGAACACGATCATCCGGCCGGTTCCAGCACCATGCTGGGCTTCTGGCTCTACCTGATGAGCGATTGCCTCATCTTCGCGATGCTGTTCGCCACCTTCGGCGTACTCGGCGGCAGCTATGCTGCGGGCCCCGGGCCGAAGGATTTGTTCGACCTCAAGCTCGTCGCGCTTAACACCGCGATGTTGCTGTTCTCGTCGATCACCTACGGCTTCGCGATGCTGGAGATGATAAAGGGCAAAGTGAAGTCGACCCAAATGTGGCTCGGCATCACCGGTCTGTTCGGCCTCGCGTTCCTCTGCATCGAACTCTATGAGTTCCATCACATGATCCACGAAGGTGCAGGCCCCTGGCGCAGCGCCTTCCTGTCGTCCTTCTTCACGCTGGTCGGCACCCACGGTCTGCACGTCACCTTCGGTATCATCTGGCTGGTGACGCTGATGGTGCAGGTCGCCCGTTTCGGCCTGATCGAGGCGAACCAGCGCCGGCTGATGTGCCTGAGCATGTTCTGGCATTTCCTCGACGTCGTCTGGATCGGCGTCTTCACCTTTGTTTATCTGCTGGGAGTGCTGCGATGAGCGCCGATGCACATGCCGCGCACGGACATGGTCACGATGACCACGGCCACGATGACGGCCGCGATCATGGTTCGTTCAAGTCGTATATGACTGGCTTCGTCCTCTCGGTCATCCTTACCGCCATTCCATTCTGGCTGGTGATGACGGGTGCGATCGAGAACAAGAACTGGACCATCGCGATCGTCGTTGCGTTCGCTGTGGTGCAGATCGTGGTTCACATGGTCTACTTCCTGCACATGAACACGACGTCGGATGCCGGCTGGACCATGATGGCGCTGATCTTCACGATCATCATCGTCGTGATTGCGCTGAGCGGTTCGCTCTGGGTGATGTATCACCTCAACGTCAACATGATGCCGGTTCACGACATGAGGAATATGCCCTGATGGCCACGGCGCGCGCCAACGACGGGATCGTCGTAGGCCGCCCGGCCAGACAGGAGTCGTCTGAATCGAAAACGGAATCCGGGCGGTCGCCACGTCGCGCGACAACCCTCACGGTGCTGGGCCTGCCGGCACTGCTCGGTATCGCGGGATTGACCGCGCTGGGCATCTGGCAGGTCGAACGCCGCGCCTGGAAACTGGATCTGATCGCACGTGTCGATCAGCGCAGCCACGCCGCGCCCGAAGCTGCACCCGGGCCTGCGGCGTGGCCTGCGATCAATCGCAATGACGATGAATATCGTCGCGTCAGCGTCACCGGGCGGTTTGTGCCGGGCGCCGATACTCTGGTGCAGGCTGTCTCGGATCTCGGCGCCGGCTTCTGGGTGCTGACGCCGCTGCGCGCCGAGGCCGGCTACACCGTGCTGGTGAACCGGGGTTTCGTCAGCCCGGATGAGCGCAAAGCCGGCGCATTCGCGGCGCCCGCGACGCAGGTGTCGGTAACCGGGCTGCTGCGCGTCACCGAACCGAAGGGTGGGTTCCTGCGCTCAAATGATCCCGCTACCCAGCGCTGGTATTCCCGCGATGTCGAGGCGATTGCCGCCAGCCAGACGCTCGGCGCCGTCGCCCCCTATTTCATCGATTCCAATGCCGCGCTGGACGCGCCGGGGCAGCCCCATGGTGGCCTGACCGTGATCGCCTTCCCGAACAACCACGTGGTCTATGCCATCACCTGGTTCGGCCTCGCTTTGATGCTGGCCGGCGGTGCCCTGTTCGTCGCTCGCGACGAGTGGCGGATTCGGAAAAAATCACTACCTCGCGTATGACGTCTTGGATGATACGCCGGTCCGATCGAGCCCGGCCGATCAAGCTGACGGGGCGAGATGCCGGGTTTGGGAGCAGAGAGCAAGGTGGGCACACCGGACGTCACTGGCGTCAGTGCGGTTGCCGCGTCACCGGTCGACGCGACAGGTGCCACCACGCCCGTTGCAGTCACGGCTCTGCCGCTCGACGAGACCACCAATATCAAGAACATCAATCTGCTGATCCAGTTGCGCTGGATCGCAGTGGTCGGGCAGGTTCTGACCATCGGCTTCGTGCATCTGGTGATGGGCATTTCGCTACCGCTGATGGCCATGGTCATGGTGCTGTGCGGCTCAGTATTTCTGAACGTCATCAGCCAGGAGTGGCTGCGTCAGCAGACCGACGCGCGTGACCGCGAACTGCTCCTGCTTTTGCTGCTCGACGTCGCGGCGCTGACTGCCCAGCTTTATCTGAGCGGCGGCGCCACAAATCCATTCATATCGCTCTATCTCCTGCAGGTTACGCTCGGGGCGATGTTGCTGAACGGCCGCTCGACCTGGGTCGTTGTTGTTGTTGCCTGTCTATGCTTCGCCGGGCTGATTGTATTTCATCGTCCGCTGGCGCTGCCGGACGCGCTGCGCGACGATCTGTTCCAGTTGCACATTATCGGCATGTTGATCTGCTTCGTGCTCGACGCGGCGCTGATCGTCGTTTTCATGACGCGCATTGCAGAAAACCTGCGCGAGCGCGACGAGGGTCTAGCAGCGCTGCGTCAGCAGGCCGCGGAGGAAGATCATATTGTGCGCATGGGCCTGCTCGCTTCCGGCGCCGCGCATGAACTCGGTACGCCGCTGGCCTCACTGTCGGTGATCCTCAGTGACTGGCGCCGGATGCCGGAACTTGCAGGCAACCCCGAGCTGATGGAAGAGATCAGCGAGATGCAGGCCGATGTGCAGCGCTGCAAGTCGATCGTCACTGGAATTCTCATGTCAGCGGGCGACATGCGCGGCGAGGCACCGGTTGTGACGACCGTCAATGGTTTCTTCGGCGAACTGGTCGAGGACTGGCGCGGTGCGCGCTCGATCAACACGCTGGTCTATGAGAATCGGTTCGGCGAGGACATGCCGATCGTGTCGGACTCGGCGTTGAAGCAGATGATCTTCAACGTGCTCGATAACGCCAACGAGGTATCGCCGCTCTGGGTTCGCCTCGCTATCGAGCGCGATGGCGATTCGCTGATGCTGAAGGTCAGCGACATGGGACCGGGTTTCGCCAAGGAGATGCTGGCGAATTTCGGCAAGCCCTATAATTCAAGCAAGGGCCAGTCCGGGCGCGGGCTCGGTCTGTTTCTGGTGGTCAATGCTGTCCGCAAACTGGGCGGCGCAGTGGTGGCGGAGAATCGTCCTGTGGGCGGTGCCCTCGTGACGCTGTCGCTACCACTATCCGCCCTCGCGATTGGAGCGCGCAAACATGTCGGATGAACGTCTGCTGATCATTGTCGAGGATGACGAGGGTTTCGCGCGCACGCTGAAGCGATCGTTCGAGCGTCGCGGTTACACCGTGCTGCATTCCGAGGGCTTCGAGACCTTAACCGAGGTGCTCGGCGACAAGGTGCCGGGCTATGCGGTGGTCGATCTCAAGCTCGGCGGAGCCTCGGGCCTGGCTTGTGTCGAGGCGTTGCATGCGCTGAGCCCTGAGATGCTGATCGTAGTGCTCACCGGCTATGCCAGCATTGCCACGGCGGTGGAGGCGATCAAGCTCGGCGCGTGTCATTACCTCGCCAAGCCTTCGAACACCGACGATATCGAGGAAGCGTTCCAGAAGGCGACCGGCGATGTGCAAGTGGCGCTCACGGAACGTCCGACCTCGATCAAGACGCTGGAATGGGAACGCATCCACCAGACGCTGGTGGAGAGCGATTTCAACATTTCGGAGACGGCGCGCCGCCTCGGCATGCATCGCCGCACGCTGGCACGAAAGCTGGAAAAACGTCAGGTGAACTGAAGCCGCTGAAGGTTTGGTGAGCTAGCAGCGCCCCCGCTGCTAGCAACACCCCTGTTGCCGGAACCAGTGCGACACGGCGCTTTCGAACGGTGCCCAGGCGCGTTCGAGCGCCTTGAACTGGGGCACGCTCTTGCGATAGAGCCCGCGCAACTCGGTCTCCATGGCCTCCAGGTCGACGCCGGTCGGCTTGCCATCGCGGCTGATGGTGCGCCCGTCGACCACGACATCGCGGATGCAGCTCGTGTTGCCGCGCGCAAACAGCATGTCGATCGGATCGACCGGCATGATGGCATCGCGGTCGAGTTGGCCGATATCGAGAACAATGAAATCAGCGGCTTCTCCGGCGGCGAGCATGCCCGAGCCCGGTGCGCCGATCGACTTCCGGCCGTTGCGGACGGCGAGCGTGAGAAACTCCGCACGGCTCCATGTGCGGTCGAAGCCGAGGCCGTCATGCGCCATCTGCACGAGGCGCATTTCGCGGATCGCATCATCGTCCTCGTCGAGGGCGACGCCGTCGATGCCGACGGCGATCGGGCAGCCACGGCGATGCGCATCGGCAATCGGCGCAAGACCGGAATGCAGGTGCAGATTGGAGCTGAAATTCGTTACGATGGTCGCGCCGGACTCGGCGATCATATCGAGTTCGTCCGGCCGGGCATGGATGCAATGCGCCAGTGTCAGGCGGTTGGACAGCAGGCCGATATCTTTCAGGTAGCGTACAATGCCGCTCGGAAAAGCGCGGTCGGCCCATTGTCGCTGATAGATGGTCTCGAGCAGATGCATGTGGACGCGCCGGCCGGTGGTGGCCGAGCGTTCGGCAATCGCCTCGAGCAGCGCGGTGGAACACCACTGGACGCCAGCCGGCCCGAATTGCACGTCGATCATCGGCCCGGCAATAGCGGCATGAATAGCGTCGACGCGGTCGAGATATTCGGATGGTGTCGGGCTCGGACGAATGAACATGTCCTGAATCGTGCTGCGGTTGTCTTCGGGCAATGCGGCAAGCACGTCGGCGCTATCGCCATAGACGATCGGATTCTGGTCGCGCACGGCGAGCGCGAAGGCCAGCCGGATGCCGACATCGCTCGCGGCCTTTGCGATTGCGATCGACTCATCGACGATCGGCATCTTGCCGCTCGGCCGGGTATAATGAATCATCGCGCCGCCGCAGCCTGCACGCGCCGCATGGGCGAGCGAGACAGCGGCGACGAGATAGGGATCGGGCGGCGTGCCGAAGGCTGAGCGTGCGATCCACGATTCCAAGGGCATGTTCGATGCGCCGAAGGATGTCATGGACGGCCGGGCGTGGTCGTGGGCGTTGACCAGTGCGGGGATAATCAGGTGGTTTGTCTGCGGTGAAATATGCGCGCCGGCCGAGACGCTCGTGATCAGGCCATCCGCATAATGGATGCTGGCCTGAGGCACGAGGCCTCGATCTGTGCCGGTGAAGATATTCGTCGCAGACAGGATCCCGTTCATCCGCGTGCAAGCCTTAGTTCGCCGTATAGACCAGTTCGCGATCTCCGCGCGCCGGCAGGAATTCGCGCGAGAAGATTTCCTTCGGGGTCGGCGTGCGCTTCAGATCGTAACCTTCGACGACCATGCCGATGGCGCGGGTCATGCGGTCATCCTTGATATCGCCGACGCCGATTTCCTTCATCTCGGGCGAGACCATCAGCTTGTCGAAGGAATATTGCAGGCGGCGCTTTTCGACGGGAACATCGACGAGATTGTCGAAGGCGACGACCGACGCCATGCCGGCGTTCTGATCCTTGGCGACGGCGATGTTAGCCTTGTTGATCGCGCGGACCAGACCGGCAACAGCCTTGGGATTCGAAGCCAATAGCTTCTGCGATACCATCACGCCGTTGGAATACAGGTCGAGGCCGAATTCACCGAAGGAGAACCACTTATAATCCTTCTCGGGATCCTGGCGGTTCAGGACGAGATTGAAATAGCTGGTAATGTTGAACACCAGCGCGGCGTCGATATCGCCCTTGATCAGCATCGGCTCCTGCAGATTGGGAGCCATATTGGTGACCTTGATCTTGTCGGCCGCGAGGCCGTTCTTCTGGATGAAGACAGGCAACAGACGCGTCGTCGGCGTGCCCTGCGCGCCGCCGAGCGTGTGGCCTTCGAAATCCTTGATCGTTTTGATGCCGCTGGTGTTCTTGGTGACGATCGAGAAGGGAGGCTGGTTCCACATCATATAGACCATCACCGGCGCGTCCTGTGGGCGCGTCGAGGAGTTCTGGATGATGGCATTGACGTCGCCGAAGCCGGCATCCCAGGCGCCGGACATGATACGGGTCACGGTCGCGCCCGAGCCTTCGCCCTGATCGATGACAACGTTCAGGCCCTCTTCCTTGAAGTAGCCTTTGTCCTTGGCATAGAAGAACGCCGCGTCACTGCCCTGGGTTTTCCAGCCCAGCGTGAACTTGATGGTCGTCTCTTGAGCGAAGGCGGAGCCTGTGAGCAGGACGCTGCCGACTGCGAGGGCGGTCAATCTCTTCAACATGACATTCTCCTGGTTGATGTGGGTGGATTAGGTCGCAACGAGATCGTTCTTGCGCGTGGCCCAGCCGGTCACACGCGCTTCGATCAGAGAGAAAATGACGTAGAGCGCCACGCCGAGGATCGCGAGAATGAACAGGCAGGCGAACACCAGCGGGACGTTGAAGTTCGACGATGCGCTCATCATCACATTGCCGATGCCGCGATTCGACGCGACGGTCTCGGCCAGCACGGCGCCGACAAAGGCGTAGCTGACCGCGACTTTCAGCGAGGCAAAGAAGAACGGCATGGTGCGCGGCAGGCCGACATTCCAGAGAATGTCCATCTTGCTGGCGCCGAGTGCCTTCAACACGTCTTCCAGCTCCGGTTCGGTGGTCGCGAGGCCGGTCGCGATATTGACGACGATGGGGAAGAAGCAGATCGACAGCGCGGTAAGAATCGCAGGCACGGAGCCCGAGCCGAACCACAACACGAAGATTGGCACGACGGCGACTTTTGGAATCGACGAGAAGCCGACCAGCAGCGGATAGGCGGTGTCATAGGCGACTTTCGAGACGCCGATGACCGCGCCCAGCACGACGCCAAGGCCGACGCCAAGGACGAAGCCCGCCATAGTCGTGCCGAGGGTCTGTAGAATATGCGGCCACAGGATCGGGAAGCGCGCGATCAGCGTCGCAATGATTTCCGTCGGACGCGGAAGAACCAGATCCGACACGCCCGACATGGCGCAAAATAATTGCCATCCGACGAAGAAGATGACGATCAGTCCGAACGACCAGAGTTTTTGACGCAGGCCTACACTCATGACCTATGCCTCCTGCGCTTCGGGAGCGTTGCTCCGGGCATTGACGATGAGTTCCCGCAGGCGCTGGTTGAGTGCGACGAAATCAGGCTCGAAAGTCATGGGGATGGTGCGCGGGCGCGGGAAGTCCACCGGGCTGTCGTCGAGGATGCGGCCCGGTCGTGCGCTCATCACGCAGATGCGGCTGGCCAGGAAGCCCGCTTCGCGGAGGTCATGCGTGACCAGCAGCACCGTCGGTTTGTGTTGCAGCCAGAGGCTCTGCAGGATCGACCAGAGTTCTTCCTTGGTGAACTGGTCGAGCGCGCCGAACGGCTCGTCGAGCAGCAACATGCGCGGCTCATGGATCAGCGCGCGGCACAGATTGGCCCGCTGCAGCATGCCGCCGGACAACTGCCAGGGATATTTGTTTCCGAAATCCTTGAGGCCGACCTGGGCCAGCAATGCATGGGCCTTGTCGCGAAATTCGCCTTTGCGCTTCTGCCGATACTCGGACCGGAACGGCTCCACGATCTTGAGCGGCAACATGATGTTCCGCTCAATGGTCAGCCAGGGCAGCATGGTCGGGTTCTGGAACGCCATGCCAATCCGCAACGCCTTCGCGGCGACCTCACGTCCGCCGACGATGACGACGCCGGTGGTGGGGCGGAGCAGATTGCTGACGAGCTTGAGGATCGTCGACTTTCCGCAGCCGGAGGGGCCGACAAGGGCAAGGAATTCGCCGTCGGGGATGATAAGGTTCGTCTCCGCAAGCGCCGGCGTGGCGGTCGGGCCGCGGCCGAACGTTACCGAGGTCGCTGACAGTTCAACGGCGGTCGGTCTGCGTTGGCCCTCGGTGGGTCCATTTTCTTGCATACTTGTCATGGCAATAAGTGCATGCAATTGGGGTGCCACTTGAGTCCGGCGAGAAACGTTGTCATTTTATGTTCGCTCGCCATTCCCTGAGGAATTATTGGGCAGTCACTCTCCTCGATTGCATGCACTTCGGGCACGGCCGAGAATGCCCAAATCGCGACAGGTTCGATCTGAATGCCAGAAGCGCCGAATTCAAAAGACAAGGTTGGGATGATCTGCCGCGCGCTGCGGCGGGCGATCATCGAGCAGGCTCTGGAACCCGGCGCCAAGCTTCCCGAGGACTCCCTGGGTGAGCGCTTTGGCGTTAGCCGCACCATTGCGCGCTATGCACTCGGGCAACTGGCGTCCGAGGGGCTTGTGGAGCTGCGACGTAACCGCATCGCTGTAGTCGTGACGCCGAGCTGGCAGGACGCGCGCGACATCTTCGACATTCGGATGGATCTCGAACGGCTGATCGTCCGCAAGATCGCCGGCAAGCTCAGCAGCAGTCAGATCGCGCGCCTCAAGGCGCATGTCGAGGCGGAGCGCGAGGCGCATGACGGGCCGAACGCCGTGTCCATTCGCCTGGCGACTGAATTTCACATCATGCTGGCGTCGATGACCAACAGTCCGGTGCTGGTCCGCTATGTCAGCGAGATCGCCTATCGCTGCTGTCTGACACTGTCGCTGTTCAGTCGCCCGCATTCGTCGGAATGCGGCATCAGCGAGCATATCGCGATCATCGAGGCGCTTCAGGAGGGCGATGCCAACAAGGCGATGTCGCTGATGCATTCGCATCTGGATTCGGTCGCCAACCGCGCGCTGGTGGAGCCGACCCCGGCGCGGGGCCGGGATCTGCTCGACGTACTAGCCCCCTATACCGAGGAAGCGACCTGAAGGCGTCGTGGCGTCTATTGCAACTGGCGCAGCAGAAATTCGTAGAATTTTGGATTGTCCGCCCGCGACACATTGATCCTGATCGCCCGCGCCAGCGGGCTATTCTTGTCGAGGCAGAACAGGCTTCCCGGCGCGATGAAGATGCTGTCCTTCGCGCCTTTGCGCGCTAGCGCCATGTCGTCAATGCCGTCCGGCAGCAGCAGATACAAGTAATAGCCCGTGCGTGCATCGGCATAGAGCTGATGTCCGCCGCGCACGAGATTGGCGCGCACCTGGCCCATGGCGGCTTCACTCCGCTGTCCCAGCCGCTTCAGGTGCCGTTCATAGTGGCCGTCCGCGAGCAGCCGGTGCAGCAGTCGCTCCACATGTCCTGAACTGTTGACGGTGGTAAGCATCTTCAATTCGGCCAGCGTCGCGATGCGGTCGCTGCGGGTTGCGATGAAGCCCGATCGCAGGCTTGCCGACAGCGTCTTCGAAAAGGTCCCGATCGAGATCACATTGTTCAACTGATCGAGCGTCGCCAGCCGGCTGTTCACCCCCATCGGCAGATCGGCAAACGGGTCGTCCTCGACGATCACGAGGTTCGATCGCATCGCCGTCTGAAGCACCGCATGTGCCACGGGCAGCGTGATCGATCCTCCAGTCGGATTGTGGCCGAGCGACTGCGTGAAAAACAGCTTCGGCCGCTCCGACTGGATCTTTGCGGCGAGGTCGTGGACATCCGGCCCATCCACCAAGCGGCGAACGCCGACGATGCGAACCTGCGCCAACGTGAGCTTTGCGAACAGAGGATAATAGCCGGGCTCGTCCACCAGTACTGTATCGCCAGGCGACAGCATCGCGCGGATGATCAGGTCGAGCGCGTGATTGGCTCCGAATGTGAGCAGGAGTCCGTCTTCCTTCGCCGCGATTTGTTGGGCTTGCAGCCGCAATGCGATCTGTTGCCGGAGCGGCAGGAATCCGAGCGCGGAGCCATAGGCGTCAGCGGCGGCCGGCAGGATCCGTCCGGTCCCGCTCAGATGGCGCTTGATCTCCGATTGCTCCGTCCACGAAGCCGGCGGCCGTCCGTCGCCGACGCGGATCTCGAAATTCTGCGAGAGCTGGGCACTCAGCAGCGATGCGATGTCGACGGCTTCGCTGACGTGTTTCGGTCGCCCGCCATCATCCCCGCGATAGATAACAACGAAACCAGAGCCTGCCTTTGCCGCGACGAGATTGCCAAGCACCAGTCGGTCATAGGCTTCGACCACGGTGTTCTTCGACACGCCAAATTCCCCGGCGGCCTTTCTGATCGAGGGCAGGCGGTTGCCTTCCGGCAATGCGCCGGAGAGGATTTGCACACGCAACCGGCCGGCCAAAGTCTCGGCCAGCGTTGTACTGCGGTCGGACGGCTCACGAGAAGCGGTCAAGCAATGCCTCCAGGTGCAGTGCTGGACGGTCCATCGGAACCGTACCTTTCTCCAAGAGCGACAAGATTGAATTCAATCGTCCAGTCTCATGTCTTCGCGCAGATGGACCTGGTCTGCACTCCATTTGCACGGAAGAATGCTGCATCCGCGAATAGAGAGGTCATATCGCCATGGGTACAGTCTAGGACAATATTTCAGAACTGTCTCTTTCGAACGTCATCCGCGGATGCCTAACGTGCCGCCAACAGAAGACCCTGTATGGGAGGCGCCGCAATGGCCGGTTCAAAGTCGGGCGAACAGCCCGGAAAGATCAATTCGCGTTTGGAAAATCTGCGCAATCTCGCGCCTGCCGAAAGGCTGGGCCGTGTGATCGACGCGACCTCACTCGGTGACACCGAGCGCGCGGCCTTTGGCCCCGGTGCGCTGCCGCTCGAACTCGCCAATGGCATGATCGAGAATGTCATCGGCACGTTCGAACTGCCGGTCGGTATCGCCACCAATTTCACCGTGAACGGCCGTGACTACCTGATTCCGATGGCGGTCGAGGAGCCGTCGGTGGTGGCCGCGGCGTCCTATATGGCGCGCATCGTTCGCAAATGCGGCGGTTTCCAGACCTCAAGCTCCGCGCCGATCATGCGTGCGCAGGTGCAGGTGTTAGGCGTGACCGACGTGCACGGCGCCCGTGCGCGCGTGCTACGCGAGCGCGATGCCATCCTTGAGGCGGCCAATACCAAAGACAAGGTGCTGATCTCGCTCGGCGGCGGCTGCCGCGACGTCGAGGTGCATGTGTTCGAAAACACATCGGTAGGGCCGATGATGGCCGTGCATCTCATCGTCGACGTGCGCGATGCCATGGGCGCCAACACCGTCAACACAATGGCGGAGACGGTCGCGCCGCTGATCGAGAAGATCACAGGCGGAACCGTGCGTCTGCGCATCCTGTCGAACTATGCCGATCTGCGCATCGCCCGCGCAATGGTGTCAGTGACGCCGGAGGCGTTGAAGACCGAGGAATATGATGGCGAGCGGATCGCCCGCGGCATCGTCGAAGCCTGTGCGTTTGCGATCGTCGATCCCTACCGCGCTGCGACCCACAACAAGGGCATCATGAACGGTATCGATCCCGTCGTGGTCGCCACCGGCAATGACTGGCGCGCCATCGAGGCCGGCGCCCATGTCTGGGCCTCGCGCTCCGGCCGCTACACCTCGCTCACCAATTGGGAAATCGATGGCAAGGGCAATCTCGTCGGCACCATTGAGATGCCGATGGCGCTCGGCCTCGTCGGCGGTGCCACCAAGACCCATCCCGCTGCGCGAGCGGCCCTGAAGATACTTGGCGTGCAGAGTGCGCAGGAGCTGGCGGAAGTCGCCGTTGCCGTCGGTCTGGCGCAGAACATGGGCGCGCTTCGTGCGCTGGCCACCGAAGGCATCCAGAAGGGGCACATGGCACTGCATGCGCGCAACATCGCCATCGTCGCCGGCGCCACCGGTGACGAGATCGAGATGGTCGCCGTCGCGCTCGCCGCCAATCACGACGTGCGTGTTGATCGCGCCAAGGAAGTTCTCGAGAAGCTGCGTTCGTAAAAAGTGGAGGCGTTCTAACGCCACTTTGTGCAACGCAACTTCGTGCAGGCATCACGCCTGCACGGCCGGCGGGTATGAAAATGTATCTTCGATACTCATGCTCTTGTACGAAAACCATGCGTGCCGATGTTGTCGGCGGATATTCGTATGGACTGGGAGGATGATGTGAACACAGCAGAAAAGATAGGTGGGCTCAAGGAGCGCAACGGTCCTCTCAAGGGCGTGACGGTGCTTGACATCACGCGTGTTGTCGCAGGTCCATTCTGCTCGATGTTGTTCGCAGACCTGGGTGCCACCGTGATCAAGGTGGAGCATCCCGGAGAGCCGGATTATGCGCGGACCTTTCCACCCTTCGTCGGCAACGACGATGAGCAACTCAGCGCCTTCTTCACCCAGTTCAATCGCAACAAACGCGGCATCACGCTCAATCTCAAATCCGATGATGGCAAGGCCCTGCTGAAGAAGCTGGTGCAGAAGGCCGACATCCTCGTTGAGAACTTCCGTCCCGGCACGATGGACAAGCTTGGCCTCAGCTACGAGGTGCTGCGCGAACTCAATCCCAGGCTCGTCTACACCGCTATCAGTGGCTTCGGTCGCACAGGTCCAAATTCATCCAAGCCGGCCTATGACAATACGGGGCAGGCGGCCGGCGGCCTGTGGTCGATGAACGGCTATGCCGATCTGCCGCCGGTGCGCGTCGGCACGATCATCGGCGACCTCGCCGCTTCCCTCTATGCGGCTATCGGAACGCTCGCAGCATTGCGAGAGGCGGAGAAGACCGGCGTCGGTCAGGTGGTCGATGTGTCTCAGCAAGACTCCGTGTTGACACTGACCGAGAACGCCGTGGTTCGTTACACCGCGCAGAAAGAGGTCGCCTCGCCACTGGGCAACGATCATCCGTTCGTTCGGCCCTATGGCCAGTTTCCCTGCAAGGACGGCTACGTTTTCTTCGGCGGCTACACCGACAAGTTCTGGGCGATTACCTGCACGCTGTTCGGCGAGCCGGAACAGGCCAAAGATCCTGCCATCGATACGATGGAGAAGCGGTTCGATCACGCGGTGGCAGAGACCAGGGTCAAGCCGCTGCTGGAACGCTGGTTCGCGAACTACACCAAGGCCGAACTCGAGGAGATGGCCGGCGACAAGATTCCGCTCAGCGCCATCAAGACCATTGCCGAAGTGGTGGAAGACCCGCACATCGCTGCGCGTAACATGATCGTCGACGTTCCGATCGCCGGAAAGCTGATCGGCATGTTCGGCCTGCCGATCAAGCTATCCGGTGCGGGACAGATGTCGTTCGAAAAAGCGCCGCTACCTGGCGAGGACAATGCAGAGGTTCTCTCCCGGCTGGCGGATGTCACGGCGGCCGAGCTGGCGCGTCTCAAGGCGTCGGGAGCGATCTGATGGCGATTGATTTCACCAAGGACGGTCACGTCGCAACTGTCCGGATCAACCGGACGGACAAGATGAATGCGCTGACGCTCGCCATGTATGACGACCTCGGCCGCGCATTCCACGCCATCAAGGATGACGATGAGATCCGGGCCGTAGTGCTGACCGGCGCGGGCGATCGCGCCTTCTGCGTCGGTGCTGACCTCCGGGAGTCTATTCCTGCACTTGCGGCGGACACGATCGACATCTCTGCCTGGGACCCGGCCCACATCAAGTTTCCCGGATTCTATAAGCCGGTCATCAGCGCCATTCGCGGCATGTGCATGGGCGGCGGGTTCGAGATCTTGCTGGCGACGGACATCCGGATCGCGGCGCGCGACGCTGTCTTTCAACTGCCCGAACCGAAGCACGGTTTCGTGCCGGCGGGAGGCACGCTCGTGCGCCTGGTCCGGCAGATCGGCTACGCACATGCCATGGAGATCATGCTGACGGCAGAGCGCTTTTCCGCGGATGCCATGCTTGCCAAAGGCGTCGTCAATCGGGTTGTCGATTCCGATCAAGTCGAACCGCTGGCCTATGAGATGGCAGCCAAGATCGCGGCACTGAGTCCGATCGCCATCCAGACCATCAAGGAAGCGGCGCTGACGCTTCAGGACCTGCCGCTCGCAGAAGCATTTCGCGTGGAGGCCGCGCTCGGTCAGCGCACCTTCACGAGTGCGGATGCCAAGCGTGGCCTGGCTGCGTTTGCGAACAGAGGAAACGGGAAGTGACGATGCGATAGGTCCCTGGAGAGATCGCGCGTTGCAGGCATATTGAAAAATCAAAAACGTAAAAGGGGTGGAGGATATGAGACGATCTGAACTGGGTGTGTGCTTTACGACGGCGATTGCCAGCGTTTTTCTTTGCACCGTCTCTGCTTTGGCGCAGAACGCACAGGTCTCGGATGGCGTCGTCCGTGTCGGCGTGATCGAGGATATGTCGGGCGTCTATGCCGACATTACCGGCAAGGGTGCCGTGACTGCGGCGCAGATGGCCGTGGAGGATTTCGGCGGCAAGGTCCTCGGCATGCCGGTCGAAGTCGTATTCGCAGATCACCAGAACAAGCCGGACATTGCCGCCAACGCTGCACGCAAATGGTTCGATACCGACAAGGTCGATGCCATTCTCGACGTTGCGTCCTCGTCGCCTGCTTTGGCCGTCCTTGAAATCGCCAAGGAGAAGAAGAAGATCATCACGCTGAGCTCGCCGGGATCGACCCGGATCACGAACGAGGTGTGTGGACCCTATGTGGTTCATTGGGCCTATGACACATTCGCGATCGCGAACAGCACAGGTAAGGCGCTAGTCAGCCAGGGTTTCGATACCTGGTATTTCGTGACGGCGGACTATGCGTTCGGTCAAGGCCTCGAGAAGGACACTGGCGATGTCGTCAAGGCATCGGGCGGCAAGGTCGCCGGTGCAACGAAACACCCGGTCGGGACCGCGGACTTCGCCTCCGTCCTACTGCAGGCACAGTCGTCCAAGGCCAAGGTTGTGGCTCTCGCCAATGCCGGCGGCGACACCATTAACTCGATCAAGCAGGCGGCAGAGTTCGGCTTGACGGCAGGCGGCCAGAAGCTCTCGGCGCTGGCGGGATTTATCAACGACGTTCACGGTCTCGGATTGAAAGAGGCTCAGGGGCTGACGATCACCGAGGCGTCGTATTGGGACATGAACGACGAGACGCGGAAGTGGTCGAAGCGCTTCTACGGGAAGGTGAACGCCATGCCGAACATGCTTCAGACCGGCACATATTCATCGGTACTGCATTATCTGAAAGCCGTGCAGGCCGCCGGCACCGACAGCACCGAAGAGGTGATGAAGAAGATGCGTGAACTGCCCGTCGATGACGTGTTCTACAAGAACGGCAAGATCCGCGAAGATGGTCGTATGGTCCACGACATGTATCTGTTCGAAGTGAAGAAGCCCGCCGAGTCGAAGGCGCCGTGGGATTACTACAAGCTGCTCGCCACAGTACCCGCCGATCAGGCGTTTCAGCCGTTGGCGCAGTCGCGCTGCCCGCTGGTGAAGAAGTAGGATAAACGCAAAAAGGCCCGCCAGAATGGCGGGCCTTTTCAGTTTTATCTCTAGGGTGCAATACGCTTACACGTCCACATTCGCGCTGAGCGAATTGTCCTGGATGAATTCGCGGCGCGGTTCGACCACATCGCCCATCAGTTTGGTGAAGATGTCGTCGGCCTCATCGACTTCCTTGACCCGGACTTGCAGCAGCGAACGCTCATTGGTGTCGAGCGTGGTTTCCCAGAGCTGGCCGGGGTTCATCTCGCCCAGACCTTTGTAGCGCTGCAGGGCCACGCCCTTGCGGCCGGCGTCGGTGACGGCCTCGAACAGCGAGACGGGGCCGTGAATCGGGAATTCGATGTCCTTGCGGCGCAGGACACCGGATTTCGGATAGGCCTCCTGCAGGCTGCCGGCATATTCGTCGAGCTTGCGCGCATCGGCGGAGCCGAGCAGGGCGTCATCGATGAAGGAGACGTCCTTCACACCGCGAATCGTGCGTTCGAAGAAGAAGCCCTGGCCTTCGCGGAATTCACCGATCCAGCCACGCTCGACTTCGTCGGCCAGCGCGTCCAGCCGCTTGGCGATGTAGTCGGCGGCGGCATTGGCGGTGGCGAGATCAGCGGTGACCCTCGGATTGAGCACGCCAGCGATTGCAGCCTGCTCGATGACTTTGCGATTGTAGCGCGAGTGCAGATTGTTGAGCGTGCCGCGGATGATGCGAGCATCTTCCACCAGCGCCAGCAGATCACGGCCTGTGCGATCCTCGCCCGAAGCGAGCTTGAAGATGCAGTCGTCGAGACCGGTATCGATCAGGTAATCTTCCAGCGCCCGCTCGTCCTTGAGGTATTGCTCGGACTTGCCGCGCGTCACTTTGTAAAGCGGCGGCTGCGCGATGTAGAGATAGCCGCCTTCGATCAGCGTCGGCATCTGGCGGAAGAAGAACGTCAGCAGCAGCGTGCGGATATGCGCGCCATCGACGTCGGCGTCCGTCATCAGGATGATCTTGTGATAACGCAGTTTCGACAGGTCGAAGTCGTCGCGGCCGATGCCGGTGCCGAGCGCTGTGATCAGCGTGCCGATCTGTTCGGAGCCGAGCATCTTGTCGAAGCGCGCGCGCTCGACATTGAGGATCTTGCCGCGCAGCGGCAGCACGGCCTGGAATTCGCGGTTGCGGCCCTGTTTCGCGGAGCCGCCTGCCGAGTCGCCCTCGACGATGAACAGTTCGGACTTGGCAGGATCGCGCTCCTGGCAGTCGGCCAGCTTGCCGGGCAGGGAGGCGATATCCAGCGCGCCCTTGCGCCGGGTCAGTTCACGGGCCTTGCGGGCGGCTTCGCGGGCAGCGCCGGCCTCGATCACCTTGCTGACGATGATCTTGGCTTCGGTCGGATGTTCCTCGAACCACGAGGCGAGGGCTTCGTTGAGAACGTTCTCGACCACTGGACGCACTTCCGAGGACACCAGCTTGTCCTTGGTCTGTGATGAAAATTTCGGATCGGGCACTTTCACCGACAGGACGGCAGTGAGACCTTCGCGGCAATCGTCGCCGGTCAGGGCGATCTTTTCCTTCTTGGCGACAACTTCGGCATAGCCGTTGACCTGACGCGTCAGCGCGCCACGGAAACCGGCCAGATGGGTACCACCGTCGCGCTGCGGGATGTTGTTGGTGAAGCACAGCACGTTCTCGTGGTAGCTGTCGTTCCACCACATCGCGACTTCGACACTGATGCCGCTCTGTTCGGCGCGCATCACGATCGGCGTCGGCACCATCGCCTTCTTGTTGCGGTCGAGATATTTGACGAATTCCTCGACGCCGCCCTCATACATCATGTTCTCGGTCTTCTCGACCGGATGACGCAGATCCGACAATCTGATGTTGACGCCGGAATTCAGGAAGGCGAGCTCGCGCAGACGATGTTCGAGTGTCGCGAAATCATATTCGAGTGTCGTGAATGTTTCCGCCGAGGCATAGAATGTCACTTCGGTGCCGCGCCTGCCATTGGCATCGCCGACCACCGAGAGCGGCGCCACCGCGTCGCCATGGGCGAATTCGATGCGGTGCTCTTTGTCGTTGCGCCAGACGCGAAGGATCAGCTTGCTCGACAGCGCGTTGACGACGGACACGCCGACGCCATGCAGACCGCCGGATACCTTGTAGGAGTTCTGGTCGAATTTTCCGCCGGCATGGAGCTGGGTCATGATGACCTCGGCTGCCGAAATGCCTTCGCCCTTGTGAATGTCCACGGGAATGCCGCGACCGTCGTCGCGCACCGTCACCGAGCCATCGGCATTCAGAATAACTTCGACGGCGCTGGCGTGACCCGCAAGCGCTTCGTCGATCGCGTTGTCGACGACTTCGTAGACCATGTGATGCAGGCCCGAACCATCGTCCGTATCGCCGATATACATGCCCGGGCGCTTGCGGACGGCGTCGAGTCCCTTCAGGACCCGGATCGATTCCGCACCGTATTCGATGGGAATGGCATGCTCAGTGTCGGCGATGGGTTGCCGGGCTGGTTCAGTCATGTAGGGGCCTTCGAAGGTGTGCCGAATCAGCGCGGAAAACGGCGTCTGAATCGCTCTATTTGTGCCACGAAAGGCGCATTGCGCCTAGCGCAAAGTAACGCGCAGCAAGCTATTGAATAAATAGGTTTTTTTGGCGTCATTTCAAGCCGATTTGAGGCCGTTTTCGTAGCCTGATTTCGCGCCTGTTCCGGGCATCGAAATGCCCCGCTTGCATGCATCCGAGAGGCTATTTGTCGGCCAGTCCCGTAGCTGGTTTGGCGGCGTTTGCCTTGAGGCCGCGCCGGGCGATCAAATGCGCGGCCAGCACGACCGGCTCCAGCAGAACCATTCCGAACAGAATGCCAAACAGGCGGTCATAGCCGGGCTCCAGGGCGGCATTGGCGTAGTTGTCAGGCACCAGCACCACGAGGAAGGCCAAAGTGAATTGCAGGCCCGCATAACTCATGGAGGGCGGGCCATTTTCGATGTGACGGCCGATCATGACGCCGAGCGCGAGTCCGATGGTCATCACGACAGGCGAATGTTGGCTGACCAGCAGGATTGCGCTGGCGAGCAGACCGCCCGCGAGACAGCCAACCAGCCGGTTCATCATGCGCGAGGAAACCGGGCTGAGCATGCCTTCCGCCAGCGATGCGGCGGGCACCAGCATGACCGCGAAGATCGTGATGCTGGATTGGCTGAGCGATGGGATGCCGAGCCACTGCCAGGCCCAGGGGATCAGTGCCAATGCAATGCCGCCGACCAGAGCGTGACGCGCTACCGTGGCGTGCCATTGCCGCGTCGGCTGGTCGACCGGCTTGGCGCGCAGATTGTTGTCCGGATTCGGTAGCGCGCGTCGCACTGTCCAGGTCGAGATCGCACTGACAATGACGCAGGCGGTGGTACCGGCCAGCACTTCGAGCACGCGCGTCGAGGCAAAACGCAGGATCGGCTCCCGCGCATGTTCCATGCCTTCGATGAGTACCATCAGGAAGGTGAGGCCGGTGAACAGCCACGCATAGGCGCGGCGGCCGACGATGGCGAAATAGAGCGTGACGCCGCCGCCGATCAGAAGACCGAGACTCAGCAACAATGGCTGCTTGAGCACGAACGGCGCCGCGGCAAGCGCGAGCCCTGCACCTGCGAGCGTCCCGATCACACGGAGCAGCCCGCGGGTGAAGCTTTCGGTGACGTGCGAGCGCATCACCATGTAGCCGGAGAATGCGGCCCAGCCGACATTCTCAGCGCCGATGGCGTGCGACAAGACGATCGCCAGCAGCACCGAACAGATGCATTCGGCCTCATCGATCATGCGCGGCCCGGGGATCGGCAGCGAACGCATTTCGGTTCCGAACGCGCGTGCGATCCGCGACAGATGAATGGCCAAAAATACCAGCATGGCCAGATATTTATGCTGTCGAACGTGGTCTACAACAGACGATTTCTCATGGCCCAATGCAGTGGCGGACGCGCGCGCTTGCGCGCTTTGTCCTCAGTAGAGCTGCAGCGGGAGGATATCCCGACCGTCAGGGCCAACCATCAGGCCCCAGCTATCGTTGGCCGCCACCTTGATCGTACTGTCATGTCCGGGCTTGCCCGCCGCCTTGATCGTGACCTTGTAGGCGCCGGGCGGCAGTTCCATCGTCGGACCGTTCGGATTTTGCGGTCCGCCCACGCCGGGCGCGACCTTGATCGTCTTGTTATTGACGCTGACCGATACTTCCGTGTCACCCATATTGCCGAACAGCAGCCGAACCTTGCCCAGTGCAGGCAGGATGCCCGCCTTCGTCGCTTCTGCGGGATGGCGCACCACCAGACTGACCGTGGTCTCGTCGTTGCGGCGTTCCAGCTTCAGCATGGCCGGCCCATCGGGGGCCTTGAAGGAGAGCGTGGCGCTGTCCGGCTTGATGACAGCGCTCTTCGTGTCTTCCTGCCACTGTCGCTGCGTGAGTTCGCGTCGGTAGAACGCCAGAACGGAGTCCAGTCCCGCAGGCACAGATGCACTCAACTCATGTCTGAACGGCGCGCCGCCTGGCAGCCCTGAAGTACCCAGCGATCGCAACGTCCGCTGCTTCGGCGTGGGATAATCGGTGTCGCCATCGGACTCGAGAACCTGTTCGGCGCTCTTGGCGTTGCCCGTGGTGGTGGTGTTGGCAACGACCGCGACAGGCACGCCCTTCAGGCCCGAGCCTGTCGCCGTGACATTGACCTTCGGGCCCATCTGCATCGCCGTCATTGAGATGCTCTGCTTGGCCTTGCTGAAATTCAACACCACCATATTGGGATTGTTGATGACTGACGGCGTGCTCTTCCAGCCGAGCGTTTTCAATCCGCTGCGGTAAAAATCTGCCAGCGCGCTGACGCTTGATGAGCTGGTAAATGCGAGCCTGCCATCGGCGCCGTCGAAGTCGATCTCGCTGGCGGTGTCGGGCACGGGAATCGGTGTGCTCGAACCGTCCATCGCGCGCAACGCAGTTTCCGGCCCACGCGCGGCTTGTGCCGCTGCGCGCTTCGCATCCGCTTCGGCAATAGCCGCTTGCCCGAACGCGAGTGCATCCTTGATAAAGCGGTCGTCTGCTTCCTTCTTGGCCTTGGCGCGCGCGGTGATCACCGATGGCAGAACCTGTACGTTGATCTGCACGGTGGTCAGATCGTATTTGCGACCGATCTGCATCGTTGCCGTCTCTTCCGGCGATGTGAATGCGAGCGAGGCGCGATCGGCAGTGACAACGGTGTCCTTGCTCTGTTCGACCCAGCCCTTCTTGCCGAGTTCGCGGCGATAGAAGGCCAGCACCGGGCCAAGTTCAGCCGGGATCAGCGCATGCGCTTCACGTTTGATGGAATCCGCGCTGCCCGTGGTTCCTGCGGATTTAATGCGTTCCGGTCGCGGCAGGCCTGCGGATTCAGGGCCCGCAGCGAGATCTTGCGGAAGCGCGAAGGGCGCGACGCGAATTTCGACGCTGGTCTTGTTATCGGCGCTCCGCTGCAAGGTCAGCATCACCGGCAATTGCCGCGTGTTGCCGTCACGAGAAAAATAGACGCGCACGCCATTCGCGATCGTCTCGTCGATCTTCGCATCCGGCCAACGCGCCTCGGCTGCGCCCGCGGACAGCGGCGACCAACCCAATGTAGCGAGTTCTTTCTGAAAGAAGGCGAGCGTCGCATCAACGGTTTCAGCCGTCGTGCATCCAAGATACGGCCGCCGTTCGTCATAGACGATATCGGTCGCGAGATCGGGGAAAGGCAGGTTCACTTCCAGGCGCTGCGAGCTGTAGCTGACGCCCGACCGATCGGGTCTACTGCCGTCGCTCATAAAAGAGGCCGACACACCCTGCGCACCCTTCTTGTACCAGCGACTGCGATCTGATCCCTCGAGTGGCGGCGTGTAGGCGATCCAGCCATCGGCTGCGAGTAATTTTCCGGTGTTGGCAATGGTGTCCGCGACGTTGCCTGCGCCGAAATAGCTGGCGCTGAGATTGGGGTATTTGGTGGCTTCAGGCCGGGCCATCGCGCCTTCGATATGCGGCAGCGTTCTCACATCCACCAGGCCGTCTTCCGCACGGCAGGCCAGCGAGCCGCCGGCGATGGCGGTGCTGACGAGCAGGGCCAACAGGCAGTGTCTGGCCGGGAGCTGTATCCCGCGCTTGCTTGAAAACATCACTGAAAGCCTCCGGCGTTTGCTTGCGTGCATGCAAAAGCGCTGCCCACAAGGGCAGCGACATTATTTGCGCGGGGCACTTAGAGTGAGTTGTAGGAGGTGTTGCTTTGGTTCAACCGGCCGGCTGGCGCCGCGCGATATGCCCATTGGCGACGTCGAAAATCTCGCCGGATGGGCCGATATCTGCGAAAGCAACAGGATCGGCGCCGGTCATCCAAACCTGGGCGCCCAATTTCGAGAGTTCGCCGAACAGCGACTTGCGCCGATCAGGGTCGAGATGGGCGACGACTTCGTCAAGTAACAGGAGCGGCGTGATACCGGTCATCTCCGCGACCAGGGTGGCGTGGGCGAGGATGAGCCCGATCAACAGGGCCTTCTGTTCGCCAGTGGAGGCATCGTGCGCCGGCATGTTTTTCGGCGCATAGATCACCTGCAGATCGGTGAGATGCGGGCCGTCGAGCGTGCGGCCGGCGGCGGCATCACGCGGGCGGCCATCGCGCAAGATCTGGCGATAGCGATCTTCGACCGCCGTGGCCGGTTCATTGACCAGCGCATTCTCCATCCAGCCGTCGAGCATGATGAGTGCGGATGGAAAGGCCGAGGCTTCGCCGCGCACGCGGAGCATCTCTCCGAGCCGCATCGCGGTCTGGCCGCGCGTCGCGGCGACGGCAACCGCGAGTTCGGCGGTCTCGCGCTCGATGGCATCGAGCCAGTGGGCGTCGCTGTTCCGGTCTTCGAGCAAGCGGTTGCGCGAACGCAGGCTTCGCTCGAGCGCGGAGACGCGACCGGAGTGATCCTTGTCGATGGCCAGCACGAGGCGGTCGAAGAAGCGCCGGCGTTCGGAGGCGGCGCCCATGAACAACTGGTCCATCGCTGGTGTCAGCCACACCATGCGCAGGTGATCGCCGAATGCGGTGGCCGAGCCTACCGGCTCACGGTCGATACGACAGCGACGGCTGGTGGACGCACCTTCTGCCGCGGGGGCATCGATGCCGGTGCCGAGTGTGGCGAGACCAACCTCACCCTCGACAGTCGCCGAGACTGCCCAGGAACCGTCGCCTTCGTTATTCGCAACGTCTTCGAGTGTCGCGCGGCGCAGGCCGCGGCCTGGCGACAGAAACGAGATCGCTTCGATGCAATTGGTCTTGCCGGCGCCGTTTGGACCGACGAGGGCGACCATATCCGCCGACGTCTCCAGCGATGCCGCGCGGTAGCTGCGGAAATTGGTGAGCGACAGGCGATGGATGCGGGAGGCGGTCATTCGTGAATATGGGACTCAGCTAAAGTCGTCGCAACGCGCCGCGCCAATCTCCGTTGTCATCCCCGCCTAGTGCGCAGAAGGCACATGCGGGGCGGGGATCCATAACCACGGCCGGCACAATTAAAACGGCAGAGTCGTGGCTACCTAGCTGCAACTAATTCTTCGGAGGCTATGGCTCCCCGCTTTCGCGGGGACGACACCTGAAAGACTCACACCCGCATCGGCATCAGCACATAGAGGGCGCCCTTGGCGTCCTTGTCCTGTACCAGCGTCGGCGAACCGGGATCGGCGAGGCGCAGCACGGCGACTTCGCCTTCGATCTGGGCAGCGATGTCGAGCAGATAGCGCGAGTTGAAGCCGATATCGAGCGCGTCGGAGGCGTATTCGACCTCGAGCTCTTCCGTCGCGCTGCCGGAATCCGGATTTGTCACCGACAACACGAGCTTGCCCGCCGACAGCGCGAGTTTCACGGCGCGGCCGCGTTCGCTGGAGATCGTCGAGACGCGGTCGACGGCGTTCTCGAAATCCTTCTTGTCGATCACCAGTTCCTTGTCGTTGTTCTGCGGGATTACGCGGCCATAGTCGGGGAATGTGCCGTCGATCAGCTTCGAGGTCAGAACCACATTGCCAAGCGTGAAGCGGATCTTGCCCTGCGACAGCTCGATGGTGATCTCGGCTTCCAGATCCTCGATCAGGCGCTGCACTTCACCGACCGTCTTGCGCGGCACGATGACGCCCGGCATGCCGTCGGCGCCCTTGGGCAATTTGAGGTCGATCTGCGCCAGACGATGACCGTCGGTGGCGACGGCACGCAGGGTCGCCGCGGTCGCGGTGCCGGCGGCGTGGAGATAGATGCCGTTGAGATAATAGCGGGTCTCTTCGGTGGAGATCGCAAACTGCGTGCGGTCGATCAGGCGCTTGACGTCGGAGGCGGGCAGCGCAAACGAGTGCGTCATTTCGCCGGCGGCGAGATCCGGGAAATCATTCTCCGGCAGCGTCTGCAACGTGAAGCGCGAACGGCCGGCGCGGATCGCCATCACCGAGCGGTCGCCATCGGCTTCGAGCACGATCTGCGAGCCATCCGGCAGTTTGCGGACGATGTCGTAAAACATATGGGCGGGCACGGTGGTGGAACCGGCGGTGCCGACTTCGGCGGCCAGGGTTTCCGTGACTTCAAGGTCGAGGTCGGTGGCCTTCAGCGACAGCCGCGCATTTTCGGCACGGATCAGCACGTTGCCCAGGATCGGAATCGTGTTGCGGCGCTCGACCACGCGATGCACGTGGCTCAGCGACTTCAGGAGTTGCGCGCGTTCGACGGTGACCTTCATAACAAAACCCGCCCGATTCAATCCGGTGTCGTGTGGAAATGCCTGGCGGCCCGAATGGGCGCCGCGGCGATGACACCCGCAAGCTCGATCAAGTGGATTTTGCTCAATCCCGCGGGGGACCGCAAGGTGGCGTGGATAGCCGGGAAGCGCAAGAGAGATGCGCTTCCGGCCCCCAATGTTTTGACGGTTAACACCCTCGTCCTGCCCCGGCGCACGCTTTGGCGCGTCGGGGGCGGGGACGCTTTTACTCCTGCAGTTGGCGCTTCAGCGTCTCGACCTCATCCTGCAGGGCCACGTCCTTGCCAACCAGCGCCTCGATCTTGCGTACGGCATGCAGAACCGTGGTGTGATCGCGGCCACCGAAGCGGCGGCCGATTTCCGGCAGCGAGCGCAGCGTCAGGGTCTTGGCCAGATACATCGCAACCTGACGGGGGCGCACGACATTGGCGGTGCGGCGCGACGACAGGAGGTCGGACCGGCTGACATTGTACTGACGCGCGACGACACGCTGGATGTCCTCGATCTTGATGCGCTTCGGCTCCTGCGGGCGGATCAGGTCGCGCACTTCGCGCTCGGCCATTTCCAGCGTGACCGGCGTGGCGTTCAGCTTCGAATGCGCCAGCAGGCGGTTGATTGCGCCTTCGAGATCGCGGCCATTGTGGGTGATGGTGCGGGCCAGATAGTCCAGCACCGGTTCCGGTACGTCGAACGAGGCATGATGTGCACGGGCCGCAGCAACGCGCGACTTCAGGATGCCCAGGCGCAGCTCTTCGCCGAGCGAGCTCATTTCGACGACGAGACCGCCGGCCAGGCGCGAACGCACGCGTTCGTCAAGGCTTTCCAGATCCGACGGCGGTCGATCGGCGGCGATCACCACCTGGCGGCCGGCATCGATCAGCGCGTTCAGTGTGTGACAGAATTCGGCCTGCGTGGTCTTGCCCTGCAGGAACTGCATGTCGTCGATCACCAGCACGTCGATGCCGCGTAGCGCTTCCTTGAAGGCGAGCGCCGTCTGCGTCTTCAGCGCAGCGACGAAGCCGTACATGAACTTCTCGGCGGTGAGATACAGCACCTTGCGGTCGGGGCCGGAATTGCCAGCCCAGGTCACGGCCTGCAACAGATGGGTTTTGCCGAGGCCGACGCCGGCATGGATGTAAAGCGGGTTGAACATCACCGGATCGCCGCGGCGACCTTCGGCGACCTGACGCGCGGCAGCATGGGCCAGCGTGTTGGCGCGGCCGAGCACGAAGCTCGCAAAAGTTAGGCGCGGATCGAGCGGCGAGCCGCCGAGTGCTTCATGGCTTGCGGACACCGGCGCGGTGGCCGTAGCGCGGAGTTCGGGCGCGGGACGGTTGTTGAACGTCTCGGTGCGGCGCGCTTCGGTCGGCGCTGCGGCTTCCTTGTTGGCGGGCGCAACGTTGCGCATCGCCGAACGCACGGTGAGATCGACGCGATGAACTTGCGGCATCTCGGCCTGCCAGGCGTTCAGCACGCGCTCGGCGTAGTGGGCCTGGATCCAGCTCTTCAGGAATCGGGTGGGTACCGAAAGATGGACGCTGTCGTCCTGCACGCTTTCGAGATCCATCCGCGCGAACCAGCTGGAGTAAACGTCTTCGCCAACCGTCGACCGCAGCCGACCTTTCACGCGAGACCAGTGATCCTGTTCCATATTAGCCATTGTCAGAGAACTTTTCAGATAGAGTGAGTGTCCGGCACAACGCTGCCGATGAATGTCCGCGTATGGAGACGCGGTGCGACCTCGTGTGACGCGTCGTCTTCGGGCACAGCTCCGCCAACGGCCATCCGGCCGAGGTCAGATCAGTGATGTCGAAGAGGACCTCGTCGCGAGGTCAGCGCGTACTGGAGGGTCTGTCGGGAACGTGGGCGGAGGTGTGGATCGCCGTATCTAAACGAGACGCAGATCGCGGTCGCTGGAATGCTGTCGTGGTCGATTTGCGCATAAAGCCTCCCCCGCTCACCGCGGTCGCTCGCGGCAAGATGTCAGTTCACATGTGGTTCAAAGTCAGTCCGCAACGCTGAACATCGAAACTCGTTCAGTCGCATTCCCGTATCGTCGTCTTGCCCGCTCGCCTGCCCGCTTACTTCCGCACCGTCAGCTTTGCTGGTTGCGATTGGCCGGTGCGCATTTCTTTTCAAAGCATCCGGATGGATACCCGAGAAATTTCGACACAGAACAACCCTTCCCATATTGCTATGGGCTGCGATCCGATCAAAGCTTGGAAGGTGTCGCTAACCTGAAGACCGTCGCTGATCCTAAGGTCCGTCCTGGTTCTTAAATCGCGCTGATCTGAAGAACCGCGGGCGCCGCGAGTGATTAAAGAAATACAGCACGCCCGGTTTCTCGCAACGGAATCATTTTTCAGGTGCCCCGCAAAAGCCTCACTTGCGCAGCCCGGAACACGTCGTGATTTTTTTGACGATGCGTCAAGGTTTTGAATCAACGCGCTGAATCGTAATGTGACAGTGCCGTTGCAGATTCGATCCAGCGAAAAAAGAAATTCATAATTCATTTACGAATGAAGGGGCCGAGTCCGCGTTTTCAAACTGGTCCGCTTCGCTATGCCGATAAGTGATTAGAGCCGCGCGTTTTTTTCTGTGCGTTGAGTCAGGGTAACCCTAGACATCGGACTCGTGCTGGCGGCGTGGCGCTGTTGCTTTTTCAGAATCACGCTGACGCAAGCGATAACGCGGATTGGCACTCGGTGTGATGCGTTGTGCGTTCCGGCTGTGCCGTTGAAGAGACATGACGAGACGCGCATCGCGCAAGCGCGCGGCGGTCTTTGCGCTTCATCAGAATTTGTGACGCGATAGCGCGAACGCATTGCGGCATAAAAAAAGCCCGGCGTGAAGCCGGGCTTTTTGGAAAGAATGTTGTCGTCAGATTACTGCGCGAGCTTCGCGATCTGATGGACGAGACGCGAGACCTTGCGGCTTGCGAGATTCTTGTGAACGAGGTTGCGCTGAGCAGCCTTCATCAGTTCGGGCTCGGCGAGCTTCATCGCCTTCAGCGCCGCTTCGCGGTCGCCGCTCTTGATCGCCGCCTCGACGGTGCGGACTGCACCGCGCATCTGGGTGCGGCGGGACTTGTTGACGATGGTGCGGCGGGCAATCTTGCGCGTCGCCTTCTTGGCGGAGGTCGTATTGGCCATATCTCACTATCCTTCAGCAGCGTCCCGTCTCGGGCGCCGGGCTGATTGACGTCTGCCGCTCGACTGCGGCCAACGCTGATCTGTTTCCGGGGTGTTCCTGAAAATGCTATCCCCGGAGCGGCAAAGCTCACGCGTTTCGAAACTCACGGGGCGCGCCGCTCAAAGAACAGCGGCGGCGGGATTGCGCCCACCGCCATTGGCGCTCCTTATAGAGTGCCCGATTTCCACCGTCAACGCCTTCCGGCTGCGCCTTTAGACGAAAAACAGCCGCAGAGTGGCGGTTAAGTTGCTGATGAGGTTGAATTTCTCGGGTTTGCCCGGTATTGCCGGGGGTGAGAGCGATGAGGGGATTCGGATGATCCGCGGGTTTTTCCGCCTGATAGGGCTGTTATTGCTGGCCGGTGGGTTCGTGTTCCTGGTCTATGATGGGGCGCGCTCGATTGCCGATCAAGCGCTGCGGCTGACCCGGCTCGGGGAGTTCTGGAACGACATCAACCAGGCCAGCCAGCGTTCCTTCCAGGCGATGGTCGATGCCAATGCGCCGTTCCTCAGCGGGCTTCTCAAATTGCTGCTCAACCAGCCGGCCTGGGCCGTCATGGGCGTGCTCGGCATCGTGCTGATGCTGTTGTTTCGGCCAAGCAAGCCGTTGATCGGCTATTCGCGGAATTGAACGGCGCTCGACGACGTAACACACCTGCCGTTTCCCTCGTAGATACCTATATTGCCACCTGCGATACGCCGCGCGGCAGGAGTGAATCCGGTTCTGCCTCGCGGGTGCTGTTGGCCCCCAGATCTGCACGTTCGTCCAGCGAACCGGAGTCCACTTCGTTCGCGAGCGCGCCGGGAGATGATCCATGCTTTTCATGCGCAAGACCGCTGCATTGCCGACCGCCGCCGAAGCACTGCCCGGTCGCGATACGCCGATCCCCACTGCCAAGCATCACTTCGTCAATGGCAGCAACATCCAGCCGCCCTATCCAGAAGGAGTTGAGTGGGCGGTGTTCGGGCTCGGTTGCTTCTGGGGTGCTGAGCGCAAGTTCTGGGAGCTCGGCGACGGCATCTATACGACCGCGGTCGGCTATGCCGGCGGCTTCACGCCGAACCCGACCTATGAAGAGACCTGTTCGGGCCGTACCGGTCACACCGAAGCGGTGCTGGTGGTGTTCGATCCGAAGAAGATTTCTTACGAGCAGTTGCTGAAGACGTTCTGGGAGAGCCACGATCCGACCCAGGGCATGCGTCAGGGCAACGACATCGGCTCGCAATATCGTTCCGCGATCTACACCTTCAGCGATGCACAGCGCGATGCCGTCGCAGCGTCGAAGGCGGCGTATCAGAAGGCACTGTCCGCGAAGGGCCTCGGCGCCATCACCACCGAGATTGCGCCGGCCGGGAAGTTCTACTTCGCCGAGGACTATCACCAGCAGTATCTGGCAAAGAATCCTGGCGGCTATTGCGGTCTCGGCGGCACCGGTGTGTCGTGCCCGATCGGGGTCGGCGTTACGGCCTGAGCTGACCACGGCTAAGTGTAGATAAACAACGTCAAAAGCCCGCTTTCGGAGCTCCCGAAGGCGGGTTTTTTGCTGCCTGATGGAAGGCCGTGACAACGGAATTTTAACCATAAGAGGCCAAAACCGAGGCTGCCTCTATGAGGGATATGTCCAGTGTCGTCTGCCCGCGCGTTTCGTCTGCCCATGATTGTCGCGGTTGCCGCGCTGGCTTTGTCCGGCTGCATGCGGAGACCGGGTCCTGTTGCAGTGGTTGCGCCGGCTGCCGATCTCGACACGCTCGCTTACGGTCGCCCGGGTTACGGGCCGGCGGCAGTGCCGGTCGCTTATGCTCCCCCCGTCTCGACCTATGATGCGCAGTACAAGCTCGATGCCGGCGACAAGCTGCGCGTCGTGGTTTACGGCCAGGAAGGTCTCACCAATTCCTACGCCATCGATGCCGGTGGCGCGATCACCATGCCGCTGATCGGCCGCGTGCCGGCGCGTGGCATGACGCCCGCTGCCCTGGCTGCGAGCATCACCGGTCGCCTGCGCAATGGCTTCATTCGCGAGCCGTCGGTGGCTGTCGAAATCGAAGCCTACCGTCCGTTCTTCATCCTCGGTGAAGTTGCCGCTCCCGGACAGTATCCCTACGTGCCCAATATGAGCGTCGAGAGCGCGATCGCCATCGCCGGTGGTTTTTCGCCACGCGCCAAGCGTGATGAAGTCACGCTGACCCATACCACCGTCGAGGGCTCGTACCGCGCCGTGGTGCCATTGGGCACGCCGATCAATCCCGGTGATACGGTGCTGGTCAGCGAGCGCTGGTTCTGATCGCACGCATCGATCGCGGTCATCACCTCACACGCGATTTTCTCCGCTTCACGGAATAGACGCGCTTTCCCGCGATGAAATTGGCTGCGATGTATCGGCGCATTGGCGTCAGGATGCGCGTTGCTCTGTATCAGAATCGTCTCCCGCCCTGTAGCAATGATCAAGCGAGGTCAACTCGCTGAAATGCGCCGCCATGTCGGCACATATGGATATCAGGGGGAGAAGAGATGAAGACCAGTCCGTCGGTCAACGTGATGCGCGGCGTCACTCTGGCAGCCATCGTGGCGCTGGGAGCGGCGCTGTCTTCGCAAGCATTTGCGCAGACCGCGCAATCCTATCCCGATCGGCGCATCACTTTCGTCGTGCCCTATGCGCCCGGCGGTGCCACTGACGTCGCTGCGCGCCTGCTGGCGCAGAAGCTGCAAGAGTCCTGGAAACAGACCGTCACCGTGGAGAACAAGCCGGGCGCCGGTGGCGTGATCGGCAACGATTTCGCTGCCAAGGCTCCGGGCGATGGCTACACGGTGCTGATCGCAATCACGCAGATCATCCAGGCGCCGAGCCTGATGTCGAAATTGCCCTACGATGCGTTCAAGGATCTCGCGCCCGTCACGCAGGTCGCGATCTCGCCGATCGTGCTCGTCGTGCCCGAAGCGCAGCCGATGAAGTCGGTGAAGGAACTGGTCGATCTTGCCAAATCCAGTCCCGGAAAATATCCGTACGGCACTTTTGGCAACGCCACCACGTCGCATCTTTACGGCGAGCTTCTGAAGAAGAACACCGGCATTGATATGACCCATGTGCCGTATCGTGGCGCCGCGCCGCTCTTGAACGACTTGCTCGGCAATCAGGTCACGGCGGCCTTCCTCGACTTCACCACGGCCGGTCCGCAGCTCGAAGCCGGCAAGATCCGTCCGCTCGCGGTGGGCGGCGAGAAACGCAAGCCCAAGCTGCCGAACGTGCAGACCATGGCCGAACTCGGCTATCCCGGTTTCGAGGCTGAAGGCTGGGTCGGCGTCTTCGTGCCAGCAGCGACGCCGAAGGACATTGTGAGCAAGCTGTCGGCCGAGCTCGGTCGCATCATCAATTCGCCGGAGGGGACCGCCGGCCTGCAGGCGGTCAATCTCGTTCCGGTCGGAGACAGCCCCGAGTCCTTCGAGAAGAGCCTGCGCCGCGATTTCGATCGCTGGGCGACGGTGGCAAAGACAGCGGGCGTGAAGGGCGAGTGATGTTCCAATTTCTCCCGACTGGCAGGGAAAGATCGAGGCTGCTCCCTCTCAGTCGTCATACCCGGGCTTGACCCGGGTATCCAGCTTTGCCCAAGCGCTTGTTGGTGCCGCAAAGGTGGATTGCCGGGTCAAGCCCGGCAATGACGTGGAGAGGGCGGCGGCTTACTTCAGATGCTTCGCGAGGAACGCGAGGCTGCGCTCCCTTGCGATGTCCGCGCTGGCCTTGTTGTAGCTGGCGCGCTGATCGCAATTAAAGCCGTGTTCGGCCCCGTCATAGACGAAGATCTCCACATCCGGCCGCTTGGCGCGGATGGTCTCGACGTCCGACAGCGGAATGCCGTGATCCTTTTCACCGAAATGCAGCTGCGTCGGTACGGTCGGCTTGTCGTCGGCAAAGCGCACCACGGCGCCGCCGTAATAGCCAATGGCGGCGCTGAGGCCGGTCAGCTTCGTGGCGGCGGCGAAGGCAACGCTGCCGCCAAGGCAAAAGCCGATGATACCGACATTGCCGACATCCCCAACGGAATCGATCGCGGCCTGGGTATCGCGCAGCATCGCGGGCCAATCCGGATTAGCAACGAACTTGCGCGCGATGGCGATTTCCTCGGGCGAATAACCGGACTGGAAGTTGGGTTCGGTGCGATCGAAGATCGACGGCGCCACCGCCACATAGCCTTGCACCGCGAAGCGATCGCAGACCGTGCGGATGTGGTCGTTTACGCCGAAGATCTCCTGGATCACCACCACGGCGCCCTTGGGCTTGCCCTCAGGCTGGGTGCGGTAGGCGCCGAGTTTGAAGCCGTCAGATGCAGTCAGCGTGATGTCTTGTCCCACGAGGTATTCCATATCGTTGTTGAAGGGGTGAGGTCTGTTTGGCGCGGACGACAGCACGGGTCTACTCACAAAGCGGCTACTGCCACATCCAATGCCGGCCCCAGTCGCCCTTCCAGCCGGTCAGGCGTCCCTTGCGAAACTGGAGATAGAGGCGGTCGCGGCGGTCGAAGAAGCCGCTGCCGCCGAAGGTGCGGATCGCCAGATAGATCTCATCGCCCGGTCGGCCGCTGACATAGGTTAGCGGGGTGCCCAAGATACGGGCGGCGTCATCCGCCGCCATCCCAAAAGCCAGCGGGGTGGCGTTCGAAAGGGTTGCCGTGAATGGCAGATCGGGCCTCGTCCCGGCGGGCTGCCCGTGGGCCGGAACCGTGACGGCGAGGGCGGTCGCGACGCCGAGGATGAACCTGATGGTCTTCATGGCGCGATTGTTTTCCGGATCGGATCCCGGCGCAAGGCGGCATTGCTTAAAGTTTTCGCGAAAGCCCTAACCGACTGATAGTGCTATCCGCCGGAATGAAACCTTCCGGGGGGCGATCAGGAAGCATTAACAATACCCATTAAGCTTCAAGAACCCTGTTCCAAGGTATGTATGTCCTGCTTGCGGCCCCGTTCGCCGCAATAGATCGAGGGCATATGACCGCTTCAGTCAACCAATCGCCGGCGCGCCGCCGACTGCTTCTGGCATCGGACCGCAGCGATCACAGCAGCGAACTCGTCGATATCCTGCAGAAGGTCGGCGAAGTCGATGTTGTCCCAACGTCAGCCATTCCGGAGACGCCGCCGAGCGAGCTGTCGGGTATCGTGGTCGATATCAATCTGCGCTCGGCAGAGGCCGTGCAGCGCGTGCGCAACAAGCTGCGCCACAAATCCTATGAAGCGATACCGCGCCTGTTCGTGCTGGCCGACTCGCTGCATCACGGATCCATGCAGGCCTGGGCGCTCGGCGCCACCGATACGATCGCGCGGCCGTTCGATGCACGTGGCATCATGCAGCGTATTCGCGCGGCATTTCCAAACCCGCATGACGAGGACTTCTCCGCACGCGGCAAGGCGCTGAATCGCGGCGTCGAGGCGGCGCATGCGGTCATGGTCAAGATCTTCGAGAAATTGCCGGCGGGCGTGCCGCTCACCTTCAACGACGTGATGCAGGCAGAGAACCAGATTCTGAAGGCCATCAAGCGTACATCGCTGCGCGAATGGCTGGCCGCAGTCGGCCGTCATCACAATCACAGCTATCGTCACTGCCTATTCGTGACGGGGTTCGCGGTGGCCTTTGCGCAGCATCTCGGCATGCGCGACGAAGATCAGCGCCGCCTCACGCGCGCAGCCCTCGTCCATGATGTGGGCAAGGCCTTCATCCCGGTCTCGATCCTGGACAAGCCGGGCAAGCTCACCGAGGACGAGACGCTCGAGATGCGCAAACATCCGCGTCTCGGCTTCGAAGCGCTGGTGGCGCAGGGCAGTTTTCCGCGCGAGATGCTCGACGTGGTGCTGCATCACCACGAATTCCTGGATGGCAGCGGCTACCCCGATGCGCTGGCCGGCGACCAGATCAGCGACATCGTTCGCCTTATGACCATCGTCGACATCCACGCGGCTCTGGTGGAGCGGCGTGCGTATCGCATGGCCTTCACGCATGCCAAGGCGTTCGAGATCATGGAGCAGATGGGCGACAAGATCGACCAGCAACTGCTACAGGTGTTCCGCCCGGTGGCGCTCGGCGCGTAAGCGCCGTTCGCCTCAGGCCAGCAGCTTGCGCAATTCCGCCTTGGCCACTTTTTCAAGCGTCGAACGCGGCATCTCGTCCACGAAGTGGATTTCGCGCGGCACCTTGAAATCCGCCAGCCCGCGCTTGCAAGCCGCCATGACACTCTCATACAGCGCTGGTGGTGCCTGCGCGACGCCGGCATGCGGGATGATGAAAACCACCGGCACTTCATCCAGCATCGGATGTTTTTTGCCGACGACGGCGGCTTCGCGCACGCCGGGCACGGTGATGACGACCTGTTCGATCTCCGATGCGGCAACGTTCTCGCCGCCAACTTTCAGCATGTCCTTCGCACGGTCGCCAAACTTGATATAGCCGCGCTCGAGTAGCGTGACGCGGTCGCCAGTGATGAAGAAGCCGTTCGCGTCGAAGCTGTCTGAAGTCGCGGCCTCGTTGTGCAGATATTCCTTGAACAGCGACAGGCCGGGAATGCCCTTGATCGTGAGATTGCCGGTCTCACCCACGGCAGTCGGCGTGCCGTCGTCGTTGGTGACGCGGATGCCATATTCGGTTGCGGCGCGGCCGATGGCCATCGGCGTATTGGGCTGGTCGACCTCACCAATAATGCCGTGGGTGATGGTCTCGGTCATGCCCCACCAACCGATGATCTTGACGCCGAATTTGGCGAAGGCCGGCGGATCGCAGAACGACGCACCCCACATCCGGAAATGATGCTTCGGCACCTCATGTTCGAGCAGCGCCTTCATGCAGAACGGGATCGTCGAAAGCCAGGTTGCGCGATGTTCGGTGGCGACGGACCAGAACCGGCGCGCAGAGAAGCGGGGCTGGAGCACGATGGAGGCGCCGACCCACAGCGTCGCCAACATCGAATAGGCCAGTGCATTGGTATGGAATAGCGGCAGATAGGTCATATGCGTATCGAACGCATGCAGGTCCTGATGCGCCGCGTTCACCTTGCCGCCCCACAGCGCATTGGCATGAGTCCACAGCACGGCTTTGGGCCGCGATGTAGTGCCCGACGTATATTGCACGCTGCAATGCGCCCAGGGATCGACCGGGCGGCGTGGACGATCGGCGCTGTCGGCGAACAGGGATTCGAACCGCTCAGCCTTGCCCACAGCATGGCCGTCGGCCGACGCGCCGGCGTTGTGCGACGTCACCGCGATCCAGCGTAGTTTGCGACAATTGGTGGCGACAGGCTCGACATAGGATGGCTGGGTGATTGCGGCGACCGCGCCGCAATGATCGGCGAAATATTCGATCTCCGCGGCTGAAGAGCGCGTATTCGTGGTGACGGCGATGGCTCCGAGTTCGACGCAAGCGAACCACGCCAGCAGCATCTCGACGCAGTTGTCGAGATGGATCAGCACATAGTCGCCCTGGACGATGCCGCGTCGGGCAAGGCCTGCGGACAGTGCGCCGACGCGATCGTGAAACTCGCCATAGGTCCATGGCCGCGCGGGCGCATCGAATGGCGACCAGATAATAAAGGGGTGATCGCGCCGCGTTTCCGCGCGCATGCGCAGCAGCCACGGCACATCCATGCCGTCGAACGGGCCGATCGAGCCGGGAATCATGGCGGGATTTGTGGCGAGCTGGTGGGGCATGTATCCTCCGTTGAAAGCCGCCGGAGCGACCGCTTACGCGGGTGCGGCTTTCTTATTCTTGTTTTTACGGAAGATGTTGTGCCATCAGCGGCGGCGGTGCGCAAACCGCAACGCGTGCAGGATCAGCCTATTTCGTAAGACGAAATTTCAACCAGGCTGCCATCGGGATCCCGGCAATAGACCGAGCGCAAGGTGCCGCGCGCGCCCTGTTTGGCCACCGGGCCTTCCTCGATAGCAACATCGCAAGCGCCGAGATGCGCAACCACGGCGTCGGGCGGTGATGCAGTGAGAAAACAGAGGTCGTCGCTGCCGGCCATCTCATGATCCGCCGTGAACCACTCGACCTTATCGGCGCCGATCGGCCGCAGATTGATCTTTTGCACGCCAAAACTCACCGATGTGCGCGGCAACTTGCCCGGACCGGGATCGAACACCTTCACCTCCATGCCCAGGACGCGTTGATACCAGGTGGCTGAGCGCTGGACGTCAGTGACATTCAGGACGAGATGATCGAGGGCCGTGACGGTGAGGGACATGAAATGGTCCTTGGCGTTGCCTTGACGTTTCTTTGGGCTGGTGCCGCAGTAGTGTCGCACTGGCCGATAGTTGAATTGTTTGGTAGATACGGCCGTTGTCAATTCAACACACGCTGACCGCGCGCAAAGTTGCGGCAGCCGGAGGGAATAAAATATGACGTCACGTCGTGTCGCGATCGGTCTAATTGCGCTTGGCTTTTCTGCTTTTACTGCAACCGCTCTCGTTCCGGTCAGCTCGGCGCTGGCCGTGGATTATCCGACGCGGCCGGTTCGCTTTGTCGTCGGCTATCCTGCTGGCGGTGCAACCGATATTCTGGCTCGCCTGATCGGGCAGAAGCTATCCGAGCGAACCGGCCAGCAATTCGTCGTCGAAAACAAGCCGGGCGCGGGCAACAATATCGGCACCGAATCTGTCGTGAATGCAGAACCCGACGGCTACACGATCCTGCTGGTCAATCCGGCGAACTACATCAACGCGACGCTTTATGGGAAGCTGAGCTTCAATTTCGTGCGTGATATCGCGCCTGTCGCCGCCTTCCATCGCACCGCCAATGTGATGACCGTCAACAAGGACATCACGGCGAAGACCGTCGGGGAATTCATCGCCTATGTGAAGGCCAATCCGGGCAAGGTGAACATGGCGTCGTCGGGCAACGGCACCTCGGTGCATCTGTCCGGCGAGATGTTCATGATGCTTTCAGGCGCCAAGATGCAGCATGTGCCCTATCGCGGTGCTGCGCCGGCGATCACCGACATGCTCGGCGGTCAGGTCCAGGTGATCTTCGACAATATGCCGTCAATCATCCAGCATATCCGCTCAGGCAGCCTTCGCGCGCTGGCGGTGACGACCACCGACAAATCGTCGCTTCTACCCGATGTGCCGACCGTCGCGGAAACCGTGCCGGGTTATGAGGCCAGCGCTTTGTTCGGCATGGGTGCGCCGAAGAAGACGCCACCGGAGATTATCGCCAAGCTCAACGCGGACGTTAATGCGGTGCTGGCGGATCCGGCCGTCAAGGCCAAGCTGATCGATCTCGGCGGCGAACCGCTGATCGGACCGCCAGAAGCGTTCGGCAAGATGATCGTCGCAGAGACCGAGAAGTGGGAGAAAGTGGTCAAAGCCGCGGGCCTTAAGGTCGAATGAACCCATGCGGCACTATGGTGTCTAGCCCTTGTGATGACGCCAGCGTAAGCGCGTAATCACAAGACTGGGATGTATCGGAGCTTGCGGGAACGTTCATCCGCAGGCTCTGTTGCTTTCTGGGGATGTCACAGGACCGCTGCCGCGAAGGAGAAGACGTGATGCGCAATCTGATGCTGGCCGTGTTGGCTGTTGGTGGTGTCTCGGCCATGGCTTCCAGCCCTGCAGCTGCCGCCCCGACCTATCCCTACTGCATCCAGTCGCAGGCTTTTGGGACCGATTGCTCCTATCCGAGCTATGAAGCGTGCCAGGCCACTGCATCGGGCCGCGGCGTCGACTGCATCGTCAATCCGCGTCTGGCGTTCAGCCCGCAGCCTTATGCCGAACCGCGCCGCAGTCGTCGTTCGATTGCCTATTAAGATCCATCTTCATGGCGGCGACGGCTATGTTTTTGGCTTCGTCGCCAGCCAGATGACGTGACGGGCGCCACCGCGTGTGCCGGTGGCGCGGATCTTGATTTCCTCGGCGTTGAAGCCTGCCTTGCCGAGGAGCGCCGTGAATTTGTCATAAGGAAATGACGACCAGACGGCCAGTACGCCGCCCGGACTGAGCGCGGCCTGGGCCGCGCGCAACCCTTTCAGGTCATAGAGCGCATCATTCGATTTTCGCGTCAGGCCTTCGGGCCCGTTATCGACGTCGAGCAGGATCGCATCATATTTGCCGCGTGCACCAGCGATGGCTTTAACGACATCGCCCTCGACAATCTCCACGCGCTCATCACTCAGGCTGTCGCCAGACAGCTCGGCCATTGGGCCACGCGCCCAGGCGACGATCGCGGGCACCAGTTCGACCACGGTGATCTTCGCCTTCGGGCCGAGCACCTTTAGCGCAGCGCGCAATGTAAAGCCCATCCCATAGCCGCCGATCAAAAGCCGCGGCGCCTTCATGTCCTTGAGGCGAAAGCAGGTGAGTGTCGCCAGCGCTTCCTCGGAGCCGAACAGCCGACTGCTCATCAACTCGTTCTGGCCGAGCTTGATGGTGAACTCTTGCCCGCGCTGCATCAGGCGCAGCGGCACGCCGCCGCCGGGTACTTCGGTCGTATCGATCAGTTTCCAGGGTAGCACGGGTGTCTTTCATCAAGCGATTGCGCGGCGGCCCGTGGTAGCGCGAGAACCGAGCTCCACGCAACTCAGCTATCATGCAAAGGCCTTGCGGCAATTGAAGTCGCTCGTGTCGCAGCACTTCGATCGCAGCGGGGGCGGATGCAGGGTTCCGGTCTCTGGAATAGCTCCAATACGTCGCTGCATCTTCGTTTAAAGGGAACTACACTGATGGAGTACTTCGTGCGGCAGCTCCGTTCGCCGTTCTTAACGGGCGGATAACTAACCGAACGGGTTGTGCCGGTGCATTGATAGAACGGAATTGTCAACGGTATCTGGTGCCTCTAAGCAGAATGAAGACCAATGCATCTTCGGGTTGCGCATCGCGCGGCAAGGCGAAGACGCTTTCGTCGGGGCCGAGTGATCTTCAACTCATCGAGAGGAATAGAATGACCAAAATTCTGCACATGATGGCGGCATGTCTCGTCGCCATGTTCATCGTCTCGACGCAGGCAAGTGCTGCGCCGATGATGGGCCAGAGCATCGCTGTCGAAGCGCACGTGATCCCGGTTGCGGGTGGTTGCGGTCCGAACGGCTGGCGCGGTCCCTATGGGGGCTGCCGCTATACACCTTATTACGGCCCACTCCCGGGCGGCTACTATCAGGAAGCTCCCGTAATGGGGAACGGCTGCCCTCCCGGTTACTGGCGCGGTCCGTGGGGCCACTGCCGCAACACGCCCTATCACGGCAATCTGCCGGGCGGCGGCTGGAAGCCATAAGGCAAACGTGACGCTGCGTCGCACGTCGCAGCGGACGATCTGACTGTCGATCAGCTGAAAGGCCAGCCGCAAGGCTGGCCTTTTTGTTGCGCGCAAACATTGAAGCGCAGCGTTGAATGTGTTGCCTTGGGCCATCTACGGATGGCCTGGAGACACTTTAATGACGATGCGATTCACACCGGGTACGGTGACGCTGGCGGACTGGCGGTCGATCTATCGGGGGGCAGTACCAGTTCTCGATGAGAGCTGTATTCCCCGCATCAATGCCAGTGTTGCGGCAGTTGCCCGGATCGTCGCCAAGGGCGAACCCGTCTATGGCATCAATACAGGCTTCGGAAAGCTTGCACATGTCGGCATAGAAGCCGAAAGCATCACGGCCCTCCAGAAAAACATCGTGCTGTCGCATTGCGTGGGCGTCGGCGATCCAGCGCCAGCGCCGGTGGTGCGGCTGATGATGTGCCTCAAGCTTGCGAGCCTGGCACAGGGTTTCTCCGGCGTCCGCATGGAGACGGTCCAGTTGCTCAGCGCCATGATTGCGCATGACATCACGCCCATCGTGCCCGCGCAGGGATCAGTCGGTGCTTCCGGCGATCTGGCCCCGCTCGCGCATATGGCGTCGGTCATGATCGGCGTCGGCGAGGCGCTGACGACGTCCGGCCGATTGCCGGCGACGGAGGCGCTCGCCAGTGCGGGTCTGCGGCCGATCGAGCTGCAGGCCAAGGAAGGACTGGCGCTGCTGAACGGCACGCAGTTCTCGACGGCCTATGCACTTGCGGGATTGTTCGAGGCTGAAATTCTTTTCAAGACAGCGCTCGTCAGTGGTGCCTTATCCACCGACGCCGCGCGTGGCTCGGATACGCCGTTCGATCCGCGCATCCATCAACTGCGCAAGCATGAAGGGCAGATCGTATCGGCCCAGGCATTGAAGGAACTTCTCGCCGGCAGCGCGATTCGCGAGTCGCACCGCACTGGCGACGTCCGCGTTCAGGATCCTTATTGCCTCCGCTGTCAGCCGCAGGTGATGGGCGCTGCGCTGGACGTTTTGCGACAGGTGGCCACCACACTTCTCACCGAAGCGAATGGCGTTTCGGACAATCCTCTGGTCTTTGCCGAGGACGATATCGCGATCTCCGGTGGCAATTTCCATGCAGCGCCGGTTGCCTTTGCGGCGGATATGATGGCGCTTGCGATCTGTGAGATCGGATCGATCTCAGAGCGCCGGATCGCCATGCTGGTGGATCCGGTGTTATCCGGTGTGCCCGCGTTCCTGACACCGAAGCCGGGGCTTAATTCCGGCTTCATGATCGCGCAAGTGACGGCCGCCGCGCTGGTATCTGAGAACAAGCAGCGGGCTTATCCGGCCAGCGTCGATTCGATTCCGACATCGGCCAATCAGGAAGATCATGTCTCGATGGCTGCCCATGCGGCGCGCCGGCTGCTGCCGATGATCGAGAATGCAATGGCCGTCATTACCATCGAGCTGCTGGCGGGCGCGCAAGGCTGTGATTTCCATGCGCCGCTCAAGTCCAGCGATCGTCTGGAAAGCGTTCGAGCACGGATCCGGGCAGACGTCGCCCATCTCGACGAGGATCGATATTTTCACGACGACATTCAGAAGTCGCTGCGCCTTGTGCGATCCGGTGCGATCGTCGCGGCAGCCAATCTCGATACGATCCCGGGTGTCTAGAACGCGGGAGCGCAGTTAGCCGATTGCGGTCTTGATCACGCTGAGTAATTCCTGGAACGGCTCCGCGCAGGACGGGTCGGTCGGGTGCTGTTGCAGCACGTCGTAGATCTTGGGCACGAGCTGGACGGCCTGATCGAGTTCACTGTCGCGGCCGGGCTGATAGCCGCCCATCAGGCGAAGGTCGCGGGTGTCCTCAAAGCGGGCGATCATGGCGCGCAGCTTACGCACCAGATTAGCTTCCTCCGGCGACCACACATGCTGGCCGAGGCGCGACACCGATGACAGCACATTGACGGCCGGATAGCGGCCTTGATCGGCGACGTCGCGATCGAGCATGATGTGCCCGTCCAGCGTACCACGCACCGTATCTGCCACGGGCTCGTTGTGATCGTCACCATCGACCAGCACGGCAAAGACGCCGGTAATGGAGCCCTGGCCTTCGAGGCCCGGTCCTGAACGCTCCAGCAGCCGCGGAAGTTCGCTGAAGACACTCGGCGCATAGCCGCGTGCGATCGCCGGCTCGCCGGTAGCGAGCGCGACTTCACGGGATGCGTGGGCGAAGCGCGTTACCGAATCGACGATCAACAGCACCGATTCACCGCGATCGCGGAAATATTCGGCGATGGTCATCGCCGTCTTCGGCGCCAGTCGACGCATCATCGGGCTTTCGTCGCTCGTTGAGACGACTGTGATCGCGCGGGTCTTGTGATGGACCAGCGATTCTTCGAGAAATTCACGTACTTCTCGTCCACGCTCGCCGACAAGTGCAGTGACGACGGTGTCGAAGCCGGCGCTGCGTGCCAGCATCGAAAGAAGGGTGGTTTTGCCGACGCCGGAACCAGCGAAAATGCCGATGCGCTGGCCGATACAGAGCGGTGTGAAGAGATCCACGACGCGGACGCCGGTACGGAGCGGCTTGCTCACGCGCGAGCGGCTCATCGCTGGCGGGGGATTAGCATCCGTTTGCATCTCGCGCTCGCCGACCGGCATGTCGCCGGCGCCATCCAGTGGCTCACCGAGCGCATTGATGACGCGACCTTTCCAGGCCGGATGTGGAGACAGTGTCTTGGGAGGCATTCGGAAGGCGGGAACGCCGAGGCCGGCAGCAAAGTGGGAATCGAATGGTTTGGCCGTTACGCCGTCAGTATCGATCCGCACGACCTCACCGAGATGAACCTGCTTGTCGATTTCCAGTCCGATCAATTCCCCGAGCCTGACATAGCGCGATAGGCCGGAGACGCGAAAATGTGTCGGCGTCACCTCGGACACCATGCCACCGACACGAACCGTGGGCACGTCCCGGCGCAGGGTTGCGATGGTCGATTCGAGTTTTTCAAGCGCGTTCATCGAGCTCTCCCGCCGGTCACATCAGGCATCAGGCTTTTGGATCGCCCAGCGTGCGAATGGCGTTCTGCATGGTACTTTCGGAATTGTCGATCAACGAGCTGACGCTCTGGAAGGTGCGCTGTGCGGTCATCATCTGCGTGAGTTCTGTCAGAGGATCGACATTCGATCCTTCGACGTAGCCCTGCTGGAAGCCGACCGTGACGAAGTCGAGCGCGGTGGTCGCCGGCTTGCTCGGAATCACGCCTGACGTTCCGAATCGTTCCAGCTTTGCGTCCGGAGCGATGTCAAACAGGCCAAGCTGACCGACCTGGATTCGGCCCTGCGAAATGGTGCCGTCGCGCACGATCGTCAGCGGGCCGGCGTCGGGATCGACGATGATCGGCGTGCCGCCTGAATCGAGGATTGGATAGCCGGTGAGGGTCTGAAGCTGCCCGTTGATGTCGATCTGCATGCGGCCATCGCGCGTATAGACGGTGCCGTTCGGCCCAGCAAACGCCATCCACGTCGTGTGGCCGGGATCGGGGCCGCCGGGGTACGCGGCCATGCTGTTCCCGGTGACCGCCACGTCCAGGGTATTGCCGGTCTGGGTGATAGCGCCTTCCTTGCGGGAGATGAAGTTTTCGCCGGGCGAGGAGAACGCGACCGCCTGCGTTGCCGCGCGCGACATTGCAGTCTCGAACTTCACCGCGTCGGCACGGAACGCGGCGGTCTTCATATTGGCCATGTTGTTGGCAATGGTTTCGAGTCGCTTCTCGAGCGAGACCTGGGCCGAGAGGCTGACATAGAGCGCTGATTGCATTTTATCGTCCGATTTTCAGGTTCTGCAGGGTGGTCAGCACATCCGTGCTGAGGCCCATTTCGAGCGGCTGCGTGATGAGGGTGCTTGAAGCCGACTGGGCGGTGGACGTTCCGTTCTCCATCTCCCACATCACCGAAAAACGCTGCAGGAACGTCTGCAGCTTTTCGGGGGTCTGGAAATCCGCGATGTCGACTTTCGCGCTGAGCATGTTCGCCTGTTTGTCGACATCCGCCATCGAGGTCATCGGTGAGATGCCAAGCGCGATCTGGGCGACCTTGATCAACGCCGGATCAGCAAGAATCTGATAGATGCTGGTGATCTTGGGCGCCTTGCGCTCGAAATAGAGTGCCAGACGAACGCCTTCATTTTGCGATCCGGCGTCTTCCTCGAGTTGCTGCCGGACGTATTTCTCGACGGTGCCGACCTGCGCGGCGGTCGTGCTCGTCGCCTGGTCACCCAGTTTGGCAAAGTCGAATGCAGTGGCGAACTCGCGGTAGCGGGCGTCGGAAAGCTTGTTGGCGAATGTGGTCGAGCTGGCAACACCTTCCGTAAGAACCTTGCGCATGAACGCCTTGGCATAGGTCATGTCGCTCAACCCGTACGCCTTCATGGCATAGCTGAACAACCGATAGTCGCCGATGAATTCGTCGATCGTATTCACATCGCGGATGTGTGACAGGTAGTATTCTGTGTCCTTCGACACGTCCGGCTTCTCCATCGTCTGCTGCAACGATTTGACGATATTCTTGGAGATCAGCTGGTAGCTTGCGATTGTCGAGACCATCGGCAGTGGGTTCCCAGTCTGCGGGCGCATGCGGCGAGACTGGCCTCAAACTCCCCGCACAAGCTTGCGCGGGGCTGGCCGCCGCAGGCCGATGTCAGCCTCGTGCAAGCATCGTTGCCTAAGTGAATCGTATCCTCAATTTGGAGCGGTGCGCTTGAGCATTCTCTTTGGCGTCATTATTACACTCGCCAGTCTGATCGGCGGCTTCACCGCGATGGGCGGGCATCTCAGCGTGATATGGCAGCCCTGGGAGTTCGTCATCATCATGGGGATGTCGCTGGGCACCTATGTCATTGCGAATCCCTGGAAAACCGTGGTCGACACCGGCCGCGCCACCGTGCAGGCATTGACGGTCGCAGTGCCGAAGCAACGCCATTACCTCGATCTGCTCGGGCTTCTGCATTCTCTGATGCGCGAGGTACGAAACAAGGGTCGCAACGAGGTGGAAGCTCATATCGACGATCCATCATCGTCAGAAATATTCACCGCCTTCCCGACCGTTCTCGCCAATGAGCCGCTTCTGCACTTCATCTGCGACTACTTCCGCCTGATCATCATGGGCAGCGCGCGGCCGCATGAGATCGAAGCGCTGATGGACGAGGAAATCGAAACCATCATTCGCAGCAAGATGAAACCATATGGCTCGCTGATGATGGTGGCCGAAGGACTGCCGGCGCTCGGTATCGTCGCCGCGGTACTCGGCGTCATCAAGGCGATGGGCGCTCTCGACCAATCCCCGAAATTGCTCGGCGGCTTCATCGGCGCAGCTCTGGTCGGCACATTCGCCGGCATCTTCTTGTCCTACGGTCTTGTCGCGCCGCTGGCCCACAAGATCAAGCTGGTGCGCGAGCAGCGCGCGCGGATGTATGTAATCGTCAAGCAGTCACTGCTCGCCTTCATGAACGGGGCCCTGCCGCAGATCGCGATCGAACACGGCCGCAAGATGATCGGCCCCGGTGAACGCCCGTCGATTGATGTCGTCGAAAGCGAAACCATCTCCGGCGGTCCCGCGAAGGCGGCACCTGCTGAATCCTCGGCGAAAGCGGGAGCACGGGCCTGATGTCAGAAGTAAAGTCAGGCCGCGTAGATCAAGGATCAGATCAACTTTTAGGGGCTGCCGGAATTTCCGTCGAACGCATGCCGATGCTGCATGTGATTTTCGACCAGATGACGAATCTTTGTGCCGAAAGCCTGCGATCCATGTCGCCCTCGCAGTCGTATTTCTCGTTAAGCAGCGTGGGCAGCGATCGCCTCTCCGATATCCTCGATCGCTATGAGGGCGAAGCCATTGCCGCGGTGTTCTATGCGCAAGCATGGGATGCGCGCATCCTGATCGGTTTCGATCGCGATTTCGTCTACACCATGATCGAGCTCCTGTTCGGCGCCGATGGTGCGGAGCCGCCGCTGGATATGCCGCGGGTATTCTCGAATGTGGAGTTGCATGTCGCGCAATCGCTGTTCGAGCGCTTTGGCAAGGCGTTGCAGGCGTCATTCGACCGCGCATCCGACGTGACGTTCAACCTGGAACGTGTCGAGACGCGCATGGACTATCTTGCGATCGGCCGCCTCAACAACATGGCCGTGTGTGCGAAGATCCTGCTGCAGGGTCTCGATCGCGGCGGCGAGATGTTCATCGTCATTCCGCACGCAGCGCTTAATCCGATCCGGCAGTCGCTGTCGCAGATCGTATCCGGTGAGTCGGCATCCACCGATCCGAACTGGAGCCGTCAGCTGCACAGCGAGATCAAACGGACTGAAGTCGTTCTGAAGGCGGTTCTCGAAGAGCGACAGTTTACTCTCGGCGAGGTCGCGAAATTTCACGTCGGCCAGGTGCTCAAGCTTAACGCCACGCCGGACACGATGGTTCGCCTCGAATGCAATGATCAACGCCTGTTCTGGTGCCAGCTCGGCCAGATGAATGGCGTCTATTCACTGCAGGTCAAGGAATCGGCCGACCAAAAACGGGAATTTATCGATGGTATCCTCGCTCGTTGACATCATCCTTTTTGCGGCTCTGCTCTTCACGAGCATCCGCGTTACCAAGATGCATCGTGAACTCGTGAAGTTGCGCGCACATCAGGGGGAGTTCACTGCGGTGGTCGGCAAGACCAATGAGACGGTGGACGACATGGTATTGATGGTACGCGAATTCAGTTCGGACGGACGGCAAATGGTTCAGGCGCTTGGCGACAAAATAGATGAGGCGCGCAAAGCTATCGCGGAAATCGATACTCGCACTGCGGCACAAAATCCGGCTTAGGCCACGATCTGAGTTTTCAAGAAGGCAGGGGATATGAAGCAACCATTCGATATCGATCCGGTAAGCGCAGCGATCGCTACAGGCGCCGACCCGCTCAAGGCTGACGGCGCGTCGTTCGGAAAACTGGCAGATCTTGCAGCTCGCGCTGCCGAGGAAACCAGCCGGCTGACAAATCTTGAACCTATCCTGCGCATCCCGGTCACGGTGCAGGTGCTGCTCGGCTCAGCGACCATGCCGGTCGCGGATCTGATGAAGCTTGGCCGCGGCGCAGTGATCCCGCTCGATCACCGCGTGGGTGAGCCTGTCGAGGTCGTCGTCAACGGACGCATCGTCGCGCGCGGTGCGGTCGTGGTCGTGGAAGACGAAAATTCGCGTTTCGGTGTATCGCTGACGGAAATCGTCGGAGGAGCGGCCGGGGATCCGGACGCTTAAAGAGATTTTCCCATGGCATTCAATGCACCTGCTAAGCGCGCCGGCACCAGCATCAAACCGCTGGGTGGCACCGAGAAAGCGGCAGCTCTTCTACTGGCCATGGGGCGTGAGCTCTCGGGCGGCCTGCTTCGGGAGTTCGATCCCGAAGAGATCAAACTGGTCACGCGCGCGGCGGCCGAGCTCAAGCCCATCTCGGGGCCTGAGCTTGAGGCGATCATCGAGGAATTCGCGCAGAATTTCTCGGAAGGTCCGAATATCTTCGGCACCGTCGGTGAGCTGGAGAAGCTGCTGAATGGCGTGCTGCCGCCGGAACAGATTACTGACATTATCTCCGAAGTTCTGGGCAACAAGACGAAGTCGGTGTGGGAACGCATCTCACTCGTGTCCGAAAGCCTGCTCGCCAACTATCTCCTCAAGGAGCATCCGCAAACGGCTGCACTCATTCTCTCGCGGGTGAAGCCGGCGTGTGCTGCCCGCGTGATGAGTCATCTTCCGCCGGATATCCGGCACGACTTGATGCGGCGTATGCTCAGCCTCAAGCCTGTTGTCGAGGATGCCATGGGCATTATCGAGAAAACGATGCACGAAGACTTCATGATCAACTTCGCTCGGAACCTGGCATCCGACACCTATCCGCGCATGGCTGACATCATCAACAAGATGGAGCGGACGCAGATGGAGGAATCGCTGAAGAACCTCACCGAATCGCGGCCGAAGTCGGCCGAGATTCTGAAGGGCATGCTGTTTACCTTCGACGACATCGTGAACCTGACCGCCAAGGCACGCATGCTGATCTTCGATCAGGTGCCGACGGACCGTGTGGTGATGGCGCTCAAGGGATCGGATACGACATTCCGCGAGCTCATTCTGTCGTCGCTCGCCTCACGCACCCGTCGTCTTGTGGATCACGAACTGGCAAACGGTATCCCCGCCAATCAGCGCGAAATCCTGGATGCCCGGCGCGCCATTACCGATCTTGCGCTCGATATGGCCGGACGCGGCGAAATTGAACTCAACCCCGATCAAGAAGATCAGCCGGTATTCACCTGAAGATAGAGCATTGTGTCTGACGAACCCGATAAGGACAGTAAAACCGAAGAGGCGACAGAGAAGAAGGTTCGTGATTCCGTTGAGAAGGGCCAAATCCCGGTCTCGCGCGAAGCGCCGATTTTCGCCTCTATGCTCGCACTGCTGATTATTCAAAGCTTTCTGACCACCGACAACGTCAGAAAGCTGACTTTCACTTTAGCCCGATTGATCGACGATCCGTCGGGCATCCGCATCCGTAATGGAACGGATGCTATTGAGTTGCTCACCGCGGTCGGTATGAGTGCGGCGGGACTGGTTATTCCGATTGTTATCGTCCTGATGCTGGCCGGGCTGGCATCATCTTTCCTGCAGAACGCACCGCGAATTGTGTTCGATCGCATCCAGCCGGAAGCCTCGCGCATCTCAATAGCGAAAGGTTGGGGCAGAATCTTCGGCGCGCAGGGACGTGTGGAATTCGGAAAGTCGGTCTTCAAGTTCGTCGCTATCAGTCTGGTCGTGATGATCGTCCTGCGGGCTGAGGAGGCCGTGGCCGTGAATGCATTGTTTAGCGATCCGGCGGCCGTTCCGGAATTGGTGCTGACTACCGCAATGCGGCTTGTCTCCGCCATCAGCATTGCGACCATTGTCCTGGTGTCGCTCGATCTCGTCTGGGCACGCTTCCATTGGCGCCGCGAACTGCGCATGACGAAGCAGGAGATCAAGGACGAGTTCAAGCAGGCCGAAGGCGATCCGATCGTCAAATCGCGGTTGCGTTCGTTGGCGCGCGATCGCGCTCGCAAGTCGATGCTGGCGGCCGTTCCGCGCGCCACGCTGGTGATCGCGAATCCCACGCATTACGCGATTGCGCTGAAGTACAAGCAGGGCGAAGACGCTGCGCCGACGGTACTTGCAAAGGGGCAGGACCTGATCGCGCTGAAGATCAGAGAAATCGCCGAGAAGAATGGTGTTCCGGTGGTGGAAGACAAGATGCTGGCGCGCTCGATGTACGATGTCGCATACATCGACAAGATGATTCCGTCGGAGTTTTTCCGCCCTGTCGCGGAAATCATCTACTTCCTGCATTCGCGCAAGCAGAAGACGAACGCGTAAGCGCTCCGCGCATGTCGTGATGCGCATCTCCAGCCTCGGACAAGTTTCCATTTGTAAACCATGATCAAGGAATCATGTTTGCCTGGGGGATAAGTGGGACCCGTCTATCTCTTCGATGTTGCCTCATCGCATGAGCGATGGCTGTCGCTGCGGCAGTCCGCAATCTCGGCGAATGTCGCCAATGCGAACACGCCGGGCTATCGCGCGCAGGACATTGAACCGTTCAACAAGATTCTCGAATCGAAAGTCGTGCCTGTGACGGTGACGTCGCCGGCGCATATCACGACCGGCTCTTCGGTTGAGGCCCAGGGCATGCGCAAGGAAAAGAGCTGGGAGACCGTTCACTCCGGCAACTCCGTCAGCCTTGAGCAGGAAATGCTGAAGGCCGGCGACATCAATCGCGATTATTCGCTGAATACGGCGATCGTCAAATCGTTTCATCGCATGTTCATGACAAGCATGAAGACCTGAGGGAAATGACGATGATTGATCCGTTGCAAGCATCTGTTCAGATCGCAAGTTCCGGCCTCGAAGCGCAGTCGACCCGCTTGCGTGTCGTGTCGGAGAACCTTGCTAACGCCAATTCAACCGGGCGCACGCCAGGCTCGGATCCGTATCGCCGCAAGACCACGACCTTCACAGCCGAGATGGACCGTGCCGCTGGTGTGCGCATGGTCAAGGTGAAGGATGTCGGAACCGATCAGGCGCCGTTCCGCGTGGACTATGAGCCAGGCCACCCGGCTGCCGATCCAACGGGTTATGTAAAGTTGCCCAATGTGAACTCGTTGATTGAAATGGGCGACATGCGGGAAACCAACCGGTCCTTCGAGGCCAACCTACAGGTCATCAAACAAGTGAGATCCATGGTGTCGATGACCATCGATCTCTTGAGGAGCTAACCATGCTTGAAGCGGTATCCTCAGTCATCAGCAGTGCTGGCGAGCTCGCCAAAACCAGCGAAGTCATCAATTCCGCGACACCCGCGGTGCAGCCCGGTGCGGCCACCGTCGGTTTCAACAACGTCCTCGAACAGGTCGCAGCCGATGCCATCGGTTCGATCAAGGCCGGCGAAGCCGCGTCGATCCAGTCCATCCACGGCAAGCTCTCGGCACAGAAGGTGGTCGAGGCGGTCATGTCTGCCGAACGGTCATTGCAGATGGCTGTCGCCGTCCGCGACAAGGTCGTTCAGGCGTATCAAGAAGTCAGCCGAATGGCGATTTGAGGTTTAATCATGAGAGCTCTGGCCATTGCTGCCACCGGTATGGGCGCGCAGCAGCTTAATGTCGAAGTGATCGCGAACAATATCGCGAATATCAATACGACCTCGTACAAGCGCTCCCGCGCGGAATTCACCGATCTGTTCTATCAGATCGACCGCGCACAGGGCGTGCCCAACCGAAGCGGTGAGGGTGCGGTGCCCGAAGGCGCGAAGCTCGGTTTAGGCGTCCGTTCGGCTGCCGTGCGCAAGCTGCATCTGCAGGGAGCCATGGCGCAAACCGGCAACACCTACGATCTCGCCATCAATGGTCGCGGCTGGTTCCAGATCGCAGGCCCCAACGGCGAGACGCTCTATACGCGCGCGGGTGCGTTCAACCTGAATGAAAACCGCCAGCTCGTGACGCCGGACGGCTATCTGGTGACGCCTGCGATCATTGTCCCGCAGAATGCTGTGGATGTCACTGTCAACGAGTCCGGCCAGGTCTTCGCGAAGGTCGACGGGACCGTTGCGCCTGTTCAGCTCGGGCAACTCTCGCTCGCGAACTTCTCCAATGAAGCCGGTCTGGACCCACTCGGCGGAAATCTCTATCGCGAGACGGTCTCATCCGGCGTGCCAGTTGTCGGTTTCGCGGGCGACATTGGCTACGGCAAGTTGCATCAACACTATCTCGAGAGCTCGAACGTCGATCCGGTGAAGGAAATCACCGAGCTGATCTCGGCGCAGCGTTCCTATGAAATGAACTCAAAAGTCATCCAGGCGGCTGACGAGATGGCATCAACCATCTCGAAGGGCATGCGGTAATCCACAGAACGGGATCTCGGCCTGATGCGCGCAGTTACCATCATTACCCGCTGGGTCGTGAGCCTCGTGCTCGCGGCCGGCATCACGGGCGTCGCAAATGCTGCGGAAGATGCCGTCCGCTATCCCGTGCCGGCCACGGCGATCTATCCCGGTGACGTCATCCGGGATGAGATGATTATGGATCGCAATTTTGCGCCCAATATTCAGGGCGCAAGTGCCTTCATCAACGACCGTGCGTCCCTCGTTGGCCGCATCGCGCGTCGTACACTGTTGGCGGGGCACCTGATTCCGATCAACGGTCTCGAAGATCTGAAGGCCGTCACCCGCGGGGCTGTGGTGAAGGTGCTCGTCGAGGATGATGGGCTCATTATCGTCACCTATGCAACATCCCTGCAGTCCGGCAGTGCCGGCATGATGGTGCAGCTTCGCAACCTCGATACCGGCGTCACTATCCGGGGCATCGTCCAGCAGGACGGATCAGTACGGATTCAGAACGGATGATGCTGCGTCTCCTTTGCGGTCTCCTGCTTTCGCTTTCGATCTCGGCGGCAGATGCCGCTGTGCGTGTGAAGGACATCGCCAATCTCAAGGGCGTGCGGGAGAACCAAATCCTCGGCTATGGCCTCGTGATCGGCCTCAAGGGCACCGGCGACACGTTGCGCAACGCACCGTTCACCGAACAATCGCTGCAATCGATGCTCGACAATATGGGCATCAATATCCGTGGCACCTCGTTGCGCACGCGCAACGTTGCCGCCGTCGTTGTGACGGCCGATCTGCCGCCGTTTGTCGCGGGTGGTTCGCGAATCGACGTCGCGATCTCGTCATTGGGCGACGCATCATCCCTGCTTGGTGGAACGTTGGTGATGACGCAGTTACGCGGCGCCGATGGCGAAACCTATGCTGTCGCGCAAGGTGCTATCGCTGTAGGCGGTTACAACGTCGAAGGCGCTGCACAAACGCTCAGCCAAGGTGTGGCCACAGCTGGCCGCATTCCAAATGGTGCGCTGATCGAACGAGAGGTTAAGGGCCGCTTCAGCGAGATGGAATCGCTCATCCTTGAGTTAAAAAACCCGGATTTCGTCACCGCAACGCGCATCATGGATGCGATCAACGCGCATGGCAGTGGCCGTTACCAAAAGGCGGTAGCCTTCGAACGCGATTATCGTACTATCGTACTGTCCCGACCGCGTGGCACTTCGCCGGTGCGCTTTATCGCCGAGATCGAGGAACTGCTGGTCGAGCCGGATACGCCGGCGCGGGTCGTGGTCGACGAACGTACGGGAACAGTGGTCATCGGCCGGAATGTACAGATTTCGACGGTGGCGGTGACCCATGGCAATCTGTCCGTGAGAATCACCGAGGCGCCGATCGTGTCGCAGCCGTCGCCGTTTGCCCGTCGTGGTGAGACCGTGGTGGTACCGCAGACCTTCATCGAAGCGAATGAGCCCGGCGCCAAGATCGCAATTCTGCGCGGCGCCGATCTGCAGCGTTTGGTGCGTGGTCTCAATCAGATCGGGCTGAAACCACAGGGGATCATCGCGATCTTGCAGGCGATCAAGGCGGCTGGTGCGCTTCAGGCGGAACTCGTCATCCAGTAAGGCGCGGGTCAGCGTCACGCAAGCCAAAGCGTGCAACGCTCGCTCAGCTGAATCACGAGAACACGAATGGCGCGCGTCGCAAATCGATCGATCAAGTTTCTCATGCTGGTCGGTATGGTGCTGTCCACACAAGCATCGGCCGAACCCGAGCAGAAGCTCTCAAAGCCGCTGAACCTTGGTGAATTTGCAAAGACGCCGCAAGTTGCGCGCCCCCGCCCGGCTGCAAACAAGCAGGACCCGGTGGTGCGTCCGCCTGCCGATTCGGCGCTGATCACGGGCGCCATCGACAAAAAGGATAGCGCAGCCGCGAACTCCCAGGAATCCGACGTCGCCCGCTTTTGCAGCAACATCGCAGATCAGGCGCTCGATGCCCGTGTGGCGTGGCAGCAGAAAGAGCTGGAAGCCACTGAATCCAAGCTGAAGCTGCGCATTGCCGAACTTGAGGCCAAGCGAGCCGAATATGAGGAATGGCTGAAGCTGCGCGAAGAATTTCTCAAGAAGGCGGAAGACAGCGTCGTTGAAATCTATTCGCGCATGAACCCCGAAGCTGCGGCGCAGCAGATCGCCAGCATGGCCGACGATACGGCAGCTGCCGTACTTGCCAAGCTGAGGGTCCGCGTCGCCAGCGCGATCCTCAATGAAATGGAACCGGCGCGCGGCGCACATCTCGCCGACACACTCGCCGGGATGCGTCGCACCGACGACGGGAAAGCCAAGAAATGATGTGGTTGAGAGTGATTCTGATTCCGGTCGCACTGTCGTGCCTGACCGGCTGCGCCAGCAATCTCGCCGAGGTTGGCCAGGCACCCTACATGTCGCCGATCGGCAACGGTATGCAGGTCGATGCGCGCGCAATTCCGATCGAGCGGCGCGCCTATCGTAGCGCGGGCCCTCACTCGATTTGGAATGACCGCAAGGACCTCTATCGTGATTCGCGGGCGACGCGGGTCGGTGATCTTCTGACCGTGAATATTCTGATGAACGACAAGGCGATCCTCGACAACAAGACGGATCGGTCGCGGGACTCGCAGATCAAGGTGGAGTCCGACTATTCGGCCAATATTGCCAAATGGCTCTCGGCCGGAAATTTCGACACCAACGTCAAATCCCAATCATCGAACAAGGGCGCTGGCAAGATCGACCGCAATGAGGAAGTGCGCTTCTCGGTCGCTGCAGTCGTTGTCGATGTGTTGCCGAACGGAAATCTCTTGGTTAGCGGTTCGCAGGAGATGCGCGTCAATTACGAAATGCGCATCGTCAATGTCGGCGGCATCGTGCGCCCGATCGATATCAGCCGCAACAACACCATCGCCTATGAGAAGATCGCCGAAGCCCGCATTTCGTATGGCGGGCGCGGCCGGTCCATGGAAGTGCAGCAGCCGAACTGGGGTCAACAGGTCTACGACCAGGTTGCGCCGTTCTGATGAGGATCGCTCATGGCCGATGACACCGCGAATGAAGGCCAGCGCCCCGGGTTCATGCAGTGGTTTGGCGCCCTGCTGCTCGTCACGGCGCTCTCGGTCGGGGCTGGAGCGCTGGCAAGCTTGCATTTGATGTCGACGTTCCAGCGCATCAGTGAAAACCAGAAGGAAGTCCCGGAGAAGCCGATCTCGTCGGCCTTCAATGCCAATGATCGTCTGCGCAAGATCACACCGGTCGTGACCAATCTGGCGGCGCCGCCAAATGCCTGGATCCGCATGGAGGCCTCGATCGTGACCGATAAGTTGACCGAGGAGGAGGCGAGTATCGTGGTCGCCCGCATCGGCGAGGATGTCGCAGCCTATCTGCGCACGCTCACACCGACGCAGATCGAGGGCGCCCGCGGTCTGCAGTATCTACGCGAAGATCTGAACGAACGCGCGCTTACGCGTTCGAGCGGGAAAGTACGTGAACTGATCATCGAGACATTGGTGGTGCAATGAAGCGTATTATTCCGATCCTGCTTCTGCTGGTGCTTTTGCCGAGCGCTGCAGTGGCGCAGGTTCCGGATCTGTCGACCTTGCTTCCGCAGGGCGAGGGTAGTGCCAGCGGCCGAATCATCCAGATGGTCGCGCTGCTGACGGTGCTGTCACTGGCGCCAGGCTTGCTCATCATGGTGACGAGCTTCACGCGCTTCGTTGTCGCACTCTCATTCCTGCGCACAGGGCTTGGCCTGCAGACTACGCCGGCGAACATCGTGATGATCAGCCTTGCGCTGTTTCTCACATTCTATGTCATGGCGCCGACCTTCGATCGCGCGTGGGTGAACGGCCTTCAGCCCCTGATGAAGAATGAGATCACAGAGCAGGAGGCCTATTCGCGGGTCACAGATCCGTTCCGCGATTTCATGCTGCAGCATGTGCGTGAGAAGGATCTGCAAACCTTCGAGAACCTTGCTGCCGAGAGCATGAAGATAAAACTCGAAGGTCAGCGGATCGATCTGCGAATCATCATTCCGGCTTTCATGGTGTCGGAACTTCGCCGCGCATTCGAAATCGGCTTTCTTGTCGTCATGCCGTTCCTGGTGATCGACATGATCGTCGCAACGCTAACGATGTCGATGGGCATGATGATGATGCCGCCCACGGTGTTCGCGCTACCGTTCAAGGTACTATTCTTCGTATTGATCGACGGCTGGAATCTGCTCGCAGTCGGTCTTGTGAAGTCGTTTCTCTAGATCATTTGATTCATCACAAGGTAAGTGACGAATCAAATGATCGCTGTTAACTATACGAGCCGCCGCTCCCTTCAGCTTTGGGTAAGGTTTGGCGGCTAGCTTGCAATTCACGACAGGTTGGGTCGATCAGAAATCGACATCCCAAAGGCATGATGCCGCCCTCTCGTACCGGTGAAAGTCCGGTATGTCCCCAGCAAATCAATCAAATTAAAGGGACATACGATGTCTAGCTTGATGACCAACTCCCAGGCCATGACCGCACTGCAGACTCTGCGTTCGGTTACGTCCAACCTCTCCACCACGCAGAACCGCATCTCCACCGGCTATCGCGTGTCGACCGCGTCGGACAACGCCGCCTACTGGTCCATCGCGACCACGATGCGTTCGGACGTTCAGGCTCTGGGCGCCGTGCAGGACGCTCTCGGTCTCGGTGCCGCGACCATCGACACCATGTATACCGGCCTGAGCGCGACCGTTGACGTCGTCTCGTCGATCAAGGCCAAGCTGGTTGCTGCCCGTACGCCGGGCGTTGACCGTGCGAAGATCCAGAGCGAAATCACCGAACTCCAGAAGCAGCTGAAGAACACCGCTGACAGCGCCGTGTTCAACGGTGAAAACTGGATCTCGGGCGACTCGACCTCGGCCAGCTACAACGCGACCAAGAGCGTCGTGTCGTCGTTCTCTCGTGCCGGTGGCGCTGTCAAGATCGACACGCTCACGGTCGACCTGAACGCCGTCAAGCTGTACGACGCCAATCTGGATACGGCCTATAACGCCCAGGCCTTCCCGACGGGCACCACTACCGCTTACGCTGCTGCGACCGACGTCGGCGGCAACATCACCGTGACGGTTGGTACAGCTCCTGCGATCAATATCGCAGTTGCGGCCAAGACCTCGCTCTCCGACATTGCCACCGCGATCAACAAGCTTGGCATTGACGGTCTGTCGGTCGGCGTCAACACCGCCGGCACGCAGCTCGCATTCAAGAGCCGCAACGACTCCGACATCGTGATCAACGCCGCCGTTTCCGGCCTCGGGCCCAATGTCACGCTGACCGCGATCGTCGGCGCCGTCGACACCAAGAAGGGCATTCTCGACGCCACCATGGATGCCTATACCGGCGCTGCCTGGGAGACCTTCAGCGTTTCGTCGCTGGATATCTCGAAGCTCACCGACAACGCTTCAGACCTCGCCAAGCTCGAGACCTATATCTCGGGTACCGACAAGGCGCTGGCCAAGATCACCGACTCGGCTACCAACCTCGGTGCCATCAAGAACCGTATCGGCCTGCAGCAGAACTTCGTGAAGACACTGACCGACTCGCTCGATCGCGGTATCGGCCAGCTCGTCGACGCGGACATGAACGCCGAATCGACCCGACTCCAGGCTCTGCAGGTCCAGCAGCAGCTCGGCATCCAGGCGCTGTCGATCGCCAACTCGGGCAGCCAGAGCATCCTGTCGCTGTTCCGCGGTTAATCGCTCTCGTATCGTGAATAGGAATGGCCGCGACCAATCATGGTCGCGGCCATTTCGCATTCAGGCTCTCCGTAACCCTCGGACAAGCTTCACAATCGATGATCGATTCGGAAGTGGGCAGGGGTATTTATGGTCAATCGCGAGCACGCGCAGAAGCTCTGGAACAATCTGCTTGAGCTGGGTACGAAGCGTCTCATTCTGCTCGCGGTGGTTGGCCTCGCTGTGTTCGGCGGCGTTGGCGGCGGCGCGTACTACATAAGCCGACCGGAATACAATGTCCTCTATTCGGGTCTTAGCCGCGAGGACGTGACGCGTGTCAGCTCGGTGCTGCGCGACGCGAATATCGCTTTCGATCTGAACACGGCGGGCGATACGGTCTATGTTCGTCCGGGACAGACTGCGCAGGCGCGTACGCTGCTGGCCGACAAGGGTCTGCCCAGCACCACCGGCGGCGGTTATGAGCTGTTCGACAAGATTGGCTCGCTCGGCCTCACATCGTTCATGCAGGAAATCACGCGCGTACGCGCGCTCGAGGGCGAGATTGCGCGGACGATCCAGGTTCTCAAGGGAGTCAAGGCAGCCCGCGTTCATATCGTGATGCCTGCGCGGGGCTCATTCCGGCGTGAGCAGTCGCCGCCGTCGGCCTCGGTCGTATTACGAACGGATGGTCCGGCGGATGCACGCACGGCACGTTCGGTCCGTCATCTCGTGGCCGCGGCCGTGCCAGGAATGACCGCGGACAAGGTCACCGTGCTCGACAGTGACGGTTCGCTGCTTTCCGACGATGACGGCAGCGGCAGCGTCGGGGCAACGCCGACCACGATGGCCAATTTGCAGAAGGTCGTCAGCCGCTCGATCCAGGAGAATGTGAGCCGGGCACTGACACCCTATCTGGGGCTCGATAACTTTGAGGTCAGCGTTGCGACCCAGCTGTCGACCGACAAGAAACAGACTAACGAGACGGTCTACGATCCGGATTCGCGGGTGCAGCGCTCTGTGCGCGCCGTTCGAGAGAAGGAAACGTCGCAGAGCCTCGATCGGCAGCAACCGACAACCGTTCAGCAGAACCTGCCAGATCAGCAGGTCAATGCGACCGGCGCCAAGAATCAGAATGACGAGAAGCAGCGCCGCGAAGACATCACCAATTACGAAGTGTCGTCGAAGACGGTGACGACCACGAGCGATGGTTTCGTGGTGAACAAGATGTTCCTTGCCGTTCTGGTCAACCGGCCGCGTCTCATTGCGAGCCTTGGCGACAAGGTGAGCGATGCTGCGATCGAAGCCAAAGTCGCGGAGATCTCGCAGATTGCTGCGACCGCAGCTGGCATCGATCGCCCGCGCGGCGACCAGATTCAGGTTTCGGCGGTCGAATTCATGGAAGGTGCGCGCGATCTCGCGCCGGTGCCGTCGATCACCTTCACAGAGGTGATGATGCGCCAAGCGGGCAGTCTCGTGAGTGCCATCACCATTCTAGCTGTGGCCGGCATGCTGATCTGGTTCGGTCTGCGCCCGGCAATCAATACGATCCTGGCCAGCGCGAAGACGGACGAGACGACGCAGTTCCAGGCAGAGACGAATGCGCTGCTCAGTGGCGGCAGCACGATGGCGACCGCGGCTCTGTCAGGAGGCGAGGCTCCGCCCAATCTCATCCAGGATGTCTCGAGCAGTATGCAGAATACGCCGCAAAAGCGGCTGGAACAGATCATCCAGCTCGATGAGAAGCAGGCGGCAGCGATTCTGAAACAATGGATCAGACAAGAGGAAGCGGTATGAGCGCAGAGCAAGTCGCACGTCTGATCGCCGATTTCGATCGACCGGAGCCGCCAAAGACGCGGAGCCGCGTCGTTCCGTTCGACCATCTGCATCACTCCAGCCTGCAGCCGCAACATCAGTCGCTTCTGCAGAAGGCAAAGCAGCAACCGTCGTTTCAACCGCAGCCGCAGATGCAGCCAAAGCCGCTCCCCGTGCAGGAGGATGATGGCTATGAGCGCGGTCGCGCCGAAGGCTATGCGAGTGCACTCGCCGAGTTCGAACAGCGCATGGAGCAGGAGAAGCAGGCACTTGTGGCGCAGGCCGCCGAAGAACGGCAGCAATTTCTCAACGAGACGGCGGCCAAGCTCGCCGGTGATATCACCGAAATGGGCGATCAGTTGCAGGGAAGAATCGCTGGCGTAGCCGCTCGACTTCTCGAGCCGCTCATCAGTAACGCCGTACAGAAACAGGCCGTCACTGCGTTCATCGAGCATCTGTCGTCAATCACGACCGATAGCCGCCGCCCGGTCCTGCGCATCACCGGTCCATCGGACTTGCTCGAATTGATCCGCAGCAAGCTCGGTGTCCGCGCCATTGCATCGGAGTTGCGTGCCGGCCCCGAAACAGAAGCGTCGATTGTCGTCGACCAGATCGTGCTTGAGACCCAGCTCAAGATATGGACCGAGCGCTTGAAAATGGCGGTCCAAAGCTGAGATGGCCGATCCGCTTCCGCCAGAAATAGTGATCATCCGCCGCCGCAGTTCGCTTGAGAGCGGCGAGACGAAGAATAGTGTCTGGAAAATCGCTTACGCCGACTTCATGACGGCGATGATGGCATTCTTCCTGGTGATGTGGCTGATCAATGCCACCAATCAGGAAACGCGTGAGAGCGTTGCCAACTATTTCAATCCGATCAAGCTGACGGACTCGACGCCGGATCGTAAAGGCATCAACGATGCCCGGCGGGTTGACCCCGGCAAGGCCGTGGAAGGCGAGAGCAAGTGGCCGCATCCGGAGCCAGGTCAGCCGACGGATTCGCTCGCGCGTCCGCAGCCTCCGCAACCACGCTATGGCGAGGCGACGTTGTTTCGCGATCCTTATGCGGTGCTGTCAGAGATTGCCGGCGGTCCTCCGCGTCCGGGACAGACCAGCGCGGCGCTCGACCCAAATCGCAAGGAAGGGTTGAAGGGCGGAGAGGCCTATCGGGACCCCTTCGATCCGATCAACTGGCCAATGGCGTCGATCTCGTCGCTCGAGAAGAAGCTGTCGGGGCGCAAGGACGCCGGCAGCCTTCCATTCGGTGAGGATGTTGCTGCTGCGACGAGCGAGGGCCAGGAGCCGCGCCCGCTCGATGCCAAGCCTGATGCCACCGGCACCCCGGGTCAGGAAATGTCCGGATCGAATTCAACTCCCGCGAAATCCGACAAGCAGGAGGCACCGAAGCCCGCCGGGTTGTTCGCCGACGATGGCGACAAGCCCAATCCGGCAGCGGGTCGCCCGCAACCGGCGCAGGCTGACAAGACCGCAGCGCCGGCTGACAAATCTCAGGGGCAGCCTGACAAGGCGCCAGCCCAGGCTGAAAAGGCCCAGCCGATGGACGCCGCCAAGCTCCAGGCCGCGATCTCGGCGGCATTGGCGGCAATTGGACCGGCGCGTCCGGTGGCCGAAGTGAGGGAGACCCCCGAGGGACTCCTGATCAATCTGACGGATGACGTGAATTACGGAATGTTTGCCAACGGCTCGGCCGAACCTACGCCCGGTCTCGTTCGTGCGCTCGACAAGATCACGCCGATGATCGCGCAAAACCGCGGCCAAGTCATCGTGCGCGGTCACACCGATAGCCGGGTCTATCGCACATCGGAATATGACAATTGGCGGCTTTCGACCGCGCGTGCGCATATGGCGTATCACATGCTGGTGCGCGGCGGCCTCGACGCCGGGCGGGTCGAGCGCATCGAGGGCTATGCGGACCGCCGGCCGAAAATTCAGAATGATCCGCTCGCCGCGCAGAACCGGCGCATCGAACTTCTGATCCGTGCTCCCATATTATGACTAGCGCCAGGATCATTGCAGCAACGCTTCTAGCCTGTCTTGGCAGCGCACATGCGCAGTCGGTGGACGACCAGATGCGCGAGCCATATCAGATGGTTCGTTCATTGCAGATGCTGCAAGATCAGATCGCACGCGGTGATCTCGACGCTCATAATTCCCAACCCGCCCTGCTGAAACGCCTGGGTGAGAACTTCCTAAAAGCCGATGCTGCCGTCTGGAAGGAGCCACGCAATTCGCGCGCAGCTGTCACCTTCCTCTTGAGTGGCGGGTCGCCGCAAGTGGTGGCGAGCCTCCGCTCCCGCAACGTGCTGAATATTGACGAGGCCATTGTCGATGGCGCTATCGCCTATGTCGAAGGGCGCACGGACGAAGCGAAGTCGAAGCTCGCCAATATCAAGCCACGCAGACTGCCTGCGGCGCTCGGTGCGGAGATTGCGCTGGTGCAATCGGCACTGGTTGCGCAGGACGACCTGAAGGTCGCGATCGCATTGCTCGACGAGGTGCGGTTGATGATGCCGGGCACGCTGGTCGAGGAAGCGGCACTGCGTCGGGAGATTTTCATCGTCGGGCAGGACGACGACTTCGACAAGTTCGAAGCCCTCGCGGTGCGCTACTTTCGCCGATACAGGCATTCTATCTATGCAGGCAATTTCCGCCAGCGCTTTGCGCTCTCTGTGGCACGCTTCAGCTTCGTGCAGCGTCCCGATCGTTTCCCGCGTCTTGTCGCCGTGCTCGATCATCTCGACCGGGCGAGCCAGCGGGCACTCTATCTTCTAATTGCAAGAACGGCATTAGTTCGCGGCAAGACTGAAATGACGGTGCTCGCCGCCGACCGTGTATTCGCATTGTCCGATGACGACAGCGCCGAGCGTGTACGCGCGCGCCTGTATCGTGCCGCGGCACGCGTTGCCACATCTGCACACAGTACGGCAATCGCCGAGCTTGAGCAGATCGACAAGGCAAAACTATCCGAACGTGATGTCGAACTGCAAACCGCGGCGCTTGCCATTGGACTGAATGTTCGAAAGGCGCTGCCGGAGGCAAAGGCCAGGAGCGACGGAAGCAGCGAAGCGAAGACGGCTATGCGGCCGCGCATTGATTTCAGTCGCTCTCTCGCTGCCGTCGATCGCGCGCAAAAGCTGCTCGATGCGTCGCAGGAGCAATTAAAGGAGAAAGCCCGATGAACAATGCAGATCTCCTAATGGCAGCGCTCCGCCAGACAGCGGCCGGAAAGGCTGGAGCGAAAGGTGGGTTGAACGGCGGTGCCCATGCCAAGGACGGCAAGGAGAAAGCCGATCATTTTCGCGAGCAGCTCCGCCTGGTCTCAAAGGAACCTAAAACAGTCACGCCGCATGTTATCAAGACAGCTGATGACGCGAAAATCGTTGACGCTAAACCTGTGCTCGACGCGGCATCCGTTCTTGCGGAATTGACCGGTGAAGTCGCGCAAAAGCCGAACGTCAGTGACGATCAAACCGATGATGACGATTCGAAGGCCACGAAGGGAGAGGAGGGGGCGACAAAATCTGCCCTCTGGCGCGGACCGGATCCTGCGCTCAGCGCGGTGATGGCCAAACTCGATCACGCGCATTCACCTTTGGCAAGCGATGACAAGGCGGCGTCTCGCATTTCGGTATCGGACGTGAAGGCAGATGATGCTCCGCGCGATCCCACGAAGCTCATTCTCGCTGCAACGGCCGACGTACCTGACGCCGATGCGGCCGCCACGCAACGGTTCACGCTGACGGCCGAGACGACGGATACGAAGCCGCTTCCGGTTGCGAAAGCGGCCGTCCGTGAGCAAGAGACGCATTTCGAGCCCGTGCAACAGGTCACGACGCTGCAGAAGATCGTCGATCGGATGGCGGCTGATCTGGCGACCGTCGCATCACCTGAAGGGGCTCGCGCGGCCGACGCGTCGGGGCTCGAAACGAACAAAGTCGCGGATAGCCGGCCGGTGCGCATGATGACGCTCGAACTCGATCCGCCCAATCTCGGCTCTGTCACGGTGAAGATGCGGCTTGCCGGCGATTCTGTGGAGATTCACCTCACTGCGGATCGCTACGAGACCACGCAGATGCTGCGACAGGAGCGCGGTGCGCTCACCGACGCCATGCAGTCGGCTGGCTACACCTTCGACATCGCAGCGATCGATCATACCCGCACCCCCGACGCAAATCTGAACAACGGTCAGCAGCAACAGCAAGCGCCGTCCGATCAGCGTTCTTCGCTGCCGTCGTCAGGTGGATCGCAGGCGGACGGTGGTTCTTCGGGCCGGTCGTCCGGCGATGCGCAGAGCGGCGCACGGCATAACAGGCAGGATCATGAGCAATCGCCAAGGTCGTCCGAGCGGCAGCAGGATCAGAATGGCAATCGGGTTCGCAGCAGCACTGTGTATATCTAGCGCTGCGACTGACGCTCGCGCCGGGGGGCCGTGCGAACGGGAGATGGCGCGCGCGGCACGTCGCCACAATGTGCCACTCGGCGTTCTCTTTGCGGTCGGTCTCAGCGAGACCGGGCGCAAGGGCGTGCTGAATCCCTATGCGCTCAATGTCGATGGTAGGACTGTGCTGGCCACCGATCTGCGCAATGCCGTTGCGCGTTTCGCCGAGGAGAAGAGCAAGGGCGCTAAGCTGGTCGATCTCGGCTGCATGCAGATCAATCATCGCTATCACGGGGAAAAGTTTCCAAGTGTAGAGGCGATGTTCGATCCCGCGCGTAATGTCGATTATGCCGCGCGATTTCTGAAAGATCTGCGTGAACGCGAGGGAAACTGGACGATGGCTGTCGCGCGCTACAACGCCGGTCCGACCAATGTCGTCGGCCAGAAACGCTACATCTGCAGCGTTATCGGCAGTCTTGTCGCGAGCGGATTCGGGTCATGGACGAGCAAGGCACGCGACTTCTGCGCGGAACGCACTGCGTCACGATGACCCTGTGGATAACCGCCAGCCTCGCACAAGCAACTTCAATTCTAATACTTCACAAGTGAAATGGAGGATGATCGATGAGTCTGTATGGGGTGATGCGCACAGGCGGCTCCGGCATGAACGCCCAGTCGAACAAGCTGGCAACGGTCGCAGACAATATCGCGAACGTGAATACCACAGGCTACAAGCGCGCCTCGACGGAATTCTCCTCTCTGATCCTTCGCAGCGGAACCGGAAACTACAATTCCGGCAGCGTCGAGACGCAGGTTCGTTACGCGATCTCTGATCCCGGTACGGCGAATTACACGACTTCTGCGACCGATATGATGATTCAGGGCAGTGGCTTTTTCGTCGTCAGCGATGCGGGTGGCACGCCTTACCTCACGCGCGCTGGCTCTTTCGTTCCGGATGGCCAGGGCAATCTCTACAATACCGGTGGCTACTATCTGATGGGCTACAACATCAAGAATGGCGCCCAGCCGAACGTCGTTGCCAACGGCCTTGGCAATCTCGAGGTCGTAAACATCGCGCAGCAGTCCTTGATGGGAAATCCGACGACCCAGGCAGGCATCAGTAGCGCCAACCTGGATTCCAATGCTGCGATCAGCGCCGGGCCGCCGAACTTTACGTCGAAAACGTCGGTCATCACCTACGATAATATTGGAAATGCGGTGAAACTTGACATGTACATGTTCAAGACAGCCGCCAATACATGGGATGTGCAGATCTACAACAGCGCAGGCGCGGCAGCAGGCGGCGGCTTCCCCTATGCAGTCGGGTCGCAGCTGGGCACCACCCAGACATTTACCTTCGACGTCAGCGCCACCGGCAAGGGCCGCCTCGCTGCCGCAAGCCCGACCTCGATGGCCTTCACAATCCCGGGCGGCTCGCCCGTCACTTTCGATATGTCGAGTATGACGCAGGTCGCGGACGAGTTCCAGTTCAAGGCCACGACCAACGGCAACGCGCCGAGCGCGCTCGACCGTGTGGAGGTGAGCTCAGACGGCACCATGTATTCGATCTTCGACGACGGCACGCGAATCGCGAGCTACAAGATCCCGCTGGCGACGGTGCCGAGCCCTGACAATCTCTCGCCCGAAGTCGGGAATGTCTATTCGATCAGCACCAACTCCGGCAACATCCAGGTCGATTTCGCGGGCAATAGCGGTCTCGGCACCATCAAGCCGGAGGCGCTCGAAGCATCCAACGTCGATCTGGCCAACGAGCTCACAGCGATGATCGAGTCGCAGCGTGGCTACACCGCGAATTCCAAGGTGTTCCAGACCGGTGCGGACCTGCTCGACGTGCTCGTCAACCTGAAGCGCTAGCGCACAGCGCGGATCACTGACGGGAGTCTCCAATGTCACTTACGGTCGCACTCAATTCGGCCCGCTCGTCGCTTATGGCGTCGGGCGTCCAGTCTTCCGTCATCTCGCGCAACGTCGCCGGCCTGCATCAGGACGGCTACTCCCGCAAGAATGCTCTGATCGTTTCCCAGCCGGGCAGCGGTGTCTATGTCAGTGGTATTCAGCGGGCCGCCAGTGCCGGTCTGTTCAACAATGTCGTCAAGGCTGTCTCCACCTCGGCACAGCAGGATGCCCTCTACAACGGTCTGCAAAAAGTTGCGGCGGTCACGATCGACGACCCCGAACTCGATCAATCGGCTGCGGCCCAGCTCGCCAAGCTGAAAAACGCCTTGCAGCAATATGCCTCGGCGCCGAACAACGTCACCTTTGCACAGACTGCCGTGACGGCGGCAAAGGGCGTCGCCACGGCTCTGAACGATGCGACCAATACTGTACAAACGACCCGGGCTGATGCTGATGCCGAGATGGCGACCTCGGTTGGCAATATCAATCAGTTGCTGGCTCAGTTCGAGACGGTGAATACGGCGATCATCAAGGGAACGATCTCCGGCTCCGACGTCACCGACTACCTCGATACGCGCGATAGTATTCTGTCGAAGCTGTCCCAGGAGGTCGGGATCACGTTTGCCACCCGCGCAAACAATGACATGGTTGTCTATACGGATTCTGGGGTCACGTTGTTCGAGCGTACCGCTCGCTCCGTAACCTTCAGTCCGACAAATTCCTACACGGCCGGCACAACGGGTAACGCTGTGGTCATCGACGGCGTTCCCGTCACCGGCGCTAACGCGATCATGCCGATCAGCTCCGGCAAGCTCGCTGGCCTGGCGACGCTTCGCGACGACAAGATGGTAACCTATCAGAACCAGCTTGACGAAATAGCGCGTGGCGTGATCGAGGTCTTTGCAGAAAAGGACCAGACCGCTGCCGCTGGGCCAGATCAAGCCGGACTATTCACCTATGCCGGTGGACCGACCATGCCGACCACGGGCGTGATCAATGTCGGGCTCGCCGGGACGATCAAGGTTACTGCTCTGGTCGATCAAGCGCTGGGTGGCAATCCGAGCCTGATTCGCGACGGCGGCATCAACGGCGCAAACTACGTCTACAATACCGGAGGCGAAGCAGGCTTTTTCGCCCGTATTCAGGGCCTCGTCGACGGCATGGCGGCATCTCGAACCTTCGATCCGGCTGCCCTGGGCAAACCCAGCGGAAGCCTTGTCGACTTTGCCGGCTCGTCGGTGAGTTGGCTGGAATCGCAGCGCAAGAGCGTGGGCGACGAGGCGACCTATAGTCAGACGCTCCTGGAGCGTAGCGCCGACGCGCTGTCGAATGTCAATGGCGTCAATATGGATGACGAAATGTCTTTCATGCTGCAGGTCGAGCGCACCTTCTCTGCATCGTCGAAGCTCATCTCGACGATCGACGATATGCTGAAAGAACTCCTGATGGCGGTGGGGTAATCGATATGGCTACAAATTTCATCTCGTCAAACTCGATCTCGACCACCCTGCGGATCGCCGCATCGAAAAGCCAAGTTGCGCTCGCAAAGGCGACCAAGGAAGCGACGACCGGCAGGTTGGCCGATGTCGGGGAGGGCCTTGGTGCACTCGCCGGCCGCGACGTCACTCTACGCGCAGAGCTTCTCGATATGGAGAAACTCGTCGATACCAATGCGCTCGTTGGCTCTCGCCTCGACGTCGCACAGGAGCGCGTCTCCCAGTTGATCGAAACTGCGCAGTCCTTCCAGAAGGACCTTCTGGCGGCGCGCAATTCGGCAAATGGCGGCGGCATCATTGCTCAGCCCGCGACATCGAATCTCCAATCACTTCTCACGTCACTCAATGTCGCGATGGACGGGCAGTATCTCTTCGGTGGCATCAATACCGGGCAGGAGCCTATGACGCCATACGAGGCCGGCTCGCCCAGCAAGACGGCGATCGATGCGGCCTTCACTGCCGCCTTTGGTTTCGCACCCGGCGCCGTGGGATCTGAAAACATTACACCCGCTGCCATGAATAATTTCCTCGACAATGCGTTTGCGACCGAATTCGACGATCCGGCCTGGGGAACGAACTGGTCTTCGGCATCTGATCAGGTCGTGCGTAATCGTATTTCCACGACACAAACCGTCGATTCCTCCGCCAGCGTCAATGACAAGGCGTTCCGGAAACTGGCGATGGCTTACACGATGCTCAGTGGGCTCGATGTGAAAAGCTTGAATCAGAGCACGTTCCAGGCGGTTACGGACAAAGCGTGGCTGGTGATCGCCGACTCGATCTCGGATCTGGCGAGCGTCGGTGCACGTCTGGGCACCTCGCAGGAGCAGACGACGAATGCGACCAGTCGTCTCAAGGTTCAGATCGACATCGTCAACAAGCAGGTCAATGCGATGGAAGTTGTGGATCCGGAAGAAGCGTCCGTCCGGGTCACGAGCCTGAAGAATCAGTTGGAAATGTCACACGCGCTGACAGCGCAAATTCAGCGACTCAGTATCCTCAACTATCTCTGATCGGCGGGCTGATCTATGAAGCAACAGGTTGTCGATTGAAATGACACTGGCAGGTTACGACGCGGAAATCGAGGATAGCGGCCGTGAGGCGCGATCCAGAGAACAACAAGCGCTCAATCACGGCATTGCACTGCTTCAGAAAATCCAGAGCGGAGCGCTTGCTTCATCCGAAGAGGCGGACGCATTGCTCTATATCCGCAATCTCTGGACCTTCTTCATAGAAGATCTGTCGAGTCCGCGAAACGGCCTGCCGGAGCAGTTGCGAGCGCAGCTGATTTCGATTGGCCTCTGGGTTGTCAAGGAAGCCGAGCGCCTCCGGGAAGAGCAACTGTCGGACGTGAGCGATCTCGTCGCCATCAATATCGTTATCCGGGATTCGCTGGCATGAAGAAGCCAATGTGCATATCGCTGCGATCGGGCGAGAAAATCTATATTAACGGCGCAGTTTTGCGGGTCGACCGTAAGGTGACGCTGGAATTGATCAACGACGTGACTTTTCTGCTGGAAAGTCAGGTCATGCAGGTCGCCGACGCGACCACGCCGCTCCGGCAGCTCTATTTCGTTGTGCAACTGATGTTGATGAGCCCGGGGGATATCGAGCAGGCGCGTGCGGTTTTTGGGCATCAGCGTTGCGCGATTTACGCGGCCGCCGACAACAAGGAATTGCTGCAAGGCCTCGATGCGATCGAGGAGCTCGTCGAGGCGAAGCGTTATTACGAGGCGTTGCGGAAGATCCGGGCCTTATTCGAAGTCGAACAGGCGATCCTTGGCAGCGCCGACATGCTGCTGCCGGTCGTGGCCTAACCCAGGGAGAGCGAGATGATCGTCAACGGCGTAGATACCGCGAAATCCACGACAGACACGTCGACGACGCCGCCGAAGTCGACCAGCATGATCGACTACAACGGCTTCCTGCGGCTTCTGATCGCGCAGATGCGCAACCAGGATCCCACCAATCCGACCGATTCAACCCAATATATGAGCCAGCTTGCACAGCTGTCGTCCGTCGAACAGGCGGTTCAGACCAATGCGAAGCTCGATACGCTGCTGTCAACCAGCGCGATTACCCAGGCAGAAGGCCTGATCGGCCGTACCGCTTCATTCACGGATGAAAGCGGAACGAGCACGACCGGCAAGATCAAGGAAGTCTATATCATCCAGGGCGGTGCGGTTGCGACGCTCGAAAACGGCACGAAGGTCCAGCTCGGGCCCGGCATTACCATTAGCTGAACCATGAACGAGCGCGACGCCCTCGATATCGCCCAGCAGGCGATCTGGACTATCATCGTTGCCGCCGGCCCGGCGGTTGGCGCCGCGATGTTCGTGGGCATCGTCATTGCCCTCCTGCAGGCGCTAACCCAGGTGCAGGAAATGACGTTGACCTTCATCCCCAAGATCGTGGTGATGTTAATCGTGGTCGCCGTCACCGGCTCCTTCATGGGAGCCCATATATTCGCCTTCACCGAAGTGCTCTACGGCCGGATCGAACGCGGCTTCTAGCCGCCATCGTCTCCACCATCTTCACGCAAGGTCGGCGCTGCACAGTGCGGCCATGATATTCGCGCGAGAATTGCCATGGCCGACGTAACGATTTCAGCCCTGCCGGCCGAACGGCGGGCCGGCACGGACGTCGCCTTTGCATTCGGCATCGTCACCATTCTGGTGATGCTGGTGCTGCCGGTTCCGACGATCCTGATCGACCTTGGCCTGGCCTTCTCGATCGCGTTGTCCGCGCTGATCCTGATGGTGTCGTTGTGGATTCAGCGGCCGCTGGATTTCTCGGCATTTCCCACCGTGCTGCTGATCGCCACCATCCTGCGTTTGGCGCTGAACGTGGCGACCACGCGCGTGATCTTGTCGCATGGCGGTGAGGGAGAGCACGCCGCGGGCTACGTCGTCGCCGGCTTCGCCAAGTTCGTGATGGGCGGCGACTTCGTCATCGGCCTGATTATCTTCGCAATTCTCGTCACCGTGAATTTCGTGGTGATCACCAAAGGTGCGACGCGTATCGCCGAAGTCGGCGCCAGATTCTCGCTTGACGCCATTCCCGGCAAGCAGATGGCGATCGACGCCGACCTGTCGGCCGGTCTGATCGATGACAAGGAAGCGCAGCGTCGGCGCCACGAGCTGGAGGAAGAGAGTTCGTTCTTCGGCGCCATGGATGGCGCCTCGAAATTCGTGCGCGGCGACGCCATTGCCGGCCTGATTATCACCGCCATCAACATCTTTGGCGGCATCATCATCGGCGTCACTCATCATGGCATGGAACTGTCACGCGCCGCTGACGTCTTCACCAAGCTCTCCGTTGGTGACGGCCTGGTCTCGCAGATCCCCGCGCTGATCGTGTCGCTGTCGGCCGGCCTGCTCGTCTCCAAGGGAGGCACGCGCGGCTCCGCTGAGCAAATGGTGCTGAAACAGCTCGGCAAGTATCCGCGCGCCCAGTCAGTTGCCGCGATGATGATGTTCGCCCTCGGTCTGCTCCCCGGCCTGCCATTTCTGCCTTTCGCGCTGCTTGGCAGCGCCATGGCGTTTATGAGCTTTACGCTGCCGCGCCAGCAGGCCGCCCGTGCGAAGGTCGAGCAGGCGCGCATCGCGCAGGTTCAGGAAAAAGCGCAGATCGAGAACAGGGATTCCGTCAAGGAATTGCTCAAGACCTCCGATGTCGAGCTCTGCGTTGGCAGTCAGCTTGCGATCCAGATGCTGAATGCCCATGGCGAACTGGCGCATCGCGTCGCCAAGGTTCGGCGGCGTTTCGCCGCCCAATATGGCTTCGTCATTCCCGAGATCAAGCTGACCGACGACCTCTCCATCGGGCCGAAGTCATATCGTATCAAGATCTACGGCACCGTCGTGGCCCATCACGAATTGCGCATTGGCGAGTCCCTCGTGTTGTTTGACGGCGATCGGAAGCCCGATGTTCCGGGCGACGAGACAATCGAACCCGCTTTCGGGATGAAGGCGATGTGGGTTCCGGAGACGTTTATTGATGAAGTCAAACAGGATGGATTCAAGATCGCTGACAATATCTCGGTGCTCCTCACGCATCTCAGCGAGGTCGTCCGCAACAATCTGGCCCAGCTCCTTACCTATAAGGACACCCGCGCACTGATCGATCGGCTCGATCCCGAATACAAGCGGCTGATCGAGGATATGGTGCCATCGCAGATTTCCTATTCAGGGCTACAGGCTGTGTTCAAGCTTCTGCTCGCCGAGCGGATCTCGATCCGCAATCTGCATCTCATTCTGGAAGCCATCGCCGAGATCGCGCCGCATGTGCGTCGGTCCGAGCATGTGGCCGAGCATGTACGGATGCGCATTGCGCAGCAGATCTGCGGCGATTTCGCCGACAACGGCGTGCTCAAGGTGCTCCGCCTCGGCAATCGCTGGGATCTTGCTTTCCATCAGAGCATCAAACGCGACGGCAAGGGTGAGATCGTGGAATTCGATGCCGATCCGCGGCTGGTTGAGCAATTTGCGGATGACGTGTCGGTTGCGGTCCGCAAGGCGGCTGCCAATGGCGACACTGCGGTGCTGGTCGCGCCGCCTGACGTCCGTCCTTATGTGCGCATGATCACCGAACGTATGTTCCCCACGCTGCCGGTGCTGTCGCATGTGGAGATCGCGCGGGGGGCCGAGGTGATGTCGCTCGGAGCCGTGTCTTGATCGCAAGCAGCTCCGTCTCCATCCTGGCCACGTTCCTGATTTTTTGCCGCATCGGGACTTGCATGATGGTGGCGCCGGGCTATTCCCGCGTCAATATCCCGACGCAGATCCGGTTGTTCCTCGCCATCAGCGTCACCTTGATGCTCACACCTCTGCTGGAGTCTACGGTCCGGCCTGCTGTGGAAGCGGCGACGGCGCCAGATCTCCTCCGCCTGATCATGTCCGAGCTGATGGTGGGCTTGGTCATTGGACTCACTGCACGCATGTTCTTCGCGGCGCTGGAAACGATGGCTACATTCGTCGCGTCGGGGATCGGTCTGACCCTCCCTGGTGTCGCCGACGATGGCGAGCATGTGCCGGCGCTGGTGCCGCTGATCACGCTGACTGCGACGGTGGTCTTCTTTGTAACCGACCAGCATTGGGAATTGTTGCGCGGCCTGGTCGGGTCCTATCAGATCTGGTTGCCGGCAACCGGGATCAGCGCCGAGGGCGGGCTAACGCAACTCGTAGATCATCTCTCCATGGCCTTTACGCTGGCGCTCCGGGTCGCAAGTCCCTTCGTCGTCTATGCTGTCATCGTCAATTTCGCGGTTGGTCTCGCCAATAAACTGACGCCAAGCATTCCCGTCTACTTTATCTCGATTCCCTTTGTACTCACTGGCGGTCTGTTGCTGCTCTATCTCACGGGCCGCGAAATGGTGCTGCAATTCAGTATCGCTTTCGCATCCTGGCTGTCCGGGTGACGAACCATGCAGAAGCGCGACCACAAGATCCGCCGTATCGCCGCCGTGCAGGCAAGGCTGCACCGGATTGCCGAGTGGCAGCTGATGGAATGCCAGGCACGGGAGAACCAGCTCGAGGAGAAACAGCGCCTCATTCTGGAAGGGTTCAATGATGAGAGCAAGCTTCCGGACCTCGCCGTGCAGACGGCGAGCCAGAGTTTGCGCGCCGCCAGCATCGAGCAAGGCGTCGTAGCCAAGACGAGGGAAAGACTGGCGGCGCATGCACGCGACGAAGGCCGCAAGCTGAAACATGCGCTGAAGATGGTGAAGTCGGCGGTCGGACGCACGGTTCGGGCCGATGAAAAGCGGGTTCTGGAAGATGAAGTCGACAAGGCCGTCCGGCGGTCGATCGAGGGAGCGTAGACCGATGAGAAATCTCGCAATTGCGGGGAGCGTGGCATGACAGTCGCGCCGGTATCGAACGATCTAATTGCGGATGTCATGAAGGCGGCGGATCCGGCCGCTCAACGCGTCGCGGCAACGAGGCTTGAGCGTATGGCGCCGGCGGGCGAGGCGAACTTCGCATCTGCGGTCGCCGACGAGTTTGCCGCAGGGCAGGCCGCCCAGAGCGCGAAGTCTGCCCCCGTCAGCGGCGGAGAGATAACGTCAACGCCGATCATCCGGAAGGCCGAGGGAAGCAATCCGGTCTACCGCAAGTTCGAAGCCTTCGTGCTGCAGATGTTCGTGGAAACGATGCTGCCGAAGGACGCCGAGGACGTATTCGGCAAGGGTACTGCCGGCAATATCTGGCGTTCGATGCTCGCCGAGCAGATCGGCAATGAAATGGCCAAGGGCAACGGCGTCGGCATCGCCAAGCAACTGGCCAAATCGCGCCCGACATCGGCTCCAACTTCCGAAGGCTAACGGCCGAATCCGGCCATGACAGTAGAGATCGACATGGAACAGATCGAACAGCAGACCTCAGTCATCCCCGTCGAGGCGCAGGCTCTGGCCTTGCCTGAGACCGACCTTCCTGAGTCGGCAGTGCAGGAAGCCCCCATTTCCGGCGAGGCGGACGATACGCCTGGCCAATGGCTCGGCACCCAAAGCAGCGCGCTGACCGCGATTGATCGGTTGAAAGCAACCATCGACGAAGAGACGGAGAAGCTTGAGGTTCGCGCCGTAGTGGACTTCGACGGCTTCAGTCAGCGCAAGAACCGTGGTCTGCTCGAGCTGACTCGCGCGATGCGGCTGACTCAGGACATCAAGAACGATCCGCGCGTCGCGCCGCAACTCACACTGTTGCGCGCCAGCCTGATCCGTAATCAAGCGGCGTTACAGATCCATCTCGATGCGGTGCGTGAGGTCTCGGCCATCATCGCGCGTTCGATCCAGGAGGTTGAATCGGACGGCACCTATTCCCTGGCGATCGCAGGCAAGCGCAAATGATGAAGCTGCTGATCACGGGCATTTGGGCCTGCCTCGTCACTGTGGGTACCAGTTTCGGGATCTCCTACTGGAAGGAGACTGCGGCCGCATTGCCCGCGAAGCAGGACCAACCTGAAGGTCTGGTTTATGAAAAGGTCAAGGTGATCAATGTGCCGATGATCGCCGACGGCAGCGTTCAGGGCTATATCGTCACCCAGCTCGTCTTCACTGCTAACGCCAAAGTCCTACGTCAGCTTCCGGTGCCACCGGAGCCGTTCGTCGTCGATGAAGCATTCCGTATGATCTATGGCGACCAGAAGCTCGATTTCAAGAATCTCGGTCGTTACGACCTCACGCAATTTGCGCAGACGGTGCGCGCGCAGGTCAACAAGCGTCTGCAGACGGAGGCGCTGCAGGAAGTCCTGGTGCAGGATTTCAACTATGTGTCGAAGGATCAGATTCGCCGCTGAGACTACAGCGAGTGGTCATCGCTGTGGTACGGTGATGCTCAATGATCTGGCGTGGTGGATGTGTGGTACTTCGCGTTAAGCGAGAAGCTCTGTGTCTTGCACAGCAGTTCGAGGAGGCGGTGGACGCCAACGCCGTAGTCGGCGTCCTCTTGCGCGTAAGGCGTGAGCCTTAGTTCGCTTTTGAAATAGGCGCTTCGTTAGCGGGACGAGACTTCAGATCGTCCAGCCGGTAACCCATATAACGCTTCGATTCGATTGGGTCGAAGCCGAGATGATCGCGTAGCTTCTTGCGCAGCTTGCTCACATGGCTTTCGATCACATTCTCATCGAAGCTGGCATCGAACAGCCCGTAGATGGCGTTGAAGAGCTGGGTCTTCGTCAGCCATTTGCCCTGATGCCCGACTAGGTGTTCGAGAATGCGTAGTTCGCGTCGTGGCAGGACCAAAGTGCGACCGGCAACCTCCGGGTCGCGGCCATCGAGAAAGACACGAATTACGCTCGTTTGTGCCGGTTCATGCTGATCGATGGTGCGGCGGCGAATAACTGCCGTTCGTGCCATGATCTCGCGGACGTGGACCGGTGCGTGAACGACGTCATCGACGCCAGCTTCGAATAACTCAATGGTCTGCTTGAGGTGCTTCAGGCTGTTGAGCGCAATAATCGGCGCCCGTGACCTGTTGCGGATACTGGATGGGATGCTCGTCCGATCCGGACAATCGCCCAGCAGAAAGGCCCGAATGACAGTTAAATCATTACCAACGGCACATTCCAGCCAATCGCGAAAGTCTGTAGAAGTGAAGCCAATCGATACAACCCCTTCGCGATCAAACCCGGCCGCATAGCCTTGTGTGACGCCCTCTCGGTCATCGATTACAACAAACATTTTAATCCCCTGCGTGTTCGCCTTGATATCGTTATGGGGTCGAATTAGGCGCACTCGCCCCATTTTTGTCTTGAAGACGCAACACAACAGTTACTTGAGCGGATGGATGGGCCTTTGAGCGATTCGCTGACTTGCAAATGGGAGGCCCGGTCGCTTTTTACGGGATACCCAATGCTGTGATGCGGTCAGCTCACATTCTCCGGCTTGCATTCATCCGTAGTTTCAGAGAGCTCCCTCTCGCTATGTGAACACGACATGACATCTCATGGTCGTGCACGGTCGGTGGCAGAACCGAACCAGCGCTAATGTCAAAACGGGGGAGGTGGCCGATCGCGTGCCGTATCGTCGATATCTGGCGCTTTGATCGGCTGAACTTGCCCGAGTTGTCACACACGCGAATCGGCATACTGGTCATCAAGATGATACCGCATCATCAAGTAGTCGAGGTGCACAAATTTGCAAAGAGTCGTGCATGCAAACCATGCAGTTGAAGCAAACTAACAAGTGGATAATTCATGAAGGGCGACGATTTAGTCAGACCCTTTTTGCATCGAACTATCTCACAGCGTGTCGTCACAGATGCAATCGCCACTTCACCGGTTTGAACCAGTGCAGTACCACACGGCAAAACGCATTGATTGTCGTGCGCGGGCATATGGAGCGAGAGTCTGTTCGTCATGTGCGGGGCAGCAACATGCGATTGCGTGGGTCCGATATCAGTCGGCATCGGCCAATACTGATATCCGCTCTCAAGAGCGTGCCATATAGGGCGCTCGGATCGTTCGATACGAATCCGAAGTTGCCGATCTTGTCGGCGTCGTCCTTGGTAGTCATCCAGCGTGTCACGAGCATCCTGCCTGTGCGTGGCCGTTAGTATCGATCAGTCAGATCGAGGCATCAATTCAGCGACCTGAAAGGATGACGCCTCTGCTGGTCAGAACCTGCCAGCGGTTGTTTTCGTTCTTGATTTCCTGGATCCGCCCGAGAGCAGGGACATCCTGCCCCGGCACGACCTCAATCACGCCGGTCTTTCCCTCGAGCACTGCGACGCCATCATAGGCGCGGCGCACGTGCCAGCCGGGAATAACTTCGCGTGACGTACTTGCTGGCCGTTGCGCCTGAGGCTGCACCGTGCCGGTGATATCGGCAGTATTCGCCAGCGTGGCTGCGACCTGTACCGCTTGTGCTTTTTCATCGGCAATGCGTGCAAATTTCGCAGCCAGAGCGGTTTGTTCGCGGTCGGCGCGATCTTGTGCGCGGCTTGCCTGTTCGGCGGCCTGCGTACGGGCAGCTTCAGCGGCAGCGCGACTGCTCGCCACATCGCCGGTCATCTCCGCAACTTGCCGTCGTAGCTGCGCGACGGAATCGCGAATGCTGCGAAGATCCGCATCAGATACGGCTGAAGATGTCATCGGCCGCAGGAGCAGATAGGCAATCGCGCCAGCGGAAACGAGCGTTGACAGGCCGACGACCATTGCCAGGGAGAAGAATGGAGCTTTCCATGCCGGCGATTGTAACGGTCTTGCGACAATACGGGCGGGCGGCACAGTGAAGCGCACCTTTGCCTTGATCGGGTCTTCGCGAGTGGAAATGCGAGCGCGTTGCATATTTGCCCGCGCCTCGCTGGCGAGAAGCTCGTCGATCGCGGCGGCAGCGGCGATGTGAGGTTTTGGCGTGGAGTGTGAATTCGGTGATTGCTCACGAAACAGGCTGCCGTTTTCCACAGCGGCCGACTGTGAATCCGACGGTTTCTTGGACATCGTCATGCTGATCTTTGCATTGGTCATGACTGTCTGCAGTGGCAATCAAATCGTAAGAGCGGCGTAACAAGTGAAGCTTGCGCGAAGCCGTCGAGATAGGTGTGTGCGCAAACGATCAACCGACGGTCGATCTTCATCGCACGACGATGCAGATCGTTCGAACGATGATCGGGTGCTGTCCGCACCGATATGTCGTGCACAAGAGCGCATAGGAGTTGTGTAGTTATCGGTGTGGTCTTCGTGTGGTCACGAGCTGCTAGCCGGACATCTCATGACCGTCACAGGGTGGCGATTTGATCGAGGAATGGAGAATGGCGCGCGCACGATCAATGAGATGCGAGACAATCAAATCAAAGTCGACCCAAAGAATATTGAAATTGATTCGTAAAAATATAGATGAGTCGAGCTGCCTCACTCCAAAGTCTATCAGATCAAATCGGTAAATCCGCGCATTGAGTTAAATGCCGTAAATCTTGATAATAGATCGATAGGGGCTATTCATCGGTTGATGAAGTGGCGTTTTAAGAAACCGACACTATTGCCGTGGCCATGGATATCGATCTCAAAAGCCTTCGCGATTACGTGAAATTGTTGAAAGCCGAGCGGCAGGATTCGCCGATCGGCAAGATCAAATCCGGCGCGACTGAAATTATTCGAAAGAACCTTCGGGAACTGGAGCGGATGCACCGTGAAGACGGCGCAACGTGGACCGAAATTGCTGCGGGCCTCGCTGCGCAGGGCGTTACCCAGGGTGATGGTCAGCCCATCACTGGCCGTCGCCTCACAGCTCTGATGCATAATATCAGGGTGCAGGAAGAACGGAGTCTCGCCCGGGGAAAGGCGCTTGGTGATGCGCCTGATCAGGAGCCGCCCGAGCCACAAGGCACTGCCGACTGAGTCACGTTGCGAATTGTCAAATTCGATCCATTCAAAATGAGTCCCTTGTTGACGACCTTCTGTCACCAAGATCGTTGGAGTGGATCGAGTTGAAAGAGGACGGGAATGGTGCTCCCGCCGCATTGCGGCATGGGCTCTGCCTTTGGCATTCGCTCGACATTGATTGTCTTGTGTGGCGCCTGCTTCAGCTCCGACAGTTCGGTTATCTGACGTGCCGACGCTCGGCCTTGTCCACCCTGATATGCGATCAGCTTCATGATCAACCAGGTATGGATCCAGTCCGCCGCGCGCTCAGGATGTTATGCTTCATCATGTCCTGTAGAGGATGTGGCTACGGCGCGTGGTGCGCCCAGTTGACGACATGGAATATGGGTGATGGCGCGGGGGCGCTCATCGACTGATCCTGCCGCGTCAGCGGTCGCGGTGCGGAAAATGAAAATTGGAATGCCCGCCGACCTTCAACAGGTTGAGCAGCGGTCCCCGCCGAGTGTTGTAGAAACTGCAGCCGGTGCAGCAAGTGAACAGCCGGTGTCCGATCGCAGGTAGCTCTGGGAGAGGCTAAAAGGCGCCTTGAGGGCAGCTCGCCAAAAACGCTTGCAAACGGGCATGTTGCAGCCTTCTTCGCCCTCGTCAGACGCGCTTTTTTGTTGCATTCATGTCGTGTCGCGCATCAATCCGTGATGGCGATACCCGTTCTATTGCAACTCCTGTGAGCTGGCCTCGTCTGTTAAGGAATTCCATCGGTGAGTGCGACGGCAGAAAGCCCAAATAGGACCAGACCGAGAATCCTCGAATTGGGCTCCTGGCACTACTGCAAGGATATCTATCCGGAAGAGACGGATGTGCTCTGGACGGGGGAACGTCCGATCCCTCGCGGGCGAGCGGCGAAAGGCTTCGCCGACTGCACGCCCTGGCGATTTATCAAGGCGATGCGTGAGGCGCGACGCGGGGCATACGACCTGATCATCGTCTATATGCCACTACGCCCGGCGTGGCATCCGCGCTACTGGCTACGCGCTTTCTTCCGGCAACCGCTTCGCCCGCTATCCGCGATGACAAGAGTGTTCGGCGTCTCCTGGCTACGATTCGTGAAGCCTCCCGTGCCGATCGCCGTTCTGGATATGAACGACGCCTTCATCGTCGGCTCGCATAACTTTTTTCTGCTCGACAAAGCTACCGCGGCTTTTAAACGCGAGCTTCCCGTCGATCGGTGGCACATTCTCTGCCACTCGGCCCATCCGGCACTTCCGACGCGGCGCATACGGCGCAATCGGCGCTGGAACGAACGTCTGGCGAAGATCCGCCCCATTTCGCTTCCTGCAACAAGGATCGATACCGATAGCGAACCTCCGGAAAAGACATCTGACGTGTTTTTCGTTGGCGAGGTCGCGGAAAATTCGTGGGTGCGCCGTGTCGGTCTTTCAGAACTCGAGGCGTTGAGAAGCAAGGGTCTCAAGGTCGATATTCCGCATGAGAGGCTACCGCATGACGAGTTCCTGCGGCGGCTTTCGAGCGCATGGCTGGCCTGGTCGCCGTCGGGCTATAGCTGGGAGTGCTATCGAACCGCCGAGGCGGCGCAATGTCTGACCGTGCCGGTTCTCAACTATCCGACGGTCGAGCGTCACGCGCCCGTTCGAGAACACGAGCATGTTCTGCTGTACGACGTAACCCCGGGCAGTCTGTCGGTCGTGATCGAGCGCGGACTGAGCGACAAGCCGCATCTGCGCCAGATGGCACTGGATCTGCGCGAGCATGTTCGCAAATATCATCTGCAGGACGCGATGGTCGATTATGTCATCGACGAGACGCTGCGTGCTGATGGTCGAACGGCTTAACGGAGGCAAAGCTCTGAGGCCCAATCCGTTGGATTTGACCCCGCCGTGCATGTCGCCATGCCGTCTAATGCGGCGCAGCAAGATCTGGCGCACCCGACACGATTCGAACGTGTGACCTTTGCCTTCGGAGGGCAACGCTCTATCCAGCTGAGCTACGGGTGCTTCGAGGGTCCATTTAGCCGATTGGCCGGGCGGCGGCAACGGCTGGCCGGGGTGGTTTTGGGCGAAAACGGCTCGGTTGGAGGGTGCGCTGCCCTCTTTCCTTTCAGGCGACGATCACACGTTTGAATCGTGTCGGGATGCCCGGACGCGCTTGCGCCGCTGGTGTGTGGGTATTTCGCGCGGGCGAGGGGACCAGGTTGCGCCCCGTGATTGTCCCGGAACCTCGCCCATTTGCTCAATCACGCTGTGTTTGGCAACGGGACGTCGTCCGATCGCGAATGCTGAACCTAGAACAAGAGCCGAGTGACATAACTGCGGCTACCTGGGCGCCGGTCTGCGAACCGAGCAAAGGCGCCGGCCGTTCCCATGTCGAACATTGGAGGATGTCCTATGAATCCCAACCAGGCTCTTTGGGAGAAAGGCGATTTCACCCGTATTGCGGAGACGATGCGCGCCAGCGGCGAGGCGCTCGTTGCGTCGATCGGGATCTCGCGCGGAAGTGACGTGCTCGATCTTGGATGCGGAGACGGCACGACAGCACTGCCAGCAGCAAAAGCCGGAGCAATCGTCACGGGTGTCGATATTGCGCGCAATCTGGTGGACGCCGGCAACAGGCGCGCGATGGCGGAAGGGGTTACGTGTCGCTTTCAGGAAGGCGATGCATCGAATCTGAAAGATATCAAGGACGACAGTTTCGATCTCGTTGTCAGCATCTTTGGCGCGATGTTCGCGCCCCGGCCATCGGATGTTGCCAGGGAAATGGTTCGCGTCACGCGGCCGGGCGGCCGGATTGTGATGGGAAACTGGATCCCGAACGATCCCACTCTGGTGGCGCAGATTCTCAAGATCAGCTCATCCTACTCGCCGCCTCCGCCGGAAGGGTTCGTAAGTCCCATGACCTGGGGGCTCGAGGACAATGTTGTCGAGCGCTTCACCTCGGCCGGCATTCCGAAGCCAAATATCTCATTCGCTCGTGACTCCTACGAATTCAACTTTGCCGGACCGCCGGCAAAGTTCGTCGACCAGTTCAAGGCATATTACGGCCCGACCATGAATGCCTTCGATGCGGCTGAAAAAGACGGTCGCGCCGACACCTTGAAGGGCGAGCTTGTAAAGCTCTTCGAGAGCCAGAACAGAAGCTCCGATCCTTCGACGACATCGGTGAAGGCGACGTTCCTGCGCGTTACCGTCCGCAAACCGTGACATGACTGCGAGCGAGCTGCTGCACAGCCAATTTGGCATCGGGCTGTGCAGCAGGAGCGCGATCCCCGTCGTCTTCGCTTTGCAGCATGTGGAAGCACACTTGACATGGATCGCGAAACGATCACGTTGGCCTCAATCAAGTGAACGCCGGCCCAAAATGGCGTCACGACATCAGGGAGGAACCAATGCTCACCAGACGCGGTGTTCTGCTCTCTTCAATCGCGGGGGCTGTCGTGCTCAGCAACAGATTTGCGGTTGGCAAGGCCGCGCAGCCGGCGACGCCGGTGAATTTCCAGGTGCCTGCAGACGCCTGCGACTGTCACACCCATATTCATGGCGATCCCGAAAAGTTCCCGTTTTTTGCAGGCCGCGTCTACACGCCGGAACTGGCGTCGCCGGAGGAAATGGCGGCGCTGCACAAGGCACTCGGCGTCAAGCGCGTGGTGATCGTCACGCCCAGCATCTACGGCACTGATAATTCGGCGACCCTGTTCGGCATGAAGGCGCGGGGCAACGATGCGCGCGGCGTTGCTGTTATCGATGACAAGACACCGGAGAGCGAGCTCGACGCCATGAAGGCCGCCGGCATTCGCGGCATGCGGATCAATCTTGCGACCAGCGGCGTGAGCGATCCCGCCATCGGCAAGCAGCGTCTTCTCGGCGCGATCGAGCGCATGAAGACGCGCGGCTGGCACATCCAGATGTTCACCAATCTGCCATTGGTATCCGCGATCAAGGATGTTGTTGCCAGCGCACCGATGCCGCTGGTGTTCGATCATTTCGGCGGCGCGGAAGCCAGGCTCGGGCTGGATCAGCCGGGCTTTGCGGACCTGCTCGACCTCGTCAAAACCGGCAAGGCCTATGTGAAGATTTCCGGCGCCTATCGCGCTTCGACACAAGGGCCAGATTACCCGGACGTCGCACCGCTGGCGAAGGCGCTGATCGCCGCCAATCCGGAGCGGATCATCTGGGGCACCGACTGGCCGCATCCGGATTCGGTGACGCCGGCTGGCAGGAAGCCGACCGAGGTCACGCCGCTCTTTCAGATTGACGACGGCCGCCTGCTGAACCAGCTCGCGGTGTGGGCGCCCGACGCGGCGCTTCGCAAGACAATCCTCGTCGACAATCCCGCACGGCTTTACGGCTTCTGACCGCTGGCGTCACCTCGCCGCCTTCTTTGTCCCGCAAGAGTTCCGGATCGGCGGAACTCTCGTCTCTGCCAGAGGTTTGCCCCCGACCGCGACGGGCGGTTGAGGGAGGCCCATGCTGTCAAATCTGCAGGTGTTGCGCGGCATAGCTGCCCTTGGCGTGGTGTTCTTCCACACCGGCTACAAGTTCGCGGGCGATTGGCACACCGAATTCTTCGGGGTCTCCACCTTCTTCGTCATCTCCGGCTTCATCATGTGTTTCATCACCCGGAAGGGTGATGACGATTTTCTCGCCAAGCGCCTGGAGCGGATCGCACCGCTCTATTGGCTGTGCACAGCCGTGCTTCTTGTCGTGATGTTCGGATCTGCGCTGCTTGAGGCAGAGACATGGGCAAAGCCGTTGGATGGCCGTTCGTCCGAGCCGCTCTGGGCCTATGTCGGCCGCAGCCTGATGTTCGCGCCGATCGGTGACAAATATCCGATCCTGAATGTCGGTTGGTCGCTGAACTACGAGGTGTATTTTTATCTGATCTTCGCAGCCGCGCTTGTGATCAGCCGCCGTCTGGCGCCGCTGATCGTTGTCGGATGCCTGGTGGCGTTGAACTATGCCGCGGCCGCCGTCTGCACGGCGGCTGCCTGCCACTATCTGTCCTTCGACTATACGAAGTTCTTCATCGCCGGGATCGCGATCTTCTATGCGTTGCAGGTTTTTGCTCCCGCTGCACCACAACGCTCCATTGTCTGGATCGGCGCCGCACTCGTCACACTCTGCTATGGGTCACAATTCGTGGGACCGCTATGGGCAAACAGCGTCACGCCGTCGGTCTATATGGCGCTCGCCGCAGCCGCGCCGGTCGTGATTGTCGCCAGTGCGCTGTTTGTCGAATATGCCGGCGGTGCCATAACCTGGCAGCCGCTTATTCTGATCGGCAATGCGTCCTACGCCATCTATCTCACGCATCCGATCGTTTTCGACGTCATGAAAACAGGTAATGAGCGATGGCTTCAGCTGCCAACGCCCGAAGCATCGACAATGATGATGCTGTGTTATGTCGCCATAGCCGGCGGCGCGGGCATCATCGTGCATCTCACAATTGAAAACCCACTGCTTCGCGTGATCAGGCGCAGGCGGCAACCGGGCATCAAAACACTCGTGTCAGGCAGTGGGCTTGATGCTGTGGGTCGACGGCATCAAGCCGCATAGGTTATGCGTCAGCTCCGGATCATATTGATCGAGACGTCGCGGATCTGACCCTTGGAGCTGATCGAAACCAGCTGCTTGTTGCCCTTGGTGGTCAGCGTCAGGTTGGCGGCGAAGCCGGCGGCCTCGACGAAGACATCGATCTGGCCACCACCGGCGCTGCCCTGCAGATTGCCGAAGATATTGCGGCTGGCTTCGCCCCAGGTGCCGGTTACCTGATTGCCCTGGCTCTTCACATCGCTGCTGAGTTCGAACTTGTAGCTGTCGCTTGCGCAGCGCAGAGACTGTTTCAGCGCGGTACCTCCGACAACGTTGTAGGTGGCGCGGCAGCGAATTTGTTCGGAGGAGCCATCCGACAGCGACACGGTGCCGCTACCGCTCCACGATCCGTCAAAGCCGGCAAAAGGGCTCGCCGACTGGGCCTGGCTCGCCGTCGCCGACAGCATCAGGATTGCGCCGACAGTGGCGGCCTTGAGCGTGTGTCCGATCAGATGTGCGCTGAATGAGGTCATGGTGATGGCTTTCTGTGTCTGGGGATATCGGAGGGGAGGGGTGCGATCAGGCGCGACGCGTGAGCGTCAGATAGGCGAATTTCGCGGTCGCCGTATCGGGGGCGATCTGCGCGCCGTTGTAGGAAAAGGTGCCGATACCCGGCAGGTCGTTCATCGCGGTGCCGGAGAATGACGGGCCGGCAAAGGCGAACGAGAAGGCGACGATGAAACCGATGATGCGCATCTGACTGTCCCTGTTGGGCGGCGCTGTGTGCCGCGTCGTTGGACAGATGGATAACCATGCCCGGTTTCGGGCGGTCTGCGTCGAGGTGGATAATGGTTTCGTCGGGGGATCGTTTTGTTTCGCCGCGCGCCTTGCCACGAAACACAAAAAAGGCCGGGGCAGCGGTGCCGCCCCGGCCTCGATTCGGTTCAACCCGAGTGGATCAGGTGTTAGTCGACCGTCTGGATCACGTTGGAAATCGGGCGCGCATTGCTGGTTTTCACCGGCTGCAGTTCGGCGGCGATGGCGGCGTCGTAGCTTGCGATGGTCGGCAGCGTGTCCTTGGCGCGGATATGCACGACCTTGTAGCCGCCGGCCTTGAGCTGAGCGAGCAGGTCCGGCACCGCGGCGGCGGACCACTTGTGCAGGTCATGCATCAGGATGATGCCTTTGCCCTTCTTCTTCAGCTTTTCCATCACCGAGGCAACCAGCTTGCCGGCATTGTGGATGCGGAAGTCCTCGGAATCGATGTCGATGGAGAAGGCGGCGATGTTGCGCTCGGCGAGATAGGCCTTCAGCTCCGCATTCTGGCGCAATTGCGGGAAACGGAAGAACGGCGACAGCGGCTGGCCGGCCATCAGGGTGATGGCGCTGATACCGCGTTCGATCTCGTCCTTGGCTTCCTGCGGGGTCTTGGTCGCCAGGTTCTGGTGCGACCAGGTATGGGTGCCGACCGAATGGCCGGCCGCGATCACCTGCTTCAACACCGCGGGATGCCAGGTGGCATGCTTGCCGATCGGGAAGAACACGGCCTGTACGCATTGCGCGCTGAGCGCAGCCAGCACGGCAGGCGTGGTCACCGGCCACGGGCCGTCGTCGAAGGTCAGCACGACTTCGCCGGGCTGCAGGAAGTCGTAGTCGCGATATTGCGACATGCCAAGGCCGGGGCCGCCGGTGGTGTCGATCTGCACGGTGCGTGACACGCCGAGCGCGTTCGGATTGTTGCAGACGGGCTTGGCGATGGTCGGGCGCTTTTCCGCCGCGGGAGCCACGGGCATGGCAGCCGGTGCGGCTGCGACAGCCTGCACGCGCGGCGGCGGTTCGGTCGGTGCGGCCGAATTCGACTTCGGCGCGCGCGTGTCGATCGAGGCGGTGGTGAGCTCGCCTTTATCGGCTTTCGCACTGGTCTGAGCACCGGTGGGCCCGAAGAAATGCCAGGCGCCAGCGCCCGCGGCGACAACCGCCGTGAAAGAACCTGCAACGATCAAAAAAGGAAGCTTACGCATAATCACTCCGGCGCCCGAGGCCCACCTCGTTTCACCATTGAGCGAAATAGTTAATCACGCGTATGCGCGGCGCACTCTCAACGAGAAAATTTGAATTTGTTCAACGCAATGCGCGTCAGGCCGGTACGATGACCTTGCCGATCGGCCATAGCGCGATGCCGGCGAGCTTCAGATGTGCCCAGGCAAAGGGAATGCCGACGATGGTGATCGCCAGGGCCAGCGCTGCCAGGAGATGGCCGATCGCCAGCCACCAGCCGGCCAGTACCAGCCAGATGATGTTGCCCAGCAGGCCGAAGACGCCGGTGCCGATGTCGCCGCGGCCGGTGACGGCCTCGCGGTCAACGGCGCGCTGGCCGAACGGCAGCAGCGTATAGGCGGCGATATTGAAGGCGGCGCGGGCCCAGGGCAGGCCGATGATGGTGATGGCCATCACAACGGCCGCGATCAGCCAGCCGACTGCCATTCCCAATCCGCCGAACACGATCCAGAGGATATTCAGAAACAGCGGGACGACGGGCATGGGGGCTCTCTGGTGATGCGTAGCGCGTGGTTTTCAGTCCCTTAGCAGATGGGATGTGGTTAAGGGATGACAATGACGGGAGAGGGCGGTGCCTCAATAACCCCGGCCGCCGGAGCGGGAATAGGCGGGACGGGCATCTGGTGCCGGGCGAGCCGATGATGCGCCGCGCAGGTCGCTACTGGTGCGTGCCTGTGGCTGCAGTTCTTCCAGAAAAATCGGCTTGGAGAAATAATAGCCCTGCGCATAGCGGATCTTGGTCGCGGCCTGAAGATAGGCCAGTTCCTCGAAGGTCTCGACGCCTTCCGCGATCACGGTCATGCCCAGCGCTTCGCTGAGCGACTCGATGGCGCGGAGGATGCCCTGGCTGCGCGGGCGCTTGTGGATGTCCGTAATGAAGGATCGGTCGATCTTGATCTCGTCGGCGGTGATATCCGCCAGCGCCGACAACGACGAATAGCCGACGCCGAAATCGTCGATGGAGATGCCGACGCCGAGCGCGCGGAACATCGGCAGAATGTCGTCCTGGAAATGCGTCTTGGCGACGAATGCGTCTTCGGTCACTTCGACCATGAAGCGCGTCGGGCAGCCGGTCTCCTCGATGGCCCTGGCAAAGGCGCGCATGAATTCCGGGTTGCCAGCCTGTTTGGCGGCGACGTTGATGCTGATACTGGCGGTGGCGCCGAAGGTCTCGTCGATCAGGTCGATCGACTTCATAATCTCGGCGAGCACCAGATGGGTGAGCTCGTCAATCAGGCCGAGTTCGACTGCCAGATTGATGAAGGTGCTGGGTGCCTGGATCACGCCATCGTCGTCACGCAGCCGCACCAGGGCCTCGATACCCTTGATCTCCAGGCTGCGGATATCGACCTTCGGTTGAAACGCGCAGCAGAACCGCTTGTCGAGAATCGCCAGCCGCAACGACTGTTCGGTGGCCATGCGGGTCAGCGCCTCGCTCTCCATGCTGGAGTCGAAGAACACCGCAGCGCCCTTGGTCTCATTCTTCACGCGATACATCGCGATATCGGCGTTCTGATGCAGCGCGTCGTAGTTGCGGCCGTGTTCGGGATAGAGGCTGACGCCGATCGAGGCTGAAGCGAATACTTCGGAGCCGTCGATGAAGAACGGCGCACGCAGCCGCTGCACCAGCAGTTCCAGATATTCGGCGACCTCCTGCTGGCTCTGGATCGGGTTCAGCAGCAGCAGGAATTCGTCACCGGAAATCCGCGACAGCATGTCGGTGCCGCGCAGGTCGAGCGCCAGTCGCTTGGCGAACTGCACCAGCAGCGCATCACCGACGCTGTGACCGTAATAGTCGTTGATGTGCTTGAAATTGTCGATGTCGAGGAAGGCCAGCGCGAAATGCGATGTCTCGCCGGAATGGCCTATGATGTCGCCGACATGTTTCTCGATCACGCGCCGCGTCGGCAGATCGGTCAGCTCGTCGTAATAGGCGCGACGAAACAACTCCTCTTCCATCTCTTTCTGCCGGCTCACATCCGTGGCGCTGGACAGTAGCACGCTACGATCACCGATACGCGCCGGACGATGCGTGGTCAGGAACACGCGCCTGTCGCGTTCGGAATTGACGCGTTCCTCGAACACCGCGGAGCGGCCGGACTGCAGCAGGTCGAGTGCAGTCGTTCGTCGATGCGTCAGTGCTTGCACCAGAAAATGCGATTGCGGATCGGGTCTGTTGAATTGGTCTGCCGATGCATTGAACTGGATTGCCGCGGCATCATTCACCAGCAGAAAGTCGCCCTGATCGTCTTGCACAGTGACGGAGGCCGGTAGCATGCGTACGATCTCGCGCAGCATCTCCAATTCGCGTGCGGCATCGCTATCCACGAATCCGGTAGCAGCCTCGGTCGAAGAGGTTGCGGTCGGGCGGTCGCTGTCCATTGGAGAGGCCGACGAGCCTGAGGTGGATGCGTTCTGCATGGTGGCCGAGCCTCGCAAAACGCCTTGTCGATTTGGTTAAATCGGTTCGCAAAACGCGGGTAGTTGTGTAAATGCCGCGCGATTTGGAGCGGTAGCGGTGCTGACGTCATTAACAAAGCGTCAATGCCGCCGGCAAAAGCGCTAGATTGCTCAATGACGGCCTGCACGACCATTCTCATGACGAGCCTTTGAGCAAAACAATCAGGGTGCCACGCGCCGTGATCTCAGCATGAAATTCTCCACTCAGTCGCGCTGATCGCCGGGCGAGCCCTTGCATTCCGGCCCACGCGGTTGTGATCGCCGCGGGATGCAAGATTGGCGGAGAAAAATGCGCTGCATATGCCCGGAAGTTTGAAAGGAACGCCTCGTCATCGACCTAAGTCACAGTGCGCACGTCGCTATTTTTCCGGGCCACTCGACAGACTTATGTCATGACACCATCCTCTCGCGACGCCGCAATGGTCGCCCGATGCGAGAGAGACGTCGCCGATGAGCAATCCATCCAAAGCCAATGTTCTCTGGTTCCTGCCGACCCACGGCGATGGACGCTATTTGGCATCGACCCATGGTGCGCGCGACATCGACTTCAAATATCTCCGCCAAATCGCGCAGGCGGCCGATCAGCTGGGCTATTTCGGCGTGCTGCTGCCAACGGGGCGCAGCTGCGAGGATTCATGGGTGGTCGCATCCGCTGTGGCCCCGTGGACTGAACAGCTTCGCTATCTCGTGGCCGTTCGGCCAGGCCTGCAATCGCCGAGCGTCGCCGCGCGCATGACTGCAACGCTGGACCGCGTCACCAACGGTCGCCTCCTGATCAATGTCGTGACCGGCGGCGATCCCGTCGAGAACAAGGGCGATGGCATCTTCCTGCCGCATGACGAGCGCTATGCCGTCACCCGCGAATTCCTCAACGTCTATAACGACCTGCTGGCCGGCAAGACCGTCAATGTGCAGGGCAAGCATATCCAGATTGAAGACGGTCGCCTGATCTTCCCACCGGTGCAGTCGCCGCGCCCGCCGCTGTATTTCGGCGGCTCGTCGGATGCCGGCATCGATGTCGCGGTGGACACCGTCGACAAATATCTCACCTGGGGCGAGCCGCCTGCGCTGGTCGCCGAGAAGGTCGCGCGCGTCAAGGCTGCTGCCGAAAAGCGCGGTCGCAAGCTGTCTTTCGGCATCCGTCTTCATGTGGTCGTGCGCGAGACCAACGAAGCCGCATGGAAGGCTGCCGACGAACTCATTCAATATGTCACCGACGACGTCATCGCCAATGCGCAGAAGACATTGGCCCGGCAGGATTCGGTCGGCCAGCAGCGCATGATGCAGTTGCATGGCGGCCGTCGCGACAAGCTCGAAATCAGCCCGAACCTCTGGGCCGGTGTCGGCCTCGTACGTGGTGGCGCCGGTACGGCGCTGGTTGGCGATGCGCAGACGGTGGCGGCGCGCATCAAGGAATATCAGGACGTCGGCGTCGATACATTCATCATGTCCGGCTATCCGCATCTCGAGGAGGCCTATCGCTTCGCCGAGCTCGTCTTTCCGCTGCTGTCGCTGCAACAGCACGACAACGTCACATCGCTACGCACGCGCACCGGCCCGGTCGGTGAAATCGTTGCCAATGAGCATCGCGCGCAGAGCGCCTCGTAATTCCGACAGGCACCCCATCATGAGCATTGTTGAAATCCTTCCCCGCATTCGCAGCTTTCGCTTGCCGCGCATCGATGGCCTGACCCAATGGATCGTGCCACTGGTCATCCTGCTCGTCTGGCAGGCCGCTTGCGTGACCGGTTACGTGCCGGCGCGGGTGATGCCGGCGCCGACCGATGTCGCCTTGGCCGGGTGGAAGCTGCTGATCTCGGGTGAACTCGCCCAGAATATCTGGGTGTCGTTCTGGCGTGCTTCCGTCGGCTTCCTGATCGGCGGCAGCATCGGCTTTGCCTTCGGTCTGGCCAACGGTCTGTCCCAGCTCAGCAGCAAGCTCACCGACACGACGCTGCAGATGGTGCGCAACGTGCCGCATCTGGCGCTGATCCCGCTGGTCATCCTGTGGTTCGGCATCGATGAGTCGGCCAAGCTGTTCCTGGTTGCGCTTGGCGTATTCTTCCCGATCTATCTCAACACGCTGCACGGCATCCGCACCGTCGATCCGCAGCTGATCGAGATGGGCCGCATCTATGGCATGCGCAACAGCGAACTGTTCCGCCGGGTGATCTTCCCGGGCGCGCTGCCGTCGATTTTCGTCGGTGTGCGCTTTGCGCTCGGCATCATGTGGCTGACGCTGATCGTGGCCGAAACCATCGCGGCCTCGTCGGGCCTTGGCTACATGGCGATGCAGGCGCGTGAATTCATGCAGATCGACGTCGTGGTGCTCAGCATCCTGATCTATGCCCTGCTGGGTAAGGTCGCCGACAGCGCCTCGCGCGCGCTGGAACGGCTGACATTGTCCTGGCACCCGGCTTTTCAGAAACATTGAGCGAAATTCGGAAGCGAGAATTTGAAATGACCGTGCAACAGTCTCTTCGCCTCAGCCATGCCGATGCTCAGGTCATCGATGCGCCCGTCGATTTCGAACAGGCCCGCGCCACGCAGGCGCGGCGTCCGTCCGAGCAGAAGTCCCGTGGACTGTCGCTGACCATTCGTGGTCTCCGCAAATCCTTCGGCAGCAATGAAGTGCTGCGCGGCGTCGATCTGCATATTCCTGCCGGCCAGTTCGTCGCCATTGTCGGCCAGAGCGGCTGTGGCAAGAGCACGCTGCTCCGCTTGATCGCAGGCCTCGACGAGCCGACTGCCGGCACGATCAGCTTTGGTGAGGAAACCCGCGCGGAGGACATCCGCGTGATGTTCCAGGAGCCGCGCCTGTTGCCATGGGCCAGCGTACTCTCGAATGTGGAAGTTGGCCTGGGGACCGACCGGATATCGGCCGATGCCAAGGCGCGCGCTGAAAGTGCATTGACGGAAGTCGGTCTCGCCGAGAAGCGCGATCAATGGCCGTCCGTGTTGTCTGGCGGCCAGAAGCAGCGTGTCGCGTTGGCGCGGGCACTGGTCAGCCATCCGCGTGTGCTGGCGCTCGACGAGCCGCTCGGCGCACTCGATGCGCTGACCCGTATTTCGATGCAGCAGTTGCTCGGTCGCGTGTGGCATGATCAGACCTTCACCTCGATTCTCGTGACGCATGACGTGTCCGAGGCCGTGGCGCTGGCAGATCGCGTGCTTGTGATTGAAGACGGTCGCATCGCGCACGATATCAATGTCGATATCGCCCGGCCGCGGCAGCGCGGCTCGGCAGATCTTGCGGCGCTGGAAGGTTCGATCCTGCGCAATCTGCTCGGCCCGGGAGCCGACGCCACTGGTTTGTGAGACTATTGTGACCTGCGAGGCTGCCATGAATTCCGTCGTTCGTAACATCACCGTCGATCGCGAGATTTCTTCCGATCGCGAGGTCACTTCGCAAGAATTCCGTGGCGCCATGCGGGTGCTGGCCGGCGGCGTCAGCGTCATCACTGTCGGGCGCGGCAAGGACATCACCGGCATGACGGTGACGTCGGTCTCGTCGCTGTCGGTCGATCCACCGACGCTGATCGTCAGCGTCAACCGGGAGTCGTCGTCCTGGCCACTGCTGCAGCGCTACGGCGCCTTCGGTGTCAACATTTTGTCGGCTGATCAGCTCGACGTGGCCGAGCGATTTTCGGGCAAGGGCGGATTGAAGGGCGCAGAACGTTTCGTTGGCGCGCAATGGGTGACCCGGGCAACCGGCGTGCCGCTGCTGGCCGGCAGCCTTGCGGCAATCGACTGCGACGTCGAGGAAGTCATCGAGCGCCACTCCCACGCCATCGTCATCGGCCGCGTCCGCGATGTCATCACCTCGGTCCCGCACACCGCGCTGACCTATTGGGACGGGCAATATGTGGCGATCGACCAGAACGAAGATAATCTGAAGCTCGCCGAAGTCAGCGTGCCCAGCATGCGGGCACTGCGCGAAATCTGATCCATAGACTGTAGGGTGGGTTAGCGCAACGTAACCCACCGCCCGGTGGCGCAATACGCTTTGCTATTGTGCCCTACGTGGGATTACTTCGTCAGCAATGCAAACGAGCCGTTCCAGTCCACTGGTGGCGGGGTCTCCTGATAGGCGCGGATGCGCTTCTCATAGAGATCGTAGAGCTTCTCGAGCGCATTCGCGACATCGGAATCGCGGCCGCGCTCGACGGCGTACAATGCGCCGTCCCAGTCGCGACTACGATAGCAAGCCAGCATTTCGATGGTCAGGTTGCGCAGCGTCTGGAAGCGCTCCGAATGCGTCACGTCCTCACGTCCGGCGATGGCGTAGATCACTTCCGGTTCTTTCTTGCCCTTCACCATGATGAAGTCGAGTTCGAGAATGGCGAACTTGTCCTTGACGGCGAGCGCGGTCTTCGAGCCGACGATGATCGGAAAGCCGTATTCCTTTGACTGGCCTTCGAGACGCGAGGCCAGATTAACGCTGTCGCCGAGCACCGAATAGTCGAAGCGCAGATCCGATCCCATATTGCCGACGACGCAGATGCCGGTATTGAGGCCGATGCCGACATTAATCGGGATATAGACGTGGCCGCCGTTCTCGGCCTCGGTCTGGCGCAGTCTGTTCAGCGCGTCGATGCGATCCAGCATGTCGAGCGCGGCGTGGCAGGCATTGATCTGGTGCTGGTCGTCGTCGAGCGGTGCATTCCAGAACGCCATGATGGCGTCGCCCATATATTTGTCGATCGTGCCCTTGCGATCGAGGATTGCATTGGTCAGCGGCGTCAGAAAGCGGTTCATCAGCGTGGTCAGGCCATGCGGATCATGCTTGTAGGATTCCGAGATCGTAGTGAAGCCGCGTACGTCCGAGAACATGATGGTCATCTCGCGTTCCTCGCCGCCGAGCACCAGTTTCTCCGGCGACTGCGCGAGCTGAGCCACCAGCGCCGGCGAAAGATATTGGCTGAAGGCCGAGCGGATGCGGCGGCGCTGCGCCTGCTCACGTACGAAATTGCTGAAGATGAGCGTGAGATAGATCAGTGTGGTCGAAAGGAGCGGATAGGTGAAGTCGATCAGCAGACGGTGCTGCGTGTAGAAATACCAGGATGTACCGGCGAGCAGCGCGGCAAACACGGCGCCCATGATGATAAGGGTGATGGGGCCGAACATCGGGGCGAGCCAGATCACGATAATGCCGAGAATGATCGCAATGCACAGTTCGGCGCCACGCGTATAGGCGGGTTGCGACAGCACGGTCTTCGTGAGCGCACTCTCCAGCACCTGCGCATGAACTTCGACGCCGGGAATCACTGCGTCGAGCGGTGTCGTTTTGGTGTCGAGCAAGCCGACCGCCGAGGTGCCGATCAGCACCAGATGCCGTGCGATCATGCCGGGCTGCACCGTGCCATCGAGCACGTCGGATGCCGAGACATAGATGCTCGGATCGCGCTTGGCGAAATGCACCCAGATCCGTCCTTCGCTGTCGGTGGGAATCTCCAGACCCTTGACCGCAATGCTCTTGATGCCGGCGCGGTCGGATTTGATCAGGATCGTGTCGGTGCCGGTGATGGCGCGCAGCATCTCGAAGCTCAGCGACGGCATGACTATGCCTTGCGCCTGCATCATCACGGGCACGCGGCGCACGAGACCGTCGCGCTCCTGACTGATCGTGAACAGGCCGCGTCCCATGGCGGCCTTTTCCAGCAGGTCGATATTCCGGATCAGTCCGGGAAACGCCAGCATGAACGGCTGCGGATCGCCGCCGAGCATGGCCAATCCCGTCAGGGGCAGAGACTTGTCGAGTTCCGAAACGATATAGGGCAGGCCGGACTCGCCGAGGACCACGCGCGAGCGCCGGATGGCGTCGGCCAGCACCTGATCGTTGCTCGGCAATGCTTTTAACCGGATGCGCGTCTCGTCATCGAGCCCTGTAAAACTCTCCGCCGCCAGCGCAGGATTCAGCCGGTCCGGTTCGGGGAATACGATGTCGAAGCCGGTCACGACGGCGCCGAGCTGGTTCAACCTGGTGACAAGCTCGGCGATACGCGTGCGCGGCCACGGCCACTGGCCATGTCTTGCGAGGCTCTTCTCGTCGATATCCACGATGGTAACGGGCTTCGCCGTCTTCACCCGTGGCTGGATCACCTGATAGGTATCGAAGACGCGCAGCCGCAATTCCTCGATGGCGGGCGGGTCAGCGATGCGTAGCAGCGCGAGGCCCAGCAGCAAGACAAGACAGAATGCACGTGCCCAACCGAACCGCCGCGCCAGCCGTATCACTCGCCGCATGCGCTTCATGGTTGGCGGGTCATTTCTCGCGGAAGGCGCGCATCAACTGATCGCTCAGCGGCTTGGCGAGATAGGACAGCATGGTGCGGTCGCCGGTCTGCACGAAGGCTTCGACGGGCATGCCGGGGATCAGGCGCACATCGCCGAGTTTGGCGACTTCCGACGCCGGCATCGAAATCCGGATCGTGTAATAGCTCTGCCCGGTGCGCTGATCCGTCGTCGTATCCGGCGAGACGCGGCTGACGGCACCATTGAGCTCGGGCGTGGTGCGCTGGTTGAAGGCGGAGAGTCGCAGCAGCGTCTTCTGGCCGATCTGCAGCTTGTCGATATCCTGCGGATTGACCCGGGCTTCCACCGACAGGTTGTCGGTCTGCGGCACAATCAGCATGATCGCATCGCCGGCGGTGATGACGCCGCCGATCGTATGTACGGTGGACTGCAGCACCATGCCGTCCTGCGGCGCGCGGATGTCGATGCGGCGCAGCTGGTCCTCGGCGGTGACTTTGCGTTCGACGAATTCGCCGATCTTGTCATTGGTCTCGCGCAGATCCTTGGAGACTTCGCTGACCAGGTCCTTGTCGATCTGGAAAATCTGCAGCTCGATCTCGGTAATCTTGCCCTTGGCCTGAGCGCGGGCGGCGATGAACTGCGCGCGCTCGCCGGCTAGGCGCGCGGCGTCGCGTTCCAGCACGGTCAGGCGCGAGATCTGCACCAGTTGTTGATCGAACAGTCCGCGGACGCCGACCAATTCCTTTTCCACGAGCGCGATTTCGCGCGTCTTGGCAGTCTCCTGCGCGGTGAGGCCGGCGATCTCCTCGTTGAGCTGCGCGATGCGCTCGCGAAGCTGCTGCTTCTGGCCGACGCGGCCGGTCGAGCGCACATTGAACAGCTTCGTTTCGCTGGCGATGACATTCTTCACGTCGTCATCTGCGATCTGCTCGATGAGCTGCGGTGGAAACGTAATACGATCGACGCCGCGCTGCTCGGCTTCCAGCCGCGCCGCGCGCGCCCACAATCCGTTGAGATTCTTGGTGACGATAGCGAGGCCGGCTTTGGTGACGGTGTCGTCGAGACGCACGACGACATCGCCGGCTTTCACCAGGTCACCGTCGCGGGCACGCACTTCGCCGACGACGCCGCCGGTCGGGTGCTGGACTTTCTTGACGTTGGAATCGACGACCACCGAGCCGGGCGCGATCAGGGCGCCGGAGATCTGCGCGGTCGATGCCCAGCCGCCCAAACCGCCTGCGAGCACGAGCACAACGACGAGGCCGATAATGAGGTGGATTCGGATCGAGCGGCGCGATCCTGTCAGCGGCGTAGTCATGGCTTGGCTACTCCGCCGTCTGCGACGATCTTGATCGGCTGTGCTGCCGGGCGCTGCAACACCTGGCCGAGCACCGTCTCCTTCGGTCCGAAGGCCTGCATGCGGCCGTCCTTCAGCACCAGCAACATGTCGACGCCTTCGATGCCGATCGGCCGATGTGCAACCACGATGACGATGGCACCTCGCGTCCGGGCCGCGCGCACGGCCTTGGTCAGCGCTTCATCACCTTCGGTGTCGAGATTGGAATTCGGTTCGTCCAGAACGATCAGGAAAGGATCGCCATACAGTGCGCGCGCCAGCGCGATGCGTTGCGCCTGACCGGCGGATAGAACGCCGCCGTGATCGCCGACCTGCGTATCATAGCCCTCGCGCATACCGACGACGAGCTCATGCACACCGGCCTGCCTTGCCGCGGCGATGATGTCGTCATCCTTCGCGTCGGGATCGAAGCGGCAGATATTGTCGGCGATGGAGCCTGCAAACAGTTCGACATCCTGCGGCAGGTAGCCGATATGGCGGCCGAGATCGTCAGGCGCCCATTGCTCCAGGGCCGCGGCATCAAGCCGGACATGACCGCGCACCGGCTTCCAGACGCCGACCAGACTACGCAGCAGCGACGATTTGCCCGAGCCTGACGGCCCGATGATGCCGAGGCCATTACCGGCTTCCAGCGCAAAACTAATGTCGCTGACGGTGACTTTCTGCTCGCCAGGCGGCGCGATACTGACGCCCTCGATGCTCAGCTTCTGCGACGGGCTCTGAAGCTGGGTCAGCGCCGCTTGCTCCGGCAAGGCATGCAGCAGCCCATTGAGGCGCCGCCAGCTCTGCCGCGCGGTGACAAAACCCTTCCAGTGCGCAATTGCCAGATCGACCGGCGCCAGCGCACGTGCGCTGAGGATCGAGCCGGCGATGATGATGCCGGCGGTGGCTTCCTGATTGATCACGAGATAGGCGCCGACGCCGAGCACCGCCGATTGCAGCACCATGCGCATCACCTTGGCGATGGCGCCGAGACCGCCGGCCACATCGCTGGTGCGCTGGTTGCCTGCCAGATAGGTCTCGTTGGCCTCACGCCAACGCTGCGTCAGACGCCCGGCCATACCCATCGCGACGACGACTTCGGCATTGCGCCGGCTGGCCGAGGCAATCCCGCTGCGACGTGCCGCAAGGCCGTTGGCTTCGCGCGCAGGTTCGCGGGTCATGATTTCCGTGAGGATCGTCAGGCCCACCAGCAGAACTGCACCGACCAGCGCGGTGACGCCGATCATCGGATGGAAGGCAAAGCAGATCGCCAGATAGAGCGGCAGCCAGGGCAGGTCGAACAGTGCGCTTGGCCCCATGCCGGACAGGAAGGAACGGACGTTATCGAGATCGCGCAGCGGCTGCAGGCCTTCGTTCTGTCCGCCGGCGAGCAGCGGCAGTCGCACCACGGTCTGGAAGACGCGGGGGCTCAGCGCCTCGTCGAGCGAACTGCCGATCCGCACCAGGATGCGCCCGCGCAGCAGGTCGAGCACGCCTTGGGCGACATAGAGGCCACCGGCCAGGATGATGAGACCGACGAGGGTCGGCACGCTGCGGCTCGGCAGCACGCGGTCATAGACCTCGAGCATGAAGAACGAGCCGGTCAGATACAGGATATTGATCATGCAGCTCATCAGCCCGACGCCGAGAAAGGCGCCACGGCAGGCCCGCAAGGCATCGCCGAGCTCGGTCCGCGCCGGTAGACTGGAGGTTCGTGACAGGCCACGCTGCATCGTCAAACCTTTGCGGATCATGCGGACGGTCGCTCGTCAGGCATCAAACGCCCCCCAAGCCCCGATCAGATAGCCATTATGCCATCAGTCAGGCGACTTGTGCAGATGCTGTCCACGGGACGGTTAACGGTGCCGCGTTACGCCACGTTGGAATAGGGGTGCACGATGAAGTCGCTGGCGTGCAGTTGGGACATGTGCACGTTATTGAGTTGCAGCGTGTCACCGCCATCGAGGTGGATCAGGGTGTTGTTTCCCTTTTGCTCGATTCCGCCCGACAATTCCCAAAGGGCCAGCTTCAAATCGCCCAGCGGGCCTGAAAGATTGGGCACACCACGAATGTGGTCGAGCACGATCTTGTCGATGCCGACTTCGAAGTCCGTGACGATATCCTTGTCGATCGATCCGCTATGCGACCCGAAGACGAATTGATCCGAGCCATGGCCGCCGGTCAGTGTGTCTTTGTTGACCGTTGCGAAGATGACGTCATTTCCGCCCGTGCCGGTCAGTGACACCTGCGTATTGGGCTGGAGAGGCGCCGTGTTGAAGATGAAGTTGACATGCTCGCTAGCGCCGAACCCGTCGGTGATGGTGACAGCGACGGTGGCCTGAGGCGCGTCGGAACTGGAAGGCCTAAAGGTGAAACCGTCCTCGAGGTAGTGGTCTATAGAGGCGAGTGATCCTGACTTGACGACATGCCCATTGATGTCCAGCTGATAGTTCTCGCTGCCGGACGAATCCCAGTCCCACACGGAGATGTCGGAAATCTTGAAAGACCCGTCGCCGCGCTTGGAAAGTTCAGCCGATGACGTGTCAAATTCCGGCGCATCGTTCTTCCAGGTCATCTCGGTGCCACCGCGATGGTCCGAGTCGATGTCGAGATGTTTCAGCACACCCGGATCGGTCAGCGTGAAATAGTCGTTCTTGCCCCAGCCGTAATGCACATCGACGACACCGTCGTGCTGATCGAACCAGAGCTGCCAGGGCGAGATGCCCTTCAGGTCGATCGTATCGCCATAGGACAGACCGGAAACCGTGCCGACAAAGTGAGAGCCGCGATCGAGGATCAATTCGTCACTGCTGACGCCGGAGAAGATGACATTGGCGTTCGACCAGCCACCGAATTCGAGATTGCCGCCGCTGATCCTGGCGGTGCCGTGACCGGTGACATCGCCGCCGATCTCGAACAGGCCGGCATAGGCTTCGATGGTCCCGTAATTGACCAGATCGCCTTTGATCTCGAGACCGCCGGTGGCCATCGACGCGATGACACCGAAATTGATCAGGCTGCCCTTGCCGGTGTCGATGATCAGTGCGTGCGAGTAGTTGGATGCGATGATCTTGCCGTCGCATTCATTGACGATGCTGAGCTTGCCGTCGCCGAGCTTGCCATAGCCGTTGATCGTATTATCGGCGTTGATGAGTTTCGAGCTGAACGAGTCGCCGGTGATCCGGTCGGCGCTTCCGTCGAGCGTCACGGTGCCTTCGCCATCGAGCGTGACCGTGCCGTGGATCAGCAGGGTCGCGCCGGCCGTGTGGTCATCGACCAGCAGCGTGCCGGTGTTTTGCACAACACCATTGACTTCAAGCGTCGTGCCCGGTGCGAGCTGGATATCGCCGTCGTTCACCAGTGTGCCGGTGACATTCAGCGCTCCGGTGCCGGTCAAATCGAGCTCGGCCTGGGCGCCGATGTGAAGCCCGGCAATTTCCAGCAGGCCGTTCAGATTGAAGGTCACCGTCCCCGCATTGATATAGACGATCTCGTCTGCCGTCGGGACGATGCCGAGCGACCAGTTTCCCGGCGTAGTCCAGTTGTTATCGTGGGCAGCACCGGTCCAGACGTTTGAGGCGCCGAGGCCGATGATCACGCCGGTTGGGCCACTGGCGACCGTCTCGGCGGTTCCACCGCCATCAGTGTAGCTGACGACCACATAGACGGTCAGGCCGGCATCTGCGGATGTGAGGACGTAGCTGCTACCCGTGGCTTGCGAAATCTCGAGAGGTTCATTGGAGCCGGGGCTTGAGCGGTACCATTGATAGTGAAACGTCCCCAGCCCATCGACATCGGCCACGCTGCCAGTCTGGGCGGTGATCGTCGCGCCTTCCTGGAATGTCCCGGAGATCGTGACCTTGCCGCTCGGCAAATCATTGACGGGCGTGACGGCAAGCGTCGCGCCGCCGGAAACCGACGTCACGTCATCGGAGATTTGATACGTAAATGACACCGGCCCGTTGAAATTGGCCGCGGGCGTGAAGGTCCAGGTGCCGTCCTCGTTATATGTCAGCGTGCCGCAGCCGTTCGCAACCGCAAGGCCGGTCACGTGCAGCGCCTGGCCATCGACATCCGTGGCATTGGCCAGCAGCTGCGCCTCTGTGATGATCAGACAGTGGTCTTCCGCAATGGCTGTAAGCGCGACATCGCCCTCGACAACCGGCGCGTGGTTGTCACCCGGCGTGACCGTGCCGTCATAGGGGGCACTGAGATTGTTGTGACTGCCGCCATCGTCGACCTGCACCGTGAAGGTGGGTTGACTCGTGCTGCCGTCGCTGACGAAGCGGACATGATGTTGAGCGAGTTGCTCACTCGTGAAAGTGTAGGAGGTGCCCGTCTCGTTGGTTACACTCAGGCGTTCAAACACGGAATTCGTCGCCGGCACCCACTCGGCGCCGTCCCACACCTCAAATGAGCCGCCAATGACGTTGCTCACCGTGAAGGTGAAATCGGTCGTTCCGTCGGGGTCGCTGACCGCGAAGCTGGTATCGCTCAGCACCGTCGCGCCGCCGAGAACGACTTCGATCGATGTTCCGGTGATCACTGGCGCGTCATTGACGCCCGTGATCGTAATCGTCTCGGTCTGCGCCACGCTCGCGCCATGGGCGTCGATGATATTGTAGGTGACCTTGATCGTCGCCGTCTGGCCTTCGCCGAGATAGGCGAAGGCGCCTGGATCGACATGGAGCGTTGTGCCGTTCAGCGTCACGCCAGTCGGCGCAGCAGGCTGCGCGAAGCCGCCGTTCAGCGCGAATTTGACATTGCCGACTGTCAATGTCGCCGTTTCGCCGAGATCGGCGTCGGAAGCGCCGGCCAGCAGGTTGAAACTCTGCGCCCCATCATCCTGGTTCGCCGCAGCGGTCAGTGCGGTCGTCACGACCGGCGCGTCATTGGAGCCATCGACCGTGAAGGTCAGGGTCTCATGGGTCGTGTCCGGTCCCGATTGGCTGTCGAATCCGATGGTGTAGACGGCCTGTTGTCCTGCGGCGAGGAACTTGAACACTGCCGGATCGTAACTGACATGGCCGGTTTGCGGATCGACGGTGATCAGCGATTTGAGGTCAAGCGACGTTGGTGTACCGGTCGGGCCGCTCGCCGAAATGATATGCGCCGTGCCCGGCACATACGGTGTCGCAACGTCGCCGCTGTCGGGATCGGTGATGTGCACCTGATCCTTGATCTCGAAGCTCGTCTTGTCGACCGGCAGCATCACCACAACCGGTGCAACGGTGATGGTCGGCGCTGTGTTGAAGCGCGTGAAGGTGACGTCAATCGGCGACGTGTTGGAGCCGTCGCCCTGCAGCTTGATCGGGACGGTGTAGGGCTGGTTCGGCAGAAAATCCGGAATAATGAATTTCAAGGGATCCGGACTGGTGCCGGAATTGGGATCGCCCGGAGATGAACCGCCGCCGGGTCCGCTGCGCGGATTGGCGTTCGGAACGTAGTTCGGGAAATAAGTCTGCAGCGTTTGCTCAATGATCGCCCGTGCGATCGGCGTCAGCGGATCGGCGATGCCTGTGGATGTATCGCCATTGCCGAGCACGCTGGTGACCTGACCGGCCGCATTGACGGTGCCGATCGCCTGGCCGCTGGTCTTGCTATACAAAACGTAGGAACCGGTCACGCCGTTGGGCTCGACCAGAACCTGGAATTTCACCGGCGGTGCGCCGCCCTGTCCGGGCACTTCGAAACCGATTTCGACCAACACGGCGGTGCCGCGGATGCCCATCGTGGCAACCGGCGTGTCGACGCGCATATTGCCATGCTTGGCAGTTTCGCCGGCAACGAAAGTGATCGTGCCCTGCACGAGGCTGAGCAAGGATGAGTTCGCCGATCCCTGGGGATCGTAGACCATCTCGTTCAGCACCATGCGTGCGTTGGCCGAGAGGCCAAACACGGTGCCATCGATGAAAGTCATGGTCAGCGATGAGTCTGCGCCGGCCTGGACCACGTCGCCCTTCTGCACTTGGTCTCCGACATTAAGCGTCACAGAGACGCCATTGCGGATCGCAGTCGCGCTGCCGGCTAGCTTGCTAACAGTACCAATGACTTGCGCGGCAGCATTGGCGCCGCCGCCGAGTTGCGCGACCTGCACTTCGCCGACAAGGGCAGTGACGAGATCGCCAGATAGCTGCGCGCCATCGGGCGACGACAGAGCTGCGCGCAGCGAACCCTTGAAATAGTCGGAGACGACGTGTTCGTGCCCGTCCTTGGACAGCACGAGATCGACGCCGGAGCGCTTGTAGTCGCCGGAGAACAGCAGGTTGGCATCCTGCACGACAATCGCGGAACCGGCCGTATGAGCGGAAAACGTATGGCCAATACTGCCGCCGCCAGCCGTTGGTTCGGCCGGAGCATCGCCAGATTGCGAAAATTCGAATGGACCCGCGTAGTTCAATTTCTACCGCGCATGATTATGGTTATTAATTAGCTAATTTGCGAGCCATGCATACCACCGCGGGGTGCAATGCGATAGTGGACGTCTGCGCATCACTTTTTCAAGCTATTGCCCACTTTGTGAAATCATCCGGATACCACTGATCCATATAGTGAATTTTCGTTAACGATGTTCCGAGTTCAGGCTGTGTTCCCGGTTCCGGAAATCGACGTCGCTGGAACGAATCCGTGAGGTAATATAATCCCTCCCGTACGAGCCTTTCGGCCATTTCGATAAAATTGTCGTCAAGCCGGTTAGCCCTCCTTCAGCCTGTCCGCGAACTTCGCCGACCCGGCTAACCCCTTTTAATCTCGTCGAAAATTAGCCGCCTCAAGATGGCCCCACAAATGATCCGGTCACGTGCGAGCAGCCCTGCTTGCCGATGCCCGGACAGACGGGGCGTCTATGATGTGGACTTCTGCTTTTGCGCGGGTGCGCTGCGCGTCTGTGCTGGCCTTGGGGCTGGCGATTTTCGCGGCACCCGCTGATCTCCTGGCCGGAACGGCCTTTCCTGACCAGGCGATCGACGCAGTCGAACGGCCTGCGGAGCCGTTTGGCCTCGCCACATCGGCGCTGCCGGAAGGCGAGCTCAAAGCCAAATGGCGCGGGGTGGAACGCGAGCAGGACGACGAGCAGCTTGCTGTCGAGCTTTGTGCCGAGACACCCGTCCGCTGCTCGCCTGAGGCCGCGAAGTTTCTGGATATCGTCGGCGATGCCAGTGCTCGCGATGGTCGCGCCCGCATGGGTGAGGTCAATCGCGCTATCAATCTGGCGGTTCGGCCCGGTGATGATCTTGTGCTCTATGGCGCAACGGATGTCTGGCGCTCGCCGCTGGCACTGTTCGCCACGGGTGCCGGCGATTGCGAGGACTATGCCATCGCCAAGTTCACCGCATTACGTGCCGCCGGCGTTGCGGCCGAGGATCTGCGGGTTGTGATCCTGCGCGACACGCTGCGCCAGGAAGACCACGCCGTTGCGGCCGCCCGTCTCGATGGCCGCTGGTTCATGCTCGACAACCGTCGCATGGCGATGGTCGAGGACGTCAACATGAAGAACACCAGGCCGCTCTTCGTGATGGATCACAACGGCATCCGTCAATATGTCGATGCGCCGCTGCTGGCAGCTACGCAGCGTCCCGTTGCGGATGAAGCAGCTCTGACCATGCTGGCATTCAGCGCCAAAAAGACATCGGGCCGCCCCGCGTTGTAAGCGGAACGGCCCGTATCGATCGAAGCTCGGTCGGTCGCCTGATTTAGGCCGCGCGAACCTTGGTCAGGAAGTCCGTCACCGCCGATTGCAGCATGCTGGCCTGCCCGTCGAGCTCACGCGCGCCGCTGAGAACCTGGCCGGCCGCTTGTCCTGTGGCTGAAGCTGCCGCGTTGACGCTGCCAATATTGGTGGCGATTTCGCTGGAGCCAGTGGCTGCCGCCTGAATATTCCGGGCGATTTCGCGGGTCGCGGCGCCTTGTTCCTCGACGGCCGATGAGATCGCCATCGAAATCTCGCTCATCTTCTCGATGGTCGCACTGATATTGCCGATCGCCGAGACGGCATCGCCGGTCGTCGATTGCATACTGGCGACCTGCGCCGAGATTTCCTCCGTCGCCTTGGCTGTCTGGGTAGCCAGGGCCTTCACTTCCGAGGCGACGACCGCGAAGCCGCGCCCCGCTTCGCCGGCACGGGCGGCCTCGATGGTGGCATTGAGCGCCAGGAGGTTTGTCTGTGCTGCAATCGTGTCGATCAACTGAACCACAACGCCGATCTTCTCGGCTGCGCCGGACAGGAGCTGAACCGTTGCGTTGGTTCGGTCTGCCTCGCCGACGGCCTGCCGCGCGATCTCGGTCGATTGCGCGACCTGCCGTGAGATTTCCTCGACGGACGCGGTCAATTCTTCCGCTGCAGCGGCAACGGTCTGCACGTTGTTCAGCGCCTTCTCGGACGCCATGCTGACGCTGGCGACGCGATCGGTGGTTTCGCTTGCGGTGTTGGTCATGGACGATGCGGTGGCCTGCATTCCGGCCGCGGACGTCGCAACCGATTTCACGACGCCGTTGACGCTTTGCTCGAAGCCATCGGCAAGGCTGTTCATCGCCGACTTTCGTTCGGCGGCGACGCGCTGCTGGACGGCGACCTCTTCCTGCTCGAGGCCATGCATGCGGATCGCATTGTCCTTGAACACCTGCACCGTCGTGGCCATCGCACCGATCTCGTCGCGACGATCGGCGCCGGGTATCTCGGCTTCCAGCTTGCCGTCAGCGAGATCCCGCATGCGGGTGCCGAGCTGGCTCAGCGGCCTCGTAATACTGCGGGCGATGAACCAGGCGATCAGGCCGGCAACAACAGCGATACCGAGGATCGCTGTCGCCAGCGACCAGATGATCGGCGTTAGCTTCGCATCGAGATCGTCAAGATAGGCACCGGTGCCGACGAACAGATTCCAGTCGGGCACGGCAACCGCATAGGAGAACTTGCGGATCAATTCGGTCGTGCCCGGCTTCATGTATTCGTAATACAGCGTGACATCGCCCTTGGCGGCGACGCCGTCGCGCAACTCGCGGGTCAGCGCACGGCCGTTGGTCGGGACGTCCAGCCGGTTGGTGCCGAACTGTTTCGGATCCGGCGTCACCAGCGCGATGCCGTTCATGTCATAGGAGAAGACGTAGCCGTTGCCCTTGTCATAAGTCATCGTGCGGGCGCGCCTGACGAATTCCTGGATTGCAGCATCCTTTGTCAACTCGCCGGCTGTCACCTGCTTCTGCAGACCGAGCGCCATGTTACGAGCCGTTTCGACGATGGCGAGAACCTGCTCCATGCGAGAGCTGCGCATCTCGGCGCTGACGAGGCGCGTCGCCTGCACGCCGGCGAGGCAGAGACCGATCAGAGTGACGGTGACGAGAAGCCCGAGCTTGGCGGAAATCGGCAGGTTATTGAGCAGCTTCACGGAAAAGGTCTCCAGCAATCGCGAGCCATGCTTGGATGGCGGTACAATGCTGCACGATACGCAGATGCGTCTTAGAACTTCCTTAATCGTAATTCTCGGGACTCTCCGACGGTTGTGGCTTGGAAAGTGCGCCGCTTCATCTGCAAATTCAGCGGGCTGCGAGTCGCGCTGACTCAAAATACGCCTTGCGCGGGCGCAGGTTCGGGGCGTCAAATGCCGGCCATAAAAACAAACGGGGAAACGATATGGGGCGTCTCGACAACAAGGTCGCAGTCATCACCGGTGCAACGAGCGGCATCGGATACCGTACGGCGGAAATCTTCATCGCGCAGGGTGCGAAAGTTGTGATTGCCGGGCGTCGCGCGCCGGAAGGCAATGCGCTTGCTTTGAGGCTCGGCGCAAATTGCAGTTTCCGTCAGACCGACGTTACCGATGAAGCGCAGATGAGTGCACTGATCGGTCACGCGGTCGAGAAATTCGGCCGCATCGATTGCCTGTTCAACAATGCCGGCGGTCCGGCGCAAACCGGTGGTATCGAAGGCCTCGACGTCGATCGTTTCGATACGGCGATGGCGACACTCGTACGCAGCGTCATGCTCGGCATGAAACACGCCGCCCCGTATATGAAGAAGCAGGGCTCGGGCAGCATCATCAACAATGGCAGTATTGCCGGCCGGCTCGCCGGCTATTCGTCCTCGGTGGTCTATGGCGCTGCCAAGGCCGCGGTCATCCATCTGACCAAATGCGTGGCGATGGAGCTCGGTGAGAGCGGCGTGCGCGTCAACAGCATCTCGCCAGGCGCCATTGCGACCGGAATCTTCGGCAAGGCGCTGGGACTATCGGTGGAAGCAGCCGAGCAGACGCCGGCGCTGATGCGCGAGGCATTCAAGGCTGCACAGCCGATCCCGCGCGCTGGTCTGCCGGACGACATCGCCCATGCCGCCGTCTTCCTCGCCAGCGACGAGTCGTCTTTCGTCAATGGCAACGATCTGGTGGTCGATGGCGGTGTCACGGGCGGTCGCAACTGGAGCCAGCAGCAGGCGGGCTATGTGGCGATGCGCAAGGCGTTCGGCCAGGACAATGGCTGACGGGCAGGGGAGCGAAGAATGTCCATCACATGCGATGCGATCGCACCGCGGCTGCCTGAAGCCCGCTATGTGTCCGTTGCCGTTGCCGCAGGACTGATGTGTGCGATTGCCCTTGGCAAAGCACTTCCGACGACAATGGACGCTATGTCGATTGTTCTGGCGCCGCTTTGCGCCGTCAACGCTGGCTCCAGCGCCAATCCCGGCGATGCGGTGGAACTGATCACGTCGCATGTGCTGCCGAATGTGCCGGGAAAGCGCGTGACCATTGTGCGCGTGTCCTATGGCCCCGGCGGCTTCAGCGCGCCGCATCGTCATTCCGGCACGGTGACAGCCTACATCACCAAGGGAGAGATTCGCTCGCAGCTCGGCGGCGGTCCGGTCGAAATCTTCAAGGTTGGGCGGTCATTCTTCGAGCCGCCGGGCTCGACGCATCTCGTCTCAGCCAATGCGAGCAATACGGAGCCGGCCGAGCTGATCGCGGTGTTTGTGGCCGATGAAGGCGCGCAGCTTACGATGCCGCTGGACTAGTTGCGGTGATCGAGGCTGGCGTCTTTGGCATGACGCGTCCATGCCGTTGCAGGAAGGACAAGCCTGCGGCCGTCACTTGAACGACGGAGCCATGTCCGGCGATGTGCATGCGTGTGGCAAATCCGCGGTCGATGCAGTCTTCCCACACCGTCAGTCGCGGGCACGACGTCCGCCATGCATCGAGCACGTCGGCATGGGATCTGGGTTCGCGCGCGATCCATTCCAGGAGATCAAGGATCAGGGGATCGAGGTCATGGGAATCGAGCTCATGGGGCATGCGGTGATCTGCCTCCCGCGATCGAGGCCGGCGCAATCCGCACCGACCTATGCTATCGATACGCATATCCGTACATAATAAGAACCGGGAGACATTCCATTGTCCAGAACTTTGCGAGTCTTGCTTGTCGCTGTGGCGACCCTTGCTGCCATGGCCAGTGTGCCCGTTGCGGTGCAAGCGCAGACCAAACCCAAGGTCATGTCGCTGGGGCCCGATTTCCCCAAGACAGAGATCTTCATCGGCAACAGCTTCTTCTATTTCAACAACAGCATGCACAGCCACGTGCTAGGGATGGTGCGCGCTGCCGATCCCGCCAACAGGACGAGCTATCAGGCGACCTCGGTGACCATCGGCGGCTCCGGATTCGAGTGGCATGATGTCGAGAGCTATTTCCGACCCAACGCCATCGCGTCCTATTCCTTCGACGATAATAACAACATCATCTTCAACAAGCGGGAGCGGCTGTTCGATGCTGCGATCATGATGGATTGCAGCCAGTGCCCGATCCATCCCAAGCTGAAGTCGGTCTTTACCGAATATGCGAAAAAGGATGCCGACATCGTCCGCGCCCATGGCGCGAAGCCGATCTTCTTCATGTCCTGGGCCTATGAAGACAAGCCGGAGATGACGCAGCAACTGGCCGAGGCCTATACGGTCGCCGGTAATGATAACAATGCCTTGGTGATTCCGGCAGGTCTGGCATTTGCGAGGGTGCGCGCGAAGCAGCCCGAGCTCAATCTGTACCAGCCCGACAAGCGTCATCCGAGCATGGCAGGCACATACCTTGCGTCCTGCGTGGTCTTCACCGCGCTGACGGGCCGCTCGCCGGTGGGCAATCCGTATCTCGCAGGTCTCGATGAAGCGACTGCGAAGATGCTGCAGACAGCAGCATGGGAAACGGTGCAGGACTATTACGGGAAGTAGGCCGCCAGCTTCTCCCCGTCATTGCGAGCGCAGCGAAGCAATCCAGTCTTTCTTCGCCGAAGTGAAGAGCTGGATTGCCGCGTCGCTTCGCTCCTCGCAATGACGGAGGAAAGGCCTGAGCCGAGCGGGCTTAGCTCTTCTTCTGCAGATCCGGTGCATTCACCAGTGGGATCGCCACGCGTCCCGGTCCCGTCAGCGGCAGCGCCGCCGCTGCTTTCTCATTGGCCATGATCTTGGCCATCACGGCCTGTCCGGCGCGCTCGAACACCTCGCGGTTCTCGATGACGAATTGCTGCGACTTGCGCAGTGATGCGATGTAGCCGTTGATCTCTGGCACTACATAGCGCGCCACCATGTCCCAGCTGCGCCTCGTGTTTTCCGGATTGGCCCAGTCATGCACGAAGCCGATGATGGTACCGACACCGCCGGAAACCTGCATCAGGTTCTTGATGGTCTTGATGAGGTCATCCGGCGTGCCGATGGTCGAGGCCGCATTCTCGCCGCCCGCCGTCTTTTCCACTGCGTCCTCGGGCGAGGTGAAGGGCTGGAGGCCCGGTCGCTGGAGCGTGCCGACATTGTATTCATTGTGCCAGCGCATCAGGCCGGGGCCGGCCTCGCGCGCGGCCTGTTCGCGCGTCTCGGCGATGTGCCAGGACAGCAGCACACGCCAGTTGGCGCGGTCCACGGTGGTGCCGTGCTTCTTCGCGGCATCCTCCGCAAAGCCCCATTGCGTCGGCAGCGCCATCAATCCCTGCGTCGACATTGAGCCGAGCGAGATGATGCCGATGCCGTATTTGCCGGCCAGCGTCATACCCGAAGGCGAGATCTGCGACGCCACCACGAAGGGCATCTCCTCCTGCAGCGGCAGGATCTGCAGCGCGGCGTCGTTCATGGTGAACCAGTCGCTTTTCGCGGTGACGCGCTCACCGTTGAACAGACGGCGGATGATGGCGATGGCTTCGTCCTGGCGGTCGCGCTGGGTCATCGGGTCGATGCCGAGCGTATGCGCGTCGGAGGCGAGCGCGCCCGGCCCGGAGCCGAAGATGGCGCGGCCGCCGGTCATATGGTCGAGTTGCACCATGCGCTGCGCTACATTGTAGGGATGATGATAGGGCAGCGAGATCACACCGGTCCCCAGGCGAATGCGCTTGGTACGTTCGCCGGCCGCGGCGAGGAACATCTCCGGCGAGGCGATCATCTCCCAGCCCGACGAATGATGTTCGCCGCACCAGAATTCATCATAGCCGAGTGAATCCAGCTGCTCGACGAGATCGAGGTCCCGCCGGAACTGCAGCATCGGGTGTTCGCCGATCGGATGATGCGGTGCGAGAAAGGCGCCGAACTTCACGCGAGCCATAGTGTTTCCTCTTTGTAATGTTTGTTAATGTTTTCGTTGCGCAGCCTATGGCCGGATGTCGCGGCATTCAATGCAATCCGCTGCATGGCCGCGACGCGCTGCCGCACAATGCCGTCTTGCGGAACGATCGGGCGGATCACCATTTGATGCCTGCACCGCAGCGTTTCCCGCAGGCGGGCAGGAGGACCAATGAGCTACTTCAAGACCGCGATTCTGCTGGCTGGCATGACCGCCCTGTTCATGGGCGTCGGCTATCTCATGGGCGGCGCGTCGGGTGCGATGATCGCGCTGGTGGTCGCCGCCGGCATGAACATGTTCGCCTACTGGAATTCGGACCGCGCGGTGCTGTCGATGCACGGCGCCCAGCCGGTTGATATCAGCAATGCGCCGGACCTGTATCGTATGGTCGGTGAGCTCGCCCACAATGCCGGCCTGCCGATGCCCAAGATCTACATCATGGACAATCCGCAGCCGAACGCCTTTGCGACCGGCCGGAATCCCGAGAACGCCGCCGTCGCCGTGACGACGGGGCTGATGCAGCAGCTGTCGCGCGAAGAGCTCGCCGGCGTGGTGGCGCATGAGCTGGCGCATATCAAGCATCACGACACGCTGCTGATGACCATCACCGCGACCATCGCCGGTGCGATCTCGATGATCGCCCAGTTCGGCATGTTCTTCGGCGGCAACCGCAGCAATAATGGCCCGGGCATGATCGGCCAGATCGCGCTGATGATCCTGGCGCCGCTCGCCGCCATGCTGGTGCAGATGGCGATCAGCCGCACGCGTGAATATGCCGCCGACGAGATGGGCGCGCGAATCTGCGGCCAACCGATGTGGCTCGCTTCGGCGCTGGCCAAGATCGACAACGCCGCGCATCAGATTCCGAACGAGGATGCCGAGCGCGCGCCGGCGACAGCGCATATGTTCATCATCAACCCGCTGTCGGGGCGTGCCATGGATAATCTGTTCACCACGCATCCGGCGACGCAAAATCGAATCGCAGCGCTGCAGCAGCTTGCGGGGCAGATGGGTGTTCAGTCGCGCGCGCCTGTACGTCCAGCACCGCCCGCGACCGGCCCGTGGAACGGCGGCCAGTCGCGCCGCGGTCCGTGGGGCTAAACCCGTTTGGACTTAACGAGATTGGTCGCCGCGCAGCATCGTCCGGTTCAATGAAAACCGGACATGGCTGCGCGGCCATTCGCTGCGCTTTAGTCCGCTTGTTTACATGTCCCAAATCGTCATCGTGAGCGCTCCTGAAACGGGGACGCATGACTCATGCTCGGACGCATTCTGACGGTTGGCTTGTTTGTTCTTTTCGGTGCGTGTGCGGCACAGGCCGATGCGACAATTCCCAACAAAGATATTCCCGGTGCCCGAGATAGTGCGCTGCTGAAGCGTTACGACGGCTCCTTCATCATCAGCTATGAGCGTCTCGCCTTCACTGACTTCACCATCCCGCTGTCGAAGCTCGAAAAGACGGGTGATAGCGACCGCGATCGCATGAACAATCAGGTCTACAAGCCGAACAAGGTGCTTGAAGTGGAAGGCGCACGCACGCGCATCACCTATCTGCTGCCGGCCAACCGTTCGCCGCTCGAAGTGCTGCGGAACTATCAGGATGTGGTCAAGGCAGCCGGCGGCGAGGTGCTCTATAGCTGCAAGACCGAGGACTGCGGGGGCGATCCGACGCGCTCGGCCGCGGGCGGCGGCGGCGATATGAGCCTGCTGATGTATTTCGTCGCTGAGGCGCAGTTGAAAGACGGTGATTTCTCCAACGGCAAATGCGCCATGGCGTCCCATCTCGACGATCAGCGCTTCTTTGCTGCCAAGATCGCGCAAGCTGGCGGTGAAGCCTATGTCACCGTGCAGACTTACCTCGTAAAGGACGACCTGTACTGCAAGGCCTTCAACGAGCGGACGGTCGCCGTCGTCCATGTCGTCGAGCCGAAGCCGCGCGAGCAGAAGATGGTGGTCGTGAAGGCCGACGAGATGGCGAAGACCATCGGCTCTACCGGCCGCGTTGCCCTTTACGGAATATTCTTCGATACAGGCAAGGCCGACCTGAAGCCGGAATCATCGCCGACCCTGCAGGAGATCGCCGGGCTTCTGTCGTCCGATCCCAAACTGGCCGTGTTGGTCGTTGGTCACACCGACAATCAGGGCGCCTATGACTATAATCTCGACCTGTCGCGCCGCCGTGCGGAGTCGGTTGTGGCGGCGCTCACCACGAGCTTCCGCGCCGATGGCAAGCGCCTGCGCGCAGCCGGTGTCGGCATGCTCGCACCCGCAGCATCGAATGACCAGGATGACGGCCGCGCCAAGAACCGGCGTGTGGAGGTCGTCAAGCTGAACTGATCGCAACGGATGTTCGGCTGGGTGGGTTCGCCCGTGTCAGGTCTTCGGATAGGCGAAGGCATATCTCTCCGGATTCGACCAAAGCCCAATAGTGTCGAAGAGGCCCTCGGGGATATTGGTATCTGAAATTGATGGAAAGGTTGTTGCCCGGACAGATAGAAGGGTAATTGCATGACGCCCGATGCCGTCGCCTTGGCCTCTATGGTCCTTCTGATTTTCTCGATGGGCTTCTTTCTGCTGTCGTCACCGGCCTTTCTGCTGGTGAGGCTGGATATCCCGGAAGTGACTCAGTTACTGCGGGGCCTGTTCCGCTCTTATTTTCTGATGGTCGCTATCGCCGGTGTCATCGCGACAACGGCCTTTGCACTGGCGGGTCGACTGGTTTTCACCATCGGCATCGGCTTGATCGCGGCTTTTGCGATTTGGGCGCGGGGCTGGTTCTTGCGGCGGATGGATAGTCAGATGAGCGCACGAGACGCCGGTGATGCCGAGGCCGTGCGCCGGCTCCGACGGATGCATTGGGGCGGCATGCTGTCGAACGCATTCCAGCTTGCCGCCATTATCGGCAGCATCCCCTACGTCATGTCGGCTTGATCAGCCTCGCAGCACAGCGATGTGCTGACGATAAACCGCGATGGAGAATGCAGATGAGCAAGTTCTCATGGCGGTGGTTGTCACGTCAGAAGCCTAAGCCTTCGAATGCTGGGTCTCTGGATGCCGCGCAGGGTACTGAACGATTTGCAGGCAGCGATCGGCGCCAACTGCTTCAGGCGCTTTCGGTGATCGTCGGTGGCGGCGCTTTGGCCGCGCTGCCGCAAAGCTCGGATGCGAAAGATGCGAGCGAGCTGCCACCGCCCAAGCGGGTCGTGACCGGCCGCGATGAAGCCGGCAAGTCGGTGTTCAAGTCCTTCGATGTCACGTCCAAGGTCGTGGAGATCGATGCCAATCCCGGGCTGACATTCTACGAACTCTATATGACCGAGGGCGTGCCGCAGCTCACCGGCCTGGAGCCGGACCCGATGCTCAAGGGAACGCGCGCTTTTCCCGGCCCAGGCGGAACGATGTTTCGCCTGATTTCGTATCCGCCCAAGCGGCCCGAAGGCTGGAAGCCGCCGCCCGGCGTCACAATGGAAAGCGGGCTGCGCGAGTTGTCGGACAAGGTCCCGGGCATGGGGGATCATTTCGAGCGCGATGCGCCAGGCATGCACACGTCGGATACGATCGATTACGGAGTCGTGGTTCGCGGCGAGATGACGCTGGAATTGGACGATGGACAGAAAGTCCATTTGCGTCAGGGCGACTGCGTCGTGCAGAACGGAACACGCCATCGCTGGCGCAACCCGTTGCCGGAGCCGTGTCTCATGGCGTTCATCTCGATTGGTGGCAAGCGCGGCTAGGACCTGGGCATGCCACGCGTGACGTCAGGCCACGAATCCATGTGGCCATGGCGCTTCTGCGCTACCGCGCCGTCATCCTGTTCCATGCATCCAGCCCGGCGATCTTGTAGGCCTCGGCCAGCGTCGGATAGTTGAACGTGTTCTGGATGAAGTAGTCGATCGTGCCTTTCAGGTTGAGCACGGCCTGGCCGATATGGATCAGCTCGGTCGCGCCTTCGCCCAGAATATGCACGCCGAGCAGGCGGCGGGTCTTGGTCGAGAAGATCATCTTCATCATGCCGCTATCCAGGCCCATGATATGTCCGCGCGAGGTCTCGCGAAACCGCGCGACGCCGACTTCATAGGGAATACCCTTCTGGCGGACTTCCTCTTCGGTGAGCCCGGTCGTGGAAATCTCCGGCACCGAATAGATGCCGTAGGGAAAGAACTCCGGGGGCGCCAGCGGCTCCATCCCGAGCGCGTGGCAGGCGGCAACGCGGCCTTGCTCCATCGATGTGGAGGCCAGTGAAGGAAAGCCGATGACATCGCCCGCCGCATAGATATGCGGCACGCTGGTCTGCAGCGTGACGGGATCGACAGTGATGCGGCCGCGGTGATCGACGGTGATGCCGGCGGCATCGAGATTGAGTCGGTCGGTCGCGCCGACGCGGCCGGCGGCGAACAGCAACATCTCGGACGTAACGTTGCGGCCGTCAGCGAGCCGGGTGACGATCTGGCCATGTGCGTTCTGCTCGATCGCATTGACCTTGGAGCCGAGCCGCAGCGCGACATTGCGATCGCGCAGCTCATGCATGAATTCGTCGATCAGCTCCTTGTCGATGAAATCGAGAAAGGTCGGCCGCGGCTCGATCAGGGTCACGGCGACATCGAGCGCGCTGAAGATGGTGGCATATTCGACGCCGATCACGCCCGCGCCGATCACCGCGAGGCTGCGCGGCAGTTTCGGCAGGTCGATGATCTCGTCGCTGTCGAACACTGTCTTGTTGTCGAACGGCACGTAATCCGGCCGGAACGGGCGGGTGCCGCAGGCAATCAGGATATGGCCGGCGGTGACATTCTTGATCTCGTTCTTCTCGTTGGCGATCTCGATCTGGTGCGGCCCGGTGAAACGTGCCTCGCCGAGCGCCGTCTTTACGGCATTGCGGCTGAACTGATGCTCCAACACCTCAACCTCGTGGTCGAGTGTCTTCTGCAGCCGCACGATCAGGTCGTGGGCGTCGATGTCCTGTTTCACCCGATAGGAACGGCCGTAGAAGCCGCGCTCGCGCCAGCCGGACAGGTTGAGCACGGTCTCGCGCAGGGTCTTCGACGGAATGGTGCCGGTATGGACCGAGACGCCGCCGACTCGTCGGCCCTTCTCGACCACCAGCACCGATTTACCGAGCTTGGCGAACTGGACGGCAGCGCGCCGGCCAGAGGGGCCGGAGCCGATCACGATCGTGTCGTAGTCATACATCGAAGAGGCCTCGAAACCGGAAGGGCCGGCATATGCAATCGCTTCGCCATGCAGCAATCGGGCCACAGGCGGTATCTTCCTGCACGAGGAATGCAAATTCGGTGTGACTTGGACGGGGAGATCGACCTGCGAAGCCGGGCCCGCGGTCAGCACCACCAATTCCGACGGGAGAGTTCAATTGAATAAGGCTACCTCCGAGGTAATCGACGCGATGACTGGAAGCTGGGATCAAAGTGGGCGGCTGCTTCAGGCCGAACCGTTGAGCGAGGCGCTACCATGCACCAGATCGTTGCCAATCCTGTCGACTCCACGCGCCGCTGGTGGGTGCTGGCGATCGTCGTTGCGGCGCAGTTCATGTTTGGGGTCGATGCCTTTATCGTCAATGTCGCGATCCCAACCATCGCGGCCGAGCTTCGTGCCAGCGCGGCGCAGATCGAGGCCGTTATTGCGGTCTATCTGATCGGATACGCGACGCTGGTGATCACCGGCGGCCGGCTCGGTGACATCCACGGCACCAGGAACACCTTTCTCGCCGGCGTGCTTGGCTTCACCCTGACCTCGCTGTGGTGCGGGCTCGCGCAGTCCGGGCCGGAGCTGATTCTGGCGCGGCTGGCACAGGGTGCCACTGCGGCGCTGATGGTGCCGCAGGTGCTGGCCACCATCCATGTGCTGTTTGTGGATGAAGAAACCCGCGCCCGCGCCCGCGCCTTCGCCGTCTACGGCATCGTGCTCGGCCTTGCCGGCGCTGCGGGCTTTCTGCTCGGTGGCCTTCTGGTGACGATGGACCTCGCAGGCCTCGGCTGGCGTGCGGTGTTCTTCGTCAATGTACCGGTGGGGCTTGTCATCACAGTGGCTGCGTGGCGGCTGATGCCATCCGTTCCCCGCCGTCCAGGCACGCGGCTGGATATACCGGGCGCGCTGGTGCTGTTCGCCGGATTGCTCGGTCTGATCGGCCCACTGCTGTTCGGGCACGAACTGCACTGGGCGCTGTCTGTGTGGCTGGCGATGGCAGCGGGTGCGGCAGTGATCCCCGGCTTCGTCCGGCTGGAGCGCCGTGTCGCGTTGCGCGGTGGCATGCCGCTGATCGATCTGGCGTTGCTCGCGGATGCTGCTTTCATGCGCGGGCTGTGCGCGGTGTTCTTTTTCTTCTTCGCCAATCTGTCATTTTACCTGGTGATGACATTGTTCATGCAGAATACGCTGCACATGCCGCCGCTGCGGGCCGGTTTTATTTTCGTACCGCTGGCGCTGGCCTTCGTTGTCGCATCCCGTCACAGCGGCATGCGGTCACGCCATCGTGGCACGCTGGTGCTGATCGAGGGCTGCGTGGTGCAGGTCATCGGTCTTGCCGCACTGGCCGCAACGGTGCTGGCCGTCAACGCGTCGTCTGCATCGCTGCTGGCGGTGCCGCTTGCCGTGTTCGGTTACGGCCAGGGTCTGGTCATGGCGCCGCTGTCCAGTGCCGTGCTGTCGACCGTACAAACGTCGAGCGCGGGAGCCGGCTCGGGCATGTACGGCACCACGACACAAATCGCCAATGCAGCCGGCGTTGCTGCGATCGGCGCGGTCTATTTCGCGGTGCAATCCGAGGCATCGGCAGTCATCGCGCTGCTCGCAAGCTTCGCATTGTGCGTGTTGTCGGTCGCCGCCTGTGCGGGCTTTCTGCTATGGATGCGCCGCGCGGGCGCCGCATAGAATTCCAGCACAGCGTTTGATCGTCCAGCACGCGCCTTGACAGGTCAATCGCGATGGCTTGATATTGGGGCATGGGGACAAAGCGATCTCCCCACGAGGCGACATGCCCAAGTATCGCGTCCCGCATTCCTGCAAGGACGCGCCATGTCATCGATTAACAGCATTTCCGTTGAAAAACTCGTTCGCCTGATCGGGACGCCGAAATGTCCCGCGCTCGTCGATGTTCGCACCGACGAGGATTTCGCCCTGTCGCCGTTTCTCCTGCCAGGTTCGGTCCGGCGGCCATTCGGCGACGTGAATGGCTGGGCCGCGGCGCTGCGCGGTCGGTCCGCCATGGTGATCTGCCAGAAAGGTCTCAAGCTCAGTCACGGCGTTGCCGCGCTGCTGCGCGATGCCGGTATCCCGGCAGAGGTTCTGGAAGGCGGCTATCTCGCATGGGAGAGTGCAGGCCTGCCGCGCGTTCCCACCAGCAAGTTGCCGCCGCAAAACCCGCAGGGCCGTACTTTGTGGGTGACGCGGGAGCGCCCAAAGATCGACCGCATTGCCTGTCCCTGGCTGATCCGGCGTTTCATCGATCCGGCGGCGCTGTTCATGTTCGTTGCGCCGTCGGAAGTCTCGGCCGTCGGCGAGAAATTTGATGCTGCGCCGTTCGATATCGAAGGCGTGTTCTGGAGCCATCGCGGCGAGCTCTGTACCTTCGATGTGATGATAGAGGAATTCGGCCTCGCCACGCCGCCGTTGCTGCGGCTGGCTACCATTGTCCGCGCGGCGGATACAGCGCGGCTCGATCTCGCCCCGGAAGCGCCGGGCCTGCTGGCGGCGTCACTCGGCCTGTCGCGAATGTATGCCGACGATCTCGAGCAGCTTGAGGCTGGACTGAATTTGTACGATGCGTTCTATCGCTGGTGCCGAGATGCCAGCACCGAAACCCACAACTGGCCGACAGCAAAGACGAAAGCTTGAGATGACGGAAGCAACTTCGGTCACACCGCCAGCCATTCCCGAGCCGCAGACCCACGGCGTTTCCTTCTCGGAGGCATTTTCGGTGTGGCTCCGGATCGCGTTGCTTTCCTTCGGCGGTCCGGCCGGGCAGATCGCGGTGATGCATCGCATCCTCGTCGATGAGAAGCGCTGGGTGTCGGAGAGCCGGTTTCTGCATGCACTGAACTATTGCATGCTGTTGCCGGGCCCGGAGGCGCAGCAGCTTGCGACCTATATCGGCTGGCTGATGCACCGGACCGCTGGCGGGCTGATGGCCGGTGGGCTGTTCATCCTTCCCGGTGCGATCTGCATCATGGCGCTGAGCTGGATTTACGCTGCATTCGGTAATGTCGGCATCGTCGCGGCGCTGTTCTTCGGCCTGAAGGCCGCAGTGCTCGCGATCGTGCTGCAGGCGGTGGTGCGAGTCGGTAGTCGTGCACTGAAGAACGATGTGATGCGCGCGCTGGCGGCCATCGCCTTCCTCGCGATCTTCTTTCTCGACGTGCCATTCCCGGTGATTGTTTTCGGTGCGGCAGCGATTGGCTTCCTCGGCGGTCGGGCCGGTCTGTCGGCCTTCACGGTGAGTGCGGGCCACGGGTCATCAGGCGGCGGCGACGCTGATAGTTTGCTCGGAGATCAACTTCCTCTCCATGCCCGGCCGAGTGTACGGCAGTCGCTCACCGTTGCGGTCGTCTGGCTGGTGCTGTGGCTTACGCCCGTCGCTGTGCTGCTCGTGGCGTTCGGCAGCAATGATGTGTTCAGCCAGATTGCCGTTTTCTTCTCCAAGATGGCGATGGTCACCTTTGGCGGTGCCTATGCGGTTCTCGCTTATGTCGCGCAGCAGGCCGTCGATCACTACGCATGGCTGAAGCCGGGTGAGATGCTCGATGGCCTTGGCATGGCCGAAACCACGCCTGGTCCGTTGATCATGGTGCTGCAATTCGTGGGCTTCATGGCCGCCTTCCGCGCACCGGGGATGTTGCCGCCGCTGCTGGCGGGCACGCTTGGTGGATTGCTCGCGACCTGGGTGACCTTTGCGCCATGCTTTCTCTGGATTTTCCTCGGGGCGCCGTTCGTCGAAACTCTTCGTGGCAACCGCGCGCTGAGCGCCGCGCTGGCGGCGATTACCGCCGCAGTGGTCGGCGTCATCCTCAACCTGGCGATATGGTTCGCCATCCACACGATGTTTCGGGAGGTGAAACCTGTTCGCACGCTCGGACTCAGCTTCGACATGCCGGTTCTGCAGAGCGTCAATGGATGGGCTGTCGCGCTGTCGGTCGCGGCGCTGCTTGGGGTCTTCTATCTGAGGATTGGTTTGCTGCAGATCCTGTTGGCTTGTGCAGGCGCGGGCGTGCTTTTGCACATCGTCGGTCTGGTGTGACGTCAATCGCGAAACCGTGTGCGGAACCGGTAATTGACGGCCGACGGAACAGGAACGTTTCGAACCACGTCGCGTTGAAGGCCGTTCACTCAACAGGAGCTGACCATGCGGAAAACCATTCTTGTTGCGATCTGCGCCACGGCCATCGGCGCTACTCCGTTCGCAGCCTTTGCCCAGGCGACCGGCCCGTCCGGCCAGGATTCGACCAAGATGGGCACCGGCACGACGGCGAAGGAAGGCGAGACCAAGGCCACGGGCACCCAGGGAATGTCGAAAAATAGCGCGAAGAAGGATTCCATGCACAAGGACGGCATGAAGAAAGACAAGATGATGAAGAACGAGATGAAACAATAACTCGTCATCTCTCCCCGACTCGCCCCGTATGGCGTGGCCATGTTATGGCCGGCCCTGCGGGGCTTCCTTTGCAATATAGGTAATTTCGGAAGCGTCCGTGGCGCCTCTCGTTTCGTTGATAGGTATATTGAAACCGTAATTGTTTTATTTTGCAGTGCAGCAACCATATGTCGTCGGTACTGTTGTATAAGCCTGACGACCTAGGAGCTGCCGTGTCTCTTGCCGATAATATCGATTTCCTCCGCAATCTCCCGAAACCGCCCGGAATCAATACGTTGCAGGGGTTGGCGCGCGGCCGTGCGTCGGCAGGTTTGAGTCCGATCAGCGAATCAACGGGTTTCGGCAGCAATCCCGGCGACCTCCGTATGTTCAGTTACGTGCCCGCCACGCTGGCAGCAAATCCGGCATTGGTCGTCGTGCTGCACGGATGCACTCAGAACGCTGCGGGCTATGACAACGGCACCGGCTGGTCTGCTCTCGCAGAGCGCTATGGTTTCGCGCTGCTGATGCCCGAACAGAAGCCGTCCAATAACGGCAACACCTGCTTCAACTGGTTCAATGCCGATGACATCGCGCGCGATAGCGGCGAAGCGCTCTCGATCCGTGAGATGATCGAGCAGATGGCCGTGGACCACGATGTGGACCGCAAGCGTATCTTCGTTACGGGTCTGTCGGCCGGCGGCGCGATGACCTCGGTGATGCTCGCAACCTATCCTGACGTGTTTGCGGCCGGCGCCATCATTGCGGGCCTGCCTTACGGTATCGCCACCACCATGCAGGAGGCGCTGAGCGGTATGTATCGCGCGGCGCCGCGTGCCGCGAACGATCTCGGCAATCTCGTGCGCAAGGCATCGCCGCATACCGGTGAGTGGCCGAAAGTGTCCGTCTGGCACGGCAGTGCCGATCGCACCGTCAATCCGGCCAATGCCGGCGAGATCGTCAAGCAATGGCTCGACCTTCACGGCCTGCCGCCCGCACCGATGTCCGCCGTGGATGTCGACGGCTATCCGCGCGAGGTGTGGTGGAACAAGGACGGTGAAACCGTCGTGGAATCCTACACGATCACCGACATGGCGCATGGCACGCCGCTGGCGATTGCCGGACAGGACGAGCCCTATGGCGCCGCCGGTGCCTTCCTGCTCGAAGCCGGCATCTCATCCTCGTATCATATCGCGCAGTTCTTCGGCCTTACCCGGCAGCTTGCACCCCGCAATGTCGAAGCTGCAGCCGTGGAACCGGCGGCTCCGGCGGATGCCACTGTCTCATCGGTGACGCAAAAGCCGCGCACGTCAGGCGATCGACGCGCCGCGCGCCGCGATCCCGTAGGACGGCGGTCTATCGATATCAACGGTGCCATTACTCGTGCCCTCACGGCTGCCGGTCTCATCAAGTCACCCTGACAAGTAACAGGCGTGATCGGCGCCGATTTGCGCCAGGTCTGACAGGGCGCTAAGTTCTCAAGATACGTCAGACTGGTCTTGCGTACCGATTGCCCGCGCATGTTGGATGCCCATCGACCGAATTCGCCCGACTTTCTCGCCGGTGGAGGCGAGATGGGGGCGTTGATGCGTGCTTACGATTGGGCATCGCATCCGATCGGAGCACCGGATACCTGGCCGCAGAGTCTGCGCACCGCGATCCGGATCGTCCTGAATACCAACCACCCGATGTTCATCTGGTGGGGACCGGACCTCATCCAGTTCTATAATGACGCCTATGCGCTGACCATGGATGCACAACAGCATCACGCAGGGCTGGGCGCGCGCGGCCGTGAATTCTGGCACGAGATCTGGCCCATCATCGGCCCGCAGATCGCGCAGGTGATGAGTGGCGGAGGTGCCACCTGGCACGAAAACCAGCTGATCCCCATGACGCGCAATGGCAAGCTCGAACACAGCTATTGGACTTACAGCTACAGTCCGCTCGATCTGGATGACGGCGTCGGCGGTGTGCTGGTGGTTTGCCGCGATGTTACCCGGGATCATGAAGCGACCATTGTCTTGCGCGAGCGAGAAGCAGAGCTCGCGCGCGTGCAGCAGATCGGCCAGATCGGCGGTCTCGAAGTCGATCTGCGTACCGGCTTCCGCAATCGTCGATCGCCCGAATATCTGATTGTTCATGGTTTACCGCCGGAAGCGGCCAACGAGTCGCACGAAGATTGGGTGCGTCGCATCCACCCTGAGGATCGCGAGGCAACGGAGCAGAAGTTTCGCGACGCGGTGAAAAGCGGCGTGCGCGACTACACTGTGCAGTATCGCATCATTCGCCCGAGCGATGGCCAGACCCGCTGGATTTCAGTGCGATCCTATATCGAGCGCGACGACGCGGGAAAGCCGCTGCGGCTGGTCGGTGCGCATACCGACGTCACCGATCAGGTGCTGGCAGAGCAGGCGCTGCGCAAGAGCGAGGATGAGGCGCGTCAGCTCGCGGCAAAACTAGCAGACCTCAATGAGACGCTGGAACAGCGCGTGCGCGACAAGACGCGTGAGCGCGACCGGATCTGGAGCGTGTCGCAGGATCTCCTGATGGTCGCCGACCATGATGGCGTCTGGCGCACCGTCAATCCGGCCTGGACGCGCACGCTCGGCTGGAGCGAGGCCGAGCTGCTCAACAAGACCTCGCGCTGGCTCGAGCATCCCGAGGATCAGGCCAGGACGATGGCCGAGGTCGATAAGCTTGCTGCCGGCGAGCCGACGATCCGCTTCGAGAATCGCCTTCGCCACAAGGATGGCTCCTATCGCTGGCTGTCCTGGACGGCAGTGCCGGATCAGAACCAGATCTATTGTGTGGCGCGCGATGTCACGGCCGAGAAGGCTGCCGCCGAGCGCCTTAAAAACACTGAAGAGGCGCTGCGGCAGTCGCAGAAAATGGAGGCTGTCGGTCAGCTCACCGGCGGTATCGCGCATGACTTCAACAACCTGCTCACCGGCATCGTCGGCTCGCTCGACCTGATGCAGACACGGCTCGGTCAGGGTCGCACCGACAATATCGCGCGCTATATCGACGCTGCGATGACCTCGGCCAATCGTGCGGCTGCGCTGACGCACCGGTTGCTGGCCTTCGCGCGGCGGCAACCGCTGATTCCGAAAAGCGTCGATGCCAATATGCTGATCGTCTCGCTGGAGGATCTGTTGCGCCGGACCATTGGCGAGACGCTGGATCTCGATATCGTGGCGGCGCCTGATCTATGGTGCACGCTGTGCGATCCAAACCAGTTAGAGAGCGCGTTGCTCAATCTGGCGATCAATGCGCGCGACGCGATGCCTGATGGCGGGCACTTGAAGATCGCGACACAGAATGTGCGCGTCGATGCCATCAATGCCAATGCGCCGGCTCTGACGCCTGGCGACTATATCTGCATCAGCGTCAGCGACAGCGGAACCGGCATGAGCCCGGAGATCGTGGCGCGCGCCTTCGATCCGTTCTTCACGACAAAGCCGATCGGGCAGGGCACGGGCCTCGGCCTATCGATGATCTACGGCTTCGCGCGTCAATCCAACGGACATGTCAGCATCGACAGCAGGCTCGATATCGGGACGACCGTGAAACTGTATCTGCCGCGCCATGAGGGAGACGCTGCCGCACAGGATGCGGCCCCGCTGAAGGGCGATCAGCATGTGGCCGCAGGCGAAACCCTGCTGGTGGTCGAGGATGAGCCGGTGGTGCGCTCTGTCATCGTCGATATGTTGCGGGACGAAGGCTATCGCGTGCTCGAGGCAGTTGATGGCCCGTCGGGGTTGCGGGTCCTGCGCGAGACGCCGAATATCGATCTGCTGGTCACCGATATCGGGCTGCCTGGCATGAACGGCCGTCAGCTTGCCGATCAAGCGCGCGAGGCGCGGCCGAACTTGAAGATCCTGTTCATCACCGGTTATTCCGAAAGCGTCGTTATGGCGAAGGGCTTTCTGCTGCCTGGGATGGAGATGATTACCAAGCCGTTCGACCTCGATCATTTCCTACGACGCATCCGCGCGATGGTCACGAGCTAAAGCGTTTTCAAGCGAAGTAGATACCGGTTCGCGTCTAGAAAATGCGTCAGAATAAAAGGCGTAGCCCTCCGGTTCCATATCTCTCCAGATATTTCAGCCTCGGTGCGCAGGTTCTAACAGTTCAATCGCCGGAACCATTGTGCGGCCGCGAGCTTGTATCGGCGCAATACCGATCAATCAAAACTGGAGATCATCATGATCCGCCGTCTTCTTGGAACCGCTGCCATCGTCGCCATGATGGCTCTTCCCGCTGTTGCTCAGGCTCAGGGTGTCCCCGGAGGCATTGAGCGTGGTGCGCGCGATGGCGAGCGCGCAGCTGGTCCTGTGGGCGCTATCGTAGGCGGCACCATCGGTGGTGTTGTCGGCGGCGTAGCCGGCGTGCTCGGTGTCGACGATCGCCCGCGGTTCCGCAGCTATGTCGTGGAACAGCGTCGCCCATCCTACACCTATAGCAACGAAGTTCGTGTCGGTGCCGTGCTGCCTGAGAGCGGCGTGACCTATTACGAGGTTCCGGCAGAATACAATTCCGCCCGTGAATACCGCTACACCGTGGTCAATGGTCGCACGGTTCTCGTCGAGCCGCGCACCCATCGCATCGTGGAAGTGATCGATTAAGCCGATCAATAAATGACTTTTCGAACGGGCCGCCTTCAGGCGGCCCGTTTTGTTCCATCTATGGCCTGCGGCGTATCTGTAGTCAGCGCCGATGTTCTCGCGTAGAGAAGTGCCGGGGAATCACACGAGCACCACGCGGCGATCAATCGCCCGGATGCGGAGAACGATGGCCACCAGCAATCGCGATCAGATCGCCCCTGCCATCGCACTGGACATTCCCCTTGCCGATCGTACCGAGACAGGTCTCGCTTTGCCGGACGGCGTGCAGCCCTATCGCATCGACTGGCTCAACACGCTCACCATCGCCACCTTTCACGCACTCGCACTACTCGCGCTGATGCCGATGTTCTTCAACTGGACAGCGGTGATCGTGGCGGTCATCGCAGCGCGGTTGTTCGGCCTCATCGGCATCAATATCGGTTATCATCGGTTGCTGACGCATCGCGGTTTCAAGTGCCCGAAATGGCTGGAGCACGCTTTCGTTGTCGTGGCGATCTGCTGTGCCGAGGATACGCCGGCGCGCTGGGTTGCCATCCATCGCCGTCATCACGAGAAGTCCGACGAGCAGCCGGACCCCCACAGCCCGCTTGCCAGCTTCTTCTGGGGCCATATGGGCTGGCTGCTGGTGAAGAACCCGGACCTGTCCCGCCTCGGCATCTATGAACGATATGCCAAGGATGTCCTGCGCGATCCGTTCTATGTCGCGCTGGAACGTAATTTCTGGCAGCTGAAGATCCTGCTCATCCAGATCAACGTCTTCTTCTTTGCGGGCCTGGCCGGCAAACTGCTGTGGGGCGGCTCATGGGCCGAGGCGGTGCAGTTCGCTTTGAGCATCGTCATCTGGGCGGTCTTCGTGCGAACCGTCTTCGTCTGGCATCAGACCTGGGCGGTCAACTCGGTCACCCACATCTGGGGCTATCGCAACTACGCGACCGATGAGGACAGCCGCAACAATCTGTTCATTGGCTACCTCGCCCATGGCGAGGGCTGGCATAACAACCATCACGCCGATCAGCGCTCCGCGCGCCATGGCCATCGCTGGTGGGAGTTCGATACCACCTATCTGACGATCCGCCTGCTGGAGAAGCTCGGCCTGGTATCGGATATTGTCGAACCGCGGCATACGACCAAGCGCTAATCAAAATTGGCGCCGCACATGCCACACGAGGTGCAACTTTTCGTCACAATTCGCGTTACTACACCATGATGACGAAGCCCGATATCTGGTATGTGGCGTTTGGCCCCGACAAATCCGTGAAGTCCGACACCCGCGCGACAAACGGTGTGCGTACGACCAGGACTTTCAAATCCGAAATCGATGCAAAACTGTTCGCCCGGGAAATCCTGGCCAAAGGCTGGACCGCAACAGCCGGCACACTCAATCCATATCAACCCAAGCGCACCATTGCGGCATCGCAGATCGAAGACTGGGCCGATCCCGCTCGAGCCGACTAATCCGGCTAGATCACTTCGTAGGCGAAAAACAGGATGATTACCGTGATCGCGACGAGGCCTCCCAGAAAGCACTGATCGGCAATCGACTCGCAGCGCTCGCTGAGTTGGCGGTTTTGCGACTTCCGCATCGATGTGTAGGACGCGACCGCGCTGGCGAGAAAGAACAGCGAGGCGATGGCCGAATATTCATCGACCCGGCTGGGGCCGATCTGCGGCTCCATGATCTTGACCAGTCCGATCAGCGTCGCGCAGACGCCGATCATCGTCCCGGAGCTCGGCAGGATGTGCTTGGAAAGCGCTCCTTGCTCCCCGGAAACCCTGTCGTCGCTCATGGCGGGATTATGCCTGGCCGGTGAGGAACGGGTTGGTCATGCGCTCCTGGCCGATGCTGGAGCCCGGGCCATGACCGCAGATGAAGCCGACATCGTCGCCAAGCGGCAGCAGTTTGGTCGTAATCGAATGGATCAATGTCTCATGGCTGCCGCCGGGGAAGTCGGTCCGTCCGATGGAGCCTGCGAACAGCACGTCGCCGACATGGGCGAATTTCATCGCCTTGCTGTAATACACGACGCTCCCAGGCGAATGACCGGGGCAGTGCAAGATGTCGAAAGTCAGGCCGCCGACGCTGACGGTGTCGCCTTCATTGAGCCAGCGGTCAGGCATGAAGTTGCGGGTGCCCGTCATGCCGTACTTCGCGCCGCTGTCCTCGACATGTTCGAGCAAGAACGTATCGGCGACATGCGGGCCGATGATTTCGACCTTCAGCGTTTCGCGCAGCTCGTCGGCGCCGCCGACATGGTCGATATGGCCGTGGGTGAGCCAGATCTGTTCGACCTTCACATTAGCCTTGGCAATGGCGTCCAGGATCAGCGGCACGTCGCCGCCGGGATCGATCACCACGGCCTGCCGCGTGGCCTCATCCCACAGCAACATGCAGTTCTGTTGAAACAGGGTCACCGGAATGATGGTGCCGCCGGCCTGGGCTTTATGTTCGGTTTCATCTGTCATCGCGCCACAATGCTGATTTTTGCGGGCGAGAAAAGGGGGAACTTGGGCGGCTTTCTTTCTTCCCCTCTCCCCGGGGGCGGGCAGCCGCGACGGGTGGGAGAGGGTGGATCGAACCGCAGAGCGGTTCGAGACGGGAGAGGGGGCGCTCGCTCAAGGCCCTCTCCCGCCTTCGCTTCGCTCAGGCACCCTCTCCCACGGCGCGCAGCTTCGCTGCGCTGGGGGAGAGGGGAGGGGAAGGACGACCGCGTTCTACTTCTTCAACTGCACCTTCAGCGTCGCCTCCACCTCGCGGTCGAAGGACGATGCCTTGGCCGGCGCCTTGTCGCGCTGGGTCATGAGGTAGGCATCGCGCTTGGCCACCAGCGCGGTCAGCTTGTCGTTCAGCGCCTTGCGATCCTTCATCTGCTTGCCGAGTTCATCGGCGCGCTGCTGCGGCGACAATTTGCGAATGGCCTCAGGCAATTCATCTTCCTTCACGCTGTCGAGCTTCTGCTTGCCGGCGGACACGTCGCTGACAAGATCGCCGCCGCCCGTGACGGCTTCCGACGACACTTTCGCGCGCTTGTTGATGTAGCTTGCCATATCCGTTGCCGAGGCGGGCGCCGCCGCTGCGACTTCCGAGAGCTGCCGGGTTTTGTTCTCGGTGTGCTTCTGCAGCGCGCGCGGGCCGTAGGGGATCACCGTCTTGTTGATGTCATTCTGCAGGATAATGATCTCTTCGTCATAGGGCGTCTCGATGATGACGATCTGGCCGCCATCCTGCGGGATTGCGATGAAACGGCCGTCGCCGCGCTGGGCAACGTCGCGCCAGACCTTCTCCGTATCGCGGGCACCGCCTGCCAGAACAGCGTTGACGATGATGTCCTTCTGCTTCGCGACTTCGAGCGTGGTCGTGTATTTCGTGTCCTGCTGATAATCCATATGCGGCGGTGCGTCGCCGACCAGGAAGACGATACGCCTGACATCGTTACCCTTGGTCCATTGCAGCTTGTTGACGGCGACATCGAGCGCCTCGTTGACGCTCTCCGGCCAGTCGCCACCACCCTTCGCCCGGACCTGCAGCAGGTTGCCATAGAGATCCTGGATGTCGGTGGTGAGGTCGAAGGTCTTGGTCACGTAGTCGTCGCCGATGTCGCGATAGGCGACGAGGCCCATGCGGATGTCGGCGTCGGGATTGCTATCGAGGATTGTAGTTGCGATCGACCAGATCTTGCGCTTGGCGCCTTCGATCAGCCCGCTCATGGAACCGGTGGTGTCGAGCGCGAAGGCGACTTCGACGGTCGGCTTGGCCTGCGCGGAACCGGCGAAAATCGCTTGCGGCAAAGTTGCGGCAGCCGCGAGCAGAACGACACGACCGAGATGGGCTAAGCTCATGAGATATCTCCGTAATCCGGGCTGCAGCGATGATTTTCGGCGCACGTCGTCGCCTGCGGAAAACTTGCGTCCGGCTTGCGACATGCGTGCGGCAGACTGGCGGGAGACGTGATGTGCGGCCCCGCCGAAATCGGCTAAGTTTGTCGCCATGGAATCGAATGCCGTTCACACGCCCGCGCTGATTTTCGATCGCCGCCAGTCGGAGACGGCGTTGGCGATTACGCGCGGAACCACAAGGCTGCTGCGGTCGCTGGGATTCTCATGCGTCAGCGAATTGCCGCTGCCATCCGGACGGCGTGCGGATCTGGTTGCGCTGAACGAACGCGGCGATGTCTGGATCGTCGAGATCAAGTCATCGATCGAGGATCTGCGGGCTGATCAGAAATGGCCCGAGTATCGCGCGCATTGCGACCGGCTGTTCTTCGCCTTCACGCAGGATCTGCCGTGCGAGATTTTTCCCGCTGACACAGGCCTGATCGTGGCGGATGCCTATGGCGCGCATGTTCATTGCGATGCACCGGAGCACCGGCTGCCGGCGCCGACGCGCAAGGGCATGATGCTGCGCTTCGCGATGACCGCGGCGCACAGACTGAACAGGCTGCACGACCCTCAAGGTCATGCAGCCTGGCCGAACGAAATCTAGCTTTTAAGAAGGCTCAGCGCGGCGCGCGCTTGGCGAGAATGCGCTGTAGCGTACGGCGATGCATGTTCAGGCGACGTGCGGTTTCCGAGACGTTGCGGTTGCACATCTCATAGATGCGCTGGATGTGCTCCCAGCGCACGCGGTCGGCCGACATCGGGTTGTTCGGCAGTTCGGACTTGTCATTGTCGATCGCAAGCAGCGCTGCAACGACGTCGTCGGCATCGGCCGGCTTCGACAGATAGTCGACAGCGCCCATCTTCACCGCGGTCACGGCGGTGGCGATATTGCCATAGCCGGTGAGCACGATGGCGCGCGCATCGGGGCGCTGTTGCTTCAGCGCCGACACGACATCGAGGCCGTTGCCGTCACCGAGACGAAGATCGACTACGGCAAAAGCGGGCGCTGATTTGCTGATCTGGGCGAGACCTTCGGAAACGGAGTCGCAGGACGTGACCGTGAAGCCGCGCGTTTCCATCGCACGCGAAAGACGCTCCAGAAACGGCTTGTCGTCCTCCACGATCAGGAGCGAACGGTCGGTCTGTTCAGTCACTTCGGCGAGCGCATTCACGGTTCAAAATCCTCCATATCCAATACGATACCATATGGCGCTGCCGAATGCAGCTGCCAAGGGTGTGAAGATTTGAATGGCTTGATTGTGAAGTTAATCCAAAAGCGTTTTGGCCCGTAAAACGGGTGGTTAATTCTAATCACGGTGGTACATCAGCGCGGCGTGTTGTCGCAGAGCAGCATGATGGACGAAACGTAATGAAAGCAGATCCGGAATGGACGCGACTCCGACTGGGCCGAAGAAGCCCGAGGTAAATGACGAGACATCCGCTCGTTACGACGGCTGGCGTATCGTCGGTGTTTGTTTCCTGCTCGCGACATTCGGCTGGGCGCTCGGTTTCTATGGCCAGAGCGTGTATCTCGCGGAACTTCAGCGCGTGCATGGCTGGCCGGCCTCGACCATCGCGACGGCGACCACGTTTTTCTATCTCGTTGGCGCGTTGCTCGTCGCATTCGTGAGTGAAGCAATGCGCGCGCTCGGGCCGCGCAACTGTTTGCTGGCCGGTGTCGGGGTGATGGCCTTCGCCACGATCCTGCTCGGACAGATCACGTCGCCCTGGCAGCTCTATGCAGTGAACGTGCTGCTCGCCTTCGGCTGGGCCGGCACAAGTCTGGGCGCGATCACCAACACGCTTGGTCTGTGGTTCGACAAGAAGCGCGGCATGGCCATCAGCCTTGCGCTGAATGGCGCGAGTTTCGGCGGCATCGTCGGCGTGCCTCTGATGGTGACGGCGAGCAATGCCTTCGGCTTTGGCGGCGCGACTATCGCAGCAGCGATCGCGATGCTTGTGCTGCTCGTCCCGGTGATCATCATCTTCGTCGGCCATCCGCCGCATCGTGCGGCGAGCGCTGCGCAAGGCGGTGTTGCCGTTACGGCCAGCGCGCCATCGTCGACACGCATTCGCGCGGAGGCGATGCGCGACGTGGCGTTCCTGACGCTCACCATTGCTTTTGCGTTCGGATTGTTTGCGCAGGTCGGCTTCATCGTGCACCTGATCTCGTTTCTCGATCCGGTGATCGGCCGCGAGCGCGCGGCAGCCGCGGTATCACTGCTGACGCTGATGGCGGTGGTTGGCCGCGTGCTGTTCTCGACAGTGATCGACCGGCTCAATCAGCGACTGGCATCGGCGCTGTCGTTTCTCAGCCAGGCGACGGCGCTTGCGATCATCATCAATTCGCGCAATGAGGCGCTGGTGTTCTTTGCCTGCGCGTTGTTCGGCTTTTCGGTTGGAAATCTGATCACGCTGCCGGCGCTGATCGTGCAGCGCGAATTTGCCGCACGCTCGTTCGGGGTGCTGGTTAGCCTGATCACGGCGGCGACGCAGGTCACTTACGCTTTCGGTCCGGGCATCGTCGGCTGGCTGCGCGATCTTTCGGGCAGTTACGCCGTGCCGTTTTATGTCTGCATGGCGTTGCAGGTGGCCGCGGCAGTGTTGATCATGGTGCGGGGGCAGAAGAGCAAAGCTCTAACCTCGTGGTGAGGAGGCGCGTAGCGCCGTCTCGAACCATGAGCTGCTTGGCACATCCTTCGAGACGCCGCGCGAAGGGGCGCGGCTCCTCAGGATGAGGACTGAGTTTATGTCTGCCGCTGCTTCAGCAGCTCCTCAACATCCAGCCGCCTGGTAAACATCGCGATGCCGCCATCGCCATTTCGTGGCCAATCTGCCTCCGGGCGATCCGAATACAGCTCGACGCCATTCTGGTCGGGGTCGCGCAGATACAGCGCTTCGCTGACGCCGTGGTCGCTGGCGCCGTCAAGCTGTATGCCGGCCGAGAGTACGCGGTGCAGCGCGTCGGCCAATGCGGCGCGGGTGGGATACAGGATCGCGGTATGGAAAAGACCTGTGGTGCCGGGCGCCGGCGGCTGGCCGCCTTTGCTCTCCCAGGTGTTAAGGCCGATGTGGTGATGGTAATCGCCGGCGGCGATGAAGACAGCCTGATCGCCATAGCGTTGCTTGACCTGAAAGCCGAGGACGTCGCGGTAAAAGCCGAGCGCGCGATCAAGATCGGCAACCTTCAGGTGAACATGCCCGATCCGTGTGCCTGCGGGGATCGGTAGGGTTTGGTCGGGCATGGGAAACTCCTGAGGGGTATGGCGCTCAGCACGATCTAGTCACGCGATCGCAGGATCGGTAGAGCGTCTTCGCGAAACCCATCGTTTCCAGGAATTGGATTGATGGGTCTCGCGGCGCTTTACCCATAGGGGCATCGCCTACGCAAGTTCCGAGACCAGCCCGTCCGGCAGGCCGAACTCGTAGGTGTTCAGCGTCATCGAGACCATGGTGTAGTAGCCGCACAGGCCGATGATCTCGACGAGGCCCTGGGCGCCCAGCGTCTCGGTGGCTTCGTCATAGAGCGGCTTGGACAGGCCCTGCGCCTCGTGCAGCGACTTGGCGACGTCATAGATCACCCGCGCCTTCTTCTCGCTGAAGGTCGGCGTGCGGCGGTTCTTGATGTCTTCGATGATGGCGGGATCGAGGCCGCCGTCGAGCGCCATCTTCTTGTGCGCATACCATTCGAAATGCGCGGTCCAGTGCCGCGCGGTGACGAGGATCGCCAGCTCGGCATGCGCGGGTGTCAGCGTGGTGTCGTAGCGCAGAAACGCGCCGAGGCGGGTCGCGTGCCGGGCCATGTTCGGGCTGGCGAGCCAGGCCATCATCGGCTCCGGCGGGCGTCCGCGCTTGCTGGCGATCGACTCGTCATAGATGGACTTCTGGTCGGGAGACATTTCGCCAGGCGAAAGCCACTTGAGACGCATGTTGTTTCCTCGTGTGTTTTTGCTCGTTGTTCTCTGGCGATACACCGGAATGGCGAGCCTGACTACTTCCGCTTTGCAGCAGGCCATTGAATTCCACGAAGTGGCGAGTAAGCTTCGCCCAACAACATTGCGGATGCTCGGCATCCCGCGCACAAAATGGATGGAAACGCTGATGTCGGATCTCGATCAATTTCGCAGCGAGACGCGCGCCTGGCTTGAGGCCAATTGCCCGCCGGAGATGCGGAGGCCGATGAGTTCGGATGAGGATACATTCTGGGGCGGTCGCAATGCGAAGTACTCATCCGAGCCGCAGCGTCTCTGGTTCGAACGGATGCGCGACAAGGGCTGGACCGTGCCGCATTGGCCAAAGGAATATGGCGGCGGCGGCCTCGACGGCGAACAGACGAAGATCCTGCGCCAGGAAATGGCTGCGATCTCCGCCCGTCTGCCGCTGGTGTCGTTCGGCATTTCCATGCTCGGGCCGGCGCTGCTGAAATATGGCACCGACGCCCAGAAGCAGGAGCATCTGCCGAAGATCGCCGCAGGCCTGATCCGTTGGTGCCAGGGCTATTCCGAACCGAATGCCGGCTCCGATCTGGCCTCGTTGCAAACGCGCGCCGAGAGCGACGGCGATGACTATCTCATCACCGGTCAAAAGATCTGGACGTCTTACGCGAACTATGCCGACTGGATCTTCTGCCTGGTGCGCACCGACGCGTCCGGCAAGAAGCATGACGGCATCAGCTTCATCCTGTTCGACATGGCGTCGAAGGGTGTCTCGACCAAGCCGATCCTTTTGATCTCTGGCAAGTCGCCCTTCTGCGAAACTTTCTTCGATAGCGTCCGCGTGCCGAAGTCGCATGTGCTCGGCACTGTCGATCGCGGCTGGGACGTGGCGAAATACCTGCTGCAGCACGAGCGTGCGATGATCTCTGGCATGGGCGAGCGCGGTGCTGGCCGGCCGCTTGGCCAGGTCGCTGCCGACTCCATCGGGGCGGACGAACAGGGCCGCCTCGACGATGCGATGCTGCGCGGGCAAATCGCAAGTTTCGAAGTCGATGAGGCCGCATTGGCCTGTGCGGCAGAGCGCGCGGTCGATCTGGCGAAAGCCGGTCAGGCGCATCCGGCGTTTTCGTCGGCGATGAAATATTACGGCACCGAACTCAACAAGCGCCGCCATGAAATCCTGATGTCATCGGGCGGCATCGATGCACTGGAATGGGAAAGCCAGCGCTCGCAAGAAGGCGCACGTCCGCGGGCGTGGCTGCGTACCAAGGCGAATTCGATCGAAGGCGGCACCAGCGAGGTGATGCTGGGGATCGTTGCCAAACGCATTCTGGATTTGCCGGGGGCGTGAATTTCACTCTGCCCTCATCCTGAGGAGTGGCCGAAGGCCGCGTCTCGAAGGATGGTGGTGCACTCCATCTCATGGTTCGAGACGGCGCTTCGCGCCTCCTCACCATGAGGACTGAGCTAGGATCAATTTGGTCGCCAGACCGCCTCATCATTGGATCACACCCATGCCTCTCCTCCTCAACGAAGAACAGACCATGCTGCGCGACAGCGCCCGCGGCTTTATCGGCGACAAGGCGCCGGTCAGTCATTTCCGGCAGCTCCGCGATGCCAAGGATGCGACCGGGTTTTCGCGCGACTACTGGCGCGCGTTTTCCGAAATGGGATTTGCCGGATTGTTGGTGCCGGAAGCGTTCGGCGGCAGCGGGCTCGGCGCCGTCGAAGCCGGCGTCGTGATGGAAGAGATTGGCCGCACACTGATGCCGTCGCCATTCTTCTCCACGGCTGTGCTGGGCGTCTCGGCGCTGAATCGGGGCAGCGACGCGCAGAAGTCGGAATATCTGCCGAAGATCGCCAGTGGCGTGCTGCTGGCGGCGCTGGCCATCGACGAAGGCGCGAAGCATCGCCCGCTGCAGACGGCGATGAAGGCCGCACGCTCCGGCAATGGCTTCAAGCTGAATGGCGCGAAGGCATTTGTGGTCGATGGCCACACCGCCGATCTCCTGATCGTCGCGGCGCGCAGCGCAGGTGCGCCGGGTGAGCGGGACGGCCTCACGCTGTTTCTGGTCGATCCGAAGGCCAAGGGCATCGCGCTCGAGCGCACCGCGATGGTGGATTCGCACAATGCAGCGCGGATCACGTTCGACAATGTCGAGGTTACCGCCGACAGCGTGCTCGGCGATGTCGATCAGGGCGGCACATTGCTGGATAGCGTGCTGAATATCGGCCGCGGTGCCGTTGCCGCCGAAATGGTCGGCCTGTCAGACGAAGTGTTCGGCCGCACCGTGACCTATCTCAAGGAGCGCAAGCAGTTCGGCAAGCTGATCGGTGAATTCCAGGCCCTTCAGCATCGCGCCGCGCATCTCTATACCGAGATCGAAGTCACGCGCGCGGCCGTGCTGAAGGCGCTGCAACTCGTCGATGATGGCGCGCCGACGGCGCCGGCCGCGATTGCCGTCGCCAAGGCCAAGGCCGGCACCACGGCGACGCTGGCCGTGCAGGAAGGCGTGCAGATGCATGGCGGCATGGGCATGACCGACCAGTTCGACATCGGCTTCTTCATGAAGCGCGCGCGGGTCTGCCAGGAATTGCTGGGCGACAGCAATTATCACGCGGACCAACTGGCGCGGCTGAAGAATTATTGAGAGCGGGCGCTCTTAACCTCTCCCCGCGCTTTGCGGGGAGAGGTCGCCGCGTCTTCGCGGCGGGTGAGGGGCATGGCAGGCGCGCGCCTCATCGGCAGTTCATCGGATCGCTCCGATGATTGACGTGCAACCTTCCAGAGAAATTCTTCGATCCGATAGTTGCGAGATGGACGCGGACCTTGTGCCATGCCCCTCACCCGCCCCGGCGTCGCTGCGCTCTGCCGGGTCGACCTCTCCCCGCGCAAGATGCGGGGAGAGGTTAAGTACCTACCTGATCGGCGGGGCGTATTGAATGCCGCCGGCGCTCCAGATCTGGTTCAACCCGCGCGGAATTTTCAGCTTCGAGCCTTCGCCGATGTTGCGGTCATAGACTTCACCGTAATTACCGACATGGCGGATGATGCGGGCGGCCCAGTCCTTCGAGAGGCTGAGGTCTTCGCCATAAGCGCCTTCGGTGCCGACCAGACGCATCACGTCGGGCTTCTTGGACTTCAGGGCTTCGTCGATGTTATTCGAGGTGATGCCAAGCTCCTCAGCATTGATCATCGCATAGAGCGTCCACTTCACGATCATCATCCAGTCGTCGTCACGCTGGCGCACCACGGGGGCCAGCGGCTCCTTGGAGATGACGTCGGGCAGGATCACATGATCGTCCGGCTTGCTCATGGTCAGGCGCAGCGCATAGAGCTGCGACGCATCCGCCGTGAAGGTGTCGCACTGGCCGGAATTATAGGCCTTGAGGACTTCGTCCAGCTTGGGAAACTTCACTTCGGTATATTTGATGTTGTTGCTGCGGAAGTAGTCGGCAAGATTCAACACCGTCGTGGTGCCGTCCTGGACGCAGACCTTGCTGCCATCGAGTTCCAGCGCGGAATCGATCTTGCGGGACTTCGGCACCATGAAGCCCTGGCCGTCATAATAGGATACGGCCGGGAAATAGAGATCGTAATTGGTTTCGCGCGACATGCTCCAGGTGGAGTTGCGCGACAGGATGTCGACCTTGCGGCTCTGCAGCTCCTTGAAGCGATCGGAGGCGTCGAGCGGGACGAAGGTCACCTTCTTCGGATCGTTGAAGATCGCGGCGGCGACGGCCCGGCAGAAGTCGACATCGAAGCCAGTCCAGGTGCCTTGCGCATCCGGGGACGAGAAGCCGGGCAGGCCGGTGTTCACGCCGCAGAGTACAGCATCACGTTTGACGGTGCGCTTCAGCGTCTTGGTGTCGTAGCGCTCATAGGTGATCGCAGCCGCAGCCACTGCAGTGGCAACCACCAGGCCGATGGCCAGCCCGGTCGTGAAAGTCCGCTTCATCCCCATGCGAAGTCCGCCCCGTCGTCAGAGAAAAATATGTCAGAGAAAAACTGGATCGAAGAGCTGCGCGGCGAGGCGCAGATCAGATTTCAGGCTTCTGGCGCACGATGACCTTGGTGCCCACCGGGATCCGCTCGTAGAGATCGGCGACATCGGCATTGACCAGCCGGAAGCAGCCGGACGATACGGCGGTGCCGATGGTGTCAGGCCGGTTGGTGCCGTGGATACGATAGACGGTGGCGCCGAGATAGAGCGCGCGGGCGCCGAGCGGATTGCCCGGGCCACCCGCCATGAAGCGTGGCAGATAAGGCTGGCGTGCGATCATTTCCGGCGGCGGCGTCCAGTCCGGCCATTCCGCCTTGCGCGAGATTTTCAAGAGGCCCTGCCACTGGAAGCCGTCGCGGCCGACGCCGATGCCGTAACGCAGCGCGCGACCATTGCCTTGCACCACATAGAGATGGCGTTCGGAAGTCGCGATGATGATGGTGCCTGGCGCCTCGGTGGTGCGGTACAGCACCATCTGCTTCTGGAATTCCGGCTCAAGCTGAACGGAGTCGTCGGCAATTAGCCCGGGCTCGTCGCCGACATCCGGACGCGGTTGCTGGGCGAGGCCTTGCGTGATCGACAACATCAGGCTGGCTGCGGCGACGAGCTGAAAGCCAAGCAGGCGGCGGATGTTGATCATCGCAGGCATCTCCGGTTTCGCGTCCGATATTCTGTATCATCCCAGCCAAATCACGGGAACCATGAAATCAACGGGCATGGCGACAGTCCGCGGGCGGACGTCGTGAATCGCCCGCATATTTGCCGTTCGCGGGTGACGATTTGATTAAAGGTCACCGCGTCTATTTCGGTGCGATCCACAGTCGCAGCACGTAGCTGACGAGGGTCACACTGGCGACGCCGCCCAGCCACAGCGCAACAAACCACAACAGGCGCTGCATCAGCGGGCGCTTGCCCAAAGAGCCGGGCTTTTGCTGCGATGCAGGTGTCATCAGTGATAGCCCGCGCCGGCGCGAACCTTGCCACGAAACACGTAATAGGCCCAGGCGGTGTAGCCGAGGATGATGGGAACCAGCACGGCGACGCCGTAGCTCATGAAATGCAGGCTGTTGTCGGGCGACGCGGCCTGCCAGATGGTGATGCTGCGCGGCACGATATAGGGCCACATGCTGATGCCCAATCCCGCATAGGACAGCGCGAACAGCGCCAGCGACAGGAAGAACGGCCGGTAATCCTGTTTGGCCGCGAGGCTTCGCATCAAGAGCGCTGTGATGGCAGCAACCGCGATCGGCACCGGCGCCGTCAGGATGATGTTGGGCCAGGCGAACCAGCGCCGCGCATATTCGGCATCCAGAAATGGCGTCGCGATGCTGACGAGACCGATGGCGGCGAGCATGGCGAATAGCAGCCACCAGCTCAGCCGATAGGCCTGATCGCGCAACGCGCCTTCGGTCTTCAACACCAGCCAGGTGGCACCGAGCAGGCCGTATCCGGCCATCAGTGCGAGGCCGGTCAGGACGCTGAACGGTGTCAGCCAGTCCCACCAGCCGCCGCCATAGTGGCGACCGTTGACAACGATGCCTTGCAGGATCGCGCCGAGCGCCACGCCCTGCGCCAGGGTGGCCATCAGCGATCCGCCGGCAAAGGCGATGTCCCACAGATTGCGCTCGCGCGTGGTGCGCCAGCGGAATTCGAAGGCGACGCCGCGAAACACCAGCCCCAGCAGCATCACGATCACCGGCGTATAGAGCGCCGGCATCAGCACCGCATAGGCCAGCGGAAACGCCGCCATCAGCCCTCCGCCGCCGAGCACTAGCCAGGTCTCGTTGCCGTCCCAGACCGGGGCGACCGAGTTCATCATGACGTCACGGTCTTCCTTCTTCGGGAACAGTGGAAACAGCATGCCGAGGCCGAGATCGAAGCCGTCCATCACGACATAGACGAACACGGCAAAGGCGATGATGAAGGCCCAGACGACCGCGATATCGATCATGACGCGTGCCCCGATGCGGTTGCACCCACAGCCGGGGTAATGCCCGCCGCACGACTCGGCACGTTGCCGGCCGGGCCTTGCTCATCATGATGGGGTGGCGCGGCCATGAGCCGGAGCAGATAGATCGTGCCGGCGGCGAACACCAGGAAATAGACGATGGCGAAGGCGATCAGCGACGACGCAACGGCTGGCGCCGCCAGCGGCGAGACCGAGTCGCTGGTGCGCAGCAGGCCGAACACCGTGAACGGTTGCCGCCCCGTTTCGGTGGTGACCCAGCCGGCTAGCACGGCGATGAAGCCGGCCGGGCCCATCGCGAGCGCAAAGCTGTGAAGCAAGCGCGACTCATAGAACTTGCCGCGGAAGCGCATGAAGAGGCTCAGCAGTCCCAGCCCCAGCATCAGAAAGCCGATGCCGACCATGATGCGGAACGACCAGAAGGTCACCGGCACCGGCGGCCAGTTTTCGCGCGGAACAGTATCGAGCCCGGCCATCGGCGCATTGAGATCATGCTTCAGGATCAGCGATCCGAGCTTGGGTATCTCGATGGCGTAGTTCACTTTGCCTTCGGCCTGGCTCGGGAGACCGAACAGGATCAGCGGCGCGCCATGGGGATGGCTCTCGAAATGGCCTTCCATGGCCATGATCTTGGTTGGCTGGTGCTCAAGCGTGTTGAGGCCGTGCTGATCGCCGGCAAGAATCTGCAGTGGCGCGACCAATGTGGCCATCCACATCGCCATAGAGAACATCACGCGCGGGCCGGGCAGGCGCGTATCTTTGAGCAGGTGCCAGGCACCGACCGCGCCGACCACGAAAGCCGTGGTGAGATAGGCCGCCAGCACCATATGCACGAGACGATACGGGAAGGACGGATTGAAAATCACCTTCCACCAGTCGGCCGCAACGAACTGGCCGGCAGCATTGATGCTGTAGCCGGCCGGCGTCTGCATCCAGGAATTCGCCGAGAGAATCCAGAACGCCGAAAACAACGTGCCGATCGCGACCATCAGCGTAGCGAAGAAATGCAGCCTTGGACCGACGCGCTTGAGTCCGAACAGCATGACGCCGAGAAAACCTGCTTCGAGAAAGAAGGCGGTGAGGACTTCATAGGCCATCAGCGGGCCGATGATCGGTCCTGCCTTGTCGGAGAAGGCCGACCAGTTGGTGCCGAACTGGTAGGACATCACGATGCCCGAGACCACGCCCATGCCGAAGGCAACGGCGAAGATCTTGAGCCAGTAATTGAACAGGTTGAGGAAGACGTCGCGCCCGGTCCACAACCAGAGCGCTTCGAGCACGGCGAGATAGCTCGCGAGCCCGATGGAGAACGCGGGAAAGATGATGTGAAATGACATCGTGAACGCAAATTGCGCTCGGGCTAGTATGACAGGGTCAAAGCCTTCGAACATCTGCATCCGTCCATGTGTAGTCTGGACGTGTTCTATCATGCAGAGCGCGCGGGCGAAACTGCGCGAGGTCTTTGTTAGTTGGCCGCCCGGATTCGGCAACGTCTTGAAAAGGCTGTCCATCTGCCCACATTGGCGTTCGCCGTTGGACTCGTAGACAATTTGTCCAATTTTGTCAGATGTATTGCGCAGGTCGATGCGGAAGTTCGTGCGTCCGCCGACGATGACAAAGCCGTAGCTCCAAACAGAATACGACCCGGAAGGGGGCATCCCGTCCGGGTCGCTGGAGGTGGGGAGGTTTACGCGAACTGACGTCTGGAACGTTGGAGCAAAAGGAACGCGGCAGATTACGCTGCGATACTGTCGATGCCGGCGGTCTTCAAGAGATCGGCGAGCTGCTTGCGGGCGTAGAACATGCGGGTCTTCACCGTCGACGCGGGGATGCCGATCAGGCCGGCGACCTCTTCCACTGACTTCTCATGATAGTAGACGAGGTTGACGATCTCGCGATGCGCCGGCGACAGCTTGGCGACACAGGCCCGGAGGATGGCGCTGGTGCGGCTGCGATCGAGCGATGCCTCAGGTGTATCGGCCTGGTCGGCGATTTCCATGACATCGTCCTGGTCGATGTCTTCATATTTACGCTGGCGTAGCGCGGTCAGTGCCTTGAAGCGTGCGATCGACAACAGCCATGTGGAGACCTGCGAGCGGCCTTCGAACTGGCTGGCGGTCCGCCACACATCGAGGAACACCTGGCTGACCAGATCTTCAGCCGCCGACGTATCACGCAGCATGCGGAGAACGAAGCGATAGACCCGCACATTGTGCCGGGCATAAAGCGTGTGCATCGCCGTCCGGTCACCGCTGGCGATATTCTCCAGCAGCATCTCGTCCGAGGTGGCGCGGGCCGTAATGATACCCTGCTGACCGGCGGCATTGAGGGCGATGACGTTCTGCATGACTAACTCCCGTAAGAGACCGCGTTGCGGCTTCGTTGGGAGGATTGTTAAGGAGCCCCGGTTTCAGGGCGTCTGCTTCAAAAGCGGAAAATGGTTTCATGGAACCGGAGAATTGTTTCATCGCACGGTTAGCGACGAAACATTCAGGGGTGAAATGCGTGCAACTTGAATGAGATAGATTCCAAAAGGGGTGCTCAGGCCTTCTCGCCCGCCGGGGAGAACAAATAGCCCCCGCCGCGAATTGTACGGATCACGGCGGGCTTTGTCGGATCGGGTTCGATTTTGCGGCGGATTCGCATGATCCGCAGGTCAACCGCCCGGTCGAAAGCCTCGGCATCCCGGGCATTGGCCAGTTCGAGCAGCCGTTCGCGCGAGAGCACGCGCTTCGGATTGGCGGCGAATACCTTGAGCAGGCCAAATTCGGAGGCCGTCAGCGGATGTTCGTTGCCTTCGTCGTCACGCAAGGCCTGCGCTTCCAGGTCGAGCCATTTCGTGCCGAAGCGCACGAGATGGTCCTTGTTCTCCTTGGCAGGCGTTGCATCTGCTGCTGCTCCTTTCACCGGCGTGCTTCGGCGCAAGACCGAGCGGATGCGCGCCATCAATTCGCGGAGTTCGCAGGGCTTGGCGATGTAATCGTCGGCGCCGAGTTCGAGGCCGACGACACGGTCGATCGGGCTCGCGGTGGCGGTGAGCATGATCACCGGCACATTGATGCGGCTCTTGAGGTCACGGATGATCGAGAGCCCGTCTTCCTCGGGCATGTTGAGGTCGAGCACCACGAGATCCGGCACCTTGGTCTCGATCTCGCTGCGCAGGCTCTTGCCGCCGTCGCACAGGGTCACGGCAAAGCCGTGCATCTTGAGATAGTCGCCCACCATCTCGCGGGCGGGCGCTTCGTCGTCGACGATGACGATATGCGGGCTCTGGCTCATGACAGGCCCTCACTGGTGGCTGGCAGCAGGATGGTGAAGGTGGCGCCCTGGCCGGGGCCGGGGCTATGTGCGTTCACTTCGCCGCCATGCATGTCGATGATGCGTTTGACGATCGACAGGCCGAGGCCGGTCGAACTTTCACCACCGGTCGGCTTGGCGGACAGCCTCTGGAAACGGCCAAACAGACGGTCGAGATCTTCCGGCGACAGGCCAGGGCCTTCGTCGCTAATGCTGATCCGCACATAATCGGCGTCGCCCGTGATGAGCAGCGCGATCTTGCCGCCGATCGGGCTGTATTTGATGGCGTTGCTGACGAGGTTGTCGATGGCTTCGCGCATCCGGTCGGCGTCGCACATGGTGAGATCGTGGTGAGCCGGCGCGGAGACGGAGAGATCCTGCTGCTTGTTCACCGCAGACGGCCGGTTCGCTTCCGCGACGTCCCGGACCAGCGTCGCCAGATCGACCGGCTCGCGGCGGATGGTGATATCGAAGGCGTCCGCCATGGCGTCGGAGATCAGGTGATCGACCATCGAGGTCAGTCGCTTGGTGGCGTCACGGATGTGATCGACCTGCGCGGCGATATTTTCCTTCGGCGATCCCGCGGATATCAGCTCGGTCAGCATCTCGGTGCGACCGAGGATCACGCCGAGTGGATTCTTCAGGTCATGGGCGACGGTGCCCAGAATCTCGTTCTTGAAGCCGTTGGCGCGCTGCAGCCGCAGCCACTGCGCGGAAAGCCGGCGATTAGCCTGCATGAGGGCGCGGGTGCGTTGCGCCACGCGGTCTTCCAACTGCGTATTGGCCTCGTGCAGTTGCTGGTAGAGGATCACGTTGTCGAAGGCGATCGACAATCGGCTGCCGAAGATCTCCACCAGCGAGCGGTCTGTCTCCGACAATTGCCGCTCCGCCTGCAGCAGCACGACAACCTCACGGCCGCTGCCGGTGCGGATGTAGAGCGCCGTCCGATGGTCGGCGAAATCATGCTTGCGGCGCTTGAAGGCCTCTTCGACCATCAGGCGCAGGTCCGGGTCGAGCGACTGCGCGGTGGCGGTACCCATGAAGCGGCTGTAGCAGCCGGATCCGGCGAGGACGGCATAGTCGTCGCCGACAACGCCGCCATCGCGCAGCACCAGAATGCCGGCGCAATCCACATTCAGCAGCGAGGCAATCTGGGTCAGCACGCCTTCGGCAAGCCGCTGCATTGACTTGAAATCATAGAGCGTCGAGGCTGCGTCGATGATGATTTCGAGGCCGCGCCGCGTCTGCACCATGCGTTCGAGCTGCTGATAGCTGCGCAGTGCCGCGGTCAGCGAGGTGAACAGCTTGTCGGCGGTCAGTTCGGTCTTCGCCTTGTAATCGTTGATGTCGTAGTCGACGATGACGCGGCGCTCCGGCGCCTGGCCGGGTTGGCCGGTGCGCAGGATGATACGAACGGTTTCGTTGTGCAGTTCGTTGCGGATGAACTCGACCAGTTCGAGGCCGGCCGCGTCGGTCTCCATGATGACGTCGAGCAACACGGCCGCGATATCCGTATGCTCGCGCATCAGGGCCTGGCCTTCGGCAGCGGAATAGGCCGACAGGATTTCCAGCGACTGGCCGTTCAGGGTGTAATCGCTCAGCGCGAAGCGCGTGCCCTCATGCACGGCCTGGTCATCGTCGATGACCGCGATCTTCCATTTTCGGTTATTGGATTCTTCCGGGACATCACCGGAGTCTTCAATCAGGTAGAGGACATCGTCCTGGTCGGCCATTGCGTAGTCCCGTCAAATGATCCGGCGGCGCCAGTGGCGGCCCGCGGCATGATAATGCGAAATGTCGTGCCTTGTCCCAATCTTGACTCCAGCATCATCCGGCCACCCAGTTGCTGGGTCACCAGATTGTACACGATGTGGAGGCCAAGGCCGGTGCCGCCTTCGTTGCGGCGCGTGGTGAAAAACGGGTCGAAAGCCTGCCGCTGGACGTCCGGACTCATGCCCGCGCCGTTGTCGGAAAAGCTGATCTCGATATCGTCGGTGCCGCGCGGCTTGGCGGTGATAGCGATGGCGCCGGGCTTGCCGTCCGGGAATGCGTGATTGGCCGCGTTCAGGAACAGATTGGTCAGGATCTGGCCGTAGGAACCGGGATAGCCATCGATCATCAGCCCGTCCGGCACGTCGACCGTCAGCGTGATCGGCGCCTTCTTCAGGACGGGGCGCAGACTGGCGATGATCTGATCGGTGGCCTCGGACAGGCTGAACTGCCGCCGTTCGGCGTGGGACCGATCGACGGCGACCTGTTTGAAGGACTGAATAAGCTCGCCAGCACGATGCAGGTTGGCGACCAGTTGCTGCGCCGCATCGCGTGACGTCTTGACGAATTCCTCGAGCTGCGAGCGCCGCAGCGGGGCATTGGAGCGCAGTTCGGCCTCGAACATTTCCGAGCGCCGGGCGAAGCTTGATGCCACGGTGAGGCTGATGCCGATCGGATTATTGACCTCGTGGGCCACGCCGGCGACCAGACCGCCAAGTGCGGCCAACCGTTCGGCGTCGATCAAATTCTGCTGTGCGGCATTTAGTTCGAGCAAGGCGCTCTCGGCCTTCTCCTTCGACGCGCGCAGCTCGTTCTCGGCTTCGCGCTTGGCGACGGCGTTCTCACGGAACACTTCGACCGCGCGGGCCATGGCGCCAACCTCGTCCTTGGCGGCGGTGCCCTGAACCTTGCGATCATAGTCGCCGGAGGTGATTGCGCGCATCGAGGCCATGATCTGCTGCAGCGGCAGGCGGATGCTCAGCGCGATAATGATGCCTGCGGTGATGATCAGCCCGAGGAATGCCGTGGCGATGACCATGACATTGCGGGAGATCGCCGTCAGCGTGCGGTCGAAAGTGGCCTGCGCGGACTGCTCGCGCTGGCGCATCTTGACGGACAGGCCATCGATCGCAGCAATCGTGTCGGCCTGGCTGGCATCGATCGAATTGCGCAGCAGGTCCGTGCGGCTGGAGAGTTGTTCGGACAGTTTTGCGAGCCCCTGGCGGAGGGCAACTGAGCGTCCCTTGAGCCGCTGCAACGCAATACGCTGCAGATCATTGTCGGCGAGGTCGGTCATGACCGGGATAGTACGCTCAATCGTCTCGGTGTTGCGGCGTGCATCTTCGGCCGAGGCGGATGCCAGCGACAGATAATAGGCGTTGGCGGCGACCAGCATCGCGGTGAATGCCTCACGCGACTTGCCGAGTGCCGGCCAGATCAGCGCGTCGCGCTGGCCCGTGGCGCCTTCGATGATGGAGTACAGTCCCGCCATGTCCTTGGCAGGCCCGAGCACCTGTTCCTCATAGGTCTTGGCAATGGTGGTCTGAAGCGTCCGCAATTCACCGAAGCCGCTGAGGAAGCGTTCGGTGACGCGCTCCAGCTCGGCGACCGAGCCTGACAGCATGGGGTCGGTCGAGGCACGGGTATTCAGTGTCCCAAGCACAGCCTCGCGCAGCAGCAGGATTTCGGCGAACAGTTCGGGGCTGGGCTGATTGATATAGCGATGGATCAGGTTCTGCAGCCGGCCGGTCTCGCTCTCGAGCAAGGCCAGAACCTGATCGGATTGCCGGACCTGGCGCACGTCATCCCAGGCCGAGGACAGCACCCGCGAGCCGCTCCAGATCAATCCCGCCAGGACGAGGACGACTGCCGAGTTTAGGGCTGCGATGGACAAAATGCGCCAGCGGATCGGAATCGCACGGACAGCCGCAACGAGACCGGTCCGGCCTCGCGCCGCCAGCTCGTCCTGTCCTTCAGAAACTCCGTTGTGCGGGCTCGTCACCACAGGTGTGTCATTCGGCCTTGCGAAAGGTTCAATCGGTGAGACAGCCGTGCGTCGCAACCCGGCAATTCGTTTTTTCTAGTCTGAAAGAGTTTCGTTGAGGTTGCGAGACAGTTCAATGTAGCAAATACAGGCGGTGCTGGCTATTAACCTGCAACAACTGGTTGAATTGGCGCAGTCCCGATTGAACCGAACGCCGCGAAGTCGCAACAGAGTGCTGCGGCAGATCGCGTCCGGTGAACGCCACCGTGCCGGGCGATTTCGATCAAAACTATAATGGAATCATTATTTTATTGGGCGGCGGAAGCTTTGGCCTCCCAACAAGAATGATTAGCACAGCAGGCCGGCAGCCGACGGCGTTGTAAGGGCAGAATGAAATGAAGTTGAAGGCGGCGCTCGGATATCTCGCGCTCGTGGTGACAGTCAGCCAGACGGCGACGCCCGCACGCGCCACCGACATTCAGTGGTGGCACGCGATGTCCGGAGAACTCGGCCGGCACGTTGAAAAGCTGGCCGCGGATTTCAACGCCACGCAGACGGGCTATCGCATCGTTCCGGTCTACAAGGGCAACTATACCGAAACCGTCACGGCGGCGATCTTTGCCTTCCGGTCCCGGAGCCAGCCGGCCATCGTCCAGGTCAACGAAATCGCGACGGCCACCATGATGGCCGCCAAAGGCGCAACCTATCCCGTCTACGAACTGATGCGCGACCAGGCGGAGGCGTTCAATCCGTCGGCCTATCTGCCAGCCATTACGGGCTACTACACTGACATGGCCGGCAACATGCTGTCCTTCCCGTTCAATGCGTCGACGCCGATCCTTTACTACAACAAGGATCTGTTCCGGGCTGCCGGTCTCAATCCGGACGAGCCGCCGCGGACCTGGCCAGAGCTCGGCGCCGCTGCCAAGCGATTGCGGACGGCAGGCGCGGTTTGCGGCTTCACCACGGCTTGGCCATCATGGATCAATGTCGAGAACTTCTCGGCATTCCACAACATTCCGGTGGCCACCAAGTCCAACGGCCTTGGCGGGTTGGATGCCGTGCTCACCTTCAACAATCCGCTGATGGTGCGGCATATTACGCAACTCGCCGAATGGCAGAAGACCAAGGTCTTCGACTACAGCGGCCGTGCGACAGCAGCTGAGCCACGCTTTCAGAAGAGCGAGTGCGGGATTTTTCTGGGCTCGTCAGGCACCCGCGCCGACATTCTCGCCAATGCGAAATTCGAGGTCGGCTATGGCATGATGCCGTACTGGCCGGATGTCACGGCCGCGCCGCAGAATTCGATCATCGGCGGCGCAACGCTCTGGGTACTGCGCGATCGCCCGCGCGAAGAATATAAAGGCATCGCGAAGTTCTTTGCGTTTCTTTCGCAGCCCGAAGTGCAGGCGACCTGGCATCAGAAGACGGGTTACCTGCCGATCACGCGCGCCGCTTATGAACTCACGCGCCAGCAGGGTTTTTACGACCGCAACCCGGGCACCGTGAAATCCATCGAACAGATCACCCTCAAAGCGCCGACGGAAAATTCGAAGGGATTGCGCCTCGGCTCGTTCACGCTGATCCGTGACGCCATCGAGGATGAGCTGGAGCAGGCCTTCAGCGGCAAGAAGCCTGCGCAGGAGGCCCTCGACGCTGCAGCAGAGCGCGGCAACAAACTGCTGCGCCAGTTCGAGCGGGCGAATCCGGTGCAGTGATATCTGTCGGGCCGCGACGTATCATGATCTTCGTTAGTCGCTAACGAAGATCGTATCTCAATGGAACATTGAACGCCTCTGTACCGCCGGTCTTCTCCGGCGGAAATGCCGGGAATGGCTGCGCGCGACGAACCATGGCGAGCGTTTCGGCATCGAGCGCTTGATTTCCCGACGATCCCAGGAGGCGAGAAGACAGCACGTGACCGCTGCGATCGAGTGTAAAGGCGATCCTGACGACTGCCGTGCCTGACTGACCGGTGCGTGCACTCTGGGGAAATTGCTTGAAGCGCTGCAAGTGTGATTGAACGAGCTGATTGTAAGACGCAGACGCTGCCCTCGAGGCACCGGCCGCTGCAGCCGATGCTGCAGGCGCAATGCGTTCTGCGCGCGGTGCTGCGGTGGTCTGCGGCGCTGCTGGCGTATCGTTGGGCTTCTTCTTGATCTCGGCGCGTATTGGCTTCGGCTTGGGCTTTTCCGGCACCGGCTTTGGCGGATCGGGAATGATCTTGGCGGGCTCGGGCGGGGGCGGCGTCGGCTCGGTCTTCTGCTCGGGCGGCGCTTCGACGACCGGCTTCTCCATCAGCGGCGTCGGCGGGATCTGTTCTTCCACCTGCTTCTGCTGAACGGGCTCGGGCGGTGGCTCGGACGGCGCTTCCGCTTGCTGCATCTCGGGGCCGGGCGCGATATCCAGTGGTTGCGTTTCAGGCGCGGCGGTGGCCGGCGCCATGTCGATCATGATGGTCGGCATCGTAACGCCCGGCGGGTTCGGTTGATGGTACCACCAGATGCCTGCGGCGATCAGGCCGGCATGGATCGCGACGATAGCGATCGCCGACCCGGTCCAGCGAAGACCGACGCTGTCGGTCGGCGCATGTAGCGCAAAGACGTTCATGGCGCGGAGGTTCGTCCGTCGAGGCCGACCAGTGCGATTTTGAGGTAGCCTGCGTTGCGCAGCAGGTTCATCACTTCCATCAGATCGCCATAGCTCACGACCTTGTCCGCGCGCAGGAAGATGCGCTCGTCCTTGTTGTTCTTGGTCGCAGCATCCAGCGTGCCGCTCAGCGTATCGCGCGGGATGATGTCTTCGCCGACGGCGATCGTCAGGTCAGGTTTGACGGTGACGAAGACCGGCTTGTCGGGACGCGGCTGTGGTTCGACGGCGCTTGCCGGCAGGTCGACACCGAGATCGACCGTCGCCAGCGGCGCTGCCACCATGAAGATGATCAGCAGAACCAGCATCACGTCGATGAAGGGCGTCACATTGATTTCGTGGTTGACTTCGAGGTCGTCACCGCCACCTGAGCGTCCACCTAATCTTGCAGCCATGATCTATTCCGCCGCCCGCGAGATCGGCATTCCGCGACGGCCGTGATCGCGGCTCATCAGCAGCATGACCTGTGCGGAGGCGTCGCCGAGCAGCGCTCGGTAGGTCGTGATGTTACGAACGAGCTGGTTATAGATCACCACGGCCGGAATGGCTGCGACAAGACCGAGTGCTGTCGCGAGCAAGGCTTCGGCGATGCCCGGCGCGACGACGGCGAGGTTGGTGGTCTTGGTTTCCGAAATACCGATGAAGGCGTTCATGATGCCCCAGACGGTTCCGAACAGGCCGACAAAGGGCGCAGTCGCACCGATCGTGGCGACCACGCCGATGCCACGGGAGATCCGGCGCGACATCGCCTGTTCGACGCGCTCAAGGCGGAGCGCAATGCGCTCCTTGAAGCCGTCATCGAACAGTCCATGGGAGAGGGCAGTCTCGCGCACTGCCGAATGAATGAGTTGGGCCACGGGATCGCGGGCGTTGGCACTATCGCGCTCGACCTGAGCCAGCGTCGTGTCGCTTTCCAGTATATCGAGCCGCCGTTTGGCGGACCGCGTTTCGCGGTTGAGTTCGATGGTCTTTGCGAGCCAGACCGTCCAGGTCACCAGCGAGGCGATGCCAAGCCCGATCATCACGGCCTTCACCACGATGTCGGCGTTCATGAACATGCCCCATGGGGACAGATTATGCGGCAGCAGCGCTTCCGTGGTCGCAGCTACAGCAAACTGCGGAAGCGCCGCCGTTCCGCTAACCGCCACCAATACAGTTGTGATGGGAGACCAGGATCTTGTCATAGGGGCTGCATTCCGTCGGTCGAAGTTTGCAATGGGAGATGATGGCGAAGAATACCTTCGCATGTGAACGATGTCGCCCTCTGGAGGCCGAGTTGAGGCCCAAACTGGAGCGATTCCAAGGTCATTGGGCTCAAAATCTCATACTCGTGAAGAGCCGCACGCCGCGTCCAGGCTGCAACACCTCCGCCTTCTTGAAGGAGATGTGGTTGCGGACCTGCTCGTCGAGCAGATTGTCTCCGGTGACGCCGAAGGTGATGTCGCGCAGGCCGCCGTCGACCTTCGCGAATGTGTGGGTATAGCTCACCTCAGCCTTCAGCAGATTGTAGCCGGCCGTCGAAGTTTCATTGAGCGCAATGTCGTTCTGCGTGAATGCATGCAGGACGCCCAAACGGGCATACCATTCGGCGCTGCGCCACCAGACGCCGGCGCCGACACGCATCGGTGCGATGCGCGGAACATTGCTGCCATCGGCAAAGGTCGCGCGGACCACGTCGAACTGGGTGTCGATCCCGAGCATGCCGTCGCTGAGCGGCGTCACATCGAGTTGTGCCATCAACTCGGCGCCGCGGAAGTTCGCATCTCGCTGACCGTAGGCCACTTGCAGCAGTGGGCCGGTCGCGCCGCAGCTTGCGAAAGTGTCGGTGCAGAAGTTGCCGGTCACCTGCTTGAAGATGAAATCGAGATAGCGCGTGTAGTAGAGACTCGCCTCGAAGCGAAGCTGGCCGCTGCTGCGTTTCAGGCCGACCTCGATCGACTCAGCTGTTTCGATTTTCAGATCGGGATTGCCGATGACGAAAGTGCCGGATGCGCCGTCAGAGCCGCGCGAATAAAGCTCGGGCGCGGCAGGCGCGCGCTGTGCACGCTGTACGCTCAGATTGGCAACCATATCCCAGGGCAGTGATTTCAGCAGTCCGAAGCTGAAGCTCTTCGGGGTGAAATCGCGCGTCGCTGCTGTCTCGGAGAATGTGTCGGGCGGCGGCAGGAAATTGCTGGGGAAGATCGGTGCCATGCCGGAGACCGACAGGCTCTCGATACGGCCGGCCGCCTGGAATTTGAGTGTGTCCGAGAGCTGCAATTGCTCGAACACGAAGCCTGCGACTGTGTCCGTATTGGTGGGAGCGAGCAGCCCACCGAGCAGGCCCGCGGTGCCGAGCTTGCGGTTGCTGGCCTGTACGCCCCAGCTTCCGGTCAATGCGCCGAGCGGTGTTGCGACCGCGGCGTGATCCAATTCGAAGCGGCCTTCGATTTCCTTGTTGGTGATGGTGTTCTGCAGGCCGTCGACGCCATTGCTGCCGATGCCGAGCTCGCCATGCTTGTAGTCGCTGACGCCGAACGTATAGCGGATCGCGGCGATGCCCTCGGTCGGCGCGCGCCATTCGCCCTTGCTGGTCACCTTGGTCTGTTCGAGATCGATGCGAGTCCGCGACGCGGATTCGGCGATGCCGGGGATATGATACAGGCTGGTGATGTGCTGGATCGCGGTGCCGATATAGCCGCCATCGAAGATGTAGGAGCCGCCGACCGACTGGCCTTCCGAGCGTAGCCTCGTATTGGCCTGCACGCCGCCGCCGGGAATTCTGTAATCGCCGGCGCTGCGGCCGAAGGCGTCGACGTGAATGGCGACATTACTGCCTGACGCATCGATGCTGGCCGCGCCGTCGATGCTGCTATCCACGGAGGAGCCGCCGCCCTTGATGCGTGCGCTGAAATTGTCCGGCACCAGATTCTCCGGAATGCGGTTGTTGCTGGCATTGACGACGCCGCCGATGGCCTGATTGCCATAGCGCAGCGTTGCGGGACCGCGAATGACCTCGATCTTGTCGGCGGAGAGCGGATCGACCGGGACCTGATGATCCTGGCTGAAATCCGAGGCGTCCTGGCTGCCGATGCCGTTCTCCTGAATGCGGACACGATAGTCGTCGAGACCGCGGATATTCGGCCTGCTCGCGCCCGGCGCAAAGGTCGATGCGGCAACGCCCGGCTGGGTGGCCAGCAGGTCGGCGATGGAGGCCGAGGTGGTGCGCTGGAGGGCATCACCGGTCAGCAGGGTGGTGGACTGGAAGGCGTCCGCTTCCTTCTGCCGCTCCGCACTGACCACGATTTCCGACAGCGTTTGTCCCTCCTGGGCCTTTGCCTCTCCAATCCAGATTGATGAGAGGCACGCTGCCCCCGTGATCGACGCCCACAACCTCAAACTCACGCCATTCCCCAAGGTTCTTGATCTGATGCGAATGCTAATGCGAACTATTCGCAATAAGAGGCGGGAGCCGATGTATGTCAAGCCAGAAACAGGAGACCAACGACCGAGCAGGTCGGTGCGTCAGTCCAAATTATGGGCATATCAATATCTTTGTATGCAATGTGGTGAAGTCTCTGGCGATGCTGACCGCCGGGGTCGTTGAAAAAATGCTAGATTTATCAGTCGCATAGATAGCTATTAGGGGTTCGTTAAGCTCTGGCACGAAGTTTGCGATGTCTGTTCCCAAGCCGATCCACTCGCGCCCTTGGGGAGAGCAAGAATGAAGCGTCGTGATTTTCTGAAAACCGCCACAGGCGCCGCCGCCGGCGCGATGGTCTCCGGTCCGGCGATCTTCTCGTCCGCCAAGGCGGATGCCCGATCCGAAACCCTGCTGATCGTCTCCGAAAGCGGCCCCAACAACCTCGATATCCATGGCGTCGGCACCAATGTGCCCGGCTATGAAGTGTCCTGGAATTGCTACGACCGCCTGATCGGTCACGAGATGAAGGCCGGCCCTGGCGGCGTGCCCTATTACGACCGCGACAAGTTCAAGCCCGAACTCGCCGAGGACATGACCATCAGCGACATGTCGGCGACCTTCAAGCTGCGCAAGAACGCGAAGTTTCACGATGGCACGCCGGTGACGGCGAAGGACGTCAAGTGGTCACTGGATCGCTCGGTGAGCGTCGGCGGTTTTCCGACCTTCCAGATGAGCGCCGGATCGCTGAAGAAGCCCGAGCAGTTCGTGATCGTTGATGATCACACTGTGCGCGTCGATTTCGCCACCAAGGATCGCCTGACGATTCCGGATCTCGCGGTTATCGTCCCCTGCGTGATCAATTCCGAACTGGTGAAGAAGAACGCCACCGAGAAGGATCCGTGGGGTCTCGAATACACCAAGATGCAGACCGCCGGCGGCGGCGCCTACAAGGTGACCAAGTGGACCGCCGGCACCGAAGTCATCCTCGAGCGCAATGACGACTGGGTCTCCGGTCCGATACCGAAGATCAAGCGCGTGATCTGGCGCATGGTGCCGCAGGCCGGCAACCGGCGCGCGCTGCTCGAGCGCGGCGATGCCGATATGTCCTATGAACTGCCCTACAAGGATTTCCAGGAGATCAAGGCCAACGGCAAGCTCGACGTGGTGTCGCTGCCGTTCAGCAACGGCATCCAGTATATCGGCATGAATGTCACCAAGCCGCCCTTCGACAATCCGAAGGTGCGCCAGGCCGTCGCCTATGCGCTGCCCTATCAGAAGATCGTCGATGCCGTGTTGTTCGGTCTCGCCAATCCGATGTACGGCGCATCAGCCGACAAGCCGACCGAAGTCGCGTGGCCGCAGCCCCATAAATACAATACCGACATGGCCAAGGCGAAGGCACTGCTCGCAGAGGCCGGCTATCCCAATGGCTTCGAGACCACGATCTCATTCGATCTCGGCTTCGCTGTCGTCAATGAGCCACTCTGTGTGCTGGTGCAGGAAAGCCTCGGCCAGATCGGCATCAAGACGACCATCAACAAGATCCCCGGCGCCAATTGGCGCACCGAGCTGAACAAGAAGGAGATGCCGCTCTACACCAACGTGTTCTCCGGCTGGCTCGATTACCCCGAATACTTCTTCTACTGGTGCTATCACGGCGACAATTCGGTGTTCAACACCATGAGCTACAAATCGCCCGAGATGGACAAATTCATCAACGGCGCGCGCACCGCCGCTGCAACCGGCGACAAGGCAGCCTATGATGCGGACGTGAAAGGCTTCGTCGATCTCGCTTTCAACGATGTGCCACGGATCCCGCTGTATCAGCCCTATGTCAACGTGGCGATGCAGAAGAACATCTCCGGCTACCAGTACTGGTTCCACCGTCGACTCGACTATCGCGCGCTCGTGAAGGCGTGATGTGATGGGTGCGAGGAAGCTCGCCTGGTTCGATGACGGGGCGGTTCTATCGTCCCCTCCCCCTTGCGGGGGAGGGTGGCGCGAAGCGCCGGGAGAGGGGTAGCCATGAAGCGTCGTCGCCTGCGGCTACCCCTCTCCCCAACCCTCTCCCGCAAGGGGAGAGGGAGCGCTGCGAGTTTGCGTTCACATCCGTCGCTGAATACGAGGCACGTGTCATGCTGGCTTTGATCGGCAAACGATTGATGTTCGCGATCCCGAGCTTGATCGGGGTCGTCATCGTCACATTCCTGTTGACGCGCGCACTGCCCGGCGATCCCGCGGCCTATTTCGCAGGACCGTCAGCGGATAAACAGGCGATCGAGGAAATCCGCAAGAAGCTCGGCCTCGACAAGCCGCTGATCGAGCAGTTCTTCCGCTACACGGCGGATCTGGCCAAGGGCGATCTCGGCAACTCGCTGACCACCGGCCAACCGGTGGCGACTGAAATTCGCAATCGCCTGCCGGCCTCGGCCGAGCTGACGCTGCTGGGTCTGCTGGTCTCGGTCATGATCGCCATTCCGCTCGGCATTCTCGCCGCCACCCGGCCGGGCTCGTGGATCGATCATCTCTGCCGGGTGACGACGACGGCCGGTGTGTCATTGCCGGTGTTCTTCACCGGTCTGGTGCTGGTCTATGTCTTCTATTTCAGGCTCGGCTGGTCGCCGGCTCCGCTCGGACGTCTCGACGTGTTCGCGTCGACGCCGCCCAACGTGACCGGCTTCTATCTGATCGACAGTCTCATCGCCCGTGACTGGGAAGCCTTCAGGTCCGCTTTCAACCAGTTGATCCTGCCGACGGCAACTTTGGCGATCTTCTCGCTGGCGCCGATCGCGCGCATGACCCGCGCCTCGATGCTGGCGATCCTGTCGTCCGACTTCGTCCGCACGGCGCGCGCCAGCGGTCTGTCGCCACGCGCCGTGATCGTCACTTACGCCTTCCGCAACGCAATGCTGCCGGTCATCACCACACTGTCGATGACATTCTCGTTCCTGCTCGGTGCGAACGTCTTGGTCGAGAAGGTTTTCGCCTGGCCGGGCATCGGCTCTTACGCGGTCGAAGCACTAATCTCGTCGGATTTCGCACCGGTGCAGGGCTTCGTGCTGACAATGGCCGTCATGTATGTGCTGATCAATCTGATCATCGACATTCTCTACGGCGTGATCGATCCACGCGTGCGGCTGGAAGGGTGAGGTGTAAACCATGAACGCTGTCACGCCTGTCGATTCCGAAGCCGTTCCCGCGCCGCCGCCTGCGCCAGCAAAACGCACATCCGGCTTTGCTGCGACGCTGCAGCACACGCGCTACATTCTCGGCGAGAACCGCGTCACGGGTTTTGCCTTCGGCCTGCTGGTGCTGATCGTTTTCGCTGCATTGTTCGGTCCGTATGTCGTGCCTTACGATCCGCTCGCCAGCGACACGGCGCAGGCGCTGAAGGCGCCGTCCGCGGCGCACTGGTTCGGGACCGATCAGCTCGGCCGCGATATTTTCAGCCGCGTCATTGTCGCGACCCGGCTCGATTTCTTCATCGCTATCGCCTCGGTCATCCTGGTGTTCGCCATGGGCGGCCTCGCCGGCATCGCCTCGGGCTATTTCGGCGGCTGGACCGATCGCATCGTCGGCCGCATCGCCGATACGATCATGGCGTTTCCGCTGTTCGTGCTCGCCATGGGTATCGTCGCGGCGCTGGGCAACACCGTACAGAACATCATCATTGCGACGGCGATCGTGAATTTCCCGCTTTATGCGCGTGTCGCTCGCGCCGAGGCCAATGTCCGCCGCGAGGCCGGCTTTGTGCAGGCGGCCCGGCTGTCGGGCAATAGCGAGATGCGCATCCTGCTGGTGCATATCCTGCCCAACATCATGCCGATCATGATCGTGCAGATGTCGCTCACCATGGGCTATGCCATCCTCAATGCCGCGGGCCTCTCCTTCATCGGCCTCGGTGTGCGGCCTCCGACCGCGGAATGGGGCATCATGGTCGCGGAAGGCGCGTCCTTCATGGTGTCGGGCGAATGGTGGATCGCATTATTTCCTGGTCTCGCGCTGATGATCGCGGTGTTCTGCTTCAACTTGCTCGGCGACGGTCTGCGCGACATCGTCGATCCGCAGCGACGGACGTAACGATGCAAGCACACTCCGCAGATCGCTTTCTTAACCTCTCCCCGCTCTGCGCGGGGAGAGGTCGACGGTCGCGTAGCGAGCGGCGGGTGAGGGGCAGGGCACTGACCTCGCCATCAACGCAGGGGTTTGCGGATCGCAAGAGCCCCTCACCCCAACCCTCTCCCCGCAAGGGCGGGGCGAGGGAGCCTACCGAGCACGTGGAGACATCGGCATGACAGCTCAACCGCTTCTCGACGTCAGCGACCTCACTGTCGAATTCGCCACGCGGCGCGGCATCGTCAAGGCCGTGCAGCACGTCAATATTTCCGTGGCCAAGGGCGAAACACTCGGCATCGTCGGCGAGTCCGGCTCGGGCAAGTCGGTGACGTCCTATGCAGTGATGCGCATTCTCGACCGCGCCGGCAAGATCGCCGAAGGCTCGGTGATGTTCTCCGGCGTCGACATCAAGGGCGCAACCGAGAACCAGATGCGCGACCTGCGCGGCCGCGAAATCTCGATGATCTTCCAGAATCCACGCGCGGCGCTCAATCCGATCCGGAAGGTCGGCGACCAGATCGAGGACGTGCTGCGCCAACATGCGCAGGCTGGTAGCGCAGACCGTGCCGAGAAGGCCATCGAGGCGCTGGAGCAGGTCAAGATCGCACGCCCGCGCGAGCGCTATCATGCCTATCCGTTCGAACTCTCGGGCGGCATGTGCCAGCGCGTGGTGATCGCATTGGCGCTGGCCTGCAATCCGCAGCTCCTGATCGCTGATGAGCCGACCACCGGCCTCGATGTCACGACGCAGAAAGCCGTGATGGATCTGGTCGTCGAGCTCACCAAGAGCCGCGGCATGTCGACCATCCTGATCACTCATGATCTCGGTCTTGCCGCTGCCTATTGCGACCGTGTGGTGGTGATGGAAAAGGGCAGGGTGGTCGAGACGGCGCTGTCGGCGGATATCTTCGCCAATCCGAAACACGCCTATACGAAGAAGCTGATGCAGGCGACGCCGCGGCTTGGCGTCTCGCTGCGCGATCTGCTGCCGGCCGAAGAACGCGCGGCGATGCCGGTGCAGGCTCTTCTTACCTCTCCCCGCTTGCGGGGAGAGGTCGACGCGCGCAGCGCGTCGGGTGAGGGGGAGCCGGCGAGTGAATCTCTGATTCCCCCTCACCCCGACCCTCTCCCCGCAAGCGGGGAGGGGGAGCAGAAGCCCCTTCTCACCGTCGAAAATCTGGTCAAGGAATACGCGCGCCAGGGCGCAACCGCCTCTCTGGCAAAACTGTTCTCGCGCAAGCCGCCGACCGAGCCGGACAAGTTTCGTGCTGTCGATGGCATCAGCTTTACGGTCGGCCATGGCGAGAGCGTCGGTCTTGTCGGCGAATCCGGCTGCGGCAAGTCGACGACGTCGATGATGGTGATGCGGCTGATCGACAAGACCTCGGGCCGCATCTCGTTCGATGGCGACGAGATCGGCGAGATTGCGCCGAACTCTTTTGCGCGGCTGCCGCTGCGCAAGAGCATCCAGATGGTGTTTCAGGATCCCACGGACAGCCTGAATCCTCGTTTCACGGCGGCGCGAGCCATCGCCGATCCGATCATGCAGCTCGGCGATATCAAGGGCTCCGATGCATTGCGTGCAAAATGCGAAGACCTCGCGCGACAGGTGGGGCTGCCGCTCGAATTGCTCGATCGCTTTCCGCACCAGATGTCCGGTGGCCAGAAGGCGCGTGTCGGCATTGCCCGGGCCGTCGCGCTGCAGCCGAAGCTGATCATCCTGGACGAGCCGACGGCGGCGCTCGACGTCTCTGTGCAGGCGGTGGTGCTGAACCTGCTGCAGGACCTGAAGCAGTCGATGGGGATGAGCTATTTGTTCGTATCGCACGATTTGAATGTGGTGCGTTTGCTGTGCGATCGTGTCATCGTGATGCGCACGGGGCGGATCGTCGAGCAGGGCCTGACCGAGGCCGTGCTGGATGCGCCGCAAGATGCTTATACGAAGGAACTGCTGTCGGCGATCCCGCATCCGCCGCTGCCGGTTCACTGATACGAATGATCGAGAGAGGGACCGTGGCCGAACCGCTTGATGACTATATCGACGCTGTCGCCGGGGCGTTGGGACTGCCGATTGAAGACGCGTGGAAGCCATCCGTCCGTGCCAATCTCGCGGTGACGCTGAAAATGGCCAAAATGGTCGACGAATTTGCGCTGCCAGATGAAACCGAGCCGGCGAGCATCTATGCAGCTTGATCTTGTCATCACACCCGAAGGCGACTGGCGCCCGGCTTCCGAAATCGCCCAGGCGGTTGCCGTGAAGAAGATCTCGGCGCTCGCTGTCACTGAAGCAGCGCTGGCGCGCATCGCCCAGCACAATCCGGTCCTGAACGCATTCACGGATATCACCGCCGACCGCGCACGCGCCACGGCGAAGGCGCTGGATGCCGCGATTGCCGCCGGTCAAAGCGTCGGCCCGCTGGCAGGCGTGCCGTTCGCGGTGAAGAACCTGTTCGATGTCACCGGTCTGCCGACCCGCGCCGGTTCCAGGATCAATCGCGATCGTCCGGCTTCAGCCCGCGATGCGACACTGGTCGAGCGCATGGAAGCCGCGGGCGCCGTCTTGGTCGGCGCGCTCAACATGGGCGAATACGCCTATGATTTTACGGGCGAGAACATTCATGACGGGCCGTCGCGGAATCCGCATGACGTGACCCGGATGACCGGCGGCTCATCCGGCGGTTCCGGCGGCGCAGTCGGCGGCAGTCTCGTGCCGATTGCCTTGGGGTCGGACACCAACGGATCGATCCGCGTGCCGTCGTCGTTTTGCGGTATCTTCGGCCTGAAGCCGACTTACGGCCGGCTGTCGCGGGCGCGCTCGTTTCCGTTTGTCGCGAGCTTCGATCATCTCGGCCCGTTCGCACGATCGGTCGAGGACCTCGCGCTGTCCTACGATGCCATGCAGGGACCCGATGCCGAGGATGCCGCGTGTTCAACCCGCGCCATCGAGTCGGTGACGGCGCTGCTCGGACAGGATATCGGCTCTCTCCGCATCGCTGCGGCCGGCGGATACTTTCGCAAGAACCTGTTTCCGGAGGCCCAGGAGGCGGTTGCGCGTGTCACGAAGGCGCTCGGCGTCACACGCGACATCGAGCTGCCCGAGGTCGCCCGCGCGCGTTCGGCGGCCTACGTCATCTCGACCGTTGAAGGCGCCTCGCTGCATCTGGACCGTCTGCGGACACGGCCCAATGACTTCGACCCGGCGGTGCGAGACCGGTTGCTGGCCGGCGCCATGGTGCCGGCGCCGCTGGTTGATCGCGCGCAGAAATTCCGTCGCTGGTACCGCGCGAAGGTGCTCGAACTGTTCAAGGACGTCGATGTGATCATCGCGCCGGCGACGCCTTGCATCGCGCCGAAACTGGGGCAGGCGACTTTCGTGCTCGACGGCGTCGAACTGCCAGTGCGGGCCAATATCGGCATCCATACCCAGCCGATCTCTTTCATCGGTCTGCCCGTGGTCGCCGTCCCCGTGCCGCTCGATCCGATGCCGATCGGTGTGCAGATCATTGCGGCGCCGTGGCGGGAAGACATCGCGCTGCGCGTCGCTTATGCTTTGGAGCGGGCCGGCATCGTTGCTGCTCCATCAGCAAAAGGGTTCTGACATGGACATTGATCTGCCGGACGTCATCGCCGAAGTGGGCGCCGCTTTCGCACGTTATGAGAAGGCGTTGACGACCAACGACACGGCGGTGCTTGGCGAGCTGTTTCGCAACGATCCGCGGACGCTCCGTTACGGCATGGGCGAAAACCTCTACGGTTATGACGAGATCCAGGCATTTCGCGGTGCACGCTCGCCGGTCGGATTGATGCGCCGCACTGCGCGCACGGTGATTTCCGCCTATGGCCGCGACACTGCGGTCGCCTCGACGCTATTTTATCGCGACACGGCTCCGGGTAAGGTCGGTCGACAGATGCAGACGTGGATCCGCTTTCCGGAAGGCTGGCGAATCGTGGCGGCGTCTGTCAGCCTGATCGACGAACCGCAGGGCGCCAAGGGATGAGTTTCGACGACATGCTGATTCAGCCGGGGAAGCCGCGCCGCAAGGCGGGCATCGCCGGGCCGGTCAGCCGGGTTGACCGTGCCGGGACTATCACCGGCAAGATGACGCGCGCCGAAGAGCTCCGCCTGCAACTGGCCGACGAGATCGTGCGCGGCGTGCTGCCTCCCGGTACCTCACTCGACGAAACCGATCTGGCACAGCGTTTCAATGTTTCGCGCACGCCCGTTCGTGAAGCGTTGCGTCAGCTCACGGCAAGCGGCCTTGTCGACTCGCGCGCGCATCGCGGTGCCGTCGTGGCGCAGCCGTCGATCGATCGTCTCACCGGCATGTTCGAGGCGATGGCCGAGCTCGAAGCGATATGTGCGGGTCTCGCCGCCGAACGGATGCCGGCCGTGCAACGTCACGGGCTGGAGGCCATTCACGAAGAGCTGCGGGTGCTGAGCTATGACGGCAATCCGGATCGCTTCCACGAAGTGAACGAACGTTTTCACAACGCGATCTATGCGGGCTCGCAGAACGAATATATCGCCGAGATCACGCTCGCGACCCGGGTGCGGGTGCAGCCGTTCCGGCGCGCCCAGTTCCGCAATCTCGGTCGTCTCGCGAAATCGCAGGCCGAGCATGACCGCGTCGTCGTCGCCATCATGCGCGGCGATCGCAATGGCGCCGCGGCGGCGATGCGCGCCCATATCGAGCTGGTACGCGGCGAATACGAGCATTACGCCGTTTCGCTCTAGGTCCTAATTCCCCGCATAAAATGGGAACCAACGCGTTCTTCGTGGGTTGTTTCACGGAGAATGTAACCCTCTGGCGCTGAATCACCCGTCACCGCAAGGTTTCGGGCTTTTCGTGTTGATATCGATTTCCGCTTGTCCGTGGGGTAGCGAGCAAATGCTCAGGAGCAAGGCGGCATGGCTTATCTGAGCAGCGCGGATATCGCGGCTTCGCCGATGCCGAGCCAGACGTCAGCTTCCGACTCGGATCGTATCATCGAAACCGATATTCCCGCGCGTCTGGATGCGCTGCGCTGGAGCGGCTTTCACACACGGGTTGTCCTGGCGCTCGGAATTACATGGATTCTCGATGGCCTTGAGGTGACCCTGGCGGGGGCGCTGTCCGGCGCGCTGAAGGAAGATCCGGCGCTGCGGTTCTCGAATCTCGATGTCGGCTTCGCCAACAGCGCCTATCTTGCAGGCGCTGTGATCGGCGCGCTGGGCTTCGGTTGGTTGACGGATCGCATCGGCCGGAAGAAACTGTTCTTCATTACGCTTGCGCTTTACCTCACGGCGACTGCCGCGACGGCGCTGTCATGGAATCTTGCCAGCTATGCCGTGTTTCGATTCCTGACGGGGGCCGGCATTGGCGGGGAATATACCGCGATCAATTCGACGATTCAGGAGCTTGTCCCGGCGCGCTATCGCGGCTGGACCGATCTGGTGATCAACGGCAGCTTCTGGCTGGGCGCCGCAATGGGCGCCGTTTGTGCCATTGTCCTGCTGGACCCCGCAGTGATTTCGCAAGCCTATGGCTGGCGGCTGGCCTATTTCACCGGTGCTATTCTGGGTCTCATCGTGCTGTTCATGCGGATGTGGATTCCGGAAAGCCCGCGATGGCTGATGATCCACGGTCAGCCGCAGCGCGCCGAAGAGATCGTGGCTGAGATCGAAATCTCCGCGCATCAGAAGGCCAAGCCGTCGGTTCTGGCCGCGCTGCCGAAGATCAGGTTGACGATGCGCGATCATACGCCGCTGAAGGAAGTCGCGCAGACACTGTTCGTGCTGTATCGGCAACGGTCGCTGGTCGGACTCGTGCTGATGGCGTCGCAGGCGTTTTTCTACAACGCGATCTTCTTCACCTATGCGCTGGTACTGACGGATTTCTTCGGTATCCCGTCCAACCACGTCGGCTGGTATCTCCTGCCGTTTGCCGCAGGCAATTTTCTTGGACCGCTGCTGCTCGGCCGGCTGTTCGATACGCTCGGGCGTCGCGTCATGATTGCGGTGACCTACGGCATGTCGGGCATCTTGCTTGCGATCTCCGGCTATCTGTTCTCGATCGATGTGTTGAGTGCACAGACCCAGACCATCGCCTGGATGATCATCTTCTTCTTTGCGTCGCCGGCGGCGAGCGCGGCCTATCTCACCGTCAGTGAGACGTTCCCGATCGAGGTGCGCGCATTGGCGATCGCTGTCTTCTACGCGATCGGCACCGGGATCGGCGGCGTTGCCGGCCCGGCGCTGTTTGGCGTGCTGATCGATACCGGGTCGCGCAACAGCGTGTTTGCCGGCTACCTGTTTGGCGCTGTTCTGATGATCGTGGCTGCGATTGTCGGCTGGCGCTATGCCGTCGCGGCGGAACGCCAGCCGCTTGAATCAGTTGCACGGCCGCTGGCCGTGGTGGAGTAACTTGATGAACATGTCTCAGAAAATTATCGAAATTCATGTCGACGATGCGCCGCACTCCGAAGAGGTACTGTATCCGGGTGCGGAATTGCCGCGGCTTAGCGAATGTGCGCTGCTGCTCGATATCGATGGCACGTTGCTCGACCTGGCGCCGACGCCGCGTGAGGTATGGGTGCCGCCGGATCTGGCGACCTCCATGGGCAAGCTGCTGCAGCGCACGAATGGCGCCATGGCGCTCGTTTCGGGCCGCTCGATCAACGATATCGATCTGATCTTTGCGCCGATGCAGTTTCCTGCCGTCGGCGGTCATGGCGCCGAAATGCGATTGTCAGGCGACAATGAATCGGTGGCGTCAGGCGCGCCGCCGATGGACAAGGAATTGAAGCGTCGCCTTGCTGCCATTGCGAAGTTGAGTCCGGGTATTCTGCTCGAGGACAAGGGGTATGCGCTCGCGCTGCATTATCGTCTCGCGCCGCATGCCGAGAAGGCGATCTATGATGCAGTCTCAGCGATCCGTGCGGATCTGCCGAATGCGCCGATCGAAGTGCTGCCCGGCAAGGCTGTTTGCGAGATCAAGCCGGCTGGTGTGACCAAGGCGACGGGCGTGATCGAATTGATGACGCATGAGCCATTCAGCGGGCGCCGTCCGATCTTCATCGGCGATGATGTCACCGATGAATCGGTATTTGCGATCATGCCCGGCATGAATGGTCTCGCATTCTCCGTCGGTCGCCGTGCGCAAGGCGTATCGGGGCACTTCGACGAGCCGCGCGATGTGCGCGCATGGCTCGCGCGCTTGCTGATCGACGATGCAGCGAAATCGAAGTGATTCACCTCATGTCATTGATACCGATGCAGATGGAACTCACTGAAAGGTGAGTTCCATCGTCGCGTGCCCGAATTTGGTTTCAATTGGGTCGAATGGTGACGAGGAACCATATTGATGAACGGACGTTTATCAATGTGTGCAATCAGGAGGGGACCCTGTGAATCTCGTCGTAGTCTCAAACCGAGTATCGCGCGCTTCGGCGAATGAGCCGATGACCGGCGGTCTGGCAGCAGCCTTGCTGCCCGTGGTGGAGAAATCTGGCGCGATTTGGGTGGGTTCCAGCGGCCGCGTGCGCGATGGCGCGCAGAAGGAACCGTTTGCCGAAATTGAGGCGCTGGGCGCCGGTGCGCTGGCGATGCTCGATCTGCCTGCGGCGCATTACGGTGGCTATTACGAAGGCTTCGCCAATTCGGCGCTTTGGCCTGCACTGCATTCCCGTACCGACTTGATCTGCACGTCGCACGATGATTATCAGTCGTATCGCGAAGTGAATTCGTTCTTCGCGCGCGCGCTGCTGCGGTTCCGCAAACCCGACACCGCGTTCTGGATTCAGGATTACCATTTCCTTGCGCTCGGCGCAGAATTGCGCGCGCTTGGCGTGACGCATCCGCTCGGCTTTTTCCTGCATACGCCGTGGCCGGCACGCGATATTTTTGGCGGCGTGCCGCATCATCGCGAACTGGTCGAGGCAATGCTCGCTTACGATCTGATCGGCTTCCAGACCGAAGGTGATCGCGACAACTTCCTGTCTTATGTCGATGGCGAGCTCGGTCTGGACACGACGGGTGGTGTGGTGATGTCGCGTTACGGCGTGTCGCGCTGTGCGGTATTTCCGATCGGCATCGATCCCGCGAAGTTTGCTGCGCATGCCGCCAAAGCGGCGTCGCATCCAGATGTGTCGCGGCTGCGCCGCAGCCTGAACGGCGAGAAACTCGCCATCGGCGTCGATCGCGTCGATTACTCCAAGGGCCTCGTCAATCGTCTCGATGCATTCGATCGCATGCTGACACGGCAGCCGCAGCTCAAGCGCTCGGTATCGCTGTTGCAGATCGCGACGCTGTCGCGCGGCACGATCGAGGCCTATGGTGATCTGCAGAACCAGCTTGCGAAGCTGGTGAGCGACATTAACGGGCGTCACGGCGAAGTTGACTGGACGCCGATCCGTTATCTCAACAAGGGCTTCAGCCAGACCGTCCTCGCTGGTCTCTATCGCACCGCGCAGGTCGGTCTGGTGACGCCGCTGCATGACGGCATGAATCTGGTCGCCAAGGAATATGTCGCTGCACAGAACCCGGTCGATCCCGGTGTGCTGGTGCTGTCGAAATATGCCGGCGCCGCCAACGAGCTCGATACGGCCCTGCTGGTCAATCCGCATGATGTGGACGGCATGGCGCGCACCATCGCGACCGCATTTTCGATGCCGTTGCTGGAGCGCCGGATGCGCTGGGAAGCCATGATGGCGAAGCTGCGCGCCGGCACCATCCAGGACTGGTTCGCCGATTTCGTCGAGGCGCTTCAGCAGGCCCATGTCGCCAATGACAAGACGCCGGTGGAAACGCTGCCGGTTGAGCCGGCCGTACTCTGGCCGGTCCAATCGCTGGGCGCTGGGGTCGGTAGCCGGTTCCACTGAGCCGCGGCGCCAACCAGGCGAAATGGGGAGGTCCCCCGCGGCGTGCTGGCGCGGGGATTGCTGTGCCGACGCATCGCAAGCCGATTCGCTGCTCGCCAGGGCCAGCAGGCGGCGCCAAGGCTCATCCGAATTCTCTATATCCTTCAATAATTTGAGAAAAACCGCCGGGCCGGGCCGGCGGTCCCTTGCAAATCTCGCTCCGGCCCGTCATGAGAAGGCGCGCCGGAGAGATGGCCGAGTGGCTTAAGGCGCACGCTTGGAAAGCGTGTGTGCGGGAAACCGTACCGTGGGTTCGAATCCCACTCTCTCCGCCAGCACCCCCCTAACCATCTGATCTATTTGTGCCGGCCGTCGTCCTTCCGCTCGCCGCGCGGTAACAGGATGACGTCTGCGTCGATGGCTAGGTTTTTAAGGAGCCTGTATCGGCGGGCTGGGATTTGAAAGGAACCTCACGCTCTGGAAGGCGGCCCATTCTTGAATGGCGCAAAGTCTGGCAAGGCCAAAATGGCCTAATACGTCAGGCTCGTTGGCTTGATTTAAGCTTGAATTATTGGGTAGCCTTTTTGCGTCGCGTCCGGGGCATCAATTGCGTAGATCTCGAATTGTTATCGCTGCTGCGTCTGCCGGAGCCCTCGCTGCGGCCCTGACGTTATGCGCGTATGTTCGAGAGCCTCAAAATGTACTGAGCTTCTTTAAGGCGAAAAATCCAAGTCGTCCCCAGCTCGACGACGTCTCGTTCGTTCAGCGTTTTCCGCAAGCGTTTGATTTTGAAGTGTCGGCTTCTGATGTCGAATTAGAAGTTCAGCGGGCTAAGTCGCAGCTCGCGCAAGCAATGCGATCGCAGCCGGTGCTTCCCGCCGACAGCTCGCTCGGAATCTCGGCGGTGAATGGAAAAGTGCCGCTACCGAGAGTCCGGCCGTCGGCCGCCAATTTGATTGCTGTGTCTCTGCCCGATCAAGCGTCAACACCGTCTGATCCTTTGTCCAATGTAAGCGCAGCACTTAAAAAAGTCTTCGCGATGCTACAGCCGTCTGAAACTGTTTTGGCATCTGCGTCACCCGAGGGTGGAATCTCTGGTGACGGAAAGGACAGTGCACCTCCAACGTTGGCGGAAACGCGGACGGCGCTTTACGACATTTCCGCGCGCACCGTTTACATGCCCGACGGAACGAGGCTCGAGGCTCACTCTGGACTTGGCGAACTGATGGACGATCCAGCGCAAGTCCACGTCCATGATCGAGGTGCGACGCCACCGCAGATATATGAACTGAGCAAGCGAGAGAAGCCGTTTCACGGCGTTGAAGCATTGCGAATGAAGCCGGTGGGTCAAGGTGATCTGTTTGGCCGCGCCGGATTGCTTACGCACAGCTACCTGATGGGACCAAAGGGAGATTCGAACGGTTGCGTATCGTTCAAGGACTACGCAACGTTCTTGCAGGCCTACAAAGCAGGCGCCGTGAAGAGATTGATCGTCGTACCGAGCCTGGCCGATCCGACCGTCATGGTGGCACAAAAAACGTCGATGTAGCCGTGTCTGTGAATACTCAGATATCGCACCGGCTTGAGATTGATCTTCAGAACTAATTTTCGCCCAGATTTGGATTGGTAGTATGCCAACGCCGAATCGGGGGATTCGCATATGACACCCAGTGACTACGCGCGAATGGCGAAAAATTGCGCTGAGCGAGCTGACGCCTTGGAGCCCGGCCCGAAGAGAGACGAGTTGCTCAAGAAAGCACAGCAGTTTCGTTTTTACGCGAAGGTCGAAAATTGGGTGGCGTCACCGGGGCTGCAACCCCCGGATTGATTCCCGCGCAGTCAAAGCGGCAAACTCCGCAGTGCCTGGAAGACGGGACGCAGATAGTCCAGCATCTTTGGCGGGTTCTCCGTCATCGGAAAATGCCCGAGCTCCGGCATCTCTGTCACCACGGCGCCCTCGATCCATTCGGCGAGCGCGTAGGCATCGCTTACGGTGGCGGAGAAGTCGTAGTGACCGATCAGGAGATGCACGGGAATCTTGTGGCCATCGATGAGCTTGGCGATCTGCTCGCCGTCGAACTCATCCGAATAGAAAGCCAGATCGCCGTCATAGATGCCCGGCGCACCCTGCGAATAGATCCACGCGGCGCGGCGGCGATCCTCGGAGGGGCTGGACGGGCTCATCAATCCGCGCACATAGGCTGCCGAATGCCAGCCGCCATTGACGCCTGCATGGGTGAGATACTCGTTCCGACGGCCGCGTGGGCGCACAGGCGCTTCGAGCGCGATCACGGCCTTCACGAGATCAGGTCGCTCTGCGGCGAGCGCCATGGCGATGCCGGCGCCCATCGAGCAGCCCATCACCACAACGGGTTCGCCGATCGCCTGTTCGATGAAGCTCGCGCACCAGTCCAGATAGGTTGGCTGATCGAGCTGATAGATGCTGCCGTCCCAACCGATAGGTGGCATGGAGCGGCCATGATGCGGCATGTCGAAGCCGATCAGGCGCCAGTCGCGCCCGAGTTCGGGATCGCACATCACGCCGTGAAACTGCCGCGTATCCGCTCCGGCCGTGTGGAGGCACAGCACTGGCCTGCCGGTGCCCGTGGCCTCTGAATAGATTTCGGCAATCTGCCCGCCGGCGCTGTGCACGCGGTGATAGCGGCCCTCAAGGCGCGTGAGATCGACTTCGACCGCATGCGCGGCCGGCGCCGTCAGATTCGCAAACACGGCTTCTAGAAATGCGCGGGCCTGCGCAATGACCAGCGCATCGCCGCTCACGGTGAAGCTGGTGTTGCGCAGCTGGATCGATGAAAATGAATGATAGGTCGGCGGCGGGCAGGGCGCCAGCACCTTCAGCCATGCTGTGGCTGGTCCAGATAGCGCGATATCCGGCGCATTGCTGGGTATACTGACAACCGGCTGGTTGTTGCGACAAGCGATCGCGACGGCGGCCTCATCGATCCCAAACTGAATTTCAAGATCCAGTCCGCGCGCAAAAGACTGCACCTCCGGCGCGGCAATCGCGACCGCAAGTCGATTGCGAAGCTCGTCGATCAGGCCCATGCCCAACGTTACCTACTTCCTGGCAGTGAGATAGCGGCCAATCTCGACATGGTCGGCAGACGGTCCGAGTTTCTCCAGTGCAGCATCCCACAATGCAGCGACTTCGTCTGCCAGCGGCGCGCTGACGCCGATCTGGTGTGCGAGTTCGTCGGCGGTGCGGATATCTTTCGCCATCAAGGCCAGCCCAAATCCCGATGTGTATTTCTCGGGAATGATGAACTGCTTGAGCTTGTTTTCGGTCGAATTGTTGCGCCCGGTGGAGGCATTCAACACGTCGACGAGGACATTCGGATCGATGCCGAACTTTCCACCGATGGCAACGGCTTCGGCGGCAGCGGCGAGGCCTGCTGCCGAGACGTAGTTGTTCAATGCCTTGGCGGCGTGACCGGAGCCGAGCGGACCGGTGCGGAACACCGACTTGCCCATGGCATTCAGCACGGGATCGGTGCGATCGATGGTCTTGCCGTCGCCGCCGGCCATGATCGCCAGCGTGCCGTCGACGGCGCGTTTCACGCCGCCCGACACCGGTGCGTCGATGAAAGCAAGGCCTGCCGCGATCAGTTCTTCGCCGAGCGCGCGCGTGCCCATCGGAGCGGAGGAGCTCATATCGATCACCACCGTGCCCGGCGCGAGCTTCGCCTTGAAGCCTTCCACGGCCACGCGCACGATCTTGCCATCTGGCAGCAGCGTGATGACCGCGGCTGCGTCCTTAACGGCTTCATCGACGGTCGCAGCTGACGTGCCGCCGGCTTCGGCATATTTGGCGCGGGCTTCTGCAAACGTATCGAAGCCAACCACCTGATAGCCCGCGCGCGCAATGCATGCGGCCATGGGGCGTCCCATATTGCCGAGGCCGATGACGGCGATCTTGGCGGGCGGATTGATGGCGGCTGAATTCGACACGGGCGTTCCTCTTCAAGTTCTTATTTTATGCGATATCTGGCGCGGCAGGTGATCGCGCTTGTCAGGGATTATCGCGCCGCAACGCTTCCAGCGCTATCGCGGCGGCATTCTTGATGTGCTGGACGCAAGCCTGCTCGGCGCCATCTTCGTCGCCGGCCTCGATCGCCACAAGGATGGTCTCGATTTCGGCAAGACTGCGGCCGATGCGATTGGACTGGGTCATCGATGTCATGCGCAGTACCGTGACGCGGTTCAGCAGCATCTTCAGAAAGCGTTCGACGAAAACATTGCCGCAGCCTTCGAGCAGCGCAGCATAGAATTCAGTCTTGGCGGCCAACAGGTCGCTGCGGTCTTCCTGACCGGCAACGGCGCCCATCTGGACGAACTGTTTGCGCAACCGCCCGATAATCTCCGGATCGCGCAGCCGCGCACATTCGCGGCCGGCATAACCCTCCAGCAGCGCACGCAGATCGTAGAGCTGTTCGGCTTCCTCGACGCTGATGGTGCTGACGATCGGGCCGCGATGCGGGATCGTGGTGACGAGGCCCTCTGCCTCTAGTTGCCGGAGCGCCTCGCGGATCGAGGTGCGGCCGACGCCGACCTGTTCGCACAGCTCACGCTCGATCAGCCGCTGGCCAGGCTTGAACAGCCCGCTACCGATTGCAGAGCGTAGTCGATTTTCAACCAGCAGTCGCAGGCTGGTCGATTCCCGCGAGACATTCAGGTCCGATTCGATCTTTGCCATGCGTCAAGTTGACCGCCTATCAGACAATCTGTCAAGCAGCTTGACCGCTCGTCTGTTTTATGTCGAATTGCCGACGAAGCCGCAAAGGCCGTTCTGCATTCGGAGAAAACGCCCATGTCCAAGACAACCTCCCATCGTGGTGGCCTGAGCCGACGGTCGCTGCTCGCCGGAACCGCGTCTCTGCTGGCCAGCCCGATGATTGTTTCGTCGGCACGCGCGCAGGCGAAGCCGGTCAATATCGGCGTGATCATGCCGCTGTCGGGCGCCAATGCGCAGTTCGGCATCAATTCGCGCAACGGCATCGAGCTGGTCGCCGATGAGATCAACGCAGCCGGCGGCATCAAGGCGCTCGGCGGTGCCAAGATCAATCTGATCGTTGCGGACGCGACCTCGACACCCACCACGGCGGGCACCGTCGCGCAGCGCCTTATCACCCAGAACGAGGTGACCGCGATCCTCGGCGCATTCGCGTCATCGTTGACCATTGCGATTTCGGAAGTCACGGAACGCCGTGACATTCCGCTGCTCACCATGTCCTTCGCGGACCAGATCACCGGTCGCGGCTTCAAGAACATCTTCCAGATCGTCGCCAAGGCTTCCGCACTCGGAAAAGCACAGCTCGACTATACGCTGGCGATTGCGCAGGCATCCGGCGCCAAGATCGACAAGATCGCGATCATGTATGAGGACACTGCCTATGGCACTGCGCAGGCGGCCGGCCTTCGTGCCGCTGCCAAGGCAGCCAATATCGACATCGCGATGGACGATGCCTATCCGCTGGGGATCACCGACACCACGCCGTTGATCAACAAGCTGCGCGCGTCCGGTGCCCAGGCCGTCTTCCCGGTGTCCTATCTCAATGACAGCCTGCTGCTGATCCGCACCATGCGCCAGCAGCGCATCACGATTCCGGCCATCGGTGGCGCGGCCGGCTATGTTATTCCGGATTTCGAGAAAGGCCTCGGCGAATTCGCGGAGAATGTGCTCTCGATCGCGCCGGCCAATTACGATCTCGCGCCGGATCTCACCGAGCGTTTCCGCAAGCGCTTCGGCTACTTCATGGTGCATGAGGCGCTGGAACACGCCGTCGCGCTCGACGTGCTGGTGCAGGCGATCGAGAAGGCGAAGTCGGCTAAGGCCGAGGACGTCACCATGGCGCTGCGCGGCGCGAAGTTCACCGGCGGCTGGACCAAGGCGATGACCGGCGGCGCCGTCGAATTCGACAGTACCGGCCTCAATACCCTGTCCGTTCCCGTCATGGCGCAATGGCGCAACAAGGAGCTCGTCACCGTCTGGCCGAAGGACGTCGCCAAAGGCACCGCGGTCTGGAAATCCTGACGAACTAAGAAAGATCGCAGTGTCATTTCTACAAGCAATAATCGATGGGTTGTTGGTCGGCGGCGTCTACGCCGTCATCTCCATCGGCCTGACGCTGGTTTATGGCGTGATGGGCATCGTGAATTTCGCGCAGGCGGAATTCCTGATGATCGGCATGTTCGTATCGTGGTTCGCCTGGGCCTATCTCGGCCTTGATCCGGTGCTGGCTGCGCCGCTGTCCTTTGCGGTCGCATTCGGCATTGGCTGGCTGGTGCAGGGGCAGTTGATCGCACGCGTGCTGAAGGCGCCGTCGGTGGCGCAGATCTTCCTCACCGTCGGACTGCTAATCGTGATCGAAAACGGTTCGCTGCTGCTGTTCGGCTCGCAGTTCCGTTCGGTGACCACGTCCTATCAGACCATGTCGCTGTCGCTCGGCGCGTTGTTCATCAGCGTGCCGTATCTGATCGCCTTCGGCATGTCGCTGGCCTGTGGCCTGGCCCTGTGGTGGTTCATGCGCACGAGCTGGTTCGGCCGGGCGATGCGCGCGACTGCGCAGAACCCGATGGCCGCGCAGTTGATGGGGATCGATACGGCATTGATGTACAAGATCGCCTTCGCACTCGGCGTCGGCCTCACGGCCTTCGGCGGCGCGGTGATCCTGCCTTATGTCACGGTATTTCCCGGGGTCGGTGGCCAGTTCGTCGTGCTGATGTTCACCGTCGTTGTGCTCGGTGGTCTCGGCAGCGTTGCGGGTGCCGTCGTCGGTGGGCTCGCGGTGGGCGTCATTCAGGCATTGTCCTCGCTGTTCTTTCCGATCCAGTTGCAGAACCTCATTCTGTTCATCGTCTTTATCTTCGTGCTCGCGGTGAGGCCGCAAGGTCTCGTAGGAGCATCCCGATGAAACGCTGGATCGCAATTCTGGCTGTGATCGCCATTGCGGCTGTGTTGCCGCTGCTGCTCAGCCCGACCGGATACTGGATCCGCGTGCTCACCTTCACGCTGCTATTCGCTGCGATGGCACAGGTCTGGAACATCATCGGTGGTCTGGCCAACCAGACGTCGCTCGGCCACGCTGCCTTCTTCGGCATCGGCGCCTATACGTCCACCATCCTGGTGCTGAAATTCGGCATCAGCCCGTGGATCGGCATGTTCGCCGGCGGCTTTCTCGGTGGCATCGCCGCGCTGATCATTGCCGTTCCGACCATGCGACTGCAGGGCCATTACTTTGCTCTGGCAACGCTGGCGTTCGGCGAAGTGATGCGCGTCATTGCCAATGTCTGGACATCGCTCACCGGCGGACCGGTCGGCCTCTCGGTGCCGTTCGTGCCGCCCAGCATTGCTGCTTATTCGTTCAAGCAGCTATTGCCGCATGCCTATATCGCGCTGATCGCCTTGATCATTGTGACGGTCATTTTTGAATGGATTCGGCGCAGTGCCATGGGCTATCGGCTGCGCGCCATCAAGGAAAACCCGGCCGCTGCGGAAGTGATCGGCATCGACACCACCAAGGTGAAGCTGCAGACCGCTGTGATCTCCGGCGTCCTGATGGCCATGCTGGGCACGCTCTATGCGCAGGTCGCCGTGTTCTTCGATCCGGATACGGTGTTCAGCGCAGCATCCATCTCCATCCGCGTCGCGTTGATCGCCATTCTGGGCGGCGTCGGTACGGCGGTCGGTCCGATCCTCGGCGCGCTGTTCATCATTCCGGTCGAGGAGCTGATGAACGATCTGTTCTCGTCGGGCGCAGCGGGTCTTTCGCAACTGATCTTCGGCGTCATCCTGATCGCCGTCATTCTGTGGCGGCCACGGGGCTTCATCACCGTGTTCGATTCGCTGATGGCGCGCTTCTCGAGCAGGGCACGCTCATGACCATTCTCGATGTGCGTGGCATCTCGCGTCGCTTCGGCGGGCTTCAGGCGCTGTCAGACGTGACGTTCTCGGTGCCGAAAGGCCAGATCGTCGGCTTGATCGGCCCGAATGGCGCCGGCAAGACGACGTTCTTCAGTACACTGGTCGGCCTCATTCGCCCGGACAGTGGCTCGATTCAGCTCGACGGTACCAGTGTGGTCGGCCAGAAGCCGCACAAGGTCGCGGCGCTTGGCATGACTAAGACGTTCCAGAACGTGGCGCTGTTTGCCGAAAGTTCGGTGCTCGACAACGTGCTCACCGCGGGCCTGTTGCGTCATGACGTGGAGACCGCGCGCAAGGAGGCGTTGATCTGCCTCGACCGCGTCGGGCTCAAATCCGTTGCCCACAAGCTTGCGGGCAATCTCTCGTTCCCCGAGCGCGCGCGTGTCGAACTGGCACGCGCATTGTGTACCGGCCCCAAAGTACTGCTGCTCGACGAAGTGATGGCCGCGCTCAATCCGGTCGAGATGCAGGAGATCATGGACCTGATCCGCTCGCTGCGCGACGACGGCATCACGCTGCTGGTCGTCGAGCATCATATGCGCGCGATCATGACGATCTGTGATCGCATCCTGGTGCTGAATTTCGGTCGGCTCCTGGCCGATGGCACGCCGGAGCAGGTGGCGAACGATCCGGTGGTGGTGGAAGCCTATCTCGGCCGTTCGATGGAGGCCCATAAATGAGTGCGTCTCAGCCATTGCTCGAGATCAAGGGCCTCAATGCCGGTTATGGCGAGATCGAAGTCCTGCACAGCATCGATCTGCAGATGTTCGAAGGCGAGTTCGTCTGCATCATCGGCGCCAATACCGCGGGCAAGAGCACGATCCTGCGCGCGATCTCGCGCCTGGTGCCGCATGTCACCGGCACGTTGCGGTTTGCAGGCAATGATCTGTCGAACCGCGCCTCGCATGACATCCCCACGCTGGGCATCGCGCATGTTCCGGAAGGGCGTCATGTGTTTTCGGATATGATGGTGGAAGAAAACCTGATGCTCGGCGCCTTTACGGCGCGGCATGCCAAGGATCTGTCGTCGCGTATGGAAGGCATCTTCGAACTGTTCCCGCGTCTGCGGGAGCGGCGCGGTCAATTGGCAGGCACGCTGTCGGGCGGTGAGCAGCAGATGGTCGCTGTCGGGCGTGCGTTGATGCTGCAGCCGAAGCTGTTGCTGCTGGACGAACCGAGCCACGGTCTGGCGCCAAAGGTCGTTGAGGAAATGCACGATGCCTTCACCAAGATCCACAGCCGCGGAACCTCGATATTGCTGGTCGAGCAGAATGTCGGACTGGCACTCGACGTCGCGACACGCGGCTATGTGCTGGAAAGCGGTCGCATCGCACTGCAGGGCACGTCTGCAGAATTGAATGAAAATCCTGCCGTTCGCGCGGCCTATCTCGGCATATGATCGAGGCAGACGGGCGAACGACGTCAAACCCTTAGCAATCGCAAACGGAAGGACTACAATATGAGCTACGATCAGAACATCACACTCGGCGGAATGTTCGACATCGGTCTTGCCGCACGGCGCGAAGTACTTGGTGCTGCCTATGTCGACAAGTCGATGCAGTCGACCAATGATTTCATGATGTCGTTCCAGCACATCACCACCGAATGGTGCTGGGGCTACGCCTGGAATCGTCCGGGCCTCGATCGCAAGACCCGCAGCATGCTGAACCTCGCAATGCTGACTGCCCTGAACCGCGCGCCGGAAATCAAGCTGCATACCCGCGGTGCGATCACCAATGGCGTCACTGTCGACGAGATCAAGGAAGTGCTGCTGCACGCCACGGTCTATTGCGGCATCCCGGCCGGCCTCGATGCGTTCAAGGCCGCCAATGAAGTGCTCAAGGAAATGGGCAAGGTAGAGTAGGTCGCCGGCCTGACAACGACACCTCAAACGCAAATTCAACAGTCCGCTTGATCTCCGTAAAGATCAGGCGGACTTCGTTATTCGCGGCGATGATACGCACAAGAGCAATTGGCGCAGATATCTACGCCGGACGCTTCTGTTGTACCCATGCCAGTCCCGCAAACTCAGGCAGCGGGCTTGGATGCCGTGGACGTGGATGCCGCTGGTGCTGCCTGAGCCTGGGGCTCGGTTGTGGCCTTGGCGAGCGCGTTCCTGAGCGCCTGCTCCTTGGCATCGTCCAGGGACGTCTTCAGCACAGTGCCGCCGGCGTCCTGAATTTCCTTGAGCACCTTGTCTGCAGTGATGCTCTTGATGAGAACGAACAGCGCCGCATTTCCCGGCTGAAGGTTTGCCGATAGCTCCTTCATGAAGTCGTCATTGATGCCGTAATCCGTCAGTGCGCCGCCCAATGCACCGGATGCGGCGCCCAGTGCTACGCCGAGAAGGGGATTCAGGAACAGCACGCCGATCAATAATCCCCAGAAGCTGCCGGAGGCCGCGCCGGCCATGGTGGTATTCATCAGCTGGTTCAGCTTCACGGGGCCGGCTTCAGTTTTCACCGCGATAACGGCATCGCTGATCGTGATCAGATATTCCTTCTGCAGCTTGAACAGACGCTGCCGCACCTCTTCGGCTTTTGCCTCGGATGGATAGATGATCGCAACGAGATCTGACATTTCCAATCCTCCTGACTAAGAGATTTCTATTCCGCCACGTGGTCTGCGTCGTTGATGGTTCCTTCTGCGGCTATGCTGCCTTGGTTCTCAGCTGCCATGCGTAAGCGAGCCACGCCAGACCGTGGGAGATCATGTCGACGGCCAGCAGAGAGCCGAGGACCCACAGGCCCGTCCTGGGAAAACCTGTCAGAATAACCAGACCTGCCAGAACGCCGAACAGTCCTGAAGCCAGCATGATCCAGCCTCCTTTGCTCCAGCGGCTAAATCCAAGCAGCACGCGAATGACGCCGGAAACCAGCAGCAATATACCGAGGACATAGGTGAGGATGATCGCGCTGGCGACGGGCTGCTGCACCAGAACGATGCCGAATGCGACGTAGAGAATGGCGAGCAGGATCTGCCACAGAAATCCTCCCCATCCCTTGGTCCAGAACGCATGGATCATTTCGAACACGCCAGTGGCAATGGCCGTCCAGCCGATGAACAGCGTGCTGATGACAGTGGCGAGAACGACGTCGCCGAGGATCAGGAGCCCGGCCAAAATCAGAACGATGCCAAGCAGTACGCATATCCAGAACGGCGGTGAAGACAAGCCGGTGACGCTTACCGAGGAACTATTGCCATACGTCGTCATCTTGTCCTCCCGCTCCTGCGCTGCTTTTGCGCTATGATTTGAGGCCGCCCGTGTCACAGCGCATGCGCTTCACGCCATCAGCGCCAAGCGCAGACGCGGCGACCATGGCGCCACCAACACACACGGCGACGACGTCGCCACGATCGATGCGGCTGGTGAAGGACCCTGCGTGGCGGCCGGCCTGCCACAACCACCTGGGCGTTTTCGGTGAGCGGCTCCAACTTGTTGGCAAGGTCTTTCTGCAGCGGGATTGGCGCGGCCTTGGCAGTCGTCAGAAAGACGCTCGTGCCAAGCCCCGTGGCGACCGCGCTGAACAGAAGGCCCTGCAAGAGGTTTCGCCGATCCATCGCTTCCATAGAACTTCTCCTTTCACGAATAGAAAAGGAACGTCAGGGATATAAGGAGGCACCGGAACTGCACGGCAGAGCCGATAATCGTAGCGACTCCGAATGGCGACGGCACCGCAAGATCAACGGTGAGGCGCGGACGTGTATGGGCCCGCAAATGGCAGTCGCGAATGATAGTTCACCCATGAAAGCTGTTGTGAAGCGGCGATGGGTTTCAGGCGCCAGCCCTTGAACAGTCTCCGACCAGGTCGATTGCCCAGTCGGGACATCAGGCCGTTCAGCCTGTGTTGCGATCGATTGCGAGTCCATGGGACTCCGTTCCGGCTTTTTATCAGCCTGATTTTTGATATCGCACGGGGCGAATGGATATTACCAAAGGCGTAGTCCGTCAATCAGAACGGGAAGATGCGCTCGATATGGGTATGCCTCGCTGTCTCAATTTTCAGGAGTCTTGAACCGCCTAATCAGATCTGCATGCCTGCCGCAACATGTTCGAGAAATTGAGTGATATTTTCAGTGACCTGTCTCTATTTGCCGCGCTCATCTCTCGCCATGCTTCGGTAATTACATCATACGAGCGGTGATGTTGCATCGGGTCAAACCCTGACGCGCGCGGATGTCGTCGAAGATGTGATAGCGTTACTCTGGTGACAGGAACATGCCTGCTCACAAGAGGCGATGCCATGAAGAGAGGGGATGCGGGAGACGACGAGCCAACGAAGGAGTGGAACAGGGAAACGATCGACCCGCGCCAGGGCGATATCGAGGACGATGCCGCCAGTCCTGAACAGCGAACCCTGCTCTCAATGGCCGGGAGCCTGCTTGTTGAAGTCAGTCTGCCAAAGCTCCTGTTTGCCTGGACAGTATCGTTGCTATTGCCGGCGGTGTCGTTGGGTCTCGCGGCATTGGTTGCTTCTGCCTGGCTCTCAACTCTGTCGGACAAGGTTCTCGTCCTGACCGAGATCGGCGCGCTGCTGGTGGCAATCGGGATTGTCGCGCTGGGGTGGATCGGCTGGAAGCCTCTGTTTCGGCTCGCCGAGGTCAACTTCTGGTCTCTTAACGCGCTTGCCATCCAGCCCGGATATGTCCTCGGCCGCGAGGGCTTGCAGCATCTGACGGAGAAGGTGCTGGGAAGACATCTGACCGTGCATGGCAGAGCGCGGCTCCGCGCGGTGAATTCGGCCGCGGCGGGAATCGCCATCTCCATTTGTGCCGTGGTGGTGGCAATGTGGGCGTGGCCGGCCTCGCGCTGGACAGGAGGCCTGGAAGATCTTGGTGTTCCTCATCGTTTGATCATTCCGACGCTGGCAAATGCCGCAGTCCTGATATGCGGCTACCTTGCCGGCGCATCGCTTGTCTGGGGTCTGGCCGATGCTCGTATGGCGCAGCCGGTGGATATTGTCGCGTTCGATGCAGCGCCGGCCCACACCAGGATCTGGCGTGTGGCTCATTTGTCGGACCTCCATGTGGTTGGCGAACGGTACGGTTTTCGCATTGAAAGCGGGCGCGCCGGACCGCAAGGAAATAGGCGTCTGCAGCAGGTGATGGCGCGACTGGCCGCAATTCATGCTGTTGATCCGCTCGATCATGTGCTGATCAGCGGCGATATGACCGATGCTGGACGGGCGACCGAATGGGCGGAGTTTCTGGACGTCCTGTCGCGATACCCGGACCTCGCTGCGCGCACCTTCGTGCTGCCCGGAAATCACGACATCAACATCGTGGACCGGGCGAATCCGGCGCGGTTGGATCTCCCGTTCAGTCCGGGCAAACGGCTGCGACAGGTCCGCACGCTTTCGGCAATCGCTGCCATTCAGGAGGATCGTGTCTTTGTTGTGAAAGACGCGAATGGTCATACAACGACACTGTACGACGCGTTGGCGCCGTATCGCCGTCAGATGGCCGATTTCGCGGATCTCGGTGGCCTGAAGCGTGCCGCGCGACTGCGCGGGGTCTTCGATGACTTGTACCCGATGGTCGTTCCGCCTCCGGAGGAGAATGGTCTCGGCATAGCGCTGCTGAACTCCAATGCTGAAACACATTTCTCCTTCACCAATGCACTTGGCCTGGTCTCGATCGAGCAGACCCGCCGGCTGGAGGCTTTTATCGCTCAGTTCCCGAGAGCGCGCTGGATAATCGCATTGCATCATCACCTGATGGAGTATCCGATGCCAGTGACCGCGTTCGCGGAACGCATTGGCACGGCGGTGATCAACGGCAGCTGGTTTGTCCGTCGGCTGGAGGCCTTTGCCGACCGAACCGTCGTCATGCATGGACATCGTCATATCGACTGGATCGGAACTTTTGGCGCGCTGAAGGTCATTTCGGCTCCGTCACCGGTCATGGCCGCTGCTGATGCGACGAGCACGCACTTCTATATTCACAGGCTTGCGGCAGGGCCGGATGAGCAGCTTTGCTTGCTTGAGCCGGAGCGGATCGACGTGCGGGCGGGCGTGCGTGACCGTGCGGATGCGGCGGAGGATACGACCGCAAGGCCATCGATCGCGTAATGCAGCTACTCGCAATCGTCTGCGGAAATGTATCGACCAGAAGAACCGCGTCGAGCGGCATCGCATCGTAACTATTCGAATTGAAATCGAGTCTGCTTGCGAGTTGTGCCTGACGTGACGATCTTGCGGCGCTGAATAGCCACTGCCATATTCTCGCGCAGAAAGTGGAGGCTCCCATGATCAAGAAGGCCCTGCTTGGACTTTTCGGCGCATCCCTTTTGCTTTGTGTCTCATCGCTGCCGGCTTCCTCTGCCGCATTCAGGGCAGGGACGCTGACATGTATGAGCAATCCGCGGATTGGCCTGATTATCGGCTCACGTCAGACACTGCGATGCGTGTTCAGGGTGCGAAATGCGTCACGGCAGTACATCTATGAGGGAACGGTGCGCCGTATCGGCCTGGATCTCGGGGTGACTCCGTCGAGCGCGCTGGTCTGGCGGGTCTTCGCCCGAAACTCACAGGTCGGTCGGGGTACGCTCCGTGGAAATTACGTCGGAGCGAGTGGGAGTGTTGCGTTTGGCCCGGGTCTGGGCGCGAATGTTCTGATCGGGGGATCTCGCAGGACCGTGATGCTCCAGCCACTGTCGCTAGAGCGCCAGATCGGCGTGAGCCTTGCCGCGGGAATAGCGACGATGACGTTACGCTAGCGTCACTGAACTGATTTTTGTTGCCGGCGCAGCCGCATTTGTCGCTCGCTCGGAGGTCGCGGCATGGCGTGCAAACGTGGTCGCCCTCTGCGGTGCAGTGTCTGTCCTTGAGGTTGCCGCGGTTGTTCGACGTTGAGCGGTGACGCCGGTGTCTTCAGGCGGTTGGTGCGGACATCGTCCCGAATTGCTTCAGAATCCAGCCTTTGACCACGCTCGACGGAGTCGCGAGGGTCTGCAGTCGCGGAGAACGCAGCGCACAAGAAAATCAACCCTGAACCTGCCGCAGCAATAAAGCGCTTCATGATATCTCCTGTTGAGGATCGCTCCGAACGGAAACTCTTAAATGAGAAAGCTGCACATCTCCATGCGGCCTAACGCAGCTTCCTGGTTTGTCAGGATCTGCTAATCGTCACTTAGCCCAAGGCGCCGGCGGGCCGCTTCGATGTCCGATGTATCTTCGTTCGATGTGTCTTCGTGATCGGCAACCGGATCGCCTGGCGAGGCGGGTCGTGAAGACTTCGTTCGCTCAGATCGACGCGTATCCGTCCGGAGCGACCAGAAAGCCATGGCAAGGCCTATCACGAAGACCACAACCAAAATCAGAAAGAGCGCCGATTGCTTGATCCAGGAGATCGCGGGAACTGCCAGAGCCATTGAGAGGCCGAGAAATCCCATTTGCATCGACATAAGGTTCAGGCCGGCGAGAAAAGTGCCAAGCGCCAGCAACATCAAAAGCACGAGACTCGTCGCAGGCGCAGGCAGAAGCTGTTGAACGCCTGCCAGCAGCATGATGTTCATCGTAACAAGAACCGCGATCCAGTGAAGCGCTTGCGCCCATACCAGTCGAACCCGAGCCCGCCTGTCGTCGAGCTCGGTCCATTCAGTCACGACGCATACAACACCAATTGCGAGGGCGAGGAACTCCCAATAGCCAATGAGCGGTTTGCCTGAAAAATTCGTATAGGCCACACCCGCGATTGCGAGCGCGAGGATCGCGAGAAAGGGGAGCTGCCTGAGGACGATACTTCTCGTTCTGAAGCGAATGTCCTCAGTATCCCGGCTCGGCGGCAGGTCCAGTTCACTCATCGGCGATCCAGTCGTAATTCTGTCCGCTGTCGCGAATTCCGAAACGGCGCTGCCTCCTTCAAAAAGCTAGCCTAAGCTTCTGTGAGGCCGATGCGATATCGGATGATCACCTTAGTGGACTTAGGGGATTTCCCGATGAGCTCGCAGGTGCCAATTCGTTTCCCGCCTGGGTGAGCGTTGCTGGACGCAACAAACGCGGCGTAATCGGCGTTCCCTAATCTGGATCTGCATCTCGCCCTAGGGGAAACACCTGATTGTACTGGTGGCAGCGTCAATGGTCTGTTGGGACAGCTCGCCCCGTCGGACATTCCATGCGACGGCCGCGCAGTGACAAAAGTGCAGCGAGCGCCCCAACGCGGTCGAGAAACTGAGTGATGCCGCGCCAGCACGCTGTGTTGCTCGAAGACGATCGAGAAAGGCTATGAGAAACCGTTCGACCGAAGGGGCACAAGTCGGGCGAATAGAAATGAAGCTTCGCAAGGTATCGCAGCTCTTCGATACGCTCGATCCGTCTCCGTTCCGCGAGACTGATCTCGCGCTACAGGCTGAAGATTATATCGTTGATCGCGCGCTGGAGTTTTCCGACCGTGTCCCAATTGAAATCGTCATCTATCTGCCGCCTGACGAACTGCGGAAAACGCACGTATCCGATATCGCTGCCGCCGTCAGATACTACTTTGGCCTTCGAAGCCAGGCCGTCTCGCGTGAACTGAGCGAGTTATTCAAGACCGGCCGGCTGTCACTCGTCGTCGGAATGGTGATCCTTTTCATTTGCCTCTTGCTCGGCTGGATCTTCGCTCAGCGAATGACGGAGGGACCGTTTTCAAGGGTTCTGTCAGAGAGCTTTCTTATTCTGGGCTGGGTTGCGATCTGGAAGCCTTCGGAAATCTTTCTTTACGCCTGGCCACCCGTTGCAGCTCGCAGAAAACTCTTTGACCGGCTTTCTAGGGCGGCTGTTCTGCTCGATGTGGACGACACCGTGTCGCCGATTGCAGAAGGTGCGAACGGATAGCCGGAACGATCTCGGAGGGACCCGGAAACGGTGCCCTCCTATTGCTGCGCCAATACCGGTCCTTCTTCATTCGACCGATCGTCTTCGAGCGTCAGGTTCAATAGAAAAATGGGAACATCATCCAATTCATCCGATCAGAAGCTCTCGCGCGGCGCGTTGATTGCGCTCGTGGTCGGCTCGATGGTCGGCTCCGGGATCTTTGCATTACCATCGGCATTCGGTCGCGCCACGGGCGGTCTCGGCGCCCTGATTGCCTGGTGCATTGCCGGCACCGGTATGCTGATGCTCGCTTTTGTCTTTCAGACGCTGTCCCGGCGTCGGCCCGATCTCGATACGGGCATTTTCGCTTATGCTGAAGCTGGCTTCGGCGACTATGCCGGCTTTGCATCTGCGGCCGGTTACTGGATCGGATGCTGCCTTGCCGATGTTGCTTGTCTTGTGCTGATCAAAGCGACATTGGGACAGTTCTTTCCGGTGTTTGGCGACGGCACCACGCCCGTTGCGATCGTGGCCGCGTCGTTGCTGCTCTGGAGCGTTCACATCCTTATCCTCCGGGGCATCAAGGAAGCTGCTGCGCTCAATACGATTGCGACATTCGCGAAGATGATACCGATACTCCTGTTCATCGTCGTTGCCGCTTTTGCGTTCAAGGCCGATGTCTTCGCGGATAATTTCTGGGGCGGTGAGGAGCCGAGCTTTGCCAGTGTGTCGAGCCAGGTCCGCAACACGATGCTCGTCACCGTATTCGTGTTCGTGGGGATCGAAGGAGCAAGCGTCTACTCGCGCTACGCAAAGGACCGCAACGATGTCGGGATCGCGACGGTTCTGGGTTTTCTTGGTGTGCTCGCTTTGCTTGTCCTGGTCACCATGCTGTCCTACGGAATTCTTCTGCGCCCGGAGCTGAGCGCGCTCGCGACGCCGTCGATGGCGGGCGTATTGGAAGCGATCGTTGGGCCTTGGGGCAAGGTATTCATCAGCATCGGCCTGCTGATCTCCGTGCTTGGAAATTACCTGTCCTGGTCATTGCTCGCCGCCGAGGTTCTCCATTCCGCAGCCGTCAGCGGCACGATGCCGCGCTTCCTCACGCGCGAGAACATCAATAAAGTGCCCGCAGGGGCGCTGTGGCTTACCAACTGCCTGATCCAGCTTTTCCTGCTCGTCACCTATTTTGCTGAATATGCCTTCACGCTGGCATTGAAGATGACGAGTTCAATGACGCTCATTCCCTATCTGTTTGTCGCTGCATACGGACTTAAACTCGCATGGACCGGGGAAACATATCAAACGGAGCCACGTAGCCGCGCCATCGACTCGGGGCGCGGTGCGCTCGCCACGATTTACGCGGCTGTGATGATTTACGCAGGCGGTCCCACCTTCCTGCTGCTTTCGGCACTTCTCTATGCGCCGGTCACGATCCTGTTTGTGATCGCGCGGCGGGAACAGAAAGCGACGGTCTTTGCATCTGCCGAAGGAATCCTGTTCGGAGCGATCCTCGTGGCAGCGGCCGCTGGCCTCTACAATCTTGCGATGGGCAATATTTCCATCTAGTCGGAGTTTCCCGCCTTTACCTAAGGTCAGGACCGTCGTTCAGGTTATCTCCCAGGCAGTCCTCGACATAGAGCCGAAGAACGGCGACGCGCCCGATCGCGAATAGCGGCATCGCAAGCGCAATTCCCAGGACGCCGAACAGAGAGCCGAGCAGGACGATGGCGACCAGTGTCCATGCGGGCGGCAGCTCCACCGCGCGCCGCTGAATGAGCGGGCCGATCACATAGCCCTCGATGGATTGAATAACGGTGTAGATCCCGATGGCCCAGATCACCATCGAGGGACCAAGCGGCATTGCCACCAATCCCACGGGAATACTGGCCAATATCGGGCCGAGATAAGGCACGAAGTTCGACAGACCGGCCTGCAGGCCAAGCAGAAAGGCGCTTGGAAGGCCGAGCAAATAGAGCGCCAGCCACACGCAGGCGGTCATCAGGACGATCCGGATCAGTTGCCCCATGAGCCATGAGCGCAACACGGCGCCCATTTCATCCAGAACAGAGCGCATGCGCTCACGCGAGGAGGGTTTGACCAGCAATACGACGCCGTCGCGATAGGCCTGCGGATCGAGTGAAAAGAGAAGGCCGAGAAATATGATGACGAGCGTATTGGCAAGAAAGCTCGAGGCGGTCCCGACGGCCGATTGCGCGTGGCCAAAGAGCTTGTCATGATCGGGAAACCAGCGGGAGAAGTCGCGCCCTCCGTCCGGGCCGAACAGATCCACGCCAAAAGCCAGCAGACGTTGTTGCAGGACATCCAGTTGTGCGTCCATGACGCGCATCAGGATCCGGGCCTGCTCGGGGATTTTTCCAATCCCCCATATTGTCCCCAGCACGACCACTGCAGTCAGGATGACGATCACGATGGCTAGCCGCCACGCGCGCCCGATCGGAATGTATCGACCAAGCGACCGAGCGCAGGCATCGAGAAGCGATGCAAGCAGGATCGCCGCAAATATGATGAGAAGGCTGGACGACGCCCGCCATGCGAGGAAGATGCCGCTGGCAACACCCAGAATAACGAGTGCTCCCCCGAGGGTCAGCCGCCGGCCGGCGTTCGCTCCTGCCGTCGGAAGATCCTGACTTCGAACGTCCTTGGCTAGGATGGCTTGATCCACTCTCGGCTCAGGCATGGTCCCCCACATTTCCTATGGCAGCTAGGGTCCAATCAGTTTCATGCGAATTGCATACCGGACCAGTTCGGCAGTGGAGGAAACTCCAAGTTTGCGCATAGCGGATGCGCGGTGGGCCTCGACAGTTTTCACGCTGAGATTCAGTACCGTGCCGACGGACTTGTTGGTGTGTCCTTCGGCGATCAGCTGGACAACGTTCTGCTCGCGTAACGACAGCAGGACTTTCGATTTGTCCTTCTTGCTGGCCAGGTAGTCGTGAAGCAATTTTTCCACGACCACACCGGTGAAGTAAGGCCGGTGATTGAGTAATGCGTCGATCGCTGCAATGAGATGATGTCGCGCATCTGACTTTAACAAGAAGCCTCGTACCCCTGCCAGGAGGGATTCGGTGAGGATTTCATTGCTTTCATGCATTGTCAGGATGAGCACCTCCGTCCGGGGGTAATGCAACTTGATCTGACGGCTCACCTCCAGACCATTCAGGACGGGCATGGAATAGTCGACAATTGCTATATCGGGCTTCAACTCCCTGATCATGGCGACCGCAGCCCTGCCATCGCTCGCTTCTCCGCTCACAGCCCAGTCCGCACGGCTTTCGACGATCGCGCGCAATCCGGATCGCACGACTTCATGATCGTCTGCAATCAAGATCTGCTTCACAGTGCCGTTCCCATTCGTTGGAACCACTGGCCATATCCAATTGACGAAAGCAGCTCGCTAGAACGACCGCCTCGAAATGATATGCATCACGGCTGCCAAATCCGTGAGGGCCGTCGACCATGTTTGCGCAATCATGCTTCTACTAGATTATTTCGTACGGCATACCGAACCAGACCTGCAGTCGATTTTACGTTGAGCTTGCGCATCGCCGCAGCTCGGTGGGTCTCGGTCGTCTTGATACTCAAATTCAAGGTCTCACTTACACGCTTGTTGCTGTAACCCTCGGCAACCAGTTTAACGATTGTCTTCTCTCGCGGCGAAAGCGATCGGCTTGCGCCAATATTGCCGTCGGCCGATCCGACCATTGTGCCGCAAATCGCGCCGGTATGAAACGATCTGTGATGCATCAGTGATTCAACGGCCGCCAGGAGCATTTTGTTGGCATCGGATTTTCGCAGGAATGCGCGAACGCCAACTTGAGATGCCTGTAGTTCGAGCGCGATCGAGTCGTGCATCGTGAAGATAAGCACCTCTGTTGGAAGTTTGTACTCCTTCATCCGCCTCGCCACTTCGAGGCCGGTCATGAATGGCATCGAGTAATCAACGATAGCGACATCTGGCTGCTTTTCGATGGCGCAAGCGACAGCTTCTTTACCATCGCGGGCCTCGCCGACGACTTCCCATCCGGGACGTCGTTCCAGAATTGCACGAATTCCAGCCCGCACCGCGTCATGATCATCGGCTATCATAATCTGCTTCATGGTCCTCAGTACTCCGATGTCATTTCCTTACGGGTGGCAAAATACTTTCATCGAGAAGATCCAGCCCTTGGAGTTCGTTGCCCTCGCTGAGCGTCAGATTGTTGAATCCGTTAGCTGACCTTTAGCCATGCGACGGTCGGATCTTCGTCGATCCTCGGCCGCCCTGGTGGATATCCGCTGGTTTGTTTCCTTTGCGCGAGATGGATCGTGGAATAGTCGCGTACACCGTTGTCCCGCTACATGCCGCTGTGGATGACGAGTGAATCTCAAATGTGCCTCCCATCTGATCCAGTCTCGTTCTCATGGCCGGAATTCCAACACCAAGCGGCACTGCCTTATGGCGATCTCTCGCCTGAGAAATCGGCATTCCGCAGCCATTATCGCTGATCCGAAGCGTGACGTTGGTATCTGTGGCCTTGACCGAGATATTCACCTGCGTCGCTTTCGCGTGCCTGAAGACGTTCGCGAGCGCTTCCTGGACAACTCTCAGCAATGAGCGCTGCGTTTCGTTAGGCAATGCATCGACCGCAGCATCGATCTTGAGACGCGTTTCCAGCGATGTCCGCGATGAAAGCCCCACCACAAACTCCTCGATCGCCGACTTCAATCCGCCGTCGAGCAAATTCTGGGGATGCAGGAGGTAGGTGAAAGCCCTGATTTCCCTAAGGGCCTCACAGATCGACGCGTCGATCTCATCGCAAATTTTTATAGCGCTGCCGATGCCAGCAACGGCGCACCTCATTCGCATCATATTCAAACTAGCGGCCAGCAGATGCTGGCAAGTCGAATCGTGAAGGTCTGATGCAATCCGCTGCTGCATATCCTCCTGAAGCGCTAAGAGCTGCTTACCAGGGCCTGATTTGCCTAGTTTCAATTTTGTTCGTGCACTAGCAGTGCCGTTGAAAGTGTCGTGAACCACGATCTTTTCCCGAACGTGAATTCGACACGAGTCGTCTACCTGAGCCTTGTGGGCCATCATGTAGTCCGATGCATCTTGGATCGAGTGGCGAGTAACCACTAAGGTTAAATGCCATCGTTCTCTTGCGCGAAGTTATCCTTACTAAATACCCTTGATTGAATCGGCGTCAAGTAAGATGTCGCCAGATCGTCCGATGTCGCGACTGACTGTACTCAGTCTCAAAATATACGAAGTAACAATAGAAGTAATTTCAGTTAATTGCCGCGTTTGCTTTGCACAAGGAACCTTATCGTCTTCAACAGGGCGCTTGGATCTTGCTGCGGTTTGAGAGTGTCAGCACGGCGCCAGAGAATCGTTGGTGCGATCAGTAGTTTCCCCGATACCGGGTAGATATCCGCAACTCCAGAATACTTCGATTCATAGAAGAATTGGCGGGCAGGCGATCACGCAGGCAAAAGCCAGCTATCTGCTTTTGCGAGGTGGTCAGCGAATCTGGTGTGCAATTTTGCTCAGCGAGGGTTTCTTCATGCCTGCGTATGCGCGTCATGCCTCCCTATGTCGAGTTACACGATATCGGACGATTATAATTATTCTAACCATTGTGCCGGCGTTTCTGCTGACCGCGTGCGGCAGAGAGTCTGATGAAGCCGCTCCTGTCGTGCGGCCCGTGCGTACAGTCACTGTTGCGAAGAGCATTGCGGGCGCGCCGCTTTCATTCACCGGCCGTATCGAAGCGGAAGACGAGGTGGCGCTGGCATTTCGCATCTCGGGCCGACTGATCGAAAACAACGGGAAGACCGGAGATCGGGTGCAGCCCGGTCAGGTCATGGCGCGGCTTGAATCCCAGAATGAGTTGAACACGTTGCGCCAGGCTCAGGCGGCTGTCGCGGCCGCGCAGGGGCAACTGACTCAGGCACGCAATCATTTCGATCGCCAGCAGACACTGCTTGCACAGGGCTGGACCACCCGCGTCAACTACGACCAGGCAACGCAGGCGCAACAAACCGCTCAATCGCAGGTCGATGCCGCCGAGGCCCAGCTCAAGACGGCACATGATCTGGTGAGCTTTACCGAGCTGAAGGTAGATGCACCGGGCGTCATAACCGCAGTCGGACCTGGCGCTGGAGAAGTTGTCCAGGCCGGGCAAATGATTCTCAGGCTGGCGCGGCAGGATGGCCGCGATGCAGTCTTTGACGTACCGGCTCAATTTTTCCGATCGGCACCGAGCGATCCGCAAATAGCCGTCAGCCTGACGGACGATCCCGCGGTGACGGCTCACGGTCGTGTCCGTGAGGTCGGCGCCCAGGCCGATCCCGTCACGCGCACCTTTGAAATCAAGGTTGGCCTGACGGATCCGCCGGCGGCCATGCGGCTTGGCGCGACCGTCGTGGGGCGCATGGAGATGGATGCCGTCCCCATGATCGAGATCCCGGCATCGGCATTGACGAGGGCCAATCAACAGCCCGCAGTCTGGATTGTCGATCCCGCGAGTCGCACGGTTTCGATCCGAAACGTGGACGTCTTGCGCTTCGAGCAAGCGCAGGTCGTGGTGTCTCAGGGACTCGACACGGGGGAGGTCATCGTGACCGCGGGTGTGCAGGCGCTGCACCCCGGCCAGAAAATACGTCTTCTTGGGTCAGAGCAATGACCGGCTTCAACCTCTCGGAATGGGCACTTAAGCACCGTTCCCTGGTGGTTTATGTCATGATTGTTGCCGTTATCTTCGGTGTCCTGTCCTACTTCCGTCTCGGTCGCAGCGAGGACCCGTCATTCATCATCAAGACGATGATCGTTCAGGCGGCATGGCCCGGGGCAACGGTTGAGGAGACCGTCAAACAGGTCACCGAGCGCCTCGAGCGCAAGCTGCAGGAAACGCCGCATCTGGACTTCCTGCGCAGTTTCACGCGGGCAGGCGTCACCACAATCTTCGTCAACCTGCAGGGGAACGCGAACGCCAAACAAGTCTCCGACACCTGGTATCAGGTCCGCAAGAACATTGGTGACATCCGCCATACGCTGCCGGCAGGGGTGGTCGGACCCGGGTTTAACGATGATTTCGGCGATACGTTCGGAATTATCTATGGCTTCACGAGCGACGGTTTCACGCACCGCGCGCTTCGCGACTATGTGGAAGACGTCCGCTCGAAGCTTCTTCTAGTCCCCGACGTATCGAAGATCGAGTTGCTGGGAGCTCAGGACGAGCGGATCTTCGTTGAATTTTCGATGAAGGAACTGGCAAGCCTTGGCATCGACCGCACCGCACTGCTGTCCGCTCTCCAGACGCAAAATATCATAAGGCCGGCTGGCACGATTCAAACGGGCGACGAGACACTATCGCTTCGGGTGTCCGGCGCATTTCAGTCCGAGCAGGATGTTGCTGACATCAACTTCGTTGCTGGCGGGCGCATGATCCGCCTGAGCGACATTGCCCGGATTACGCGCGGCTATTCCGATCCGCCGCAGCCCCTTTTTCGCGTCAACGGCGAGCCAGCCATCGGCCTAGCCATCTCGATGCGTGACGGCGGAGACATTCTCGCGCTCGGCAAGAGTCTCAAGCGGGCGATGGCCGCGATCACGGCGGATCTGCCAATTGGCATCGAACCGAAGCTCATCGCCGACCAGGCTGTCACGGTCGAGAGCGCCATCTCCGAATTCATGATGTCATTGCTGCAGGCAATTGCCATCATTCTCGTGGTGAGTTTTATCAGCCTTGGCGTGCGCCCGGGCCTGATCATTGCGCTGTCCATACCGCTGACACTCGCCATCGTGTTCCCGATCATGAAGCTTGCCGGAATCGACATGCAGCGCATATCGCTCGGCGCGCTCATTATCGCGCTCGCGCTCCTCGTCGATGATGCGATGACCACCACGGATGCCACCCTGAACCGGCTGGCTGAAGGCGACGACAAGGTTCAGGCTGCCAGCTTTGCCTTTCGCACCTACGCGTTCGCCATGCTGGCGGGAACACTGGTGACCATCGCGGGCTTCGTGCCTGTCGGCTTTGCCGCGAGTTCTGCGGGAGAATACACGTTCTCCCTCTTTGCCGTTGTCAGTATTGCGCTGATCGTCTCCTGGTTCGTTGCCGTGATCTTCGCTCCGCTGATGGGCGTTGTCATCCTCAAGCCGCCGAAGGAGCGCAAGACGGATGCCCCCGGCAGAGTTTTCAGGTGGTATCGCGGCTTCCTGATATTCGCCATGCGGGCGAAATGGCTGACCATCGCGCTCTCGCTGGTGCTTTTCGTCGGCTCGTTTCTTCTTCTCCCGTTCATCCCCCGGCAATTCTTCCCGTCGTCCGATCGTCCGGAATTGCTCGTCGATATCAGCCTGCCGCAAAACGCATCCATTTATGCCAGCCAGACAGCGGCACAGAAATTCGATGCTGCCCTGCAGGGTGATCCGGATGTTGCGCGCTGGAGCACCTATGTGGGCCGCGGTGCTATCCGGTTCTACCTTCCGCTCAATGTTCAGCTGCCAAATGATTTCTTTACCCAGTCAGTGGTCGTCGCAAAGGATGTCGCAGCGCGTGAACGTATCCGCGCAAAGCTGGAGACGCTTCTGGCGAATGATTTTCCCAATGCGATTACACGGGTCTCGCCTCTTGAGCTTGGGCCGCCGGTCGGCTGGCCCGTCCAATATCGCGTCAGTGGTCCTGACGCAGGCATGGTGCGCGAAATTGCGTTCAAGCTTGCTCAGGTCATCGCCGCCAATCCCAAGGCGAATGGCGTCAATTTCGACTGGATCGAGCCGGCAAGGCAGGTGCGTATTCGGGTCAATCAGGACAAGGCCCGGTTGCTCGGGCTGAGTTCTCAAACCCTGGCAGGCGTGCTGAACACGGTCATATCAGGGACCACGGTCACGCAGGTTCGCGATGATATCTATTTGATCGATGTCGTTGCGCGCGCGGTCGATGACCAGCGCGTCTCGTTGCCCAACTTGCGCAATTTGCAAGTTCCGCTGCCAGGCGGGCAGACGGTTTCGCTCAGCCAGTTTGCAACTTTCGAATACGAGCAGGAATATCCCCTGATCTGGCGGCGTGATCGTGTCCCGACCCTCACGGTGCAGACGGATATCACCGCCGGTGCAATTCCGGAATCCGTCGTCAATTCGTTGACGCCGGCCATTGCCGCACTCTCGAAGACCATTCCAGCATCCTACAGGATCGTTGTTGGGGGCACGGTCGAAGAAAGTCAGAAATCGCAAGCGTCGGTCATCGCCGTTGTGCCGGTGATGCTGCTGATCATGTTTACGGTCCTCATGATCCAGCTCCAGAGCTTTCAGCGGCTGTTTCTGGTCCTGAGCGTGGCGCCCCTCGGGCTCATCGGCGTGGTCGCTGCCCTTCTGCTGTCAGGCCGACCGCTCGGCTTCGTCGCGATTCTGGGCATTCTCGCGCTGCTCGGCATGATCACGAAAAATGCGGTGATCCTGATCGGTCAGATCGACGCCGAACGCGATGAAGGGAAGAGCGTGTGGGACGCCGCGCTGGACGCCTCAAGCTCTCGTTTTCGCCCGATCATGCTGACGGCCGTGTCGACCGTGCTCGGCATGATACCGATCGCCCCAACGGTGTTCTGGGGACCGATGGCTTTTGCGATCATGGGTGGGCTGTTGGTTGCGACGGTTCTCACTCTGATCTTTCTGCCCACATTGTATGTGGCATGGTTCGGGGGAAAAGAGAGGGCGCCGGAGCCGCTCCGATCGGCGCAAGCATAGTCAGATCGTATCTGTTTCACGCCGGACGCTTCGGCACTTAGGGTAACTCCCGGTCTTCAACCTAGGGCATCACCCGATATCGTGGTGCGTCCCGAATGTGCTCTTCTTTCCAGTAGTTGATGTTGGAAGGGGGCGCCGGTGCAGGACCTGATGTTGTTTACATCTGCCAGCGCCTTGCGCGCAACGGCGTGGCTCCTGCGACCACCGTATGAGGCTGTGCAACATAATCGGTGCGCACGCTCTTCGCGGTCAATCATTCCTCAATCCCGTCGCCGCGTCTTGCAGACCCCGGTCGCAGGTGGTCGCCTGCATGTCCCATTTGCTGCAGGCCGACCGCTTCTGCACATGGGAGTGCTTTGGCCATGAGCAATGCAGGCGACCAGAAATTGCCGCTTTGGACGCTCACGGCCATGGTGGTCGGCGGCATGGTCGGCGCCGGTGTGTTTTCGATACCGCGAAATTTTGCTCAGGCCACCGGCATCTATGGAGCGCTGATAGCGTGGGCCGTCGCGGGTGCCGGCATGCTGATGCTGGGATTTGTGTTTCAGACGCTGGCCAACCGCAAGCCGGATCTCGATGCGGGCGTCTACGCCTATGCGCGCGAGGGGTTCGGGCCCTATGTCGGCTTCTTCTCTGCCTTTGGCTACTGGGCCAGTGCCTGCGTCGGCAACGTATCCTATTGGATTCTGATCAAGTCGACGCTCGGCGCGTTATTCCCCGCGCTCGGTCAGGGCAATACGGTCACTGCCATCGCACTATCGTCGGTCGGTGTCTGGGCGTTCCATTTCCTTGTGCTGCGCGGCGTCAAGGAGGCGGCAGCGATCAACAAGATCGTGACGATTGCCAAACTCATTCCGCTGCTGTTGTTCGTCGTCCTGTCGATCTTCTTCTTCAAGCCGGATGTGTTCGTCGGAAACCTCTGGGGCGGTGCAAGCGGGGACTACGGAAATCTCTTCGCGCAGATCAAGGCGACGATGCTGGTAACGGTCTTCGTGTTTCTCGGCATCGAAGGCGCCAGCAACTACTCCCGGTTCGCGCAACGGCGCGAGGACGTCGGTATTGCGACTGTGACGGGTTTTCTGGCCGTGTTGGCCTTGTTCGCGTCGGTGTCCATCCTTGCATACGGCATCCTCCCCCGCGAAGAACTGGCGCAACTGCGTCAACCCTCGGTTGGCGGCGTGCTCGAAGCGGCCGTTGGTCATTGGGGTGCCATCTTCATCGGCATCGGCGTGATTATCTCGGTGCTGGGGGCCTATCTTGCCTGGACCCTGATGGCTGCCGAAGTGCTGTCGGTTGCGGCGAAGAGGCAAGATATGCCGGCCTTCCTGGCGCGCGAAAACGCAAATCAGGTTCCGTCAATGGCGCTCCTGATGAGCACGTTGCTGGTTCAGGTTGTTCTCATCGCGACGTTGTTTTCCGACGATGCCTTCACCTTCGCTCTCTCGCTGTGCAGCCACCTGTCGCTGATCCCGTATTTCCTCTCGGCGGCGTTCGCGTTGATGCTGGTCTACCGCAAGGAGACTTACGAGACCGATCCAAGCGATCTTCGGAAGGACACGATCATCGCTGTCCTGGCGACTGCCTACACGATCTTCCTTCTGTTCGCCGGCGGTATGAAATTTCTGCTGCTTGGCTTCATCATCTATGCGCCCGGCACAATCCTGTATTTCATCACGCGGAGGGAGCTCAACAAGCAGCTCTTCACTCCGGCAGAATGGGTCCTGTTCGGCGTCGCTGTCGTCGGATGCGTAGTCGGCATCCACGGTCTCGCCACCGGCTATATCAGCATCTAGGAAATCGATGGGAGTTCATGATGGCCAGCGCAAAAAAAGTCCCGTTTGGTGTGCACTCCGAAGTTGGCCAGCTGCGCAAGGTTCTGGTCTGCGCCCCGGGCCTTGCGCATACGCGCTTGACCCCGTCCAACTGCGATCAGTTGCTGTTTGACGATGTGCTCTGGGTCGATAATGCGAAGCGCGATCACTTCGATTTCGTCACCAAAATGCGGGACCGCGGCGTCGATGTCGTTGAGATGCATAACCTGCTCGCCGAGACGCTGGCAGTCCCGGAGGGCAAGGCCTGGATCCTCGACAATCAGGTCGTGCCGAACCAGGTTGGCCTTGGCTTCATCGACGAGCTCAAAAGCTACCTGTCCGGGCTGGACAACCGAAAGCTCGCGGAAACGCTGATCGGTGGCCTGTCGACCCATGACTTTCCCGAAGCACATGGGGGCGCGGCACTCAGGATGGTGAAGGAGGCCGCGGGGGCGACTGAATATCTTCTGCCGCCGCTGCCGAACACGCTATATACGCGCGACACGACCTGCTGGATCTATGGCGGTGTCACTCTCAACGCGCTGTACTGGCCTGCGCGACATGAGGAAACGATCCTCACCACAGCGATCTACAAGTTTCATCCCGATTTTGCCGGCAACGTCAATGTCTGGTGGGGCGACCCGACAGAGGACCATGGACTAGCGACGCTGGAAGGCGGCGATGTGATGCCCATCGGCAAGGGGGTCGTGCTGATCGGCATGAGCGAACGCACCTCACGCCAGGCGATCAGCCAGCTTGCCGCGACCCTCTTTAAAAAGAAGGCCGCGGAGCGCGTCATCGTTGCGGCAATGCCCAAGATCCGCGCGGCGATGCATCTCGATACTGTCTTCACATTCGCCGACCGCGACTGCGTGCTGCTCGCGCCTGACTTCATGAACCAGACACGTACCTATTCCTATCGTCCGAGCGATCATCCGAGCGGTGTCGAGTTGCATGCCGAGAAGAAGTCGTTTGTCGGCGTTGTAGAGGAAGCATTGGGCCTCAAGAAGCTCCGCGTGGTCGAAGCCGGTGGCAGTGACTACCAGCGGGAACGGACCCAGTGGGACAGTGGCGCCAACCTCGTTTGCGCATCGCCAGGTGTCGTCTACGCCTACGACCGCAACACTTACACCAACACGTTGCTCCGCAAGGAAGGCATCGAGGTGATTACGATCGTCGGCGCCGAACTCGGTCGCGGCCGTGGCGGCGGTCACTGTATGACCTGCCCGATCATCCGCGATGCCGTGGATTACTAACGCAATCGACCATTCTCTGCTCGGGGGAGCGAGATCGTGGGATTGTTAATACCGAAGCCAGCACCATCGACCGACGGAGAGTAGTTGTCTGGGGAGTGTGCAATGCGTGGATCCAGAATTGTCCTGGCAGCAACAAGCTTCCTTTATGCCAGCGGGGCAGTAGCTGCCGACATCGATCTGACCGAGCTCAGAAAGGTCGAATACACGTCGATGAGCCCGACATGGAGCGTTGTTGGATCCCTATCGCCCACCTACACGGCCAATGCCCTGTTTTCGCGCGACGACCGGCGGGGGGATTTTTACTATGAGCCCGATGTGAGCTTGCGGCTGGACGGCAAACTTGCGCCGGACCTGTCCTACCGTATTTTTGCACGTGCTCAGTTTGAGGCATTTTCCAGAGAGCACGACGGCAATGCCGCCATTGCGCGTCTGGGCGCGCGGCTGACGAAGAATCTGTATGGCTGGAGAATAAGCGCCACCTACGAAAACAGATATGACTACGACGGCGTGTTTCGCGATCTCGCCTTCACCTCCCACGACGTCACCGGCGCTATCGCGCGTGATTTCAGCTTCGACAATGTCACGCTCTCGCCGCTCCTCCAGCTCACTTATCGTTTCTCCGATCTCGCTGAGGCCAGGCGCTGGCGTGCCGATGCGCTGCTTGGCATCGAGGTCGAGCTGAATTCGAAATGGTCGATCGTCAGCACGCCTTTCATCGAAGCGTTCTGGTTTACAGACGGCTTGAACCGCGACCGGCAGGACCAGATCTATTCGGCGTCTCTCGGCCTGAAATACAACATCGCCAGCAACGTATCGCTCACCACGAACGTCATCTACGAGGCGCGAAACTCAAACGTGGCGCTGCGTCACTATAGAGACTGGCTGATCGGCCCACGGCTCGACTTCGCGTTTTAGCGATCAGGACACAAGAGGCGGTCATGCGGAATTCGATTGTGGCGGCAGGTACCGCTATTCTCTTCATCTGTACGGCATTCGCCGCCAGCGCGGAGCCACGCGATTCCGTCGAGCGTGGCGACCGGATGGACCGGGATGCCTTGCGGGACGACGTGCGCATCGATCGTCTGAAGATTCCGCAGCACCCGATCGTCGTCGAGGAGCCCCAGCAGCCCGTTTACAATACGAAGAGCAAGCAGAAATCAAAGCGGAGTACGGACAACAGTCGTTAGGGTGGCTTCAATGAATTTGATCAAGGCCGGCAATATTGGCGAGGCGAGTCCGGCGAGGTGGTCGGATGCCATCGGCAGTGCTGTGATCCGCGCTATCGGTTTCTTCGGCTTCTGGCTGGCGCTGACGCGCGGCGATCCCGGCGATTGGGGCCCCGGTCTGATTGCAGCTGCCGCAGCGACCTGGGCGAGCCTCAAGCTGCTTCCTGTCGAACAGTGGGGCTTTCGCCCGATCAAGTTTGCCGGATTCGTCCTGCACTTTTTCTATCAGTCGATTGTCGCGGGAGCGGACGTTGCGCTGCGGGCGCTTCACCCACGACTGCCGCTGCAGCCGGGCTTTATCACCTATCAGGCGCAGCAGCCGCCGGGCAGGAAGCGAAATACGTTTTGCGCGATCATGAGCCTGATGCCGGGTACGCTTCCGTGCGGAACGTCGAATGACGGCAGTCTGGCCATTCATTGTCTCGATGTGACGCAGCCCGTCGTCGAACAATTGTCGATGGAGGAAACCCTGTGCATGGGGGCGCTCGGAGGCGCAAGGTCCGATGCCTAGCCTGCTGTTGGGTGCTTCGGTCTTTGTGCTGCTGACGGTGGCGCTGGGCCTGTTCGCCATTCTTCGGCGATCGGCCGATGTGGACCGCCTGATGGCCGTCCAACTGCTGGGCACGGGAGGAGTCGCCATCCTCCTTCTGCTCGCGGTCGCAACCGAGACGCCGCCTGTCATGGATGTTGGTGTGATGCTCGCGCTGTTCGCAGCATTTGCGGCCGTCGCATTCGTCAGAGACGCGTCCGGCGCGTCATCCGAAGCCAAAGGGGAGTGAGGGGCGCATGAGCCTCGTCATGGATATCCTGACCATTTGCGCGGTCTCCGCAGGAGCGCTGTTCTTCCTTGCGGGCACGGTGGGTCTGTTGCGTTTCCCGGATACGCTGACGCGTCTGCACGCCCTGACCAAGGTTGACAATCTCGGTCTTGGCCTGATCGTTCTGGGCTTGCTGCCGCAGACGAGCAGCCTGCTGTTCGCGGTCAAATTGGTGATCGTCTGGCTGCTGGTCCAGCTGTCCGGGGCGGTCGTCACCCAACTGATCGCCGGTGCGGTACGCCACCACGGAGCGGACGGATGAGCATTGCCTCCGTCTTCGATGTCGCTCTCGTTGCGCTGATCCTGACGATCGGTGCTTCAGCCATCCTTGTGCGCACTGCGTTCGCCGCAGTTGTCATGTTCGTTGTCTATGGGCTGCTTCTGTCCATGGCATGGGTCCGGCTCCACGCTGTCGATGTGGCTCTGACAGAGGCGGCGATCGGCGGCGGCATGACCGGCCTGTTGCTGCTCGGCGCCGTTGCGCGTTCCCGCTCCGTGAATGTCGACAGTGTAAGGGTTGGTTATCCGCTGTGGCTTGCCGCAGGTGCATTGTGTGCGCTGGTCGCGGCGGGTCTTGCCGTTGCCATCTTCTATCCGCCGGAGGCTATTCCGACACTCGCGCCCACCGTGATGGTAAACCTGCCGCCGAGTGGTCTCGGCAACCCTGTCGCCGGCGTGCTGTTCGTGTTCCGCGCGCTCGACACGCTGCTCGAAAAGGTGGTCCTGCTGCTCGCTTTGCTCGGGGTCTGGTCGCTGGCGCCAGATCATGCCTGGGGTGGAATGCCCGGCTTGCAGGTTTACGCAAAGCCCGATCCCACGCTGATCTTTCTGGCTCAGCTTCTGCCGCCGGTGGGAATCGTGTTCGGAATCTATATGTGCTGGGTCGGAGCGAAAGACCCTGGCGGCGCCTTTCAGGGCGGCACGGTGCTGGCCGCGATGTGGCTCCTTGTCATTGTCGCAGGATTACAGAGGGCTCCTGCGATCGGTCGGCTCTGGCTGCGTGGTCTGCTCGTCGCCGGGCCGGTGCTGTTCCTTGCCATTGGCCTCGCTGGATGGGTATTCGCTGACGCTTTCCTGGCTTACCCGGCGGGCTACGCCAAACCGCTGATTGTCGCCGTGGAAGCCGCTCTCACGCTGTCGATCGCTGTGGCGCTTGGCATGCTGGCCGCAGGACCCCCGGTACGGGCACCACAGCAATGAACGCGGCAACGCTGTTCGGCTTGTGTGGCGCAGCGCTGGTGGGCATCGGACTGTACGGGTTCATCACGAATCCCGAGCCGCTACGCAAGATCCTTGCATTCAATTTGCTCGGGAGCGGTGTGTTTCTGCTGTTCGGCATTATCGCCAGGCGGGCGGCAGCGGCCGGGCTCGGTGGTGACCCTGTTCCTCAGGCGATGGTGATCACCGCGATTGTCGTCGCGTTCGCGGCGACGGCCATGGCTGTCGCGCTGGTGCAGCGTCTTGGGGATGAGACCGGCCGCGCCTCGATCGGTTCCGACAGTTCTGAAACCGGCGAGGAAAAATCCTGATGCCGGCTGCAACCGCGCTTGAGGCGACGACTGCCGACGGGGCGCTTCTTGTTCTGGCCATCATATTGCCGGTTGTCGGCATCCTGCTGTCGTTTGTCCTTGGCGGGCGGTACGCCGAAAGGATTGCTGCGTTCCTGTTGCCCGCAGGCCTCTGCGTGGCATGCATCGTCTTCCTGAAAGTATGGCAAAGCGAAACGTCGCTGAGCTACATTGTGGGCAACTGGCAGTCCCCGCTCGGCATCACGCTGCGCGCCGACGGACTTTCAGTCGCGATGATGGTGGCAATGGCCATCGTGATCTGCCTCATCGGCGTGTTCGCGCATGCGAATTTCGGCAGTCGCGCAGCATCCGTCGAAACCCGCGCACCTCTGGTGTTCTGGGTCATGCTCATGGCGATCTCGGGCGCGATGAACATGATCTTTCTCGGCGGCGATCTGTTCACACTCTACGTTGCGCTCGAGCTGCTGACCTTCGCTGCGGTGCCGCTGGTCTGTCTCGATGGCCGCGGGGAGACCTTGCAGGCAGCATTGCGCTATCTGCTCTTTGCGCTGCTGGGCTCGATCCTCTATCTGGTCGGAACGGCCTTGCTGTACGGCAGCTATGGGACCCTCGACATCGTCTTGATGTCGCAGCGCGTGCGTCTTGAACCAGCGACGCTCGCTGCTGCCACGCTGATGACGGTGGGGCTGTTCGCCAAAACCGCGCTCTTTCCACTGCATCTCTGGCTTCCCCCGGCGCATGCCGGCGCACCGGCGGCGGCAAGCGCGGTTCTGTCAGCCGTCGTGGTGAAGGGATCATTCTTTCTGGTCGTGCGGCTCTGGTTCGACGCCATGCCGGGTCTGCTGAACGTAGCCGGCGGTCAACTCCTTGGGGCGCTGGGGGCGTCGGCGATCATATGCGGCAATATCGTTGCGCTACGCCAGCGACGGCTCAAATTGCTGATCGCCTATTCGACGGTCGCGCAGATCGGCTATCTGTTCCTGATGTTTCCGCTCGCTGCCGACCCGTTGCATCTCCAGTATGGCGATGCCCTGACGGGAGGCATGCTCCAGGCCATCTCGCACGCCACCGCCAAGGCAGCCATGTTCATGGCTGCCGGACTTGTCTATGCCGCGCTTGGACATGACCAGATTTCGGAGCTTGGCGGGATCGCACGTGCGCTTCCCATGACGATGTTCGCCTTCGGCCTTGGTGGCCTATGCCTCATCGGCTTGCCGCCAACGGGTGGCTTTCTGGCAAAGTGGCTGTTGCTGGAGGCGACGATTGCAACGGCACAATGGTGGTGGGCAATCGTGATCATCGCAGGCGGGCTGCTCACGAGCGCATATATCTTCATCGTGCTGTCGCGGGCGATGGGCCCACCAAGCGCGCCGCTGACATTGCACGCCGCGGTGCCGAAGTATCAGGAAGTGGCGGCGCTGGGGCTGGCATTGCTCTCGGTTCTGCTGGGGCTCGTGGCGCTCGGTCCGATCGATGTATTGCAAGTTGGTCGTCCGGAGGCGCCGATGGCTTGGCAGCGATGATAGAGGCCTATCCCTTGCTGGCTTTCGCCTTGCTCTTTCCGCTCGGGATGCTGCTGGCTTGCCTCTGGCCAATGGCATTACTGCGAATGCCTTCGTATCTGGCGTTTGCTCCGATTCCTGCATTTGTGGCCGTGCTCCTTGTCTCCGACGATTCCCCGCTTGTCGTCGGCCCCGCCCGTCTGCATTTGACTTTCGCTCTTGATCTTCCCGGGGCGCTGCTGCTCGGCGTTGCTGCGCTGCTGTGGATCATGGCCGGGGCCTACGCATCACCATATCTGCAGGGCAGGCCGAATCGTGGGCGTTTTGCCGTGTGCTGGCTCACCGCACTGACGGGCTGCATCGGCGTCTTTCTCGCCGCCGACATGGTGGGCTTCTATTTGTTTCTGGCCATGCTGACGCTTGGCGCCTGCGGCCTCATTATCCAGCACGAAACAGCCGATGCGTGGCGTGCCGGCGCGCTCTATATCGGCCTTGGATTGCTGGCGGAGACATTGCTGCTCATCGCCTTCGTGCTGCTCGCGATGGACATTCCCGGCGATGGGCTGTTGATCGGCGATGCCGCTGCCGCACTGCCGGCGTCGCCGCACCGCGACCTGATCATCGGCCTGTTGATCGCAGGCTTTGGCATGAAGGCGGGCCTTGTTCCATTTCACGTCTGGATGCCGCGGGCCTATGCAGCCGCGCCGGCGCCGGCGGCCGCAGTGCTGAGTGGTGCAGCCGTCAAGGCAAGCATCCTCGGAATGATCCGCTTTCTCCCCCTCGATACGGCACTGCCCCACGCAGGAACGTTACTCGCAGCTGCAGGCCTGTTCGCGGCGCTCTACGGGGTGGTGATTGGAATGACGCAACGCAGGCCCAAGGTTGTGCTGGCTTATTCGAGCGTTAGCCAGATGGGATTCATCGTGGCCGTCATCGGTATGGGCATGATCGCCGGAGATGGTCGCGCTGCACTGGCGGCGATCTTCTATTCTGCGAACCACGTTCTGGTCAAAGGCGCGCTGTTTCTCTCCGTCGGCGTGATCGCCGCGACCGGTCGCCGATATCTGTTGCCCATCCTTCTCCCTGTGGCGATCATTGCCGTCGGCCTTGGCGGTCTCCCGCTGACCGGCGGTGCCCTGGCAAAAATCGTGGTCGACGGACCGCTCGGGGACGGAGCCGCCAACACGGTTGCAACGCTGTCTGCTGTCGGCACGACGCTGCTCATGCTGCAGTTCGTGCGAGGCCTGGTGACGACGGCATCAACGGATTACGAGGCGACCGCTGCGCCGAGCCTGTTCTGGCCATGGCTGTCGACCGCCGTAGCGTCGCTCATCGTACCATGGGCGCTATTCCTCGCGGTCCCCGAAGGAATGTTGCCCAATCCTTTGGCGCCCGAACTGCTGTGGAAAGCCCTGTTTCCAGTTTTGCTGGGCGCCATATTGGCGGCAGTGCTGTGGCGCTGGGTGCGACGGCTGCCCCATATTCCCGAGGGAGATATTGTCGTCGTTCTGGACAGGTGTGTGAAGATCGCTCCAGCCTGGGGCAGGACCATCGAGCAAGCGGAAGGCACGCTTCGCCAATGGCATGTGGCTGGAATTTCACTGCTCGCGTTGACGGTGGCTCTCGGAGCCGCACTGTTGGCCCAGTGAGTATGCCGAAGATCGGCATCTCTAGGATGCACCTGATCGCGTCAGGCTGACATCGCGGCCAAATTCTTTATGCCGGCGACGACGCGCTGTCGAAGTTCAACGCGCTGCCGGGACGATACGCCCAGAAGGTCTGCCGCACGCCAGATCAGATTCTCTTCAAACTCGTTGACCCGCTGATCCGCGTAAACGATCTCCCACATCAGTTGAACGATCCGTCGACGTCCATCGTCATCGAGCAACTCGTTGAGTTGCCGGGTAAAGCGATAAAGATCGACCGCGCTACGAGCGACTGCATCTGCATCAACGAGAAGCTGAACCGTAGCCGCGTCATCCAGTCCATAATGCGATCTGAAAATGGCATGCAATCTGACGCGCCTGATATCCGATAGCTCGCTATCGACGGTGGCGACGCGGATGAGCAATGCCGCGGTCACGATGAGAAGCTCTCTCTGCTCGACGTTTTTCCGTTGATTGGCGTCTTCCATCGCACACGAGATGAACGCCTTGATTGATCCAAACATCACCCGACCATTCTCTTCAGAGACAACGACGACGGCGCTCTTGCGGCCGGCCATCCGGGCCCGCGATATCTGGGAACTTTCAGGAGCGGTCGCCTGAGCTGAAGATGGCGTTTGTCCATCGGCGCCGCCACTTTCTTACCGAATTTTAAAGTTTCCGGATTCGGCCAAAAGCGAGGCAAAGCAGCCGTAGTTGTGGCGCTCCGGCCTCTGCGCATGACCTGGAATTTTCCGCGGGGACAGGCGTTGCTGCGCGTACCTGAATCCAGATCAATGTTCCCCGGCAATCCGGGTACTCATCATGACCTCTTCAGGGTTTTTCCCGATTAACTATTGCGTGCTGACGGCTAGCCTCGTCCGGCAGAAGCCTGGTTATTTTGTCGCGGTTTCGAGAGGGAAGCAAATGTTCAGCATTCGCATATTGACCGTGGCATGCGCCTTCCTGATCCCGCAGATGCTATCCGCACCGGCTCACGCGCAACAGCTTTTCCGCGTCGGCGGACTGACATGCAGCACCGGTCCGAGAGTCGGGCTAGTTCTAGGCTCACGCCAGGAGATGCAATGTGTCTTCCTGTCGACCGTGGCTGCACGGCAATACAGCTACAGAGGCACGATCAGGCGGGTTGGCCTCGATGTTGGTGTCACGCGCGGGGGAACGCTGTTCTGGGGCGTCTTTGCGCGGAACAGTAATATCGGCCGCGGCACATTGAGAGGCAGCTATGTCGGGGCAAGCGGAAATGTTGCCATCGGCCTGGGTCTTGGCGCCAATGTTCTGGTCGGCGGATCACGCCGTACGATCACGCTGCAGCCGCTCTCTGTCGAGGGCCAGATCGGATTGAATCTGGCACTGGGCATATCCAATCTCGTTCTTCGATAGTCGGCATTTATCATCGATCATCGCTTTATCGGGCGGGTTGAGCGGCCTTTGCGGGGGTGAGAATGCTCTCACCGATCCGGCCGACCATATAGGGGAAGAACGGGTTTGATGACGCCCGCATCAGCGAGTCGAGGCTGGCGATCAGCACATTGCGTTCCCCGCGTGGCGCCAGGGTACCGAGGTTCTCGCCAAAATCCTCGGACTTGTCCGGCTCCGCCCCATAGAGAGAATCGCTGACCGGAAATGGCAGCGCCACGTGTGACAGCGAATAGAATCCCCGTGGATAGTTCAGGCCGAGCGGGCGGGAATGCTCGTCGACGGTGCCAGCCTCGGTCACACGCTCGATCACGTCGTCATTATTGTCACCGGAATTGGTAACGACGGCGAGGCGGTAGCGCCGCGGGCCGGCGGGTACAATACGTGCCAGCGCGGTGTCGGTGCTGGTGCGGAGCAGCGGGCCAAATCGGGCGGTGCGGTTGACGTCGAACAGAACGAGTTCGCTCCCATTGGCCGGCAGATGAGCATAGAGATCGGAGACGATGGCCCGCGTGCTGACGGTGAAATCCATCAGCGACTGGAATGTCAGGATGGGTGGAAACTGACCAAGTCTTCCTTCGCTCGCATAGCGCGCGAGCCTCCGTTGCAGAGCCCTGGTCAGAAGATGCGATTGACGCGCACCGTTCACCGGAAATGAATTGTACTTGAAGGGATTGAACTCCGGAACGACATCGAGCCAAGCGGCCTTGGCGAAGGCGGGCAGAATTGCCGGAAATCCCGCAAGGCCGGCAAACCGTGCAAAACTCGTGATGCCGACCATCGGCGAGATCAGTATCAGGCGGTCGGGTCGCGACAGTTTTTCGTCGTCGATGGCATCAAGCGCATACATGATGGCCAGTGCACCGCCATTGGAAAACCCCACCAGATGCAGCGGCACGGGCGAATCCACATGCTTCTTTACTTCCCGCACTGCGAGCCGCGTGGCTGCCAACCAGTCTTCCCACGCGACGTCGGTCAGCGCAGCCGGAACCGTGCCATGTGCCGGCAGCCTTGGTACGATCGCCAGGAAGCCTTGATCGCGGTAAAAGCGCGCAATATGGCGTTGGCTGTAGGGGGAATCCGTCAGGCCATGAAGAAGCACGACCGCCCCGATCGGCTTCCCCTTCGGCTCCAGCACAAAGGAGCGGTTGAAATCCTGCACGAAATGCGGGGGATAGACCGGGCTGCCTTCGAAGTACCGATTGGGTGGCACACGTTCTGTCGCATCGAGCTTCTGCGATACCTCGCGCTGGACTTCGTCGAAAAGCTCCGCCTCAGCCGCCATGTATTGCGCCCAGTCGGCAGTATCCAGCTTGCTCGCATGGAGCTCATGCGGAACGTAGGTATGCCATGTCTCGAGTGGCAGTCCGCGCTGCGAATCGTAGATGCGGACAGCGAAGATCGTCATCAGCGCGATGCCGAAAAACGCCATCAGGATCTTTGCAAATCTGAAGATTCTGGCCCGCACGACCGACCCCCGTAAATGACGACGTGGTGCAGGATAGTCCGGAAAAACTGAGACGCGACGGGAGATATAAGGGAAAGCACCTGAGCCGGTATCGGGCTTTACCCTGATACTCGGCAACTTCTTCGACGACGACCCGATCCGCCTATGCGACGGCAGCAATATACGAGGCCGTCAGTTGGCCCGGCATCGGAAAGATCCGGTTGCCGTTCTCGTCGAGAACGAACACCAGGCTGGACCTGCAAAGCGCGCCGGCCTTGCCTAGTTCCGTAGCAAGGGCCTGCGCTTGCGTGATTGCAAGCTTCGGATTTGAAAGGCGGCTTCCGACCTCGTCGGAAAAAACTTTCGGCCCGTCCAGGATATGGAAAAAGTATCGCATCGCGCTCCAATAATTCGGAAGAGCCGCGTGTCCCAGTGAATAATTAGTAAGGCGCTGACACATGCGATAGCCCGTCATGTGCACCGACCAAGGGTTTTCCCCGATAGCCATGGTTCTGGATGTGCATTTCAAATCGGAACGCGTGCGGGGGCCACAGCATCAATTGTCAGGGAGTTACGCATGCGAAGGATCTCAGCCTTGCTCGTTCTACTCGCGCTATCTGCAGTGGTTCCGCTGGCGGATGCGCTTGCCCAAAGCGCAGCAGGACGCGGCGCAGTGTCCGGTGCCATCATTGGCGGCGCCGTCGGTGGGCGACGCGGCGCGGCCATAGGCGCTGCCACCGGAGCGGCCGTGGGGAGTCACAGGCGGCATTGGCATAACCGGTATTACTGGCGTCATGGTCGTTGCTGGGTCCGCACATCGAGCGGAAGATCCCACCCGGTATCGCATCGCTATTGCAGGTGAGCGATACGATTGCACCGTTGCGCCTGCGATAGCCATTCCAGCGCATCACGATCTTTCGCCGTGATCGCAGGGGTGATTCCGCGGCTCGGATCAGGTCAACACCCGATATCGTGATGCAATCGCGTCATCCATTATTCCGACGATTGAAAAGGAGGATGCGATGCAGAACCTGAAGAAGCGTTTCTTATTGTCCCTGCTTGTTTCCACGATTGTGGCGAGCGCGAGCATGGTCTTCGTCACCACGCAGAGCGAAGCCAAGGGGAGGGCGTGGTGCGCCAAATCACAGTCGCGGGGCACCGATTGTAGTTATGACACGATCGACCAATGCCGTGCAGCGGTCAGCGGAACAGGTGCCTCCTGTCGCAAGCGCGTCCGTTAAGGCGCCTTGTCGTCATTGAATGGCGCTCCATTGACCCGTAGCTGATCAACGGAGCCTCCATATACAAACGAAGCGGCGGCCTCCGACGGAGGCCGCGTGGGTCTGTGAGCCCTCCGCCCTGGTCGGCGACATCAGCGTTCTGCGTCACAGCAGAAGCGCGCGACAACTAACTCGATCTTTGGTTGGACCTGCGTGATCGTCTCGCCGGCGATGGGAGGCGGAAATGCCCTCGAATGAGGAGGCGACCCTTGCCGGCGACATTTCCCCAGTAAACCAGCAACTCAGGCGGCGAGTGGTAATCCGCGATCTCATGAACAGTCTGGTCGCCGGGAGCGGAGCACAAACATCCATCGTCCTTCACTCATGATGAGTCGGACTCTCGGAGTCAGCCGTCGAATATTCACCAACTAAAACTGGCTCCAAACTTGCCGTTGTATGCGTAGCTCTTTCCTTCGAAGCGAGATTGATACGAAACGCTGGCGAACAGAGTGGCATTCGAGGTCACCTGGCCGCTGACGCCGGCGTTCAATTCGCCCCACGTGCCATTGAGTGTGGCCTGGAAAGGGGTGAAGCCGGTATCGGACGAAAATTCGGTCAGGGGATTTCCGCGAAATTCGTGCCAGAGGCTTGGACGGATCCACGCAGTCAAGTGACGGCGGATCGCATCGTCACCGATGTTCCAACTACGGCCAATACGAGCGCCGATCCGGCTTGCCAACGAATCAACTTTATCGAAGCGAACCTGGGCGCCGACGTCACGGCTACCGGCGAGATCAATCGCCTGATAGGCGACCTGGACCTGCGGCTCGATGAAAAATCCGTGGCGCAAGTTGATCGGATAGCCTGCCTCGACTGATCCGCCGATACCCGTCCCGTCGGTGGTAAGCGAGGTTAGGCCACGATTGGCGTTGCTGGTCACGTCGTACCAGGTGCCCTGCAGCACAGTGTCGAAATACCAGCCAGTCGCGCCAAAGTGAGTCCAGTAACCGCCGAGAGTGTAGCCCTTGACGTCACTTTCGCCGGTGATGCCGTCATAATGAGTAACTCGCCCGTAGGCCCCGCCGAGAGCAAAATATAAACCGAGATGATCCCGGCTGCCGTTGCTGTGTTCGCGGCGCACAAAGTCTTGGCCAGCCTGAAGGCCAAGGAAATTATATGTGTACTGCGGACCGGTGCCGTAAATGCCGCGCGCGTCCCCGTCGCGCCGCCCGGTCATGCCGATAAAGCGGCCCCAGCCTCCGATGAAGGGCGCATCGGCGTTCGACTCAGTGCGTCCACCGACGTCCTCGCGGTCGCCTGTGCGCTCGTGCAACGTATCAAGGAGGTTCCGTCCATAGAGCAGGGCCATCGCAGGCACCGCAGCATAGAGGGAGGTCTCCGGCCGGAAGTTCGGCACCGGCGGTTGCGGTGCTGGACCCGGCGGCGACGGGCATACCGCTGCGTTGGGGGCGAGGCTACAATCGAGCGTCGAGCGGAGATACCACGCTTGCGAGTTGCTAGCATCTACACTGCTGCGATGGAGCGTATATTCGAAGGGGCCAGCCACGACCGGTCCGGCGAGCTTGAATGCAGCCGGCGCCGTCGTGCCGCCGTTGGTCGTGTCGACGACAAGGATGCCGTTGCCTACAGTCAGCTCGCCGCTGCCACCTGCGTTTGTCACGCGCAACGACGTATCACCCGTTGCGGTCCCGCCGTTGATCGAGAGCCTGTCGGATGGCGCACCATCCGTGTCGAGGAACGTATTCAATCCGATGGTTCCGCCGACGCCCGCATAGTTGATGGCGCTCAGCGTCTTGAACGCCCCGCCCGACGGCGGTGCAAAATCGATCAAGCTCGACGTGTTGCTAAGATTGGAAACGTTGGAGTTGCCGGTCACCTTCCATGTCGTTGCATTTTGCAATGTCACATTTGACGTGCTTCCCGCGTCCGTCACCGCTGCGCCGGTAAGTGTCGAAGATGCTGCTATCAAGTTCAGCGTTCCATTGGCAACGACTTCCAGGAGATTCGGATTTCCGGCGAGTGAGGAGCCAAGCAATGTTGCATTCAGCGTCGTGCCGGAGGTCCGGATACCTGCGCCCTGGGCTGAACTGAGTGTGCTGTTTGAAATCTGCGCAATACTGACCCCCGTGTCGTAGGCAGAGGAGTACAGCGCGGCGCCGCCCGCACCGGAAACGGTCAGGGTGCTGTCGTTCAGCGCAAGGCTGCTTCCGCCGCGGACGCTAGCACCATGAGATCCAGTTCCGAATGTTCTGACTGTCACTCCGTTCGCAGTGAGAGTTGAGCCGGTTGGACTGGCAGAAGGCGTTGCGGCATCGTCGAGCAATATGAGTGCTGTCGGAACCGCCGGCGTGGCCGATAGAGTCGAAAGCAACCCGACCGAAAAAAGACCTGCCGCCGATGCGCCTGTGGTTGTGACCGTTCCGCCGTTCAAGATGAGCTGGCCACCAAATTGCGCGCTTGCGCCAATTCCGCTGGCCCCGCTCGTGACCACCGTGGCGTTGGTTGCAGTCAACGTACTTCCCAATGTCGCCAGCAGGCCGAACGATGAGGCTCCGGAGGTTGTGAACGTCCCTCCTGTGACTGCGACGGAGCCGGCATTGTCGGCCCTGGCTCCGTGCGAGTTGTCGCCAATCGTCGTGACCGCAAGATTGTCGAGTGTCATGCTTCCGTAAAACCCGTTGGCGCCGCCGGCCGTTGGGCCACTTGTACGGATAATGATATTTGCCGCATCAATCGTGGCGGTACTGTCGATGGTGATGAGGGCGTCGGCGCCGCTGCCGGTGGTTGTGATCGAGCCTCCATTGAGAGCGATATGCCCAGCTGCATTCGCCCGCGCTCCGTAGCCAGCGCCCCCGGTCGTGTTGATGGTCACGTTGGTCGCTGTTATCATCGCGTTGGCTTGGGTGGCAAAAAGACCATAGGCCATACTGCCAGCTGTCGTGACCGAAACGCCGGCAAGGTTTACGGTCCCACCCTGTGCCGCTTCGACGCCGTAGGCGTTGCTACCTGTCGTGAAGACGGTGGTGTCGGTCGCATTGACGATCGAGTTGATCCCCGTTGCGAACAGACCCACTCCGCCTCCGCCGGTGGTCGAAACGGACGAGCCGCTGAAGAGCGTGATACTGCCGCCGCTCTGCGCGTATGCCGCGTGGGAGGCTGAGCCCCCTGTGATCACACTCAGCGGGCTGAAGCTATCGATGATTCCATTGTTGAGTGCGTAGAGCCCGTAGCCTGCCGTGGGCGCCAACACGCCCGTGTTGATCGTTCCACTCGCGTTCTGCGTGGTGCCGTTCGCGACGACCTGCTGGGCATTTGCAGTGCAGCAATCCAGCAGATCTGATACTGAAATAACAACCAGACTGAGCGCGGTCGTCCCTAAGTATTTTCGCATGATGACTTCTCCGATCACCAGGCGGTCTTCGTTGGGCGACTTCGGCCTCAGCGAATCTCAGCCGAAAAATCAGAGAGGCAATCATCTCGATCGCTGCGCGTATTGCTATTGGGGGAAACCCTGAATATCGGGGCAATTAAAGATCGTGATCGTTATGACGACATCTCCCGTACGCGTTTGGCGCTGCAGCTTGATGTCGAGATCCGCTCTGGTCGGCATGACCTGCATCAGGACCAGCCGACCAGACACCCATAGACCAGAATCGGGATCGCAAGAAGAATGCGCCGGATTGCACAGCGCAGCATCTAGCGTCCTCTCTATTCCGCGGCGACTGCAACCTGACCCAGCCTGTCGAAGACGACGTCGCCACCCAGAATGGTGAGGTCGCAGCGGGTGTCTTTCTCGACTTCCTCGGGCGCACAGGTGAAGACGTCGTGGCTGAGCACGGCGATATCTGCGAGCTGGCCCGGCACCAGACGGCCCATGCGATCTTCGGCGAATTGCGTATAGGCGCCGAAATAGGTGTAGGCGTGGATCGCTTCCGCCATCGACAGCTTCTGCCCTTCGCCGAGCAATGTATGGCGGTTGGACATGCGCGTCGTCATCGTGAACAGGTTCTTGAACGGATCGGTGGTCGAGACCGGCGCGTCCGAACTCGCTGCGGGATGCAGGCCGGCGTCGAACCACTTGCGCATGGGATAGGCGACATCAGTGCGCGCCTGGCCGAGATTGGTGATGTAGAGATCGCCGAATTCATACATGAAGACCGGCTGCGGCACCGGATCGATGCCCGAGGCGGCCATGCGTGCGATCTGGCTGTCGCTCAGGAAGCCGCAATGCTCGATGCGGTGGCGGCGACCGAGGATAGGGTTCTCCGCCGTCGAGGCTTTCTCGATGCCTGACAGCACCTGCTCGATGGCGGCATCGCCGATGGCGTGGATCGCGAGCTGGTAGCCGAGGCCGTGATAATGCGCGAGATAGTCGTGCATCTCTTTGTCGGTGTAGCAGAAGATACCGCGGTTATCGGGATCGCCCACGAGATAGGGCTCGGACATCGCAGCGGTGAGGCCGCCGGCGCTGCCGTCGCCAAACACTTTCATCGCGCCATAGCGCAGCATGCCGACCTCGCGGCCGAAGCGATAACCTGCAGCATGGGCCTGATCGCCGATGCCGTCGGTGTTGCCGTAGATACAGACCCAGGTGCGGATCGGCAGCGTATTCGATTTCGCAAGATGCTCGTAGGCATCGATCTCGTCCATGCCCGCGGCCATGCCGACCGCGGCGTCCATCACGCTGGTGAAGCCTTGCTCGAGCATGAACCGGCTGGCGCGGTCGATCGCATCGCGCAGGCGTTCGGCGCTGGGCTTCGGCGCGGCGTCGACGATCAGGCGCAGCGCGCGTTCGGCGAGCAGGCCGGTGAGCTTGTTGTCGCGGCGCTCGATCATGCCGCCATCAGGCTGCGGCGTGTTGTGGCCGATGCCGGCTGCGCGCATCGCCTGCGTGTTGATCACAGCGACATGGCCGCAGGTGCGCTTGAGATAGACCGGATTGTTTGGCGAAACCTGATCGAGCTCTTCCGCGGTGGGGTGACGCTTTTCCGCGAGCTCGTAATGGTCATAGCCGCGGCCATTGATCCATTCGCCGGGCTTGGCCGTCTTGGCTTTCTCGGCGACGCGGCGCAGGATTTCGCCGATCGAGTTGGCGCCGGTCTCCGGCCGCAGATTGATCTCGGTCATGGTCAGGCCGAGCGGCAGCAGATGCATATGGGCGTCGTTCAGGCCCGGGATGGCGGTGCGGCCGGCGAGTTCGATGATGCGCGTATCCGGCCCGGCAAGCTCGGCGATTGTCTCGGCCGAACCGGTCGCCAGCACGCGTCCCGATGCGATCGCGATGGCTTCGACAAAGCCCTCGTTGAGACCACAGAACACGCGTCCTCCGGTCAGGATGAGGCTCGGCTTTTCCATCTTAAGTCTACCTTTTATTCACGGGATCGAGTGCAGCGACGGGTACGCCAAAATTATTCAGCGGAGCAAGATCGCAGATTGTGCAGTGTGAGCCTGCAGACGGGGCAACGCGCCGCATATCGCGCTTTATGTTGGAGTTTTTCTCGCAGGTCAGGAATTAGACACCTGCCATGCGCGTCACGCAGCGACATTTGCGTGAGGCGCACGTCGGTGTAGGATTCGCCTGATGTCTGGAGCCGGTGTGATGACGACCAATACTCAAGCTGCAACGCGTGCGACGGTCGAAATCCCGAGCATCCCCTGCGACGCCGAGGGTCCGGTGTTTCGCGAGCCGTGGGAGGCCCAGGCCTTTGCCATGGCCGTGACGCTGCATGAGCGCGGCGTGTTTACCTGGACGGAATGGGCTGCGGCGCTGGCTGCCGAGATCAAGCGCGCCCAGGCAGGCGGCGATGCCGACACCGGCGAGACCTATTACCGCCACTGGCTGGCGACGCTGGAAAATCTGATCGCCGAGAAGGGTGTGACTACGGCGGATACGCTGCATCGCTACCGCGATGCCTGGGACCACGCCGCCGATCGCACGCCGCATGGCCAGCCGATCGAGCTGACCCCGGCGGATTTCGATCGCCACGCGTAGAGCCGCGGCGCACGCCTCTCTCCGCCGTCATGGCCGGGTTTGTCCCGGCCATCCACGTTTTTGACAGAAGTGAAGTGAGGCGTGGATGCCCGGGACAAGCCCGGGCATGACGAGTTCTTATTGAAGCGTCATCCCTCACGGTGCGCAGCGCGCACCACCGACCCCCTGTTTGGCATCTCCCGCAATCGCCTGGGCAATTCGATGATCCCTTCGTTGACGCTGGCCCCGTCGTGGCTGTCCGGCGTCGTCGGAGAAAAACATGCTCGATACAACAAGAACAACCGGCGATTTGCAGGCGCTCGATGGCGCGCATCACGTCCATTCCTTCACCGATCCCGCCGTGATCACCAGCGGCAAGACCCGCGTCGTGGTGCGCGGCGAGGGCTGCCAGATCTGGGACAGTGACGGGCGCAGATTCCTGGACGGCATGGCCGGGCTGTGGTGCGTCAATGTCGGCTATGGCCGGCAGGAACTGGTCGAGGCTGCCACACGGCAGATGGCGGAGTTGCCCTTCTACAGCAACCATTTCCAGTCGACGACCCCGGCCATGACGGAGCTCGCGCACAAGCTGTCGCAGTTGACACCGGAAGGTCTCGACCACTTCCTGTTCACCTCGTCCGGCTCCGAAGCCAACGACACCATCGTCCGCATGGTGCGCTATTTCTGGAAGCTGCAGGGCAAGCCGGCCAAGCGCACCTTCATCAGCCGCACCATGGCCTATCACGGCAGCACGCTGGCAGCCGTGAGCCTGTGCGGAATGCCGCATATGCACGCGATGGACGGCGGCACGCTGCCCGGCTTCGCGCATATCCAGCATCCGCACTGGTACATGTTCGGTGGCGAGCTCACCAAAGAGGAGTTCGGACTGCAGGCCGCGGAGGCGCTCGAGCAGAAGATCCTCGAACTCGGGCCCGAGAATGTCGCGGCCTTCATCGGCGAACCCGTGCAGGGCGCTGGCGGTGTGATCGATCCGCCATCGACCTACTGGCCGGAAATCCAGCGCATCTGCCGCAAATACGATGTGCTGCTGATTGCGGATGAAGTGATCTGTGGCTTCGGCCGCACCGGCCAATGGTTCGGCGCTCAGACTTATGGCATCACGCCGGACCTGATGACATTGGCCAAGGGCCTGTCCTCCGGCTATCTGCCGATCGCCGCGGTTGCGATGAACAAGCGGGTGTTCGAGACGATTGGCAGTGGCGGACTGCTTGCCCATGGTTATACGTATTCCGGCCATCCCGTCGCCTGCGCGGTGGCGCTCGCCAATATCGACATCATTGAACGCGAAGGCCTGGTCGATCGCGTCCGCGACGATATCGGCCCCTATCTGCATCAGGCGCTGGCGCAATTCGAACAGCATCCGGTCGTGGGCGAGGTGCGCGGCATAGGCACGCTGGCGGCGCTGCAACTGGTCAAGGGCAAGGACACCCGCGAGATCTTCACGGTCGAGGACGGCGCCGGGGTCTTCTGCCGCGAGGCCGCCTACAATCAGGGCCTGATCGTTCGCGCCGTCGGCCAGTCGATCGTACTCAGCCCGTCGCTGGTCATTACTCATGCCGAGATCGATGAACTCGTCGACAAGCTCAAGCGCGCACTCGACGAGACGGCACGGAACTTTGGACTTTAGACATTTGTGCAACGTGATTTGGAGAGCCGCATGAGGATGAGATCTGCTTTCGCCGCCATTGTCGCGGCTTTCACATTCGCAAGCGCTGCCGCCGCCGAGGAGCCGATCCGCGGCGGCACCATGCGCATCGTCATGACCGCCGATATCCGCACCCTCGACGCCTCGCGCAGCGACAATCTCACCGATCACGTCCTCAACCATATCTATGAGCAGCTTGTCGCGCACAGGAACGACATGACCATCGGCCCCGCCGCAGCCGAGAGCTGGGACGTGTCGCCGGACGGCAAGACCTACAGCTTCAAGCTCCGCGACGGAATGGTCTATCACAACGGCGACAAGGTGAAGGCCGCCGACGTCAAGTGGCTGTGGGACCGCCGCATGGCGGCCCCGAAGTCCGGTGCGCCATGGGTCTGCGCCGCGAGCTTCGACGGGTCGCGCGGCATGAAGGTCGAATCGGTGGAAGCGCCCGACGACGGCACCGTCGTGTTCACGCTGGACAAGCCGAACACGCTGTTCCTGGTGCGGCTCGCCGACATCGTCTGCAATTTCTGGATCGCCAGCCCGAAGAATGTCGATGCCGACGGCAACTGGATCGCCAATTCTGCGATCGGCTCCGGCTCGTTCAAGCTGAAGGAATGGCGCAAGGAGCAGTATGTTTCGCTGGAGCGTTTCGCGGACTATGTGCCGTCGAAGCAGAAGCGCGACGGTTTCGGCGGCGACCGCACCAGCTATTTCGACGAGGTGCGCTTCGTCGTCATCCCCGACAAGACCGCGGCGGAAACCGCGTTGCTTGCGGGGCAGGTCGATATCGTTACCTATCTCCAGGTCTCCCGCATCGAGGAGATGAAGAAGCGCGGCGCCGTGGTGAAGACCGCGCCGGGCCTGTCGCTGTCGGCGATCCTGATCCAGACCACTGACCCCTTGATGTCGAACGTCAAGATCCGCCGGGCGCTGGCACATGGGATCGACTTCAAGGAGATGGCCGAGACCAAGTTGATGGGGCTCACCGAATTCAATCCCTCGGGCGTCGCGGAATCCTCGGCCTATTTCGACAAGTCGTTCCAGGCCTGGCCGAAATACGATCCGGAAGCCGCCAGGAAGCTGCTGAAGGAGGCCGGCTACAAGGGCGAGCCGATCAAGATGCAGACCAACAAGCGCTATATCGGCATGTATGAAAATGCCGTTGTGGTGCAGGCCATGCTCAACGCCGCCGGCTTCAACGTGCAGCTCGACGTCATCGACTGGGCGGCGCAGCTCGAGAACTGGATGAGCGGCAAGTTCCAGCTGCAGTCGTTCGGCTATTCGTCCCGTGCCGACCCGATGCTGATGTATGGCACCATCATCGGCAACAAGGGCAAGGCGCCGACCTCGCAATGGGATGATCCGGACGCGCAGGCGCTCTATCTCAAGGTGCTAAACGCCATCGGCTTTGACGAGCGCAAGGCGATCCTCAAGCAGCTCCACGCCAAAATGGCAGAGGAAGTGCCCATCCTCGGGCTTTACTACTATCCCGTAATCGAGGCGGTCTCGCCGAAGCTCGTGAATTACGAGTCATGGCCGCTCGAAAAACCGCGCGCCTGGGGTGTGTGGAAGAAGCCGTAACTGCCCGCAGCGTTACGGTAGACTTGAAGACCCGGAGCCAGCGACGGCTCCGGGTTTTTTCGTGGGGGGATACTTAGAGAAGTGGGAGGAGCGCTTGGAGATGGTGTGCACCGACCTCTCCCCACGTCATTGCCGGGCTTGACCCGGCAATCTATCTTTCAGGCGACGAGAGTGGCGTGTGGGGCAAAGATGGATACGCGGGTTGTCTAGCGAAGCTCGCTTCGCGCTGCCCGCGTATGAGGGCCGGAGAAATCGGCGCTAGACGACTGTTGCGGCCACCGCTCCCTCAAATCTCCGGTCCAGCAGCATCGCCGCATTCAGCAACCGCTTCGTATAGTCATGCTGCGGCCGGTCGAAAATATCGTCCCGGCTGCCGACCTCGACAATCTTTCCGTTCTGCATGACGGCGACGCGGTCGGCGACCTGTTCGACGGCGCCGAGATCATGCGAGACGAACAGACACGCAAACCCATAGCGCTCCTGCAACTCGCGGATCAGTTTCAGGATCTGCTTCTGCACGGTCATGTCGAGCGCGGACACCGGCTCGTCGGCGACCACGAAGGCCGGGCGCCGTGCGATGGCGCGGGCGATGGCCACGCGCTGGCGCTGGCCGCCGGAGAGCTGATGCGGCAGCCGGCGCAGGAAGTCCTGGGACAGGCCGACTTCGTCGAGCACCTCACGCACGCGGAGTTCGCGCGCCTTGCCATCCATTGTGGTGTCGAGGCGCAGTGGTTCGCCGACGATGTCGCCGATGCGTTGGCGCGGATCGAGCGAGGAATACGGATCCTGAAAGATGATCTGCATTTCCTCGCGCTGCAGCCGCGCCGCGCGGCCGCGCCAGGTCATGATCTGCCCGCCGCGGAAGGCGATACTGCCGGAGGTCGGTGTGATCAGGCCGACGGTGGCGCGGCCAAGCGTGGTCTTGCCGGAGCCGGAGCCGCCGACCAGCGCCAGCGTCTCGCCCTCGCCGATGGTGAGATCGACGCCGTCGACGGCGCGCTTGGCCTCCGTGCGGCCGAACAGGCGCGGGCGTCCCGCATAGTCGATCACCACATCGCGCAATTCGACCAGCGGTTTGATCGTGCGGGCGCTGCGTAAGCCGCCGGCGCTTCGTCGCGGCAGCGCGTCGACGAGACGCTGAGTATAGTCGTGCTGCGGCGACGACAGCACGTCGAGGCTGCGACCCTGTTCGACGATCCGGCCCTTCAGCATCACGGCGACATCGCGCACATAATGTGACACCATGCCGAGGTCGTGGCTGATCAGCAGCACCGCGGTGCCGTTCTCCTGCGTCAGCTCGACCATCAGGTCGAGCACGTCGCGCTGTACCAGCGTGTCGAGCGCCGTGGTCGGTTCGTCAGCGATCAACAGGTCCGGCTTCAGCAGCATCACCGAGGCCAGCATGATGCGCTGGCGCATGCCACCGGAAAATTCATGCGGATAGGCGTCGAGGCATTGAACGGGATTGGGGATGCTGACGCGCTTCAGCATCGAGAGGCAGCGCTCGCGGATCTCGCCGCGCGACAGCCGGCGATGATGCAGCGCGAGGCCTTCGGCCATCTGGCGGCCGATGGTCATCGACGGATTGAGCGATACCATCGGCTCCTGGAACACCATCCCGATATGGGCGCCGCGGATTTTGCGCAGGGCCGGCGGCGCGATGCCGACCAGCTCGGTGTGGCGGAACCTGATGCTGCTGCCCGGTGCGGCGATCAGCGGTGTCGGCAACAGGCCGAGCACCGCGCGTGCCGCCATGGTTTTACCGGAGCCGGATTCGCCGACCAGCGCCAGCATGCTGCCGGGCATGATGGAGAAGCTGGCATCGTCGACGAGCTTGTTGCCGTCGGGGCCGACGGTCACGGTCAGATGCTCGGCGGCAATGACGGGCTGCGATGGATCGGGTTTCATCGTCATCGCATTACGCCTGCATCTTAGGGTCGAGCCAGTCGCGCAGCGCATCGCCCAGCATATTGATGCCGAGCAGCGTCAGCGAGATGCACAGGCCCGGCAAAATGAGCAAATACGGCGCCTGCGTGATGAAAGGCCGGCCCGAGGCCAGCATGTTGCCCCAGCTCGGCGCCGGCGGTGGCACGCCGAGGCCGAGAAAGCTCAGCGCGCTCTCCGACAGGATGACCCAGCCGAACATCGTGGTGGCCAGCACCGTGATCGGTGCCATGCAGTTCGGCAGCACATGGCGCACCATGGTCACGAGTTCCGAATTGCCCATCACTCGCGATGCCTCGATGTATTCGCGTTCGCGCACCGACAGCACGCTGGCGCGTGCGACGCGCACCACGGCGGGCATATAGGCGACGCTGAGCGCCAGGATCAGCGCCTCGCGGCTGGCGCCCGAGATCGCCATGATGAACAGCGCCAGCAGCAGGCCTGGAAAGGCCAGCAGCGAGTCGTTGAGGATCATCAGGATGCGGTCGGTCCAACCGCGGAGGAAGCCGGCGACGATGCCGAACAGCAGGCCGAGCGAGACGGCGATGGCAACGGTGGCGAGCGCGATCCAGCCGGTGGTGCGTGCGCCATAGATCAGTCGGCTCAGCACGTCACGGCCGAATTCGTCGGCGCCGAACAGATGCGATGCGGACGGCGCCTTCAGCACGGCGCGCAGGTTGAGTTTGAGCGGATCATACGGCGCCAGCATCGGCCCGAAGATCGCGAGCAGGGTCAGCAGCAGGACGAGGCCGCCGCCGATCAGGAGATTGGCGCGGCCGCGCGCGAGGCGGGGGAAATAGCGCGTCATTGGGCGATCTTGGGGTCAAACAGCGGATACAGCATGTCGACGATCAGATTGACGATGACATAGATGACGCTGATGAACAGGATGCAGCCCTGCACCACCGGATAGTCGCGGGCATAGATCGCCTCGACCAGCAGGCGGCCGAGGCCGGGAATGGTGAATACCGTCTCGGTGATGGCGATGCCGCCGAGTAATCCGCCGAGGATCAGGCCGATCAATGTCCAGGTCGGCGCAAACGCATTACGAAACGCGTGACTCCACATCACCTCGGATTCGGACAGGCCCTTGGCGCGGGCATGGGTGATATATTCGAGCCGGGAGACCTCGATGGTGGAGGCGCGCGCCATGCGCACGATCGGGCCGAGTTCGACCATGATCAGCGTCAGCACCGGCATGAAGATGAACAGTACGCCCTGCCGGAAATTCTCGCTCAGCGACACGTAGCCGATGACGGGAAACCATTCGAGCCACATGCCGAATACCAAGAGGATCATCAGGCCGAGCCAGAAGCTCGGGATCGACAACAAGAGCGTTGAGAGTGCCACCGTGCCGTAGTCGGCGAAGGTGCCCTGCCGCCAAGCCGCGAACATGCCGGCCGGCACGGCGATGAGCGCGGCAAACACCACGGCTGTGACGACGATGGTCGCGGACACCGCGAAGCGATCGAGCATCAGCGGCAGCACGTGTTCGCCTGATGAGATCGACTTGCCGAAGTCGCCGGAAAAAATATGGCCGAGCCAGGTCAGATATTGCGACGGCAGCGCGCCGGACAGACCCATCTCCCGGCGCAGCGCCTCGACCTGCTCGGGCGTCGCGAGATCGCCGAGCATGACGGAAGCAGGATCGCCGGGGATCAGCCGCATGGCAAAAAAGATCGCCGCCGATACGATGATCAGTGTCGGCACCGCCTGCAGCAGACGTCCGAGCAGGAAGCGGCCCATCACGCTGCCTTTCGGTTATCGTGTGAGCGCATCGCGGATCGCATGCGCGGCGGCGACGGCCTCGCGGGCGCGGGGCACGCTGGTGACCTCGGGCCAGGTCGAGAGCTTGACGAAAGCAAATTCGGATTCCGGATCGATATAGATCAATTGCCCGAAGATGCCGCGTGCCAGCATGGCGCGGCCTTTTGGGTCTTCGATCCACCATTTGTTGTGATAGGCGCCCTCCGGCAGCGTCTCGCGGAAGAAGCCCTGGAACAGTTCGGTGTTGCCGTTGTTGCGGGTGTCGTCGATCCACGCTTTCGGGATCACCTGACGATCGCTGGACCGCCCGCCATTGATGATCATCTGTGCGAAGCGGCCATAGTCGCGCAGGCTTGCGCAGAAGCCGCCATCGGCCAGCGCGAAGCCGCCGTGGTCGACAGTGAAATAGCCGTCGTCCTGCGCGCCCATCGGCGCCCATAATTCGCGGCTGACCAATTCGGAGAGCGAAGTTGCGGTGGCACGTTCGAGGATGAAGCCGAGCACGTCGGTCTCGATGGAGCGATACTGGAACAGCGCGCCGTGGGGGCGGTGCTGTTCGGTCAACGTCAGGATCAGCTCCCACATGGTGCGCGGGTAGTCCGGCTGATCGTTGACGCGCCAGCCGCAGGCATAGCCGAGCTTGACCATATGCGAGCCGGGCGTGGTGTAGGATTCGTCGAACACGACACCTGTTGTCATGTCGAGCACGTGCTGCACAGTCGCGCCGCTATAGGCGGTGCGCGCTAGCTCCGGCAGATACTGCGTCACCGGCGCCTTGGGATCGAGCACGCTGCGGTCAGTGAGAATGCCGGCCACCATGCCGACCATCGATTTCGCCATCGACATCGACAGGTGCTGGCTGTGCGGCTTCATATCGTTGAAGTAGCGCTCATAGACGATGGCGCCGCGGTGCAGCACCAGCATGCCGTCGGTGGCGTTGTCCGTCAGAAAGCTCTCGAAACTGAGATCGTGGCCGTCAAAGCTGAAAGCAACCGTATCGAGCACCTGCAAATTCTCGCGCATCGGCATTACCGGGCCCGGCCCGCGCCAGACCTGCGCGGTCGGCGTCATCTCGCGGATGTGCTGGAAGGTCCAACGATGCATCGGCGCCCGGCTCCAGCCGGAGCGTGGCAGCAGGGGGCCGCCGGGATGGAGCGGGTCGCGGTAGGGTGGCCGTTGAAACAGGTCGGTCAGCGTCGTGATCCCCATGCAGCGGCCGCCGCGCAGCGCGCGATGAGCCATCGTTAGACCTCACGAGGGTAACGCCATCAAGATGACCCGGAAGATGCCAATGAGGGGCATGGTGGTGCACCGGGCGCACCGTGCTAGGCTGCCATCTTGCCGCAGCCCTGCCGACTTGCCTCTGTGCACACCGGCATGTCTCTTGCTTCGCTGAATGCTTGTCTCGTTGGGACGATCCGCCTGGCGGTCGTGCCGCCAACCGAATGTGGATGGATGATGAAGCCGGTCTCCAGTCCTGGCCCCAATCCTGTCGTGATGGACGATTCCGGAGCTGCGCCGGCCCCGGCGCTGAACCCGCCGTCACGCAAGTCGATCCCGCCTTTCGAGGCGCTGCGTGCCTTCGATGCGGTGGCGCGGCTCGGCGGCGTGCGCCGCGCGGCGCAGAGCCTCGGGCGTGATCACGCGGTGATCAGCCGGCATCTGCGCACGCTGGAATCATGGACCGGCACCAAGTTGATCGACCGGACCTCATCGAGCATCTCGCTGACCGATGACGGCGTGCGTTATCACCGGCATATTGCGGCGGCGATGGATGCCATCGCCGATGCCACCATCGACCTGATGCGGCGCGGTGACAATCATCGCCTGCTGATCTGGTGCGCGCCGGGCTTCGCGCTGCACTGGATGTCGCGCAAGATCGGATTGTTCGAGAAGGCCAATCGCGACGTCGATATCGAGCTACGCCCCACCGATCGCCGGCCGGATTTCGCCTCGCACGAGACGGATATCGATATCCGCTTCGAGTCGGTCTATGGCAATCCGCTGCAGCTCGCCCCCGGCCTGCGTTGCATCGAGGCGGCGCGTGTGCCGATCGTCGCGGTGGCGAGCCCGGCCTACCTGGCCTCAATGCCGGCGATCGAGACGCCGCGCGATCTGCTGAACCAGCGCCTGCTGCATGAAGAGGACTTCGACAGCTGGGCGCACTGGCTGGCGGCGCACGGCATCTATGACGAACTCGACCTCGGCGGTCCTCGCCTGTGGCAGGGCCACATGACACTCGACGCTGCGATCCACGGCCGCGGCGTCGCGCTGTCCAATCATATGGTGGTTGCGCATGAGCTGGAATCCGGCCGCCTCGTCGAGATTGGAAAAGACAATGCGAGCTTTCAACCTTATTCGGACGGCATCTATTACTTGATCACCCGCGCCGACCGCTGGGATGCGCCGCTGATCCGCCGCTATCGCAACTGGCTGATCGAGGCCATCGCGCAAGACTGGCCCGAGCTGAGCGTCGCGGCGCAGGCGAAGCGGAGCAGGGTGGGGTAGAACAAGCGAGTGGCTTCCTAACCTCTCCCCGCTTGCGGGGAGAGGTCGACTGGAACGCGCGAAGCGCGTGGAAGTCGGGTGAGGGGGACTATCCATTCGCTCTGAGCTTGCGGAGACTCCCCCTCACCCAAAGCCTTCGCTGCGCTCAGGCTTCGACCTCTCCCCGCTTGCGGGGAGAGGTTAGGAAGCCAGCGCCTCACTTCAGCGCCTTCACCACCGCATTGAAGAAATCATTGTCCAGAATCGGCGCGTTCAGCGTCGTCGGCTTCGAGCGCGCGCTCAGCACGACGCAGATCACGCGCTGTTTCGGATTGATGTACAGCATCTGGCCGAAAATGCCGCGCGCGACGAAGGCGCCGTCATCGAGCGTGCCGTCGGGCGCCGGCACGATCCACCACATATAGCCGTAATCGACGCGCTGGCCGTTGATCAGGCGTGATGCCCCGGCCTCGCGGACCCAACCTTCCGGCAGCACGCGGGTGCCATCGATCACGCCGTCATCGAGAATGAAACGGCCGAAGCGTGCATAGTCGCGCAGGGTGGCAAACATCCCGCTGCCCGCGACTTCCAGTCCGCCGGGCGCTTCCAGCCACCAGGTGCCATCGGCTTCCATGCCGAGCTTCGACCAGATCTTCTCGGAGAGATAATCGCTCAGCCATTTGCCGGTGGCGGCTTTCACCAGCGCGCCGACAACATGGGTATCGCCGGTCGAATAGGTCCATTGCGTGCCGGGCGCGGCGGCGCGTGGGCGCTCGGCCATATAGCGCATGACGGCGCCGGGCTCCTGCCCGACCTGCAATGCGAGCATCTTGCGGCGCTCGGAATTCGCATCGGTCTGGTCGTCGCTCCAGCGCAGGCCCGACGTCATCTGCATCAGCGTCTTCACGCTGACGCCCTCATAGGCGGTGCCGGAAAATTCGGGAAGATAAGTCACCAGCGGATCGTCGACGCTCTTGATGTACCCGTCCTGGATGGCAGCGCCGATCAGTGTGGTGCTGAAGGATTTCGCCATCGACATCGACAGCCAGCGCGTGGCGGCGTTGATGCCGAGGTCATAATGTTCGAGCAGGACCTCGTCATTCTTCATCACCAGAATTCCGGCGACGCGGTTGCGCGAAACATAGTCGTAGATGTCGTAACTCGCGCCATTGGAGACGATCGGAAAGTCCGGCAGTGTGCGCTTGCCGTAAGTCAGCGGCCGCACCGGCGCGCCCGCCTTGATGGTGCGCGTCGCGAAATTCATCTCGGGCGTGACGAAGGTCCGCAGATGATCGATGGGCATCGATCGGCCGGCATAGGAATTGATGATCGCGTCGGTTGCGGTTTTGGGGCTCGTCGCGGAAGCCTGACGAATGGTGCTGTTGGCTTCGCCTGCACCCGGCGCCACATCTGTCACAGTCAAAGGTCTGTCCTGCATCTTCGGGCGCGTCGATGCGCTCAAGGATTTACTATGGCAGGGCAGAAGGACTGTCGAGGGTGCCAAGGTTGAAACGCGCGGTGCGCCGGCATCACCGGCGCATCACGCTCAAACCGGTCCGGTGTCCTGATGCGACAATCAGCGAACCGCCGTCGTGTTCGAACTGGTGAGCGCGGTCGGCTGGCCGGCCTTGATGACGCGAGCCGTCTGGGTGCCGTCGCTGGTACCCGTGCGGGCGGCAATGCCGAAACCTGCAACCGCGATGCCGGCAACCAGGGCGACAACGACGATCTTCAGATGCGTGCTGCGGTCTGCGCTGTGGATCGAGTGGTTCATGGCGGCCTCCTGCCGTCTACGCGGCTACTTGTTGCATGGAGGTGTAGTCCCGGCCGGTTTCCAGCCGATGGCGTCCGTGTAGAAAATTGTTTCGTGGAAGCGGAGATTTGTTTCGTCGCGTAGCCGGATACTTATGAAACCAGCGGTTTTGGCGCCTTTGGCGGTATTTGCGTCATACGTATTGTTCGATGCCGGGGAATGGCGGACAAAGTCCGAAGCGCTTCGCCCCACGCTGTCATTCCGGGGCGCGGCCGGCACTTGCCGGACGCGAACCCGGAATCCCGAGATGTTCAGCGCAAAACAGGTCGGGATTCCGGGCGCGTGATCGCCGTCTGCGACGTCGCTCCCGCCCTCAGGCAAACCAATTGGTTTGCCGGGGAATGACGAGTTGGAGGCGGCAGACAGCCCAAACATTTCTTCCTATTCTTTGTTGACAACATCCCTATAAGGATTATTATCTCCTCCGTCCGGCCCCGATGAGAGGGGCGAGCGCGATCGTCACGTTCGCGGGGCTGGATGCGGTGGACGCCGGAGATGCGGCGTTACGCGGTTCATGGATGACGTCTGTCTTCGGGCAGGACGGATCTACGCCAGCACTGCCACTGGCAAGGAGACGGCCGACCTTCGGATGGAAAGAATCCTGGACAGTGTGACGGACGACCAAGTCAAAACGCGTTCGGCTTACTCGCTTGAGGCTCCCTTCCCATCGCCTTGGGACTTTAATTCGCGATCGGAGCGTTCGTCGAGGCAAAGTGCAAGCAACCGAAAAAACACCGCAGGCGGAACGCTGGGCAATCGCTCGTGCTTCCGAAAGTCCTGATGCATTACCCCATGCGGAAGACCGCATTCGCATCAGGCCCAAGGGTGCATCGGGCACCCGGCGTTCCGCACGCCCTCTTTTCGAAGAGGGTCGAAGGAATGCTCATAGCTCGGACGCGCAAGCGTCGCGAGAATGCGAGCGTGTGTTTACATGTCACCGAAGCAGGTACCGCTACCCCACTCGATTTAGGTAAGCACTCCTGCTTGTTATTGCGGAGGACGGACCTCAAAACTCCCACTCGACAGGCTCATGGGCAGACGAGGATCACATGATCATCAAGCCCAGCGCATCGTGGCATACCCGCTCGACCCTCAGCAGGTTGGCGCACATTCTAGAACGGACCGGACTCGCTTTGGTTGGGGCTGCCTGCGGGCTGTTCGTTGCCGAGGTCGGCCGCTTCATCGAGGTCATTGGTTCGGGTGAAGTCGTGTTCGCCATGATCATTTACGGGGCTACCGGCTTCTATCTCGGGATCGATCTGCCCCAGGTTCCTGCCGATTACCGCATGCATCTGCCGCTATGGCGCGGGCTGGGCAACAGTGCGGATATGGTGGAGCTGCTCACTGCGGCCGGTACCTTCATAACATCGGTGACGGCGATCACGTCAGTCTCCAGTATCATTCTGGGCGAAACCGTGCGCCCTAGGACGGCTGGCATCATCTGTTTGAGCTGGGCAATCGGCGCCACCATGCAGATCGCTGCCGGTATCATCGCGCGAATAGAGTTAGGCCGTGCCGTGAAAATGGCGAAGCTCGCGCTGTTCTCCCGGTGAAAGGTCAGGACAATCTGACGGAGGTCGAACATGCCGCTCTATATGTATCAGGCTGCCTACACGCCGGAATCATGGGCCGCGCAAATGAAGAATCCGCAGAACCGCGTTGAATCCGTTGGACGGCAGACGACGGAGGCTGTCGGAGGACAATTGATCGGTGGTTGGTATTGCCTGGGCGAATATGACGTGATGCTGATCGCCGATGTGCCGGATATCGAGAGCATGGCGGCCATCGCCGTCGCGATTGCAGCGGGCGGCGCCATCAAGTCCAGCCAGACGACTGCATTGATGACCGGGGCAGAACTTGTGGCGGCCCTGAAGAAGTCGGAGTCCGTCATTAAGGGTTACAAGCCCGCCCGATAGACATCGGTGGCGTCGATCGCCCGCTATCGTCCCGGCGTCGCATTCACCAAAGCGAGGATCTCCGCGCCGTAATGCTCCAGCTTCTTGTCGCCGATCCCCGGGATTTCGCGGAGCTGGTCGAGCGTGGTGGGATGTTCGCTGGCGATGCCATCGATGGTGGCGTCGTGCAGCACGACATAGGCCGGGACGTTGCGCTTCTTCGCGACTTCCGAGCGCCAGGCGCGCAGCACAGCGAGCAGATCGGGATTGGCGTTGTCGCTGCGCGGTGCAGCGAGATCGCCGCGGCGGGATTTGCTGCGCGGGGCGCGGCCGGTGCCGCCGGTTTCCTCGCGGAACATCAGCTCGATCTCGCCCTTCAGCACGCCGCGCGCTTCTTCGGTGAGCTTCAGCGCATTGAACGCGTCCGCGTCCGCATAGAGAAAGCCGCGCGCCACCAGCTGCCGCATCACGGCGCGCCATTGTTTCTCGGTGAGTTCGCCGCCGATCCCGAATACCGACAGCTTGTCATGGCCGAATTGCTTGACCTTGTCGGTGAGGCGGCCGATCAGCACGTCCACCAGATGCATGGCGCCGAATTTCTGCCCGGTGCGATAGGCGCAGGACAACAGCTTCTGCGCGGCGACGCTGCCGTTCCAGACTTTCGGCGGCGAGAGGCAATTATCGCAATTGCCGCAGCGCGTGCCGGTCGCCTCTTCGCCGAAATAACCCAGCAGTCGGGTGCGCCGGCAATCGACGGTTTCGGCGAGGCCGACCAGCGCATCGAGCTTGCCGATGGAGACGCGCTTGAAGGTCTCCGATCCCGTGGACTCGTCGATCATGCGGCGCTGCTGCACGATGTCGGAAAGACCATAGGCCATCCACGCATTCGACGGCTTGCCGTCGCGGCCGGCGCGGCCGGTCTCCTGATAATAGGCCTCGATGCTCTTCGGCAGATCGAGATGGCACACGAAGCGCACATCGGGCTTGTCGATGCCCATGCCGAAGGCGACGGTGGCGACGATCACCACGCCGTCTTCATTGATGAAGCGATCCTGGTTGGTCTCACGCAGGCGCGCGTCGAGCCCGGCGTGATAGGGCAGCGCGAGGATTCCGGCCTTGTTCAATGCGGCTGCGGTGTCCTCGACCTTGGCGCGCGACAGGCAATAGACCACGCCGGCCTCGCCGGAATGACGGTCGCTGATGAAAGCCTGCAACTGCTTCTGCGCGTTGGTCTTGTCGACGATCTCATACTTAATGTTGGGCCGGTCGAAGCTCGCCACGAAATTCGGCGCGTCTTCCAGGCGGAGACGTTGCACGATCTCCTGCCGGGTCAGATCGTCGGCGGTGGCCGTCAGCGCAATGCGCGGAATGTTCGGGAACCGCTCGGCGATGACCGAGAGGCCGATATATTCGGGCCGGAAATCGTGGCCCCATTGCGCGACGCAATGCGCCTCATCGATGGCGAACAGGGCAATCCGGGCGCGGCCGAGCATGGCGAGGCAGCGCGGCGTGACCAGGCGTTCCGGTGCGACGTAGAGCAGGTCGAGTTCGCCGGCCAGCAATTGCCGCTCGACCTCGTTGGCTTCGTCCCAAGACAGGGTGGAATTCAGCACCGCTGCCTTGACGCCGGCTTCCAGCAGGCCGGCCACCTGGTCGCGCATCAGTGCGATCAAGGGCGAGACGACGATACCGCAGCCCGGGCGTAGCAAGGATGGCAACTGGTAACACAGCGACTTGCCGCCGCCGGTCGGCATCAGCACCAGGCAATTGCCGCCATCGGTCACGTGGCGAACGATATCTTCCTGTGCACCGCGAAAACCCGGCAGGCCGAACACCGAATGCAGCACGGACAATGCGTCCGAGGTCTGGAACACGTCTGGCTGATTTTTCGATTGACGCGAGGCGCCGGCGGGAACGGACATGGCGCAGGTCTATTCCTGATTCGAGGGTCGCGTATATCCCAGGGGAACGTGTCATTCCCTAGGGAATGCTTCATTCTCTATGACATCGCGACGTTTCGCCTTGATCGCGCCGCTTTACCCCTGTCGATGATCCGTTCTAAGAGAATGAGTGCGCGACCGCGCCAGCGTCGCTGCAACCGGGCAAAAAGAAAAGCCGTATGCCATTCATTTTGCGAATCTTTTCTTGGCTTCTGAACCGTCGCCGCGGACCCAAGATCCGCTGGCAGGCGGCCAATGAGAATGCCGCGCGAAAAGTGCGCCGGAAATTCAAAAAGGGGCCAAAGTCCGCGATCCTGTCCCATGTCATCGCGCATCGGCCGTCCGTGACGCTGGTGGGGCGGCTGCCCGCGGTCGAAATCTGGAACTTGTCCGATCCGAAGCGTGTCGCGCTGCTCTATCTGCAGCATGGCCGCCGGTTGCGGCTGCCAGCGCCAAAGGCGTTGATGGACGATGCCGTGAAGCGGGCCCGCGCCGCGGAATAGTGGACGTGGTCCACGCGGGGCCACTTGTGCCGTGTGACGTCATGGGCTTGACGGGCCAGTTCCGAGCGGGGATGGTCGCGCCCGGGTCACTCCGTTCCACACTCAATGAAAGACTTCTGCATGATCAAGCGTCTCGGTCCCGGCAAGCGTCTCAGCCAGGCTTCCATCCATGGCAACACCGTCTATCTGGCCGGCCAGGTGCCCGATGAATATTCGGGCGACGTCAAGACGCAGACCAAGCAGGTGCTCGACAAGATCGACGCGCTCCTCAAGGAAGCCGGCACCGACAAGAACAACATCCTCAGCGCCACCGTCTGGCTGCCGAATATCAATGACCGCGATGCCATGAACACGGTGTGGGATGCCTGGGTGCCCGACGTTGGCCCAGCGCGCGCCTGCGTCGAGTCGAAGCTCGCCGACCCCGCCATCAAGGTCGAGATCGCCGTCATCGCAGCGATTCCGTAAATCATGTCACCCGTTGCCATTGCGGTCGCCCCCAACGGCGGCCGCAAGGTCAAGGCCGACCATCCCGCCGTGCCGCTGACGCCGGCGGAGTTGGCGGTAACGGCTGCGCATTGCCTTGAGGCAGGCGCGGCGATGATCCATGCCCATGTGCGTCATCCCGACGGCAGTCACCTGCTCGATGCGGCGGCCTATCGGGACGCCATCGCGGCGATCCGTAGTGCAGTCGGCGACAGGCTCGTCATCCAAATCACCTCCGAGGCGCTCGGCAAATACACACCGGCGCAGCAGCGCGCGGTGGTGCAGGCGGTGAAGCCGGAAGCGGCGTCGCTGGCGCTGCGCGAACTGGTGCCCGATGCCGGCGAGGAGCAGGCCTTCGCCGATCTGCTCGGCTGGATGAAGCGCGAGCGCGTGACACCGCAAATCATTCTCTACGATGCGCAGGATGCTGCGCGGCTGGCCGAGTTTCGCAAGCGCGGGCTAGTGCCGTTCAAGAAGCTGCCAGTGTTGTTCGTGCTCGGCCGTTATACCGCGGGGCAGACGTCACACCCGGCCGATCTGCTGCCGTTCGTCGTATCCGGCGCGCCAACATTCGAACACTGGAGTGTCTGCGCCTTCGGTGCGCAGGAGACGGCCTGCGTCACCGCGGGCGCATTGCTCGGCGGTCATATCCGTGTCGGCTTCGAGAACAACGAATTGCTGCCGGATGGCTGCCGCGCCAAAGGCAATCAGGATCTGGTTGCAGCCGCGCGACGCGCGATCGAGGCGGTTGGGCTGAAGGCGGCGACGGCGGATGAGCTCAGGGCCGCGACGGCGCTCTAACCTCTCCCCGTTCTTTACGGGGAGAGGTCGCCGCGTCTTCGCGGCGGGTGAGGGGCGGCGCGCTGTAGTCGTCGCACAATCGCACTCACGGTTCGCACCGATCCCGACCCGATAGACCATGCGAGATGATAGGCCGTTACCTTGCCCCTCATCCCGACCTTCTCCCCGCGCAGTGCGGGGAGAAGGAGCGCACTGCCGGCGCCAGGACTACTCACTCAAACCACGGCCATTCCGCGCCGCCATCATGCGTGACGGCGCCGCCGGGGGCCTGTCCGACGAGCTTGGCATATTTCGCCAGCGCACCGGCGCGGTGACGCGGCGGGCGCTGGGTCCATGCGGCCTTGCGTGCGGCGAATTCGGCATCACTGATCATCAGATCCAGTCGCCGCGCCGGCGCGTCGATGCGGATCTTGTCACCATCGCGCACCAGCGCGAGTGGGCCGCCGATATAGGCTTCCGGCGAGACATAGCCGATGCACATGCCGCGGGTGGCGCCGGAGAAGCGGCCGTCGGTGATCAGCGCGACCTTCTCGCCCATGCCCTGGCCGTAGATGAGCGCGGTGACTCCGAGCATCTCGCGCATGCCGGGGCCGCCGACCGGGCCTTCGTTGCGGATGATCAGCACGTCGCCTTCCTTGTAGTTCTGGTCCCTCACGGCGGCGACGCAGCTCTCCTCGTCCTCGAACACACGCGCCGTGCCCTCGAATATCGTCTTCTTCAGGCCGGCGACCTTGATCACCGCGCCATCGGGCGACAGGTTGCCCTTCAGCACGGCAACGCCGCCATCGGGCATGATCGGCTTCGCTGAGCTGTAGATGATCTCGCCATCGGCCTTGTTGGCATTGCCGTATTCTTCCGCGATGGTTCGGCCGGTGATGGTCAGGCAGGAGCCGTCGATATGGCCGCTCTCAAGCAATGCACGGATCACGACGGCAGTGCCGCCGATATCGTAGACATCCTTGGCGACATATTTGCCGCCCGGCCGCAGATTGCCGATCAGCGGCGTGCGCGCGAACACCTCGCCGACATCGTCGATGGTAAATTTGATGCCGGCCTCGTTGGCGATGGCCGGCAGATGCAGCGCCGCGTTTGTCGATCCACCGGTGGCGGCCACGATGGCGGCGCCGTTCTCCAGGGATTTGCGCGTAACGATGTCGCGCGGCAGCGGGCCATCGTTGCGCAGCATGTCCATGACCAGACGTCCGGCGCGCCGGGCGAATTGCGCGCGTTCGGCATAGACGCCGGGGATCATCGAGACATTGGGCATGGTGATCCCCAGCGCCTCGGACACCATCGCCATTGTATTGGCGGTGAACTGGCCGGCGCAGGCGCCGATGGTCGGCAGACACGCGCGTTCGATGGCGTCCAACTCCTGCTTGTCGATGTCGCCGGTCATGAAGGCGCCGACGGCTTCATAGGAATCCAGCGCAGTCAGCGTCTTGCCCTTGTGTAATCCCGGCAGCGCGCTGCCGCCATAGATGAAGATCGACGGCACATTGCAACGGACCATGCCCATGATGACGCCGGGCAACGTCTTGTCGCAGCCACCGAATCCGATCAGCGCGTCGTAAGCGAGGCCGTGCATCACGGCTTCGATACTGTCAGCGATGATCTCGCGCGACAGCAGCGAGAACTTCATGCCCTCATGGTTCATGCTGATGGCATCGGAGACCGAGATGGTCGAGAACTCGCGCGGCGTGCCGCCGGCTTCGGAAATACCGGTCTTGGCGGCGTCGACCTGAAAGTCATGGGTCATGTTGCAGGGCGTCTGCTCGCCCTTCATCGACACCACGCCGATCATGGGTTTTGCGATCGCTTCGTCATCAAGGCCCATGGCGCGCATGAAGGCGCGGTGCGGAGCACGGTCGAGGCCGTCGGTGGTGACGCGGGATCGCAATTTGTTCATGGGAATCTGTCCGTTTCTTGGTCTTGTCGTCCAATGCATTGAGGCCACGCCGTGGGGCGTGGCCTCAGGACATCATATAGTGAGATGTCGTGTCTTGCTCTACTGGATCGGCGCCACGATGGTCGGATGCTTGAACTGCATCGCGTCCATCTTCGGCAGCATGCCGGCCTCGGTGTAGATATCGAGCATCTTCTGCATGGCGGGGAAGTTCGGTGCTGCGCCCGGGTCGCGGGCGAAGTCGTTCTCCTTCAGCAGATAGGTCTCCAGTACCGGGATCGGCGCCTTCATGACTTCGTTGACGACCTTCAGCGTTTCCTCGCGGTTGGCCAGCGCTTTCTTCATGCCAAGGGTGATGTCGGCGACATAGGCCTTGGCGAGTTCGGGGTTCTTGTCGACGAAATCGGCGCGGCAGGCTTCAAGGATATGCACGATGTTCGGCATCGCTTCATTCAGCGAGAACAGCTTGCGCGTGCCGCCCTTGGCTTCCATGCGCGCGGCAAATGGCTGGTTCATGTTGATGGCGTCGACGCGGCCCTGGCGCAGTGCATCCTCGGAAGCTGCGAAGCCAATCTCGATCAGTTTGACGTCCTTCTCGGGATCGACACCTGCGCCCTTCAGCAGCATCTTGAACGGACCATAGGTGCCGCCGCCGATGACGGAGATGCCGACATTCTTGCCCTTGAGATCGGCGATGGTCTTGATCGGCGAGTCGTCCTTCACGGCCCAGTAGACCGAGAAGCTGCCGGGCTTTTCCGACACGTGCTGCGCGACGATATAGGCCTTGAGATTGCCGCCGTTGACGCCGTTGGCGAGCGACAGCACGCCCTGGGTGGCGCAGTCCAGTGCGCCGGCGGCGAGCGCCTGCGTCATCGGCGAGGTGCCCTGAAACTGGGTCCATTCGATATTATAGGTCTTGCCGAGATTGGTGAATTCGGTCGGGCGTTTCATCATCCAGTATTTGGATTCTTCGGCCGGAATGGTCCAGCCGACCTTGATGGTCGGAATCGTCTGCGCCTGCGCCGCACCCGTCAGCGCCCCCGCCGCGAGAGTCGCCGCCATCAGCCACTTCGAAGAACCCAGCTTCATGCCCGCTCACTCCGTTTGATGATGGCCAGACCCGGCCAAAAGAAAAGCCCCACTGTCTTGAAGCCTTTCATGCTTCAAATATTCTGGCAAGCGAGGTGCGTGCCCAACATTCATTCGTGCTGTGGCGCAACAATTGGCAGTTGCGCAGGCGTTGATATCATCGTTGCTGCGGCTGCGGACGCAGCGTAGATAGCTCGCAGATGCGAGCAGCGTGGCTCGGCGGCAGAAGGACAACGGCGTCAAAATGGCGGATTCAGCGGGCGGCAAAGAGAAGCTCGGTTACCTCGGCCTCGGCCTGATGGGACTGCCGATGACCAAACGGTTGCTGGGCGCCGGTTACGATGTGGCCGTCTGGAATCGCTCGCCTGGCAAGGTCAATGCGTTGCTAGAGGCCGGTGCGAAAGCCGCCGCCAGTCCACGTGATGTCGTCGCCCATGCGAGCATTATCTTCATGTGCCTCACCGATGCATCGGCGGTAGAGGAAGTGGTGTTTGGCGACAACGGCCTGTCCGGCGCCGATGGCAACGCCAAGCTGGTCGTCGATTTCTCCTCGATTCATCCGGACAAGACCAAGTCCATCGCGGCGCGGCTGAAGGCAGCGAACGGCATGGGCTGGATCGATGCGCCGGTGTCGGGCGGCACCAAGGGCGCTGAGGAAGCCACGCTGGCCATCATGGCCGGCGGCGAGGCCGCCGATGTCGAACGTATCAGGCCCTATATTCTGGCGATGGCGCGTAACTTCACGCATATGGGGCCGACCGGCGCCGGGCAGATGACCAAACTCTGCAACCAAGTGATCGTCGGCTGCGCCATGGCGGTGCTGGCCGAAGCGACGCGACTTGCCGTGAATGCCGGCATCGACGCCAAGCGTCTGCCGGAGGCGCTCGCGGGCGGTTTTGCAGACTCGATCCCGCTGCAACTGTTCGTGCCGCGCATGGCGCAGGGCATTCACTCGCCGCCGCTCGGCCACATCCATACGATGCTCAAGGACCTCGATACGGTCGTCGCCGTGGCACAGGACACATCGACGCCGGTGCCGATGGCTGCGCTCGCGGCGCAGATCTTCCGCATGGGCAAGGCGGTGCGCGGCGCCGATGCCGACGCGCTGGAGATCTACAAGCTGTCGGCGCCCAAAGAGTGAAGATCAAGGAATGAAGGTTCTGGTGATTGGCGCGGCCGGCATGATCGGCCGCAAGCTGTGTGAGCGGCTGCTGAAGGACGGTCATGTCGGCGGTGGGGAAATCGGCGATCTGGCGATGGCCGATGCGGTCCCCAGCGATCTGGTCGGCGCGCGCAGCATCATGGTCGATCTCGCAAAACCGGATGCGCCCGCAGCACTGCTGGCGTCAAAGCCCGACTTGATCTTCCATCTTGCTGCGGTCGTCTCAGGCGGAGCCGAGCAGAATTTTGACAAGGGCTACGCGGTCAATCTCGACGGCACGCGCAATCTGTTCGAGGCGATCCGCGCGATGGGGGACGGTTATCGCCCTCGCATCGTCTACACCTCGTCGATCGCAACCTTCGGCGCGCCCTATAACGGGCCGATCACCGACGATTTCTTTCATACGCCGCTGTCGAGCTACGGAACGCAGAAGGCGATCTGCGAATTGCTGCTGGCGGACTATACGCGGCGCGGCTTCTTCGACGGCATCGGAATTCGCCTGCCGAATATCTGCGTGCGGCCGGGCAAGCCCAATGCGGCAGCATCGGGTTTTTTCTCCAATATCATTCGCGAGCCGCTGGCCGGGCGTGAGGCGGTGCTGCCGGTAACCGACGAGGTCGGGCAGACACATGCCAGCCCGCGCGCGACGACGGAATTCCTGCTTCATGGTGCGACGCTCGACAGCGCCAAGCTCGGCGCACGCCGCACGGTGATGATGCCCGGCGTGCGGGCATCGGTCGCCGACATGATCGCGGCGCTCCGCCGTGTGGGAGGTGACAGTGTTGTGACACGCATCAAGCATGTGCCAGATCCCGCTGTCATGGCGATGGTTGCCGGATGGCCCACGACGTTCGATACCACACGTGCGCTGGCGCTGGGTTTCCAGGCGGAACCGGACTTCGATTCCATCATTCGTGCTCATATCGAGGATGACCTCGATGGCGTCTTTGTGCGTTAGCGGTTAAGGACAATCATGGCGCGCGATATCATCATGGCGGCGGGAGGCATTGTCGTGCAGCGGGGCGAGACGCCGCTGTTTGCCGTGGTCTGCCTGCGCAAGCGCGGCGACTGGGTGCTTCCAAAAGGCAAGCTCGACAATGGCGAGACGCCGCGTGATGCGGCAGAGCGCGAGGTGCTGGAAGAGACCGGTCATGCCGCGTCGGTGCATGACTATCTCGGAGCGCTGGCCTATCCGCTCGGCGAACGGACCAAGGTCGTGCATTTCTGGCATATGGAGGCCGCGCCCGCGCCGTCACGCAAGCTGATGAAGGATATCAGCGAAGTCGCGTGGCTGCCATTTGACGCCGCGCTGGCGCGGCTGACGCGCAGCCATGAACATGCGTTCCTCGCGCAGGTCGGGCCCATGGCGCTGGCGGCAGCAAGGGCAGCGCCGGTCGTGGATGGCGAGCCCGTGCGGCCAATTGCCGTGGGGCCCGTCGGCGTGCGACGTGACACGGGGTTCTTCGCGAAGATCCGGAACTGGTTGAACGGGTAAGTTCTCGTTGCAGCGATGGCTGAAGCGGCGGGCTCAGTGCGTGTTGGTCGCGTCATCGAAGCGCAGCACATTGCCGAACGGGTCGGTGATCTTTGGGCCCCTATCGGTCGGACTCGGGCGCGCGAAGCGGGCCTGCTTGTCATGCAGCTCCTTTGCGAAAGCCGCGATATTGCTGCCGCGGATATAGACCACGCTGCCCGGCGTGCCGTCGCCATAGTGTTCGCTGAGATGCAGCTTCACGCCGCCGCGCGACACCTGCATGTAGAGCGGGGAGTCCGGCTCGTAACGATGTTCCCAGTCGATCGCAAAGCCGAGGAAGTCGACATAGAACTCCTTCGCTTTAGCAATGTCATAGATGCGCAGAACCGGAATTGCCGGTTCGAAAGTGACGTCGGTCATCGCTGTCTCCCGCTCGTGGCGTAGGGGAGATTATCGCAGCGAAGTCGCCATTGACTAGATCGTGCGGCTAGGCGCCGCGCATGATCACGCCGTACCAGCCGAGACCCTTATAAGTCTCGTAGCCGGGCGTGGCATGAAAGGCGACGAGGCCGCCGGAACGGTCATGATAGAAGCCACTGCGGCGGCCGTTCAAGGCCAGTGGGATGCGTTCGGTGAGCAGGCCCTGGCCGTCGGACGAGGCGATGACGCGCAGGTTCGAATCCACCAAAAGTACGCGCGTCTTGTCGTCGTCGACGCGAACGCCCTCGACGATGGCGCGCGCCTGGGCTTCCCAGTCGAAATGAATCGCGAGCACGCCGATGGCGCGGCCATTGGCCTTGCCGCCTTCGCGCACGCTGGCGCAATAGGTCGCGACCTGCGCATTGTTCAGGAGCGGCTGGCGCTCGACGTCGCCCGCGGTGTAGTCGTCGCCGGAGCGCAGCGTACGGGCGTCGCGAAACCAGGCGGTGCCGGCGATGTTCTGGCCCGTGACATTGAAACGATCGCCACGGCCGCTGGCGATGACATTGCCTTGCATGTCGCACAGCCAGAGATCGAGATAGACGGTGTAGGCGCCGAGGATCACGGCAAGTCGCTCGGAGACATGAGCGACGGTGGCATCGCTCGGTGCGGCTGCGCAATCGACGACGGCGGAGTCGGTCGCCCACCAGCGGACGTCGCAGGTGCGCTCATAGAGATTGCGGTCGATCAGTTCGATGGCATTCAGCGACAGGTCGACCATGCGTTCGCCGCGCGAGCGCTCGGTCATCTTCTCGATCGACGCCATCAGGCTGCCGGTGCGGGCTGTGAGCTGGGATTCCAGATCGCGCGCGATGGTCTCGACCTGCTGGCCGACATTGCGCACTTCCTGCGCGACGACCGCGAAGCCCGCGCCCTGCGCTCCCGCGCGCGAGCTTTCGATCAGCGCGTTCAGCGCCAGCATCTTCATCTGGTTGGTGATGTGCTGGATCGACCGGGTTTTCTCGCAGGCGATCTCGTTGACCTCGGCGGTCAACCGCCCGATCAGCGCGGAGATATCGGAGCTATCGTCGTTCTCTTCGGTTGCATTGGCATGCGCAGAATGACTGCTGCGGTTCATTGCCAAGACCATCGTCGTATCCCCGTTGACAGCAATCAGTTACCTCCCGGTTATTGCCCGGTCATGGTTAATCGTGGCTTAATTTTCCGTGTGCCGGGTTCCGCCGACTTGCACGAATAAGCGGCAGGAGTGCGCAACAGGCACTATCTCATTGCGTCTGGTCATATGCGGCCGCATCCGTAGGACGTTCGATGCCCCCTAGCGGTACAAATTAGGGCGTCATTAGTGATGCTTATGCACGCGCCCCCCGATTACTCTGACGAACAACGCGATATCAACCACACTCGTGCAGGCTCAAGGCTTCATAGGCCGAGCCATTGTGATGAGCGTTCTCGAAGACCTGACCGGTGCGACCACGTCGGAACTGTCCGACGAATTGATCTTCCAGATCGCCTCGGCGTCCAGCCCCGAGCAGCGCAAATACGCGGCTGACCTGTTCCGGTATTTCGCCAAACAGCTCGAATTCGAATCCTATCGGCGCGGGCAGCAGAGCATGGCCGTTCCACAGCTTCCGTCGCCGGCCATGATTATCGACGCGACGCCCGAACAGGACGAAGCGCCCACGATCCAGCCGTCCGATGACCCTGGCGATGACCCGTCCGTCGGTCTGATCCCGCCGGTGAGCTGGCAGGATTGACGGCGGCGCGACAGTTTTACGTCAGATCCGTTGCTTCCTACCGATTGGCTTAACCATTCGCAGGCCAAATGAGTCGCGAGTGATTCGAGCGTTGCAATCGTGAAGAGCGGGCGTGCCAGTGAGTGTAGTTATCCCTTTCCCTATGCGTGTAGCGGCCCCCCAGGCCGATGAGTGTGAAATCGATCTACTGAGCGCCGTCGATCTGGCGATCCGCGATCTCCGCGAAATCTCCCAGACCGCGAACGACATCGCGCAGGCGCGTGCGCGTGAATGCCTGGCCATGCTGGAAAGCGCCTATCACGGTGCGCTGCAGGGCTGACGCGTTCTGAGTACGCCGACAGGAGATCAGCGATGCTGTTTCTGGTGATCTCGAATCCGCGCGCAGATCGTCCGTCCGACATGGCGGCCGCGCGTCAGAGCTTCTGGCCGTGGATGGCTGGGTATCAGGCGTCGGGTGTCTGCCAGCACATCTATCCGCGCGTCGGCCGCGGCGTGGTCGCGGTGTTCAAGGTCGATGGCAATGAAGTGCTGCATCGCATCCTGAACGAATGGGCCGATATCATCCCGGCGCAGTTCGAGGTCTATCCGCTGGTCGATCTCGATGCGACCACGGCTCTGCTCGCATCGCAGGTCGCTGCTTCAAAGTAGCGTCGCGAGTTTCAGTTCCCGATCAGCCTTTTCGCGCGGAAACCATCGGTTCGCACCATGGACTCGGCAAATCCGCGTCGCTATATGCGTGATCTCTCCCTTACCAGTATCGGGCACTTTTCATGACGACCACTGACACCGCTGCACCCGTTTCCCAGCCGTTCCAGGCCGAAGTCGCCGAATTGCTGAACCTGATGGTTCACTCGGTCTATTCCGAGACCGACATTTTTCTGCGCGAACTGGTCTCCAATGCGTCCGACGCTTGCGACAAGCTGCGCTATGAGGCGATCGCCAATCCGCAGCTGATCCCCGACGGCCAGTCGCCCAACATCACCATCATTCCGGACAAGGCGGCCGGTACGCTGTCGATCGTCGATACCGGCATCGGCATGGACCGCCAGGAGCTGATCGACAATCTCGGCACCATTGCGCGCTCCGGCACCAAGTCGTTCCTGTCGCGGCTCACCGAAGCCAAGGACGGCTCCAACCTGATCGGCCAGTTCGGCGTCGGCTTCTATGCGGCCTTCATGGTGGCGGAGAAGATCGTCGTCACCAGCCACCGTGCCGGTACTCATGACGCCTTCACCTGGACCTCGACTGGCGGCGCCGGTTTCGAGATCGGCCAGGTCAGCGACGGCATGAGCGTGCCGACCGGCACGTCGATCGTGCTGCATCTGAAAGACGACGCGAAGAAATATCTCGAGACCTATGAGATCGAGCGTATTGTCGGCGCCTATTCGGACAACATCCAGTTTCCGATCATGCTCAAGGACGGCGATGCCGAGCCGCGCCAGATCAATTCGGCCAGCGCGCTGTGGCAGCGTTCCAAGTCGGAACTGAAGCCGGAGGATTACAGCGCGGCCTACAAGTCCATTGCGCATGCCTATGACGAGCCGGCGATGACACTGCATTACCGTGCCGAGGGCCGCTATTCCTATGCGGTGCTGCTGTTCGCGCCGTCGCAGAAGCCGTTCGACCTGTTCGAGCCGAATCGCAAGGGCCATGTGAAGCTCTATGTGCGCCGCGTCTTCATCACCAACGATGCGGACCTGTTGCCGTCCTATCTGCGTTTCATCCGCGGCGTCATCGATGCCGAGGATCTGCCGCTAAACCTCTCGCGCGAGATGCTGCAGAATAATCCGCAGCTCGCGCAAATCAGGAAGGCCGTGGCGACGCGCGTGATCGGCGAGATGGAGACGCTGAGCGAGAAAGACGCCGAAACCTTTGCCAAGATCTGGGACGCCTTCGGTCCGGTGATCAAGGAAGGCATCTATGAGGATTTCGAGCGCCGCGAGAAGCTGCTGGCGCTGTCGCGTTTCACCACGACCTCGGGCGAGAAGCGTTCGCTGAAGGACTATGTCGCGGACCTGAAGCCGAACCAGACCGAGATCTATTATCTCGCTGGTGACAGCCTCGATCGCCTGAAGTCGAATCCGAAGTTAGAGGCCGCCAAGTCGCGCGGCATCGAGGTGTTGCTGCTGACCGACGCGGTCGATGCGTTCTGGAGTTCGGCGCCGCTGGATTTCGAGGGCAAGCCGCTGAAGTCGCTGAGCCAGGGCGAGGTCAATCTCGATCTGATCCCGCGCATTGATGAAGACGCGACCAAGGACGAGCCGAAGACCGAGACCGATGAGGCGGCGACCATTGCCGTCATCAAGGAAGCGCTCGGCGATCGCGTCTCCGACGTGAAGGTCTCGACGCGTCTGACCACGTCGGCCTCGTGCCTTGTGGCCGGCGGCGCCGGCCCGGACCGCGAACTTGAGCGTATGCTGGCGATGCAGAACCGCGGCTCGGTGACCAAGCCGATCCTTGAAATCAATCTGCGCCATCCGCTGGTGGCGAAGATCGCCGGTGCCGACAAGGCGGCGGGCGGCGAGGCGTCCGACATCGCGTTCCTGTTGCTGGAGCAGGCGCAGATCCTCGACGGCGAATTGCCGGAAGATCCGGCCGCGTTTGCGAGCCGTCTCAACCGGTTGGTGCTGCGCGGGCTCTGATAGCCGACCATTTCACGGCGCGGGGGCATCGCTCCCGCACTTTTGATGCCAAGGAATTCCCCCATGAGCACCGTCTTCGAGAAACTCATCGCGAAATATGCCGAGCGCGGCGATTTCGAGCGCCTGCAGGGTTATCGGGACGATCGCCTGGCCATCCTGAAGAGCATTCAGGATGGGACATACGAGAAGATGCACCTGATCTCCGACACCGATCCTGTCTCGATGGTCGCGGAGATCGAGCGGGAACTCGCCTGTATCGACGCCACGTTGAAAAAGCGGATGCAGTGACCGCACGCGTGCGTTGCAGCAATCTTCGTTGGGAGCGATCTTGAACTAACGCAAAGCTGATCTGCACATTTCGGCTAAGTCGAAAGATTATCTGGTTCGTCCCGAGCTTCTCACATAGCGTGCGCCCAAATTGAAAACTTGGGAGGCATTGATGAAATTCGGACTGTTGTCGACGGCTGCGCTGTGCGGTCTTTTCCTGGCCGCGCCGGCCTCGGCGCAAGGCGTCAAGATCGGCATTCTCAACGATCAGTCCGGTGTCTATGCCGATTACGGCGGCAAATATTCGGTCGAAGCCGCCAAGATGGCGATCGAGGATTTCGGCGGCGAGGTGCTCGGCAAGAAGATCGAACTGGTCACCGCGGATCACCAGAACAAGCCTGACCTCGCCGTCTCGATCGCGCGGCGCTGGTATGACGTCGAAGGCGTCGACATGATCACTGAATTGACCACCTCGTCGGTGGCGCTCGCGGTGCAGGAGCTCTCCAATCAGGAGAAGAAGATCGACATCGTGGTCGGCGCGGCCTCGTCGCGCGTTACCGGCGATGCTTGCACGCCCTATGGCTTCCACTGGTCGTTCGATACACGCGCCTTGGGTGTTGGCACCGGCGGCGCGCTGACCGAAGCTGGCGGCGACACCTGGTTCTTTCTCACGGCGGACTACGCCTTCGGTTATTCGCTGGAGAAGGACACCGGCGACATCGTGAAGGCAAAGGGCGGCAAGGTGCTCGGCGCCGTTCGCCATCCGCTGAACTCGTCTGACTTCTCGTCCTTCCTGCTGCAGGCGCAGGCGTCCAAGGCAAAGGTCATCGGCCTTGCCAATGCCGGCCTCGACACCACCAACGCCGTGAAGCAGGCGGCTGAATTCGGCATCGTCGCCGGCGGCCAGAAGCTCGCCGGCCTCCTGCTGACGCTGGCCGAAGTGAACGGCCTCGGGCTGCAGGCCGCGCAAGGCCTGGTGCTGACCGAATCGTTCTACTGGGACCGCGACGACAAATCGCGTGAGTTCGCCGATCGCTTCTTCAAGCGCACCCAGCGCATGCCGAACATGATCCAGGCCGGCACCTATTCGTCGACGCTGTCTTATCTGAAGGCAGTCAAGGCGGCAGGCACCAAGGACTCCGAAGCTGTCGCGAAGAAGCTGAAGGAACTTCCGGTCGATGACGCCTTCGCCCAGGGCGGCAAGGTGCTGGCCAATGGCCGCATGGTGAAGGACCTCTATCTGTTCGAGGTCAAGAAGCCGTCGGAATCCAAGAAGCCATGGGATTACTACAAGCAGCTCGCCGTGGTGCCCGGCGACAAGGCCTATCCGACCGCGGCCGAGAGCGGCTGCCCGCTGACGAAGTAAGCTTCGCTTCCTTAACCTCTCCCCGCTTGCGGGGAGAGGTCGGGGCCGGCGCGAAGCGACGGCCCCGGGTGAGGGGCAAGGTACGGCGTTCGCCGCAAGCTCGTATTCGCGGATCGGATGATGATGCGATCAGAGAGTTGGGTGATCGGGTAGGCAGTGTGCCATGCCCCTCACCCGACCGTCTTCGCTGCGCTTCGCCGGTCGACCTCTCCCCGCAAAGGGCGGGGAGAGGTTAGGTAACAGCCTCAATATCCCGTCATTTCCAGATAGCCTGTACCGCTGTGGCTGCCGGTGAAGCTCACCGGCCCTTCCCAATAGGGGAAGCTCGTCGTCATCCAGCTCCTGGTATTCAGCGGCGAGGTCGCGATCTGTAATCCGCGCGATGCGATCGATACCTTCCATGACGTCGGGATCCTGCGGCCGGCGATCTCCGTCATGACTGTCGGCGTCATGTCTATAGCGCCTGGGGCAAGCTGCTCGGATTTTCCGTCCGCGGTGATCCAGTTGCCGGCAAAATAATGCGCGCCATCTTTCTGCCGGAGACGAAACAGCATCAGCTTTGCGTTATCGGGCAGATGCAGCGAGAACCAGTCCCAGCCGGTTTGGTCGGAAGCGAGCGGCTGGCTCGAATATTCCCTGTCCATCCAGGCGTGGCCGGTGACGGCAATCTCCTTGCCGTCGATGGTCAGCGCGCCCGATGCAGTGAAATATGGCTGGCTGTAGTAATACGATGCCTGGCCGCGTTCCGACTTGCGGCTGAAGCCGTTGTCGCCCTGCAGCACCAGCGGTTGCTGTGCATCGAGGCGGAGCCGGTAGCTGAAATCCGCTGACGATGCCGATATGTCGAGCGGTGCGATCGACATGTCGTTAAAGCCTTCGATGCCGCGCATCTCCCATGCATCGATCCATGCCCGGAACGGCGTCGCAGTCACGCCGGCCTGACCGACGCCGCCGCGGGCAAAACTCTCGGCCGCATGATGCGCGGTAGCGGATGTCACCGCCGCGTGGCCCATCCAGATCTGCGGCGTCGCCCAGCCGTCGCCCTGCGCGCCCGCCGCCATCGCCTGACGAAACAGCGTCCACTGCGCGCCATAGGCATTGCCCGATGCGTCCGTGAGATTGGCGGTGAGATACCACCATTCGATGCGATAATCCGGATGCGGGCCGTGATCGGCCGGAAAGGTGAGAGGGCGGCCCGGAACGACAGCCGCAAAACCTTCGGCGTCGCGGCCGAGGCCGGCAAAGCCTTGGGCGAATGCGCGTAAACCGCCGAGGCCGAGCAATGCGGCGGCGCCGATCAAGCTGCGACGTGTGAGCAAGCTATCGCTCATTGGCGAACACTTTCGCCAGCGTGGCCGGTTGCATGCGCAGCAGTTTCAGGATCGGTAGCAGAGCTGCGAGCAGCGAGGCCAACATGGCAACGCCGAGCAACTGGACCAGTTGCAGCGGAAACACATGGAACGGTAGGCGCCAGCCAAAGGCCTTTACATTGACGATGGCGATCAGACACCACGCCACCAGCAGGCCGAGCGGCAGCGCCAGCAGTGAGGTAATCAAGGCAACCGACAGCGTCTTCAACAGCTCGATCCCGGCCAGTCGACGGCGCGTGATGCCGATGGCCCAGAGCGGCGCCAGTTGCGGCAGACGCGAATTGCTCAGCGTGAGCAGGCTGGTGAGGAGCGCGACGCCGGCGACGCCAAGTGTGAAGGCATTGAGCGCTGCGGTGACCGCGAAAGTGCGGTTGAAGATTGCAAGCGATTCCGTTTTCACCGTTGTCTGGTCAGCCACGCTGCGGCCATCAAGGCCGAAGCGCGTACGGATGGCTGCGATCAGCGCGGGCACGGCCGCGGGGGCCACGCGCAGGCCCATGCGGGTCTGCGAAATATCAGGGAAATGTTTGACCAGCGCATCGATGCTCACGCCGATCTGGCCTTTGGGATTGCCGTAATCCGCATACACGGCAACGATCTCCATCGGCCATGTGCCGGTCGGCGTCGGCACGTCCAGACGGCCGCCGGGTTTGAGCTTCATGCGCAGCGAGAGTTGTTCGCTGATGAGCGCGCCGTCGCCGCTGCGCACGCGATCCCATGCATCGCTGGTTGAATCCAGCAGCGGCCATTGATCGCGATAGGTGGCGTGATCGGCGAAGCCGAGCAGCTCGATCGGCGCACCGTTGAACTGCAGGTCCGTGCGGCTGCCCGGCAGAACGGCCTGCACGTCGGGGCGCGTCTTCAGCCAGGTCTTGATCTCGATCGCCTGCTTCTCGCTCGCCGCGTTCAGATAGATCTCGGACGCCAGCCGCCCGTCGAGCCAGCCCGTAAAGGTCCGGCTGAAACTCTCCACCATGGTGCCGACGCCGACATTGACGGCGAGCGCCAGCAGCAACGCCATCAGCGCCAGCGACAGGCCCGAGAGTTGCAGCCGGCTGTCGGCCCAGAACCATGTGACGAGCGGCCGTTGCGTGCTGCGTTCACCGCCGGCAAGGACGATGCCGAGAATGACCGGCAATGCGAGCGCTGCGCCGAGCAGCAGCGCCGCCAGTACGAAAAAGCCGGCAATCAGTGAATCGCCCAGCCAGAGCGCGAGGCCGGCAGCGATGAATACGAGCAATGCGCCCGTGCCTTGTAGCCGCAGCCAGCGATGCTGTGCCTGTTGCCAGGCATAGGGCTGTGCGGTGGCGAGTAAGGGGAGGTGGACAGCTTTCAGCAGGCTCGATGTCGCCGCCAGCAGCGCACCGATGATGGAAATCGCGAGACCAGCGAACCACCATTCCGGCTTCAGCGTCAATTGCCCAGGGATTTGCGCGCCGTAAAGCCCACGCAGGCTGGCCGCAACATCGGGCAGCAGCGATGCGGCGATGAAATAGCCGCAGACGAGACCGATGGCGCCGGCGATCAGTGCGATGCTGACGAGTTCGAGGATCAGCACACTGTTGAGCTGCCGCGCCGAGACGCCGCAGGCACGCAAGGTGCGCAGCATCGGCAGGCGCTGTTCGAAGCCGAGGCCGATGGCCGAATTGACGATGAACAGCCCGACGAAGAAGGATAGCAGGCCGAAGGCGGTGAGATTGAGATGGAAACTGTCGGTGAGACGTTCGAGGTCGGTCTCTGCATCGGGCTGCACCAGCCGCAACCGATCGACGGCGACGCTTTCAAGCGAAGCGCGGGGACCCTTGGCGCTGCCGATCAGCAGGCGCGAGATCTGATCCGGCATCTTCAGCAGTTTCTGGGCGATGCCGATATCGACCACCAGCACGCCGGGCGCGAGCTGCGGCTGCAGTTTCAGGGGTGGCAGCAGCGCTCCGTTATTGAGCGCAGGCGTCGCGCCCTCGGCGAGGCCGAGGCTGGCCAGCGTTTCCGGCGCGATCAGCGCTTGACCGGGCGGCGTCAGAAACGCCTGCACGCCGGTCCTGCTGATCTCCGTCGCAGCGCTGGCTTCAATCGGCATGGTCACCGGCTCAATGCCGAGCAGGCGCACCGAGCGGCCGCCAATGGAGATCCGGCCTTCGACCACGGGCGAGACCGGCCAGCCCGCGCGGCGCAGATCGACAAAGAGCTGTTGCGAAAACGCGCCGCCATTGGTTGCGACCAGCATCGGCGTGCGCGTGCCGCCGAAGGCCGCGGCGGCGCGGTCATAGCTGGTGCGCGCCTGCTGGTTGAGCGCCTGCACGCCGCTCCATAATGCGGTCGCGGCGATCAGGCCGATCAGGAGTGTCGCGAACTGCATCGGATGCCGGCGCCAGTGGCTGAGTAGCACCGCAAGGATCCAGAGCGCGCGTCTCACGCGATCAATCCGGCATGAAGGTGGATGCGGTGATCCAGCGTGGCCGCGAGACGCTCGCTATGGGTCACCATCAGGAAACCGCAGCCGGTGCGTGCCACGAGATCGCGCGCCAGTTTCAGAACGTCGTCGGCGGTATCCTCGTCGAGATTGCCGGTGGGTTCATCCGCGAGCAGCAGCAGCGGCTTCGAGGCCAGCGCGCGGCCGATGGCCACGCGCTGTTGCTGGCCGCCGGAGAGCTGTTCGGGATAGCGCTTGAGCAGCGCACCGAGGCCGAGGCGCTCGGTGAGTTCGCGTTGCCAGGCTGCGTCATGTTTGCCGGAGATGCGCGACTGAAACGCCAGATTGTCGGCGACCGACAGCGACGGGATCAGGTTGAACTGCTGGAACACGAGGCCGAGCCGATCGCGGCGTAAGGCGGCGCGGGCGGAATCATGGAGGCCGGTGACGATGATGTCGCCGAGTTGGATCTCGCCGCTGTCGGCTTCATCGAGGCCGGCGATCAGATGCAGCAGCGTGCTCTTGCCGCTGCCGGATTCGCCGGTCAGCGCCACGCTCTCGCCGGCGGCAACGCTGAGATCGACGCCGCGCAGAACGGCGATCTGTTCCTGGGCTGAGCGATAGGATTTGGTGAGATGGCGAACCGTGAGCATGCGGCGGAGACCATAACAGAATCGCTGCCCGTCGTCCCCCACGCAGGCGGGACGACAACCCGTTACCGCTTGCGCTCCGACACCAACGCCAGCAGCACCGTTGCCGCCATGAAGCAGGCGGAGGCGCCGAACACCCAATGCGGCAAGGCGTGGTCCATGAACCAGCCGAACAGGATGGGGCTGATGATGCCGCCGAAATTGAAGCCGGTCGAGACGATGCCGAAGGCGCGGCCGGCAGCGCCGGGAGGGGCCGCCTCGCGCACCAGCATGTCGCGCGACGGCGTCAGCACGCCGCCGAGGAAGCCTGCAGTGGTCATAGCCGCGACGATCACCGGCGTCGGCAGCGTGAACACTGCGATGGCGCAGATGATGGCGGCATTGATCGTGAAACACACGGCGGCGACGCGGCTGTGGTGTCTGGTCCGATCGGCCAGCCAGCCGCCGGCAAGCACGCCGACGGCACTGGCGGCGAGGAAAGCCGTGAGCGCGATATTCGCCGATGACAGCGATGTGCCGTAGCCGTTCATCAGCGCGACGATGCCGAAGCTGTTGATGCCGTTCTGCGACAGCGAGAGCAGTGTGAAGAACAGCGTGAGCATCAGGATCGCCGGGGTCATCATGCTGACCTTGGGCGACTCGGCGCCCTTGGCGTCATCGCCATCAGCCATCGCGCCGGCATCGGGAATGCCGACCACGATCAGCATCAGTGCGATCGCCACGCCGATGGCTCCCGCGACGATCAGCGCGCCCTGGCCGCCGATACCAACCAGCAGTGCCGCCATCAGGGGAGGCGCGACTGCGCCGCCGATGAAGCCGGCAAAGGTATGGATCGAGAATGCGCGGCCCATCTTCGACTCGTCCATATGCGCGGCGAGGATGGCGTAGTCGGCCGGATGATAGACGCTGTTGGCGAGGCCGAGCAGCGCGGCGCAGACGATCAGCGCGGGATAGCTGAGCAACAGGCCGAGCGCGATCAGCGCGCAGCCGCCGAGCATGACGCCGAGGATCAGGATCTTGCGCGCGCCGATGCGGTCGACGAGATAGCCGATCGGCGCCTGGGTGAGGCCGGAGACGACAGCGAAAGTGGTGAGGGCGAAGCCGAGTTCGATATAGCCGACGCCGAGCCGGTCCTTCAGGAACGGGAACAGCATTGGCAGTACGAAGATGTGGAAGTGGCTGACCCAATGCGCGGTGGAAATCGCCGTCAGCGTCCGCGTCGCCGAAGGGACTTGGTCACGCGACGCGAGATGCGAGGTCGAGGCCGGGATATCGACCATATGCGTTTCCACCCAAGGCGGCTGATGGCCGCTTGTTACAGCCTCGAAAAGGTGCGCTATGCCTACGTTCTCAGCAGGTTAATGTCTATCAGCACTGCGACATGCAGGTGTTGCGGCCCGTGCAGGGCAGCAGTGGGAAACGCGACCACGGCCCGGGAATGCGACATGATTGAGCATGATGACGAACAGCCCGAATTTTAAGCCGCTGCGGATCCTGCTGTCGGAAGGCACCAGTACCTCCGCGCGGGAGGCTGTCACCGTGCTCGGCCTCGCCGGCCATGTGGTGGATGTCTGCGATCCCGCCGCTGCCGGGCTGGCGCGGTTCTCGCGATTTGTCCGCACATATCACCGCTGCCCGGGAATGAGGGACGATCCCTCGGGCTTCCTGCGGTTCATCGAAGGCCTGCTGGCGACAGGCGACTATGACGTACTACTGCCAATCCACGAACAGGGCTTCCTATTCGCGAAAGTGCAGGAGCGGCTGAGGCCGCTGGCCGGCCTGGCCTTGCCGTCCTTCGCGAGCTACCGGGCGGCGCATAGTAAGGCCGATTTCAGCCGTATGCTGAGCGAGCTTGGATTGCCGCAACCCGAGACCCAGATCGTCGCAAGCGCCGATACGCTTCGTACCGATCTCCGCTTTCCCTGCGTGATCAAGACCGCCATCGGCACCGCGAGCCGCGGCGTCTGGATGGTGCGCAATGATGCTGACCTCGCGCTGGCAATGAGAGAGCTTGAGGTCGGCAACGGCCTTGCCGGCGAGGTGCTGGTGCAGGCCCACGCCGCGGGCGCGACCGAGAAGGCGCAGGGCGTGTTCTGCCGCGGCGAGCTGGTCGGCTTTCACGCCACTCGTCAGATCATGGAGGGCGCCGGCGGCGGCGATGCCATCAAGCGCAGCGTGCGGCGTGATCGCGTGCGCGACGATCTCGCGGCCATCGGTAGGCATCTCGCCTGGCACGGCGCGCTGTCAATCGACTTCATCATGCCGGACGATGACAGCGGGCCATTCTATATCGACTGCAATCCGCGGCTGGTCGAGCCGATGGCGGCCTGGCTCGCCGGCGTCGATCTGGTCGATCTGCTGCTGCGCGTCTCGCTGGGCGAGACTCCGGCGGTCGCGCGGGCAACGCGCGAGGGCGTCGTCACGCATCAGGCCATGCAGGTGCTGCTCGGCAGCGCGCAGCGCGGCGGCGACAGGTGCGATCTGCTACGCATTTGCCGCGATATCTGGTGTCGCCGTGGCGACTATGCCGGCAGTACCGAAGAGCTCACGCCGGTGCGCATCGACTGGCTCAGCGCCGTGCCATTGGTCATGACCGCGCTGCTGCTGTTGATGACTCCGGGGCTGTCGCATGTGCTGGCGAAACGCGGCTGGGGTGCGCATTTGCTCGATGCCGGGACGGTTGCGGCCATCGAAAGCGAGATGTTTTAGTTTCATCCGGCCGCGTTAGAGTTGAATAGTTGCGACAGACGCGGCCGGCTCCCTCTCCCCGCTCTGTGCGGGGAGAGGGGTGGGGTGAGGGGCGTGGCACCTCAGCCACTGCCATCTCCGCTTCTTCGATTCGATAGGTCTTGCTAGGCGGCAGCTGCAGTGCGCCGCCCCTCACCCGGATCACGCGCGATGCGCGCGACCCGACCTCTCCCCGCGCAAGATGCGGGGAGAGGTAAGAAGCGATTGATGTGTATCAATGTGTGCCGCGCGGATCCGGTTATCCAAAAGTGCCCCGCACTTCCGCGAGGCCAACGAAACCCGGGGAGCGCATGACAAAGCTGATGGCTGCATCGTCGTTCGCTGCGCCTTGTGCGAATGCTGCTGCGCAGCCGGGCGGCTTCCTGTCTCATCTGGGCGCCGCCGATCTGCGCCAGTTGATGGCCCTGGGCGAGCGGGTGCCCTACACTTCGCAGGATGTCCTGTTCACGCAGGGAGCGTCGGCCGGCAAATGCTTCAGCGTGGTCGAGGGTGTGGTCGGCATCTACAGGACTGAATGCGATAATCGTCGCCAGATCACAAGTTTTGCGCTGCCGGGCGACATCCTCGAGATCGCAACGCAGGGGCATCATGAAGTGTCCGCCGCTGCAATCGGTCCTGCAGTGGTCTGGGAAATCCCGCGTGAGAAATTCGCGCAATTCGCCAGTCACCGGCCCTATGTGTTGAACGAGATCGTCACGCTGATGGCGGCCGAGATCGCCGATGCACATGACAAGATGTTTTCGCTGGGCCGCCGCGTGGCTGAAGAGAAACTGATTGTGTTTCTGACATGCTGGCGTGACCGGCTGGTACGGCTCGGCCGCGATGTCGATCCGCTTCCGGTGCCGATGAGCCGACGCGATATCGCCGATCATCTCGGCCTCACCGTCGAGACCGTGTGCCGGACGCTGGCCAAGCTCGAACGCCGCGGCACGATCGAGATTCTGCCGGGCCGCATCCGGCTGCTGGACACCGAATCCGTCGCGGCTCCCGCTCTCGCCTGACGCCTCGCGCAGCCAGCAAGCGAGCTTCCCCCAACTTTGATTTCAATCAATTCACTGAGCGGGCCGCCGTGATTGATGGGTGCGTGCTCGGGGAAGAATCATCATGACGAACCAGACTGACAGCGTGAAGTGGATGACGATCGGAGAGGCCGGTCTGACCGTGATCCTTGTGGCCACCGTATTTCTCTCCATCATCGCAGCGGCCAAGGCGGAAGATGCGGCCTATGCCTTCCACGTGACGCTGGCCGGCTTCGCCAGCCTGGCCTCCGTGTTCGTCATCCTCAATCGTTATTTCGAGCGCGGTGCATTGCCACCGCAGGAGATCGACGGGCGGCCGAATTACAATTTCGGACCGATCAAGTTCGCCGCTGCGGCCTCGGTGTTCTGGGGCATCGCCGGCTTCACGGTGGGTCTGCTGATCGCCATGCAGTTGGCGTGGCCGGACCTGAACTTCAATCTGCCCTGGACCTCGTTCGGCCGGCTGCGGCCGCTGCATACGTCGGCGGTGGTGTTTGCCTTCGGCGGCAACGTGCTGATCGCGACCTCGTTCTTCGTGGTGCAGAAGACCTGCCGTACCCGTCTCGCTGGCGATCTTGCGCCGTGGTTCGTCGTGCTCGGCTATAATTTCTTCATCGTCATTGCCGGCACCGGCTATTTGCTCGGCGTCACGCAATCCAAGGAGTATGCCGAACCGGAATGGTACGCCGATCTCTGGCTGACCATCGTCTGGGTAACTTATCTGCTGGTGTTCCTGATGACGCTCGTGAAGCGCAAGGAACCGCATATCTTCGTCGCCAACTGGTTCTATCTCGCCTTCATCATCACCATCGCGGTGCTGCATCTCGGCAATAACCCGGCGCTGCCCGTCTCCGTCTTCGGCTCCAAGTCCTATGTCGCGTGGGCCGGCGTGCAGGATGCCATGTTCCAGTGGTGGTACGGCCACAACGCGGTGGGTTTCTTCCTCACCGCCGGCTTCCTCGCCATCATGTATTACTTCATTCCGAAGCGCGCCGAGCGGCCGGTCTATTCCTATCGGCTGTCGATCGTGCACTTCTGGGCGATCATCTTCCTCTATATCTGGGCCGGTCCGCATCACCTGCACTATTCGGCGCTGCCCGACTGGACGCAGACGCTCGGCATGACCTTCTCGATCATGCTGTGGATGCCCTCCTGGGGCGGCATGATCAATGGCCTGATGACGCTGTCCGGCGCGTGGGACAAGCTGCGCACCGATCCGGTGCTGCGCATGCTCGTGGTGTCGGTCGCGTTCTATGGCATGGCGACCTTCGAAGGTCCGTTGATGTCCATCAAGGTGGTGAATTCGCTCAGTCACTATACGGACTGGACCATCGGTCACGTGCATTCCGGTGCGCTCGGCTGGGTCGGCTTCGTCTCCTTCGGCGCGCTCTATTGCCTGGTGCCGTGGCTGTGGAATCGCAAGGGACTCTACAGCCTCAAGCTGGTGGAGTGGCACTTCTGGATCGCGACGCTCGGCATCGTTCTCTACATCTCCGCGATGTGGGTGTCGGGCATCCTGCAGGGTCTGATGTGGCGTGCCTACACGTCGCTGGGCTTCCTCGAGTATTCCTTCATCGAAAGCGTCGAAGCGATGCACCCGTTCTACATCATCCGTGCAGCGGGCGGCGGGCTGTTCCTGATCGGTGCGCTGATCATGGCCTGGAATTTGTGGATGACCGTGCGCGTCGGCGAGGCGGAAGAGGGCGCGCTGTCGAGCCCTGGCGCCACGTTGCAGCCGGCTGAGTGAGGATCAATCATGTCGTTCTGGAGTCGGCACCAAATCTTCGAGAAGAACTCGATCGTCTTGATCGTGGGTATCATTCTCGTCATCGCCATCGGCGGCATCGTCGAGATTGCGCCTTTGTTCTATCTCAAGAGCACCATCGAAGCCGTCGAGGGCATGCGGCCTTACACGCCGCTCGAACTGGCAGGGCGTAACGTCTATGTCCGCGAGGGTTGCTATCTCTGCCATTCGCAGATGGTGCGGCCGCTGCGTGACGAGGTCGAACGCTATGGGCACTATTCGCTCGCGGCGGAGAGCATGTATGACCATCCGTTCCAGTGGGGCTCGAAGCGCACGGGGCCGGATCTGGCCCGCGTCGGTGCCAAGTATTCCGATGAATGGCACGTCACGCATCTGAGCAATCCGCGCGCCATCGTGCCGCAATCGGTGATGCCGTCCTACAAGTTCCTGGCCGAGACGCCCGTCAGCACCGAGAACGTCGCCGATCATCTGCGCACCAACCGCGCGGTGGGTGTGCCCTATACGGACGATCAGATCACCAATGCGGTGGCGGACCTGAAGACCCAGGCCGATCCCGACAATGGCGATACCGACGCGCTGCTCAAGCGCTATCCGAAATCGGTGGCACGTAACTTCGATGGCAAGCCGGGGCTGCCCACCGAGATGGACGCACTGGTGGCCTATCTGCAGATGCTGGGCACGCTGGTCGATTTCAAACTCTACAACGAAAAAGCAAACCTCCGCTGAGGAGATGGAAGCATGCGCGCAATCCTGACCGTCGAGAACTTCGCGTCGAACCTCGTCCTCACATTCTGGACGCCGGTCTTTGTCGGAATCTTCATTGCAATTCTGACCTACGCATTGTGGCCCCGCAACAAGGCGATGTTTGACGCAGCCGCGCGTCAGCCCTTGCGAGAGGATTGACAGATCATGAGCGATCACGAAGTCGAATTCGACAAGGCCACTGGCAAGACCACCACAGGTCACTCCTGGGATGGCATCAAAGAACTCAACACGCCGCTGCCGCGCTGGTGGGTGATGACTTTCTATCTCACCATCGTGTGGGCGATCGGCTATTGGGTCGTGTATCCGTCCTGGCCGCTGGTGCAGAGCTACGCGACGGGCGTCATGGGCTATTCGTCACGCGCGGATGTCGCTGTCGATCTCGCCAATCTCGAGAAGATCCGCGGAGGCAAGATGGCGACGCTCGGCGCTGCGCCGCTCGCGGAAATTGAGAAGGATCCGGCGCTGCTGGCACTGGGGCGCGCCAGAGGCCGTGTGGTGTTCGGTGACAATTGCGCGCCGTGTCACGGCACTGGTGCGACCGGTGCCAAGGGCTTCCCCAATCTGAACGATGACGACTGGCTGTGGGGCGGCACACTGGAGCAGATCGAGAAGACCATCCAGTTCGGCGCGCGTTCCGCCCATGCGGAATCGCATGAAGGATCGATGCTGGCCTTTGGCCGCGACGGCATGTTGAAGAAGCCGGAGATCGAGACGGTTGCGAACTACGTGCGCTCACTGTCTGGATTGCCGACGGCCAAGGGTTACGACGCCAATGCTGGCCAGAAGCTGTTCGCCGACAACTGCGCCTCGTGTCACGGCGACGCCGGCAAGGGAAATCCCGACATGGGGGCGCCGAACCTGACCGATAATATATGGCTTTACGGTTCGGACGAGGCGACCATCGTCGAGACCATCACCAATGGCCGCAACGGCGTGATGCCAGCGTGGATCGGCCGTCTCGATCCGGCGACCATCAAGGCACTGACGATCTATGTCCATTCGCTGGGGGGTGGACAATAAGTCATAGCGCGCGCGGCCAATCCCGCGCGTGCCTTTGACGTACATCAATTGCATCGCACCGGCGAAGTCTAGGGTCATTCCAAAGACGAGAGTGACCTCCATGAACAAGCCCGTTGCACCCGAGGAATTCGACTACGGCCCGCTCTATGCGGCGCAGAAGAAAGTCTATCCGCAGAAGGTCTCCGGCAGGTATCGCAACGTCAAATGGGCGCTGATGGCGGTTTGCCTTGGCATCTATTATCTGCTGCCCTTCGTGCGTTGGAATCGCGGTCCCGGTGCCCCCGATCAGGCGGTGCTGGTCGACCTGCCGAACAGCCGCTTCTATTTCTTTTTCATCGAGCTGTGGCCGCAGGAAGTTTATTTCTTCACTGGCCTGCTGATCCTTGCCGCCCTCACGCTGTTCCTGATGAATGCCATCGGTGGTCGCGTCTGGTGCGGTTATCTCTGTCCGCAGACAGTCTGGACCGACCTGTTTTTCGCCGTCGAGCGTTTGATCGAAGGCGACCGCCGTGAGCGGATGAAGAAGGAGGCCGAAGGGTTCACGCTGCAGCGTGTCGTCGAACTGACGATGAAGCATTCGATCTGGCTCCTGATCGCATGGTGGACCGGCGGCGCCTGGGTGCTCTATTTCAACGATGCGCCCACGCTGGTGAGGGAACTCGTGACGTTCCAGGCGCCGGCGCTGGCCTATATCTGGATCGCGATCCTGACGGCGACAACCTACACCCTGGCGGGCTGGATGCGCGAGCAGGTCTGTCTCTATATGTGCCCGTGGCCTCGCATCCAGGCGGCCCTTACCGACGAATGGGCGCTCAACGTCACCTACAAGACCGATCGCGGTGAGCAGCGGACCTCGTTGAAGAAGGCGGCCGAGCTGCGCGCGCTCGGCCAACCCGCAGGCGACTGCATCGATTGCTATCAATGCGTCAACGTCTGCCCGGTCGGCATCGATATCCGCAATGGCTTGCAGATGGATTGCATCCAGTGCGGGTTGTGTATCGACGCCTGCGACGGCGTAATGAGCAAGATCGGCCGGCCGACCGGGCTGATCGGCTACGACACCGACATCAACATTGCCAGGCGCAAGGCGGGCAAGTCCGAAATCTATCGCATCATCCGGGCCCGCACGATCGTCTATGCAAGTCTCATTGCCGTCGTCAGTGCCGTCATGCTCTATGCGCTGCTGACGCGTTCGCTGCTCGACATCAACGTGTTGCATGATCGTAATCCGGTCGCGGTGCGCCTCAGCGACGGCTCGATCCGCAATGCCTATACAGTGCGCCTCTTGAATAAGCGTGGCGCCGGCCGCGTGGTCACGCTCGATGTCAACGGGCCGGCAAATGCCACGGTGCATGTCGTGGGCATGGATGCCGCGTCCTCGGGACGACCGGAGATCGTGCTTGGCCGCGACCAGACCACCGAGCTGCGCGTACTGGTGACGGCGCCCGCGGCAATCAATTCCGAGAAGTCGCTCCCGCTCGTGATGCGTGTCACCGATGCCGCCCATGATGACATGGCGTCGGCGACCGATCATTTCGTTGCACCGTGAAGGAGAACAGCATGAGCGCCGCCGTTGCCGCACCTCGTCCGATCACCGGCCGGTTTGTCCTGATCTGCCTGGTTTTGTTTTTCGGCATGATCATCGGCGTCAATGTCGTCATGATGAAATTCGCGCTGGAGACGCTGCCGGGTGTCGAAGTGGATAGTCCCTATACAGCGAGCCTCGCTTACGGCAACGAGATCGAGGCCGCGCGCGGCCAGAGCAGTCGCGGCTGGAAGGTCAGCGCGCATGTCGAGCGCGATGCTGCAGGTGATGCCGCGGTCCGTGTCGAAGCGCGCGATCGTCACGGCAATCCGATCACGGGGCTGAGTTTCACCGGGCGGCTGGAGCGGCCGGCCGATCGTCGCGCGGACCGGCCGGTTGAGCTGATCGGGGCCGGAGGCGTGGTCTATCGCGGCAAGGTCGCCGAACTTGCGCCGGGACTGTGGGATCTGGTGCTTGAAGGCGAGGCCGGCGGACAGCGCATGTTCCTGTCGAAGAACCGCCTCGTGCTGAAATAGGTCCAACCATGCAGTCCCTCGTCGTCCTCGTGCCGCTGGCGCTCGCGCTTGGGTTGCTCGGCCTCTGGGCCTTCATGTGGTCGCTGAAAAGCGGACAGTATGAGGATCTGGAAGGTGCGGGATGGCGCGCGATTCTCGATGAGGATCCGCCGGCGAAGAAGCCTGGCGATCCCCTCTGAGGCGGTTCTTTCCGTTCAATCCATCACCGCCACAACTTGTGGCCATATTTTTCCAACCGCCATGCCTTTGCCGCGCGTTGCCTCTGCAGCGTGCGTGCTGGCGTCTGCTGTGCACCGGGCGCATACTGGCGGGAACGGATTTTGCACGCGTTCGGCCGGACAAGATCGGCGTAGGGCGCCGCAGCAGAAAGAAATGAAGCACTATGTATGATGTGATCGTCGTCGGCGGTGGATCTGCCGGCGCTGCCGTGGCTGCCAGGCTCTCCGAAAATCCCGCCACGCGCGTGCTGCTGCTGGAAGCCGGGCTCGACTGGCGCGCGGCGGATGCGCCGTGGGAAGTCACCACAGCGAACCCGATCCCGATCATTCACCAGCGCGAATTCCAGGAAAAGTGGCAGTGGCCGCAGCTGCATTCGCGTCGCGTTGCCGGGCAGGACCAGCGCTTCTACTGGCGCGGCAAGGGTCTCGGCGGCTCGTCGATGATGAACGGCCAGATCGCGATCCGCGGTGTCGCCGACGCATTCGACGAATGGGCGTCGCTGGGGTGCACCGGCTGGTCAGCCAGGGAAGTCATGCCGCTATTCTCGGTGATCGAGGATGATCTGGACTTTGGCGACAGGCCCGGCCACGGCCGCGGCGGTCCGCTGCCCGTCTACCGTGCGCCACTGGCGACATGGGGGCCGATCGACAAGGGCTTGCGCGATGCAGCACTGGCCTCGGGTTATGCGTGGTGCGACGACGTTAACGGGCCGGATGGCGAAGGCGTCGCCTGCTATCCGATCAACAGCCGCGATCTGCGTCGCATCTCCACCAATGAAGCCTATCTCGAACCGGCGCGCGGCCGCGCCAATCTCGAAATCCGCGGTCATGCGCTGGTCGACCGCGTTGTGATCAAGGACGGTCAGGCCACCGGCGTGATCGTTCACATCGAAGGGCAGGGCACGCAGGAAATCAGCGCGCGCGAGATCGTGCTATGTGGCGGCTCGATCCACAGCCCGGCGATCCTGCTGCGCTCGGGCATCGGTCCGGCGGACGAGCTGAAGGACATGGGCATCGCTGTCGAGTGCGATCTGCCCGTCGGCCGGAATTTCTTCGACCACCCGCTATTCCGCACCACGATCAAGCTGCAGGACGCCGTTGCGCCGAAGGACAAGGACACCCGCCACACCAATTGCTGCGTCACCTATTCGTCGGGACTTGCTGACGGCGGCAAGCGCGACATGATTCTGATCGCGTTCAATCATCGCGGCATCGGTAATCCTGGTGCCATCGGTGCCGGCCTGTTCAACGCCTTCTCGCGCGGAACGCTGAAGCTTGCCTCCATCAATGCGTCGATCGACCCGATCGTCGAGGAGAACATGCTGGCAGACCCCCGCGACATGCTGCGGATGGTCGATGCCGTGAAGCGGCTTGCCGTGATCACCACGCAGCCGGCGCTCGCCGGCATCGCTGACTGGATCCGCCTCACCGATACCGACCTGACGCTGCCGCAGGCAGCGGCTCTGCCGACGCGCGAGCTTGAAGCCGTGCTGCGCCGTGACACCGGCGACATCCAGCACGCTGCGGGCACCTGCCGCATGACCGGCTTCAAGGACACGGGTGGCGTGGTCAATCCGGATGGCACCGTGAAGGGCCTCAAGGGTCTGCGCATTGCCGATGCGTCGATCATGCCGTCGGATTGCCGCGCCAACACTCATTTCACCACGGTGGTGATCGGCGAAGCCATTGCGCGCATGATGATGCGCAGGTCGAATGTAGCGTCGCCCGTCGTGGCGATGGCGAAGTAAGAACGCGCAACGCAAGCGCTCAAGAGTGACCGAAGGACAATTCATGTTGAACACTACCGAAACCCAGATCATCGACTGGCTCGCGTCCCAGAAGCAGCCGATGATCGACCTGCTGCGCGACGTCGTGAACATCGATTCCGGCTCCTTCGACAAGGAAGGTGTCGATGCCGTCGGCGCTCGTTTCGAACAGCACTTCGCCGAATACGGCATCGAAACCTGGCGCGAGCCTCATGATGTCTATGGCGATGCCGTGCATGGGCTGATCACCAAACCCGGCAGCAACGAAAAGCCGATCCTGCTGATGGGCCATCGCGATACCGTGTTTCCCAAGGGCGAAGTCGCCAAGCGCCCCTTCACTATTAAAGGCAATCTGGCCCATGGGCCTGGTGTTGCCGACATGAAGGCCGGCGTCGTCATCAACGTATTCGTGGCCGCCGCGCTAAAGAAGTTCGATGCTGCGCCGTGCCCCATCAAGCTGCTGATCACCGGCGATGAGGAGATCGCGTCGCGCTCGTCGCGGCCGATCATCGAGCGCGAGGGCCGTGCGGCGCGCGCCGTCTATAATTCGGAACCGGGACGTCCGACCGGCAATATCACCACGGGCCGCAAGGGCGGCGTGTTCATGCGCTTCGAGGTATTCGGCAAGGCCGCGCATTCCGGCAACAATTTCTCGGTGGGCATCAGTGCCATCGGCGAACTCGCGCACAAGATCGTGCAGATTCATGCGCTGACCGATATGGACAAGGGCATCACGCTGAATGTCGGCCTGGTGTCCGGCGGACAGTCGGTCAACACCACGGCGCCGCATGCCGAAGGCGAGATCGATTTCCGTTACATCGATCCGGCGGACCGCGCGACCATCATGGGCGCCATCGAGAAGATTATTGCGACGTCGACCGTGCCGGGCACGACGGCAAAGCTGCATATCAACGGCGAATTCCTGCCGCTGGTGCAGGACGCTGCGGCGAAGGCGATGTTCGAAGCCTATCAGGCGGCCGCTGTCGACTCGGGCCTCACCACGTTGACCGGCGAATTTGCCGGCGGCTGTGCAGATTCCGGTTTCACCGCCAGCGTCGGCACGCCGACGCTCTGCGGTCTTGGCCCGGTCGGCGGCAATGTCCATACCGACCTGGAGTGGCTGGACATCGAGAGCATCGTTCCGCGTGCACAGACACTGGCGCGGGCGATCCTGCGCACGGAGATCTGACGACGAGAGATGCCGCGTGGCATGGTTCTGGCACGACGATGGTTGCCGACAACGCCTTTGTTTGAAGAGACACTCGCCTGACCATGACATCACCTTCTCCCAATACTTCGGTTCCCATCCATCTCGAAGCCGATGTTCTCGTGATCGGCGCCGGTGGTGCCGGCATGTATGCGGCGCTGGAAGCAGCGAAGGCTGGTGCGTCAGTCATCCTCGCCGATCGCAGCCTGATCGGGCGCGGCGGTGCCACGGTCATGGCGCAGATGACGGTCGCAGCCGCCTTGGGCGAGCAGACGCCGGATCACTGGGAACATCATTTCGCCGACACACTCGCGGCGGGCCGCGGGCTCTGCGACGAGCGGCTCGCTGCACTGCTCTGCGAGGACGGTCCGCAGCGGCTGCGCGAGATGGATGCGTGGAAGGTCGGCTGGGCGCGCGAGGACGGGCATATTAAACAGGCGCAGGCGCCGGGCCATGATCGGCCGCGTTGTGCCTATGTGGACTTTCTCTCCACCGGTCCCGCGGTGTCGAAGACGCTGCGTACGCAGCTGAACAATGCGAGCGGCATCCGGCGTATCGGCGATCTCACTATCGTCGATATCGCATTGCGTGATGGCGAAGCCTGCGGCGCGACGGCACTGCATCTGCCGACCGGGCAGGCGGTGACGCTGGCGGCGAAGGCGGTGGTGATCGCGACAGGCGGGCTCACCGGGCTCTATCGGCGCAACAGCGCATCGTCGAATATGGGCGGCGATGGTTATGCGCTTGCCTTGCGCGCAGGTGCCGAGCTGATCGACATGGAGTTCGTGCAGTTCTTCCCCATCGGTCATCTCGCGCCGCGCCTCGTCGGCATGGATCCGATCATGTGGGACCCGTTCCGCTACAAGCTCGGCGGCAAGCTGCTCAATTCCGAAATGCGCGAATTCGAAACGGATTATGCGACCAAGGACGCGCGCAGCGACGGCACCTATGTGCTGACGCGTGATCTCGCCACCTATGCGATCACCAAGGAGGTCGAAGCCGGCCGCGGCAGCCCCGCCGGCGGCGCCTATCTCAGCTTCCAGCATGTGCCCGAAGCTGAAATCCGCAAGGCATTCGGGCCGGTGGTGGATCGGCTCGCCGAAAACGGCATCGATCTCGCGCAGCGTCCTGTCGAGGTTGCCCCGATCGCGCATTATCATATGGGCGGCATTCATGTGGACGAGATGATGGCGACCGGCGTGCCCGGGCTGTTCGCTTGTGGTGAAGCGGTCGGCGGCGCCAATGGCGCCAACCGGTTGTCGGGCAATGCGATCACCGAGGCCTTTGTATTCGGCGCGCGTGCAGGCCGCAGTGCTGCAGAGCGCGCGAAGCAGGGCATGTCGATGTGGTCAGCCGATGCGGCAAGGCCGGCCATCGATCTGCTGCGCAGCGCCAGCAAGCGCGATGCGCCAAACCCCGCGGCGGTTATCGTGAAGTTACAGGCCGTGATGGCCGATGATGTCGGCCCGTTCCGCACCGATGCGAAATTGCGCTCGGCGATTTCTCAGATCGCGCAATTGAAGGCCGATATCGGCGATACGCCGTTCGCGTCAGCGGAAAGCTTCGATCCCGTGCTGGCCGACTGGCTCGACCTGCGCAACATGCTCGCTGTCGCGCAATCGGTTGCCATACCGGCGCTGGCGCGTACCGAAAGCCGCGGCGCCCATCAGCGCGACGATCATCTCGGTCTGGATGTTGGGTGGAGCGTCAACCAAGTCGTGGCACTGTCGGGCAGCGACATGACCCTGCGCAAGGTCGTGCCCACCATCGGAAAGGCTGTCGCATGAAGGCGACACTCAGCATTCAGCGCGGTGCTCTCGGCGAAGTACCGCATCAGGACATGTTCGATATTCCCTTCGAGCACGGCCAGTCCATCCTCGACGGCCTGCGCGCGGTGCGCCGCAGCATGGATCCCTCGCTGGCGTTTCGCTTCTCCTGCATCAATGCCAATGCGTGCAAGGAATGCATGATGCTGATCGACGGCAAGGTTGATTACGCCTGCACGGTTCGGCTCAAAGAGGGAATGACGACGCTGGCGCCGCTGCCGAAGAAAGCGCTGATCCGCGATCTCGTCACCGAAATCGCACCGCCTGATGAACGGCTGATGCTGCGGTCCTGAATAATTGTCTGCCTGCGTGGCGATCAGGCTGATTAATTTATAGCCGTTCTAATCTGGCGAAACTTGCTGTGAGCACCCTCATTCCGCGAGATCAGGCGCTGCATTGCGGCTGGCATTCTCTGCGACGATGCGCTGCATCAGGTCGATGAAGGTGGCCTGCTCCGTCTTCGAGAGGCTGCCCAGGGTCGCGCGATGTGCGTCGCGAGCGGCGGCTTCGATCTTGTTCAGCAGTGTGGCACCGGCCGGTGTGAGCCGGCAGACGCGGGCGCGGCGGTCGTCGTCGCTGACCGGACGCTCGACCAGCCTGCGTGCTTCGAGTCGCTTCAGCGCGCCGGTCGTGGTCGTGCGATCCAGAGCAATATCAGCAGCTAAGCTGGTTTGATCGGCCGTTCCCCGCGCCGCCAATGCGGACAGCAGGCTGTATTGGAGTGGCGTCATCTCGAAGGCACTGCAGGCTTCCTGGAACAGCGCGACATGGATCTGGTGTAGCCGTCTGATCAAAAATCCCGGTCGCTGGGCCAGCGGCCAGGGCTTGTGGACGGGCTTGTCACGGCGCGGCTTGGCCTGGGGCAACGCAGTCTCTCCTTGTGTCGGCTACGGCTCGTATGGTGCGAGCGCGTTGAAAAACTACCGCATCGCAATGTTTATGGCACGGACTTTGCTTTTGTAAAATACGAAGTATGCTTCGTATTTTGGTGGATCTCTAATGTCCGCCGGAACGCAAGGAGACCGCCATGTCCGTTACCGCCTCATTCGACCTGCTGCTGCGCGGTGGTCGTGTTATCGATCCCGCCGCCGGTGTTGACGGCATCAAGGATGTCGCCATTCGCAATGGCAAGATCGCCGCCGTGCAGTCCGATATTTTGCCGACCAGCGCGAAGGAAGTGGTGGATGTGACCGGCAAGCTGGTGCTGCCGGGCATGATCGATACTCATGCGCACGTCTATCAGTATGTCAGTGGCCGTTTCGGCATGCAGCCGGATATGGTCGGCGTGCAGTCCGGCGTCACTACGCTGATCGATCAGGGCGGTCCGTCCTGCATGACGCTGCCGGGCTTTCGTCATTTTATAGCCGAGCCCGCGAAATCGCGCGTTTACGCGTTCCTGTCGGCTTATCTCGTCGGCGGTCTCGAAGGGCATTTCTATCCCAACCTCTACAGCCCCGATGGCGTCGATATCGACGCGACCGTGAAATCGGCGGTGGCCAATCGCGATCTCGTTCGCGGCATCAAGGCCCATGCGGAAATCGGCGGCTTCGCGCGCTGGGGCATTCGCGTGATGGAAATGGCGGCCGAAATCGGCAAGCGCGCGGAATTGCCAGTGTATGTGCATTTCGGCCAGCTCTGGGGCCTGCCGGAATCGGGCAACAACGGCGAAGACGTCGATACAATTCTGGAGCGTGTGATCCCGCTGCTCAAGGAAGGCGATGTTCTGGCGCATCCGTTCACGCGGCATCCCGGCGGTTTCGTCAATCGCGAAGGTGAAGTGCATCCGGTGATCCAGGCCGCGATCGATCGTGGCCTCAAGATCGATGTCGGCCATGGCAGCCACTTCTCCTATCGCCTCGCCAAGAAGGCGATTGCCGCCGGCATCGTGCCGAACACACTCGGCGCCGACATCCACGGTTACAACACCGAGGTGCCTGCGCCTGCCGGCACGCCGGATGAGCACGAGGATGACGAGAACCATCCGTTCAAGGGCCAGGCCAAGTTCAGCCTGGTGCAGGCGATGAGCTCGATGATTTCGCTCGGCCTAACGCTGGAACAGGTGGTGCCGATGGTGACGTCGAACCCGGCCAAGATGATCGGCCTGTCCGACAAGATCGGCTCGCTCAAGGTCGGCATGGATGCCGACGTTTCGGTGCTCGTCGAAAAGCCCGGTCGTTACATCCTGCGCGACAACGAGAATACCGACGTGATTGCGAACGGCCTGCTGCAGCCGGCCTTCTGCCTGCGCGCGGGCACCCGCTTCGATCCGATCGCTCCGATCCTTCCTCAGGCCGTTGCGGCCTGAGCTTTGCAAGCCAGTTCGCTAGTCAATCCGGAAGACGCCGGGAGTTCGTCGATGCGCAATGAGCGAGATATCTCGCCCGTCGCCCCTGCTTCAAAGCAGGGCGTCGGCGCGCGCGTACCGCGCAAGGAGGACGATCGCCTCATGCGCGGGCGTGGGCAATTCGTCGGCGATATCAGGCTAGCGGGATTGCAGGACGTCGCTTTCGTCCGCAGTCCGCTGGCGCATGCGCGAATCCGGGCGATCCATATTCCCGAGCGCTATCGCGATGTGGTGTTCACGTCCGCCGATCTTGTCGGCATCAAGCCGATCCGCGCGATCACGGGATTGGCCGGCTTCAAGCCGTCCGACCAACCCATTCTGGCCACCGATAAAATTCGTCAGGTCGGCGAGCTCGTTGCCATGTGCGTTGCGCCCACGCGCGCCGAGGCTGAGGATATCGCGGCCTCCGTCACGCTCGATCTCGAAGAGCTGCCCGCCGTCTACGATATGCTCAAGGCGCGCGAGCCCGGCTCGCCGCTGGTGCATGAGCACTGGGGCGACAACGTCTTTCTCGAAAGCTTCTTCGAACTCGATATTTCCAGCGCTCTCGACGCACCGATCAAGGTGACGCGCGAAATCTCGACCGCGCGGCAATGCATGTCGCCGCTCGAAGGTCGGGGTGTCATCGCGACGTTCGATCATCGTCTCGATCAGCTCACGCTCTATACGGGTAGTCAGATGCCGCACATTGTGCGCAACGGGTTGTCCGATTGCCTTGAGATGGATCAAGGACAGATCAGGATCGTCTCGCCGGATGTCGGTGGCGGCTTCGGTCACAAGGGCATCTTGCTGCCGGAGGAAGTCTGTCTGTCATGGCTCACCATGAAGCGCGGCTTCCCGGTGCGCTGGATCGAGGATCGCCGCGAGCATTTGGTCGCCAGTTCCAACTGCCGCGAGCATCACTACAAGATCACCGTCTATGCCGATCGCGACGGCACGCTGCGCGGCATCGATTGCGAAGCCACGGTCGATTCCGGCGCCTATTCGTCTTACCCGTTCTCGGCCTGCCTCGAAGCGGCGCAGGTGGTCAGCATCTTGCCCGGCCCCTATCAGATGCCGGCCTATCGCTGCCGCACCTATTCGGTGGCCACCAACAAATGTCCGATCCTGCCCTATCGCGGCGTCGCCCGCACTGGCGTGTGTTTCGCGCTGGAGCTGATGCTCGATCTCGTCGCGGCGGAAGCAGGGCTTGAGCCCGGCGACGTCCGGCTGCGCAATCTGGTGCGACCGGAGCAGATGCCGTTCGACAACATCACCAAGAAGCATTTCGACAGCGGCGATTATCCCGAGGCGCTGCGACGCGCTGTCGCGCAGATCGATATCGATGGCATCCGTGCGCGGCAGCGCAAAGGCGAGGCCGATGGACGCCTGATCGGCGTCGGCCTCTCGATCTATTGCGAGCAGGCTGCGCATGGCACCTCGGTCTATTCCGGCTGGGGCATTCCCATGGTGCCCGGCCATGAACAGGCCACCGCGCGACTGACGCCGGATGGCGGACTCGAACTGAAGGTTGGCGTGCATTCGCACGGTCAGGGCCTCGAGACGACGTTGTCGCAGGTCGCGTTCGAAATGCTCGGCGTCGATGTCGCTAAAATCCGCGTCGTGCATGGCGACACGGCGATGACGCCTTATTCGACCGGTACCTGGGGCTCGCGCTGCATGGTGATGGCCGGCGGCGCGGTGGCGACGGCGTGCCACGAACTCGGCGAGCGCGCCAAGAAGATCGGCGCCAAGCTGCTGCAGGTCGACGAAGCCAATGTGGTGCTGGTGGATGGCGAGATCCGCGGACCCAATGGCAGCGTGACGCTGAAGGAAATCGCACACACTTGGTATCGCCGCCCGCAGGATCTGCCCGGCGATGTCGACCCCGGCGGGCTGGAAGCGACCTCCGGCTACAAGCCGCAGCGTGACAGTGGCACGTTCAGCTATGCTGCCCATGCGGTCACCGTCGCCGTCGATCCCGATCTGGGCGATGTGGAAATTCTCGATTACGTCATCGTCGAAGACGGCGGCGTGCTGGTCAATCCGATGATCGTCGATGGCCAGATCTATGGCGGTCTCGCGCAGGGCATCGGCACAGCGCTGTATGAGGAGATGCCGTTCGATCGCGCCGGTCAGCCGCTCAATACGACATTGGCCGATTATCTGCTGCCCGGTCCGACCGAAGTGCCGATGCCGTGGCTCGATCACATGGAAACGCCGTCGCCTTACACCAAGTTCGGCGTCAAGGGCATCGGCGAAGGCGGGGCCATCGCGCCGCCGGCGGCGATCGGCAATGCGGTGAACGATGCGCTGCGCGGTCTCGGCGTCGAGATGCTGCAGTCGCCGATCACGCCGCGCCGCGTGCTGCAGGGCATTCTCGCAGCGCGCGATGCGAAGAGGACCGCCGCATGAAGCCGGCACCTTTCGCCTATGAGCGCCCGCGCGACGTCGCCTCGGCCTTAGCCGCAATGGCTGGCGATGGTGTGATCAAGATCATGGCCGGAGGCCAGTCGCTCGGGCCGATGCTGAATCTGCGTCTGGTGGCTCCCGACACCATCGTCGATATCACCGGCCTCGCCGAGCTGAAGCATGTGGAAGTCGCCGGCGATGAGCTGGTGATCGGCGCCTGCGTCACCCATGCCGATATCGAGGATGGCCGCATTCCCGACGTCACCCGCGGCGCGATGCAACGCGTGGCCTCCGCCATCGCCTATCGCGCGGTGCGCAACCGCGGCACCGTCGGTGGTTCGCTCAGCCATGCCGATCCGTCCGCGGACTGGGTCTCCACTTTCGCCGCACTTGGCGCGACGCTGTCGCTGCGTAGTGCAAGCGGAGTGCGGCGTGTTGCGATGAAGGATTTCATGCTGGGTGCGCTGGAAAGCGTGCTGCAGCCCGGCGAGATGCTGGAAGCCGTGCGCGTGCCAGTGATGTCTTCCTCCGCGCGCTGGGGCTATGTGAAGAGCTGCCGCAAGACGGGCGAGTTCGCCCATGCCATTGGCGCGGTGCTGATCAATCCAGAAGCTGGCAAGGCACGTATCGTCATTGGCGCAGTCGAAGCCGCGCCGATCATCGTTGAGAATGCCGAAGAACTGTTCGGCGGGCGTATCACCAGCGATTTCAAGTCGCGCTTCGACGCGCGCGTCGCCGACACCCTGCTGTCGAAGGCCGGCATGAGCGATGCCGCCGACCGGCATATTCACGTCACCATTCTGCGCCGCGCTGTTGCGGAGGCCGCGGCATGAACTCGGTCGAACTCACCGTCAACACTCGCGCCGTGAAGAGGGACGTCGAGCCACGTACGAGTCTCGCCGACATGATGCGCGACACGCTCGATCTCACCGGCACGCATCTCGGCTGCGAACATGGCGTCTGTGGTGCCTGCACTATCCTGGTCGATGGCATACCGACGCGCTCCTGCATCACTTATGCGGTGGCCTGCGACGGCGCTGACGTCACCACCATCGAAGGTCTTGATGATGACGAGATTGCCACGGAGTTGCGTGCGGCCTTCACGCGCGAACATGCTTTGCAATGCGGTTACTGCACGCCGGGTATGCTGGTCTCCGCACGCGATCTGGTGAAGCGCCTGCCGGATGCTGACGAGAAGCAGATCCGCATCGGCATGTCAGGCAATCTCTGCCGTTGCACTGGATATGTCGGCATTGTCCGCGCCGTGCAGTCGGTCATCACAGAGCGCCGCGCGCGCGATATCGCGCCGGAGCCGGATGCTGGCCGCAAGGTGCTGGGACCGGCAGGGTCAGGGCACGAAGCCTGTGTCAGCTCCCAGAAGCCGATGCCCGCGCAGCCTGCTGTATCCGAACCGGCTGCCGCCGTCGCACCGCTGGACATTCCAGACTTCACGCCATCGACCACACTTGAACAGCAATTCACGGTCGCGCATGCACCTGCAAAAGTCTTTGCACTGTTCGATGACATCGCGGCCGTCGCCTCGTGCCTGCCGGGCGCCACGCTGGTGGGCACGCCCAGACCCGAGCGGGTCGAAGGCGCGATCCGCGTCAAGATCGGGCCGATCTCCGCCAATTTTAAAGGCGCCGCCCGCGTCGAGCGCGACGAGGCCAATCTCTCCGGCCGCATTCTCGGCATAGGCAGCGACCAGCGCAGCCGCTCCACCACGCAAGGCGAAATCCGTTACCGGCTGGTGCCGCAGGATGACGGCGCGGCGACGCGTGTGGAGCTTTCCATCGGCTACAGCCTCACCGGCATGCTGGCACAGGTCGGTCGCAGCGGGTTGGTGCGCGATCTCGCGGGCCGGCTGGTTGCGGAATTTGCCGGCAATCTCGATCGCCGCCTGTCGGGCGATGTGACGTCGGCGCCGTCAGCGGCAGCCGATCTGAATGGTGTTTCGTTGATCCTCGGTCTCCTGCGTGAGCGCGCGATGCATGTCGTTCGCCGTCTCTCCGGGCGCGGAGGATCAGCGTGAGAGATCGACGTTCGCTTGGACATGCGAACGGCGAGGTTTGGACTGCGCAAGTTTCATCAGCGTAACACTGGAGGACCACATGATACGGACCATCAAGGCAGCTTCGGCGACGGCCCTGGCAATTGCTTTCCTGAGCAGTGCTGCGACTGCGCAAACCATCAAGATCGGCGTCAACGAACCGCTGACCGGTGCCTTTGCCGCGTCGGGCACGTATGTCGTTAACGGCGCCAAGATCGCCGCCGACGAGATCAACGCCAAGGGCGGCCTGCTCGGCAAGAAGATCGAACTCGTCATCGAAGACAACAAGAGCAATCCGACCGAAGCTGCTGCCGTCGCCGAGAAGTTGATCACGCGCGACAAGACGCCAGTCATGCTCGGCGCCTGGGGCTCCAGCCTCACCCTCGCCGTGATGCCGAAGCTCGTCGAATACGAAACCGCGATGGTCGTCGAGACCTCGTCGGCGAGCAAGATCACCACCTCGGGCAATCCTTACGTGTTCCGCATCTCGCCGCCGTCTTTCGTGGAAGCGGCCGCCTTCAAGAACATCGTCGACAAGCTGGCGTTGAAGAAGGTGGATTTTCTTGTGATCAACAATGACTGGGGCCGTGGCACCGCCGAGGACTTCAGCAAGATGATGAAGGAGAAGGGCATCACCATCGGCCTGGTCGAGACCATGGACCAATCGGCGCAGGACATGAGCGCCCAGCTCGCCAAGATCAAGGCGACCGACTCCGAGACGGTGATCATCACGGCTGCGGTCGATCAGTTGACGCTGATCTTCAAGCAGGCGGCGGCGCTCGGCCTGAAGAAGCGGATCATCACCACCGGCGGTTCGCAGAACCCCGACCAGATCATCGCGCAGGCCGGTGCCGCTGCTAACGACACCATGCATCTGACGACCTTCCTGCCCTGGATGCCGGAAAAGACGCCGAACCCGGAAGCTACCACCTATTTCATCAATGAGTGGAAGAAGCGTGGCTTCGATTTCGCCGGCTGCACCGAGAGCTTCCGTGGCTATGACGGCATCCGCACCATCGCGGCGGCCATCGAGAAGGCCGGCAAGGCCGAGCCGGCAGCGATCAAGGATGCGCTCTGGAAGATCGACGTCAAGGGCCTGAACGGCGACATCGTGTTCAAGAAGTCGGGCCCTGCAGGTCAGGAGAGCGGCCAGAGCTTCCCGAACGTCTATCTAGTCGAAATCTCCGGCGGCAAGATCGTGATGAAGGATCTGTGATCCAGACGAACTCCGGCAGTGAGCTCCCTCTCCCCGCTTGCGGGGAGAGGGGTGGGGTGAGGGGCACTTGCGAGTGAAACACTGGCTCCCCCTCACCCGAAGCCTCGCTGTCGCTCGGCTCCGACCTCTCCCCGCCCGGCGAAGCAAAGCTTCGTTAGGCGGGGAGAGGTTAGCACCATACTCGAACCTTTAGGGCCGCTCGTGGACCAGCTCCTGCAACACCTCGTCAATATGCTTGTGCTCGGCGGCACCTATGCGCTGCTCGGCATCGGGTTGACGCTGATCTTCGGCATCATGAACGTGGTGAACTTCACCCACGGCATCCTCTACACATTCGGCGCCTATATGATGTTCATTGTCGTGCATCAGCTCGGGCTGAATTTCTTCGTGGCGCTGCCGGTGGCGATCGTCGCTGGTTGGCTGCTGGGCGCCGTCATCGAGATCACGCTGCTGCGGCCGCTGCGCGGCGCCGATATCGACACTACCATGCTGGTGATGATCGGTGCCTGGATCGCGATGCAGTCTGGCGCGCTGTGGATCTGGGGTGGCGTTGCCAAGTCGATCGACAATCCGTTTCCTGACGCGCCGTTGGTGATCGGACCTGTGTCCGTGTCCTGGCTTCGCTTGTTCGTGCTGTTCGCCGCCGCGCTGCTGATCGTGCTGGCTTACTCGCTGATCAATCTCACCAAACTCGGCAAGGCAATGCGCGCGACCTTCCAGGATTCCGACACCGCCGCGCTGATGGGGGTCAATGTCAGCCTGATCTACACCTCGACCTTTGCCATTGGCTCGAGCCTTGCGGCCGCTGCCGGCGCCTTGCTCGGTCCGGTCTATGTCGTGTTCCCGCAGATGGGCGATCTCGCCGCGGTGAAAGCCTTTGCCATCGTCATTCTCGGCGGTCTCGGCAACATTACCGGCGCGGTCATCGGCGGTTTCATTCTCGCTTTGGCGGAAGAGCTTGGCGCCGGCTACGTGTCGTCGGGCTATCGCGATGCCATGGGCTTCCTGATCATCATCATGGTGCTGATCTTCAAGCCGACAGGATTGTTTGCACGGGCGGAGCGCGTCGGATGAAGCAGATCGTCACGCTCCTCTGTCTCGCTTTCTTCTCCTCCGTACCGATGTGGCTGACGGATCCGTATCTGCTCAACGCGCTGATTACGACCGGCATCTTCATCATCGGCGCCATGAGCCTCAATCTGCTGCTCGGCTTTACTGGACAGCTCAGCCTCGGCCATATCGCCTTCTTCGGCATCGGCGCCTATGTCAGCGCGCTGACATCGCTGGGATTCGATGTGCCGATCTACGGTGATTTCCATATCGTCCACGTGCCGTGGCCGCCGATTGCGGGCTTCTTTCTGGCGATCCTCATTTCGGGCTTCTGCGGCTATCTGGTCGGACGCCTGTCCTTCAGCGTGCGCGGCGCTTACTTCGTCATCGTCACGATCTCGTTCGCCGAAGTTGTCAGGCTGGTGGCGCTGAACTGGGTCGAGCTGACGCAGGGCCCGTTGGCGCTGACCAATATCCCGTCGATCACCATTGGTCTGCCGGGGCTTGGTTATCTCGTGCTGAAGACCAAGTTTCACAATTACTATCTTGTGCTCGCTGTCGCCGCGATCTCGTATTTCCTGATCTCGCGCCTCGTTCATTCGCACTACGGCCGCGCCATGCGCGGCTTGATGGAGAACGAGACGTTGGCTGTCGCCGTCGGTATCGACGTTACCAAGACGCTGACACTGGCTGCCGTGATCTCTGCCGGTATCGCCGGCGCGGCGGGAAGCCTTTACGCGCATTACATCCGTATCATCGATCCCGACGTCTTCGCTTTCATCTCGACGGTGACTATGGTGATCATGGTGGTGTCGGGCGGCAAGGGCTCGCTGGCCGGGCCCGTCGTCGGTGGCGTGATTTTCGGTCTGCTGCCGGTGTTCCTACGGCCGATCATGCCGCCGGAGGCACAGTGGATCACCTATGGCGTGGTGCTGATCGTCATCCTGTTCGTCATGCCGCGCGGCATCGTGCCGTCGCTTGCCGCGAAACTCGGTTTAGCCCGGGCCGGCGGAACCAGACGGGCGTCCATCGCCGTCTCCGAACGCACCGCCGAGGAGCACGCGTGATGGCCGAGACAGTCCTCAGCATTGAACATGTCGCGGTCCATTTTGGCGGCCTTGTCGCGATCTCGGACATGAACTTCCATGTCAACAAAGGTGAGATCGTCAGCCTGATCGGGCCGAACGGTGCCGGCAAGACCACGGCCTTCAACGTCATGACCGGCTTTCTCACGCCCACGAAGGGCGCGGTGAACTATTGCGGCGCGGACCTCAAGGGCAAGAAACCGCATGAAATCGCAGATCTCGGGCTGATCCGCACCTTTCAGCGCACCAGCGTGTTTCCCAACGACACGGTCTACGACAACGTCCTGATCGGCCTGCATCGCCAAGGGGAGCTTAAAGGCAAGCTTGGCCTTGCCGAAGCCATTCTCGGCCTGCCGCGCGCCCGCGCATCGGAGAAAGCGCAGCGCGCCCGTGCCGCCGAACTGGTGCGCTGGATCGGGCTGGAAGCGCGCGCCAACGATCTTGCGGGCTCGCTGTCCTACGGCGAGCAGCGTCTCGTCGGTGTCGCGCTGGCGCTCGCCGCGCAGCCGAAGATGTTGCTGCTCGACGAGCCTGTGTCCGGCATGAACGCGTCGGAGACACATACTTTCGTGCAACTGATCCGCAATATCCGGGATCGTGGCGTCACGATCCTCTTGGTTGAGCACGACATGCCGATGGTGATGAGCGTGTCGGATCGCATCGTCGTGCTGAATTACGGCCGCATCATCGCTGAGGGACCGCCCGACGAAATCCGCAAGAATCCCGCGGTGATCGAAGCCTACCTCGGTCAGAGCGCGAAGGATGTGGTCAAGGAGGTCGCAGTCCATGCTTGAGATCCGTGACATGGTTTGCGCCTATGGCCAGATCTCGGCCCTCAAGGGCATTTCGCTTTCGGTCAAGGCTGGCCAGCTCGTGGCACTGATCGGCGCCAACGGCGCCGGCAAGAGCACGACGCTGCGTGCTATCTCGGGCCTCGTGCCATCACGCTCCGGCAGTCTGCATTTCGACGGCGAAGACATCACCGGCATCGGCGCGCAGCGGGTGCTCACAAAGGGTATCGCGCATTGCCCGGAAGGGCGTCGTGTATTTCCGCATATGACGGTGGCCGAAAATCTCGACATGGGCGCCTATCTGCGCTCGGACACGAGCGAAGTCGCTGTTGACCGCGACCGCATCTATGGCGAATTCCCGCGCCTCGCAGAGCGACGCAAGCAGGCAGCTGGCACGCTGTCCGGCGGCGAGCAGCAGATGCTGGCCATCGGCCGTGCATTGATGTCGCGCCCGCGCCTTGTGATGTTCGATGAACCCTCGCTCGGTCTCGCGCCCAACATCGTCGAGCGCACCTTTGCGATCATCCGCGCGATCCGCGATGCCGGCACGACTGTTTTGCTAGTTGAGCAGAATGCCTTCGCCGCGCTCGAGATGTGCGATCATGCCTATCTGCTGGAGTCTGGGCGTGTCGTGCTGTCCGGCGCGGGAGCGGAGCTGATCGAGAACGAGCATGTGCGACGGGCCTATCTTGGCGGATGACGACAATCCCGCCCGATGGGTCGCGGTTTGCTCACGCGAGCGCCTGACCGAACAGACGATCGTTTGCGTCAACGTGGCCGGCCTCGGTGTGCTCATCGTGCAGGATGGTGAGACGATCTACGCCTGCGAGCGCGCCTGCCCACATGAGCAGGCCGATCTCAGCCTTGGCCGCGTCGCCGATGGCCGGCTGCACTGTCCGCGCCATCTGGCCTGGTTCGATCTGGCAGACGGCAGCATGTCGCCGGGTTGGCCGAGCAGGGGTTTGCGACGCTATCCGGTGCGTGAAAGCGATGCGCAAATCTGGGTCGATGCACAGGCCGTCGTCCCGAAGTAACAAGCCTTCGCGCGAGTTACGCGGCATCGGGCCTGGATGCAGAATTCGTTGGCGCTGCAGCATTCAATTGGTGCAGTTGCGGTATAATAATCATGCTTGCCCCCTCGTAAAGCGCGGATAATACTGCTGAAAAGTCGGACTCCTGAGTGTGTCTGGCAGTACACAAATGGGCGCAAGACCCATGCTTCTCGTCGATCTTTCAAGCGATCTCCGTCAAGGGCCAGGGATGTGACCATTATCGATTTCGGCAGGGCCATCCCATCGTCGCAGGGGCGCGGCTGGCAGCAATGGCCTGGCCATGAAGACTTTTCGCTGCAGTTCTTGCGCGTGCTGCGCGCGGCGCAGGAAGGCGGAAGTACCGTTTCGGAATGTTTCCTGGCGGCGGAGCGTATCAATCCGCGCGATGACGAGAGCTGGTATCGCGAATGGTATAGCGCGGCTGATATCAACCGTGAGCGCGCCGCGGAGGCGCTGGCCAGCGGCCACATCCCGACGGCGCTGAGCAACTGGCTGCGCGCGGCCAACTACTATCGCACCGCTCAGGTCATGCTCGCTTGCAGCGATCCGCGGCAAGGCGCCGCCATCGCCCTAATGCAGGATTGTGCCCGACTTTACGTGCAGCATGCAACGCCTGCCGGCGAGGTCGTCGAGATCCCGTGGCGGGACGGTGTGTTGCAGGGATACTTCGTTCCTGCGCCGCGCGTGACGCGGCCGCTGCCGGTCGTTCTCTGCGTCGTCGGGCAGGGCCACTACAAGGAAGAGCATCTGCACAGGGTGCCCAGCTACGCGCTGGAACGCGGTCTCTCGCTGTTGCTCGTCGATTTGCCCGGTCAATCCTATAGCCAGGAGATGATCGGGTCGCCTTGTCGGTATGAGGTCGAAACGGCGATCAGCGGCTGGGTCGATTTCCTGGCTGACCGCAGCGATATCGATCAGGAGCGAATTGCGATCTTCGGAGACGGCCTGGGAGCTGCCTTTGCGACGCGCGGCGCCAATCTCGACGACCGCTTTGCAGCAGCTGTTTGCGATGCCGGAATCTGGGAGCTTCACGAGCGCGCGTTTATTGCCAGCCGCATTTCAGGCCGCGCAGGTCTGGGCTGTCCGAGTGAAATCGAGGGCTTCAACAGCAGCAGCGTTGCCGCCAATATCAAATGCCCGGTCCTGGTTGCCATGGGCGAGCGCGACTGGCTCGATGTCGATCACGTCACGGAATGTTGCCGCGTCATGAAACAAAACGGCCTCGACATCGAACTGAAGATCTTCCGCGCGTCGGAAACGGTGGCCCCGCCCGCTCAGATCGATATTCCGACAGTGGGCAACGAGTTCATTTTCGACTGGATTGTCGATCGTCTGGACTCACGAACGAAGTAGGGCGCGGCGGGGTCGATTGATCCGCCACTCACCCGGCGATGGTCAGCTCTCGACTTCCAGCATCAGTGTCGCTTTTTCGAGGCGACTCTTGAGCCGGGACATGTGCTGTCCGATCTCCTTCAAGGCCTGCTCGTCAAAATCGCTGAGAATGAAATCCCCGAGCGACTCCCTACGAGCTGAGAGCGCGGAGATTTTCTTGCTGGCCTTTTCGGACAGCGACATCAGTACGACGCGGGCATCCTCGCGGGACGCGACGCGCCGCATGAAGCCATTCTTCTCGAGCATTTTGGATTGGGTGGTGACGAAGGAGGGGTCGACGTGGAGCATGGCGGACACATCCTTGACCGGCACGCCGTTGCCGCGATCAAGGTCGCTGACGGCCATCAGGATCATCCATTGCGGTCCGCTGATGCCGAGCTCCTTGGCCCAGAACTGGCGGATTCCCTCAAGATGAACGTTGATCGACGCGATGTCCCAGATGAACTGTCGGATGATCTCCTGATTCTGGCCGGTCACCCAAATCGAAAGCTCATTTTCGTTCCAGCCCGCAGATCCCCCACGCATAGTCACCACTGCCCCGCCGGCCATTCCATCGTCCCACACTTCCCAGAATTCTATAATTGTATCAGTGAATTGTGACGTGCAAACCACGATTTCGTGTGTTGCCGGGAAACCACACTGCATCGCGATAAAGTTACCTGAGTTCATAAAGTATTTTGCTTCTAAGAATTGCGCAGGCATTCTCAGTTCCGGCGATGGGGAAACCCTCAGTCGTCCCGTTGAAGTAGTTCGCTTGAGTGCCTCGCGTTATGCGGGTGTTTCCGAAAGCGCGAAGTATTTGAGCGGTTAGTTTGGGGACTTGGGGGACTAAATCTTCGGGCGTTCGCGCCTGGCAGATCCGGAACCTTCCCTTTTGGACAACTTGGAGGTTTAACATGACGATGATTAAGAGCCTTATCCTCGGCTCGGCGGCGGGTCTGATCGCCATCGGCGGAGCTCAGGCAGCCGATCTTCCGGTGAAGGCCAAGGCAGTGGAATACGTGAAGATCTGCTCGCTCTACGGCGCAGGCTTCTACTACATCCCGGGCACCGACACCTGCATCAAGATCGGCGGCGCGATCCGTTTGGACGTTGCGTTCAACGGCAGCACCTACGACGTTCCGTTCTGGCAGGGTGGTGCCGGCGGCAACAATCTCTGGACCAAGAACTATTTCTCGACCCGTGAACGCGTCAACTTGACGACGGACACCCGCACCGCGACCGAATACGGCGTGGTTCGTACCTACGCGAACATCCAGTTCGACTTCCTCCAGGATCGTGAATCGATCGCTGGCGGTTACACCGAAGTCGACTACGCGTTCATCCAGTTCGCCGGCTTCACCTTCGGTAAGGCCGTCTCGCAGTTCGATCCCCAGTGGGCGCTCGCCAAGCCGTACATCTCGTCGGGCTTCAACGCTGGTTCGAACAACGCGACCGGTATCCCGCAGTTGGCCTACACCGCCTCCTTCGGTAACGGCGTGTCGGGCACGATCTCGATCGAAAACGCTTCGGCCTACCGCAACGCCGGCCTCTGGAATACCAACGGCTTCATCGTCGGTCCGGGCGCTCCCTCGTTCACCGGTGCGTTCTACGGCACGACGTCGAACACCTTCCTGGGCAACGCCTACGGCGGCAACCACATTCCTGACATCGTCGGCAACATCCGCCTCGATCAGGCTTGGGGCACCCTGCACTTCGCTGCTGCAATGCACGCTGCGACTCCGGGCTTCTACGGCACGACCGAAGCTACCGGTCACGCCGATGACAAGTACGGCTTCGCTGTGAGCGGTGCGGTCGAATTCAAGAACCTGCCCACCGGCGCAGGCGACAGCTTGAAGATCGAAGCATCGTACGGCAAGGGCGCAGCCAAGTACGTCTTCGGTGGCACGACCGATACCTCGGGTGGCGGCCGCTACGCGAAGGTTGATGGTAACAGCCTCGGCTTCGGCTATGTTCTGGACGGCGTTTACGCCACCAACGGCCAGATCATCCAGAGCTCCGCTTGGGAAGTTAGCGCTTTCTACGAGCACTACTGGAACCCGGCATGGCGCACGTCGCTGTTCGGCAACTACAGCCACATCTCGTATGGCTCCGGCAACGACCTGATGATGGCCGCCTTCACTGGTGTCAGCACCGGTGGCCCGGGCTTCAACTCGTCGTCGGCTGCTGCCGCTCGTGCGGGTGTGTTCGCCGGCACGGGTAACTTCGACTTGGGTCTCGCCCAGATCGGCACCCGTACCGCCTGGACCCCGGTTCAGAACCTGACCCTGTCGGCTCAGTTCACCTACAGCCGTCTCGATCAGAACCTGAACGGCACCTACACCACCACCGCTGGTGGCATGTCGGGCAAGCCGGCCGGTACGGTCTTCAACACCGCCGATCAGAACCTCTACAACGGTTCGGTGCAGATCCTGCGCTCCTTCTAATTCTGATCGTCTCACGACGACCAGTCTTTGAAACAAAGACCCCCGGCAGGAAACTGCCGGGGGTTTTTGGTTTTATGGAGCCTCACCCGACTTCGTTCGCTCGAGCGGCGTTCTCGACGCCGCGGAGGCGGGTGTCTATACCGGACGGCGTGGCCCCGGCCATGCAAGCCGCAAAGCCAGAAGTCCGAAGAACCATGGCGTCTCCAGCTGAACTGTTTCAAAGCGCATTCGCTGCCTTCCAGCAGGGCCGCCTCCAGGAGGCCGAGCGCGGGTTCAGCAAGTTCTTGCGCAAGGATCCAAAGCATTTCCCGGCGCTGAACATTCTGGCCATCGTCCTGGTCGCGCTGAAGCGCCATGCGGAAGCCGAACCGCATCTGAAGGCAGCCCTCCGCATCAATGCGACATCAGATGCCACATTCTACAATTACGGCCTGGTGCTGAAGGCGCTGAACCGGCCGGATGAGGCGCTGCTTCGTTTCACCGAAGCGCTGGCGCTCAATCCCGGCAATGCCGAAACGCTAAATAACCGTGGCACGGTTCTGAACGATCTGCGCGACTACCCCGCCGCGCTGGCTGACTTCGATCGCGCGTTGGCGCTCGACCCGCGCTATGCCGCAGCCTTCTTCAACAAAAGCAAGTCGCTGGCGGAGTTGAAGCGCTATGACGAGGCCCTCGCGGCTTGCGAGTCGGCGCTCGCCTTGCAGCCCGATCTGGCAGAAGCGTGGTTTGGTCGCGGCTACATCTTTGGGCAGATGCGGATGCCGGCAGAAGCGGTGGAGGCCTATGGCCGCGCATGCCAACTCAATCCGGACATGCCGCTGCTGAAAGGCAACTTGCTGCATCAGAAGATGCTGGTCTGCGACTGGCATGACGCGAATGGGCTGATTGCGGAGATCGAGGCTGATCTCATAGCCGGCAAACTGGCCGCCGAGCCGTTTGGCTGGCAAGGCGTGGCCACTTCGGAACGCAGCCTGCAGCGCTGCGCCGAACTGACCAACGCCTCGCGTTTTCCCATGCAAGCTCTACCGCTGCGTGCTTCCCCGACCGGGCCGAATGCAAAAATTCGCGTCGGCTATCTGTCCGGTGAATTTCGACAGCAGGCGACCTCGCTGCTGCTGGTCGGTGTGCTGGAGCAGCACGACAAAAACGCATTCGAGATTTTCGCCATCGACAACGGGTATGACGACGGCAGCGACATCAGGCGACGCATCGCTGGCGCCGTGGATGGGATCGTCGATATCTCCACACTGAGCGATCCGCAGGCGGTGAACGCCATTCGTGCGCAGCGCATCGACATCCTCGTCAATCTCAACGGCTATTTCGGCGAGCAGCGCACCGGTGTATTCGCGCGCAGGGCCGCGCCGGTGCAGGTCAATTATCTCGGCTTTCCCGGCACGCTCGGCGCGGGTTTCATGGATTACATCCTCGCCGATCAGCACGTCCTGCCGCCCGAGCACCGGCAATTCTATAGCGAGAAGGTGGTCTGGCTGCCGAATTGCTATCAGGCCAATGACGATCGCCGGGAGATATCGGTACGTGCATTCGCGCGCGCGGAGGTCGGTTTGCCTGCGCAGGGCTTCGTGTTCTGTTGCTTCAACAATGCCTACAAGATCACGCCCGATGTCTTCGACAGCTGGATGCGGATCCTCTCAGCCGTTGACGGCAGCGTTCTCTGGCTGCTGGAGGACAGCGCTGCGGCTGTGGCGAATCTGCGCCGCGAAGCGGAATTGCGGGGCATCGACCCCGCGCGTCTGGTGTTTGCCGCGCGCATGCTGCCGGCCGAGCACCTGGCGCGGCATCGTTGTGCGGATCTATTTCTCGATACGTTGCCGTACAATGCGCATACCACAGCGAGCGACGCATTATGGGCTGGATTGCCGTTGCTGACGTGTCGTGGAGAAACCTTTGCAGGGCGGGTTGCCGCGAGTCTTCTGCAGAATCTGGGTGTGCCGGAGTTGATTGCGGCGAAGCGAGATGACTATGAGCGTATGGCGGTCGAGCTGGCGGAAAATCCCGAGCGGTTGTCGTCGATCCGGGAGAAGTTATCGGCCAATCGTCTGAACATGCCGGCCTTCGACACCCGGCGTCTGGCGCGTGATATCGAAACCGCATTTCGCAAAATGGCCGAACGGGCCCGGGCAGGGCTGGCGCCAGCCCACATCATGTTTCCCGCTAACGATAGCGGCCAATAATATATTTGATTGAGCAAATCAGGTATTGCGCTCAACATTCTGGCTCATGTAATATTTTCGTGCGCAGCCGGCAAATTTTTGACGGCCCTAAGTCTTCGAGGAGACTCGCGCACTCTGCTGTAAATCTCCGAAACCACCGGCAATGCCCTGCCGGTGGTTTTTCGGCTTTTTTGGGGCCAGTTTCGAGTGGCCCGCTGGTATTCCAGGATTATTGCTAACGCGGAAAGGGCGCGGGAACTGTGTCATGCCGGCACGCCCTTGAATCAGTCCAACCCCCTCTGAAAACGGCAGAATTGCTGCTGACCAGATCGGCAGCATGAGATGGAATCTGTCGCAGAGACATCCAAATTATGACCTGTTGCCCATCGTTGCATATCAGGACTGACGAGCTATCTGACCGAAATTGCTAGAGATTTCTTGCTTTTTGAGCAAGTTGTGGCTAAAAGCCGCTCATCGTGGAGAGTATGAATAATGGCGCATAACTACGCAATTAATGAGGACGTTCACCACCAGCTGCAGGGGCCGCAGGGCCGTTCCACCATCAAGGAACGCAGCATCTACACCATCACCTCTCGCCTTCCGATCGAAGCCGATGGTCGCCCGCGTTACCGGATCAAGAGCAAGTCCGAGAACATCGAGCGTGTCGTGACCGAAGAGCAGATCAGCCGCCTGGGTTGATCTCGGATCAGCCTTCTGGCTGATCGTACTTGCCGTTTGCTGTCGTCGCCGGGGCCTTGGACCCCGCGACGAAGCAGACCGCCCCAAAGACCCCAACCAGATTCTATCTTGAAGCGGGAAGCTTGGCCGGGGCTGATCTCTGTCTGCGTTGCTGCGATGGTTGCGGCAAGGCGGCTCCGCACCATATGCTTTGCCCCGAGGGCGGACACCGAAGGCCACACACGCGATCGTCGCGCCGCACCTCGGCAAAAATGATGTGGTCGGAGCGGGGCGTCCCTTGATCGAAAAACTTGAACTGCTGTTGTCGCTGGCGAAGGAACGGCATTTCGGCCGCGCCGCGGAAGCTTGCGGCGTGACGCAGCCCACCATGTCCACCAGCCTCAAGCAGCTCGAGGACATGCTCGGCGTGATGCTGGTGCAGCGCGGCTCGCGCTTCCAGGGGTTTACGCCGGAAGGCGAACGCGCGCTCGATTGGGCACGCCGCATCGTCGGCGATGCTCGCGCGATGAAGCAGGAAATCAACGGCCTCAAGGACAGTCTATCCGGCGAGATCCGCATCGCCGCAATTCCTACGGTGCTCGGCATGGTCGCCTCACTGACGACGCCGTTTCGTGCGCGGCATCCCGATGTGCGGTTTCGCATCGTGTCCTGCACCTCCACGGCCGTGCTCGGTCTGCTTGAAAATCTCGAAGTCGATGCGGGCCTCACCTACATCGAGAACGAACCGCTCGGCAAAGTGCGTTCGATCCCGCTTTATAAAGAAAGCTACCGGCTGCTGACCTCGCCGGACAGCATGTTCGGCGATCGCAAGAGTGTCACCTGGTCCGAAGTCGGCCAGGTGCCGCTATGCCTGCTGACCCCCGACATGCAGAACCGGCGCATCATCGATCGTGCCCTGAAGTCGGTCGGCGCCGAGGCGATGCCGATGCTGACGTCGAATTCGATCATCGTGCTCTATACACATGTGAAGACCGGCCGCTGGGCCAGTGTGATGCCGGCCAAGCTGGCGGAGACGCTGGGTTTGACCGCCAACGACTCGGTGCGCATGATCCCGATCGTCGATCCCGTGGTGAATTATGGCGTCGGCCTCGTGGTGCCCCAGCGCGATCCCATGACCCCGCTGGTGGCGACTCTGGTCCAGATCGCCCGGGAGGTTGCGCCGTCGCTGGAGGCGTAAGACCTTCGTTTCGGGTGCTGCAATTGCTGCGCTGCAACCAAGCTAACCATTTCAAATTCATCGATTTCGCCGGGTGTCGATACCGTTTCCGTATCGCAGCATGAGACAGCTTTATTGATCTTTGGATCGATTCCAATTTTGATTGGTTCTCCAGTCATAAGATCAATTGAGTACCGGGATGAACGCAGCCTACGAGCCGAATGCTTATGAGCCTTGGAGTGCCGACCGAGGCACCGAGATCATCGAGAGCCTGTCCCATGTGGAAGGCGGCGTGATCGTGATTCTGCATGCGATGCAGGAAGCCTTTGGTTATGTGCCAGAGGCGGCAATCCCGATGATCGCGCTGGCGCGTAACCTATCGCGCGCCGAGGTCCATGGCGTGTTCACCTTCTATCACGACTTCCGGCATGAACCGGCTGGCAAGCATGTGCTGAAGATCTGCCGGGCCGAGGCTTGCCAGGCGGCCGGCGGCGACGCGCTGGCTGCGCGCGCGGAAGCGAAATTGGGTGTAAAGTTTGGAAACACGACGGCGGATCAGCGTGTTACGTTGGAGCCGATCTATTGCCTCGGGCTCTGCGCCACGGCGCCATCGGCGATGCTCGATGGCCGTCTGGTTGGCCGCCTCGATGAGAAGCGCATCGATGCGCTGGTCGCGGAGGCACAGCGATGACATCGTCTGATAAAACTCTGAAGATCTACATTCCGCGCGATGCGGCCGCCGTTTCCGTCGGCGCCGATGAACTCGTCAGTGCCTTCGAAGCGGAGGCTCAAAAGCGCAAGCTTGCAATCGAGATCATTCGCCCCGGTTCGCGCGGATTGCTGTGGCTGGAGCCGATGATCGAAGTCGCGACGCCGGAAGGCCGTGTCGCCTTTGGGCCGGTCGAAGAGAAAGACGTTGCGTCGGTGCTCGATGCGATGGTCGCAAACGGCCCTCACGCGCTGCGTCTTGGTGTCGCGGAGGAGATTCCGTGGCTCAAGAAGCAGACGCGTCTGACCTTTGTGCGCTGCGGCGTCGTCGATCCCCGGTCAGTCGAGGATTACATCGCGCATGGCGGCTACAAGGGCATCGCCCGCGCGCTGACGCTGGATAGTGCTGGCATCATTGCCGACGTCACCACATCCGGCCTGCGTGGCCGCGGTGGCGCCGGGTTCCCGACCGGCATCAAGTGGAAGACGGTGGCCGATACCAAGGCCGATCGCAAATTCATCGTCTGCAATGCGGACGAGGGCGACAGCGGCACCTTCGCCGATCGCATGATCATGGAAGGCGATCCCTTCGTGGTGATCGAAGGCATGACCATCGCCGGCATCGCTGTGGGGGCAACCAAGGGCTACATCTATATCCGCTCGGAATATCCCCATGCCGTCGAGGCGATGAATGCGGGTATCGCTGCCGCCAAGCGCGCCGGTTATCTCGGCGACAAGATTCGTGGCTCGGCGCACGCATTCGATCTCGAAGTCCGCGTCGGCGCCGGCGCCTATGTCTGCGGCGAGGAGACCTCGCTGCTTGAGAGTCTCGAAGGCCGTCGCGGCATCGTCCGCGCCAAACCGCCGCTGCCGGCCCATAAAGGTCTGTTCGGCAAGCCGACGGTCATCAACAACGTCCTCTCGTTTGCGGCGATCCCGTTCATTCTCGACAGCGGCGCCAAGGCCTATGCGGACTACGGCATGGGTCGCTCGCGTGGCACGATGCCGATCCAGCTTGCCGGCAACGTCAAGTTCGGCGGGTTGTTTGAGGTCGCCTTTGGCATCACGCTGGGTGAGCTCGTCGATGATATCGGCGGCGGCACGTTTACGGGTAAGCCCGTGCGCGCGGTGCAGGTCGGTGGTCCGCTCGGTGCCTACTTCCCGCGCGAATTGTTCGACACGCCGTTCGACTACGAGGCCTTCGCCAAGCGCGACGGCCTAATCGGCCATGGCGGCATCGTGGTGTTCGACGACACCGTCGACATGTCGAAGCAGGCGCGTTTCGCGATGGAATTTTGCGCCATCGAATCCTGCGGCAAGTGCACGCCGTGCCGCATCGGCTCCACCCGCGGCGTCGAGACTATCGACAAGATCCGCCGCGGTGAACGCGTTGCCGAGAACATCGCCGTGCTGCAGGACCTCAGCAACACCATGAAGTTCGGCTCGCTCTGCGCGCTGGGCGGCTTCACGCCGTATCCGGTGATGAGCGCATTGAAACATTTCCCTGATGATTTCGGCCCGGCGCCATCGCGCCTTCAGGCCGCAGAGTAAAGGAGCAACACATGTCGCTCGTTCACGAAATCGATTTTGGTACGCCGCGTTCGAAGTCCGAAAAGATGGTCACGCTGACCATCGACGGGCAGAGCGTCTCGGTGCCCGAGGGCACCTCCATCATGCGCGCCGCCATGGAGATGGGTACGCAGATTCCGAAACTCTGCGCCACCGACATGGTGGATGCCTTCGGCTCCTGTCGTCTCTGTCTCGTCGAGATCGAAGGCCGCGCGGGCACGCCTGCCTCCTGCACCACGCCGGCCATGGAAGGCCTCGTGGTTCATACCCAGAATGCGCGGCTCGCGGCGCTGCGCAAGGGCGTGATGGAGCTCTATATCTCCGACCATCCGCTCGACTGTCTCACCTGCGCCGCCAATGGCGATTGCGAGTTGCAGGACATGGCCGGCGCCGTCGGCCTGCGCGACGTGCGTTACGGTTATGACGGCGAGAACCATGTGTTCGCGAAGTCTGGCCCGAAGCACAATCACAATTCGCCGGAAGCCTGCGAAAATGATCACTGGATGGCAAAGGACGAGTCGAATCCGTACTTCACCTATGACCCCTCCAAGTGCATCGTCTGCTCGCGCTGCGTCCGCGCCTGCGAAGAAGTACAGGGCACTTTCGCGCTGACGATCTCCGGCCGCGGCTTCGAGAGCCGCGTCTCGCCGGGCATGAGCGAGAGCTTCCTGGGTTCGGAATGCGTGTCCTGCGGCGCCTGCGTGCAGGCCTGCCCGACCGCGACGCTGACCGAGAAGGCCGTGATCGAGATCGGCCAGCCTGAGCACTCCGCTGTGACCACCTGCGCCTATTGCGGCGTCGGCTGTACCTTCAAGGCGGAAATGCGCGGCGAGGAACTGGTGCGCATGGTGCCGTACAAGGACGGCAAGGCCAATCGCGGCCATTCCTGCGTCAAGGGCCGTTTCGCCTGGGGCTATGCGAACCACAAGGAGCGCATCCTCAATCCGATGATCCGCGAGAAGATCACCGATCCATGGCAGGAAGTGTCATGGGATGAGGCCTTCAATTTCGCGGCCAAGAAGTTCAAGGGCATCCAGGCCAAATACGGCAAAGACTCCATCGGCGGCATCACCTCGTCGCGCTGCACCAATGAAGAAGTCTTCGTGGTGCAGAAGCTGATCCGCGCCGGCTTCGGCAACAACAACGTTGATACCTGCGCGCGCGTCTGCCATTCGCCGACCGGCTACGGCCTGTCCTCGACCTTTGGTACCTCGGCCGGCACGCAGGATTTCGACTCGGTGGAAGATACCGATGTCGTGATGATCATCGGCGCCAACCCGACCGATGGCCATCCGGTGTTTGCATCGCGCCTGAAGAAGCGTTTGCGCGCCGGCGCCAAGCTGATCGTGGTCGATCCGCGCCAAACCGATATCGTGCGCTCGGCCCATATCGAGGCACAGCACCATCTGCCCCTGATGCCCGGCACTAATGTCGCGGTGCTCACCGCGCTGGCCCATGTCATCGTCACCGAAGGCCTCGCCGACGAGACCTTCATCCGCGAGCGCTGTGACTGGAGCGAGTTCGAGGACTGGGCGGCCTTCGTCGCGCAGCCGAACCACAGCCCCGAAGCCACCGCCATCATGACCGGCGTCGATCCGAAGGAGCTGCGCGCCGCCGCCCGTTTGTTCGCCACCGGTGGCAACGGTGCGATCTATTACGGTCTCGGCGTCACCGAGCACAGCCAGGGTTCGACCACCGTAATCGCGATCGCGAACCTCGCGATGGCGACCGGCAATATCGGCCGTCCCGGCGTCGGCGTGAATCCGCTGCGCGGCCAGAACAACGTGCAGGGCTCCTGCGACATGGGCTCGTTCCCGCACGAGCTGCCGGGCTATCGCCACATTTCTGGCGATGCGGTGCGCGAGCAGTTCGAAGCGATGTGGAACGTCAAGCTCAACAGTGAGCCGGGCCTGCGCATCCCCAACATGTTCGATGCCGCCACCGAAGGCACTTTCATGGGCCTCTACGTGCAGGGCGAAGACATCCTGCAGTCCGATCCCAACACCAAGCATGTGGTCGCGGCGCTGTCGGCGATGGAATGCGTCATCGTCCACGACCTGTTCCTGAACGAGACCGCCAACTACGCCCACGTGTTCTTCCCGGGCTCCACCTTCCTGGAGAAGAACGGCACTTTCACCAATGCCGAACGTCGCATTCAGCGCGTCCGCAAGGTGATGTCGCCGAAGAATGGTCTTGAGGATTGGGAAGTGACCTTGGGATTCGCCAAGGCACTCGGCTATGAGATGAAATATAACCACCCCTCGGAGATCATGGACGAAATCGCGGCGCTGACGCCGACTTTCGCCGGCGTCTCCTATGCGAAGCTGGAGGAGGTTGGTTCGGTGCAGTGGCCGTGTAACGAGAAGCAGCCTCTGGGCACGCCGATTATGCATATGGACGGCTTCGTGCGCGGCAAGGGCAAGTTTATGCTCACCGAATACATTGCCACCGACGAGCGTACCGGGCCGCGCTTCCCGCTGCTGCTCACCACCGGCCGTATTCTCAGCCAGTACAATGTCGGCGCGCAGACACGGCGCACCGAGAATGTGGTCTGGCATGAAGAGGATCGTCTGGAGCTGCATCCGCATGACGCCGAACTACGTGGCATCCGCGACGGCGACTGGGTGAAGCTGCAGAGCCGCGCCGGCGAGACGACGTTGCGTGCGCTGCTAACCGAGCGTATGGCGCCGGGCGTGGTCTATACGACCTTCCATCACCCGACCACGCAGGCCAACGTCATCACCACCGAGTTCTCGGACTGGGCGACCAATTGCCCGGAATACAAGGTGACGGCGGTGCAGATCTCGCCCTCGAACGGTCCGTCCGAGTGGCAGAAGGAATATGACGAGCAGGCTCGCCAGTCGCGCCGGATCGCCATGCCTGTCGTGGAAGCAGCGGAGTAGGTCTGGAGACCAGACATGCACGAGCCGGTTCGCTCAGTCCCCCGCAAGATCTGGCGCCAGTCCGGCGTCAGCGAGGGGTTGCGCGCGGTGCCGGAAGAGACCGCGCTGGCGATCACCTATAATGGTGGCACCTATGCCGTCATGATGGGGACGCCGCAGGACTATCGCGACTTCGCCTATGGCTTCAGCCTGAGCGAAGGCGTGGTCACCTCGATCAACGAGATCGAGAGTTTCGAGGCTGTTGAATTCGACGATGGCGTTGAGCTGCGCATGTGGCTCGCAGGCGAGAAGGCCGAGAGCATCAGCGCGCGGCGCCGGCAGATTGCAGGGCCGACGGGCTGCGGTCTGTGCGGCATCGACTCGATCTCGGAAGCCGTTAAGCCGGCGGCCATCGTCGCGCCCGGCGGCGTGTTCTCCTTCGACCAGATCATGGCGGCGATGGAGACGCTGTCGCCGCTGCAGAAGGTCAACATCCAGACCCGCGCCGTGCACGCCGCGGCGTTCTGGACGCCGGCCGACGGCATCGTCGCGTTGCGTGAGGATGTCGGCCGTCATAATGCGCTCGACAAGCTGGCCGGCGCGCTGGCGCAGGCCAAGGTCGATGCAGGGCAGGGCATCGTGCTGCTGACCAGCCGCGTCTCTGTCGAGATGGTGCAAAAGACGGCTGCTATCGGCGCGCCGCTCATGGTGTCGGTCTCGGCCCCCACCGCACTGGCCATCCGTATGGCGGAAGCCGCAGGCATTACGTTGGCCGCGATCGCGCGCAGCGACGGGTTCGAAGTTTTCACACATCAGCATCGCGTGCGTCAGCACGGCGTCACCGCGGATGCATCAGGGCAAGAGCATGGACACCCACACATCGACGTCGCCTGACCGGCTGATCTATATGGCCAACCAGATCGGCGACTTCTTCAACAGCCAGGGCCACGATCACGCCGTGGCCGGCATTGCCGAGCACATCAAGAAGTTCTGGGATCCGCGCATGCGGAAGAAGATCTTCGAACATCTGGATGCGGGCGGCGCCGGGCTGAAGCCGAACGTCCTTGAGGCGATCGCGTCGCTGAAGAAGTAGGACCAACCCACACTCGTCATTCCGGGCACGGGCGCGTCTTCGTGCACGTGAACCCGGAATCTGGACATGGCGCTGTCGGAGACGCCCATGCTGAGATTCCCGGTTCGCGATCGCCAAGCGGAGCTCGCGCCCCGGAAGGACGGCGTTGAGGACTACGGCAAAGCCTAGCCCGCTTCCTTCGGTGTCTGCGGTTTCAGCGCCAGCGCATGTACCGTTCCCGCGAGTTCCGCCGCCAGCAGTTCGTTGATCATGCGATGGCGGTCGATCCGGCTCTTCCCTTCGAAGGCCTCCGACACAATATTGACCCTGAAGTGGGTTTCACCCTCCGGGCGGTGGCCCATGTGACCGGCATGCAGATGCGATTCATCTGAAACGTCGAGGCTGAGGGGCGCGAAAGCCTCTGTCAGCTTCTTTGTGATGTTATCTTTCATGGTCATGATGGCCGGCTTAGCGGTTCGCCCCACTCATGGTCAATCACGATGTGGCGACCATATTGGTGCGGCGCAGGGCGCCGAATGAGGTAATCGGAATGTCAAGACTTGAAGCTTTTTGCATTGCGTTGTCATAGTCAGCCATGCCCATCGACTCATCCAAATTCTTCGACAGCATCCGTATCAAGCCGAACAAGCTGAGCGCGAAGCAGCAGGCCGCTGCGCGCGAAGAAGCTATTATGTGCGAGTGGCCCGAGTGCAAGAACAAGGGTCCGCACCGCGCGCCCAAGGGCCGTGCGCAGGACAAGGAATACTGGCACTTCTGCCTGAACCATGTCCGCGAATACAATCAGGGCTACAACTTCTTCCAGGGCATGGCCCCGGACGCGGTCGCCAAGTACCAGAAGGACGCGCTGACCGGCCATCGTCCGACCTGGAAGATGGGCGCCAACGGCTCTGCGGACAAAACCAAGGCCGGGCAGCCCGACCTCGACGGCGCGATCGATCCGTTTGCCATGTTCAACGAGATGAACGGCATGGGTATGGGGCGCGGCCGGGCCCGCAAGCCGCAGCAGCCGATCAAGGAAGAAACCCGCAAGATCTTCAATGCCGAGCGCAAGGCGCTGCAAGTCATGGGTCTCGGCCCCAGCGCGACGCTGGACGACGTCAAGGCGCAGTACAAAGCGCTGGTGAAGCAGCACCACCCCGACGCCAATGGCGGCGACCGCTCCACCGAGGACCGGTTGATCGAAATCATCAAGGCTTACAACTACTTGAAGACCGTGGTCCGGGGCTCCTGAGGCGCTCCGAGATTGTCCACGCCCTTGCCAATGTTCGTCGTGCCCGGCCAGCGCGAAGCGAGCTTCGCTGGATGTGCCGGGGCATCCACGTCTTTGGCGGCGAGTGAACAAAGACGTAGGTGGCCGGGACAAGCCCGGCCATGAGGGTCGAGAGCGCTGCCAAACTATTAAGCATAACCCATCGCCGCCTGCTTAATTCGCCTTCCCGCCAGATACCGCCGCAATTCCGCCCGGCCTGAGATCTTCAATCTCTGTTGACCATCGCCGGAACGGAACCTGTTGCTCACGGCCAGTTGCCTTGCGAGCAAGGGGCCTTAAGGCTAATATTTGCGTACGAATAAGGGCTCATTTGTCTTTATTCCTTGGGGTGTCGACGTCCCGTCGGCTGCGGAGCTTGGCTTTGAAACATCGCTCGCTTGTTCGCGCGCTGCTGACGTCGGTCGTACTTGCGACAGGCGTGGTGCTGGCCGGCTGCAACGGCGAAGACATGTCGCTCGCCAGTAACGCAAAGGCCAACCAGCCCGTCCCGCCCAAGCTCGTCGCCGAGATGACTGAAAAGGACATGGACCTGCAGTCGCCGATGCTGGTCCGTGTGTTCAAGCAGGAAGCCGAACTCGAAGTCTGGAAGCAGAACCGCTCCGGTCAGTTCGCGCTGCTGAAGACCTATCCGATCTGCCGCTGGTCCGGCGATCTCGGTCCCAAGGTCAAGGAAGGTGATCGTCAGGCGCCGGAAGGTTTCTATGCGATCACGCCGGCGCAGATGAATCCGCGCTCGTCCTACTATCTCTCGTTCAATACCGGCTTCCCCAACGCCTTCGACAAGTCGCTGGGACGCACCGGTTCGCAGTTGATGGTGCATGGCGATTGCTCGTCGCGCGGTTGTTTCGCCATGACCGACGAACAGATCGCCGAGATCTATTCGCTGGGTCGTGAGTCCTTCTTCGGCGGACAGCGCTCGTTCCAGTTCGCGGCGTTCCCGTTCAAGATGACGCCGGTCAACATGGCCAAGCATCGCAACAACCCGAACATGCCGTTCTGGAAGATGATCAAGCAGGGCTATGATCATTTCGAAGTGACGCGGCAGGAGCCGAAGGTCGAGTTCTGCGAGAACAAGTATGTGTTCGATCCGGCCGCGCCTGCGGGATCGACCAAGCCGCTGGTGTTCAATGCCTCGGCCAAGTGCCCGGTCTACCAGATCCCGTCCGAGATCGCCGATGCCGTCAGCGCCAAGCAGGCGCAGGATGATGCGAAGATTGCCGAACTGGTTGCCAAGGGCACGCCGGTCGCGCAGCGCCGTCCCGATATCGACGGCGGCATGAACCGCGTCTTCGCCTCCAAACTGCCCGATGGCGCCACCGGCCTGTCGGATCCGGAGCCGCCGGGCGTGCAGACTGCCGCCTATTCGCGCGCACCGGGCACGATCCCGCCGCACGTCAATCCGCCGAAGGCCAATGCTGCGGCCTCGACGTCCTATTCGGCCTCGCTGTTCGCAGCGTCGGAAGAACCCGTCGTCGCTGCGCCCTCCACGCGTGTCGCGTCGGCCTCGTCGGACGGCGGCTTCTTCAGCAATCTCGCCAAGAAGGTCGGCATCGGCGGCTCGGAAACGACCGCGACCGCAACTACGGCGCCAGCGGCTCCCGTGCCGACACCGGCCGCAAAGCCGAAGGCCGTCGCCAGCAAGGCCGCCCCGTCGGCTGCTCCTGCGACGCCTGCTTCTGTAGCTGCAGCGAAGCCGGCCGCCGCACCCGCACCGCTCGTCGCCACCCCACGCCCGCCGCTCAAGCCGACGCTGTCGGCCGAACCATCCACGCCAGCCTCCGGCGGCGGCGCCGGCACAGCCGCGCTGTCAGGCGCAGCCCCGGTCGTGTCCGCGAATTCGTTCACGGATCGCTTCTCGGCGATGCGCTGAGGCGCGTCGCTCTTCCTGCAGACCTATCGCTCAGGTGTGTTTGGCGCCGTGGTCGCTGACGCGTTTGACAATACTCACCTGACGCACGCCGTCGAGCTCCTGCAGCTTCGAAGGATAGCTCGCGATATCCTGTGACGACACCTTGCTGAGCAGGATCGAGAGCTGGTCGGTGCCCTGGGGATCGCGGCTTTCCACAAGGAAGCGCTTCACCTGGCCGGCGCGCAGCGACAACGTCTCGCGCAGTAATTCCGGCGTCAGGCCGTTGTTCTCGACTTCCACCTTCAGCATGCAGGTCTGGTTGCGCGAGCGATAGGCTTCCTCGAGCGGCTTGATACCGACGAGGATGATCAGGATGATCACCGTCGATGCGCCGGCCGCGAGATACAATCCTCCGCCGACCGCAAGCCCGATCGCCGCCACCGTCCAGATGCTTGCCGCCGTGGTCAGTCCCTTGACGATCTCGCCGCGCGCCAGGATTGATCCCGCGCCGAGAAAGCCGATGCCGGACACCACCTGCGCTGCGATGCGCGATGGATCGAGCACGACATTGGATTGCGTGAGCAGGATGTTGGAGAAGCCGTATTGCGAGACCAGCATGATCAGGCAGGAGCCGACACAGACCAGCATATGCGTGCGGATGCCCGCAGCCCATAACAGCCGCTCGCGCTCGAAGCCGATCAGGCTGCCGAGCGCTGCGGCGGAGATCAGGCGGATCAGCATTTCGGAATTGGACATCATCGGCACGCCCCCCTCATTCCTGCGGCCGCTCGTGTCGGCACGATGAAACAGGCTAGTCCTCTGCGACGCGTTGTCCAATCGTCGTCAGCGTCGTCCAGCGCAGTGCTTGGCTGCGTGAATGCGTGGAACCAACAGCCCAAAGAAAAATCCCTCCCGAACGGGGAGGGATTTCAGATGGCTTCGCGATCGACCCGGTGGTCAGCTTACGCATACCGCCCGTGGCAGTGCTTGAACTTCTTGCCGGAGCCGCAGGGACAATCTTCGTTGCGGCCGACCTTGCCCCAGGTGTCCTGGTTGTTCGGGTCGCGGGCGACGGCGGGCTGCTGCTGGCCCATCGGTGCCAGCGCCGCATTGGCGAAAGCCATTTCGTCTTCGCCAGTGTTGTAGTCGAGCTTGTGGGCTTCCATGACAGGCAGTTCGGGCTGCACGTCCGGCGGCACGATTTCGACGCGCATCAATTGTGCGGTGACGGCTTCGCGCAGATTGGCGATCATCGCCTCGAACAGGTTGAAGGCTTCCGCCTTGTATTCCTGCAACGGATCGCGCTGGCCGTAGCCGCGCAGGCCGATGACCTGACGCAGGTGATCCAGCATCACCAGATGTTCGCGCCACAGATGATCCAGCGTCTGCAGCAGGATCGTCTTCTCGACGTAACGCATCACGTCGGGGCCCCACTGGGCGACCTTCGCGGCCATGTGCTCGTCGGCCTTCTGCTCGATACGGTTGAGCAGCTCCTCGTCGGCGATGCCTTCTTCCTTGGCCCAGTCGTCGACCGGAAGATCGAGATCGAGCACGCGCTTGAGCTCTTCCTTCAGGCCGGCCACATCCCACTGCTCGGCATACTGGTTTTCCGGCACGTGCTTGGTGACGAGGTCCTCGACGAAAGCGCGGCGCATATCGTTGACGGTCTCGGCGACGCTGTCGTTCTGCATCAGATCGACGCGCTGTTCGAAGATCACCTTGCGCTGGTCGTTCTGCACGTCGTCATATTTCAGCAGGTTCTTGCGGATGTCGAAGTTGCGCGCTTCGACCTTCTGCTGGGCCTTCTCGAGCGCCTTGTTGATCCACGGATGGATGATCGCTTCGCCTTCCTTCAGGCCGAGGCGCGTCAGCATCGTATCCAGACGATCCGAGCCGAAGATGCGCATCAGATCGTCTTCCAGCGACAGGAAGAACTTGGACCGGCCAGGGTCGCCCTGACGGCCGGAGCGGCCGCGGAGCTGGTTGTCGATGCGGCGTGACTCGTGGCGCTCGGAGCCCATGATGTAGAGGCCGCCGGGCTTCTCGACGGTCTTGGCCGGCTTGCTGCCCTTGGCGGGCTCGATCTCGACCACTTCCTTGGCGTTCAGCACGATCTCGCGGAAACGCTCGATCTCGGCCTTGATCTCGGCGATCTTGGCGGCCTTCTCGGCCTCGTCGGCGATCTCGGCCGTTTCGATCTGCGCGCGCATCTCGACCGAGCCGCCGAGTTTGATGTCGGTACCGCGGCCGGCCATGTTGGTGGCAATGGTGATGGCGCCGGGAACGCCGGCTTCGGCGACGATATAGGCTTCCTGCTCGTGGAAGCGCGCATTCAGCACCGCGAACAGTTTCGCCGGCTTGCCGGAACGCGCGGCCGCATAGAGCTTGTCCATCGCCTTCGGCTTGGTGAAGTCGATCAGCTTGTAGCCGTTCTTGAGCAGATACTCGCCAAGCACTTCCGATTTTTCGATCGACGCGGTGCCGACCAGCACCGGCTGCATCCGCGCATTGGCGCGCTCGATCTCGGCGAGGATGGCGGCGTGCTTCTCGTCCTGGGTGCGATAGACCTCGTCGTCTTCGTCCATGCGGCCGATGCCGACATTGGTGGGCACTTCGACGACTTCGAGCTTGTAGATGTCGAACAGCTCATCCGCTTCGGTGAGCGCCGTACCGGTCATGCCGGCCAGCTTCTTGTACATGCGGAAGTAGTTCTGGAACGTGATCGAGGCCAGCGTCTGGTTTTCCGGCTGGACGGTGACGTGTTCCTTGGCTTCCAGCGCCTGGTGCAGGCCTTCCGAATAACGGCGACCCTGCATCATGCGGCCGGTGAACTCGTCGATGATGATCACTTCGTCGTCGCGGACGATGTAGTCCTTGTCGCGGTTGAACAGCGAGTGGGCGCGCAGCGCCTGATTGATGTGATGCACGACGGAGACGTTCTCGACGTCATACAGCGTCTCGCCCTTGAGCTGGCCGGCATCGCGCAGGAGGGTTTCGATCTTCTCCATGCCGGCTTCGGTCAGCGTCACGGTGCGCTGCTTCTCGTCGACTTCGAAGTCGATGACCTTTTCGAGCTTGGGCAGGAAGGTGTCGATGGTGTTGTAGAATTCCGAGCGGTCGTCGAGCGGGCCGGAGATGATCAGCGGCGTACGCGCTTCGTCGATCAGGATCGAGTCGACTTCGTCGACGATGGCATAGAAGTGCTTGCGCTGGACCATGTCCTCCAGGCGGTACTTCATGTTGTCGCGCAGATAGTCGAAGCCGTATTCGTTGTTGGTGCCGTAGGTGATGTCGCAGGCATAGGCCGCCTGGCGCTCGGCATCGTCGAGGCCGTGAACGATCACGCCGGTGGTGAGGCCCAGGAAGCTGTAGATCTGGCCCATCCAGCCGCTGTCGCGCTTGGCGAGGTAGTCGTTGACGGTCACGACATGCACGCCCTGGCCGGCGAGCGCGTTCAGATAGACGGCGAGGGTGGCGACCAGCGTCTTGCCTTCGCCGGTCTTCATCTCGGCGATGTCGCCCTCATGCAGCACCATGCCGCCGATCAGCTGCACGTCGAAGTGACGCTGGCCGAGGGTGCGCTTGGCGGCTTCGCGAACGGTCGCGAAAGCAGGAACGAGGAGATCGTCGAGAGTCTTGCCGGCTTCGAGTTGTGCCTTGAACTCGGCGGTGCGCGCTTTGAGCGCATCGTCCGACAGCGCTGCGACCTCAGGTTCCAGCGCGTTGATCGCGGCAACACGCGATTGATATCCCTTGACGCGGCGGTCGTTGGCAGAGCCGAAGAACTTGCGGGCGAGCGCGCCGATCATCACGAAATCCTGTCTTTAGCAATGCGGCCCGAGGGCCGTGGAATGGTGCAGCGGTCGCCCAGCCTCGTCATATCCAAAGTCTGTGGCGGATTGCTGTCTGGACCCCGGTGCGGGAGTGCCAAAAAAGCAAGACCCCGGGAGATGAGTGGGAGCAGGGCAATCAGGGGTTCAATGACCACGGCGCGGCCGAAATCGCGCCTTCGCCACCGGCCCGGTCGGGGAGAGATATGGCCCGTATGGGGGGTTGTCAACGGCGCGAACCTCTCAAGGATTTCATCATTTTGACAGAGTTTTCGCGTTGCCAAGACGGTACGTTTGGGAGAGTGTCCGCCGTCCCCAACAGGCTCTTATCCGAGATAAGGATTTTCCATGACCTTCGTATCGCTCGCCCTGACGCCGGGCCTGCGCCCGGGCCGCACCCTGGCTGCCCTGACCGGCGCCGTTGCGGTGGCCTTTCTCACCAGTTTCCCGGTTTACGCGCAGGACGCCAATCCGGTCCTCGCCAAGGTCAATGGCCAGGAAATCCGCCAGAGCGACGTCACCATTGCCGAGGAGGAGCTCGGTCCGAGCCTCGCCCAGATGGATCCCGCGACCCGGAAGGACAATGTGCTGTCGTTCCTGATCGATATGAAGATCGTCGCCAAGGCCGCCGAGGACAAGAAGATCGCCGATCGTGAGGACTTCAAGTCCAAGCTGGCCTTCGCCCGTAACCGTCTGCTCATGGACAACCTGTTGGCCGTCGAAGGCAAGGAAGCCCTGACCGACGACAACATGAAGAAGGTCTATGAGGACGCGGCCAAGCAGATCACCGGCGAAGCCGAAGTCCATGCCCGCCACATCCTGGTGGAGAGCGAGGCCGAGGCCAAGACGGTCGCCGACGAGCTGAAGAAGGGCGCCGATTTCGCCGAACTCGCCAAGAAGAAGTCGAAGGATCCGGGCGCGGCCGATGGCGGCGATCTGGGTTTCTTCACCAAGGACCAGATGGTGCCGGAATTCTCCGCCGTCGCCTTCGCGCTGGAGCCGGGCAAGATCTCGGACCCCGTGAAGTCGCAGTTCGGTTGGCACATCATCAAGGTCGAGGAAAAGCGCAACCGCAAGGCGCCGGAATTCGACCAGGTGAAGCCGCAGATCGAACAGTATGTCGTGCGCAAGGCGCAGGCCGACTACGTTACCAAGCTGCGTGAAGGTGCGAAGGTTGAGCGTATCGATCAGGCCGCCGCAACGCCTGCTCCGGCGGCACCCGCCGCGCCTGCTGCCAAGGACGCGCCCAAGCCGGCCGACAGCAAGATGGCTCCGGCAAAGAAGTAATTCTGGACTCGAAAAGCCCGCCCTCTGTCGAGAGGGCGGGCTTTTTGCTGCCTGTAACACATACGCTGTCATGCCCGGGACAAGCCCGGGCATGACAGAGTTTTAGTTGCCGGGCTTGGCAAGATAATCTCCGGCCGAGCCGACAACGTCTATGCCGGCACGGTCACCCGATAGCGCGGCGCTGGCGTCGCATGACCGAATTTGGTCGAGAGGGCGCGGCGATCTGCTTCGAAGCGGGTCCAGTTCGTGCCGTCCTGCAGGCCCGGAATGGTGACGAGCTCACCCTGGTCGAGGCCAGCCAATGCAGCATCGACCATGTCGTCGGCGCGCATCACGATGGCCTGATCCATATTCTGGTGCGGGAAGCCCGCGATGTCCCAGAACTCCGTGGCCGTTGCACCCGGCAACACTGCCTGCACGCGGATGCCCTTGTCGGCCAGTTCATGCACCAGCGAATGGCTGAAACTGAGCACATAGGCCTTGCTCGCTCCGTAGACGCCATTGAGCATCTCCGCGGCGATGCCGACGATCGATGAGATGTTGATGATCTTGCCTTTGTTGCGCGCGACGAAGCCGGGCACGGCGGCATAGGTCAGCCGTGTCAGTGCGGTGACGTTCAGCGTGATCATGTCTTCCATTTTGTCGACATCGGCATTGAGCAACGGTGCCACCGCGCCGACGCCGGCATTGTTGACCAGCATCGTAATGCTCGCATCGTCGCGCAGCACAGCTTCGACCTTTGCCAGATCGGCCTTGTTGCCGAGATCGGCGGCCAGCGTGCGGACCGAGCGTCCGGTCTCGCTGGTCAGTTGCTTGGCGAGGGCCGCCAGGCGGTCCTGGTTCCGCGCCACCAGAATGAGGTCGTAGCCGCGCTTGGCCAGCCGGTCCACATAGACGGCGCCAATACCCGTGGAAGCGCCCGTAATCAGTGCCGTGCCCTGATGTGAATTCGTCATTGTCGTTCTCCTGAATGCTCTCGGCCGCAGCGGCCGTGTCAGGAAACCTAGTCTTGCGCGGACATGTCTTAAATGTCATATAAGCGGCGTTTTAGGACGTTCTGTTCTGAGGGAGCGAACACATGCAGCGCATCGGCCTTGTTGTTTCTCCGGGATGCTCGCCCATCAGCATTGCGGCGATGTCGGTCTTTGAACTGGCCAATATGCTGACTGATCCGCCCACCTATGATCTGCACGTATTGTCGGAGCGGGGCGGTCAGGTCGGCACCTCGCTGGGCATGAGTTTGACCACCGAACCGTTCAATGCGGCTGATGCCTATGACACGCTGATCATTGCCGGCGGTCTGACGGTCGAATCCGCGACGCCCGGCCTGATCGATTTCGTGCGACAGGCGCCCAAACATGCGCGGCGTGTTGCGTCCATCTGTATCGGCGCCTTCGTGCTCGCCGAAGCTGGCATTCTCGATCAACGGCGCGCAACCACGCACTGGTTCTATGCGCGCGACATGCAGAAGCAATTTCCGAAAGTGAGGGTCGATGAAGACCGCATCTTCGTGAATGACGGTCCGGTCTGGACCTCGGCCGGCATGACCGCGGGCATCGATCTCGCACTGGCGATGGTCGAGGCTGATCTCGGCGAGGACGTCGCACGCAACATCGCGAAAAAGATGGTCGTGTATCACCGCCGTGCCGGCGGTCAGTCGCAGTTCTCGGCGTTGCTGGAATTGGCGCCGAAATCGGATCGCATCCAGAACGCGCTTGCCTTTGCGCGGGACAATCTGCAGAAGCCGCTGACGGTGAATGACCTCGCCGATGCCGCAAATCTCAGCCCGCGGCAGTTCAGCCGCGCCTTTCACGCCGAGACAGGCCAATCGCCCGCCAAGGCCGTCGAGCATCTGCGGCTAGAGGCCGCGCGGTTGATGATGGAGCAGAGCCGGCATCCCATCGACACCGTCGCGCAGCAGACGGGGTTTGCCGATCGTGACCGCATGCGCCGCGCATTTCTGCGCGCCTATGGCCAGCCGCCGCAGGTGATCCGCCGAAACGCGCGGTCTCAGATGGACGCGTGAGAGAACGTCAGCTCAGCCGATCTTGCGGCCGATATCCAGAAACTTCTGCCGGCGCTGCTGACGAATAGTCGCCGCGTCCATGCCGCGCATGTCGTTGAAGGCCTGGGCGATGGCGTCGCCGGTGATGGCAATCATGGCGGCGGGGTCGCGGTGTGCGCCGCCCGGCGGCTCTTTCAGGATGGAATCGATCACACCGAAGCGCAGCAAATCCTGCGCCGTGATCTTCATATTGGTCGCGGCTTCCTGCGCCTTGGATGAGTCGCGCCACAGGATCGACGATGCCGCTTCCGGCGAGATCACGCTGTAGATAGCGTGTTCCAGCATCAGCACCTTGTTGGCGGTGGCAATGGCGATGGCGCCGCCCGAGCCGCCTTCGCCGATGATCACAGCGACGTTGGCCACGCCGAGGCCGAGGCAGGCATCGGTGGAGCGTGCGATGGCTTCCGCCTGGCCGCGCTCTTCCGCGCCGATGCCAGGATAGGCGCCGGCGGTGTCGACCAGCGACAGCACGGGAATGTTGAAACGGTCGGCCATCTCCATCAGGCGAACTGCCTTGCGGTAGCCTTCGGGGCGGGCCATGCCGAAATTATGCTTGAGGCGGCTCTCGGTGGTGTTGCCCTTTTCCTGGCCGAGCACGCAAACGCTCTCGCCGCGGAAACGGCCGAAGCCGGCCACCAGCGCTTCATCCTCGCCGAACTTGCGGTCGCCGGCGAGCGGCGTGAATTCGGTGATCAGCGCTTCCACGTAATTCATGCAATGCGGGCGCTGCGGATGCCGCGCGACCTGGGTCTTCTGCCACGGCGTCAGGTTCGCATAGAGCTCGTGCAGCGCGGCGACGGCCTTGTCCTCGATGCGCACGATCTCTTCACCGATGTCGCTGCCGCTGGCGGCCAGCGTGCGCAATTCATCGATCTTGGAATCCAGCTCGGCAACGGGCTTTTCAAAGTCGAGATAGCTGCGCATGGGTTCGGACATTCACTGGATATGGGAAGGACGGACGGCGGGCGAAACTGCCGGTGCAGGCTTTTCAAGTCAATCGGGGCTGCAAGTCAAGCCGCGAAGGTGTCATTTACTTTGAAAAATCAAAGAGATATTTCAACGTTCAAGCGCCTTTTTATGACGTTTCCATTGCTGTGTTGCGCTTGCGGCGATGCCACCACCAGATGGTGGCGCCGGCCAGCACGGCCGCCACGATCACGGCCTGAATCCAGTAATGCTTGGCCTGACCTTCGAGGCCGGCGATGCCGCCATAGCGGTCCAGCACCGACACTGCGAGCACGCCGGGCAACACATGCGCCGGCGCCCAGAGCAATGCTGCGGGGATGTTCACGGCATAGAATTTCGCCGGTGCGGTCCCCAATGCTCCGGCCGTGACCGGCACGAAAGCGCGGATGGGTGGAACGAAGCGGCCGAGGAACACGGCCAGCGTGCCGAAGCGATGGAAGAAGGCCTCGCTCTGCGCCACCACGCCCGGATAATTCGAAAGCGGCCACGCGTCGAGCAGTTGTCGTTGCCGGACATGCCCGATCCAGAATGCGCTCCCGTCGCCGAGCACGGCGCCCGCCACGGCGGCCGCCAGCACCGCCACGAGATCGAGGTCGCCTGCCGGAATCAGGGCGCTCAGCGCCAGAATGACCGTGGTGCCTGGGATGAATGTTCCGAGCACCGGCACGGCTTCCAGCAAGGCAGCGAGGAAAATAGTGAGGTAGCCCAGCCAGGCATGCGCGGCGACAAAATGGGTCAGGGAATCGATGAAGGACGTCACGAAATTCCGATCCAGCGCGGGGTGCCTCAGCCAACTGACAGCATATATGATTGAAATGGCCGGCCGCGCCGTTCGATCCCCAAATACCGCTGCAAATTGATCGACCCGGAGCATCGGCTGATTCGCAGGGCAGACTTCCAAAAATTGCCGTTAGAACCTATCTCGATGATAACATTCGGGAACTTTGATGAAGAGCTGGGCTTTGTCCAGCCGCGGCTCTCTGATACGTTCCACAAAGCACCCCATCCGCAGCCATTACTAGACTGGTTTCGGGATATCCGGGACCACGGAGGATTGATGACCGCCGCCTCGACCAAACTGCAAGAAAAGACCGACGCGTTGATTGGCATTCCCGACAAGATGGTGTCGGTGCGCAAATTGTTCGGCATCGATTCCGACCTCGAAGTGCCTGCCTTTTCCGAATCCGATCCGCATGTGCCGGACACCGATCCCGATTACCGGTTCGATCGCGCCACCACGCTTGCCATTCTCGCCGGCTTCTCGCGCAACCGTCGCGTGATGGTCACGGGCTTCCACGGCACCGGCAAATCGACCCATATCGAGCAGGTCGCTGCCCGCCTCAACTGGCCCTGCGTGCGCGTCAACCTCGACAGCCACATCAGCCGTATCGACCTCGTCGGCAAGGACTCCATCGTGGTCCGCGACGGCAAGCAGGTCACCGAATTCCGTGACGGCATTCTGCCCTGGGCGTTGCAGCACAATGTCGCGCTGGTGTTCGACGAATACGACGCCGGCCGTCCGGACGTGATGTTCGTCATTCAGCGCGTGCTGGAAGTGTCCGGCCGCCTGACCCTGCTCGACCAGAACAAGGTCATCAAGCCGCATCCGGCGTTCCGCCTGTTCGCGACCGCGAACACCATTGGTCTCGGTGACACGTCGGGCCTCTATCACGGCACCCAGCAGATCAACCAGGGCCAGATGGACCGCTGGTCGATCGTCACTACGCTGAACTATCTGGCGCATGACGAGGAAGTCGAGATCGTGCTGGCGAAGGCCAAGCACTATCAGAACCCCGAGGGCCGCGACATCGTCAACAAGATGGTGCGCCTCGCGGATCTCACGCGTAACGCCTTCGCCAATGGCGACCTGTCGACGGTGATGAGCCCGCGTACGGTGATCACCTGGGCCGAGAATGCCGACATCTTCAACGATATCGGCTTCGCGTTCCGCGTGACCTTCCTGAACAAGTGCGACGAACTCGAGCGTCCGCTGGTCGCCGAATTCTATCAGCGCTGCTTCAATGCAGAGCTGGCGGAAAGCTCGGTGAATGTGGCGCTGAGCTAAGACGTCTTCTTCCCCTCTCTTCCAAGAGAGGGGAATGCACCTCCGCATTCAATCGGTTGCTCCCGCATGCGCGGTGACGACCCGCGCAAAGGCTGCGATGAGCACGACGACCACCAACAAATTCCGCCCCGGCTCCAAGGAAGCGCCGACCGAGCCGTTCAAGCGCGCGGTGACGTCGTGTTTGCGCGCCATCGCCAAAGCGCCGGAGCTTGAAGTGACCTTCGCGGCCGAGCGGCCGGGTCTCTCACCGGGCAAAGCCCGTCTTCCTGAACCCGCGCGAAAAATGAGCAAGCGCGACGCCGCCATCGTGCGCGGCCACGCGGATTCGATCGCGCTCAAACTCGCCTGTCACGATCCCAAGGTTCATCGCAAGCTGATGCCGGGGAATCCGCAGGCGCGCGGCGTGTTCGAAGCCGTCGAGCAGGCCCGCGTGGAAGCGCTCGGGTCGCGCCGCATGGCCGGCGTGGCCAAGAACCTCACGGCGATGCTCGACGATCATTTCCATCGCGGCAAGTTCGACGAAATCACCGACCGCGCCGATGCGCCGCTGGCCGATGCGCTGGCGATGCTGGTGCGCGAGCGCCTGACCGGCATGGCGCCGCCGGCCGCCGCGAAGAAGATGGTCGACCTCTGGCGGCCGGTCCTCGAAGACAAGATCAGCGATCGCCTCGACCAGCTCGATCGGTTCGCGGAGAACCAGGCCAAGTTCGGCGATGCCGTGCATGACCTGCTGTCGGCGCTGGAGCTCGGCGACGATCGCAATGCCGAGCCGGATGACGAGGAGAGCGAGGACGACGAGCGCCAGGGTGAGAACGATCAGGCCGGTGCCGAAGGCTCGCCGGAGAGTGACGCGTCGCAGGAAATGAGCGCCGATCAGGCGCAGCAGTCTTCCGACGAAATGTCGGACAGTTCGATGGAGAGCGCGCAGGCCTCCGCATCGGACACATTCGACGAAGACGGCGAGATGGGCGACGACGAAACGCCCGGCGAAGCCACGCGTCCGAATTCGCGCGGCGCGAACGAGCCGCGCGGTCCCGAATATCACGCCTTCGCGCCGAAATTCGACGAGGTCATCGCAGCCGAAGACCTCTGCGATCACGACGAGCTCGAGCGGCTGCGCTCCTATCTCGACAAGCAGCTCGCGCACCTGCAGGGCGTCGTCGCGCGTCTGGCCAATCGGCTTCAACGCAAGCTCATGGCGCAGCAGAACCGCGCCTGGGACTTCGACCTCGAAGAGGGCATCCTCGATCCCGCGCGCCTGTCGCGCGTGGTGACCGACCCGCATCATCCGCTGTCCTTCATGCATGAGAAGGAAGCGACGTTCCGCGATACGGTGGTGACGCTGCTGTTGGACAATTCCGGCTCGATGCGCGGGCGCCCGATCACCGTGGCTGCGACCTGCGCCGACATTCTCGCGCGCACGCTGGAGCGTTGCGGCGTCAAGGTGGAAATCCTCGGCTTCACGACGCGCGCCTGGAAGGGCGGGCAGTCGCGTGAAGCGTGGCTCGGCGCCGGCAAGCCGGCCAATCCCGGCCGCCTCAACGATCTCCGTCACATCATCTACAAGTCGGCGGACGCGCCGTGGCGCCGCGCGCGCAAGAATCTCGGCCTGATGATGCGCGAAGGTCTGCTCAAGGAGAATATTGACGGCGAGGCGCTCGATTGGGCGCACAAGCGCCTGCTCGGTCGTCCCGAGCAGCGCAAGATCCTGATGATGATCTCCGACGGCGCGCCGGTGGATGACAGCACGTTGTCGGTCAATCCCGGCAACTATCTGGAACGCCACCTGCGCCACATCATCGAAGAGATCGAGACCCGCTCGCCGGTTGAACTGATCGCCATCGGCATCGGCCATGACGTGACGCGCTACTACCGCCGCGCCGTGACCATCGTCGACGCCGAAGAACTCGGCGGCGCCATCACCGAGAAGCTGGCGGAATTGTTCAGCGAAACGGCAGGGCCGGCACCGACCCATGGTCGGCGACGCAGAACGCATTAGGCTTACAGGATGGGTTTTGCTTTGCTCTACCCATCCTTCAGGGCCATCGCTTGACCACTGATCTCACCCGTCGTCATTTTCTTGCAGTCGCGGCTTCAGCAGCCGCGCTGCCGTCGCTTGCCCGTGCGCAGCCCGTGCCAGTGCCGGCAACGCCATCGGCCCGTGCGCCGGTGTCGATCGAGATCGAAGCGCGGCCGATCCCGGCTTTCGATACGCGTGATCGCACGCATACAAGGTTCGGGTCGCTGCAATATCGCAGCGGATTGGTCCTGACGTCGCGCTACAAGGACTTCGGTGGCATCTCCGGTCTTCGCCTGGATGACAAGGGTGAGGGTTTCATCGCCATCAGCGACAAGGGCAACTGGTTCACCGGCAAGATCGCCTATAGCGGCGATACCATGGTCGGCATTGTCGATGTCGAGGCGGCGCCGATGCTGGGCGCCGACGGCAGGCAGATCACGGCGCGCGGCTGGTACGATACCGAGTCCATCGCGGTGGACGGGCCGACGGTCTATATCGGCCTCGAACGCGTGCATCAGATCCTGAAATTCGACTTCGGCCGCGATGGCGTGCGCGCCCGGGGCGAGCCGATCTCGCAGCCGCCGGGCATGCGCAAGCTGCCCAGCAACGGCAGTCTCGAAGCGCTGGTGATGGTGCGCAAGGACAGGTTCAAGTCTTCGCCGCTGGCCGGCATGCTGCTGGCGATTTCGGAGCGCGGGCTAGACAGCGCCGGCAATATTGCGGCCTGGATCATTGGCGGCAAGGCGCCAGCGAATTTCTCGGTCCGCCGCACCAAAAATTATGACATCAGCGATGCGGCGCTGCTGCCCTCCGGCGATCTGTTGCTGCTGGAACGCAAGTTCTCGCTGTTCGGCGACACCGGCGTCCGCATCCGCCGCATCCCCCTCGCATCGATCGTGCCGGACGCCGCCATCGACGGTCCCACCATCTTCGATGCGGATCTCGGCTACGAGATCGACAATTTCGAGGGGCTCGATGTCCATGTCACGCCGGAGGGCGACACGGTGCTGACGCTGATCTCGGACGACAATTTCTCGATGCTGCAGCGAACCCTGCTGATGCAGTTCACGCTGCTGGAATAGAGTCTTGGTTCTGACGCGTTTTCTTATTGCGAACCGGCATCCACTTCGCTCGAAAACGCTATGGGCGATCAGGCCGCAGCCTCGGACTGCTTGGCCTGATGCGCGATCAACAGATCCCGCAATTCTGCTGCGGGTCTGGCGGGGCTGAACAGATAGCCCTGCATCTCGGTGCAGCCGAGCGCGCGCAGCAGCTCTTTCTGCCGGGGCGTTTCGACGCCTTCGGCCGTCGTCGTCATGTTGCGCGAACTCGCGATATTGACCACGGCCTGCACGATCGAGGACGAGCCCTGTGCATCGGCGATATCGGTCACGAAACAACGGTCGATCTTGATCTTGTCGAACGGGAAACGCTGCAGATAGCTCAGGCTGGAATAGCCGGTGCCGAAATCGTCCAGCGCAATCCGCACGCCGATCTCGCGCAGCCCGTGCAGGATTTCCAGTGCGATCTCGTCGTCGCGGATCAGCACGGCTTCGGTGATTTCGAGCTCCAGTCGCCGCGCGGGCAATCCGGATGCGGCGAGGGCGGAGGTCACCTTCAGGGCGAGCGACGCGCAGCGGAACTGGACCGGCGAGACATTGACCGCCACCCGGACGTCGTCGGGCCAGCTGGCAGCCTCGGCGCAGGCGGTGTTCATCACCCATTCGCCAAGTTCATTGATGATGCCGATATCTTCGGCGACCGGAATGAATTCGGCCGGCGAGATCATGCCGCGTTCGGGATGGCGCCAGCGCAACAAAGCTTCGCAGCCCACGATGGTGTCGTCGCGCAGCGTCAGCAGCGGTTGATAATAGACTTCGAAACCGCCTTTGGCGAAGCCGCCATCACCGGCGGCGTGACGCAGTTCAAGCTCCAGCGAGCGACGGGCCTGCACCCGCGCATCCATTTCGGGCTCGAAGAAACGGAACGTGCGGCGGCCGTCGGCCTTGGCGCCATACATCGCAAGGTCGGCGTTCTTCAGCAGCGTATCGAGGTCTGCGCCGTCGCGCGGCGCCAGCGCGATGCCGATCGACGCGTCGGTAAGCAGGCTATGGCCGAGACAATCGAATGGCTGGCGGATCGCATCATAGATGCGGCCGACAAGATCGGTGATGTCGGCATGGCTCTCGACGCCAGTCTGCACGATGGCGAATTCGTCACCGCCGAGCCGCGCCACCACGTCGGAGCCGCGCACGCAGCCGCGCAGCCGCAGCGCGATGCCCTTGAGCAGTTCGTCGCCGACGGGATGGCCGAGCGAGTCGTTGATACCCTTGAATTCGTCGATGTCGATATAGAGCACCGCGCATTGCGCGCCGCGCGCGACGCGCTTCAATTCGTGTTCGAGTTCGTTGCGGAACAGCGTGCGGTTCGGCAGGTCGGTCAGCGCATCGTAATGCGCCAGATGCGCGATCTTCTCCTCGGCATTGCGCCGCTCGGTGATGTCTTCATGGGTCGCGACCCAGCCGCCATCGGCCACCGGTCGCGACGAAATCTGGATCGCCCGACCGTCCGCGGTGTGCATGACATTGATGCTCGAACGTCCCACGTCGCGCATCACCTCCGCGACATAGGCGTCGACGTCTCCCTCAAACGAGCCGGTCTCCTTGCGATGCGCGATCACGTCACGGAACGGACGGCCGGGTGTGATGACCTCGCGCGATAGCCCGTACATGTCGAGATAACGCTGGTTGCACACCACCACGCGCGCCTGCGCATCGAACAGCAGCAGGCCTTGCGTCATGTTGTTGATGGCGGTGTCGAGGCGGTTCTTCTCCAGGGTCATCTGCAACTGCGCTGCACGGCTCTGCCGCTGGATGTGACGGATCATCAGATACAGCAGACCTGCTAGGATCAGGGCCGACAGCGTCGCGAGGGTCACGAGAAATTTGGTCTGGTCGCGCCAGTCGGCCAGCGCGCCGTCCACGGATGTGGTGGCGATCAGCGCGACCGGGAAGTTTTGCAGCAGGCGTATGGAGCCGAGCCGATCGACATTATCGATGGGGCTGACGGTGCGGATGGTCGCGGGCGCATCGCTGAAGCGCAGGTGCTGCAACAGCGGGCCGCTATTGATGACCTTGCCGATCGATGCGTTCATCTGCGGATAGCGCGCCAGCAAGGTACCATCGCGGTGGAACATCGCAATGGTCGCGTTCTCGCCGAGCGAGACGGAGGCAAAGAATTTTTCGAATTGCTGCGGTTCGACGCTGCGCGTCACGATGCCGAAGAATTCACCCTTGGGCCCTGTAATGCGACGTGCGAACAGCGTCTTCCACCGGCCGGTGATACGGCTCAGGACCGGCTGCACGATCTCGTCGTCCTGGCTGAAGCCCTGCGATTTGAGTTTCTTGAAATATTCGCGGTCGGCCAGCACCAGATCCGGTCCGGGCCAGGCTCCTGTCCAGTTGACCAGGCGGCCTTCGGCATCGAGCACGGTGATGTCGTTGGCGAATTCATCATCCACCTTCGACTTCAGCATCATGTGGGACTCGTAGCTCGACATGCTGCTGGCAAAGCTGTGGACCGACATCACGCCATTGGCGAGAAGATGAGCCGTGAGGCTCTTCTGGATGCGCTGCAGATCCTGGAACTGCTGATCGAAATGCCGGCTCAGCAGCAGCACGGTGTTTTCAAGTTCGCGGTTGGAATTGTCGATCGTGCGCTGACGGAAATTGTTCACGGTCATCGCCGTGCCGGCGGCAATGGTGACGATCAGCACGGCGCCAACGAGCACGAGCCAGCGCACCGGCGCGCGGCGCGTCGTCGAGCGCCCGTCGCCATGTTCGGCGGAGCCCGGCGCTGAAACGCGCACGTCGTTCGTCATTCGCCTCCCCAGCAGCCGCATGAATTCCTACCCCTCGTGCATAGGAATACCCGGGCAAGGGTGGAAGACGCGTTAGGAAGTCAGGTGAACCGCGGGTTAATTACAACCGTACAAATGGTATCTGCTTACGCCGCAAGGCTTTTCTGCTGCGGTGCGACCGGCCATGTCTGGTTGCGACCGTGCGCTTTTGCGGCATAGAGCGCACTGTCGGCATTGCTGATCAGGTCGTTCGACGTGGTCAGCGATGACGGCACGAGACACGCTGCACCGACGCTGATTGTCGTGGTGGTCATGCCGTCGCGCTCGAGATGGCCGACCTCGACGCGGATCCGTTCGCCGAGTTCGATGGCGTCGGCCAGAGAGAGGCCCGGCAGGATCAGCGCGAATTCCTCGCCGCCATAGCGCGCGGCGCAATCGCTGGCGCGTTTGGCATGCCGGGCGATGCTCCAGGCGATCCCGCACAGAACGAGGTCACCGGCCTGATGGCCGAAATTGTCGTTGAACACCTTGAAGTGGTCGGCGTCGATCATCAGCAGCGAGATCGGCGCGCGGGCGCGCTGGGCGCGCTGCCATTCCTTATCCATGACCACGTCGAAATGACGTCGGTTGGCGAGGCCGGTGAGGCCGTCGGTCATGGCGAGGCGCGCCATCCTGTCTTCCATCTCGCCGCGCTTGCCCATCTCGCGCGCCAGGATCAGCATCAGTGCGCAGGCGATCAGGCCGAGCGCGGCCATGGCGCCGCCGATCTGCAGCGCTTCCTTGCGCCACTGGCCGAAGATCACGTCGGTGGACCGCCCCACCATCACGATCAGCGGATGCGAGCCTTCGCGCCAGACAAAAAGACGCCGCACGCCGTCAGTCGCGGAATCGCCGATATGGAAGCCGGAGAAATAGGCCAGCGCTTTCTGTACGCCCGGGACCCGACTGAGATCGCGGCCGATGATCTCCATGTCGAACGGTGCGCGCATGATCAGCACGCCGTCCTGCCGGATGACGGAAATGACGTCGTTCGGCTCAAGCTGCAGGCGATCGGCGATCTCGTGGAAATAGCTGTAGCGGATGAAGCCGGCGACGATGCCCAGAAAAGTTCCGTCGCGCGCGGCGATGCGGCGGCTCAGCACGATGCCGTAACTGCCCTGATGCAGCATCGGCTTGGAGATATAGAGGCCGAACAGCGGATCGCGCTTGTGGACCTTGAAGAATTCCTCATCGGCGAAATTCTGCGGCTTCGGATCCAGCGTCGACGAATCCAGCGTCACGTTGCCGGCGACGTCCGTGACCTGGATGGCGCCGAAGTGACGCGCGGTGGCGGCGTGGTCGAACAGGATCAACTGCCGCATCGGCCGCGAAATCTCGACCAGTTCCGGCGAGGTCATGTTGCTGACCACGTTGCGCAGCGAGAGGTCGTAGAGTTCCACATTGCGGGCGACATCGGCATCGATGCTGGAGGCGAGGTTGCCGAGCGTCTGGTGCGCCAGCTTCTCGTCGCCGCGCCGCATGCTGAGCAGTACGCTGCCGCAGATGACTGTGAATCCGACAACGACGATCGCCGCAGCGGCCAGCAGCCAGCGCGGGGAGATCCGGCGGGTCGTCTCGGATGTATTACGGGCCAGCATTGGCTTTCGTCGATCAAAAAGGACTGCGTTACAATCACCGACGCATAGCATCAGAACCGGTAATTCTTTGACAGCTACGCGGTGATCAACAGTTTCGTTTCGCCGTTTTGTGACGGGCGGTTAATAGGATGTGAAAGAAATCGAGACGCTTTGGTCGGCGAGTGCGCAAAAAGAAATGTGGGCGTGCCGCGCAGGCACGCCCACAAACGTCGGGAGGAACCTGGAAAGCGGGTTCCCGTATCACCGCATGGCGCCGGCCACCATGATGTCGCGGCCGGAACGATCAGTGTTGTCGTCGCAGGTCAGCGCCACGGCGATGTCGGCGATGCCTTCGGTTGTATGGTTGCGCGCAGCGGGCAAAGCGATGAACTGCCGGTTGCGCACGCTGCCGTCGAGCACGTCGATGGCGGCGGGTTCCTCCGGACCGAGCATTCCGGGCGCGATGGTGCTGACGCGGACATTGCGCGTGCCATAGGCCCGCGACAACCCGCGGGTCATGGCATCGATGGCGGCGTCCGCGCCGGGGTCCGGCAGCGATGCGGGCGCTGTCGGAATCCCGTCGAGCGCGGTGAGATTGACGATACTGCCGCCGGCGACGCCGAACATCCGCACCGCCTCCTGGCATAGCAGCATGGCGCCGAACACTTTCAGCTCGCGCTGCCGGTGCAACTCGTCCTCGGACACCACGTCCTCTATTTCGCTGCGCGCGAAGGCGCCGTTGTTGACGAGAATATCGAGCCGGCCGAAGGTCGCCGCGATTTCCTCATAGAGCCGCCGCACGTCCGGCCAGCGCGCGATATCGCCCTGGACGGCGATGGCGCGGCCGCCACGCCACACGATTTCGGCGACGACGCGCGCCGCGCCGCGGGGATCGTCCGCGTGATGCACGATCACCGCCGCGCCTTCTGCGCCGAAGCGCCGTGCAATGCCCGCGCCGATGCCGTCCGCGGCGCCGGTCACGAGCGCAACTTTTCCTGCCAGTCTTGTCATGGCATGTCCTTGGATCTGGATGATGTCTGTCTTGATCGTCAGTCGTGTATGTAGATTGTGTGGCGGAATCGATCCGGGCGTGATCGCGCCCCGACAACAGTCTGGACGCGCAATGCGGGGAGTTCGACCCGATACCCGTATGGCCTGGCAGATCCGAGGCCCGCGGGCGGCTCGCCGATCTGCTCTGTGGCTGATGCTGTTATCGCAAACGCAGCCGCGTCGGCGTTAGCGCGATCCTGCATCTGTTTTGCACGATCCTGCAAAAGTGATCCCGCAGCCATTTCCCTGCCACGGCACTGCACCTAGATAGACCTCGGCATAAAAGGCCTGCCGCTTGAGGGGTTTGCGTGTGACCGAGACGATTCGTGAGATTGCCGACATCATTGCCCGTTACGCCGCCAATGGCAGCGACCATCCGACCGGCCTCGCCAGCCTCTATCTGAAGCGGCAGACCGAGCCGACGCAGCTCGTGCATACCGCGCAGTGGCCGTGTTTCGGCCTCGTGGCGCAGGGCGCCAAGCGGCTGCAACTGGGCACCGAGACCTACACCTATGCCGCCGGCGATTATGTGCTGGTGTCGCTCGATCTGCCGATGTCGTCCTGTATCGTCGAGGCTTCGGAAGCGCAGCCGCATCTCGGCATGGGCTTTGCGATCGATCCGCAACTGTTGAAGGAGGTGCTCGGCCGGTTCGGCAACGGCCATGCCGATGCGCCCGCGCATCCGCAGCTCCCCGAGCGCGGCGTCGTCGTCGCCAAGGCCTCCGCCGATCTGCTCGACGCCACGCTGCGGCTGCTGCGCCTGCTCGACCGGCCGCAGGACATTCCGGTGATGGCGCCGCTGCTGGAACAGGAGGTGCTGTATCGCCTGCTGGTCGGCCCTTACGGCGCGCGCCTGCGGCAGATCGCGCTGGCCGAAAGCCCGAGCAACAAGGTCGCCAAGGCTATTTCCTGGCTGCGCAGCAACTATGCCAGCCCGCTCCGCATCGAGGATCTCGCCGACCGCGTCGGCATGAGCGAATCGTCGCTGCATCACAATTTCAAGACCGTCACCGCGATGACGCCGATGCAGTATCAGAAGCAGCTTCGTTTGCACGAGGCGCGCCGCCTGATGCTGGTGGAGCGGCTCGATGTCGGCAGCGCCGGCTATGCGGTGGGCTATCAGAGCCCGTCGCAATTCTCGCGCGAATATGCCCGGCTCTACGGCCAGCCCCCGATCCGCGATGTCGGCTCCGCGCGCGGCCCGGTGCTCGGAGGCGAGGCCCGCGTCGCCGGGTAGCTCTTTCTTCCCTCTCCCCCAGGCGAAGCGAAGCTTCGCTAGGCGGGAGAGGGTGGCGCGTAGCGCCGGGAGAGGGGTAGCCGCACGCTCGGAGTTCGCGTAACCCCTCTCCCCGGCCCTCTCCCGCCTAGCGAAGATTCGCTTCGCGCGGGGGAGAGGGGGCACATCGTCCGTGCAAAACAGGGCGCATGACCGAGGAACATCCATGATCTCTGCGGTGATCTTTGATTTCGGCGGGGTGATCACCTCCTCGCCCTTCGAGGCCTTTGCGCATTACGAGCAGAGCCATGGCCTGCCGAAGGACATCATCCGCCGCACCAATGCGGACAACCATTTCGAGAATGCCTGGGCGAAATTCGAGCGCGCCGAAATCGATCTCGCCACTTTCGATGCGCTGTTCGCCGCCGAGTCCAGGGCGCTCGGCGCCGAAGTGCCCGGCCGCGATGTGGTCAAGCTGCTGAAAGGCGAGATCCGCCCCGACATGGTCGAGGCGCTCCGCCGCATCAAGCAAACATTCAAGACCGGCTGCATCACCAACAACCTGCCGGCCAATGCCATGGGCTCCACCGACGGCCGCGCGCTCTATGTGGCCGAGGTGATGGTGCTGTTCGATCACGTCATCGAAAGCGCCAAGATCGGCCTGCGCAAACCCGATCCGCGCATCTACACGATGATGACCGACAAACTCGCAGTCGATCCGAAGAATTGCGTCTATCTCGACGACCTCGGCGTCAACCTCAAGCCCGCGCGCGAACTCGGCATGACCACCATCAAGGTGACATCCGCCGCGCAGGCGATCGCAGAGCTCGAAGCCGCGACGGGATTGAAGCTGACGTAACTTCTGCGAAGCGACGCGCGGACAGCAATGCTCCCTCCCCCCCCAGGCGAAGCGAAGCTTCGCTAGGCGGGGGAGGGTCAGGGTGGGGGTGCCCCAAGCTCTGATGTCACGTGTGGCACCCCCACCCCGGCCTATCGGCCGACCCTCCCCGCAAGGGGGAGGGAGTCTACCAGCCGCGGCGCGTCTCACTCACCAGCACTCACACAAAAACAAACGGCGCGCTCATCGCGCGCCGCTTGCTCACTTCCCACCCGATCAGATAATCGAACGATCCACATGGCGCACTTCGCCGGTGCGCGCATCGATGTCGACCTGAATCCACTTGCCGTATTGATCGCGGCCCTCGATCTCCCATTCGTTGTCGTCGAAATGGGTGTTCTGCACCGTCACCACGCCGATTCCCGAAGCGATCGCCAGTGCGTCCTGCAGCGTCAGCGGGCCGGATGGCACCGGCACCATGGCCGCGCGCGGCGCGGGCTGCCGCATATAGACGTCGGCGGCGAACGCCGGCGCAGCCGAACCGAGCGCGCCCGCCAGTGCCAGCGGAAGCAAGGCCTTCGAAAACACGGCCTTCTTCAAAATCTGTTGCATCGAAATCTCCTCATCTGTCCCACGCGCCGCATGCGGCGCAACCGGGTTAAGAACGGTGCACGCTGCACTGCGTTCCCGGAGGAAATGAGGCGATTTGGTGCGGGAAAAGCGGTGATGCGCTATACTGGCAGCAGCACATCAGCACTCTCACGAATGAGATTTTTGGTCGAGGTCAGTGATGACAAAGAAAGCTGGCAAAGCGTTGGTGAAAAACCGCAACGTCCGCGGGTGAGGGGCCTTGCGCTTACTCTGCTGTGCTCACCGCTGGCAGCGCGAACGTCTCGATTCGCGTGAGGTCGAGCTTGCCGGATGCCTGATCGATAGCGAAGCCCACCACATCGCCGTTGGCGTCGAGATCGACCACCAGCCCTGCGACGATTTCCCGGCTCCCGGCGCCGGGCGCATCCTTCAGCGCGATAGAGAGACTGTCAGGATTTTTATTCCGCTGAGATGTCGGGGCCTGGCGGGCCCGTTCGTCATGGATGTATCGGGCGGCGGAAGCTGCCCGCCGGACGACAACCGAAGTAACCGAGCCACAGGAAGAAGCCCATGCCCAGCACGATCCGTCTGCATCGCGTCATTGCCGCCAGGCCGCAGAAGCTCTATCGCGCGTTCCTCGAGCCTGACGCGATTGCGAGCTGGCTTCCGCCCTTCGGGTTCACCTGCACCGTCCATGAGCTGGATGCGAAGGTCGGTGGCCATCACAGGATGTCATTCCGGAACTTCACCACGGGCGGCAGTCACGCCTTTGGCGGGACCTATCTGGAGCTCGTTCCCGGTGAGCGTCTCGTCTACACCGACCGCTTCGATGATCCCAACCTGCCGGGCGAGATGAAGGTCACGGTGACGTTGAAGGCCGTGTCTGTCGGCACGGAGGTGAACATCGAGCAGCAGGGCGTGCCCGACGTGATCCCGGCCGAGGCCTGCTATCTCGGCTGGCAGGAATCCCTGCGCAAGCTCACGAAACTCGTCGAGCCCGAGATCAACCAGTAGCGCCGTCGCTTCCGGAACGGCTTGGAGAAATTCAATCAACAGCAGGAAGGAGCGCCAGCCATGTCACTCGCCCGTGTCCAACATGTCTCCGTCTCGCTCGACGGTTTCGCCACCGGCGAAGGCCAGAGCCTTGACGCGCCGTTCGGTCACGCCGGCGAGCGGCTGCACCAATGGATGTTCGCGACCCGATGGGGTCGCCAGATGCTCGGCCAGCCCGGCGGCACGGCGGGCATCGACGACGCGTTCCTGCGGCTGTTCGCGCCCGGGATCGGCGCCGAGATCATGGGCGCCAGGAAGTTCGGTCCTCCCACATGGCATGAGGATCCGGACTGGAAAGGCTGGTGGGGTCCCAACCCGCCGTTCCATACGCCGGTCTTCGTCCTCACCCATCATCCGCGCGCATCGATCGACATGGAGGGTGGCACGGTGTTCCACTTCATCGACGCTTCGCCTGCCGAGGCCCTTGAGACGGCCCGCGAGGCTGCGGCCGGCAAGGACGTGCGCATCGGCGGAGGTCCCACCACGATCCGCGACTTCCTTGCCGCCGGGCTCGTCGATCACATGCACATCGTGGTGGTTCCGATCCTGCTCGGCCGCGGCGTGCGCCTGTGGGATGGCGTGGAGGGTCTTGAGAAGGACTACGAGATCGAGACGACATCCTCTCCGGGCGGGGTCGCACACATGACATTCGCTCGAAAGCACAAACCGCTATGAGAAACGGCGCCAGAAACCGATCCCAAAATGCCATGTCGTCGAACTGCCGAAGGCGTTCGGTAACGGCGCGCTCCACGACATGAGGAACCGATGGTCCGTTTGGCGGAGGGGAGTGCCGAGACCACCAGATCGATGATGAGCGTTTCGTCGCAGTCTGTGATCGGAATATTCGTAAAGCACCTCAGGTCGCGCCGGGGCAGCCTCGGGAGGCCGGGGCTGGCTGGCGCGATGTGCGGAAACTGCAATGTTGCATTGCGGTATTGAACTGTTGCAATGCAGCAAAAGAAGTCTAGGCTCCTTCGTTCAATCCTACGAGGAGACTAATAGTGAAGATGACCTTATCGATCGCCGTCGCGGCCGTGATCTCGATTGCGGGTGGCTGCGCCGGCTTCGCTGCGGAGTTGCCGACCTATGGATCGGCGGGTTTGCCGATATCGGCGGTGCAGGTTCGCGTGCTGGGAGCTGCGAACGTCCAGGAACAGTCGGCGGCGCCAACCTCCACGGCGTCTCTGCATCAGCTGAGAGTTCTGGCACCGCGGACGGAAATGACGACCGCGACGGCACCAACCCGGACCGAAACCGCTCGCTCGCTTCGTTGACCGGCACCTCGTACCGATATCGCCGCGTCTTTCATTTTCGAAAGGGCTTCGCGTGCACATCAGGGCGGTGCCGTACCTCTCCCCGCCGGGGAGAGGTCGCGGCGGTGAGGGGGCTCATGACAGACGGGCGATCCATCTGCTCAATGTTACCAATCCCGTGATATCTCGATCAGACGAGAGGTTCGGGATGGACCTCGACAGCTAAAAGACCCGACTAACAAAGGGCGCGAAAAAGCTGGCGATGACGGCCGGCAAAAAGGCCGGGACAACACGCGCGACAAAGCGCAACACCCGCCTGACCCTGGAGCTGCTGGAAACGGCGCGTGACATGCACGCCAGCGGTCTTCTGACGGACGTTGTCCGCGAAGATCACGATGCGTCACCTCGGCGGTGCCGCCACGATTGCAGATCCGGTCGAATTGACGGACGAGGACATCAAGGCGCTTCGTGAGCAGGCCAATCTCAGCCAGGCAGTGTTTGCAAGCTACCTCAAGCTGACAGTCGGCTATGTTTGCAGGCTCGAGCGCGGCACGGAAAGTCCGAAAGGACCGACGCTCGTCCTGCTCGATGTCATCCGCCGCAAGGGCTTTGAGGCGATTCTTTGATTGCGAAAAGAGCCGTGAGTTGTGCGCGCCCCGTGCGGCGCAACCGGGTTAAGAACGATGCTCGCGTCGCCGCATTTCCGGTGGAAATGAGACGATGTTGTGGGGGAAGCGGAGTTACCCTTGATGGATCTAGCGTTCTACTTCGATCCACTTATTTCGATTCCGTTTTCCAGAACTTACGCGTCCAACGATAGAATTGGTGGATAGCTCAAAGATGGCACCCACGTGATGAACGCGCAGCCCCATCATCGTCTTGACCTGCGAACAAGCAGCTAGATGTCGACCGCTGGGTGAACGAACTGCAGCCTCAATGATACACTTTCCGCCGCCAATGGCATTGGCAACGCGCTCAGAAACGTTGCTCCATACATGAGCTTCCTCGGCGTTTCGCCGCACACCATCCAGAATTTCCGCGAGGGGTCTCAAGCGGGGCTGGCCAGCTTCGTCAATATACTCAACATGGATTGGTAAGCCGGTTAGCTGGCAGTCACGAATATCGTCGGGGTGCGTCTTTCGTTCGCTCCACACGCAGATCTTTGCCTCGCTGGGCGCGCAAAATTTAGATGCGGCCGATCTGACTGCAATTTCTTCTAGAACCCGACATTGCGAGATGCTGCTATTCACTAAGAAGCGTTTCAATGCTCGTTTGCTGGTAATGTCACAACGGCCGAGGCCAATGGGTAAAACCTTCTTTCCTGTAACCTCGCATCGTTCCAGCACGCCTAGTCTAACAGCATACCCGGTTACTTCGCATTTCTCAGATTCATCATGCGTGATTGGCTGTCGGGTCTCATGGCAAACAACGAACTCAGTGCTGTGCCCACTTCTCCCTGAAACGGCCGATATTTTCTTCTGATCGACACGGTAGTTTTGGCCCGATATCTCGCTCTTTGCGATCTCATCGCGCAACACATTGTCCTTCGTGAAGTTGCATACCTCAAAATGCTCTGGTTCGGCTTTGACCCCGCTGAGCGCGGAAACCTTGAGGAGGTCAGAGCGAACGAACTGTCCGGAGATGGCCGACTTTTCAGCCTCGTCGGCTAAAATGCGTTTATTTGTTACGCCGCATGTCACCATGAATTCTGGAAGCGCCATACGACCGCTGACCTCGGATCGTTCGAGTAGGTGGCTCAAGACCTCAGCACCGGTTACGTCGCATTTCGATATGCAAGAATTCGGAACGGTTTTTCCTGATTTTGAACACAGAGCTAGTTGAGGGGCTCCTGCCACAACCTTGTTGTGTGGGGTGATCGTGATCTCACTCTCGTAATCCGGTCCGGAGTTAAATCTGTAGCTTGTCTTAACCTCAATTTTTCTATGGAGCTTACCCTCTAAGCCAACCAGCATCATTTCTAGTCGCGGGGTAAATTCGTCTTGCAGCTTCTTTCGTTTGCGCTCGTCTTTCGACGATTTTGTTTCTTGCTCGCGGCGCTCTAGGTAAAAGCGACAGAATTCTGAGATGTGCTCGTCGCCGCTAGCAGCGGTTTCTAATTTTTCTATCAATAGCCCGAGTTCATTGGGATTCTCGAAAGATCGGGGCAAGGGCGCCAGCGCAGTGCGGCCCCTCGAAGTATATGCGTCTTCGTGTAAGCAGGCGACGTCGACCAATCGTTCATAACTATCGTGAGCAACAGTCGCTCTAACGCGGATCACTGCGGTTCCATTAAATACGCGCGTGATTTTTCCAATCTCGGTAGAAGTCTTTGTTCCGCCGAATGTTTCAGCCCAAGCGGAGGCGGTGTCGTCGCAAGCTTTAGCCGGGTCTATGTCTAGATCTTCAACGTCATGCACCCCCGACGCTACAAGCCTGCTAACGAGGCGTTGGAACGCTGGCGCTCCTGGGCCATAAAATGTGCTTTTCAGGTTTGCCGTTGTCTGTTCCTGAAAACGTATGTACTCGCGGCCCGCATTCTCCTCAGCGAGAAACAATCCTGCTGGATGGGGTGTAAGTCGAACTCCGACTACATCGAGTGCTTTTAGAGTAAACTCTTCAGCGCCCATTGTGTGGGGAGTTGGAGGCAGGCTGGGAGATCGAGGCCCTACGTACTCGCTACCATCCATGCTGCCGAGCATTTCACTGATCGCGGCCTCCTCGCGTTCTAATTCGGCTTTGGCGTCCTCAATGCTCTTTTCTGCAAGGCGCGTTGCCTTATCGGTGTCTTTTCCTGCTAGCGCGGCGAGGACCAATTTAAGTATTTGCTCCTCAAAGCCTTCTCCATTGTCGTCATCGCCTTCTCCGATATCAGATCCGTGAAGTAGTGCCTCGACGTCGCCAATTGCGTGAGCGGCCATCTGGAGCTTTTCCATGAGGCGTCCAACGATATATTCTTCAAAGGTGCCGCGTAGCGTAACATTATAGATGCTCACATAAGCATGATTGGAAGCTAGGCGCTGAACACGGCCTATTCGTTGCTCCACAATCATTGGATTCCAAGGCAAGTCGTAGTTGACGAGTACATTTGCGACCTGAAGATTCACGCCCTCAGAGCCCGCTTCGGTTGAAACGATGACTCTGCAGCTCGGTGGGTCGGCGCGAAACCGATTGATCGTCTCTTGATTGCGTTCTCCAGAGTCTCCGTTAATTATCCCGACCGTCAGTCCCTTCTGTTCAAGGAAATTCTGAATAGTTGTTTGCGTCTCGCGGCGGATCGTAAAGATCACCAGTCGCCAGTCTGCTGGACTTTCTTTTTTAAGTTTTTCTATGAGGCCACCGAGACCTAGAAGTTTGGCAGTTGGAGGCATTGTTGTGACAATGCTTTTCACTGCGGCGGCCAAATCGGCCGGCACAGTGCCTTTGCGCGCCATATTTAGTAATTGCGCCATCAAGGCTTCGGGGCTGCTTGTAAGCGCCTGTAAAATTGAGATCTGAGTTAGCTTGTTGAGCTTTTGTATTGGTTTGGCGATTGTCTTGATGAGCTCAAGTTCTGCTGACGTCGGATCAACTTTATGCATCAAGACTTTACGGTCCGGGAAATAGAGTTGAGCGTCTCCTCGTCGTACCCGAGACATATAGCCGTAGACGATCGAACGAAATTCCTCACGCGCCTCGTGCTTTAGCTCGCGGGCATCTTCTCTATCATCCGCGATGAAGCGCCGGGCAAACATGCCCGGGCTTCCGAAGGGGTTGTCGTGCCCCCTGGCCACGGTCAGCAAGTCCACTAGTGAGTAAAGATCCCACAGGCGATTTTGAATGGGCGTAGCAGTCAGCATCAGAACAAAGCGAAAGCGCCGAGCGTCTAGGGCCTTCCTGAATTGCTTGGCAACTTCGGGCGGCTTCTTGGTGCCATATAAATTGCGAAGTTTGTGTGCTTCATCGAGGATCAGCATCTGAAAGCGATCCTCGGGAATTCTTTCGAGGTACAATCTCGCAGAGTTGTAGGTAGTAATGATCGCAACAGTCTCTTCGGCAGGCTCTTCTAGAAGCTCTTTCCCAATTGCAATCTGCGCCAAGATATCAAATTTTGCCTCAAGTTCCTCCTTCCATTGCTGTGCCAGTATCTTGGGGCAAACGATCAAGATTCTTGATAGACGAGACCTCGCCTTCAGTTCGCTGACGATCAGTCCGGCGCTAATTGTTTTTCCTAAGCCGACGTCGTCAGCAAGCAGAGTGACCGGCAGACGTCGACAAAAGGTGACGAGGTTGCTGACCTGATGGCGATATGGCGTAAGCCTGTCGCGCCAGCCTTGTGTGGATTTAAAATCTTCGGGGCCGTCTATTACAATCGGATCAGTCAAATCCCATTCGAGACCTGCTCGATAGACGCGGTATTCCTCAGCGCTTCTCTTACGGCTCAGGAGTTTCGTATGAAATTCCGACGCTATGTCCATTCAGTCCGATACTCCAGCTCGGTTCAACCGCAGGATGCTTACTTGCGCATCCACAGGCAAGTGCGAGGTCGGCTCAAGTTGGCGTCGTTTAATCCCAAACGCAAAAACGGCCGGATCTCGCGATCCGGCCGTTCTGTATTCTAAAACCTAAAGTCTGATCGAAGCGATCAGGCCGCGACTGCTGCGGTCTCGGCCTTCTTCTTCTCGATGGCGCGCTTGAGCAGCACGGCCTTCTGGGAGAGCTCGCTCTCGCGGGCCTTGATCAGATAGGCGTCGAAGCCACCGCGGTGGTCGACCGACTTCACGGCATTCGCCGACACGCGCAGGCGCACGCCGCGGCCGAGCACGTCGGACAGGAAGGTCACATTGACCAGGTTCGGCAGAAACCGGCGCTTGGTCTTGATGTTCGAGTGGCTCACCTTGTGGCCCACCTGGGGGCCCTTCAGTGTCAGTTCACAGCGCCGAGACATGGCGAAAATCCTCTGTCATCCCCGCAGCTAAAAGGCGAAGAGCCCAAAGCCGGGCAGGGGGTCAAAAATCACGTCCATTTCAGGAGTGGCGGACGTATAGGGGGCTTGGCCGCGATCGTCAAGATATCCGGCCAGCGAAAGTCGCGGCAAAACCGGCAAAAGCCTGCGCTTTCGGGGGCTGTATAGCCCGTCCTACGAGCGGAAACCACATGGAATCTGGCGCGGTTCCCATCATATAAACGACGTATTCGGGCCGGAAACAGGTCGCTCCAGCCGAATTTAGCGATGCGGCCCTGCGCCTTGAGCCGGGGATCGCCGACCAGGTGATATCAGCAAGTGAGCCTTCGCACGCCCCGCTTTGTGACCCGACCGGTGACGACCCCGCGGACTGCCGTGCCCGCAAGAGTACGATTTGCGGGTTTTGGCGCGCGTTTCGCCGTCGCCGCGGGCCTGATGCTGCCGGTTTTGCCGGTGGAGGCCTCGGCGCAGGTGCAAGGCCAGATCCAAAGCCAGACGCAAGGCCAAGCTCAAGGCCAGAGCCCGGCCGCCGTGCCGGTTCAGGCCCCCGCCCAGGCGGTGTTGGCCGGCGGCAAGCTGGAAGCCAAATATGAAGCCAGCCTCGCCGGCATCGCGGTGGGCAAGGGCCAATGGGCCATTGACATCAATGAAGACCAGTATTCCGCGACGGCCAGTGGCGGCACCGCAGGTTTGCTGAAAGCATTTGCCGGCGGCTCGGGCTCCGGCCAGTCCACCGGCCGCGTGGTCGCGGGCGCGCTGGTGCCGTCGAATTATCAGGCCGTCACCACCTCCGCGAAGAAGTCCGAGACGATCAAGATGCTGATCACGCCGGGCTATGTGAAGGAGTTCTCCATCGAGCCGGAGCCGCCGCTCGATCCCGAGAAGATTCCGATCACCGATGCGCATCGCCGCAACGTGATCGATCCGATGACCGGCTCGCTGATGCGCGTCGCCGGCACCGGTGAATTGCTGACGCCGGATTCGTGCCGCACCGGCGCGTCGATCTTCGACGGCCGCATGCGCTACGATCTCAAGCTCGACTACAAGCGCATGGAAAGCGTGAAGGCCGAGAAGGGCTATCGCGGGCCTGCCATCGTCTGCGCCGTCTATTTCACGCCGATCGCCGGCTATGTGCCCGACCGCGCCGCCATCAAATATCTTGCCGCCCAGCGCAATATCGAAGTGACCCTGGTGCCGATCGCCGGAACCCGCGTGCTGGTGCCGTATCGCATGGTGGTGCCGACCCCGCTTGGCGTCGCCATGCTGGAAGCCACCGAATTCGTCACCACCCCCGCGCCGGCCAAGGCCGTGGCCAAGACGAACTGAGAGAACGAGGCAAGTTCTAAAGGAGGCGGCTCCACACACCGGCCTCATCCTGAGGAGCCGCGCCCTTGCGCGGCGTCTCGAAGGATGGTGACAGGTCTTGGCCCCGCCAGCTCATGGTTCGAGACACGCGAAGCCGCGCTCCTCACCATGAGGGACCGAGACGGGACGCTGCCGCAACATGGCCGCAAGACAAAGTGCGCCATCGCAGCATCGTCGCAAACGCGCCGCAGGATTTGCGCAGGATCCCGGCTTGACTCAAAGCCGGTTCGGAGTCCGTGCGCTGTTCATAACTTCGGGGATTTGTCGGCCCTTGTTGCGCTGTCACAAACTTGATCTAGTCAGTCTCGGAGAATGTCAGCGCGAGATGTTGGGGTGATGCGGCCATGGAGGTGCCGAGTCACCGATTCGGGCCGCTTTCGTTCCGGACTCGTTCCAAACCATCAAAAAGCGCGGCTCTGAAGCGTCGTAACCTGTCTCGGTCTTGACAGTCGGCGACGCGGAAATATCTGAAAAACATGGCCTTTTTGTCTTCTCCGCCCACGCTGTCCAACGGCAGGGCCCCCGGCGCCGGCGTCACCGCGGTGCTCGGCCCCACCAATACCGGCAAGACCCATCTCGCCATCGAGCGCATGCTCGCGCATTCGTCGGGCATCATCGGCCTGCCGCTGCGCCTGCTGGCGCGCGAGGTCTATAATAAAATTTTGGACCGCGTCGGCCCCGAAGCCGTGGCGCTGATCACCGGCGAGGAGAAGATCAAGCCCGCCAAGCCGCGCTACTGGGTGTCCACCGTCGAGGCGATGCCGCGGGATCTCGACGTGTCGTTTCTGGCCGTCGATGAAATCCAGATCGCGGCAGATCTCGAACGCGGCCACGTCTTCACCGATCGCATCCTGCATCGCCGCGGCCGCGACGAGACGCTGCTGCTCGGCGCCGCCACCATGCGCCCGATCATCGAGCGGCTGCTGCCCGGCGCCAGCATCGTGACGCGGCCGCGGCTGTCGCATCTGGAATTCGCCGGCGATCGCAAGATCACGCGGCAGCCGCGCAGGACAGCGATTGTCGCGTTTTCCGCCGACGAAGTTTACGCCATCGCCGAACTCATCAAGCGCCAGCACGGCGGCGCTGCAGTCGTATTGGGCTCGCTGTCGCCGCGCACCCGCAACGCGCAGGTCGCGATGTTCCAGAACGGCGACGTTGACTACTTAGTGGCAACCGACGCGGTCGGAATGGGCCTCAATCTCGACGTCGATCACGTCGCCTTCGCCAGCGATCGCAAATATGACGGCTACCAATTCCGCCGCCTCACGCCGTCGGAATTCGCCCAGATCGCCGGCCGCGCCGGCCGCGCCACGCGCAACGGTACCTTCGGCACCACAGGCCGCTGCGAGCCGTTCGAGCCCGAGCTCGTCAATCAGTTGCAGAACCACATCTTCGAGCCGGTGAAGGTGCTGCAATGGCGCAATTCGAAGCTGGATTTCTCCTCCATCGCGTCGCTGCAGGTCTCGCTGGCGGAGGTGCCGCGCCACGAGGCGCTGACCCGTGCGCCGATCGCCGAGGATCTGCGCGTGCTCGATCATGCCGTCCGTGACGTCGACGTGCGCGAAATGGCGCAGGGCAAGGTCGCCGTCGAGAAACTGTGGGATGCGTGCCAGATTCCAGATTACCGCCGCATCGCGCCCGCTGCACACGCAGAGCTGGTAGTCACTATCTTCAACTTCCTGATGCAGCGTGGGCGCATCCCCGATGCCTGGTTTGGCGCTCAAATCGCGCAAGCGGACCGAACCGACGGCGATATCGACACATTATCGGGCCGAATCGCGCAAATCCGGACCTGGACATTCGTGGCAAATCGTCCCGATTGGCTCTCAGATCCTGATCATTGGCAGGGAATTTCGCGCGAATTGGAAAATAAACTGTCAGATGCCCTTCATAAGAGGCTCACTGAGCGTTTCGTTGATCGTCGTACCAGTGTATTGATGCGCCGCTTGCGGGAAAACACGATGCTGAATACTGAAATTGGTAAGACGGGCGAAGTGATCGTAGAGGGCCATGTGATTGGCCGTCTCGACGGATTTACATTTTTGCCCGATGCGGCCGAGGCTGGCTCGGATGCGAAGGCCTTGCAGGCCACGGCGCTGAAGGCGCTGGCCGGCGAGATCGACGCGCGCGCCGAGAAACTCGGCAATGCGCCGGACGATCAGTTCGTGCTCGCCTCCGACGGCACCATGCGCTGGACCGGCGATGCTGTAGCCCGTCTGGTCGCAGCCGACGATGTGCTGCATCCCCGTCTCCGCATCATCGCCGATGAGCGCCTTTCCGGCGCGCCGCGCGATGCGGTTCAGGCTCGCCTCGATCTCTGGCTGAAGACGCATATCGAGAAGCTGCTCGGGCCGCTGTTCGATCTCACCAAGGCCGAAGACATCACCGGTATCGCACGCGGCATCGCGTTCCAGCTCACCGAAGCGCTGGGCGTGCTGGAGCGGCAGAAGATCGCGACCGAGATGAAGGATCTCGATCAGCCGTCGCGCGCGACCTTGCGCAAATACGGCGTCCGGTTCGGCGCCTATCACATCTATATTCCCGGCCTGCTGAAGCCTGCGGGGCGTTCGCTCGCGGCGTTGCTCTGGGCGTTGAAGCAGGACAATGTCGATATGTCGGCGCTGTCGAGCGCACAGCATCTTGCAGGGTCGGGCCGTACATCCTTCCCGGTCGACAAGCTGCTCGATCGCGATGCCTATCGCGTGCTCGGCTATCGCCAGTGCGGCGAGCGCGCCGTGCGCGTCGATATTCTGGAGCGTCTGGCCGATCTGATCCGTCCTGCATTGGCGTGGCGTGAAGCGTCGCCCGGTGAGAAGCCCGCGGGCGCCTTCGATGGCCGCCACTTCGTGGTGACGCAGGCGATGACCTCGCTCACCGGTTCGGCCGGCGAGGATTTCGCCTCGATCCTGCGTGCCCTGGGCTATCGCATGGAAAAGAAGGCGCCGCTGCCGCCGGCACCGCCGAAGCCGGTCGCTGCGACGACGCCGATTGAGGCCAAGGCAGACGACAACACCGGCGATCAGCCCGACGCCCTGGTGGGACTTGCCGAGTCCGACAAGCCCGGTGAGGACAATGTCATTGCAGTCGAGGCTGCCGCTGAGGCGGCCGAGACGGCTGAGATCGCGACTACGGATGTGGCACCTGCCGAGGTTGCGACCGAAGCGGCCCCGGCCGAGGAAGCTGCAGGCGTGCCGTCGGCATCGCTGTTGCCCGAAGTCGCGCTGGTGCCCAGCGCCGCGCCCGAAGCCGCGCCTGTTGAAGAGACGGCTTCCGTCGAAGCGCAGCCAGAGCCCGCTGCGGCTGTTGCCGAAACCGGGACTGTTGCCGAGACCGCACCTGCTGCCGTGGCCGATGCTGCTGCGCCTGCCGAGGGCGACGCCGCTGCGGTTCCTGCCGTCGCTGCCGAGCCCGAACTGGTCGAAGTCTGGCGCCCGGGTGGCCGTTCGGAAGAACGCCGTCCGCCGCGCCATGACCGCAACCGCCACCATCGCAATACCAACGCCCCGCAGGGCGCTGCGCAGTCGGCTCCCGCCGAAGGCGCCGTGGCCGATGGCGCGCAGCGCGAGCGGCATGACCGCGGAGGCCAAGGGCGCCGCGATCGCAACAATAACAACGAGTTCCGCCGTCCGCGCAGTGATGCACCGGCCGCCGTGGTCTCCGCCGAAGGTGCGCCGAACCGCGACAACCGTGGCAATCGCGGTAACCGCGACAGCAAGCCGGGCGAGGGTGGCCGTCCGCCGCGTGAGCGCGAACGCTTCCAGGGCAAGGGCAAAGGCCCCTTCAAGGGCGGCGACAAGGGCCGTGAGGGCCGTGGCAACGACCGCGGCGGGGCGACCCGTCCATTCGCCACATCGGCCGCACCGCGCGAACGGGACCGTCCGATCGATCCGAACTCCCCCTTCGCGAAACTCGCCGCGCTCAAGGAACAGCTCAGCGGCCGCAAGGATTGATGCAGGTCATGTAAGGCGGCACCGAGCCGCCATTTGGTGGTGTGCTGATTGGAGCGCCAGCGTCTTGATAAATGGCTGTGGCACGCGCGGGTGGTAAAGGCCCGCACCAGTGCCGTTGCGTTGGTGGAAGGCGGCAAGGTCCGCATCAATGGCGAGCGCGAGAAATCGCCGGGCCACGGTGTGAAGATTGGCGACGTCCTCACGGTGGCGCTGGATCGCACCGTGCGGGTGATGAAGGTCGAGGGCTTCTCGGAACGGCGCGGCGATGCCACTGCGGCGCGCGTGCTCTATACCGATTTGCAACACCTTCCGGAGTAACTATCTAGGCTAGATGCCGCGTCCAACGATGGTTTCGTGGCAGGCTTTTTCCTTGGTCGAAATGCCCTGACCTATGCCGGCCGCGTCCCTTGCGGCAGCGGGGTTGGTGCGCTACGCAAACATTGAATATCGATCGTTTCCGGAGTTCTGGATGACTTACGTCGTCACCGACAATTGCATCAAATGTAAATACACCGACTGCGTCGAAGTGTGTCCCGTGGACTGCTTCTACGAGGGTGAAAACATGCTGGTCATCCATCCGGACGAATGCATTGATTGCGGTGTCTGCGAGCCCGAATGCCCGGCGGACGCGATCAAGCCTGATACCGAAGGCAATATCGAGAAGTGGCTGCAGATCAATCTGGAACACGCCAAGACGTGGCCGAACATCACCCAGAAGATCGACGAACTGCCCGAAGCCAAGGAATTCGATGGTCAGGAAGGCAAGTACGAGAAGTATTTCTCGGCGGCGCCTGGCAAGGGCGACTGAGTTCCCCGGTCACAACGATCAAGCAATTGATTGGGTGACCCCGATACCCCCAGCCACACGAAATTTACCCTAGCCCCGATTATGCCCCGGAAGCGGCCGCCGAGCGGCCGCGACAGGGCATAAATCATTGATTTTTGCGGGAAATGTGCTATAATAGGCACAATTCAAGAAGCTGGACCATGTGGTGCCGCTCGATTTGGCCCTGCCGGGTTCCCGTTTAAACATCAAACAGGGGCGTGGCGGTTTCCACGCGCAGGCTGTGTCACAGAAAACGCGTAAAAAGAGTGTTTCCAAGGCTGCTGTTTCGAAGAAGGCTACTGCTTCGAAGGTTTTGGATCCGAAGGCTTCCAAGAAAACAACTGCGGCGAGCCGCGTTGTGAAGGGTCCTGCTGCGAAGAATTCTGTCACCAAAGGCCGTGCCCGGGCTCCTGTCAAGGACACCCGGACCGCCGCGAAGGCTGCGGCTGAAAAGTCCTCCAAAAATAAAAGAAGTGCAATGCCCAACAAGACTGCCAAACCTGCCCCGAAGGCTGCTGCTTCGAAGACCACTGCCGCTAAGCCTGCTGCGCCGAAGACGGCTGCGAAGGCTCCTGTGGCCAAGGCTCCGGTTGCTGCGCCCGCTGTGAAGGCTGCTGCGCCGAAGGAAGCTGCCAAGGTTGCTGCAAAGCCCGTGGCCGCCAAGCCGGCGCCCGCTGCGGCTCCGCGCGTCGAAGAGCCGAAGAAGCCACTGACCCAGCGTCAGGGCTTCAAGACCAACGAATTCGTTGTCTATCCGGCGCATGGTGTTGGCCAGATCCTCGCCATCGAAGAGCAGGAAATTGCAGGCGCCAGGCTTGAACTCTTCGTGATCAATTTCATGAAGGACAAGATGACCCTGCGCGTTCCGACCGCGAAGGTCGCGAATGTCGGCATGCGCAAGCTGTCCGAGCCGGCGCTGGTCAAGCGCGCGCTGGAGACACTGAAGGGCCGTGCCCGCATCAAGCGCACCATGTGGTCGCGCCGCGCACAGGAATACGAAGCGAAGATCAACTCGGGCGATATCGTTGCCATCGCCGAAGTGGTCCGCGATCTGTTCCGCTCCGACTCGCAGCCCGAGCAGTCCTACAGCGAACGTCAGCTGTATGAAGCAGCTCTCGATCGTCTGTCGCGCGAAATCGCTGTGGTTCAGCACGTCACCGAGACCGAAGCGGTCAAGGAGATCGAAGGCCAGCTCGCCAAGAGTCCGCGCCGTGGCGCCAAGGCCGAGGCAGGCGCCGAAGCCGGTGCTGACGAGGCCGACAGCGATGGTGACGATGATGTCGCCGCCGCGGACGAGGCTGCATAAGCAGCGTCTCGCAAGTTGAATACGAAAAGCCCGGCCGAGAGGCCGGGCTTTTTTGTTGTCTATGAGAAAGTACTTGGGTGGATCTCAATCCACCACGACCTTGACGCGGTCGCGGGCTTTCACGCTGGCATTGTTCTCGAGCCCGTTCAATACGCGGAAGCGCTCCAGTGGACGATCGACGCCGCTCATGCGATGCGACAGTGACTCCACGGTGTCTCCGGGCTGCACGGTGATCACCTTGATGCGCAGCGGACGGGCGGCCTGAATCTCGGCGAGCGTCAGGCGGCGGAACGAGTTGACGGTGTCGCGGGCGTTGCGTTCGCTCTCGGTGCTCTTCTGCTTGGCAGCGAAGATGAAGCGGTAGACGTCGCTGCCGAAGCGCAACGCGTAAACGCGGAATTGCCACTGGTCGCCGCGCGCGATGGCGGACGCTGCCGGGAAGCCGTTGATGGTCAGCTCTTCCGTGGTGGCTTTGTCGACATTCTCCATCCATCCGGAATTGAGGTAGTCGCTCAGCGTCTGTTCGGATGGTACGCGGACCACGTCGAAGCGCATGGCCTGATTGCCGCCTTCGCGCACGCCGATCACCGCCTGCGCCGTATTGTCGAGAGTGAAGGCCTCCGGCGCCTGGAAGGTGAAGCCGAGCTTGGGATGCAGGAAGCGGCGGCCGCGCACGAAACCCTCGCTCGGATCCTCGCCATAGACGATGCCGTCGATGGCCGAGAGATAGGTCTCGCGATCGCGCTCGCCGCCGTCGGGCGAGGAATATTGCCGCGCATTGGCTTGCGCATTCTGCACGCGCTCTGGCGTCGCCGGATGGGACGACAGGAAGTCCTGCGCGCGGGGATCGAGCGGCGTGCGGCTGGCCTTCAGCGCCGCGTTGCGCTCCATCGCAGCGAGAAAGCGCGACGCGCCATAGGGATCGAACTTTGCGCGGGCCGAGATGCCTACGCCGATGCCGTCGGCTTCGAACTCCTGCGCGCGCGAGAAGCTCGCCATCGTCAGTTTGGATTTGGCGAGCGCGAGTGCGGTGAGATCGGGATCGCTGCCCATATCCGTCACGACACGCGTGACGATCGAGGCCTGCCGTGCCTGCTCTTCGCGGATCGAGGCGTGCTTGGCAAGTACATGCGCCATCTCGTGCGACAGTACCGACGAAATCTCGGATGTATCGCTGGCCAGCGCGATCAGGCCGCGCGTGACATAGAGTTGTCCGGTCGGCAGGGCGAAGGCGTTGACGGCGCCGGAATTGAGGATCGTGACCTTGTAGGCGAGGTCCGGTCGCTCAGAGGCAGCGACCAGCCGATCGACGGTCTTGGTGATCAGTGATTCCAGCCGCGGGTCGTCATAGGCGCCGCCATAGGATGCGAGGATGCGCTCGTGTTCTTTCTCGGCGGCCGGGGTCTGCACCACGGCAGGCTTCGGCGGCTTGGCCGGCACCGTCGGCTTGACCGACGAGGCGGCCTCGAACCGGCTGGCATCGCCACAGGCCGATAGAGCGAGCGCGGCGCACAGCAGGGTAGGCGCAGCCCAAAGGCGGCGGCTCAAGCTGGTTTGCCGTCCCACACCCGTCACGTCGTCCACTCTCTGCCCAAACAGCCCATTCGCCCAAATCATCTTCGCTCAAGCGATCTTGCTGCCCAAGTGGCCTACTTGGCGCCGACCACTTCGATCTGCCACACCCCGAGCGCCTCGATCCGCGGCCCGCCGCGCCTCTCGATCCATCCCCGAACGCGAATATGTCGTCTTTCCAGGGACTTAAGCATAATTCCTGCCGTCTCGAAGGCGGCTATCATGCGCCTTGAAACGGTCACCGCAAAGTCCTCAGTCCAGCGACGCCCGAAATTGACGTAGGTCACCGTCCCGGCCTGGCGAACCGACAGAACCCGCCCCTCGACCACCCCGAAACGCCCCACATCGGCCAAGATATCGCCGGGACTTTCCGCGTTTTTTATGACGTTGGTTTGAGCCCAGATTCCGCGCTTCAGCCGGCGGGCCAAGCCTTCTGCAGCGGCGAGTTCCGCCGCACAGGCCTTGTCGGAAATCGTGCCGGAGGCGAGGGCGGCGCCCTGTGCCAGAAGCTGCGCCTGGAGCGACGGCGCAGCGGGATCGACGAAGACAAAAGCCGGTTGCCGGCCGTAGCGATCCGGCATGTCGCTTTCGCCGTACAAGGTGACATCACGGCCGGAGGCCAGTGCGAAGAGATCATTCGTCGGCCCTGATGAGTTCGCGATCGGCTCGATCCCCGCCAGACGGATCACGTTGCCGTCGCTCAAACGCAATGTTCTGACATCGATCACGTCGGCGACACGACCTTCGCCCTGCGCGGCGAACATGCAGGCCGCCGACGCAGATTGCGCGGACGTTGAAATGCCGATTGCCAGCCACAGCGCTGCGGCATGCGACAAGTCACACTTTGCAGATGCGGCACGCATCACGCCACCTTGCGAGCTCCGGTCAACCTCTCGTCTATCATAGCCAGCAATCCATTCCGCTTTGCGGAAAACCTTGATGTCTTTGCAGCTATTCTTGGCAGCGCCGCCGCTTGCCGCTGTTGTTCCGTTGCGGCATGATCGCGATAACAACAACACCGCGCACGAACAATAACGGCGCGTCCGAGGGAGGGATTTTTGAAGAAGATCATTTCAGGTCTGCTGGCGTCAGCAATGGCGTTCGCGGCAACAAGTGCCATAGCGCAGACCAAGCCGCTGAAGCTCGGCGCCATTCTCGATATGTCGGGTCTGTATGCCGATATCACCGGCGTCGGCAGCGAGACCGCAGCCAAGATGGCCGCGGAAGATTTCGGCGGTGAAGTGCTGGGCCGCAAGATCGAGATCATTGCTGCTGACCATCTCAACAAGGCTGATCTGTCCGCCAACATCGCACGCGACATGCTTGATAATCAGGGCGTCGAGGCGATCATCGACGTTGCGGCATCGGCGACCGCGCTGGCTGCGAGTGAAATCGCGCGCGCGCGCAACAAGATCATCATCTTCAACGGTCCAGGCTCAATCCGCCTCAGCAACGAGGCCTGCGGCCCCTATACGGTGCATTATGTGTTCGACACTTACGCGCAGGCAAATGTGACCGGTCTCGCCACCGTGAAAAATGGTCTCGACACCTGGTTCTTCCTGTCCGCGGATTATGCATTCGGTGCGGATCTCGAGAAAGACACCACGGCTGTCGTCACCAAGGCCGGTGGCAAGGTGCTGGGCTCGGTCAAGCATCCGCTGAATACGTCGGATTTCTCGTCCTTCCTGCTGCAGGCGCAGAGCTCCAAAGCCAAGGTCGTCGGCCTCGCCAATGCTGGCGGTGATACGATCACCGCGATCAAGCAGGCGGCCGAGTTCGGCCTGACGCGGAGCGGCGGACAGAAACTGTCGCCGCTGCTGGCCTTCATCTCCGACATCGACAGCGTCGGTCTCGATACCGCCCAAGGCCTGATCTTGGCGGAAGCGTTCTATTGGGATCTCAATGACGAGACGCGCGCGTTCACCAAGCGCTTTCAGGAGCGCACCAAGCGCGTGCCGACATCGGCCCAGGCAGGCGTGTATTCATCGGTGCTGCATTATCTCAAGGCCGTGAAGGCCGCCGGCACCACGGACCCGGCTCCGGTCATGAAGCTCATGAAGGAGACGCCGATTAACGACATGTTCGCCAAGAATGGCCGGATTCGCGAGGATGGCCGCATGGTGCATGACATGTACCTGTTCGAGGTGAAGAAGCCATCGGAATCCAAGGGCCGCTGGGACGACTACAAGCTGCTCGCGACCGTTCCCGCAGAGCAGGCATTTCAGCCGCTGGAAGCCTCGCGCTGTCCGCTGGTGAAAAAGTAATCGTCGGGGCTTGAAGCTTGCCGGACGATCAAGAACAACAACAAGGAGCGCAATCATGAGCGACATCGTCCTGCAGGACCTCGACAACGGTCTTCTGACCATCACCATGAATCGTCCGGATCGGCGCAATGCGCTCAATCCGGAGATGACACAGGGGCTGGTCGCGGCAGCACGCCGTGCGCAGGAAGATCACGACGTCCGCGCCGTGCTCATCAAGGGCGCCGGCGGCACGTTCTGTGTCGGTGGCGACGTCAAGTCGATGGCGGCCGGCCGCGCGCCGCTGCCGTTCGAGGCCAAGCGCGCCAATCTGCGCCGCGGCATGGAAGTGTCGCGCATTCTGCACCAGATGCCGAAGCCGGTGGTGGCGCAGCTCGACGGTGCGGCCGCAGGCGCCGGTCTTTCGATCGCGCTGTCCTGCGATCTCCGTGTCGCCAGCAAATCGGTGAAGATCACCACGGCTTTCGCCAAGGTCGGCTTCTCCGGTGATTATGGCGGCACCTATTTCCTGACCAAGATGCTCGGCAGCGCCAAGGCACGCGAGCTCTATCTGATGTCGCCGGTGCTCTCCGCACAGGAAGCGCTGGCGCTCGGCATGGTGACGAAGGTCGTCGATGACGCCGAGGTGGAGACAGCGGCACGCGACTTAGCAATGTCACTCGCCCAGGGCCCGAGCATCACCTACGGCTATATCAAGACCAACATCAACAATGCCGAGACGATGACGCTCGAAGCCTGTTTCGACGGCGAGGCGATCCATCACACCCGCTGCAGCGATACCGACGATCACAAAGAGGCCGCCAAGGCCTTCGTCGAGAAGCGCAAGCCGGTCTTCAAGGGGCAATGATCATGAGCCAGATGCGGTTGCGGCAAGTTTGTCTGGTCGCTCCGCATCTGGAGCCAGTGGTGAGCGATATCGCGGCCATTCTTGGCCTCAATGTCTGCTACCGCGATCCTCATGTCGGCAAATACGGGCTTGAAAATGCACTGATGCCCGTTGAGGCGACGTTGCTCGAAGTGGTCGCGCCGACGCAGCCGGGCACGGCGGCTGGGCGGTTCATGGAGAAATCCGGCGGGCGCGGCGGCTATATGGTGATCCTGTCCTGCGAGGATCCCGACGAGCGTGGGCGCTTCGCCGCCAACATCGGCGTGCGCACCGCCAATGTGATCGATCATCCGCCCTATCACGGCGTGCAATTGCATCCACGCGATTGCCGGGCCGCCTTCATCGAGTTCAATCACACCAAAGACAGCGACGACGATTTCGGGCCGTATCCGCCGGCCGGTCCGGACTGGCAGGAGGCGATCCGCCACGACATCACGCGCGCGCTCACCGAGGTCGAGCTGCAGAGTCCGGACCATTACGATCTGGCGCAGCACTGGAGCAATATCATCGGCGTGCCGCTGACCTCGGCCCGCAACGACGATCCGCAGATCGCGTTCACGAACGGCTGTTTGCGCTTCGCCAAGGGTAAGAGCGAAGCGATGACCGGGATCACTTTTCGCGTCAACGACGTCGCACAGGTGCTCGGCAGCGCACGGGCACGCGGATGTCCCTGCGCCGGGGATGCATTTCTGCTGGCCGGGGTCACGTTTCGCGTCGTTGCGTGATCGCGGCAATCGCCGCACGATCCCCTCTTTTCTGACGCGTTTCCTTCATGCGAACCGGTATCCACTTCGCTCGGAAACGCTACGGCAACAACAATAAACCGGAAACGCCATGACAGTGACACGTCCGCATCCGCTGGACTCGTTCTTCAATCCATCCAGCATCGCCATCATTGGCGCTTCCCGCGATGTCACGAAGATCCCGGGCCTGCTTCTTTCCTTTTTGCGCAAGAATCAGTTCTCCGGCGCGATTTATCCGGTCAATCCGAACTATCCGGATATCGATGGGCTGACGTGCCACCCGAGCATCGCAGCCATCGGGCAGCCGATAGATCTCGCCATCGTGATCATTCCTGCGCGTGTCGTGCTCGGCGCGCTTGAGGAGTGCGCGACGCTCGGCGTCAAACACGCCATCATCATCTCCTCCGGCTTTGCCGAGGAAGGCGGCGATTCCATCGCGATGCAGGACGCCATCGCGGCGCTGGCCAAGCGCACGGGAATGCGGATCTCCGGACCGAATGCGGAGGGGTATTACAACCAGATTGCCGGCATCGCCGCGACCTTCAGCCCAACCGTCGATGTAAGGCCGGACCAGCTGCCGGTGGTCGCTACCACGAAGCGGATCGGAATCGTCGCGCAATCCGGCGGCATCGGCTTTGCGATCTATAACCGCGCCAAGTCGCTCGGCATTGCCCTCAGCACCGTGATCTCGACCGGTAACGAGTCCGATCTCGGTGCCGGCGAATTCTTCGACTACATGGTGCAGGATACGGCAACCGACGTGATCCTGCTGTTCATCGAGGGCATTCGCGACGTCGACAAATTTCTCGCCGCGGCTCGCAAGGCGGCGGAGCTCGGCAAGCCGGTCATCGTTGTAAAGGTCGGCCGCTCCGGTGCTGGCGAGCGCGCAGCAGCCTCGCATACCGCCAGTATGGCGGGCTGGACGGCCGCCTATGATGCGGTGTTCGCGCGCTATGGATTCATCGTCTCCAACGATCTCGACGAAGCGGTGACCATCGCCGCCGTGCTGACCACGTCGCCGCTGCCGAAGGGCGACCGCGTCGCTGTCGTCACCGTCTCGGGTGGCGCAGGTATCTGGGGCGCTGATGCGGTGTCGGTGCAGGGGCTGCAGGTGCCCGAATTGTCGGACGGCGTTCAGGCGACGATTCGCGGGCTGATCCCGTCCTACGGGTCGCCGTGCAATCCGATCGATATCACGGCCCAGGCGGTGCATAGCGGCGGGCTGCAAAAGACCATTGAACTGCTCGACAGGTCTGACGAGGTCGATGCGATCCTGGTGGTCATCTCGCTGTCGAGTGAGACGCGGATGCCGTTCAAGACACCGGAGCTGAAGCCCGTCATTGCCGCGCAGAACAAACCGATTGTGTTCTGGTCCTATACGCTGCCGTCGAACTTTGCGCGCATGGGTCTCGCCGAGTCCGGCGTCGTCGTTTTGTCCGGCCTCACCCATGTCAGTGTAGCGTTGCGGCGACTCGTTGATCACGCAAGATTCAAGCTTGTAGAGCCGGTTGCTACAGCGGCACCTGCGCAGAATGATCTGGCTGAGCATCTGACCGCACCAACGCTCTCCGAGTATGACAGCAAGGCGCTGTTGCAGATTGCCGGTGTCGCGCTGCCAGGCGAGGTTCTTGTCACCGACAGATCATCGCTGGATGCAGCGATTGCCAAGATCGGCTTCCCGCTGGTGATGAAAATCCAGTCGCGCGACATTCCGCACAAGAGCGAGGTTGGCGGCGTCAGGGTCAACATCACCACGAAGAATGAAGCCTCAGCTGCCTATGACGCGCTGACCGCCAGCGCCCGGCAGCACCGACCGCAGGCCGCGCTGCAGGGCGTGCTCGTTTCGCCGATGGCTAGCAAGGGTGTCGAGATCATCGTGGGCACACTACTGGATGAGACCTTTGGGCCGATGGTGATGGTCGGCCTTGGTGGAGTGACGGCGGAATTGTTCAAGGACGTGGTCTATCGTCCGGCGCCCGTGAGTGCCGCTGAGGCTGCTTCCATGCTAGGCGCACTCAAGGCCGCGCCGTTGCTGAACGGCTTTCGCGGCGCGCTGAAGGCCGACGTGTCGGCGGCGGCGGAGCTGATTGCGCAGCTCTCGCAGCTCGCAGCTCAGTTCAAGGGCGAGATTGCCGAGATCGAACTCAATCCGGTACTGGTGCATCCGGCGGGCGAGGGCACCACCATCGTCGATGCGTTGGTGGTGCGGAAAGACTAGAGTGCCCATGACATAAAAATGGCCGGGGCGTCTAGCGAAGCTCGCTTCGCGCTGCCCGGCCATTTCCAAGTGAGGTTTGAAAAACAAACCCGACGGGGACTTAGCGCCCCTTGAAGTTCGGCACCCGGCGTTCGGCAGTCGCCGCAACGCCTTCCTTGAAATCTTCTGTCTTACGCAGGCGCGTCTGTTCGGCGAGTTCGTGCTCCGTCGCCTTGGCGACGCGGTCGGCGAGGTTGTTGCGCATGGTGGCGCGGGTAGAGAGCAGGCCGAGCGGCGAGCATTCGGCGATCTCCTCGGCGAGCTTGATGGCGGCGTTGCGGACCTCGGCCTGCGGCACCAGCACATTGGCGAGGCCCATCTTCAGGGCTTCCTCTCCGCCCACACGGCGGCTGGTGTAGAACATCAACTCCGCATTGTTCTTGCCGACCACTTCGGTGAGCGCGACCGTCAGGCCGAAGCCGGGATGGAAGCCGAGCTTGGTGAAGTTGGCGGCGAAGCGGGTTTCCGGGCAAGCTACGCGGAAATCGGCCGACACCGCGAGGCCGAGGCCACCGCCGATGGCTGCGCCCTGGACGGCGGCGACGATCGGCTTCTTAGCGCGGAAGATACGCACGGCTTCCATATAGAGATGGCCGATGGAACCGAGATTGTCAGCGGGGTCGCCGCTTTTGGCGGCCGCTTCGGTTTCCTTGCGGTTGGGATCGCTGAAATCGGCGCCGGCGCAGAACGCCTTGCCTTGCGCGCACAGAACCGTCGCCCGGATTTCGGGATTGGCATCGATCTCGTCCAGCGCGTTGGCGATCTGCTGGATCAGCAGGATGTCGAAGAAGTTCAGAGGCGGCTTGCGAATCTCGATAATCGCAATGTGGCCGCGGGTCTCGACGCCGATGTCTTTGTAGGTGGTCATTTGTTTCCTCGTCATTCCGGGGCGCGCCCGGCGCTTGCCGGGTGTGGACCCGGAATCTGGATGTGTTCAATCATGTCGAGGTTCCGGGTTCACACGCGCAAGATGCGGGTATGAACCCGGAACGACGAGTTATTTCAGCGCAGACCAAGTCCGCGCGCGATGATGCCGCGCAGGACTTCGGTGGTGCCGCCCTGAATGGTCAGTTTCGGCGCGGTCTTGATCGCGAAGCCCAGCATCTCGTCCAGCGTGGCGTGATTGGAGGCGTTGTCGTCGACGAAGGCCGCGAGTTCGCGTACGCGATGAGGCAACTGCTGCTCCCAGATCGTGCCGATATCCTTGACGATGGACGCTTCCACCACCGGCTCCTTGCCAGCCTGCAGCATGCCGGCCACCGACACCGACATGCGCCGCATCGTGTGCAGTTGCGCGACAAGGCGGCCGATGCCTTCGGCGCTGCGGGTGTCCGGCTCCGGGCCGACAGCGCGGACCAGTTCGGTCAGCACGTAATAGGTCTCAAGGAAACGTTCGGGGCCGGATCGCTCATAAGCGAGCTCACTGGTGGCTTGTTTCCAGGCGCTGTCGATCTCGCCTAGCATGTGGTCGTCCGGCACGAAGTGATCGGTGAACACGACTTCGTTGAATTCGTACTGGCCGGTGATCTGCGCGATCGGGTTCACCGTGATACCCGGCTTCTTCATATTGACCAGAAACTGCGTCAACCCGTGGCGGCGGTTTTCCTTGGTCGGGGTCGATGTGCGGAAGATCGCGATCATGTAGTCGGCCATATGGGCCGAGGTCGTCCAGATCTTGCTGCCGTTGATGAGCCAGCCGCCGTCGGTCTTGGTGGCCTTGGTCTTGGCGGCGAACAGGTCGGAGCCGGAATTCGGTTCGCTCATGCCGATGGAGAAACAGACCTCGCCGCGGCAGATGCGCGGCAGGATGTCCATCTTGATGTGTTCGGGCGCATATTTCAGCAGCACCGGGCCGCTTTGGCGGTCGGCAACGAAAAAGCGGCGCACCGGCGCGTTGGCCACGCGCATCTCCTCGGTAACGACGTAGCGTTCAAGGAACGAACGCTCGTGGCCGCCATATTTCTTGGGCCAGGTCATGCCGAGCCAGCCGCGCTCACCAACGCGCTTGCTGAATTCGGGATTGTCCGAGTCCTCGCGCTGGGGCTTGTGCGGATCGAAAGTGCCAGCGGCGATTTCCTCGGCGAGGAACGCGCGGACTTCCTTGCGCAACTGCTCGCATTCGGGCGGCAGGCGGATCGGATCGAAACGAAGGGCAGCAGTCATGTGAAAGGATCTCGTTTCTTGTGTTCGATCAGCGCGAAGCGACCAGAGGCCACAGCTCGTCGGCACCGCGCGCAGCGACCAGTTTGCCGAGCTCGACCGCCCAGTAGCTCTCGCTGCCGAAATCATCGCGCCATGCCAATGCGCGCAGCGTGTAGCGATGCAGGATGTGCTCCTGCGTGAAGCCGATGGCCCCAAGAACCTGATGCGCGATGGCGGCGCCCTTTTCGGCGGCCTCGGAGCAACGGATCTTTGCAGCGGCGGCCTCGAGGAAGAGCGCGTCGTCAAGCGGTGCCCCGCTGGAGAAGGCGTCAGCCGCGGAACTGGCAGCGGCGAGGGCTGCCGAGGTCTCGCCTGCGAGCTTCGCCAGATTGTGCTGCACCGCCTGGAATTTCGAGATCTTCTTCTCGAACGCCACGCGCTCGCCGGAATAGTTCACGCCGATGCCGAGCATGGTTTCCAGTGCCCCGGCAATCTGCTGGCTGCGCACGAGTGCGCCCATCAGCAACAGCGCGTTCTGATCGAAGCCCGATGGTGCAGATTGAAGGGTGACCGGTTTCACAGTGTCGAAATGCACCGTGTCGGAGGGGTCATCGGCCAGACCGAGCCCGGCTTCGATGCGGCAGGTGCTGGCGTCCACCAGCGCAATAGAGGCGCCGCCAATGCCGGAGGCGACGACGGCGATGAATTTCGCATCCTTCGCGAACGGCACGCCACGTGCGCGGCCTGTGATTGTACCATCCGCGTTGAGCGTGAGGCGATCGCGCGGGTTTGCCGGCGCGACGGTCATCATTCCTGCCGGCGATTTGATCTGGGCCTGGGTGAGCAGCCAGCCTGCCAGCATGGTCTCGGCGAGGGGCACCGCAACGCCGGCGCGGCCGGCGACGCTGAGGACGCTGAAACCTTCGGCCATGCTGGTGCCGGAGCCGTCGCACTCTTCAGGCACCCATGAGAGCGGCAGTCCGGCATCGGTCAGTGCCTGCCAGAGCGGCGCTTTCCAGCTACCGTTCTTGTCGTGATTGATGGTTTGTGCGTCAGCGAGATCGGCGAAAATACGTTCCGCGGTTTCCGCAACGATATTGTCTGCGTCCGTCAAGGCGTTCCCCGTGTGCTAGCGCATCTCATTCGGCAGGGAATGCCGGGCATGGGCGCTGCCACTTTTCTTGCATTCATGATGCGGAAAAGGTGGAAGGAAGACAAGCGGGCTGGCCGCAGAGGGGCCTGCGGTGGCGGCATGATGTGTTGGTGCAGCGCAATTTAATTCCGCAAAGCGAACTTGTGCCGCGTTGTATACCAGCGCGACCGCATTATGGTAGATCGCATCAGCGTCAGAACAAGCAGAGGAAATGCAGATGGCAAGTGACGGTTTGTGCGTCGTGATTACAGGGGCGGCATCGGGGCTTGGTGCTGCGACCGCCGCCATTCTCGCCAAGGACGGCGCCCGTATTGTCATCAACTATTCGTCGAGTCAGAAGGAAGCCGAAGCCACTGCCGAGCTGTGCCGCGATGCTGGTGCAACCGAAGTCATCGTGGTTCAAGGCGATGTATCGAAGGACGACGATTGCAAGAACATCGTCGCGGCTGCCCAGCACTGGGGGCGGATCGATGCGCTGATCAACAATGCCGGCATGACCAAGCATGTGCCGCATCACGATCTCGATGGCCTGTCCGCAGAAGATTTCCAGCGCATCTACGCGGTCAACACGATCGGGCCCTATCAGATGGTGCGTGCGGCGCGTGCCTTGCTCGAAGCCGGCGCCAAGGCGTCGGGTCGTGCTTCGGCCGTCGTCAATGTCTCGTCGATGGCCGGTATCACAGGCGGCGGTTCGTCAGTCGCCTATGCCGCCAGCAAGGGCGCGCTGAATTCGATGACGCTGTCGCTCGGCCGAGCACTAGCTCCGCTGATCCGCGTCAATACGGTCTGCCCTGGCTATATCGATACGCCGTGGTTCACCAAGGGACGCGGTGCGGACGGCGCTGCCAAAGTTCGCGATGCCGTGATCGCGCGGGTTCCGCTGAAGGTGGCCTCGACCGCGGAGGACGTCGCCGCCCTGATCTGCTTCCTCGCCACGTCGCCATCGAGCAATATGACGGGCGAATTGGTGCGGATGGATGCCGGCATGCATCTGCTGGCCTGATCGGAAACCTGCGTCAAACAGCAAAAAGCCTCGGGTAATGCCCGAGGCTTTTTCATTCTCGATTGCTGGCAGATCAGCGATTGCCCGGATCGGAAATCATCCGGCGGGCAACCAGCCTGTTCCAGATGAACAGCACCACCAGCGCGCCGATCGTGGCGGTGATGAAGCCGGCACCCTGGTTCGGGCCGTAATGGCCGATCTGCTGGCCGATGAACGTCGCCAGGAATGCGCCGGCAATACCCAGGATAGTGGTCAGAATGAAGCCGCTGGGGTTGTTTGGCCCCGGTGACAGAAGGCGGGCGATAATGCCTGCGACAAAGCCCACAACGAGAATCCAGATCATAGCAATATCCCCTCTTTCAAGTGCGCGTTAAACCCAGCTGGACTTAACTTCGTCTTCCGTGGGTAGCCGGCCATGCGGTGTGAACTGATTAACGGCATCGGGTAGTTCGTTGCTCAGCTCCGCGAGAAGCTGCTCGCGGGACATGCCGGTGCGCGACGTCAGTTGCGCGATCTGATCCGCGCCAAGTGCGGCGCCGAGATCATTAGGCGAGATCTGCTTGTTCGGGCCGGAGCTGACCCAGGAATCCGCGGCGTCGCCATGGCCGTTCTGCTGGAACTGCTTAAGCAGGTCGCCGAGGCCACCGCTGAGCACGCTGCCGGCGGCTCCGCCCGCCAACAGACCGCCGAGCGGGCCCTTCAGAAGGTCGCCGAGGCCGCCTGCTGCAGTGCCAGAATTTCCGCCGAGGAGGCCGCCAAGCATACCACCAAGGCCGCTATCTTGCGCGCTGGCCTGCGTCGTATTCGGCGGCGGGATTTCTTGCGAGTGCCCCTGTGCCGCCGGTTGGCTACCAGTGAAGTGCTTGTATCCTTTGTAGGCGAGCAGCGCGAGGATCGCCATCGTCATCGGCGACATGCCGCCGCTCTTGTCGTCGGGATCGCTGGGGCCACGCGGCCCGTTGGCCATGCCATTCAGAATGTCGAGCAAACCCATGATCATCTCCTGTTCTGCCAGCCCGGCGAAAGCATAGCTGCGCGGTATGACGCCTACAAGGCGCGTCGGTTCCGCCGATAGGCAGCGCTGCGGCATTTTGCTAGTAACGGATGCTGGATGAACGGGAGATGACGTGATCGAAACGCGGCCCATTTGTATCGCCGGTGCCGGCAGTATCGGCTGTTTCGTGGGTGGCATCCTGGCGGCAGCCGGCCGCGACGTCGCCATACTGGCGCGGCGGCGCATCGTGGACAGCATCGAGGGGCACGGTCTGAGGCTGACGAGCTTCGAGGGACTTGATCAACGTCTCGCCCCCGGCCAGCTGCGGCTGTCGGATGACCCCGCCATCATGAGCGAGGCGAAGATCATTCTGGTCGCGGTCAAGAGCGGCGATACGGCGGAGATGGCGGGGCTGATCGCGGATCATGCAGCGCAAGACGCGATCGTCGTCAGCCTGCAGAACGGCGTCGGCAATGTTGCGGTCCTCCGCGCAGCTCTGCCCGGGCGCCGCATCCTCGGCGGAATGGTGCCATTTAATGTCATCGCAAAGGACGATGGTCATGTTCACCGCGCAACGTCCGGAAACATCGTCGTCGAACGCGATGGGGCCGATACCGCTTCGCAGCTATCCGTGCCGCATCTTGCCGTCCTTGCGAGCGACGATATCGTCGGTGTCCAGTGGGGTAAGCTGCTGGTCAATTTGAACAACGCGCTCAATGCGCTGTCGGATATACCGCTGCGGTCGCAGCTTGCACAGCGCGCGTGGCGCTCGTTATTTGCCGATCAAATGGCGGAAGGCCTGGCCGTTCTGAAAGTCGCCGGTATCAAGCCCATCTCGGCGACGCCGATCCCTGCGCGACTAACGCCGCATTTGCTGCGGCTACCTGACGGCCTGTTCAATATGCTGCTCGGGCGGACGATGAAGATCGACGCAAATGCGCGCTCGTCCATGTGGGAGGATCTGCAGCGCGATCGACGCACCGAGATTGACTATTTGCAGGGTGTCGTCGTTGAGCTGGCGGCGAAATATCAGATCACGGCTCCGCTATCGCTGCGCGTGATGACACTGATCAAGCACGCAGAGACGTCAGGCAGGGGATCGCCCGCACTCACGCCAGATCAGATTCGCAGTTAGCGTGAAATTGATTGAGCTGAAGGGAGTGTTGGACCGGCTTCGGCGCTATCATTACGAGAATGTTACTAATCATTTCGGCTACTATCGGTGGACTCAACTATCCGAATGCTCCAATTGCGTCTGCCGGTCAATGCGATGGTACCATTATCCGTTGCATTCGCATCAAGCCGATGATTATCCGTTAAATATCAATTGCGGATACGCGTCGGTGAATTCTCAGTAAATGAGATGTAAAGCGTCTTTTAGCCCGTTATTCGCAGACGAGTAGCAGTTCGCGTCGTGAAGAAGGCTCGCAGGAGTACGGCTGGTTCAATACTAGACATCATGATGTGACATCAGGGGCTATGTCATTCGCGACATCTTTAGTATAGAAGGCCGCGTGATTTGACGGTGGTTCGCGCTTCGCGCGCCGGGCTGGGCGTTTGATCCTTTCATATCATCGGCAAAGCGTGTGCCGGTCGAATTATTCAACTAACAATCGGAGCTACAATGGCCAAGAAAGCGAAAAAGAAACTCGTCCGTCGCGAGTACACCAAGGAAGACGTGAAGATCCTGAAGGCGCATTCGAAGGCCCAGACCCCGCTCGAGAAGATTTCCAAGGAGATGAAGCGCACCGGTGGTTCGCTGCGTCAGAAAGCCATCAAGCTTGGCATTCCGCTCGGTCATCGTCGCCGCAAGGCGAAGAAGGTTGCCACGAAGGCTACCAAGGTGACTAAGACTGCAAAGGCCAAGAAGGCCAAGAAGTAAGCTTTCGTACTGAACGAAGCCGGCCTGAAGTTCGTTAGCGCTTCAGGCCGTTTTCTTGGGTGGAGCGATCGATGCGAACCCTGTTTTTGAAGGTCTTGAAGCGGAAATCCTGCGCCGCTATCGCTGTGGTTGCGGCGATACTAAGCATTGGTGCCATCGCACCTGCATTTGTGGTTCCTCCGACGGTCACCCCGTCGCCGGGTTATGATGCCCGGCTTGCCGAGCAACGACGCGCGACTGAAGTGCAGGCGCCTGCGCATGCTCGCAAGCCCGCTGCCGCGATCGTCTGCGCAACGTCGTCGGTATAGTCATTGGATCTGATCCGTGAAGCGATTGTCATGACCTACCGCCCCCTGAGGTTGTTTGTGCTCTGTGGTGCGTTGATCGTGGCAACCATTGTCGAAAGCAGAGCGGCTGATTATGCGAGCCAGATCAGTGCCTTTCGCCGGGCGCACAAGCTCTCCTCTGTCACGCTGGACAGTAAATTGAACGCGGTCGCGCTTGCTCAGGCGCAGGCGATGTCATCCAGTGGCAAGGTCAGCCACGAGGTCGGCGGTGTTTTCTCCGCGCGTGTGGGGAAGCTCCGCAAATCCAAAGCAGCAGAGAATATCGCGGCGGGCTTCCTGACATTTCCCGAAACGTTGAGGCAATGGGAAGAGAGCCCAGGTCATCGCGAGAACCTGCTCATGTCCGGCGCACGCAAGGTCGGCGTCGCTTACGTCGCCAATCCCAAGTCGCCCTACCGGATGTTCTGGGCGATGGTCATCACGGATTGATACCTGACAGGTTGCTATGGCTCAAGTGCGCTTGGTCTTGGCCGGCGCGGGCGTGCCGAACAGCGCGTCCTTGATGTCTTTCAGACCCGATGACAATTTGGACCACCCACAGGTAAGCGGCTCGATCGCGCAATCCGGCTCCTTGGCGCGCACTTTGGGCCGAGGCCTAGGTAGCACGACAGGCTTCGCATCGCTTGGGGTTTCCGCGGTCTGCCGAAAGTCCGTTTCGAGCGCAGCCTGGGTTTGCGCTTCGCGCTGCTTTTCAGCGAAGGCCGCGACGATGACGCTGCGACGCTGATTGTCCAGATAGATCTTGTACTGCTCGTCGATCGCCTTCTGTTCAGCCGTGGTTGGGTTCGGGCCAGCGATATCAAAGCTGCGGTTCTGCATGAAGTCGTGATACGTATAGCCGCCACCGCGCTTGCGCCGTCCCGCGAACTTGCTTTCGCAATCCGACAGCGCCACAGCCTTGGCGTCTTTCGAAGCCGTCGATTTTTCGATGCGCTCGGCGCAATCTTCATAGTCCGCAGGCGCGGCAGTCCACCATTGCGCACGGGCAGGCGAAGACATCAACGCGAGACCGGAGAGTGATGCGGTCGTCAGTAGCGCAAATATGAGTGACTTGTATGCGGACAAATGAGCCACGTAGGTTCCGATGTAGATAACAAACCCAATTCTCGCCATTTGTGGGCCATTTTTCAACCTCGGATGTGTTACTTCTCCCCGCTTTTGGAGCAAGTGCAGCATGACTGCATCAGTGCGGTCATGTGGTAGGCAGACCGGCGTTATTTCGCGATACAACGCTGATGTAGAAGTGTTTTCAGGCAGAGATCTGTTGCTGCTCTCATATCACTGAAATTGATCACCTCAGAATTTTGAGTCATTCTTGACAGTAGTTTTGGATCGCGCTGCTACGACGCGCAATCACCTACACGGGACCACACGTAGTTTGCGAGGCGACGGGCTCACGTCCGATGGAGCGGTGTTGTCGTTTCGTTTCGTGCGCCTGGGACTCTATCCGATAGCAGACACGAAAAAGGGCGGTCCTTTGGGCCGCCCTTTTTCTCAGATGTCAGTTGTATTACTGGCAGATGTGTCGTCGGCCGTCCTCGCCGCGGAACCAAGTTCCCGGCTGACACACGAAGCCCATGCGCTGTGCGTAGGAATCGCGCGGGACGCCATTGTAGCCATCATAGGAATTGTAGCTGTTCCGGAACGGCGCAGTTGCGATGGCCCCGGCGGTGCCCACAGCCGCACCCGCTACACCGACCGCGCCGCCAACCACGCCTGCTGCAACGTCACCCGGCCAGAAGCCCGAATCACGATAGCCGCTATCGACCGTACTGGCGCGATAGTCCTGCGTGGCCTGCGCCCGGCGATTCATCGGGTCCTTTGCCATCACTGGCGTAGCGATCAAGCCAGAGACCACGGCAGCAGCAGCAAGAAGTTTCATCTTTGTCATGCGGGATTCTCCATCGTTATTATGACAACCAGCCAACGATGGGCGGTCCGAGACGTTCCGATAGATGTCCCGATCTTTTAAGGGCATGTGACGCCGGTTCCGGCCCCGTCCTATTTGAACTGCCAACGGGTAGCGATGATCGAACGGCTCTGGTATGGAACTGTCCATGCCCGGTGTTCCTGACCGGGATCGCGGTCCCGTAGCTCAGCCGGATAGAGCGACGGTTTCCTAAACCGTAGGTCGCATGTTCGAGTCATGCCGGGATCGCCAGCTTTCCTTCTGTTTAATCCAAAACAGGCCATTTTCGCGATGATTTCGGGCCTGCTAATGTCAGGCGACGGCGATCTCGCGCTTCTGGAGCATGGCGCGAATCTCTCGTGACGGCTTGGCGGCACTGAAAAGAAAACCCTGCATCTGGGTACAGCCGAGCATACGCAGTGCGTCGAGTTGATCGGCTGTCTCAACGCCCTCCGCCGTGGTGATCATGTTGCGGGCGGCCGCGATGGTTACAACCGCCTGTACGATCGATGACGATCCGCCGGGCGCCACGATGTCCCGGATGAAACTGCGGTCGATCTTGACCTTGTCGAACGGGAATCGCTGCAGATAGCTGAGCGACGAATAGCCGGTCCCGAAATCGTCCAGCGCAATCCCGACACCAATGCCGCGGAGCTGATGGAGGATCGCGAGCGCCATCTCATCATCGCGGATCAGCACTGTTTCGGTGACCTCAAGCTCGAGTCGGTGAGCTGGCAAGTTGGCTGCCACGAGGGCTCGAGTGACATTTAAGGCCAGGGTCTGCGTCGTGAATTGAATCGGCGATACATTGACAGCGAGCTTGATCGGCGCCGGCCAGGAGGCCGCCTCAGCGCATGCCGTTCGCAATACCCAATTGCCGAGTTCGGTAATCAGGCCGGTTTCTTCGGCGATCGGAATGAACTCTGCCGGTGAAACCATGCCGCGAACCGGATGCCGCCAGCGGAGCAACGCTTCGCAACCAGTAATCTCGTTGCTGGCGATATCGACGACGGGTTGATAGTGAACCTCAAGTCCGTCTTCCGCGAGCGCCTTCCGCAGATCCTGCTCCAGCGCGCGCCGCGCCCTTGCGCCTTCATCCATGGCAGGCTCGAAGAAGCGAAAGGTGCGCCGTCCGGCGGCCTTGGCGCTATACATTGCAAGGTCGGCATGTCTCAGCAATTCGTCGAGATCGGAGCCGTCATCGGGGGCTACAGCGATTCCGATGCTGGCATCGGTCGTGATCTGGTGACCAAGGCATTCATAGGGCTGCCGGATGGCGTCATAGAGCGGCACCACTAGATGGGTGACATCGCTGCGGCGAGCAATTCCCGTATGCACGATGGCGAATTCGTCGCCGCCAAGTCGTGCGACAAAGCCCGCATTACCGACACAGCTGCGCAGCCGCGTGGCCACGATTTTTAGCAGTTCGTCGCCGATCGCATGACCGAGCGTGTCATTGACGCTCTTGAACTCATCGATATCGATATAGAGAATCGCAAATCGCGCGCCGTCGTGGAGCGTTGCGATTTCCGCTTCGACGCGCTCACGGAACATCACCCGATTGGGAAGATCTGTCAGAGCGTCGTAATGCGCAAGATGGGCAATGCGCTCTTCCGAACGTTTGCGATCGGTGATGTCCTCGAGCGTCGAGGCCCAGCCGCCGTCCCCCGATCTCTGAACGAGGATCTGGATCGAACGACCATCCGGCGTGGTCAGTAGCGTATCGTGGACAGGGCCTTCAGCAACGCTTCGCAAGAACGACGTGCAGTATTCGTCGACATCGCCGATGAAGGTTCCGTTGTCCTTGCGATGCTGGATGAGGTCGCGGAAATAGCAGCCTGGCTTCACGATCTTGTCGGATAGTCCGAACATGTCGATGAAGCGCTGATTGCAGACGACCAGCCGGCCATAGGCATCGAACAACAGCAGTCCCTGCGTCATATTGTTGATTGCAGTATCGAGATGTGTCGATTTTTGCGCCAGCATCCGTTCGGCCGAGCGGTGCTGGCGGTTCAGCTGCCGGACGATCAGGAACAGCGTCGCCAGGATCACCAATGCGGCAAGTGTCGCGCCGATGATTTGATATTTGGTCTGCTCGCGCCAGTCATGCAGGGCCGCGGGCATGCTGGTGGTCGCGACGATCATCACGGGAGCCGCCGCGAGGCGCCTTGCGGAGCCCAATTCGTCTTCCCCGTCGATGGGGCTGATATAGTGCCCCGTCGAGGTTCCGCCCGTCGACCAGAGGTCCTTGAAGACTGAGCTGTTGCTGAGGTTCTGGCCGATAACGGTCTCGTTCTGCGGATAGCGAGCAAGCACGGTGCCGTTGCGGTGGATCATCAAGATCTTGGCGTCTTTTTCGAGCGCGAGGGATGCGAAGAAGCTCTCGAAGTGAACCGGCTCGACGCCGCGGCTGATGATGCCCATGAATTCGCCATGGCGTCCGATCAGCTTGCGCGAAAACACGGCGGTCCATGCACCAGTCACCCTGCTGATGACGGGTTCGGCCAATACGACCGCGGGCCCGTTGTCGGCCTGCAGCGTCTGGAAATGCTGACGGTCGGCAATGTCGATGGCAGGCACCGGCCAGGTTTCCGACGAGTTGAGCAGCTTGCCTTCGGAATCGAACAGGTTGATGCCGCCGACATAGGGCAGGCTGCTGAGCTTGGTGCGTAGCATGCGGTGGACGTCGATCCCCGACATCAGATGCTGATAGGCGGCGCTGTTCTGGATGTTGGCCGACTTCATATAGGTGATGACGTCGTTCTGGATGCCCTGCAGGTCTCCGAACTGCTGGTCGAAGTGTCGTGCGACCAGCAGAACCGTGTTGTCCAGTTCGCGCTTCTTGCTCTCGATGGCGCGGTCTCTGAAATGGACGGTGATGTAGGCCGTGCCGATGGCGATGGCGGTAATCAGCAGGCAGCCGCACAGGATGAGGCCTTGGATCGGCCCGCCTTGAAATCGGAAACGGCGCAGCGCGGCGAAGCCAGCAAGGCCGCCAGCGCCATCAGACCGTTCCCCCGACTTTGCGTCGTTTTGCCCCATGCGTAGTTTTGTACCGGGGGGACCGCCAACGCGCCGTTACGAACTTCGGTGAATGATAGGTTAAGACGCTGCGCCATCGCGACGATGTCGATACGCCGCCGGTGGCCTATCCCGCCGCCGAACCATTGACGATATCGGCCTGCTCGCCGCGCTCGATCAGCGATTTGACCAGTGAGGATTTCACGCCGGAGACGTGTTCGCGCATCAGTACCTCCGCGCGCCAGGGCTCGCGGGCCATAATGGCGTCGTAGATCCGGTGGTGATCATCATGACGCCGGCGCACGTCGCGATGCTCGAAGGCGACGATGTTGCGGCTCGATGACATCGGCACGTGGTGGCAGATCCGGATCATCTCCGCCAGCATGCGGTTACGGGCGGCGCCCAGCAGGGTGTCGTGGAAGTCGCCATTGATGCCGCGATAGATGGTGAGATCGCCTTCGGCAAACTCACCGCGCGCCAGCAGTTTATCGCCGGCGACAAGGCTTTCCTCGATGATGGCGCGCTCCTCGGCGCTCAGTCCACGTTCGGCGGCGAAGCGTGCGGCCACGCCTTCCAGCGATGCGCGAATTTCATAAGCATCGACGATGGCCGAGAGCGGGAATTCACGGACGGTGAAGCCGCGATTGGGGGCGTAGTCGAGCAGCCCTTCGCCGGCCAGTGCCTGCAAGGCGGCCCGGACGGGGGTCCGCGAGACCTCCAGCGTCTTGCTGAAACGAACTTCGTTGATCCGTTCGCCTGCGCTGACCGTGCCATCCAGAATGGCGTCGCGGATCTGATCCGTCACCGATAGCGACCGGTTAGCGGCGCGGCCGGGGCCGCCAGCTTCAGGCGGCGGCAAGGGGGATGAGTCGGGCATCGGTGGTGCTCCGCAGCGAAGTGAATACAATTCAATCCGAGTGTGATCCGTCTTTGCTACTCAGCATACAGGAAAGCGCAATTTTACTGCATAAATATCGCGCATAAAGGGGAGGCAATTCGCGGAAATGATGAGCATCTGAAAAAGTGTATGTAATTCCGATTGACTCGTGACCCGAACCCGCAATGATGCGGTCACGTTCACAAGAAGCAGGCGGTACGCGTCTCATGGCGGCAGGGAAGTCGATCGGCGAAAACGCCATCGAGGAGATCACGGCGGATCGCACCCCGCACTATGAGCCGTTTGGCTGGCATCACTGGCCGGAGCATCCCTGGCTTGCCTATCAATTCCGCCGCGGTCTCGGTGAGACCCAGGAGGGCGGCGGCAGCGTGTCCGAGGTGATGCTGGCCGGTTCGCGGATGATCCCGGGCGACCTCGAAAGCTGGCATAAAGAGTGGATGGTGATCGCGGATGCCAACTGGCAGCGCGGCCTTTCCGAAGAAAAGCTCGGCCACATCCGCACGGCGATGAACTGTTTCCTGCGGGCTGCCGATTATTACCGCCAAGCCGAATTTCATCTCGAGCCGACCGATCCGCGACGGCTGCCGACCTTCGAGAAGATGGAAGCCTGCTCGCATAAGTTCATTTCCTATCTCAATCCGCCCGGCGAAGTGGTCGAAATCCCTTATGAGCCGGGCAAGCCGATCTGCGGCTACTTCATCCGTGCGCCATTTCCGGGAGACAAGCTGCCGGTGCTGATCTGCATGGGCGGTCTCGACTCCATCAAGGACGAGATGTGGTTCATGCAGGCCCATGGTTGCCTGCAGCGCGGCATCTCGGTGCTGATGGTCGATCTGCCCGGGCAGGGCGGTACCTTGCGCCGCCACGGACTTGCAACCCGCGCCGATACGGAAGTGCCGGTCGGCAAATGTGTCGACTGGCTCGAAAAGCGCGCCGATGTCGATAGCTCGCGCATCGCGGTCTGCGGCTCCAGCATGGGCGGTTACTACGCCGCGCGCGCCGGCTGTTACGAGCATCGCCTCGCGGCGGTGATCTCGCACGGGGCTGTCTGGTCGGTGCATGACATGTGGGGCCAGAAGGGCGACGACTTCGGTCTGGCGATGCATATCCGCTGGGTATTTGGCGCCAAGACCATGAAGGAAGCTCATGAGCTGATGAAGCCCTTTACGCTGAAGGGCCATCTCGAACACATGAAGTGTCCGTATCTCGTGCTGCATGGCGGCCACGACGTGCTCACGGTGACCGCGGCGCGCTCGACCTATGACCATGCGATTGCCAATGGTGTTGATGCGACATTGCGCGTGCTTGAGCCGGACGAGACCGGCGCCGAACATTGCCAGCACGACAATCCCACCATTGGACAGGAAGTGTTGGCCGACTGGCTCGCCGACAAATTCAAGATCGATCAGCGCACTCTGCTGAAAACTTCGTTCAACCCGCTGGTGTGATCATGAATTTTGGTGTCGATCAGATCAAGGCTGCCGTTGTCGCGATCGACCTGCATCGCGGTCATCTGGACATGTCGGTGGCGACCATGCCGACCACGCCGGATGTCGCGAAGACGGTGATCGCTGCCAATAAGCGGCTGTTCGACTGGTGCCGTAGTGTCGGCATTCCCGTGATCCACCAGGTCACGTCCTATCGCGACGAGGCCGAGATCCGCGCCAATCCGTTCTGGCGGACCCGCGCCGAGGATCCAAAAGCAACGCGCAAGAATGTGATGCGGCACAATATCATGGGCGGCCCCGGCTGCACCGTGATGCCGGAGCTGCTGGACCCCAGCGACTTCATCGTCAACACCAAGAAGCGCTACGATTGCTTCTTAGGCACCGATCTCGATTTCGTGTTGCGTTCGCACGGCATCAACACGCTGCTGATCACCGGCGTGAATACCAACTCCTGCGTGCTGGCGACGACGACGGCTGCCAACGTGCGGGACTATTCGGTGATCGTCGTCGAGGACTGTGTCGACAGCATGGACGGGCCAGAGTTGCATGCCGCCGGCCTTGCCTGCATCCGCACCGCCTTCGGTTTCGTGATGGATACCGAAGCGGTGATGCAGCTCGATCGCCTCAAGGGCGCAGGACGCGTCGCATGATCCCCTACAATCTCTCACTTTCGAAGGGCATCCAGCCATGACCGGTCCCATGCAGCCGCGCGAGCGTTGCGACTACTCCGCCATCGTCGATCGTCCCAAGCTGAAACTGCCGGGCAACGCCCGCATGATCGTCTGGACCATCGTCAATCTCGAGGTCTGGGATATTGCCAAGCCGATGGCGCGCCAGGTGCTGCCGGCGCCGACCGGCATTCCGCTGCTGCCCGATGTCGCCAATTGGGGCTGGCACGAATACGGGATGCGTGTCGGTGTCTGGCGTTTCTTCGATCTCTACAAGAAGCTCGGCATCAAGCCGACGCTGTCGATCAATGCGCGTGTCTGCGAGGATTATCCGCGCGTGGCCCAGCAGGCGAAGGACGCCGGCTGGGAGTTCATGGGCCATGCCTATGAGCAGGGGCCCATCCACAAGGAGGCCGACCAGAAAGCGATGATCAACCGCTCGATGGATGTGATTGAGAACTTCACCGGCAAGCGCCCGGTGGGTTGGCTGGGGCCCGGTCTTACGCAGACGCTGGAGACCCCGGAATTCCTCGCCGAAGCCGGCGTGAAATATATCGGTGACTGGGTCTATGACGACGAACCGACGGTGATTCGTACCGAGAAGGGGCCGCTTACAACGCTGCCTTACACGGTGGAGATGAACGACATCCCGATGATGATGGTGCAACATCATGAGAGCACGCAGCTCCTGAACCGTGCCAAGGATCAGTTTGATCGCCTCTATGCTGAAAGCGCCGAGCGGCCGAAGATCATGTCGATCGCGATCCATCCGTATATTTCGGGTCAGCCGTTCCGCATCAAATATCTCGAAGCGATCTATGACTACGTGAACCAGTTCGAAGGCGTGGTGCATTGGAATGGCGCCCAGATCCTCGATTGGCACAATACCCAGGTGGCGAAGTGAGTGTGACGTCCCAGCAGATGCTGCCAGCAATTCCCGTCACCGGCGTGCCGGTCGTGGGGGGCGGTTTTTTCCCTGTACGCCGCGTCTATTGCGTAGGGCGCAACTATCTCGACCACATCCGCGAGATGAAGGAAGCCGACGAGCGCGATCCGCCGTTCTTCTTCCAGAAGCCGCGCGACAGCGTAGTGCCGGACGGCGCGCGCGTGCCTTATCCGGCTTTCACCGAGGACTTCCAGTTCGAGGTTGAGCTGGTGCTGGCGATCGGACGCGGCGGCCGCGATATCGCGGTGGAGGATGCGCTCGATCACATCTGGGGTTATGCCGTTGGCATCGACCTCACCCGTCGCGACCGCCAGCGCGATGCCCGCGATATGCGACTGCCTTGGGAAATGGGCAAAAGCTTCGACGCGTCCGCGCCTTGCGGCGAAATTGCGCCGGCACGCGATGCCCGGCATTTCAACAATTGCGCGATCACGCTGTCGGTGAACGGCGTCGAGAAGCAGCGCGGCGATATCGGCCAGATGATCTGGAGCGTGCCGGAGATCGTGGCGCAGCTGTCGAAGCAGATGAAGCTCGAGCCGGGCGATCTCATCTATACGGGCACGCCTGCCGGCGTGGGTCCCGTCGTTCCGGGCGACGTTATCGACGCGCGGATCGAAGGCCTGCCGTCGCTCGGCATTACCATCGTTGAGCCGGAGACCTGATCATGTTGCCGACCGAACGCATTTCCTACTCGCCGATTGACGCTCGTCCACCGCTGAAGCTGCCGAATGGCAAGCGCATGGCAGTGTGGATCATCGTCAATGTCGAGGAATGGGACGCCAAGCAGCCGATGCCGCGTACGGTGCTGACACCGCCGGCCGGCGGCTCGCCGTCGCCAGACGTTCCGAACTGGGCCTGGCACGAATACGGCAATCGCGTCGGCTTCTGGCGCATGCTGAAAGTGTTCGACGACTACAAGCTCCCGGCCGCGCTGGCGATCAATGGTTCGGCGATCGCTGCTTACCCGCCCATCGTCGAGGCAGCCAAGGCGCGTAACTGGGAGTTCATGGGTCATGGTTTCACCCAGCGCAATATGCAGAAGGTTGAGAACGAACGCGAGGATATCCGCAAGACTGCCGAGGTGATCGAGAAGGCCACTGGCAAGCGGCCGCGCGGTTGGCTCGGGCCGGGTCTGACCGAGACCTGGGAAACGCCGGACCTACTGAAACAGGAAGGCTATGACTACGTCGCCGACTGGGTACTCGACGATCAGCCGGTATGGCTCAAGACCACGACGACACCGATCGTCAACGTGCCCTATACGCAAGAATGCAATGACGTCGCGATGATGCTGATCCAGCATCACAAAGCGTCGGAATATTACGACCGGGCCATCGACCAGTTCGAGCAGATTTACGAGGATTCCGAGAATTCGGCCCGGGTCATGGCATTGGTTGTGCATCCCTACATCATGGGCGCGCCGCATCGCCTGAAGCACTTCCGCCGGATCTTCGAGACCATCCAGAAGAAATCCGACGTGGCTTTCATGACCGGCGAACAGATTCTCGATTGGTATCTTTCGGTCGGACCGAAAGCGCCAGAAGCATAGATCAGGCAAGCAGCAGGGCATGAGTCTCTTTCAACTCCTCAACGGCCTGACTTTCGCCGCGCTGCTGTTCGTGGTGGCAAGCGGCTTCACGCTGATCTTCGGTCTGCTGCGCATCGTCAATCTCGCGCATGGCGCGCTGTATCTGTTTGGCGGCTATATCGGCTATAGCGTTGCGGTGAAGACCGGCAGCTTTGTGCTCGGCGGTATCGGCGCCATGGCGGCGATCGCGGCCATCGGCTTTGTGCTTGATCAGGGATTGCTGCGCTTCGTGCGCGGCAACGAGCTGCGGCAGGTGCTGCTGACGCTTGGCGTCGCCTTTTTCCTCAACGACCTCGCGCTGGTGATCTGGGGCGGCGACAGTTTCACGGTGCCGATTCCGGAGATGCTGCGCGGCGGCACGCGGGTGTTCGGCACCTTCTATCCGATCTACCGGTTGTTTGTGCTGGGGATGGGCATCTTCGTCTTCATCGGCCTGTGGGTGCTGCTCAATCATACTAGGCTCGGCGCGCTGATCCGCGCCGGCGTGGACGATGCCGAGATGGTCGAAGCGTCCGGCGTGAATATCCGCCGTGTCTTCCTCTTCACCTTCCTGTTCGGCTCGGCACTGGCCGGCCTTGGCGGCCTGATGGGAGGCGCGTTCCTGTCGCTCTATCCCTCAGCGGACGCGGAAATCCTCACCTTTAGTCTCGCCGTCGTCATCATCGGTGGGCGTGGCAGCCTCGTCGGCGTCGGTGTCGGTAGCCTGCTGGTCGGGCTTCTGAATACGCTCGGCCAGGTGATGTTCCCCGAGCTCGCTTATTTCGTGATCTTCGGCCCGATGGCGGTGTTGCTCGCATTCCGCCCGCTCGGCCTGTTCGGACGTGCCACATGACGCAGCCCGTGTCCAAAACGTCAGTTCTCGCCGGCATGACCAGCCGTGCGTTCGTCATCGCCGGGCTGGTGGTGATCGTCGCGGCCTGCCTGCCGATGGTGCTGTCGAGTTATCAGGTCGGCCTCGCCACCGAAGTGTTGATCTTCGGGGTCCTCGCCATGTCGATCGATATTCTCGCCGGCTTTGCCGGTCGGACTTCCCTCGGCCATGGCGCCATCTTCGGCGTCTCGACCTATGTCGTCGTCTACGCGACGGGCCAGGCCGGTCTGTCACCCTGGACGGGCTTCGCGCTCGGTGTGCTGGCGGCCACCGCGGTGGCCTCAGTATTTGCGCTGCTCGCGGTGCGCACCTCCGGCGTCTACTTCCTGCTGCTGACGCTGGCGCTCGGCATGATCGTGTGGGGCGTCTGCTTGCGCTGGACGCAGGTCACCGGGGGCGAGAACGGCATGCGCGCCGATGTGCGGCCGGCGGCCCTGATGAGCCACAGCGCGTTCTATTGGGCGGTGCTCGCTGGCGCCGTCATTGTATCTTTTGCCATGTGGCGGTTCGTGCGTTCGCCCTTCGGCCTGACGCTGCGCGGCATCCGAGACAGCGAAAGCCGCATGCGTAGCCTCGGCTACAATGTGCCGCTGCATCTGTTCATCGGTTTCACGGTGTCAGGCATCTTCGCCGGCATCGCCGGTGGGCTCTATGCGATGTTCAACAATTTCGTCAGCCCTTCGACCGTCGCGCTCGCGCAATCGGTGGAGGGTGTGTTGATGATGATCGCGGGCGGTGTCGGCACACTGTTCGGCGCCTTTGTCGGCGCAGCTGCGATCATCGTGCTGGAGAACATCGTCAGTTCCTACACCGAACGCTGGCTGATGGTTCTCGGCATCACATTCGTTCTCATCATGATCTTCGCCCCCGAGGGCATCATAGGCAAGCTGCGCGCGATCACTTCGCGCAAGGTGCGATAAGTCGGTTTTACGTTTCAATCGGGTTGCTCACGAAAGGACTTCGAGATGGATCGCAGGCAATTTCTCAAGAACACGACGGCGGCTGTCGCTGCCGCGAGCGTCGGCGTCGCTCCGTGGCGCTCCGCACAGGCTCAGGCCGGCCCGATCAAGATCGGTCTGCTGGCGCCGCTGACCGGCGTTGTCGCTTCGGGCGGCAAGGAAATGGTCGAGGGCGTGCAGTTCTATCTCGATCAGGTAAAGAACGAGATGGGCGGCCGCAAGGTCGAGCTGGTGATCGAGGACGATGCGTCGAATCCCGACACTGCTCTGCAGAAAGCGCGCCGCCTGGTCGAGCAGGGCAATTGCCATATGCTGATCGGCAACCTGCTCGCCAATACCGGCCTTGCTGTCGCCAACTACGTCAAGGGCACCGGAACGCCCTACTTCATTCCGATTATCGCGGCTGACGATCTCACCCAGCGCGCCCGCATCAAGAACGTAATCCGCGTCGCCGGCTATTCAGCCAGCGCCTTCACCCATCCGTTCGGTGATTGGGCCCTGAAGCAGGGTTACAAGAAGATCGCCACCATCAGCCAGGATTACACCTTCGGCCACGAACAGTGCGGCGGTCTCGCCCAGGTGTTCACCGAAGGGGGCGGGCAGATCGTGCAGCAGTTCTGGCATCCGCTGAACACCGCCGACTTCAGCCCCTATCTCGGCCAGCTCGCCGATCTCAAGGTCGATGCCATCTTCGCGATGGAAACCGGTGCTGATTCGACTCGTCTGATCCAGCAATACGCGTCATTCGGCCTGAAGGAAAAGACGCCGCTGTTGATGGCGATGAACGGCACCGACCAGTCGGTGATCCGCACCATGGGCCCAGAATGCGAAGGCATCATCGCAGCGGCGCATTTCGCCGAAGGTTCGGACGTTCCGACCACGGCGAAGTTCGAGAAGGATTATGAGGCGAAGTACGGCAAGATCCCGTCGCTCTACGGTTTCTCGATGTATTCCGGCATGATGTGGATCGATGCTGCGCTGAAGAAGATGGGCGGCAAGGTCGAGGACCGCGAAACCTTTATCGATACGGTACTGAAGACCGAGCTCGACAATTCGCCGCTCGGCAAGACCGTGAAGTTCGACGACTACGGCAACCCGATCTACGACGTCTACATTCGCAAGGTCGTCAAGCGCGCCGATGGCAAATACTGGAACGTGCCGATCGAGACCTATCCGAATGTCTCGCAATTCTGGAAATACGATCCGGCGACCTATCTGAAGCAGCCGCCTTACTCGCGGACCTTCCAGGGCATCAAGAAGACCTGATTCAATATTGCTGACATCGAGGCGCGGCCGTGTCGCCGCGTCTCGTTCACTGGGAATTATTCGTGTCCGAACCGATCCTGACGCTGACAGATGTGGTCGTGGCCTTCGATGCCTTGCGGGCGGTCGATGGCGTCAGCCTGATTGTGCCGCGAGGCCAGCGCCGCGCCATCATCGGCCCCAATGGCGCCGGCAAGACCACATTGTTCAATGCCATCGCCGGCGCGCATCCGCCGACATCCGGCAAGATCACATTCAATGGACATGACGTGTCCAGGCTGCCGCCGCACCGGCGTGCCCAGCTCGGTATCTCGCGCACCTTCCAGATCACCAATCTGTTCCCCACGCTGAGCGTGCAAGACAACATGATGCTGGCGCTGCGCGGATTGAAGCCGAAGAAGTTTTCGCTGTTCGGTTCGCCCGATCCGGACGATAGCGAGGCTACACGTATCGCGGCCGCGCTGAATGCCGCACGGATCGCCGAACGCGCCGACATCATCGTCAAGGAAATGTCCTATGGCGAGCAGCGTCAGCTCGAAATCGCGATTGCGCTGGTGACGACGCCGACCATGTTGCTACTGGATGAGCCCGCGGCCGGCCTGTCGCCGTCGGAGCGCTCGATGATTGCCGAGGTGATCCGCTCGCTCGACCCGGCAATCACCGTGATCCTGATCGAACACGACATGGATCTGGCGCTCGGTCTGGTCGACTACGTCACCTGCATGTTCGAAGGCCGCGTGCTGGTGGAGGAGCCGCCGGAAGGCATCCGCCGCAACAAGCAGGTTCAGGAAGTCTATCTCGGGAAGCCGCGTCATGCTTGAGGTCAAGAATCTGCACAGCGGTTACGGCGACGCCGTCGTGGTGCGCGGCGCCTCGCTCGAGGTGCGTCCCGGTGAGATCGTCGCGCTGCTCGGCCGCAATGGTATGGGCAAGACCACTTTCATTCGTTCCATAATGGGTCTGACGCCGCCACAGGTGCGCTCGGGCACGATCACCTGGCGCGACGAGAGCCTTGTTGGTCTGCGTCCTCATGATATCGCCAATCGCAAGATCGCCATTGTGCCGCAGGGTCGCCGGCTGTTTCCGTCGCTGACGGTCACCGAACATCTGACCATGCTGAAGAGCGCCCGCGCCAAGGACGGCTGGACGCTCGATCGCGTATTCGGCATTTTTCCGCGGCTTGCTGAGCGCCGCTATCACCGCGGCGGCCAGTTGTCTGGTGGTGAGCGCGGCATGCTGGCTGTGGGCCGTGCGCTGATGATCGATCCCGAATTGATCCTGATGGATGAGCCGTCCGAAGGTCTCGCGCCGGTGATGGTGCAGCACCTCGAAAGCATCATTCTCGATCTTAAAAAGGAAGGGTTGTCGATCCTGCTGGTCGAGCAGAATCTCTATAGCGCGCTGGCCGTCGCCGATCGCGTCTACATTATGGAAACCGGGCAGATCGTGCATCACGGCACGTCGCAGGAAATGAACCAGCAGACTGATGTGCTGTTCCAGCGCCTCGGCGTGCATTGAGGTGATCATGAGCGAAGACCTGCTGCGCCAAATTGCTACGGAGTTGAACAATACGCCTGGGGCCGCCGAGCGCACGCCGCGGATGGTGGGAATGGTTGCGGATATCAATGCCCGCATCGCTGCGGAAGCCATCCGCGTGATGCCGTTCGATTCCTCGCCTTACGCCTATCGGGCCTGGCTTGGTGCCGTGGACAAGCGCTGATGCAAAACGCCATCGCTGCCCTCGATCTCTGCGAACTCTCGGACGCCATCGCCAACGGGGAGATTTCGTCGGTGAAAGCGACGACGATCGCGCTGGAGCGTCTCGATCTCATTGGCCGCAAGCTTAATGCCGTGGTGCGGCTCGACGACGAACGCGTGCTGGATGCAGCAGAAGCCGCCGACAAGTCACGCGCTGCGGGTGCGGCTCTCCCAATTCTGCATGGCGTGCCGCTGGCGCACAAGGATCTGTTCTATCGCGCCGGTGATCTCTCCAGCGGTGGATCGAAAATTCGCGCCGACTTTCGTCCCGATGTCACTGCGACGGTCATCAATCGGCTCGACGCTGCCGGTGCGCTCGATCTCGGCCGGCTGCAACTTGCTGAATTCGCCTTGAGCCCGACCGGCTACAACGAACATTACGGCCATGCGCTCAATCCGTGGAACCCAGCCTATGTGCCCGGCGGGTCCTCGTCGGGCTCCGGTGTCGCCGTTGCCGCGCGCCTCGTGACCGGCTCTCTCGGTACCGATACAGGCGGCTCGCTGCGCAATCCCGGTGCGATGTGCGGGCTGGTTGGTTTGAAACCAACCTGGGGTCTGGTGCCGACCGATGGCGTGATGCCGTTGGCAATGTCGCTGGATTGCGCCGGCCCGCTGACGCGCACCGCGCGCGACGCGGCGCGGTTGCTGTCGGTGATTGCCGACCGCGATTACGAGGCAGCAATCGGTGCCAGTATCGGCGGCATGACCATCGCCGTTCCCGGCGGCTACTATCGCGATTTGCTGGATCCCGTCATCGTCGTGCGACTGGACCAGGCGGTGGCGGAGTTGCGCGGTCTCGGCGCCCGCATCATCGAGACCACACCGCCGGATATGGCCGTTGTCAACGCATTGATGCTCCTCGTCATGACCGTCGAGGCGGCGACGATTCACCGCCGTTGGCTGATCGAACGGCCGCAGGATTATGCCGACCAGATCCGCGCTCGGATTGAGCCCGGCCTGTTCTTTCCCGCGACACGTTACGTCGAGGCGCTCTCGCTGCGCACGCAGATCACGCAGCAATGGATTGCCTGCTGCATGGGAGCGGCCGACCTGGCATTGCTGCCGGCGATCGCAATTCCGGTGCCGACGATCGAGGCGACAACCGAAGGCGGCCCCGAGGCGGTCGCCCGTATCATAGGTCAACTTGCCCACTGCAGTCGCGGCATCAACTATCTCGGTCTCCCCGGGGCCTCGGTTCCCTGCGGCTTCGACAATGCTGGCCTGCCGGTCGCCTTCCAGCTGATCGGCCGTCCCTATGCCGAAGCCGATATCCTGCGCGCGGCTCATGCTTATCAAGGTGTGACCGACTGGCATCATTGCGTCCCCGCCAGTGCCGAACTGAACTAGGAAAAAGAGATTCCGAATGCCCATCATCGATATGCACACCCATGCCCTCAGCAAGCGCGTCGAGCCGCTGGTGGCCGGGCACTACGATCCGATGGACAATCCCTATCGCCGCGACATGTCGCCGGCGAGTCGCGAGACCGATGCGGAGCAGGGCCGGCTGCTGCCGGGCCTGATGCTCGACATCGCCAAGCGCCGCGAGATGATGGCGAAGATGGGCGTCGACTTTCAGGTGATCGCGCCGGCACCGGCGCAACAGAACTACTGGGCCGACGAAGATTTACAATGTGCGCTGTCGCGCGTGCAGAACGAAGACATTGCCGCGCTCGTGGCGCAGGATCCTGCACATTTCGCCGGGATGGGTACGCTGCCGATGCGGTTTCCCGGGCGTGCGGTGGAGGAGGCGGTTCATGCAGTCGAGCAACTCGGCCTGCGTGGCTTCCAGATCGATACCCGCGTCGAAAACTTCGAATTGTCCCATGCCGCCTTCGATCCACTCTATGCGCGGCTTGCCAATCTGCGCATACCGCTGTTCGTGCATCCCCTGGGTTTCTCCCACGGCCAGCGGCTCGGCGATTTCTTCATGGTCAACAGCGTCGGCCAGCCCATCGAGGAGACCATTGCGATCGCCCACTTCATCATGGGCGGCATTTTAGACCGGCATCCGGATCTCGACGTGGTTATCGCTCATGGCGGTGGTTTCTACCCATTCTACGCAGCCCGACTGGATCACGCCTGGAAGGTGCGTCCGGAAGTACGCCGGCTCACGGCAGATGCGCCGTCGACCTATCTTAAGCGGCTCTGGTTTGACACCTGCGTGTTCTCTGCGGAGCTGATCGACAACCTGATCAAGACGGTGGGCCTCGATCGCGTCATGATGGGCTCGGACTACCCGTTCGACATGGGGGACCCCGATCCGGTAGGGCTGGTCAACAAGGCCAAGCTATCGGACACTGATCGTCAGAAAGTCCTGTTCGGTAATGCGAGCCGGCTGTTCAAGATCGGATAAGCTCCTGCCTCGTTGCGGCAAGGTGCGGCACAAGAGGCAAAACCTGCGATGACGATCCACTTTGATTTCGCCAATCTTAGCGCGCCGGAGCGCTACAAGTTGCTTTGTGGTCTCGTTGTCCCGCGACCGATTGCGTTGATTACCACCATCTCAGATGCCGGCGTGGTCAATGCCGCGCCGTTTTCGTTCTTCAATGTGTTCTCCGAGAAACCGCCGCTGGTGGTGGTCGGCCTGCAGGCCAGGCCCGACCTGTCGGTCAAGGACACGACCCGCAATGTGCGCGCCAATGGGTTGTTTGTTATCAATATGGTGGATGAGGCCCTTGCCAACGATATGGTCGATTGTTCGATCAGCTTTCCATCTGACATCGGTGAACTGGATGCCCTGCAGCTCCCAATGACGGCTGGCATCAATGTGCCGGTGCCGCATTTGGCGAAGGCGCCTGCGGCACTGGAATGCCGAAAAGTGACAATGATGAACTTTGGCGCAGAACGCGACCTACTGGTCGGAGAGGTCCTGGGCATTCAGGTTCGCGATGGTGTTGTCGACCCCGTCACCTTGCGTACGGACTATGATCACTATCTTCCGGTCGCACGCATCGCGGGAACCATGTATGCACGGATGCAAGATCGGTTCGAGATCAAACCTGACAGTTTAGACACTTGGCAACTCCGCAACCCCCGCTGAGGGAGGTTTTGTCCGCGGAGTGCGTCGGAATGCCGGTGGTAGTTCTCTGCGCGTTCGATTAACCGTCAGAGGTGAGAAATTGCCGCTCCTGCGGTTGCATGGGATATGACTGCTGGATGTATCGGAAAACCGTCATTGTTGTCGCGTGGACTACACTTGCATTGATTGCTTTTGCGACTCTATCACCGATCGGGCTGCGGCCGCATTTTGGCGGCGTCAGCCTTGAGCGCTTCGGCGCATTCGCACTCGTGGGCCTTTTGTTCGGTCTCGCTTATCCCCGCCATCTCTGGCTTGTTCTGACGCTCGTTGGGGGGGCGGCAGTCGGGCTGGAGGTGCTGCAACATCTGACGCCGGACCGGCACGGCGAGGTGCGGGATGCGCTGGTCAAACTTGCAGGTGGCGTCACCGGCATCGGGATATCGCTCGCGCTCCATCAGACCTTAAAGCGATTTATCACCTTAGGTTGAGAATCAGCTGAACTACCTCACTGAGGTACGTCAGTTTTTTCCGCGAATCGCGTTTGGTGAGTTCTAGCGCTGTGAAGCGCTATCCCGATGCTTTACATCTCGCGGCTCAAAAAAAATACGTGTGATCACGGTAGCGCTCTACCCGCGTCCCCTCTTTGAGACTGCTAATGGCAGAAATCACACATGTCTCCACATGAAAGTACTTGGCATGTGTAAAAAGACACCGATACAACTTGAAGGAAGGTGTATGCCGTGGCGTCTACAATTTTGACGAGCCTAAGAAACGTTTCGGCCAGATTGATGTAGATGGCCGATGACTTTGGTGTGACGTCTCGAAGCGGACAATTCCGTTGCGTGGAGAAGACGTCGATCTCAAAGGACAACGTATTATGCATCGGCGGTACCAGCATTCGAGCATCCCGACCGAAATCATGCGATCGGTTGTCGGTATCTCCGAAGCCGGCAGCATCACCAAGGCCGCGAAGCTGCTCGGCTTGAGCCAGCCGGCCATCAGCTCGCAGATCAAGCGCATTGAGCACGCGGTCGGCGGCAGTATCTTCCAGAAGTCTGCCAACGGCTCATCGACGACAGAACTCGGAAAGCTCGTTCTGATCCAGGCCAGGAAGATTTTGGAGGCGAACGACCAGTTGCTCTTGCTGCGTGGCGCTTCGCCCGAAGATCAGACCATCCGGCTTGGTCTGACCAATTTCTATTCGCAACGCGCAATGGAAGGGATGAGCAAGGCGGCGATGAGCAATGTCTGCATCTATTCAGATAATTCGGCCGAGATCGCGAAAAGCATGCTCGACGGCTACGTCGATGTCGGCGTGTTCCTCAGTATCTCCGATATGCCCGGGGATGCGGCCATCGATGTCATCGCGCAACGCGACGATGAATTGACTTGGGTTCGATCCAGGGATTTTACGTTAAGTCCTGGCGCGCCCATTCCGTTGCTGACCTGGCCGGGGCAGATCGTGCATAACGTCATGATTCAGGCGCTTGAGCGCAAGGGAATGATCTATCGTATCGCATTTTCCAGCCCGGACTATCATGCACGGATCGAGGCTGCGAAGGCGGGCATCGGTTTGACCCTGCTGCCAACGGCTCTGATCCCGGCGTCGCTCTTGGCGGCCAATGAGTATTATCTTCCAAAGCTGGCGATACCCAAACTCGTGCTATGCGCGCGCGAGGGTATTCGCAAGAAACACAGCATTCTAATAGAGGAACTACACGTTAAATTCTTCGGTATATAGTTCTCTCATCAGCGCGCGTATCAGAAAACATGATCACCTCATCAAATCTAATGCCATCATCCAACACAATGCAGGCATTGGAGATGATCGATCCCACCAAGTGGTAGCAGAAGTTGTATAGGTAGTTTTCACGCGGTCTTGCGAAGCTCAGCGCATGTTGAGATTCGATGCCAGCATGAAAAAACTCCTATCGTGTCGACGCGGTTCTTCCGCAGTCGAATTCGCGATGCTGCTTCCCGTCTTTCTGTCGATCGTTTTCGGCATCGTCGTCTTTGGGTCATATTTTGCAGTCGTTCACGGTGTTCAGCAGCTTGCTGCCGAGGCAGTACGTTCCTCTGTCGCCGGGCTGACCGAGACCGAACGTGGCTCGATTGCATCGACCTATGTCACGTCGAATGCCGCGACTTATCCGCTGATCAATGCGTCAAAGCTGAGCGTCAATGCAGCGACATCGTCGTCGAACGCAAACGTCTTCGTGGTCACGGTCAACTACGACGCGTCGACCATGTTCATCTATTCACTTCCTTTGGTGCCGATGCCTCCATCGCAAGTCTCGCGATCTGCCGCCATTCCCTACGGAGGGTTCTGAGCGATGGAACCGATGCGCGCACTTCTCAAGAGGTTTCGCGCCGACCAGCGCGGAAATATTGCCATCATGTCTGCGGGCGGCATGATCCTGGCCGTTTGTTGTGCTGCACTGGGTGTCGATATCGGGACCATTGCCGCCGATCGTCGCAAGACGCAGGCTGCCACGGATCTCGCCGCGATCGTTGCGGCCAGCAACTTAAGCAATGCGACAAACGCAGCAAAGGCGGCGGTCACCAGCAATAACTATCCAGCAAGCGCTCTGGTCGGTGTAGAACTCGGAACTTACACAACCAATTCCGCCGTCGCTGCGCAAAGCCGCTTTGTCACGCCAGCGACTGGAACAGCCAATGCGGCGCGGGTCAGTCTTCAGACGGCGACGCCGCTCTACTTCAGCCATTTCTTTACCGGCAGCAACAATTTCACCATCAAGACAACGGCGACCGCAACAACGACGGCCATCGCGTCGTTCTCGATCGGTTCGCGATTGGCATCGTTAAATGGCGGCTTGTTGAATAGTGTTCTCGGATCAATGCTGGGAACGACCCTGTCGCTGTCAGTCATGGACTACAATGCGCTTCTTGGCGCGCGCATCGATGCTTTCACCTTCCTCTCAGCGCTGGCGACGCGCGTCGGTCTGACCGGTGTGACTTATGACACGCTGCTGAATTCGAACATCAAGATCGGGGACGTTCTTGCCGCAGCGCTGAGCGCGCAGCAGACTACCAATGGCAGCGGCACCGCGACCACCGCACTCTCGACGATATCGCAGGCTTCGGCATCCGTGACGACCAAGATTGCGCCTGGCAAGCTGATCGATGCGGGCCCCTACGCGAACCTGATTGTGGGCGTCAAGCCGAAAGACGGTGTGAGCATCTCGCTTTACGATTTGCTACAGGCAACAGCTGGAATCGCTAACGGCACCAACCAGATCGCCACATCCGTCAATTTAGGTCTGCCGGGCATTGCCAGCGCGTCACTGACGGCGACTATTGGCACACGGCCACAGGGATCCGGCTGGATTGCCGTGGGCACGCAGGGCGTCAGTGTTCATACAGCTCAGACACGTGTGCTGCTATCCATCCAGTTGATCGGAAGTGGTTCGGCGTCGTTGGTCAATCTACCGGTTTATGTAGAGGTCGCGTCGGGCACAGCGACGCTGAACAAGGTCAGTTGCGGCTATCCCAACGTCAATACATCGAGCGTCACGCTTGGCGTTACGCCGGGCATTGTCGATGCATGGATAGGTAACGTCACTGTAGCCGACCTCAACAATGCTGCGACCAAGCCGAATCCAGGGCCGGCACCGCTTGTGAATCTCCTGGGTATTCCAATTGTGACGGCAAAGGCCCATGCGGGCATGGGTAACACCACGCCGGTCAGCGTCAATTTCAGCTATTCGGATATCACGTCGCAGACGAAGAAGACCGTAAACACGACAAACTTCACGTCGTCCCTGACGGGCAGTCTGCTTGGCGACCTCAACATCAGTGTTCTTGGACTGGGTTTGGCGATCCCGGGTCTTGGTGGACTCGTCACCAGCATCATCAGCGGGGCAACCAGTTCAATCGATCAATTGCTGGCGGCAACGTTGGCAAGTCTCGGCGTCGGAATTGGACAGGCCGATGTGTGGGTATCCGGCATTCGCTGTGACGGTGCAGTGTTGGTGAACTGAATCAGTAACGCGTGAACTTCAATGCCAGCTTTAACAGAAGAGGACTGATAAAATGGGATACGAAGCCGCAATGAACCGCCCCAACGTTAACCGCAAGCGCTCGGTTGTCGTCTCGAAAAAACGCACTAGCGTCAGCCTGGAAGATAGCTTCTGGGCCAGCCTGCAAGCGATCGTTCGCATGGAGAATACCACTATCGAGCACTATATCGAGAAGATTGAGCGCAAGCGCGAAACACCAAATTTATCATCTAACCTGCGTATCGCTGTGCTCGAGTATTTTCAGCAGATTGCTGCACGCAGCTTGACAGCCGGTACGGCCGATCAACCGGCGGCGAGCAGCAATGCCAAGCTGCATGACAACCACAACCAGCTGGCTGAAAAGGTAGCGGCCTATTGGGGGCGTGAGGGATCACAGAATCAGCAGCTGGTCGACTAGGTCAGCTGCTCGAACCTTCCAGTTTATTTGATTTGAGGAAACGACGCGCAGTGCCGCGCGACGTCGTTCGTCGACTATTTTACGACAACGGCCGTTTTGGCCACGGAGCGACAGATGTTTAACCGACAGAGCAAGACCGATTTGCAGAATGCGTTGGCGCAAGCGACCGCCATCAGTCGCTCCCAGGCCATCATAGAATTCAATCTCGATGGCACGATCATCAAAGCGAATGAGAATTTTCTCAAGGCGCTCGGCTACACGCTCGATGAGATCAAGGGCAAGCACCACAGTATATTTGTGGAGCCTGCCGTACACGAGAGTGTCGCTTATCGGGAGTTCTGGGGTAACCTTAACAGGGGTGAATTTCAGGCAGGGCAGTTCAAGCGGGTCGCCAAAGGCGGCAGGGAGATCTGGATCGAGGCCTCCTATAACCCGATCATGGACAAGAGTGGTAAGCCGTTCAAAGTCATCAAATTCGCTACAGATATCACGGCGCAGAAACTCGAAAGCCTCGAAGCCTCCGGAAAAGTGATCGCGATCAGCCGTGCGCAGGCGGTCATCGAATTCAATCTTGACGGAACTATCATTACCGCAAACGAGAATTTCCTGAACACGCTTGGTTACGCGCTGTCCGAAATACAGGGGCGGCATCACAGCATGTTCGTGGAAGCCGGTGAACGCGATGGCGCAGCCTACCGGGACTTCTGGGCGCGGCTCGGCCGGGGTGAGTATCAGGCGGCCGAATACAAGCGCGTCGGCAAGGGTGGCAAGGAAATCTGGATTCTCGCGACCTATAATCCGATTCTCAATGATGCCGGCAAGCCGTTCAAGGTTGTGAAATTCGCGACCGACGTGACCCAACAAAAGTTGCTTGCCGCTGATAGCAACGGCCAGATGGCGGCTATTCGCAAGTCGCAGGCGGTCATCGAGTTCCGCATGGATGGCACCATCCTGACGGCAAACCAGAATTTCCTTGATACGGTCGGTTACACGATCGACGAAATCCGGGACCGGCATCACAGCATGTTTGTCGATCCGATAGAGCGATCTGGCGCGGCCTATGTGGAATTCTGGGCGAGCCTCAATCGCGGGACCTATCAGGCCGCAGAATACAGGCGCATCGGAAAGGGGGGGCGGGAGATCTGGATCCAGGCATCCTACAATCCGATTTTCGATCTGAATGGCAAGCCGTTTAAGGTGGTCAAATACGCTGCCGATATTACGGCGCAGGCCATGGCCCGCCTGAAAGCTGAGCGCGCTCGTTCCTTGATCGAGTCGGTCGCTGCCGGCAGCGAAGAGATGAATGCATCGATCCGCGAAATCTCCGAGACGATGGTGAAGTCCCGGCAGACGGCAGAATCCGCGGTGCAACAGGTGGAGACGGCGGACATCCAGGCGCAGCGGCTCACCTCGGCTGCACATGCCATGGGAGGCATCGTTGGGCTCATCGGCGACATCACCGGCCAGATCAATCTGCTCGCCCTCAATGCGACCATCGAATCGGCTCGCGCCGGTGAGGCGGGGCGGGGCTTTGCGGTGGTGGCCGCGGAGGTCAAGAATTTGGCCAACCAGGCCAAGCAGGCGACCGACAAGATAAGCAGCGAAATCGAGGCCCTGAACGGTATCTCCGGTGACGTGGTTGGCGCACTGGTCTCGATCAAGCAGGCGATCGAACATGTTAACGAGTTCGTGACCTCGACGGCGGCGGCCGTCGAGGAGCAGAGCACTGTGACCAGTGATATGTCGGACAACATGCAGCGCGCGGCATCTGAACTGGCCTGATGCGCTGAATTTGTACGGCTTTGTTGGATCATCCGCGATTGTGCTATCAATTGCGGATGATCCTGCCGTTCAATGCCGCCACCCGAACAATGATCGAGACGCGCCTGGCCGCATTCACGCGGATCGACAAGGGCCAGTACGCTTCGGGGCTGAAGCATGCGGCGGTGGCCCTCGTGATGGTTAAAGCGGCGACCGAATTGGAGACCTCGCTGTTGCTGACGTTACGCGCGTCCGGTCTGCGCGCTCACAGTAATCAATGGGCGCCCCCTGGCGGTCGCTGCGATCCTGGTGAGACACCCGTGCAGGCGGCAATCCGCGAGTTGCGTGAGGAGCTCGGTCTGCAGCTCACGCAGGACGATGTCATCGGCGTCCTCGACGATTACCCGACCCGCTCCGGCTATCTGATCACGCCTGTCGTCATGTGGGCGCACGACAGCGTTCAATTGATGCCGAACCCCGATGAGGTCGCCTCGGTTCATCGCATTGCGCTGTCGCAGATCGCGCGGCCGCAGGCGTTCGATTTCGTTGCCATTCCCGAGAGCGACCGGCGTCTGATCCGCTACAGCCATTTCGGCCACTTTATTCACGCGCCGACCGCCGCGCTGATCTATCAGTTCAGCGAAGTTCTCGCGGGGCGCACCACCCGTGTGGCCGAGCTGGAGCAGCCGGTCTTCGCCTGGAAGTGATTCTGCTCCCCGGCGCGACGTGTCAGCGCAGGCAGCGTCCGGCCTTGGAAAGACATTGTTCACCAAACTCATCCAACGTCATTTTAAAGCGGGGTATGTTTGACCCGCTTGGGACGGGCGCGGGGCGGCGTCCCGCCTCATTCCTCTGCATGGCCGGCTATGCCGGCTGCCATCTCGACAGGTCCCATGTTTCATTTGATTCGCACCTTTACTGCCACTGTCCCGCTCGCGGTATTTTTGTTCATGCCGGTCGGTCATGCGCTGGATTCCGCCCAATTACCGGCAGGCGTTGCCAATGCGATGGCGCAGGGCGCCTCGCCGCAGGCCGTCGCAGAATACCGACGCAAGCTTGCGGAATATCAGGAAGCGCGCGCGGCCTTCGATCAGGAGGCCGGTGCCTATTGGGATGCAATCTCTGAGAAGCGAAAAATCCGCAATGCCAAGCGCCGCGACCGCCAGCAGATCACGCTTAATGACTACGTGCTGGAACAGGCGCCGCTTTATGAAGGACCAAAACGTCCGGTGAATCCGGAGCCCGAGGATAGCGATCCGCGCGTCCGCAAGGATCTTCCGGTGGTGGCGGATTTCCTCGCGGCGGCGAGGGAGCAATTCCAGTTCGTGCCGCAGCGGCCTGCCAATGAGATGGAGTTCAAGCGCGCTTATGCTCGTGCCGCCCTGCAGGCCGGGCTGACACGCGACATTGCGGTACGCGTCTATTCCTTCGAGACCGGTGGCAATGGCGGCCATGACATGCAGTCGGGCCTGAACCCGTCGCGTCCGGGGTCTCGCGCGATCTCCACCGCTATCGGCTACAATCAGCTGCTCACAGCCAATACGACGACGCTCGTTGCCGAAAAGGGGCCTCAGATTTTGAAAGTTCTGACCGAGAAGGCATCGACGCTCTCGGGACCGCAGCGTAAGGCGATGGATCACAAGATTGCGGTCTTCAAGCGCATGCAGGCGACTGTGCGCACTGTTCCGCAAAACTGGAGCGCTCTTGAGAAGCTTGGCACGACCCCGCAGGGCTGGGCCATGCACGCGCTGGTGCTAGACATGGATATCGGCCCGCAATTGCAGGTCCACAAACTACTGACGTCAGTGAATTTTGCCCGCGCCCGCGGGTTTGATCGCCCGCTCAGCGCAGCCGAGCTTGAGATGATGAATCTCACTGGCGATGGCAACGGCTTCGATATGGTGACCATGCCGCTGGCGATGCGTGAACAGGTGCCGACGGCGAACTTCTTCCAGCGTGGCGGGTATGAGCGCAATCCGGTGGCGATCCGCCACAATACCGTGGCCAAGCTACTCGCAGTTACCAATGCGCGAATGGACAGCAACAGCAATCTGCCAGGCGCAAAAGAATTGGCCGCGGCTTTTTGAGCCACGGCCAATCTAAGCCTCGTGATGTGCGCTCTCTCGCCGGAGAGCGGCTGGGCTTATGAGTTGCCCGGATTGAAATCGTCGCTTGGTGCTTCTGCCGGCGCGCCAGCTGCAGCAACGTCGGGGCGAGGACCGTGCGGACGGCGGCGACGACGCGGCGGGAAGCGCTCCCCACCAGCATTCTGTTCGAAGCCGCCTGGAGCAGCACCCGGCTGAGGCTGCGCACCACCCGTGATGAAAGAAGGCAGACGATCGACACCATCGCCGACCGGCATCATCGGCTGCGGTTGCGGCTGATATTGCGGCTGGCCCTGCGGCTGATTCTGCTGACGGTGTTCGCGATTATTGTTCTCGCGGGGCTGATAGGGCTGTTCGCCGCGCTGCTGATAGGGCTGACCACCCTCACGCTGCGGAGGCTGCTCGCGCTGCGCAAAGGGCTGCTGTTGTACCGGCACGAAACCGGGCTCGGCACCGAAGTTCGAGTAGCTCTCGCTCTCGTCATCGTTGTCCTCAGGCGGCATCTCGTTTTCGGTGCGCGGTTGCGGCTGATTCTGCCGGAACTGCTCCTGCGCGGCGGCGATCAGGCGGAAATAGTGCTCGGCGTGCTGATAGTAGTTCTCGGCAGCAACGGGATCGCCGGAGCTGCGTGCATCGCGGGCGAGCTGGACGTACTTCTCTGCGACGTGGGAGGCGGTACCGCGGATCTTGATGTCGGGGCCATTCGATTCGAAGACCCGGGTCATCGGGTTCTGGCCGCGCCGATTGTTATTGTTGTTATTATTATTATTGTTGTTGCGGTTGTTGTTGTTCCGCATCCGCTTGTTGTTGTTGTTCTGACCGTTTCGCATGTGTCGCCTTCAGTTATCGATCCAGAGTGTCACAGAGCTATGTTTCAAAGAGATGATTGCCGCAGCACATTGCGGGATGCGGACGCGCGAAGCACCCGAATCGTCGTGCAGACCTTTGCTGCATCGATCTTGCCGTCATTCGCGTTCAACAAAGACGCGTTCCCCAACCGCCCGCTGACCGTGCCAGCCGGACCAAATCACCCACCTGCCGAAACAAGGTCAGGCTTCTGTGCGTGAAGTTTAAAGCGCAATATCAGGCTTTCGTTCGCTTTGCGGTCGCGAGCAGCGCAGCTCTCTCAGCCATCGCGCTCAACCAAACCTGCCTGTTGGAACCTTTCACCCGGACGGGCTCTCTAGCGAGAATTCTGGCTTCCTGCCGTAAATCTACGGGGCGAGCCAACCCTGAACCGATGTTGTGACAGGAAGGTAGTCGCTCCCCGGGGATATTCCAAGTGGTTTTTTCTGTCGCAAGAAGGCTTTATCGGGGCTTTTTTTGTCCCGATACCGCCCTGCGAATGCCGCCCAGATCGGCTTTGGCTGGCCCCGGCAGGGTTAACCCGGACACCGTCATCAGACCGGCGACATCGTCGCTTTGGTCGTGGCCCACCTCGACCACCAGGAGGCCGCCGGGCACCAGCAACCGGGCGGCTTCGGGGGCGATGGTTCGATAGGCATTTAGTCCGTCTTTTCCACCATCCAAGGCGCGGAGCGGGTCGTGGTCGCGCACCTCGATGTCGAGGCCGGCAATGTCGGCCGAGGGAATATAGGGCGGATTGGAGACGATCAGGTCGAAGCCGCCGGCCAGGGCTGAGGCATAGTCGCAGACAGCGAAATGGGCGCGCTCGATCAAGCCGAGTTGCGCAGCGTTGGAGCGAGCCGTTCGCAGGGCGTCGAGATTGATATCGGTCGCAATGCCGGTGGCGTTGGTTAACTCCGAAAGCAGCGCCAGCAGGATTGCGCCGGAGCCTGTGCCGAGATCGGCGATCACAAGCGGACGGTCACGCGGACCTGTCGCATCGAGAAGTTCGAGCGCCGCCTCGACGAGGGTTTCGGTATCGGGACGGGGCACCAGCGTGTCGGGCGATAGCTGCAGCGGCAGACCCCAGAATTCTTTCATGCCTAGGACACGGGCCACGGGTTCGCCATCGATGCGGCGCTGTGCGAAGCGGGCAAGTTGGGCCGCTTCATTGGACGTCAAGATGCGATTCGCAGCCGAGATCAACCCGGTCAGATCGAGTCCGAGCGCGTCGCCTGTCAGCAAGCGCGCGTCGAGTTCAGCGGAATCGATGCTGTGGGTGCGGAGCAGATTGGTCAATGAGCGTCGTGCGTTCTCGACGCTCTGTCCGGCGAACATGTCGCCGGCGCTCACGCCGCGTCGCCCTGGGCAGCGAGTTGTGCAGCCTGATGCTCTGTCGTCAGCGCATCGACCAGTTCGCCCAACGCTTCGCCGGCAATCACCTGCGGCAGCTTGTAGAGCGTGAGATTGATGCGGTGGTCGGTGACGCGGCCCTGCGGGAAATTATAGGTGCGGATGCGCTCCGAGCGGTCACCGGAGCCGACCTTCTCCTTGCGCTCGGCCGAGCGGGCGGAATCGATACGCTGCTGCTCGGCGTCATAGATGCGCGAGCGCAGGATGTTCATCGCCGAAGCGCGGTTCTTATGTTGCGAGCGGCTGTCCTGCATCATCACCACGATGCCGGTCGGGATATGCGTGATGCGGATCGCTGATTCGGTCTTGTTGACGTGCTGGCCGCCGGCGCCCTGGGCGCGCATCGTGTCGATGCGCAGGTCGTCCTGCTTGATGTCGATATCCACTTCTTCGACTTCGGGCATGACAGCGACCGTTGCCGCCGACGTGTGAATGCGCCCCTGAGTTTCCGTATCGGGCACGCGCTGCACGCGGTGTACACCGGATTCGAATTTCAACTTGGCGAAAGCACCGCGGCCCTTCACCTCGGCGATGATTTCCTTGTAGCCACCCATGGTGCCTTCGGACGCCGAAATCACCTCGACCTTCCAGCCGGCCAGTGCCGCAAAACGCTCATACATCCGGTACAGGTCGCCGGCGAAGAGTGAAGCCTCGTCGCCGCCGGTGCCGGCACGGATTTCCAGCACCACGTTGCGCTCGTCCATCGCATCCTTCGGCAACAGCGCCACGCGGATTTCCTGCGCCAGCGCCTCGATGCGTTCTTCCAGCGCCGGGCGCTCGGCCTGCGCCATCTCGCGCATCTCCGCATCGGTCGAAGTATCGGCGATCATCGCATCGATATCTTTGATCTCTGCAAGCGCACCGCGATAGGTCTTCACCGCGTCGATCAGCGGATTGAGCTCGGACAGCTCGCGCGTCATCTTCACATAATTCTCGGCGCTGACCTGACCCATCAGTTGTGCCTCGAGCGAGGCGTGATGTGCGAGGAGTACGTCGAGTTTGGTTTCGGGCAGCAGGGACATCGTGGAATCTCGGAGATCGCGGAAAGGGGAAGCGCGTCGTACGGGCAGAGCCTCGCTACAACGACAGTCCCTCGGCCTCAGCGAATTCGGTGAGCTTCTGCCGGATCGAAACGCTGCCCGAGGGAGCGTCGAGCAGTTGTGTCATCAGCGCCTCGGCCTTTTTGGCATCGAGGTCGAGAATCATTGCCTTCACGGGGCCGTGCGCGGTGGCCGACAGCGACAGCGAGCGATAGCCCATGCCAATCAGCGCCAGCGCGCCGATCGGCTGCGAGGCCATCTCGCCGCACAGCGAGACGTGACGTTTGGCGGCGTCGCCCTTTTGCACGATCTCACGCAGTACGCGCAGGATCGGCGCCGACAGCGTATCGAAGCGTTCCGACACCTTGGCATTGCCGCGGTCGACAGCGAACAGGAACTGGAACAGGTCGTTGGAGCCGACCGAGACGAAGTCGACCTTCTTCAGGAGTTCGTCGAGCTGATAGACTAGCGCAGGCACCTCGATCATGGTGCCAACATCGATCCGCTCTGGCAGCGCATGGCCATGCTGGCGCAGATAAGTCAGCTCGCGTTCGATGATCGCCTTGGCCTGATCGAATTCGGCGACTTCAGAAATCATCGGGAACATGATGCGCAGCGCCCGCCCGCCGCCGGCGCGCAGCAATGCGCGGATCTGGCCGCGCAGCAGGCCGGGTCGATCGAGGCCAAGACGGATCGCGCGCCAGCCTAGCGCCGGGTTCTCCTCGACGATGGTCTCCATGTAGGGAAGCGCCTTGTCGCCGCCGATATCGAGGGTGCGGAACGTCACCGGCTTGGGGCCGGCAGCATCGAGCACCGCACGATACAGCGCCAGCTGATCGCTGGAGCGGGGCAGGCTTTCCCCGACCATGAATTGCAGTTCGGTGCGGAACAGGCCGATGCCCGCCGAGCCGGTATCGTCGATATGCGGTAGGTCGATGATCAGGCCGGCATTGATCAGCAGGTCAACCTTCTGGCCGTCCTTGGTTACGCAGGGAAGGTCGCGCAACGCTGAATACTGCGCCTGTCTCCGCGCGCGGAAACGCACGCGTTCGGCATAAGCGGATTCGATCTCGGCGGAGGGCCGAATATAGATCGAGCCCGAGGTGCCATCGACGATGACGGCGTCGCCTGGATCAGCAATGCCCGGCGCATTTGCGACTTCGCCGATCGCAGGAATGCCGAGCGCGCGTGCCACGATCGAGACATGCGAATTAGCCGTGCCTTCCTCCAGCACCAGGCCACGCAGCTTCTTGCGATCGTAGTCGAGGAGGGCGGCCGGGCCCATCGCGCGTGCGATCAGGATCGCATTGTCCGGCATCTGTTCGCGCGACGGCGCGTGATCCTGGCCGACCAGCTGCCGCATCAGGCGGTGGCCGAGATCTTCAAGATCGTGCAGGCGGTCGCGCAGATAGGGATCGGTGGAACGCAGCATGCGCGCACGGGTATCCGACTGCACGCGTTCGACGGCGGCTTCGGCGGTGAGGCCGGTGGCGACGGCTTCGTGCAGCTTGTGCGACCAGCCGTGGTCATTGGCGAACATGCGATAGGCTTCGAGGACATCGCGATGCTCGCCGCCGTCGGCGACGTCGCCGCGTTCCAGCATGCGGTCGAGGTCCGACCGCAGCTTGGTCAGCGCGGTGTCCAGCCGTTTGATTTCCTTCGGCAGGTCTTCGGCGATGTAATTGGTGATGACGACGCGCGGCTCGTGCAGCACTACATGTCCGAGCGCGATACCATCGGAAAGGATGGCGCCGGTCTTGTGCAGGGAATGCCGCGCAGCGGGCTCGGCGCCCGGCTGCGCCAGTGCCGATAGCTCGCCGGAGGCGATCATCTCGGCCAGCACCATGGCGGTGGTTTGCAGTGCCTCGACTTCTTCCTCGACATAAGTGCGCTTGGCGCGGTTCTGCACTACCAGCACGCCGAGCGTATTGCCGGCGCGCAGGATCGGCACGCCGAGGAACGAGTGATAGATTTCTTCGCCGGTCTCCGGGCGGAACGAGAACGCCGGATGGCTCTGCGCGTCGTTGAGATTGAGCGGTGTGGCTTCGGAGGCGACCAAGCCGACCAGGCCCTCATGGGAGCTCAGCACGGTCTGGTGGACGGCGTCGCGGTTGAGGCCTTCGGTGGCGTAGAGCTCAAGTGTATTGTCGACGCGCAGCACGTATGTCGAGCAGACTTCCGCCACCATATTGGCGGCGATCAGCACCACGATCTTGTCGAGGCGTTCCTGAGCGCTGACCTGCTCCGCCATCACTTCGCGGAGCCGTCTCAGCAAGACTCGGGGGCCACCCGACGCGCTCCGCATGTGCCGACACCCTCCCCACGAGGCCGACACCTGACAAAAGCCGTGCGCCGACGCTAAGCCTCAGAAAACAATAGAATTTGCACCGCCGCGCAACAAGAGGCGCAGTGACAGAACCGTATCAGATTGTCCGAAACGGCGCCCTCAGCCGCAACGGCTGCCCATGCAGGCCGTATAGCGAATTGAGGCTTGTTTTGCCAAGCAAAACACCTGCCAGACAAGAAACACACCGTTCACATCAAAATAACGGATGTTTCAGGAAAAATTTTCTACGCTTTGTCGAGACCATACAGCGTGTGCAGGGTGCGAACCGCCAGTTCCGTATAGGCTGTATCGATCAGGACCGAGAACTTGATCTCGGACGTGGTGATTGCCCGGATATTGATCTGGCGCTCGGAAAGGGCGGCAAAGGCTTGCGCGGCGACGCCGGCATGGCTGCGCATGCCAGATCCGATCACCGAGACCTTGGCGACATCGGTCGCGCTGTCGATGCGGGCATAGCCGATTTTGGCCTTGGCCGCCGTGATAGTCTCTTTGGCACGGGCATAGTCGGTGGCCGGGACGGTGAAGGTCAGGTCCGTGGTCTTGCCGTCTTCGGAGACGTTCTGGACGATCATGTCCACATTGATGTTGGCTTCGGCCAGCGGCACGAAGATCGAGGCGGCGACGCCCGGCTTGTCCTCGATCTGGCGGACGGAAATCTGGGCCTCGTCCTTGGAAAAGGCGATTCCGGTAACGACGTGGCTTTCCATGATTTCCTCCTCGCTGCAGATCAGCGTGCCCGGCGGGGTGCCGTGCGGGTCGATGTCTTCGGGTTTGTCGAAACTTGAGCGCACGAAAATCGGCATATTGTGGGTCATGCCGAGTTCCACGGAGCGGACCTGCAGGACCTTGGCGCCCTGCGACGCCAGTTCCAGCATTTCCTCAAACGCCACCTTGTTCATGCGTTGTGCCTTCGGCACGACGCGCGGATCGGTGGTGTAGACGCCGTCCACGTCGGTATAGATGTCGCAGCGGTCGGCTTTGACGGCGGCGGCAATTGCCACTGCCGAGGTATCGGACCCGCCGCGGCCGAGTGTGGTGACGCGGCCGGTTTCGGCATGGATGCCCTGGAATCCGGCGATGACGGCCACTTCCTTGCGCTCCTTGAAGCGCTTGATGAGCTTGTCGCCGTCGATCTCGTCGATTCGGGCCGAGGCATGGGCGTCCGACGTCTTGATCGGGATTTGCCAGCCCTGCCAGGAACGCGCCTGGATGCCGATGGTCTGCAGCGCGATCGCCAGCAGGCCGGCGGTCACGAGCTCACCGGACGCGACGATGGCGTCGTATTCCCGGGCGTCATGCATCGGTGACACTTCGGTGCACCAGGCCACCAGTTCGTTGGTTTTGCCCGACATCGCCGACACCACGACCGCGACCTCATGACCGGCATCGACCTCGCGTTTGACGTGCTGCGCGACGTTGCGGATGCGGTCGATGTTGGCGACGGACGTACCGCCGAATTTCATAACGAGCCGGCCCATGACGAGTGGTGCATTCCCTGACGACAGTGGGTAAAGATACCGCGCACTACGCACGCGGGCGAAAACGCGCGTATACATAGCGGCGAGGGTGGGGGCAAGCAACCCGGGCTCCTGGTCCCTTAGAACGCACCGAGACAGGGCATTTTGGACGGTTTATGGGGCGCTATATCGACGATATCCTGCAGCCGGGCGAGAAGGTGCTGTATTCCAGCAATCTGCATTGGGTGATCTATGCCCGGGCGATCGCCGCCTGGATCGCCGCCGTCGTCCTGCTGGTTCTGACCCGGACCACGCTCAATGAGAACCTAGTCTTGTTCCTGCTAGCGAGCGCGGCCATCGTCGCCCTGGCGGGGCTGTATTGGTTCGTGATCGCCTGGTTTCGGCGCTGGACCACGGAAACCGATGTCACCAATCTGCGGGTGGTCCACAAGACTGGTTTCATAACGCGAGAAACGTTCGAGATCAGCCTCGATAAGGTTGCCAGCGTGAGCGTCAATCAGAGCATCATGGGTCGCATTCTGAACTACGGCGACGTACTTATTGAGAACATGGGCAATGATGCACAGTCGATTGAGACCATCGCGTCGCCACTCGCATTTCGCAGCAATATTACCGCCCGATAGGACAACGGCTCCACAATGGCCATCCAAGCAAACTTCTCCGACGCTTCCGCATCCTCCGTCGATGCCAGCGAAGTCGCAAAATTCTCGAAGCTGTCGGAGGAATGGTGGGATCCGCGCGGCAAGATGGCGCCGCTGCACAAGATCAACCCGCTGCGCCTGACTTATATTCGCGACGCCGCCTGCCGCAAGTTCGATCGCAATGTTCGCAGCCTGAATTGCCTGAGTGGCTTGCGTATGCTCGATATCGGTTGCGGGGCTGGTCTGCTGTGTGAGCCGTTCACGCGACTCGGCGCACAGGTGATCGGCATCGATCCCTCCGCCACCAATATTGCCGCGGCCAAGTTGCACGCCGACAAAGGGCATTTGTCGATCGATTATCGTTGCACCACCGTCGAGGAGATGGACGTGCGTGAGCGCTTCGATATCGTGCTGGCGATGGAAGTCGTCGAACACGTCGTCGATGTCGGCGCATTCCTCGATCGCTGCGCGTCGATGCTGAAGCCCGGTGGCCTGATGGTGGTCTCGACGCTGAACCGAAACTGGAAGAGCTTTGCGCTCGGTATTGTTGCCGCTGAATATGTGCTTCGCTGGCTGCCGCGGGGCACCCATCAGTGGGACAAATTCGTCACGCCGGACGAACTCGCGCATCATCTGTCGCGCAACAGGCTGGAAATCACCGAACAATCAGGCGTGGTCTACAATCCGCTTGGTGACCGCTGGACGCTGTCGTCCGATATGGATGTGAACTATATGGTGGTCGCGGAAGAGGTGTAGCGTTTCAGCTTCTGCCTGCTTCAGCCTCGCCGGCGCGTCAGACCCCGTTGAGAATAATCACTGTCGGTGCCTTGGGCAGCGCATTGAGTGATATTGTCAGCGTTTGGGCGCTGCGCTGGTCGATTTCGAAATCTTTTCCGATCTTTGTCATGAAGTCGCTGAGCGGTGTCATGAAGCGATGCATGGGCAGCACCACCGAGGCGCGCAGCCGCTTGGTGATCTCGGATACGCCGTCGAGGGACATTGTGTAGCTGCCATCGATCGGCACCATCACGATGTCGAGCCGGCCGATCGCGGCGAAGTGGCTCTCGTCGAGCTTGTGATGCAGATGGCCGAGATGGCCGATGCACAGGCCGGCAACCTCGAGGATGAAGATGGAATTGCCGTCCTTCACCATCTCGCCGCCGGCGTCATCGCCATAGTAGCGGCGGATGTCCGTCGTGACGTTGCGGATCAGCACATCGCCGATGCGCTCATGGATCTGCGCCGGCTGTCCACTCTCGCCCCACCCATGCAATACCGTCTTGATGCGCGGGTCGGGATACAGCGTGTAATGGGTGCTGTGGGCCCGGTTCATCGTCACCACATCCGGGATGCGATCGAGCTTGTAGATGCCGTTATAGTCGGTGGCGATAGTCACGCCGCCGGGTGTGTCGATGTAATAGGTGGAGTGCCCGGCATAGGTGATGGAGACTTCATCGGCCTTCGCAGCAGTCCGACGCAAACTGACTGGAATTGCGAGTGGTGGCCGTGTGGCCATTGCCAGACACTCACTGCCGCGCGGGGCATTTTGCGCGAGTGCTGGGGTAACAACCCAACTCATTGCCCAACAAGTCAGGGTGCCGAGGACAACAGGCAGAAATCGCAGCATGATCCGGCAGTCTCCGAATGCGCTTTGCTTCAATGTATCGCCAAAAGCGGACGCTGCAATGCTGGTTGTGGCGCCGGAGACTGCCCAAGATCGCGGCGCATCGCACGGTGTGGATGCCCGGGTGCCGCGATGGAATAGTCGCCATTCTGCAGGGATTGACACGCTGCCGAAGGTAAGATGGTTGGGTAGGTCTTGTGATCACTACCGCGAGCATTGCAGTTGTCATCCGATTCAGCCCCGCCCTGGGAATTCGTCAGCCGCGATGATCGTGTTGCGGCGTCGCAATCGGGCTGGGTGTTTGACACTGCGATGCTGCTGCTGACGCGGCCACTTGATGCGGCGATTGCCGAGATACTCCAAGTCATAGGCGTGGAGGCCGAAGCAGATCGCGCATGGATGTTCGAATACGATGCCGACCATCTGCGCTTTCGCAACACCCATGAGTGGAGTCGCGGCGGAGTCGGATCCTTTGTGCAGGATCTACAGCACGTGCCGGTCACAATGATCGGCTGGCTGCATCAACGGCTAATCCTGGGGCAGGCTGTGATGGTCAATGACATCGAGGCACTGCCGCGCAGCGCCGGTGCGTTGCGCGCTGAGTTTATCAGGCAGAACAACAAAAGCGTACTCAGCGTGCCGGTGTTTCATAACGGTAGGCTCGTCGCCTGCATCGGTTTCGATGCCGTCGAGGCGCCGCGCCGATGGTCGGATGAAATCGCTGATCTGTTTCGTTGTGCCGATCTCATCGCGGCGGCGCGCTATGGCCGGTCGCCGATCACCTCTGGTGTGGAAGATTCGCAGGCTGCGTATCCCGCACTGATCTACCTACGTCGCGCGCATGGCATTCTCGGCACGCCATTAACCGAAATCGTCGGCCTGCGCTCGTCCAAAGACTATACCGAGGTGTGGCTGGTGGATGGCGCGATGGTACTCGATCCAAGGCCGCTGACACAGTGGCTGGGCCTCATCCCGCCGGGCTGGTTTGTGCGCATTCATCGCACGGCCGTCGTCAATCATCAGTTCGTGCGCGAGGTCGTGCGCCGGTCGAGCGGGGCATGGCAATTGCGCTTGCATGATTATGAAGACCATTGGCCGGTGTCGCGCGCCGGCCGAGCTGAGTTACGTGCGCACCTTGGCGTTTGAACGACACCAAGCGAGACGAATGCGAGCATGTTGGCAAATCACATTCCGCGTGCCGATTGCTATCAGTCGCGTGCTGATCACAACTTAAAAAATCGTTAGCGGCGTCAGTGTGTTGAGTATTTTTCGCGTTGTGTGTTGCTACGTTTCAACACGCGAAAAACCTGCAGGGCGTTCGTCGAACCTATAGGTCGATTCGTCGATCTTTGATTGCGACTCGTCATGCGATCGCGTGTCTCATGGAACTTCGCTCGCGTGGATCTGCGAGCTGGAGTTGGATCGTGAAGCTCCCGGTATTTTCAGTCGTCAGCGCAGCGTGCCGCAGCGGCTCGAGTACGAGCAGCGGCACCGGCGCGCGCCGTGCTAACACATTGATGTCGTCGACAGCCATAATGCTGTCGCTTGCCGGTCTGGCGCTGGTGGTTGCGGCGATTGCCTCGTCGCAACCGGTTCATGCGCAGGCTTCGGGCGTCGGCGGAAATGGTGGAGCGCATGCATCCAGCAATCCGAAAGCGGGCGGAATAGGCGGTGTGATCGACCCCGCCAATGGAGGCGGAGGCGGCGGCGGTGGCGGCAGGAATGCCAAGAACGAGTCGCTGAAGAACGCTTATATCGGCAATGGCGGCAAGGGTGGCAGTGGTGCACATGCCAGTGGAGGGGGAGACGGCGGCCAGGGTGGAAACCTGGGCTTCAACGGCTCGCAACTCCCGGGCGGCCAAATCCAGGGAGGCGCGGGATCGCCCGGGAAGCGTCCCCAGCGGCTCAAAGGTGGAGATGGCAGCAACTGGTTTCACGGAATGGGCCATGACGGTGGCAGCGGCGGTGGTGGCGGCGGTGGCGGTACCGGCGCGATATTCAGCGGGTCGTTCGTTCCGGGCAACCAGTTCATTGCGGGCGGTGCAGGTGGCAGTGGCGCCGCCGCCGCCGATGGTGGCGATGGTGTTGTGGCGTACTACGGAACCTTCATGGCCCCCGGCTACGGCGGAGGCGGTGGCGGAGGAGGAGGAGGAGGCGGCGGTGGAATAGGACTCTACGCATCCGGACAAACCCTGGAAACGCTCGCGCCCGCTATCAAAGGCGGTTCGGGCGGTTGGGGTGGCGCCGGCGGCAATGGAGGCACGGGCGCGCCGGATAGTATCGGTAACTATTGCCCGGGCGGACAGCCGCCCTGCATCACCACCGCGACCGACGGCGGCGTCGGCGGCGATGGCGGCAGTGGGGGCAATGGCGGCAATGGCGGCGCCGGCATCGTCGTCGAGAACGCGCGCATGACCGTCATTGGAAGTGGCGCCTCGGTGTTCGGCGGGACCGGCGGGACCGGCGGGGCGGGTGGATCGGGCGGCCAAGGCGTTTCCGGCGGCAATGGTGGCAATGGCGGCGCCGGCGGTGCTGGCGGCACCGGCGTCGTGCTGGCGAGCCCCGGCACTGTGCGCGTTGACAATGGTGGACTGGTGCAGGGCGGCGATGCCGGAGCGGGCGGGACAGCCGGCCCGGGCGGCGGCGGCTGGGAGCTCGGCAATGGAAGCAACGGTCACGCCGGTGCGAATGGAGCGGCGGGAGTCGCCATCCTTGGGCAGAACGCCGGCATAACGGTCGTCGCGGCCGGGACGATCGAGGGCGGGCGAAACGTCGACGGATCGCGCGCTGCGGCGATTCTGTTCACCGGCGGTGGCAACAGGCTGGAGCTATGGTCCGGCGCGAACATTACAGGCGATGTCGTCGTCGGCCTGGATGCGAGCAATCTCAATATCTTTGCGTTGGGTGGCAATCAGAACGCGACGTTCGATCTCTCCGGATTGGGCACGAAGTATCGGGGCTTTTCGGTGCTGGAAAAAAATGGCGACGCCGTCTGGACGCTTTCGGGGATATCGGCATCCTTCGCCGGCGATTTGCGCGCCAATGCCGGCAGCCTGGCCTTTGCTGGTGGCGCCAGACTGACGACGGCCAATGGCTATGTCGGCTATGACAGCGGCACCGATGCCAATGTCACCGTCTCTGGCCCAGGCGCATCGTGGCTCAATGCCAATCTGTTCGTCGGCTATCGCGGCACCGGCTCGTTGCTGATTGCTGATGGCATGCATGTGACTGCAGCCACCGCTTCAATTGGCAACGATGCGTCTTATGTCGCGCATGGCACGGTGAAGGTCGATGGCATCGGGTCGGCGCTCGATGCCCAGACCCTGAAGATCGGCGCAGCGTCCGTCGGCGCGCTGACGGTGAGTAATGGGGGCGTTGCGAAAGCGCGTACGATTCAAGTAGGCGCCTCTGGTGTCAGCGGTGCGTTGAGTATCGGATCCGAGCCCGGGGCAGCGGCTCTGGCGCCTGGTGTTGTGACAGGCCCGGTTGAACTCGCACAAAGCGGCACGCTCAATTTCAACCATACGAGCGGCGACTATCTCTTCAATAATCTCATCACCGGCAATGGCGCGATCAATGTGCTGTCAGGCACCACGATCCTGTCCGGCCGCAGTGCTGCTTTCACGGGCACCACGGAAATCCTGAGCGCAACGCTTGGCGTGACCGGACAACTCGGCGGCACGGTTAATGTCGATGCGGGCGGACGCCTCACCGGCAATGGCTCCGTCGGAGCTACCACGGTGCTCTATGGTGGCACGCTCGTGCCTGATGGCACGGGCCGTCTGACGGTGAACGGCAACCTGTCGATGCTCGCCGGCAGCGCCTTTGATTTCAATCTCGGTCATTTCTCGAACGGAGCAGCCTCGACAACATCAGCGAGTGTCTTCGTCAATGGCGATGTTTCGCTCCACGATGTAACTTTTAATATCAGTGGTACGGGCGAACCTGCGGTCGGTTACTATCGTATGATCAACTACACCGGCGGTTCGTCAATCTCCGGACTGACCATCGGCACGATGCCCCCGATCTCGGGGCTGTTTCCCGTCACCTATTCGATCGACAGCTCGCGGCTCCATGTGGTCGATCTCATTGCTTCGCCCAACGGCACCGACATCCTTCAACGTTGGGATGATGCGTCGAGCGGCACCGCGGGTGGCAGCGGAACCTGGAATGCGCTCAACAACAATTGGTTTGATTTGGCCGGCGTTGCCAATACCCAGTGGGGATTCATTTATGGCGTCTTCAACGGCCCGGGCGGCACGGTCACGATAGATGGATCGCAGAAATTCTATGGGCTGCAATTCGTCGGCGGTCTCTACAACCTTGTTCAAGGCACTGGCGAACTGCGGCCAACCGCGCTGGGCGGTTCGGACGGTATTGGTGAGCTGCGTGTTCTGTCCGGCGAGACGGCGACGATTTCGGCTCCGATTGTAGGCGCCGGTGGTGTGAACAAGACGGGTGGCGGCACGCTCGTACTCGCTGGCGCCAGCACCTATGCTGGCGGCACGACCATCAGCGGCGGCACGCTGCAGATTTCGTCGAATGCAAATCTCGGCGCTGCAACCGGCGGTCTCACCTTCGACAACGGCATCTTGCATACGACTGCAAACATCGCCTCGGCGCGGAACGTATCGTTACTCGGCATAGGCGAGATCGATGCCGACGCCGCAACGGCGCTGGTGCTCACCGGTACGGTGTCCGGCACCGGCAGCTTGATCAAGGCCGGCGACGGCACTCTGATGTTGGCCAATACCAACAGCTGGACTGGCGGCATGCTACTCGAAGCTGGCACGCTGCAGCTTGGCGCTTCCGGTGCGCTGCCCAACGGCAGTGACGTGATCGTCTATGGCGGCAAGCTCGATCTCAACAGCTACAACACTTCGACGCATTCGCTGATCGGCTTCGGTGGCGAGATTGCGCTCGCCAGTGCGCAACTGACGCTCGATCAGGCGAGCGATACGGTCATCGCAAGTACAATCACGGGCGTGGGCGGCAGCCTCGTGAAATCCGGCAACGGCACGTTGCTGCTATCCGGCACGAATACATATACGGGCGGCACGACAGTTTCCGGCGGCGCCGTTGCGGTTCTCGCGGACGCCAGTCTCGGCACGGGCACGCTGACGCTCTCGGGTGGCACGCTGCTGACGCTGGCCGATGTCACGTCCGTGCGAAGTATTGTGCTTTCCGGCAGCGGCACAATCGAGACGCTGTTCGGAACGACATTCTCGGCTATGGGAGATGTCTCGGGCGCCGGCGCATTGACCAAGGATGGCTGGGGCACGCTCGTTCTGGGAGGCACCAACTCTTTTAACGGCGGCACGACGATCAATGCCGGCACGCTGCAGATCGGCAATGGCGGCATCACCGGCACACTGTCCGGCAACGTAACGAACAATGGTATTCTGGCATTCAACCGATCCGATAATTTCTCCTATAATGACGTCATCTCCGGTCCCGGCGCTTTCGTCCAGGTCGGGGCGGGCCTTACGGCGTTTGGCAATGACAACACCTATAGCGGCGGCACGTTGATCTCTGCCGGTACGCTGCAGCTCGGCACTGGCAGCACGGCGGGCTCTATCATTGGCGATGTCATCAACAACGGCACGTTCCAGATTTTCCGTTCCGATGTCTACACATTCGGTGGCACGATCACGGGAAACGGCATGTTCCGGCATGTCGGCACCGGCACGACGGTCCTGACGGCAGACAATACTTACAGCGGTGGCACGGAGATCACGCAGGGCATTCTGCAGATCGGTGATGGTGGTTTCACAGGATCGATCATCGGCAATGTCATCAACAATGGCGAACTTGTCGCGAAGCGCGACGGGCTGCTGACATTGGCGGGTGCCATCTCGGGCAGTGGTTCATTCACGCAGAGCGGTTTGGGTATCACGCGCCTCGACGGACTCAATAGCTACACGGGCGCCACCGACGTCAAGGCCGGAACGCTCAGCGTCAACGGCTCGATCGCCGCGTCGTCGCTGGTGAGCGTCGAACGCGGCGCGACGCTCGGCGGCAACGGCATCGTCAGCACCACACAGATCCAGGATGGCGGCATGCTGTCGCCCGGAAATTCGGTCGGGCTGCTGTCAGTACAAGGTAATCTGACGTTTGCCGCAGCTTCGAGCTACATGGTCGAAGTATCTGGCTTGGCGGCGGACCGGACCAATATCGCAGGCGCCGCGTCGCTCAATAATGCAGGCGTTCGCATCAGCTTCGATCCCGCGGCCTATGTGCGTGAACGCTACACCATTTTGAACGCCGCTGGCGGCATCACAGGCAGGTTCAGCCCAAATATCGTCAGCGACGAGCCGCCCTCGTTCATCACGACGCTGAGCTACGATGCTCAAAACGTCTATCTCAATGTCGATCTGAAGCTGACCGGTCTCAACATCAATCAGAACAACATCGCTTCGTCGCTGAATGCCTATTTCGGCAGCCATGGCGGCATCCCCTATGCGCTCGGGGCGATGACGCCGGAAGATCTGACGCAGTCGTCGGGCGAACTCTCGACCGGCGTGCAACAAAACACCGTTCAGGCCATGACGCAGTTCATGGGCGTGCTGACCGATCCCTTCGCTGCCAATCGCGGCCTCGCAACCGTGAACACAGCTTCGAATGCCTTCGCGGCGGCCGATCGTTCACCGACGCCCTGGCGCGACGCCCACGGTGCGATCACCAAAGTGCCACCTGTGGCGGTGAGCTTCGAAGCGCGCTGGAACGTCTGGGCTGCGGGCTTCGGTGGTGGTCAGGCGACCGACGGCAATACGGTCGTTGGTTCGCACAATAGCAGTAGCCGGATCGGCGGCATTGCCGTCGGTGCCGATACCTGGCTGTCGCCACAGACGCTTGCCGGCTTCGCCGTGGCTGGCGGCGGCACCAGCTTCGGCTTGTCGGATAATCTCGGTTCAGGACATTCGGACCTGTTCCAGATAGGTGGTTTCATCCGCCATCACCAAGGCCCCGCTTATATCACAGCTGCGCTCGCTTACGGATGGCAGAACGTCACTACGGAACGGCTGGTGACCATCGTCGATGCCGACCGGCTGCGCGCGAACTTCACCGCGCACGCTTTCTCGGCGCGCGCCGAAGCTGGCCATCGGAGCGTGCTGCCGTGGCTTGGCGGCGTAGGTTTGACGCCCTATGCCGCGGGGCAGGTCACGAATATTGACCTGCCGGCCTATGCAGAGGCGCTTGTCTCCGGCGGCAATGATTTCGCGCTCAGTTACACCGGACGCAACGTCACTGCCATGCGTAGCGAACTTGGCCTCCGTACCGACAAGTCCTTCGCTTTAGATCAGGCGTTGCTCACGCTGCGTGGGCGCGCCGCATGGGCGCATGACTTCAATCGCGATCGCGTCGCGCAGGCCTCGTTCCAGTCGCTGCCTGGCGCGAGCTTCGTCGTGAACGGCGCGGCGATGGCGCCCGATGCGGCACTGACCAGCGCGAGTGCGGAGGTCATGCTCGGCAGCGGGCTATCGGTCACAGCGACGTATGAGGGCGAGTTCTCCAACCTCACCCGCAGCCATGCTGGCAAGGGCGTCGTGCGCTTCGTCTGGTAAGCCACGTCCGAGGCGGTCGCGATCGCATCGCAGGCATGGGCGCAGGCCGCTTGACCCTGCGGCGTGACGCAGTCAGGTTCCGCGCCATCGCTCGCGGACCCGTCCTGCCTCATGTTCACCATCGCCTCGCTCTGGATCCCCTTCACTATCATCGCCTCGCTGGGGCAGGTGACGCGCAATGCCATGCAGCGTTCGCTCACTGGGCCGCTCGGGACCTGGGGCGCGACCAACATCCGTTTCCTGTTCGGCTTCCCGTTTTCGATCGTCTTTTTTGTGGTGATCATCCTGGCGACGGGCGACAAGGTGCCGTGGCCATCAGCCGAATTCTGGCCGTGGCTGCTACTCGGCGCGCTGAGCCAGATCTTTGCCACAGGGCTCATGCTGGCAGCGATGAATGACCGCTCCTTTGTGGTGACCATCGCCTATCTCAAGACCGAGGCGATCCAGACCGCGATTTTCGGTTTCGTCTTTCTCGGCGATCATCTGACGGTGCTGAAGGTCGCAGCGATCCTGATTGCTACCGTCGGTGTCGTCGTCACCGCGCTTCGGCCCGGCGCGACCAGAGATATCGCCAGCATCCGGCCGACGGTCCTTGGGTTGGTTGCGGCAGCGGCTTTCGCACTGTCGGCAGTGGGTTTCCGCGGCGCGATCATCACCGTGCCCGGTGTGAGTTTCGTGACGGCGGCCTCCTATGCACTGGTCTGGGCGCTGTTCGTGCAGACGCTGATCCTGACGATCTATCTGCTGGCTCGCGCGCCAAAGGTGCTGAGCGACATCCTCGGCCTGTGGAAGCCATCGATGCTGGCCGGCTTCATGGGCGCAGCCGCCTCGCAATTCTGGTTCCTGGCATTTGCACTTACGGCCGCCGCCAATGTCCGGACGCTGGCGCTGGTCGAGGTGCTGTTCGCGCAGGCTGTCGCCTATTATTCGTTCAAGCAGCCCCTTTCGGCACGCGAATTGTCGGGGATCGCGCTGATTGTCGTCGGCGTGGCGATGCTGGTTGCGGTGTGACGGCGCAGTGCGCGTGATGTCTCTTTCGTGGGCGCGTCTGCTGCGATAGGACTGATCGCAGCCCTCCCCGTGCCGATCCCGAGACCAGATTGATGCGCATCCTGTCCCTGTTCGTCCTGCTGCTTGTCGCCAACCCGGCCTCGGCGGTCGAAGCCATCGTCAAGGACGGCGACACCATCCAGATCGGCAATGTCGCCTACAAGCTTGCCGGCCTGGACGCGCCGGAGGTGGATCAGCCCTGTGTCGACGAACATGCCGACAACTGGGCCTGCGGCGTCGAAGCAAGGGACCAGCTGGTGAAGCTGATCGACAAGCGCGAGGTTCGCTGTGAGGACCTTGGCGAGGACAAGATCTACAAGAACCGTCGCGCCGGTCTCTGCAGTGTCGTTGGCGAGACGGGTAGCCTCAATCAGGCGGTGATCCAATCGGGCTATGCGGTGAGCATCGAACCGTCGGACAAGGCAAGCGCCAAGACCAGCTTCAAGCCCGATGAGACGGCGGCCAAGGACAAGCGCCAAGGGCTGTGGCGCGGGTGCTTCGTGACGCCCGCGGAGTTCCGCCGCAAGGCGAGCGACAGCCTATTGCTCGGCTCGGCCTGTCGGAGCGACAAGGACAAGGAGCTGCGCGCGGCGCTGTTTCCCACCGATCTCGCGATGCCGGTGGGCTGCAATATCCGGGCGAAACAGGTCCGCCGGGCCAAGTTTACCGGCCATCTTGGCGTCTATCTCATTCCCCAATGCCAGAATTACGCGACCCAGCCGAAGCCGGATCGCTGGTTTTGCAGCGAGGACGACGCCCGCGCCGCGGGGTACCGCAAGGCGCTCAACTGTCAGGCCCCCAGCCGCCGCAACTGAGCGATGAGCCGGTGGCGCTGGACGCCGCCGGCTGAACCACGTAGCAAATCAGGACGCCGAAATGAGCCGGGCGCGTGCGCCCAAAACCTGTTTAAGGGGCTTATTCCAGTATGCGAAATCCGGAGTGAAGCGCGTGGCCGAGAACACCAGTTCGTCAGCATCGATCGAAGCCGTTGAGCGCAGTCTGGCCTCCGCCGGCTATATCGCCAGCCGGCAGATCGCCACCGCCGTCTATCTCGCAGAGAAGATCGAGAAGCCGATTCTGGTCGAAGGTCCGGCCGGTGTGGGCAAGACCGAACTTGCCAAGGCGATCGCTGCCTCGCGCGGCCTCGAGATGATCCGCATGCAGTGCTATGAGGGCCTCGACGAGGCCAAGGCACTGTATGAGTGGAAATACGCCAAGCAGCTGCTCTACACACAGATACTGAAGGACAAACTCGGCGAAGTGCTGGGCGGCGCCGATACGCTCGACAAGGCGCTGGAGCAGCTGCATGATTTCGGCGACGTGTTCTTCTCCAAGGAATTCGTCGAGCCGCGTCCGTTGCTGCGTGCGCTGGAACAGCCGATGGGCTGCGTGCTCCTGATCGACGAGATCGACAAGTCCGACGCCGAATTCGAGTCGCTGCTGCTCGAAATCCTGTCCGACTTCCAGGTCACGATCCCCGAGCTCGGCACCGTCGTAGCCATCGTACCGCCGACCGTGATCCTGACCTCGAACGGCGAACGTGATCTTGGCGATGCCTTGAAGCGCCGCTGTCTGCATCTGCATATCGGCTTTCCCGAGCCCAAGCTCGAAGAGCGCATCGTCGAGACTCGCGTGCCTGGCGTGTCCACCACCTTGCGCAAGCAGCTTGTTGGTTTCGTCAATCAGGTCCGCACGCTGGACCTGAAGAAACTACCGTCGGTCAGCGAGACCATCGACTGGGCCAAGGTGCTCGTGCTGCTCGGCGCATCCGAACTCGGCCACGAGATGGTGAAGGACACGCTCAACGTGCTGCTGAAATACGAGGGCGATATCGAAGCGACACTGCCGCAGGTCTCGGGCTTCGTTGCCAAGTCCGGCCGGCAGGGCGTGTTCGGTTAGCCGATGCGTGACACCCTGCATCGTTTCTTTCGGGCGGCGCGCGGCGCCGGTGTCAGGATTTCGCCTGCCGAAAGTATCGATGCGATGCGTGCCGCCGCTGAAGTGGGCCCCGCCGATCGCGCGATCCTGCGCGATGCGCTGCTGCTGACCATGGCGAAGTCCGGCGAAGAGAAAGCGGCGCTTGCTGCCTGTTTCGATACGTTCTTCACCCATCCTGATTTCGACGCGCCGTCTGCGGCAAATGACGACGACGAGACTGGCGAGGGGGCAAGCGAGAGCTGGACCGACGCCGCGGCAGGTACCGCGTCGGCACAGGCTTCGACCGAACTCGGTTTGCTCGCGCAAATGCTGCTGGCGCAGGACCGCGCCGCCATTGCCGCTGCGCTTTCAAACGCATCGAATGCCGCCGGCCTGACCGACATCCGTGTCTTCACCCAGCGGGGGCTGTTTGCCAGCCGGGTGCTCGAGCAGCTCGGGATCGCGCAATTGCGCGACGACATCGACGCGCTCACGACCCGCAATCCGGCAGATGCAGAACGGCTTGCAACGGCGCTCGGCAGCCTGCGCGAGACCGTCAGCGAAATGGTCGCGCAGGCGCTGCTGCTCTATGGCCGCGAGGAGAAAGAGGCGTTGCGCAATGAGATCCTGCGCAATGCGCCGATGGCGCGGCTAGAACAGCGGCAGATCGCGCAGATGCGCGTTCTGATCCGGCAGATCGCGCGGCGGCTGCGCGAGCGCTTCAGCAAGCCGCGCAAACGCCAGCGCCGTGGCCATCTCGATGTCCGCCGCACCATTCGTCGCAATGCCGCATGGGGCGGCGTGCCCTTCATGACGGCATGGAAGCGCCGCCATCGCGACAAGCCGAAGATCGTCGCGATCTGCGACGTCTCGGGCTCGGTCGCGCAGGTCTCCGACTTCTTCCTGCTGCTGATCCACAGCCTGCATGAAGTTGTATCCGATGTGCGCTCCTTCGCTTTTTCCGGCAACCTGATCGAAGTCAGTGAAGTCCTGGAGAAGAACAAGCCTGAAGAGGCGATGAAGCAGATCATGTCTTCAGTCGGTTATGGCTCATCAGATTATGGTCGCTCCTTCGTCGATTTCGAGAAGGGTTTCATGAGTGCGATCACGGCGCAGACCACGGTCATTGTGCTCGGCGATGCCCGCAGCAACAATCTCGATCCGCGCGCCGACATTCTGCGCCGCATCGGCGAGCGCTCGAAGCGGCTGGTCTGGCTCAATCCCGAGGGCCGCATGGGCTGGGGCTTCGGCGATTCCGAAATGCCGCGCTATGCGACCTTCTGCAATGTCGTGCGCCAATGCGCGACGGCGCAGCAACTCGAGCGCGCCGTCGCGGATATCGTGGCGACCTATCAATAGCCGTCGTCATCAGCCGAAGGTGAAGGCATAGGCCCGCACGCTCGGATCGAGGAATTCGATTCCGAATGTGCGGTCGGTCACGTCGCCAACTTGCCGCACCAGTTGATACAGTTTTGCATCCGTGACGGTGCCATATCCCTCGGCATCGGTATCGGTGCCGTGGCTGGCGCCGGGCGCCGCACCATCGATGGTCACGCGGAAGCGCACCGGCTTGCCGTCCGGCGATGGGCCGAGAACCAGATGCAGGTCGCGGGCGTGGAAACGATAGGCGATGCGACCTGACGTATCGTCGAGCTGCGCATATTCGCGACCGATGGTCCATGTGCCGCCCAGCGTCCAGCGGTTCAGCGGTAGCATGTCGATGCCGCGATAGAGGCTCGGCACGTCTTCGCGTGCGCCGCCGGGCGAGGTGAAGCCGCTGGCCTGTCCATAGCCGAGATAGGTTTCCGACGACCGGAGTTGGACTTCGTCCGCCGCAACCTGCGTGCCTTCGGCTGTCACGGTTGCTGCGTCGTCGGTTGGCTTGTGGCCGGCCTCGGCAAGCAATTGCTGGATCACCTTTTCCGACGTCGCATAGTTGCCCTCGCCGATTGCCTGATGACGGATGCGACCATCGTCACCGACGAAATAGAGCGCCGGCCATGCATTGTTGCTGAAGGCGCGCCAGATACGGAAGTCGTTGTCGATCGCGACGGGATAGCCGACGCCGAGCTTCGTCGTTGCGGTGCTGACATTGCCGACGTTCTTCTCGAAGGCGAATTCCGGCGTGTGCACGCCGATCACGACGAGGCCCTGATCGCGATACTTCTCGGCCCAGGCACGCACATGCGGCAGCACGCGCAGGCAGTTGATGCAGGAATAGGTCCAGAAATTCACCAGCACGACCTTGCCCTGCAGGTCTTCAGCCTTCAGCGGCGACGTGTTGAGCCATTGCCTGCTGCCCACGATCGATGCGAGCGGACCAGACAGTGATGCATGGGGTGTGGCATTGCCGATGGACGTTCCGGCCTGCGCAGATGGCGCGGGCTGCAGCGTGTCGATCAACTTGCTCTCAAACGCGGTCGTCGACGGCAGAGATAGTTGCGTTAGCAGGCGCGTATCCAGCCCGGCCCAGATCGCGATGGCGCCGAGCACCACTGCGCCACCCAGCGCGCGACGCACGCCGTCGCTCCATGGCATCAGCTCGCGCGATTTGGCGAGCAAACGTCCGCCCAGTAGCATGCCGGCGGCGAGTGACGTTGCCGCACCAAGACCATAGGCGAGCAACAGCAACACGGTATCGATTCCCGGCCCGTGCAGTGCCGCGCCGGTGAGGATCAGGCCCAGCACCGGTCCGGCACAGGGTGCCCAGACGAGGCCCGTCGCGATGCCGAGTAGCAGTGACGACAGCGGCGCGCGATGCGCGTTTGCATCATTCTGGCCGGCCCAGCCGGACAGCTTCACGCCGAGTAGCACCAGCGGCGCCATCAGTCGCGTGGCGAGAGTCGGCAACAGCAGTGCCAGGCCGAACAGCGTCATCGCGATGAGGGCGATGGTTCTGCCATAACGATTTGCCTCGATCGCCCAGTTGCCGGCGACAGAGGCGAGGCTGGCGGCCACCGCGAAAGTCAGTGTGAGGCCAATCAGCAAGGGCAATCCGCTGCGGCGAAACGGTTCGTCCGCGCGGGCGAGAATGATCGGCAGGATCGGGAAGATGCAGGGCGATGCGATGGTGAGCAGGCCGGCCGCATAAGCGAGGATGAAGAGCGTCACGGTGATCTCCAAAATACACGAGTGAAGCCGGCAACCATTCGGGGGAGCGCCGCGATCCGCGGACCGGTTGACGGTCCGCGGAAGAAGGTGAGGGTCAGATCAGGTTGATCGCGACATTGATGTTGCCGCGCGTTGCCTTCGAGTAAGGGCAGATCTGATGCGCGGCATCGACCACCTGGCGCGCGATGTCCGGCGCGAGGCCGGGCAGGCTGACATTGAGGCGAGCCTGCAGGAAGAAGTCGCCGCCGGTGGTGCCGAGATCGACTTCGGTGTCGACGGCGACGTCGGCCGGCAGCGTTACCTTCAGATTGCTGGCGGCGCGCCCCATGGCGCCGATGAAACAGGCCGACCAGCCGGCCGCGAACATCTGCTCGGGATTGGTGCCGGCGCCAGCCGAGCCGGGAGGCGACAGCTTGACGTCGAGCCGGCCGTCCGAGCTTCGCGACGCGCCATCGCGGCCACCGGTGGTGTGGGTCTGGGCGGTGTAGAGAACCTTTTCGATGGTGGCCGAGGTCATGATCGTCTCCTTTTATATCGTGTGCGATGTAATCGAGTGCGATATAAATAGCGGGGTAGGCGCCCTTGTCAACTCTTCCGATTTAATCGCATCCGATATATATGGGTCCGATAGGTCACGTTCTCGTGTCCCTGACGGAGTGCAAACATGCCATCCACCAAGCCCAAATCGATTGAACAAGCCTCCGCCGATTCCGCGCGGGCCGGCCCGAAACTGTCTGATTTCCTCTGTTTTTCGATCTATTCAGCCAATCTGGCCTATGGCCGGGCCTACAAGCCGATCCTCGAAAAGCTCGGCCTGACCTATACCCAGTACATCGCCATCGTCGCGCTGTGGGAGCAGGACCGGCAAACTGTCGGCAGCCTCGGCGAAAAGCTGTTTCTGGAGTCCAACACGCTGACGCCGATCCTGAAGAAGCTGGAAACCATGGGCTATCTGCGACGGCAGCGCGATCCCGAGGACGAGCGGCAGGTGGTGGTCAGCCTGACCGACGAAGGACGGCGGTTGCGCGAGAAGGGGCTGACCATGAATCTGGTCAAGGCATCCGGTCTTGAGCCCGACGAATTCAAGAAAATGCAGCAGGGCGTCGCCACGCTGCGCGACAACCTCATCAAGGCTGCGCGCGAGAGCTGACCGACGCATTGGCCATGCAGCGGCCGGCATGCGGGTGCATGCTGTGTCGTCCTCCTGTAACCTCGCGGCAGCAGATCAGTCCGAGAGGTTGGCGTGAGCGACATCGACACGATTTTTACGCAGGCGAAATTCGCAGACGGTAGCCTCAACGCGATTGCCGTCAGCGGCGGCCATATCACCTCGGTCACATCCGGTAGTAATCCCGCACCGACAACCGCAGAGACCGTCGATCTCGGCGGCACGCTTGTGATCCCGTCCTTCGTCGAAGGTCACATCCATGTCGACACCAGTTTCTACGGCGATATCTGGCGGCCGCATGTGCCCTATTCGAACGGCTTCAACGTGCAGGAGCGTGTCGCTATCCAGGCCGACAACATGGCCAAGGCCGCGCCGATGGCCGAGCGCGCGCGGAGCCAGCTTGAGCTTTGCCTCGGGCACGGCAGCACGCGGATGCGCAGCCATGTGATGGTGGACGGTTCGGTCGGTCTCAAATCGCTTGAGACCATCCTCGCCGTGCGCGAGGCGCATCGCGACCTCATCGATATCCAGCTTGTCGCCTTCCCGCAAAGCGGCATCCTGCGCAGTCCGGGCACGCCGGATCTGCTCGATGCCGCTTTCGATCTCGGCGCGAACGTGATCGGCGGTCTCGATCCCGGTGGCTTCGACCGCGATGTCGAGAAACATCTCGATGTGGTGTTCGGCATCGCCGAGCGCCGCGGCGTTGATGTCGATATCCATCTGCACGATCCCTCGATGCTCGGCATTTTCGAGATAGAACAGATCTGCGCGCGCACGCAGGCGCTGGGCATGCAGGGCCATGTCGCCGTCAGCCACGCTTATTCGCTCGGCGATGTCGCGGCTGACGTGGTTCAGCGCACGGCGGCGGCGCTGGCTTCGAGCGGCGTGGCCATCATGACCAATGCGCCGGGCGCGCGGCCGTTTCCGCCGGTGAAGCTGTTGCGCACTGCCGGCGTCACGGTGTTCGGCGGCTGCGACAATATCCGCGACTCGTGGTGGCCCTATGGCGACGGCGACATGCTCGGCCGTGCGATGATGATCGGCTACCGCTCGGGCTTCAATACCGACGAAGACCTGATGCTGGCCTTCGGCATCGTCACGGCCGGTGGTGCGAAAGCGCTGCGGCTGGAAGATCACGGCCTCCGCGTCGGCGCCAAGGCCGACTTCGTCGCCATCGATGCACCGCACGTGCCGCAGGCCGTGGTCGATCTGCCAAAGCGCCGCGCGGTCTACAAGAACGGCCGGCTGGTTGCGCGGGACGGCGAGATCGTCGCCCGAAAGGCTTGAATCATCGGCTGGACGCGTTACGACTGCGCCAAACAAAGCTGGCATGCCACGAGTTCTGGAGACGACGAATGCTTGAAACACCGCGCGCGCGACGGGGCATGGTTACCTCGCCGCATCACTTGGCGTCGCAGGCCGGTCTCGATGTGCTCAAGGACGGCGGGACCGCTGTGGAAGCGGCGATCGCCGTAGCGGCGGCGCTCGCAGTGGTCTATCCGCACATGACCGGCATCGGGGGCGACGGCTTCTGGCTGATCGCCGAGCCCGGTAAGGCGCCGATCACGGTGGATGCCTGCGGTCGCGCCGGCGCAGCGGTGGACCTTGCTTACTATGCGTCGAAGGGCGCTTCGGCGATTCCGTTCCGCGGACCGCTCGCTGCCAACACCGTCGCCGGGACCGTGTCCGGCTGGCAGAAGGCGCTGGATGTTTCGAAGCATTGGCAGAAGCCGCTGTCGCGCGAACGCCTGCTCGACAGCGCAATCTATTATGCCGAGAACGGCATCGTCGTCACGCGCAGCCAATCCGAACTGACGTCTGAGAAATTCGCGGAGCTGAAGGACCAGCCGAATTTCGCCGGGACTTTCATGCCGAACGGGCAGGCGCCGGACGAAGGCGATATCATGAAACTGCCGGCGCTCGGCGCGACGCTGAAGCGTCTGGCCGTCGAGGGCTTCGAGAGTTTCTACAACGGCAAGCTGGCCGACACGATCGCCGCTGACCTCGCCAGGGTCGCATCGCCCGTCACCGCGGCCGATCTGCAGAACCATCAAGCCAGCGAACGTCCGCCGCTATCGACCACCGTGCGCGGCGCGCACCTGTTCAACATGGCGCCGCCGACGCAGGGCCTGTCGTCGCTGATGATCCTCGCGATGTTCGATCGCCTTGGTGTCACCCAGGCCGAAGGTTTCGATCACATCCACGGTCTGATCGAAGCCACCAAGCAGGCGTTCATCGTGCGCGACGAACATGTCGGCGATCCCGATCACATGACGGTGGATCCGGCGTCATTCCTCGACGATGCGAAGCTTGACGAACTGGCGCGCCATATCGATCGCAAGATTGCGCTGCCGTGGCCGCATGTGCGCAAGCCCGGCGATACCATCTGGCTCGGCGTCATCGACGGACAGGGCCGATCGGTGTCGTTCATCCAGTCGGTCTATTTCGAGTTCGGCTCCGGCGTCGTGCTGCCGGAAACCGGCATCTGCTGGCAAAATCGCGGCGCCTCGTTCCGGCTTGCCGAGAGTGGCTGGAATGCGCTGAAGCCGGGCCGCAAGCCGTTCCACACGCTCAATCCCGCGATGGCGATCTTCGATGACGGCCGTCGTATGGTTTACGGAAACATGGGCGGCGAGGGGCAGCCGCAGACGCAGTCGGCGGTGTTCTCGCGCTACGGTATGTTCGGCATGCCGCTGCAGCAGGCGGTGACCGCGCCGCGCTGGCTGCTCGGCAAGACCTGGGGCGACGAGAGCGTCACGTTGAAGGTCGAGGATCGCTTCGATCCCGCGTTGATCGAGCAGCTTCGGGCTGCCGGTCACGTGGTCGAGGTGCTCGGTAGCTATACCGGTACCATGGGCCATGCCGGCGCCATCGTGCTGCACGCTAACGGCGTGCTCGAAGGCGCGACGGACCCGCGCTCGGATGGCGCTGTCGCCGCTTGGTGATCAGCTCGCCATCATCTTGCGTAGCTCGGTCTTGAGGATCTTGCCGTTGGCGTTGCGCGGCAGCGGCTCCTTCAGGAAGGTGATGGTGTCCGGCACCTTGTAATCGGACAGCCGCTCCGCACAGTATTTGCGGATGTCGGCCTCGTTGCCGCCATCGGGGCTATAGACGAAGGCGTGTACGCGTTCGCCCAGCACTGGATCCGGCTTGCCCACCACAGCGCTTTCGACGATGGCGGGATGATGTGACATCACGTTTTCGACCTCGGTGCAGTAGATCTTGAAGCCGGCGCGATTGATCATGTCCTTCTTGCGGTCGACCACATAGACATAGCCGTCCGCATCCATGTGGCCGATATCGCCGGACCGCCAGTAGCCGCCGACGAAGCCGGTGCGCGTGGCATCCGGATTGTCCCAATAGCCCGGCACGACCATTGCGCCGGCAATCAGCAATTCGCCGTCCTGACCGGCCGGCATCTCGCGGCCGTCGTCATCGGCGACCACGATATGCGCGCCGATGACGGGGCGCCCGACCGAATTGATCTTTCCGACCGGCGAGCCGGGCGGAAACATCGTTGCGGGTGATGAAGTCTCGGTCGAGCCATAGGCATTGCAGAGATTGAGCTTCGGCAGCACCTCGGCGAGGCGCTTGATCGTCGCTTCCGGCATCGGCGCCCCGCCGAAGCCGGCGATGCGCCAGGCCGTGAGGTCGTGGGTCTCGAAGTCCGGCTGCAGCAGGCAGAGATTATACATTGCCGGGACCATCAGCGTGTAGGTCATGCGCTCGCGCGCGGCGACGGCCAGAAACTCCGGCGCCTTGAATGCTGGCAGGATTACGGTGGTGCCGGCGACATTGATGGTCGCAAGGATCAATGCCACGAGGCCGGTGACATGCGACGCGGGCACCGCCAGTATCGTGACGTCACCGTCGTGCAGACCATAGCCGTGCTGGAAGTTCAGCAGCGAATGGATGATGCTTGCATGGGTAAGCATCGCGCCTTTCGGGTTGCCAGTGGTGCCCGACGTATAGAGCAGAAACGCGGTGTCCTCTTGAGTCAGCTCAGGCAGAGCAGCGACAGGCGCATCTTTCATCAATTCCGTAAACGACGGCGCACGGCCGCTGCCGACCACCCACTGATTGCGCAAGCCCGCATGTGGTGCGGGCAGGTTGGCCTCGCAGTCGGCGTCATAGACGAGCGCTGAAGCCCCACACTGCTGCAACACATAGTCGATCTCGGGTGCGCGTTGCCGCGTATTGAGCGGGACGATAATCATGCCGGCGCGGACGGCGCCGAGCGCGCAGAAGATGAATTCCAGGCAGTTGCCGAGCAGCATCGCGATGCGCTCACCTTTCTGGAAACCGGAGGCGATCAGATTGCGGGCGACATTCTCCGCGACGCGGTCGAGCTCCGCATAGGTGACTCGTTTTTCGCCGAGCACCAGCGCAACGCCATCGGGCTTCCGGGCCGCAGCAGCACGGAGCATCGCATCGAGGTTCGGCGAACGATCGGAGAAACAGGCGACAAAGCGTTCGCCGTAGAGAACTTCATGGCGGGTGGTCGGCGTTGAGGTGTCCGGCGCGATCTGTCCTTGCATGTCCGTCCCAGACGTTTTTTTGCGCGTCGCAATCGGCACGTCCCGCCATTTGGCTGGCGATGATGACGTCAGGTTAATCAGCCAAGCCGTGAATGCCAACCCGCTTCGCTGCATGGCTCGTAACGCGGGAGATGTGCGTCCGACGCTAGCGCGCTTCCACAGTCACGTGCTGCAATTCATGCACGGCGGCGAGGCGCTGCCGCACCGTCTCTGTGCTGGCTCCGCCGGCAAAGCCGACGATCGCGGCATGCGCACCGGGGCCGACGCGCCACACGTGGAGGTCGAAGATGCGGGCGTCGCCGGGGCGCTCGACCTCATCGCGGATTTCCTGTTCCAGATGCGGATCTGACGTGTCGAGCAACACGGCCGCCGTGTCGCGCAGCAGATTCCACGCCCAGGCGGCGATGACGATGCCGCCGACGATGCCCATCACGGGATCGAGCCAAACCCAGTTCAGATAGCGGCCGGCTAGCAGCGCGGCGATGGCGAGCACCGAGGTCAGCGCATCGGCCAGCACATGCATGAAGGCGGAGCGCATGTTGTTGTCGTGATGATGCGCGCCGTGGTGATGGTCGTGGTCATGACCGTCGTGATGATGGCCGCCGCTCAGCAGAAACGCACTGGCGATATTCACGATCAAGCCGATGACGGCGATCACCGTGGCTTCGCCGAAGGCGACTGCGGACGGATTGAATAGCCGCTGCACGGATTCGACGGCGATGCCGAGGGCGATGATCGCCAGCACCAACGCGGAGGCAAAGCCGGCGAGATCGCCGACCTTACCTGTGCCGAAAGTAAAGCGGCGGTTATGTGCGTTGCGGCGTGCATAAGCATAGGCGCCCGCAGCAATGGCGAGCGCCACGGCATGGGTCGCCATGTGGAAGCCGTCAGCCAGCAGCGCCATCGAGTTGAAGACTGTGCCGGCAATGATCTCGCCGACCATCATCAGCGCCGTAAGGACGACCACCCACAGTGTGCGGCGGGTGTTCTCGTCATGATTGTCGCCCAGAAACATGTGCTCGTGGGACAGGTGGTCGATGTCGGAGTGGGTGCGCATGCTGCCCGTCCTTATTTCGCGTAGCGCCGGATGGCGGCGATGAGTTCTTCGGCGCCCGCCGCACGGTCGTCGGTGCTGAGACCGGGATGGGCGACATGCTCGCGGACATGGTCCTCGATCAGTTCATCCATCAGCCCGCTCACGGCGCCGCGCACGCCTGCAACCTGATGCAGAATCGTGGCGCAGCCGGCGTCTTCGGTGATGGCCTTCTCGATGGCGGCCATTTGGCCGGCGAGCCGACGGACCCGGGCGAGCAGCTTGGTCTTGTTAGCGGCGAGATGCGACATAGGATAGTCCCCTACCCTATATTTCGTCCGAGCGAAAGTCCCCGCCCGGCGACAAGCCGGGCAGGGGAGTTTGCGGGAGGAAACGGAGAGGGATCGATCAGGCGGCCGCAGCCATCACGCGGGGATGGGCGACGTGTTCCTTGAGCACCAGGCCGGAAGCATCGACCTCGGCAAGCGAGACGTCGTAGCTCCAGAGATCGGCGAGATGCTGCAGCACCCGCTTGGCGTCGGCCTCATTCAACAGGGCGCCATTGAGCACCGAATGCTTCAGCATCAGCCGGCGATCGCCGGCGAGGTCGACGTCCACCACTTCGACATTCGCATCGATCAGGCCGACGTCGTACTGACGCGCCAGCACACGTCGGACGCGGCGATAGCCACGCTCGTCATGGATGGCGTCGACGCGGATGCCTTCCGACACGGCCGGGTCGTCATGCAGGTGGAACATCCGCATGTGGCGCATCAGTCGTGGGCTCAGGAACTGGCTGACGAAGCTCTCGTCGCGGTAGTTCGCCCAGATATCGCGCAGGACCGCCATTGCATCGCCTTTGCCGGCGATATCGGGAAACCACGCGCGGTCTTCGTCGGTCGGATCGGTGACGATTTTTTCGATGTCCTGCATCATTGCGAAGCCGAGCGCATAGGGGTTGAAGCCCGAGAAGCGCCGGTCATCGTAATTCGGCTGGAACACGACATTGGTGTGCGACTGCAGGAATTCCAGGAAGTTGCCGTCCGAGATCTGTCCGGTCTGATGCAGTCGGCTCATGATGCGATAGTGCACGTAAGTGGCCGTGCCTTCGTTCATCACCTTGGTCTGACCTTGCGGGTAGAAATATTGCGAGATGTGCCGGACGATGCGGATGAGTTCGCGCTGCCAGGTCTTCAGGCGCGGTGCGGATTTCTCCAGAAAATACAGCAGGTTTTCCTGCGGCAGGCCGAGCAGGGCGCGTCGTCGCTCCGCGCTGAGCAGTGAGGCACTCTTCGCCCGCCCGGTCGGCACCGTGCGCCACAGATCGTTGAACGAGGTTTCTTCGTGATTGCGGCGCTCTTTGGCGCGTTTTTCCTCGGCCCGCAAATCCAGCGATTTTTTGCCGGGATAGCGATCGACGCCGTGCGACATCAGCGCGTGCGCGGCGTCGAGCGTCTGCTCCACCGCTGCGCGGCCATGCTTTTCCTCGCACTGCGCCACATAGCCCTTGGCAAAATCGAGATAGTCGAGAATGCCGTCGGCGTCGGTCCACTGCTTGAACAAATAATTGTTCTTGAAGAAGTGATTATGGCCGAAAGCGGCGTGGGCAATTACCAGCGTCTGCATCGTCGCCGTGTTTTCCTCCATCAGGTAGGAAATGCATGGCGACGAGTTAATAACGATCTCATAGGCCAAACCCATCAGGCCCTTGCGATAGGACGCTTCCTGATGGGCGAATTGTTTGCCGAACGACCAGTGCTTGTAATACAGCGGCATGCCTACGGACGAGTAAGCGTCCAGCATCTGTTCGGCGGTGATGACCTCGATCTGGTTCGGGTAGACGTTGAGGCCGAGCTCCTTTTCGGCAATCTCCTCGCAGGCATCGTGGATGCGCTGCAATGTGGTGAAGTCCCAGTCCGCGCCTTCGTAGAGACGGTCTGTCATGGAGCCACCCTCTCCTTGGCCTGGCGACGTTGAAACAGGTCGTGGAACACCGGAAAGATCTCGCTGCGGTCGTTGACCTTGCGCATCGACAGCGGTGCACCTTCCGCGCGCAGCCGCTGATACAGCGTCCACAGTGAGGATTCCGACATTTCGAACGGATGGCTGCCGGATTCGCCCACTTCCAGATAGGCGAAGAACTGCGTCACCGGCAGGATCATGTCCTTGAGCAGGCGGCCGGAGAGATCGCCATCGGCATAAGAGTTGTCGCCGTCCGAGGCCTGTGCGGCATAGATATTCCAGTCGGCGGGGCGATAGCGTGACTGCACGATCTCATGCATGGCCTGCAGTGCGCTGGAAACCAGCGTGCCGCCCGACGCGGGGCCGTGGAAGAAGGTTTGCTCGTCGACTTCCTCGGCACGGTCGGTGTGACGGATGAAGACGATCTCGACCTTGCGATAGCGACGCGTCAGGAAGACGTAGAGCAGCATGTAGAACCGCTTGGCGAGATCCTTCATGTGCTCGGACATCGAGCCGGAGACGTCCATCAGGCAGAACATCACCGCCTGCGCCACCGGCTTCGGCACGTTCTCGAAGCGGCGATAGCGGATGTCGATGGGATCGATGAACGGAATCCGCCGCATCTTGGATTTCAACCGCGTGATCTCTGCCAGCAATTCGGGGCGGCGCTCGTCACTGCAATGCTCCAGTTCAGCTTCCAACTGTGCAATGGCCTCGGGTCGCGGTCGCTGCAGTGCAACCCGTCGTGCCATGGCCAAGCGTACGGTGCGGCTGACCGAGATATTGGCAGGCGAACCGGACGTCGTATATCCAGCGCGGCGCAGGCCTTCGTTTTCGACTTCGGCCAGCTTGCGCTTGGAAAGATCCGGCAGTTCCAGGTCGTCGAGGAAAATGTCGACGAACTCCTCCCGGCTGAGCACAAACCGGAATGCATCCTCGCCGTCGCCTTCACCGGCATCGTTCGATCTGCCGCTCTTCGATTGCGGCCGCTGAAGGTAATCACCTTCCACGAATTTCACGTTGCCGGGCAACACCCGGTCGCGAATGCCGCCTTCGCGATAAAAGCGGGGCTCGTTCATCCCGTCGAGCGGGATGGACACTTCGCCGCCTTCCAGGACGTCTTTGATGTCGCGGTCCTGGGAGGCTTTCTTGACGGCTCCCTGAACCAGAGCTTTCGCGCGTCGCAAGAACCGCTGGCGGTTCTCAAGACTCTTGCTGCTCGGGTTCAGGCGTCTATCGACGATATGCATGGCCACGTTATGTTGGCTCCTTGCGTCAGCCGGCCTGTTTCACGCGCATATACCATTCGACGAGACGGCGAACCTGGCGCTCGGTGTAACCGCGAACGATCATCCGCGCGACGAAGTCGTCATGCTTTTTCTCGGTCTCGCCGTCCTTCTTCGATCCGAAGGAGATCACCGGAAGCAGATCTTCAACTTGAGAGAAGATGCGCTTTTCGATGACTTCCCTGATCTTCTCATAACTCGTCCAGGTCGGATTCTTTCCACCGTTCTGTGCTCGCGAGCGAAGCGAGAACTTCACGACTTCGTTGCGGAAGTCCTTGGGGTTGGCGATTCCGGCTGGTTTTTCGATCTTGCTCAGTTCCTGATTGAGCAATTCGCGATCGAGCAATTGTCCGGTGTCAGGATCCTTGAAGTCCTGATCCTCGATCCAGGCATCGGCATAGTCGACGTAGCGATCGAACAGGTTCTGGCCGTAGTCCGAATAGGATTCCAGATAGGCTTTCTGGATTTCGTGACCGATGAACTCCGCATAACGCGGCACCAGCTCGGCCTTGATGAATTCGAGATAGCGTTTTTCGACTTCATCAGGCATCTGCTCCCTGCGGATCGCTTGCTCCAGCGTATACATCAGGTGCACGGGATCCGCCCCAATCTCCGACGTGTCGTGATTGTAGGTCGCGGCCAGAACTTTGAACGCGAAGCGCGTCGAGGCACCGTCCATGCCTTCATCAACACCGGCGGCGTCCTTGTATTCCTGAACGCTGCGGGCCTTTGGATCCGACTCTTTCAGGCTCTCGCCGTCATAGACCCGCATCTTGGCGAAGGTGGTCGAGTTCTCGTGCTTGCGCAGCCGCGACATCACGGAGAAGCGCGCCAGGGTTTCCAGCGTCGCCGGTGCGCAAGGTGCGGTGGCGAGTTCGGAACCCTGAATGAGCTTCTCATAGATCTTCTGTTCTTCGGTGACGCGCAGGCAGTACGGCACCTTGATGACGCAGATACGATCGATGAAGGCTTCATTATTCTTGTTGGCCTTGAAACTCTGCCACTCGGACTCGTTGGAGTGGGCGAGAATCACGCCAGTGAACGGGATGGCGCCGATGTTTTCGGTGCCGATATAGTTGCCTTCCTGCGTCGCCGTCAGAAGCGGATGCAGCATCTTGATTGGCGCCTTGAACATTTCGACGAATTCAAGCACGCCCTGATTGGCGCGGTTGAGGCCACCGGAATAGCTGTAAGCGTCGGGATCGTTTTGGGCGAAGATTTCGAGCTTGCGGATATCCACCTTGCCGACCAGCGAGGAGATGTCCTGGTTGTTCTCGTCACCGGGTTCGGTCTTGGCGATGGCGATCTGGCGCAATCGCGACGGCTGGATGCGGGCGACACGGAATTGCGAGATGTCGCCGCCGAAAGCTTCGAGCCGCTTGTAGCACCACGGACTCATGAGACCCGTAAGCCGCCGGCGCGGAATGCCATATTTCTCTTCGATCATCGGGCCGAGCGTGTCGGGATCGAACAGGCTGAGCGGGCTTTCATAAACGGGAGAGAGTTCGTCGCCAGCTTTCAGCACATAGATGGGATGGACTTCCATCAAGGCCTTGAGGCGCTCGGCAAGCGATGATTTGCCGCCGCCGACCGGGCCGAGCAGATAGAGAATCTGCTTGCGCTCTTCGAGGCCCTGCGCCGCATGGCGGAAGAAGGCGACGATGCGCTCGATCGTATCTTCCATGCCGTGAAAGCCGGCAAAGGCTGGATAGCTACGGATGGTACGATTCAAAAAAATACGGCCAAGGCGTGGATCCTTGGCCGTGTCTATCATTTGAGGCTCGCCGATCGCCGCCAGTAGGCGTTCCGCCGCGTTCGCATATCGCATCGGGTCCCCTCTGCAGGATTCCAGATACTCGGACATCGACATGTCCGTCTCACTTCGGGCTTCGTAACTTCTAGCGAACGCATTGAACAGAGAATCGTTGTACATGATCCCTCTCTCCTTGCTGGTCGGCCGTCCTGTTGGTCGCGATGCTCCTAAGGTGGTAACGGAACGCGTCTTTCCGATCGCGACTCAACATCAGCACTATAGCCTTCAGGACACATCCAGGTCCGAAATCGCGCAATGCGATCTGAGTGCAGTGCGCGACTCATATTCAGGCACTTGCTTATAAGTTAGGCGAGTTTTGCCATGTCTCAAGGGCTAACAAAGCGATTGTGCACGCCTGTGACTCGAACGCCACAAAGTTGCCGTATGTGGGAAGCTTTCGGAATCATGTACCGACGGCGCAGTTTGGATGAGTCGAAACGCGCACAAGAATGCTGGTGAGCGGAGGTTGCGCTCAGTTCCGATCGCTGGGCAGGACAGGCAGCGGAGTCACCTCGATACCTTCATCGATCAGCGACCGTGCTTCATCCGGCGTCGCTTCGCCGTAGATCGGACGATGTTCGATGTCGCCATAATGCATCTTGCGGGCTTCGGTCGGGAAGCTTTCACCGACATTGTCTGCGTTTTTGGTAACGTGATCGCGCAGTTCTTTCAGCTTGGCGCGCAGTTCGGCCTCCTGCGGCGCCATCATCAGCGGGGCTGTGGTCTCGGAACCGGCGTCAGGGGCGGGTGCCGGGCGATTCTTGCTCTTGCCCACGATACGCGGGGCCATAATGGCCTTTTCGACCTTCACCGATCCGCAATTCGGGCAATTCACCAGCTTGCGCTTCACCTGGGAGTCATAGGCGCCGGAACTCTGGAACCAGCTTTCGAAAGCATGGCCCTTCTCGCAGCGCAGGTCGTAACGGATCATGTCGCTTGCCGGACAAGGTGCAGATAGTCTGGGCCCGATTTGGGATCGCTGACGCTGAAACGGCGGCCGTGCTGCAGGGACGGTACGGTCTTGCGCGCTTCCGTCACCTTCGCAGGATCGATCTTGGCCAGAATGAAGCCCGGCTCGATGCCCGTCGCTTCGGCCAGAACCACGCCCCACGGGTCGATAATCAGCGAGTGTCCATATGTCGCACGCTTGTTCTCATGCACGCCGCCCTGGGCTGCCGCAAAGACGAAGCAGCCGGTCTCGATGGCGCGGGCGCGCAGCAGCGTGTGCCAATGGGCTTCGCCGGTCTTCTGGGTGAAGGCCGAGGGCACGGTGAGGAACGAGGCGCCGCTTTCGGCCAATGCGCGATAAAGCGCCGGGAAGCGGACGTCGTAGCAGATGGTCAGACCGATGCGGCCCCAGGGGAGATCCGAGATGACGGCGGTCTCGCCCGGTTGATAATTCGCGGATTCGCGATAGCTCTCGCCGTTCGGCAGGTCGATGTCGAACATGTGGATCTTGTCGTAGCTCGCCAGGACATTGCCGTCCGGTCCGATCAGGAACGAGCGATTGGCGGCGCGTTCGGGGTTGGCCAGCACGGCCAGCGATCCGATATGCAGGTAGATCTTCAGCTCCGCGGCGAGCGCGCGATAAGCCTTCAGCGAGAGGTCGTCTTCCTCCGGGCGCAGATGTTCGAACAGCGCTGTGCGGTTGAGCTGCATCATGTTGCTCACTTCCGGCGTGAGCACATAGTCGGCGCCGGCGAGCGCGGCTTCGCGGATCAGATGCCGGCCCTGTTCGAGGCTCGGCTCCGGCAGCAGGCCGGTGCGCATCTGCACCATTGCGGCGGTGAAGGTCTGGGGCTCGGACGTCGGAGATGTCTGGCTCATGAGGTGGCCTTCTCGCCTGCGATCATGGCGTCAAATTTGCCTTCGCGGTCCAATGCATAGAGATCGTCACAGCCGCCGATCAGGGTGCCATCGATGAAGATCTGCGGGAAGGTGGCGCCGGGATAGGTGCGGTCGAACATTTCCTGGCGCAGCTTCGGATCGGTCGCAGTGTCGAAATGGGTGAATGCAGCTTTCTTGCGCTGGAGCAGCGAGATCGCGGCGCTGCAATAGCCGCAGCCCGGGCGGGTGTAGATTTCAATAGCGGCGGCCATCGGGTGCTCCAGTTGCAGGGAAGTGCCTGATTATATGGGGACCTTGTGGGCCTCCACAACCCGCGCGAAGACCAGCACATCGACCTGGGCCGCCTTGGCGCGCAGCAGCGCCCGTGCGCAGGCGTCCGTCGTGGCACCCGAGGTCAGCACGTCGTCGACCAAAATGACGCGGCGGCCCTGGATTTCAGCCCGGCGTTCAGGTGGGACCTTGAAGGCGCCCTGGACATTGCTGGTGCGCTCGCTGCGCGACAGGCCGATCTGGTGTTCGGTCGGGCGTATTCGCCGCAAGGCGTCGCGGGATATCGCAACGCCGCTCTGCCGGCCGATGGCCCGCGCCAGCGCGCCGGACTGGTTGAAGCGCCGGCTGAAGCCGCGCCGCCAATGCAGCGGCACCGGCACCAGAAGATCAGCATCCGCGAGCAAATCCTTCCCCGCACGCGCCATCCAGCGACCCATGATTGGCGCGAGGTCTGTCCGGTCATGATATTTCAACTGATGCACCAGCGTGCGGGCGACATCGTCATAGCGCACGGCGGCGCGGGCGCGGTGATAGGCCGGCGGATCGGCAATCGCCTGCATCGACAGGATGCCCGGGCCGGGATCATAGACAAACGGAATGCCGAGCCGGCTGCAGAACGGTGGCGCGATGAAGGAGAGCTGGCCCCAGCAGGCCGCGCAGACGCCTTCGCCGGCGACGGGCTCCCGGCAGGCGACGCAGAGCGTCGGCAGTGCGATGTCGAGCGCAAGACGGGCAGTTTGCGTCCATGCAGACCGGCAAAGCTTCAGCGCGCCGCGCAATTGCGCGGGGAGGGACCATGACACTGTCGCCTCGACGTCCATAGGTTGAAGGCTAGAGCCCTCCTGCGCCGATCTCAAGCGCGATTGCCAGATCCCTGGTCTTCGGCGTACCAAGCCGCATGGCTCAGACCCCGAATGCCGCACCTATCTTGTTCGATCGCGCTCTGCTGCGGGCGCGGCAGGCGCGCGCATCGCGGCTGGGCGCCGAGAATTTCCTGCTGGATCGTGTCATCGCCGACATGGATGAGCGATTGCAGGCGGTGTTGCGCCAGTTCGACAATGCCGCTGACGTCGCGACGCCGGGCAACCGTCTGCGCGATGGTGTGGCCGGGCGTGTCGGCCGTCTCACACATGCCGACGTGCCCGATGTCGAAAGCGATGGTCTCAATCTCGCACCGGCGTCGCTCGATCTCGTTATCTCCGGGCTCGGGCTGCACTTCGTTAACGATCTGCCAGGCGTGATGGCGCAGATCCGCCGCGCGCTGAAGCCTGACGGCTTGCTGCTGGCCGCAATGCTTGGCGGCGACACGCTGACCGAGCTGCGGCAGAGCTTCGCCGCGGCGGAAGCCGAACGCGACGGCGGCATCTCGCCACGCGTCGCACCCATGGCCGATCTGCGCGATGTCGGCGCCTTGCTGCAGCGCGCGGGATTTGCGCTGCCGGTGACCGATGTCGATCGCGTCGTGGTGCGCTACGACAGCGCCTTCGGTCTGATGCAGGATCTGCGCAGGATGGGCGCCACCAATGTGCTGGTCGAGCGCCGTCGCGCACCGCTGCGCCGCGCGACACTGCTGCGGATGGCGCAGATCTATGGTGAGCGTTTCGCCGATCCAGATGGCCGCATCCGCGCGACTTTCGACATCATCTGGCTCTCCGGCTGGGCGCCGCATGAGAGCCAGCAGAAGCCGCTGAAGCCGGGCTCGGCGAAAGCAAGTCTCGCGGATGCTGTGAGGGGGCTGAAGCCCTAGAGCAGATCGATCAGATGCGGGATCAGCGGGATATCCGCAGCCGGCATCGGATAGTCGCGCAGCTTGTTCGGCCGCACCCAGGCGAGGTTCTGGCCTTCCTTGGAGATCGCGAGGCCTTCCCAGCGCCGGCAGATATAAAGCGGCATCAACAGGTGGAAGTCCTCATAGGCATGGCTGGCGAAGGTCAGCGGCGCGAGGCAGGCTTCCTTCACGGTGATCCCGAGTTCTTCATCGAGCTCGCGGATCAGCGCGGCTTCCGGCCGTTCGCCGGGCTCCAGCTTGCCGCCGGGAAACTCCCACAGGCCAGCCAGCGCCTTGCCTTCCGGCCGCTGTGCAATCAGCACGCGGCCGTCGGGGTCGATCAATGCGCAAGCGACGACGAGAACCATTTTCATCGGATATATCTCACTTCAAGAGACTAGCGCTGCGCAGCTTGGAATCTCGCCCGGAGGCTGGCGCGTGAACGTCGGGTCATTGTCCTTGCGCGCAATGCCTGCAGCGGGCTTGATGCGGATATCGACAATCAATGGCTTCGTACCGCGCGGAAATCTCAGCGTATAGCCGAGCGTATCCGTGCCGTCGAACCCCGGGCGGGATCGATAGACGACCTCCACGCCTTCGATTTCCATCGGCATGCAGTGCTTGGCGCCACCGAACAACACATTGCTTGGTTTGACCAGGCCGCTGCGCAGGCAGACGAAACCATGAGCGGGTGCGGTGTCGAGCTGAACCTGCGGAATGCCGACGCTCTTGCAGGCATTGTTCCAGCGTGCGCCAATGCCGATGCCCACTTCCTTGTTGCTCTCGGTCGCGCGTCGCATGCGCCCGACCGGCAGGTCCTTGGCCAAGGCCTCCGTCGAAAAGACGATCGCCGCCAGACCGATGCCCGCGGCGATCCTCTTCACGACCGATAATCGCCGTTGATCGCGATATATTCCTTGGTGAGGTCGCAGGTCAGCACGCGGTCGCGCGCTTTGCCGAGGCCGAGCGCCACCTTGATCTGGATTTTCTGCTCTTTCATCGTCTTCGAGACCTCGGCCTCGTTATAGGACGGGTCGCGCGCGCCGGACTTGGCGACGCGGATGCCGTTGAACGAGATCGACAGCTTGTCGCGATTGGCCGGCTGGCCGGCCTTGCCGACGGCCATCACCACGCGTCCCCAATTGGCGTCTTCACCGGCAACGGCAGTCTTCACCAGCGGCGAATTGGCGATCGACATGGCGATCTTGCGGGCTGAGGCCTTGGTGGTTGCGCCTTCAACGATGATCTCGATCAGCTTGCGGGCGCCTTCGCCGTCACGGGCGACCTGTTCGGCGAGGTCGGCGAGCAGCGTCTGCAGCGCCTTCACGAATGGCTTTAGCCTGACGTCGCTGGCCTTGGTGATCTTCGGTGCGCCCTGGGCCGCCGCGGCACCGGTGGCGAACATCATAAGGGTGTCGGAGGTCGAAGTGTCGCCATCGACCGTCACGGCATTGAACGTGTCATCGACGCCCGCCTTGAGCAGCGCCTGCAAGGCCGGCGCGCTGATCGGCGCGTCGGTGAAGACGAAGGACAGCATGGTCGCCATGTCCGGTGCGATCATGCCCGAGCCCTTGGCGATGCCGTTGATGGTGACTTTAGCCTTGCCGAGTTTCACGGTGGCCGTCGCGACCTTCGGGAAGGTGTCGGTGGTCATGATCGCCTTGGCGGCGTCCATCCAGCCCTCGGGCGTCGCGCTATCGGCCAGCGTGGCGAGAACACCGTCGAACTTGGTGGCGTCGAGCGGCTCGCCGATCACGCCGGTCGAGGCGAGGAAGATCTCGTTCGGCTTGCAGCCGACGGCCTTGGACGCGATGTCGCCGGTCAGCTTGGTCGATGCCTTGCCGGTCTTGCCGGTGAAGGCATTGGCATTGCCGGAGTTGACCACCAGCGCCTGCGCCTTGCCGTTTTTCAACACCGCGCGGCACCACTCCACGGGAGCCGACGGGCACTTCGACGTGGTGAACACGCCGGCTGCCGTCGTGCCCTTGTCCATCACCGCGAGCAGCACATCGGTGCGGCCGGTATAGCGGATGCCGGCAGCGGCCGTGGCGAGGCGCACGCCTGCAATGGCGGGTAGTTCGGGAACAGCGGTCGGGGCGAGGGGGGAGACGGGCAGCGACTTGGCCATGAGTGCTTTCAGCTTTCGTAAAAAGATGAAGCGCTCTGTATCACCTCTGCCACCGTGGTGGGAGAGGGCTTCATGGCGAAGGGAGCAATGTCATGTCTCCGTCATGGCACCCGTCCGGTTGCGCATGATCCTGTCCGAAACCGGGACTAGCCCGGGCCGAACTTGAACTTCCCATCATCTTCGAGGAACGGACCGCTGCGCATATAGAGCTGGCCGTTCTCGCCGATGAAGAAGAGCGTGTTCTTCGGCACTTTCTTGGCGCCCTTCAGCAGGAATTTGGCATTGTTGGTGCCCATCTTGTACGCGAAGGTCTTGCCTGACGCGTCGTAGCCATAGCCCATGTCGGGCGAGAGCACCCAGGGCGTCGGCGCCTGAGCCAGAGCAGGGCCGGCAGGGGCTGATGTCATCAGTGCGGCGGCGCACAGCATCGTAAAGGCTCGAGCGGTCATCCCAAATTCTCCGAAACGTGTTTTTGAAAGTACATCGCGGCTGCGCGGTTGTCTTGAACAAATCACGAACGGTGACAGCCCGTCAATACGACATGCGGTCGCGACAGAGTTTGTTATTTCGCAAGCGCGGTCTGACGACTATCTTTCGCTTTCGGGCTAAGCCGGTCCACGATGAATGCGGCGATGGGGATGATTCGACAATGCGAGCGATCGTGAAAAGTCTTTTGGTTGTTGGCGCGGTGGTATTGGCGCCCGGTCTTGCTGCGGCAGATGATTTCAAGCTCAGCAACAACCAGCGCATCTCCTGCGGGCGTGGGCTTGCCGCAGGCAAGCTGAGTACGGCGACCTGCCGCTCTTATGCCTATCTGTTCAATGCGAAGACCTCGGAATATTTCCGTTGCTCGGTGTCGCTATCGATGACGCGTGATGCCAAGGAAGTCATCAACGTCCAGAGCGACGGCGCCTGCGTGAAGAAGCCGCGCGTGTTCGATACCGACTCCAGCTATTCCTTCGATGCCACGGAGACCGAGCCGCCGAACACCAATTCGTTCTTCGGCAATGGTGGTTTTGCCATGTGGGTCAGCGACAACACCCAGCAGAAAATCCGTGGCTGTGTCACGATTCCGTCAGGCCTCGGCTCGGACGTGTCGCGCTGCATCGATATGAAGTTCGAGTAGACGGTCTTCCTTTTCCCTCCCCCTTGCGGGGAGGGTGGCCGGCCGCTTGGCCGGTCGGGCGGGGGTGCCACAAGCGGCGCTCTCACGTGGGGCACCCCCACCCCGGCCTCCACTTCGTCGATGCTACGCATCGCCTCGTTCGGCCGACCCTCCCCGCAAGGGGGAGGGGTCCTACAAACGCCTATGCGCTATCGCTGATTCAACTGTCAAACAGCCACTGCTCTTCAGACATGCGTCATCGCCCCCATTGTTTGCGGCGCGGGGGCGCCGTCGTGTTTTGCATTCCCACCCTCTTGTGTGAGAGGGCGTGCGGAACGCCGGGTGCCCGTTGCACCCTTGGGCCTGATGCGAATGCGGTCTTCCGCAATCTAGAGTGCATCAGGACTTTCGGAGGCGCCGAGCAAGTGCCCGACGTTCCGCCTGCGGTGTTTTTTCGGTTGCTTGCACTTTGCCTCAACGAACGCTCCGATCGCGAATTAAAGTCCCAAGGCGATGGGAAGGGAGCCTCAAGCGACTAGGCCGAACGCGTTTCGAGTTGGTCGTCCGTCACACTGTCCAGGGCTCTTTCCATCTCAAGGTCGGCCGTCTCCTTGCCAGTGGCAGTGCTGGCGCAGATCCGTCCTGCCCGAAGACAGACGTCACCCCCAAACCGCGTGACGCCGCATCTCCGGCGTCCACCGCATCCCACCCCGCGAACGTGACGATCGCGATCGCCCCTCTCGGTGGGGCAGGACGTTGGGGAATATAAACCTGATAGGGATGTTGTCAACGGGATATAGGAATAAATGTTTGGGTGCGTTCCCTCAATTGTCATTCCGGGGCGTGCCCTTGCGCGAGCCCGGAATGACAATTGAGGACCCAGCGCATCCGGGCTTACGCACGTCCTCAGGCAAACCAATTGGTTTGCCGGGGAATGCAGAGTGTGAAGCAGTGCCAACCACTCAAAAAGGCAAAAGGGGCACGCGGTTCAGCGCGTGCCCCTTCGATGTGTTGAGCTCAAGATAGAGAGCAAGACAGGCAGGCGCGTCTAACGCCCTGCCAACCCTGCGCTGCCCTTACTCCGGCTTGATGCCTGCGAACTGGGCGACCTTGCCCCACTTCTCGATTTCGGACTGCACATAGGCATCCATGTCGGCCGGCGAACCGCCGGTCGGATCGGCGCCGAGCTTGATCAGGCGGGCAGTGCCGTCGGCCGACTTGATGAACTTGTCGGTCGAGGCGTTGAGCTTGGCGATGATCTCCTTCGGCGTCTTCGCCGGGGCTGCGATGGTGAACCAGGAGGCGGCGTCGTAGCCGGGAACGCCGGCTTCCGCGATGGTCGGAATGTCCTTCATCGGCTCCCAGCGCTTGCTGGTGGAGACGGCGAGTGCGCGGATCTGGTTGCTCTCCGCGAAAGGCTGCGCCGCCGGCAGGTTGTCGATCATCACATGGACGCGGCCGCCGATCAGGTCGGTCAGTGCCGGGGCGCTGCCCTTGTAGGGCACATGGGTCAGCTTCACGCCGGTCATCGACTTGAACAGTTCGGTCGACAGATGCGCGGTCGAACCGAGGCCCGGCGTGCCGTAGAAATATTCGTCCGGCTTGGCCTTGGCGAGTTCGATGAATTCCTTGACGCTCTTGGCCGGCAGCGAGTTGGTGACCGAGAACAGGTTCGGCACCTTGGCGATCACGATGACCGATGCCAGATCCTTGACCGGATCATAGGTCATGTTCTTGAACACGAACTTGTTGATGGCGTGGGTGCCGGGCGTGCCGACCAGGAAGGTGTAGCCGTCGCCTTCGGCCTTGGCGACGAAGTCAGCGGCGATGTTGCCACCGGCACCGGCCTTGTTCTCGACGATGAACTGCTGGCCCATCTCTTCAGACATCTTCTGCGCGACGACGCGCGCCAGAATGTCGGTGGTGCCGCCGGCCGCGAACGGAACGATGAACTTCACCGGCTTGGTGGGCCACTCGGCTGCGCTGGCGCGGCGCGACAGGATCGGCAGGGTGCCGAGGGCAGCCGCGCCGCCGAGGATCACGGAGCGGCGGGACGGGAAGCGGATCGATGATGACATCTCGAAGAGTCCTTTTGCATGTCGGACAGGCCGCGCGGCTGCGACGCGCGATCTGATTGAGGGTGTTTAAGACATTGACGGGAGGCCGGGATCAAGTGGGAACCGGCACGGCTGGGGCAACGAACCCGACGGTCCGCTTCTGCGACTCATCTGCGCAACCGGCAGGTCTTTCCAGCTTCTCCCGATCAGGCGTTTCCATGGACAACATGCATGGGAACGTACTGGGTGGATGGTACTATCCTGCATTGCGAGTTGCTACCGCAATGCAATACCATCCTTAAGCATTTGGTACTAACGGCTGATGACGTGCGTCGGAAGGTCGCGTCTCCGGCATGGCGACAATGAACAGGATGAGGCCGATCCCCGCCAAAGCGGCCAGCGCCAGGAATGCCGCGCTGTAGCCGGCCTTCACAACGATCATGCCGGCAATGGCCGTGCTGAGCGCGCCGCCCAATCCCGCGGCGGTGGCGATTGCGCCCTGGCTGATATTGAAGTGGCCGGTGCCATAAGTGAGGTCTGCGACCACCAGCGGGAAGATCGCACCGAAGATTCCGGCGCCGATGCCGTCGAGGGTCTGCACGCCGACCAGCCAATAGGGATTATCGGAGAGCGGATACAGCGCGCCGCGCAGCGCCAGCACGGCAAGCGCGCAGGCGAAGATCGGCTTGCGGCCCCAGACATCGGCCTTGCGGCCGACCAGCATCGCGACCGGCACCATCACCACTTGCGCCGCGACGATGCAGACCGACATCAGCGTGGTGCCGAGCTCGCTGTTCACCAGTGCGAGTTTCTGGCCGACCAGCGGCAGCATCGCCGCATTGGAGAAGTGAAACAGCACGGTGGCGGCGGCAAATATCAACAGCGGCTTGCAGGTCAGCAGCACCTGAAAGCCAGAAGGCCGGTCGGCGGCATCGTGATCGTGCGTGTCGTCGAGATCGCCAAGACCGCGGGCCATCTGATGATCGATGGCATCGGCGGGGATCGCCAGCGTCGCGAGGATGCTCGCCGCAGCCATCGCGGCCATCAGCCAAAACACGACGATGGGCCCGAAGGCATAGGCGAAGATGCCGGCCAGCATCGCCGCCGTCGCATTGCCGGCATGGTTGAACGCCTCGTTGCGGCCGATCCGGCGGGCAAAGGCTTTGGGGCCGACAATGCCGAGTGTGATCGCCGCCAGTGCCGGCGCGAAGACGGCGGCCGCGACGCCGGTGAGCGCCTGCGTGGTGGCGACGAACAGGAAGCTCGGATAGAGCGGCAGCACGATCGAACCGAGCGTGACGATGACGGCGGCCACAACAACGGCGGCGCGCTTGGCCGTGGTCTTGTCAATCAGGGCGCCGGCAGGGGTCTGCGCGACGATGCCAGCGAGGGCGGCGACCGACATCACGATGCCGATGGAGGCCTCGTCCCATTTCTGGACTGTCAGCAGATAGATCGCGAGATAGGGCCCGAGTCCGTCTCGGACATCGGCGAGAAAAAAGTTCAGCGCGTCGAGCGGATGTTTGATCCTGTTGGCGTCGTCGTGCACGCGCGGCCCTCACGGCACGGCAGTGCCCGGCAGGCAACGGCGCGATAGCACGCCGGTTCCGCGGTATTCGTCGTGGCCGCTATCCCATCAGTTGTCGTCCCCGCCTAGTGCGCCGAAGGCGCACGCGGGGCGGGGACCCATAACCACCGAGGTAGAAGTTAAAGCGGCGGCAGAGCCACGGCGACCTCGGTGTCATCATGCTTCCGGCGTGTATGGATCCCCGCCTACGCGGGGATGACAGGAGAGTGGGTTGTTACTCCCTCAAACAGAAGCCGCGACACTTGCGTGCCGCGGCTCAAAGTCTGGTCGCGTGATGGCCGGTCTTATTTCCCGATACCCTTTTCCTTGAAGTATTTCAGCGCGCCAGGATGGAACGGCACCGGCGAGCGCTCCTGCACCTGGTTGTCGAGCGAGAAGCTCTCGGCCTCCTTGTGCACGGCGACGATGTCGGCCTTCTTCTCCACCAGCGTCTTGACGATGTTGTAGGCGTCGTCGTCACTCATCTTGTTGCCGGTGACGATGATGTTCCAGACTTCGGTATTGGCGTTGTCCTTGTCCATGCCGGGATAGATGCTCTTGCTGATGGTCGAGGGCGAATACAGCTTGCCGTATTTCTCGTTCATCTTGGCGGCGAGGTCGGCATGGTCGACGAACTTGATTTTCATGCCGGGTGTGGCGGCGAGATCGGTGACGGCGGCGGTGGGGACGCCGCCGACCCAGAAGAAGGCGTCGATCTTGCGGTCCTTGATGGCGTTGACGGACTCAGCCACGCCGAGACGCTCGCGCTTCATGTCCTTGTCCTTGTCGAGACCGGCGGCCTCGATGACGCGGAACGCCATCACTTCGGTGGCACCGCCCGGCGAGCCCGTGGAGACGCGCTTGCCCTTGAGATCCGACATCTTCTCGATGCCGGCGCCCTCGATGGTCACGATATGCATGCGGTTCGGATAGACCACCAGCAAGGTCTGCAGCGGGACCTTGCCGCTCTTGAACTTGTCCTGGCCGTTCAGCGCGTCGAGCGCGGCGTCGGCCATGCTGAAGCCGAGCTCGCTCTGGCCCGAGGCGATCAGCTTGAGGTTATCGACCGAGCCGCCGGTGACTTCCGCGGTGGCCTGGGTGTTCGGCAGCGCCTTCGACAGCACATTGGCGATGGCGCCGCCGAGCGGATAATACACGCCGCCGGTGCCGCCAGTGCCGATCGCCATGGTCTTCTGCTGCGCGATGGCCGCGCCTGCAAGGCCGGCCGTGGCGACCAGCGCCACGGCAATCGATGTCTTTCTGAAACGCTTAAACATGGTTGTCCTCTCCTCCAGTTTTGATTGATGTCGCGGTGACTATTTCACCGCGCCGACTTCCTTGAGATATTTCAGCGTGCCGGGGTGATAGGGCGCCGGCGACTGCGCTGGTGTCTGCGTGGCGAGATTGATGTTCTCGGCCTCCTTATGGACGGCGACGAGATCGGCCTTGTTCTCGAAGATCGTCTTCGTGATCGCATAGGCCGTCTCATCCGACATCCTGTCGGTGGCCATGATCTGGTTCCAGGCGGCGAAGCCGCGGCTGTCGGTGGTCTGGCCCGGATAACTGCCGGCCTTGATCACGCTGGGCGCGAAGATCTGGCCGTATTTCTTCACGATCGGCTCTAACAGGTAGTCGATATCGATCAGCTTGATGGTGACGCCCGGCGTAGCCGCGAGATCGACCACCGCAGCCGTCGGCACACCGCCGCCCCAGAAGAAGGCATCGATCTTGCGATCCTTGAGCGCGGACGCGGATTCCGCGACCGACAGACGTTCGCGCTTGACGTCCTTGTCCTTGTCGAGGCCCGCGGCTTCGAGCAGGCGGAAGGTCTGCGCCTCGGTGGCGCTGCCCGGCGCGCCGCCCGAGATGCGCTTGCCTTTAAGATCGGCGAATTTCTCGATGCCGGTGCCGGCGATGGTCACGACATGGACCGGGCTGGAATAGACGGCGACGATGGTGCGCAGTGGAACGGGTTTCTTGAACTTGTTCTCGCCCTTCACGGCGTCGGATGCAACGTCGCCAGTCATGAAACCGAGATCGGCCTGGCCGGTTTCCAGCAGCTTGATGTTGTCGACGCTGCCGCCGGTGACTTCGCCGGTGGCCTGGGTATGCGGCAGTTTCTTCGACAGCAGGTTCGCGAGACCGCCGCCGAGCGGATAGAAGATGCCGCCGGTCCCGCCGGTCGCAATGGCGATGGTCTTGTCTTCCGCAGAAGCGCCGGTCGCCGCGCAGGCGAAGCCGAGCAGTGCAAGGCTGAACGCCCTGTGTCTGAAAGCTGTCCATCTCATCGCGTCACTCCCTGAAGTCGGCGGCGCCGCTTATCTGCGGCGTCCGCTGTCATGCGATAACTTGACGTTATTCGTTTCTGTCGTTGGTCATGCCGGCGCCGGTTGCGTCCTCGTCCTTGCCTGCCAGAGCAGCACGCCGAGGCCGATGATGAGGCCGGGCACGAATGTGTAGCTGATGTCGCGACCGATGATCGACTCGATGATCGCCTCGATCAGGCTCGGGAACACCAGCAGTAATCCCGATAGCAGAAGCAGGCCGCGCTCGATCGGTGTATTTTGTCGCAGTGCCCAGTTCTGCGCGACGGCGGCGAGTGCCAGCAGTCCCAGCGTGGTCTTGAAGGTAATCTCGACGATGTCCACCCACGAGCCGCCCTTCGGAATGTTCAGCAGCAGGCCGACGCCCTGTGGGTCGCAGACGAAGACGAATGGCACCAGGAACGCCGGCAGTGTGTATTTCCACGACTGCAGCGTGGTCTTGTAGGGATCGCCGCCGGTAATGGCCGCCGCCGCGAAGGGCGACAGCGCGGTCGGCGGTGAGACTTCCGACAGCACCGCGTAATAGAAGATGAACATGTGTGCAGCGTAATCGGGCACGCCGAGCTTGATCAGCGCAGGTGCCGCGATCACCGCGCAGATGATGTAGGACGCGGTCACCGGCACTGCGAGGCCGATGATCCAGACGATCAGCGCCGTATAGATCGCCGTCAGCAGCAGGCTGCCGCCCGCATAGGAAATCACGATCGACGAGAATTTCAGGCCGAGACCGGTGAGCGTGACGACGCCGACCACGATGCCGGCGCAGGCGCAGGTCGTGGCCGCGTTGAGCGCGCCGATCGAGCCATCGGCCAGCGCCTTCACCAGCTTCTTCGGCACCAGCGCAGTGTCCTTGCGCAGGAAACTGAGCACGAAGGTGACGAGGGTCGCGTAGAACACCGACAGTGACGGCGAGTAGCCGATGATCATGAAGACGACGACGGCGAGCAGGGAGATGAAGTGGAACCCGTAACGCTTCATCATCACGCCGAGGCTGAGCTCCGGCCTGACATTGACATTGTGGGCGCCGAACCGCTTGGCATCGATCTCGACCATGATCAGCAGCGACAGGTAGTAGAGACAGGTCGGGATGGTCGCCATCCAGATCACGTCGAGATAGCTGATCTTGAGGAATTCGGCGATCAGGAACGCGGCGGCGCCGAGCACCGGCGGCGACAGGATCGCGCCGAGACCGCCTGCGGCCAGCAGGCCGCCGGCAGCGTTCTTCTCGAAACCGGCCTTGGCCAGCATCGGGGCGGCGACGGTGCCGATCATCACCGTGGTGGCGACGCCGGAGCCGGAAGGCCCGCCGAGCAGGAACGAGGACAACACCACGGTGCGGCCCGCGGCGTTCGACTTGTTCCCCATCAAGGACAGCGAGAAATCGATGAAGAACTTTCCGGCGCCGGACATCGACAGGAACGCGCCATAGATCGTGAACAGGATGATCAGTGTGGCTGACACGTCGACCGCGACGCCGAAGATGCCCTCCAGCGTGATGAAGAGATGGCCGACGAGGCGCGGCAGGTCATAGCCGCGATGGGTCCATGGCGCCGGCAGATGCGGGCCGAGCATCGCATAGGCAATGAAGAACACGGAGACGACGGGCATGATCAAGCCCGTGGTACGGCGCGTCGCTTCCAGCAGCAGCACGATGAAGACGATGCCGACGATGACGTCCATATGATCCGGCAGCGTGGCGCGGTCGGTGAAATCGTCGCCGCCCCACAGCGCATAGGCAATGGTGCCGATGGCGACAATGCCCGGCACGATGTCCCACCAGCGCACGCGATTGCGGAAGCGCGCGGCGACCGGGAACAGCAGGAAGCTCAGGATCAGCGTGAAGGCGACATGGACGTAACGCAGCTCCTGCGTCGGCACGATCGCGTAGGCGGCATAGAGATGAAACAGGCTCATGACGACGGCGATGCCGGTGGAGATCGTTCCGGCCCAGCCCAGCAGGCGATTTGTTGCACCTTCATCGGCTTCGATGAAGGCTTCAGCCTTTGCCAATGCCTCGTCGGAGATGGCAACGGTGTCATCGCTCGTGTTTGATTTCTGGTCAGCCATGTTTCATCCCCCGGGATATTTCCCGCAGCCGGCTTTGCCGGCCTTATTATTCTGAGTGCGGCGCATTCATGCCGTTTTACCCGGCTGGCGCAAGGGCTTACGGGTGAAACTTTCGTCGCGGCAACGGCGTTCGCTATTGCGACGCCGTTGACCGCATGAGGGCTGCGGTTCACCTTCGCGGCCTGAATGACAGGAATAAAATGAGTAGGAGGAAGCGTCTGATAGCCGCCATGACGGGTGTGGTCGTCATGTGCAGCGCAGCGGCACGCGCCGAGCCGTCGATCACGCTGCTGACCGGCAATACATCCGGGATCTATTTTCCGCTCGGCGTCTCGATCGCGATGATCTATGCGGATATTCCCGGCGCGAAAGTTCAGGTGCAGACAACCGACGGTTCGGTCGAGAACCTCTCGCGGCTGCAGCAAGGCACCGGGCAGGTGGCTTTTGCGCTCGGCGACGCGCTGAAAGACGCCTGGGCCGGCAATGCCACGGCGGGCTTTGACGGCAAGCAGGACCGATTGCGGGTGATCGGCGCGCTCTATCCGAATTACATCCAGATCGTTGCCACCAAAGAGAGCGGGATCAGGACGCTGAGCGATCTCAAGGGCCGAAGCCTCTCGGTTGGCGAGCGGAGATCGGGCACCGAGTTGAACGCCCGCGCCATTCTGGGCGCTGCGGGGCTGCGCTACGAGAATCTCGGCGAGATCAGGTATGTCTCCTTTGCCGAATCCACCCAGCTGATGATCGAGAAGAAGCTCGATGCCACGCTGCAGTCTGCGGGTCTCGGTGTCACGTCGATCAAGGAACTCAGCGAAGCCACGGATATCGTCGTCGTGCCGGTGCCGCCCGCGTTGGTCAGAAAGATCGGCGTGCCGTTCAAGCCGGACCGGATTCCAGCCCGGACCTATGTCAGCCAGGACAAATCCGTGCCGACGGCATCGGTGATGAACTATCTGGTGACGAGCAATGCCGTGCCGGATGAACTCGTCTATCAGATGACGAAGCGCCTGTTCGGCGGCCTCGACGAACTCGCCATTGCCCACCGCGCTGGCCACGAGATCCGGCTGGCGAGCGCCGTGAGCAAAAGCCCGGTGCCGCTGCATCCCGGCGCGTTGCGCTACTATCGGGAGCGGGGGCTGATCAGGTAGAGTGGTCCGGCTGGCTTGCTGGGGCTTTCATGGGTCATTCGTTTCGGACGTTGGTTCTGTGCGCCGCTCTCGCGGCAGCATCGCTGCCCCATGCGGTCGTCCGGGCGCAGGGCGCGGCTGAGGCCGCTGCCACCTGCACGAATGACGACACCTTGCCGCCTGAGCAGATGCTCGGCATCTGCGGCCTGGTGATCGGCTCGACGGCGGCACTGCCGGACCGCGTTCATGCCCTGATCGTGCGCGCCGGGCTGCAACTCAGGCTGGAACAGGTCGACCTCGCCGTTGCGGATGGCGATCTGGCGGTTCAGCTCGATCCCCTCTCGGCTGCAGCGCTCGGAGCCCGCGGCAAGGCGCTTGCGGCCGGCAAGAAGTTCGACCGTGCGCTCGACGATTTCGACCGCGCGATCAGGCTGCGGCCGAACGAGGCCCAATTATTTGCGAGCCGCGCCGCGACCTTCGCATCGATGCACGAAAATCGATTGGCCGTTCGCGATTACACCGAGGCAGTCCGCCTCGATCCCAATCGGGTGCAAAGCCTCGTTGAGCGGGCCGCCGCCTATGCCAAGGTCAAACGCTTCGATCTGGTGATCGACGACCAGAGCGACATCATTCGCCTGGAACCGACCGCCGAACATTACGATGCGCGCGGTCAGTCCTATGCGCGCAACAATGCCTATGGCCGCGCGATCGCGGATTTCGACGCGGCGATCAGGCTGGAGCCGAAGGCGAGCTACTTCGTGAATCGCGGAAATTCCTTCAGTCTCAGCGGCGCGTATGACCGTGCTATCACCGACTACACGACGGCGCTGCAGCTTCAGCCGGAGCTGGCGATGGCCTACAACAATCGCGGCGTCGCCTGGCGCGACAAGGGCGACCCTGCGCGGGCGCTGGCCGATTTCGACGCAGCCGTTCAGATCGATTCAACGCTGGATATCGCTTTGCGACATCGCAAGCAGCTTGAGAAATATCGGGTGGCGGCGCGCAAGCCGGCGATCGGATTGCATCCATCCGCCGATGCGAGCACGCGATAGACAATGACTTTTCGCAATTCATATATGGGCAGCGTGCCGCGCGTTATCGGCGTCCTGCTCGTATTATGTTGCGTGGCTCCCGACAGGGCATGGCCGGCGGTCAACGAGCCCGCAGCCACTGCGCCCGTCGATTCCGCACTGTGCGTGGCGGCTGTTGCGTCAGGTGATGACGAGAAGATTCTCGCGGTTTGCAGCACGCTGATCGACAACGAAAAGACCGAGCGGGCCGACCGGCTGAAAGCGTTGATTGCGCGCGCCGGCGTCTACATGCGCAAGGAGGAGACCGACCGTGCCATCGCCGATTACGATGCGGCGCTGCGACTCGATCCGACGCAGGCCGTTCTGTTCAATGCGCGCGGCGAACTCTGGCGCAAGAAAGGCGATCGGCCGCGCGCAGTCCGCGATTTTGGCGCCGCGATCAAGCTCGATCCGCAACTCGACGTGGCGCGTGCCAATTACAAGGCGCTGGCGCAGGAGATCGAGCGGATTGGCGTCGAGATGTCGGTCAAGCCACAACCAAAGGCACCCTTGAAATAGCCTGTCATCCCGTGACAATGACGAGATAATGAACCCCGGCGGTAAAGCCGGGGCGGGAGAGACGCCATGACGACCAACGCATCCAGCCGCTATCACGACGTCCACGCGCAGTCGCTATCCGATCCGGAAGGCTTCTGGGGCGAGGCGGCGAAGGCGATCGACTGGATTGCACCAGCGAAGAAGGTGTTCGATCCGTCCGTGGGTCTCTACGGCCGCTGGTTTGTCGGCGGCGTGCTGAACACCTGCTACAACGCGCTGGATCGCCATGTCGCCGGTGGCCGCGCCGATCAGGTTGCGCTGATCCACGACTCGCCGCTGACGGGTGAGGTCCGGAAATTCACCTATGCAGAGATGCTGCATGAGGTGCAGGTGCTCGGCGCCATCCTGCAGGACCTTGGCGTCGGCAAGGGCGATCGCGTCATCCTCTATATGCCGATGGTACCTGAGGCTGTGGTCGCCATGCTCGCCTGCGCGCGCATCGGCGCGGTGCATTCGGTGGTGTTTGGTGGCTTCGCGGCGAAGGAACTCGCGACACGCATCGACGATGCGAGGCCGAGGCTGATCCTGTCCGCGAGCTGCGGCATCGAGCCCGGCCGTATCGTGCAGTACAAGCCGCTGCTGGATGAAGCGATCGCGCTCGCCAGCGCGAAGCCCGATGGCTGCATTGTCCTGCAGCGGCCGCAGCATGGCTGCGATCTGGTGGCGGGCCGCGATCACGACTGGGCCGAATTGCGCAGCAAGGCGATGGCGGCGAAGAAGTCCGCGGATTGCGTGCCGGTGCTGGCGACGGATCCGCTCTATATCCTCTATACGTCCGGCACGACCGGCAAACCGAAGGGCGTGGTGCGCGACAATGGCGGTCACGCCGTCGCGCTGGCATGGTCGATGTGGAATCTCTACGGCGTGAAGCCGGGCGAAGTCTGGTGGTGCGGCTCCGACATCGGCTGGGTGGTCGGCCATAGCTACATCGTCTATGCGCCGCTGTTCCATGGCGCGACCTCGATCATGTATGAAGGCAAGCCGGTCGGCACGCCGGATGCCGGCGCGTTCTGGCGCGTCATCTCCGAACACAAGGCCGTTGCTTTCTTCACGGCCCCGACCGCCTTCCGCGCCATCCGCAAGGACGATCCGGACGGTAGCTTCATTCCCAAGTATGATCTCTCGCAATTTCGCACGCTGTTCCTCGCCGGTGAGCGCGCCGATCCACCGACGGTGGACTGGGCCGAGAAGCAGTTGAAGGTGCCGGTGATCGATCACTGGTGGCAGACCGAGACTGGCTGGTGCATCGCCGGCAACCCGGTGGGCCTAGGACAACTGCCGGTGAAGCATGGTTCGCCGACGGTGCCGATGCCCGGCTACAAGATCGAGGTCGTCGACGAAGCATCGAAGCCGCTGCCCGCGGGCACCATGGGCTCCATCGTCATCAAGCTGCCGATGCCGCCGGCCTGTCTGCCGACATTGTGGGAGCAGGACGAGCGCTGCAAGGAAGCCTATTTCAACGAGTTTCCCGGCTACTACAAAACCTCCGATGCCGGCTATCTGGATGACGATGGCTATGTCTATGTGATGGGCCGCACCGACGACATCATCAATGTCGCCGGCCATCGCCTCTCCACCGGCGGCATGGAAGAGATTCTGGCCTCGCATCCGGACGTCGCCGAATGCGCCGTGCTGGGCATCAAGGACACGATCAAGGGCGAGGTGCCATGCGGCTTCCTGGTGCTGAAGGCCGGCGTCGCGCGCCCCACTGCGGAGATCGAGAAAGAAGTCGTCGCGCTGGTGCGCGAGAAACTTGGGCCGGTCGCGGCCTTCAAGCTCGCCATCGCCGTGTCGCGCCTGCCGAAGACGCGTTCGGGCAAAATCCTGCGCGGCACCATCAAGAAGATCGCGGACGGTGACAGCTGGACCATGCCCGCGACCATCGAGGATCCGAAGTCGCTGGACGAAATCGGCGCGGCGCTGAAGGGCAGGGTCTGAGCAGACCTTACAAATCCCGCATTTCGCGCTAAACACTCTCACGTCATGCCCGGCTTGACCCGGGCATCCATCTTCCTTTCAAACGGCAAAGCTGGATTGCCGGGTCAAGCCCGGCAATGACAGGGAAGATCAAGTAACGGAACCATGCATGCGACTGACCTCGACCTCTCTCATCGCGCTGACGCTGACAGCAATGCTGCTCAGCGCCTGCGCGCGCCGCACCGACATTCCCATGTCGAGCCTTGGCGATGACGATGACGCGATCTGCCGCGCCAATGGGGTTGCTGTCGGCTCGCCGGAATATGCGGCCTGCCGCAAGGACCGCGACGTTCAGCGCAGCAATTCGATCCAGCGCGCCGATCGTGCGCAGCGCAATCTCGGCGAGTATATGCTGAACAATCCAAGCCGGCCGTAACATCCGCGGATTGATATTCCGCAACACTGTGTCTCCCAAAGGCAACGACCGCGCAGCGAGACGCTGTGCGGTCATTTGCTTTTGATTGAGATCAACGTGTGAGCGCCGCGGCGAGGGTCTTTCGGATTTGATCGGGTGAGATCGTTCACCCCGAACGAATCGAAAGACAGGGCGCTTCGCGATGAAGAGAATTCTGACGACCGTGTCGTTGCTGATGGCAGCAACGGCGATGACCAGCATGGCGACGACGGCAGGTGCTGCCGATCTTCCGGCCGCAACGCCGTATACCAAGGCGCCGGTGGTCGAGGCGTGGAATCCCTGGATGATCCGCCTGCGCGTGCTCGGCGTCATTCCGGAGAATGGGGGTACGGTTCATCAGGTGCCGGGCTCCAGCTTGAAGACCTCCGATCAGGTCGTGCCTGAACTCGACATCTCGTATTTCTTCACGCCGAACCTCGCAGCCGAACTCATTCTCGGCGTGACCAAGCATCACGTCACCGGCGACGGCGCCATTGCCGGCCTCGATGTCGGCAAGGCTTGGCTGCTGCCGCCGACGCTGACCTTCCAATATCACTTCACGCAGTTCGGCGCCTTCAAGCCCTATATCGGCGCCGGCGTGAACTACACCTGGTTCTTCAGCCAGAGTGCCAGCGGCGTGGGCGTGATCAACAGCCGTCTGAAAGACACCGCGGCGCCGGTGCTGCAGTTCGGCTTCGATTACATGATCGACAAGCATTGGGGCTGGAACCTCGACGTGAAGAAGATGTGGATGCGCCCGGACTGGGAAGGCACGCTGGCCGGCGGCGCGGCGATCACCGGTCAGGTCAAGCTCGACCCGTGGCTGGTCGGCACCGGCATCACCTACAAGTTCTGATCCGGCTGAAAGAAATGCGCGGCATCGGTGCAAACCGGTGCCGCGCATTGTCGTGTCGCCGCCTTGCTTCCCCTCTCCCCTTGTGGGAGAGGGTGGATCGAATCCCGCGTAGCGGGTTCGAGACGGGTGAGGGGGCAGCAGAGCTCCGTCTCACCCCTCATCCGGCACGGACTTCGTCCGCGCCACCTTCTCCCACAAGGGGAGAAGGGAAAAGAAGGAAGACATCATGGACATCAAGGTCAGGGATTCGAACGGCGCGCTGCTCGCTGAAGGCGATACCGTCACGCTGATCAAGGACCTCAAGCTGAAAGGCTCCTCCACCGTGCTCAAGCGCGGCACCGTGATCAAGAACATCCATCTCACCGATAATGAAGACGAGATCGAAGGCCGCACTGACAAGGTGAAAGGCCTGGTGCTGCGCACGGAATTTCTGAAGAAGGCGTGACGGCTACGATATCACTCCCGGCCTTCCTCATGCTCGCGGAACGTCGATAGCCGCGACAGGAATGCCAGCATCAGTCCGATGCCGCAGATCGAGAACAGCATCGTGAAGATTTTCGCGATGGCGGTGGTCGGCGACAGCGTGGCGTCGCCAACCGTGGTGAGCGCCATCGCGCTGAAATAGGCGGCGTCGATCCACGGCCAGCCTTCCACGGCGTGAAAGAATACGGCGCCGCCGGTCATGGCGATGGCCAGCAGAAACAGGATCGCGCGAAATTCGGGATCGCGCAGACCGCGGCGGAAGCCGGCCAGCAAGCGCATCAGACCAAGCCAGAGAGATGCCATCGTCGCCACTCCATGCGTTGCCGTCCATGCGCGATGTCGCAGGATTCGATGGCGTTTGGAAAGTGAAGATTATGCGTCGGGCGCGGCCATGAACCTTGCCTTACCTCTGCAGCACCAAGGAAGGCACCGCTCAGGCGGGATCCCTAACGCATAAGCGGAGTACATGATGGCGAACGAGTTCAGGTTCGAAGACTATCCCGATGCGATGACATTCAAGCCGGTGATGGACAAAGCCATAGCGGCCTTTGCCGCGGAGCAGGGCATCGAATTCTCGTCCGATTATACGGCGTTTCTGAAAGCGCATAACGGCTTCTATTTCGATCTCGACACAGCCAGCCCGCTGGCCGATGGCGTCGAGACATTCGATTCGGTGCGCTACCTCCGCGGTCTCGACACCGGCTTCGAATACAACGACCTGCGCGTGTTCCTCGCCGACGCCGATCTCTGGGACAAGGCCTTCCGTGCCTTCTGCTATCCGGTGGCGGAAAGTCACGGCGGCGATCCGATCGTCGAAATCTACAAGGGTAAGGCGAAGGGCAAGATCTACTTCGTCGATCACGAGGTCATCCCGGACATCAGCGAACTGGCTGATGCAGGCGTGAACCTGGAGAATGCCGACGACGTCCTCGCTTACATGATCGACAGACAGGGCTGCTTCATCGAAGTCGCCACGTCGTTCTCGAATTTCATCGGCAAGCTGGTGGCATATGACGATGACGGCAGCATCAATGTCAGCATCCGTCGCCCGCTGGCGTAAGTGGGCGGCGCATCACCTGAAACAAAAAAAACGCGGCGGGATGAACCGCCGCGTTTTCAATTCTGTTATTACCGCCGCGCATCTGTGCGCAGCGCAGCCGCTTATTCGTCGTCGTCCTGCTTCTTGCCGCCGCCGATGCCCTTCAGCTTGGCGAACACGGCATCGACATTGAGGTCGCCGCTGCCGCTCTCGGCGGTCTCCAGCTCGTCCTTGCGGGTGGTTTCCGACGCGGGCAGCAGGGTCGCGCCGCCGTAAGCCTGGTCGGTCGGCTTTTCCTTGGCCGCGCGCTGCACTTCGAAATCGAGTTCGATCTGCGAGCATAGGCCGAGGGTCACCGGATCCATCGGGGTCAAGGTCGAGGCATTCCAGTGGGTGCGGTCGCGGATCGAGGCGATGGTGGTCTTGGTGGTGCCGACCAAGCGCATGATCTGGCTGTCTTTCAGCTCGGCATGGTTACGCACCAGCCACAGGATCGCGCTCGGGCGCTCATGACGGCGCGACACCGGGGTGTAGCGCGGGCCCTTCTTCTTGGCGGCTGGCGGCAGGATCACCTTGCTCTCTTCGAGCTTGAGCCGATAATTCTTGTCCTTCTCGCCCTTTTCGATCTCATCGCGGGTCAGCTGCCCGTTGGAAATCGGGTCCATGCCCTTGATGCCCTGGGCGGCGTCGCCGTCGGCAATGGCGCGGATCTCGAGCGGGTGCATCTTGGTGAAATCGGCGACCTGATCGAAGGTCAGCGCCGTATTGTCGACCAGCCACACGGCCGTCGCCTTTGGCATCAGCGGGGCATTGCTCATGGCACATCTCCTTTGCGCTTCGCCCACCTCTTTCGGAGGCGAAGCCGTCTGGTCATCGGTGATGACGGGAATTAAGGCTCTATATAATCTGTCAGAGGGCAACCGCGCAATGCCCGGCAGTTCGGCCTTGACAGCGCCGCAAACCGGCCCCAAGTCCTTATTCAGACAAGCTCTTTGGCTGAATTTTGCCAATCTGACCCATCGCACCTGCCATTTTGGTGCCCAGGCCCCTGGATCGCCCCGATATGACGACCAAACCGTCCCTGAAAATCGTTCTTTGTTCGCCGCGCGGCTTCTGCGCAGGCGTGGTCCGGGCGATCGATACGGTCGAACGCGCACTCGCGATCCATGGCGCACCGGTCTATGTCCGGCATGAGATCGTCCATAACAAGTATGTGGTGGACAGTCTCAAGACCAAGGGCGCGATTTTCGTCGAGGAACTCGCCGAAATCCCGGACAATACCTCCGCGCCGGTAGTATTTTCCGCCCACGGCGTGCCGAAATCGGTTCCCGAGGATGCCCGTCAGCGCAATTTCTTCTCGCTGGACGCGACCTGCCCGCTGGTGACCAAGGTGCACCGCGAGGCGGCGATCCACTTCAAGCGCGGCCGTGAGATCCTGCTGATCGGGCATTCGCATCACCCGGAAGTTGTCGGCACCGTCGGCCAGCTGCCGCCAGGCGCCGTGCAGCTCATCGAGACCGCTGGAGACGCCCAGACCTTCCAGCCGAAGGATCCGAACAATCTCGCTTTCGTGACCCAGACTACGCTGTCGATCGACGACACCGCCGAGATCGTTGAAGTGCTGAAGAGCCGCTTCCCCACGATCAACGGGCCGCACAAGGAAGACATTTGCTACGCCACCACCAACCGCCAGCTTGCCGTGAAGAAGGTGGCGCCGGTGGTCGATGCGCTGATCGTAGTCGGCGCGCCGAACTCGTCGAACTCGCAGCGTCTGCGCGAAGTGGCCGAGCGCGAGGGCTGCAGGGTTTCGGTGTTGGCACAGCGCGCCAGCGATCTCGACTGGAGCATGTTCGAGGGCATCACCAGCCTCGGCATCACGGCAGGCGCCTCGGCGCCGGAAGTGATCGTCGAAGAGATCATGGACGCCTTCGCGCAGCGTTATGAGCTGCATGTGGAGACGGTGTCGGCTGCTGAAGAAAACGAATTCTTCCCGCTGCCGCGTTCGCTGCGTCCCGAGGCCGCGGCGTAACCGCGATGGCGGTCTATACCGATGTTGCCGCCGATGATCTCGCGGACTTCCTGAAGAGCTACGATGTCGGCGAATTGCTCTCCTACAAGGGCATCGCCGAAGGCGTCGAGAATTCCAACTTCCTGATGCACACCTCCAAGGGCGCGTATATCCTCACGCTCTATGAGAAGCGCGTCGAAGCGGATGACCTGCCTTACTTCCTCGGTCTGATGGCGCATCTCTGCGCGCGTGGCGTGAATTGCCCGCAGCCGCAGAAGAATCGCGACGGTGCGGTCTATGCATCGCTCGCCGGCCGGCCCGCCGCGATCATCAACTTCCTCGAAGGCATGTGGCCGCGTCGTCCCAACGCGATGCATTGCGCCGGTGTCGGCGAAGCGCTGGCGAGGATGCATGTCGCCGGGCGCGATTTCCCGTTGGTGCGCAAGAACAACCTGTCGGTCGATGGCTGGCGCGGTTTGCTCGCACTCGCGGCACCGCGCGCCGATACGGTTCAGCCTGGGCTGCGCGCTTTCCTGCAGACCGAACTCGACTATCTTGCCGCGCATTGGCCAACCGGTCTGCCGGAAGGCGTGATCCATGCGGATCTGTTTCCGGACAACGTGTTCTTTCTTGGCGACAAGCTCTCCGGCCTGATCGACTTCCCGTTCGCCTGCAATGACATGCTGGCCTATGACGTGGCGATCTGCCTGAACGCCTGGTGCTTCGAGCCGGATCTGTCGTTCAATGCCACCAAGGCGCGCGCTTTCCTCAATGCCTATGAGGCGGTGCGTCCGTTGACCAGTGCCGAGCGCGCGGCGTTTCCGCTACTGGCGCGGGGTGCGTCGATCCGTTTCTTGCTCACGCGTCTCGTGGATTTCCTCAATGTGCCGGAAGGCGCCTTCGTGAAGCCGAAGGATCCGGTCGAGTATGTCCGCAAGCTGCGCTTCCACCAGTCGGTGACGTCGATGGCCGACTACGGCGTCGAAGCGGCGAGGCAGCCCGCGTGACCACTGCGACGCCTGTGACGATCTATACCGACGGCGCCTGCTCGGGAAATCCCGGCCCCGGCGGCTGGGGCGCGATCCTTCGTTTCGGCGATGCCGAGAAGGAGCTGAAGGGCGGTGAGGCGCACACCACCAACAACCGCATGGAGCTGATGGCGGCGATCTCGGCGCTGGAAGCGCTGAAGAAGCCGTGCTCGGTGGATCTGCACACCGACAGCCAGTATCTGCGCAACGGCATCATGAGCTGGATTCACGGCTGGAAGAAAAACGGCTGGAAGACGTCGGACAAGAAGCCGGTGAAGAATGTCGACCTGTGGCAGCGCCTCGACGCCGCGCTGAAGACCCATGACGTGCGCTGGCACTGGGTCAAGGGCCATGCCGGCCATGCCGAGAACGAGCGTGCCGATCAGCTGTCGCGGGACGGGCTGGCGGAGAACCGGGGCCGGTAGTTCTTTTCTTCCCCTCTCCCCCAGCGCAGCGGAGCTGCGCGCCGCGGGAGAGGGTGGATTGAACGCACGGAGTGCGTTCAAGACGGGAGAGGGGTAGCCGCAAGCGCTGTACTTTGTGGCTACCCCTCTCCCGCCTTCGCTTCGCCATAGCCGATGCTTTGCATCGGCGTCTCTTTTCAAGAACGGCGGCCAAAGGCCGCCTACGCACCCTCCCCCGCAAGGGGGGAGGGGAAACCAGATCAGCTCAGAGCTGACCCAGCAGCGTGTCGCCGCCGGAGACTTCGACCTTGCCCGGTGCCGGCTCGAGGTTGAGCTTGGTCACCTTGCCGTCTTCCACCAGCATCGAATAGCGATGCGAGCGGATGCCGAGGCCGTTGCCGGATGCGTCGAGCTCCATGCCGATCGCCTTGGTGAAGTCGGCATTGCCGTCGGCGAGGAACACCGCTTCGTCGCGCAGATCGGTATCTTTCTTCCAGGCGTTCATCACGAACACATCGTTGACGGAGATGATCGCGATGGTGTCGACGCCCTTGTCCTTGATGGCATAGGCGTTGAGGAAGATGCTCGGCAGATGCATCTTGTGGCAGGTGCCGGTATAGGCGCCGGGGACGGCGAACAGCGCCACTTTCTTGCCCTTGAAGATGTCGTCGGTGGTCTTCACGGCCGGACCTTCGGAGGTCATGACACGGAGCTTGGACTCGGGCAGCTTGTCGCCAACTTGAATGGTCATCGTCGATCTCTCCTGAAAGTAAGGGTGAGTGTGTTTAGACCGGCTGCATGACGCGGGCAATATTGAGGGGCGCTCAAAGGCAAGGCAGGGGCTTCTCATCTTCGTCATTGCGAGCGTAGCGAAGCAATCCAGAAAGCAACAAGGGAAGACTGGATTGCCGCGTCGCTTCGCTCCTCGCAATGACGAAGAGGGTCGGAGGCCAATTCTACCCGCCGAAGCCGCCGGCATCCAGAAACGCCTGTTCCTCGGGCGTGGTGCTGCGCCCCAGCACCCGGTTACGGTGGGGGAAACGGCCGAAGCGCCGGATGATGTCGGCGTGCTCGTCGGCGAATTTCAGATTGTCGGTCTCGCCGGTGGCGCGAAACAGCGCGCAGCAGCGCTCCTGATCGGCGATGTCTTCCGAATGCATCAGCGGCATATAGACGAACTGCTGCATCTGCTGGTCGACGCGCTGATCGACGCCGCGCGCGACGGCCTTGATCGTGAGGTCGCAAGCGAGGCGATCGCTGGAAAAGGCACGCGGGTCGTTGCGGAACATGTTGCGGGGAAACTGGTCGAGCACGAGAATCAGCGCGAGCGTGCCCTCGTCACTGGCCTCCCATGACGCAAGGTTGCCTGCGACGGCCTCATCCCACAGCGCGCGAAAGCGGCGGGTGATCTCGGCATCGAAATCGTCGTTCTTGGCGTACCAGCGGTCCCAGCCGGCGTCTGTCCAGAAGGCGATGATGTCGGCGGGAGTCGTTGCAGCCATGCTGAAGTCCATAGGGTGGGCCATGCGAGAGCGGGCCCACCCTATAGCAGTGTGTCAGGCCGCTGAGGCCTGCTTCTTCTCGTCGCGGAGTTCGCGGCGCAGGATCTTGCCGACATTGGTCTTCGGCAAAGCGGTGCGGAATTCGATCTGTTTCGGCACCTTGTAGTTGGTGAGCTGGGTGCCGCAGAACTTGATGATGTCCTCGGCGGTGACGTTCGGGTCCTTCTTGACGACGAAGGCCTTCACCGCCTCGGTGGTCTTCGGATCGGGCACGCCGATCACGGCGCATTCCAGCACGCCAGGATGGCTGGCGATGACGTCCTCGACCTCGTTCGGATAGACGTTGAAGCCCGAGACCAGCACCATGTCCTTCTTGCGATCAACGATCTTGGTGAAGCCGTCGGGGCTCATGATGCCGATATCGCCGGTGCGGAAGAAGCCGTCCGCGGTCATCACCTTGGCGGTCTCGTCCGGCCGGTTCCAGTAGCCCGACATGATCTGCGGACCCTTGGCGCAAATCTCGCCAGGCTCGCCGAGCGGGACTTCGTTGCCGTCGTCGTCGCGGATCGAGATCCAGGTCGACGGCACCGGCACGCCGATGGAGCCGTTGAACTGATCGACATCGGCCGGGTTGCAGGTCAGCGTCGGCGAGGTTTCCGACAGGCCGTAGCCTTCGGCGACGAAGCAGCCGGTCGTCTTCAGCCAGCGCTCGGCCACCGCCTTCTGCACCGCCATGCCGCCGCCGTTGGAAATCTTCAGCTTGGAGAAATCCACCTGGTCGAAACCGGGCGTATTCAGCAATCCGTTATAGAGCGTGTTGACGGCCGGGAAGCTGTTGACCTGATACTTCATCAGCTCCTTCACGAAGCCCGGCATATCGCGCGGGTTCGGGATCAGGAGGTTGACGCCGCCGGCGCGCACGGCCAGCAGGAAGCAGGCCGTCAGCGCGAAGATATGATAGAGCGGCAGCGCACAGACGATGAACAGCTGGTCCACATGCGGCGGCTTGCGCAGCGCCGGCTGCAGCCAGGCATCATTCTGCAGCACATTGGCCAGGATGTTGCGATGGCGCAGCGTCGCGCCCTTGGAAACGCCGGTGGTGCCGCCCGTATATTGCAGGAAGGCGACGTCGTCGGGCCCGAGCACCGGCTTCTTCATCTTCATGCTGCGGCCGGCAGAGACTGCATCGTTGAACCAGACAGCGCCCGGCAATTCGTAAGCCGGCACCATCTTCTTTACCCGGCGGACCACGAGATTGACGATCACGCCCTTGAAGCCGAGCATGTCGCCCATGCTGCCAAGGATGACGTGCTTCACATTGGTTTTGGCGATCACCTGCTGCACCGTGGAGGCGAAGTTCTCCAGCACGATGATGGCTTCGGCACCGGAATCCTTGAGCTGATGCTCGAGCTCGCGCGGGGTGTAGAGCGGGTTGACGTTGACCACAGCATAGCCGGCGCGCAGCACCGCGGAGGTGGCGATCGGATATTGCAGCACGTTCGGCATCATCAGCGCGACACGGGCGCCCTTGGCGAGGCCCTTGCTCTGCAGATAGGCGCCGAGCGCCAGGGACATTTCGTCGAGCTCACGATAGGTGATCGACTTGTCCATGCAGATGAAGGCTTTGCGATCGCGGAATTTGGCAAAGCTCTCTTCGAGCAGATCGACCAGCGACGGATACAGGCTGACGTCGATATCGGCCGGCACGCCTGCCGGATATTGTTTGAGCCAGATACGCTCCATGACACTTCCCCCTCGATTTGATTATTTCGTCGAAGTATTGAGCAAAGCTGCCCTTGATAGCAAGGCGCGGCGCAACATGACGCAGCCGGAAACCGGCCGCGTTAACGATGATAGTTGAGCCTTGTCGACGAAGGTCTAAGTGCGCGGAGCTGCCGCAGCCGGCTTGGCTTCGCCGGTGGTAGCCTTCGGTGCGGGTTTGGCCGCTGCCTTCGGCTTGGCCGGCGTTGTGGCCGGAGCGGCGGTGGCTGCCGTGGCAGGCTTGGCAGCCGCGGGCTTGGCGGCGGCTGGCTTAGCTGCAGCGGCCGGTTTCGGCGCGGCTGCATCCGGTTTCACCGCTGCCTGTTTTGCAGCCGGTTTGGCCGCAGGTTTCGCGGCCGTTTTTGCCTCGGCCGATGCCGCGGTTTTGGCGTCCTTGCTGTCGGCTGCCGCGTCAGGCTTCTTGGCCGCGGTCTTGGTGCCCTTCTTGCCCTTGGGCTTCGGCGTCTGCCGGGCTTCTTCCACCGCATTGGCGGCGATCAGGTCGGCGCCGGTCTTCTTCGGCCCAATATAAACGATCACCGGCTCGACCGGTGCGGCGGCCGCGGCGATCATGTCGACCGGGCGCAGCGTTGGCGGCTGCAGACCGGCGGTGAAGAACGACATGGCCTGGCTGCTGGCTTCGTTGCTGGCGACGACTTCATCATCGGCGTCGCTGGCCGGGCGCTTACGTTTCGGTCCGCACATCTCGTCGCGCAGGTTGGGCGGTGCGGCGTCGATCGGTGCGAGGGCATCCACGGTGCCGAGCGCCGGCTGCAGCCAGGTCAGGCCGCCTGTGCCGGTGTTGAAGCCGCGTTCCAGCAGCTGCGCGGCCTTGACGGCGCGCGCCTGGCCGGACGAGGCGCCGAGCACCACCGCGATCAGCCGCTTGTTGCCACGGGTGGCGGTGGCGACAAGATTGTAGCCGGAGGCGCAGATGAAACCGGTCTTCATGCCGTCGGCGCCGGGATAGCGGCCGATCAGCTTGTTGAAGTTCGGCGTGATGCGGCGGCCGAATTTGATCGCGGGAATATGGACGAAATATTCGTATTCCGGCAGGTCGCGAATGATCGCACGCGCAAGGATCGCGAGGTCGCGCGCCGAGGTCACCTGTTCGTCCGCGGGCAGGCCGTTCGGATTGACATAGTGGGTTTGCGTCATGCCGAGCTTCTGCGCCGTGGCATTCATCATCGCGGAAAATCCGTCGACGGAGCCGCCGACGCCTTCGGCGAGCACGACGGCCATGTCGTTGGCCGACTTCACCATCATCATCTTCAACGCGTTATCGATGGTGACCTGCGTGCCGGCCTTGAAGCCCATCTTCGATGGCGACTGTGCGGAGGCGATCGGCGACACGGTCACCACCGTGTCGAGGTTGATGCGTCCCTGCTTCACCGCCTGCAGCGTGACATAGGTCGTCATCAGCTTGGTGACGGAGGCGGGGTGCCACGGATAGGTCGCGTTCTCGGCCTGCAGGACCTTGCCGGTATCGGCTTCGACGAGCAGAAGCGCTTCAGCACTGGCCGTGCGCGGCGCAGTCACGCCGAGCGCAAGTGCCGCGGCGAGAATGAACCAGTTGAGTGATAGCAGGCGGCGCGATGCGAAGTGAAACTGCACTATCCGATTCCGGTCCTTTGCGGCCCGCCTGCAGTGCTCCAGCACCGCGCGCAGCAATTCTTGGATTTGAGGTTCGGGGCTCTCATGTCGGTCTGCCGTCACGCGGTGACGGCTGCAAACCTATACCGGCCGAGAGCATCAGAACAGTGGCGAGCCGGTTAAATCGGTGATGAAAGGGGCCAAATTTCGACCGGTTCTCCAAAGACATCAAAGGGGTTCGGCGACATCGGGCAGGGCCATGCTGGCGCGTGCGTCCTCCTGGACCATGAATTGGGCGGCGGCCAGACTGGCGAAATAGCCGCCCTGCATCACGAGTTCATCGAAAGTTCCCGCTTCGATCACGCGGCCGTTCTCAAATACGAGGATGCGCGTGGCGTTGCGGATGGTGGACAGCCTGTGCGCGATCACGAAGGTGGTGCGGCCCTTCATCACTTCATCGAGAGCGACGTTGAGCTTGGCCTCGGTCACGGCATCGAGCGCGCTGGTGGCCTCGTCAAGGATCAGGATCGGCGGATCCTTCAGCAGTGCACGGGCGATCGACAGCCGTTGCCGCTCGCCGCCGGACAGCATGCGACCACGCTCGCCGGCATTGGTGTTGAAACCGTTATCGCTGCGTTCGATGAAATCGAGCGCCTGGGCGCGGGCAGCGGCAATGCGCAACTCTTCGTCCGTCGCATCCGGCTTGCCGACGCGCAGGTTGTCGGCGATGGAGCGATTGAACAGCAGCGCCTCCTGAAACACGACGCCGATGTTTCGGCGCAGGCCCGACAGGGTGAGTGCGCGGACATCCATACCGTCGATCGAGATGATGCCGGATTGCGGGTCGAAGGCCCGGTGCAGCAGTGCGATAGCGGTGGATTTGCCGGCGCCGGTGGCGCCGACGAGGGCGATGGTCTCGCCGGGCAGCGCCGTGAAGGACAGATCCGCGATGGCCGGCCGCTTGCCGTCATAGGAGAACGACACGTCGTTGAATTCGACCATGCCCTGCAGCCGGCCGGGATCCATGGCGTCGATACGGTCGCGCACCGCAGGCACGGCATCGAGGACGTTCATGAAATCGCGCAGCCGCGGCGCTTCCATGAAGATGGTGTTGATGAAGGAAACCACCTGTTCGAGCTTCTGGATCAGCATCGTCGCAAAACTGACGAACATCACGATCTCGCCGACGGTGGTGAGACCTTGCTGATGCAGCGCGATGCCGACGGTGAAGATCGCCAGCACCGTGATGGTGGTGGAGGCGCGGGTCATCACCGAGACCAGGGCCCACCACGACAGCACCGGCATCTGCTTTTCAAGCAACTGGCTGGAGACGCCGCGCAGACCCTGCACCTCGGCATCGATGCGCGTGAAGCTCTGCACCAGTGCGACGTTACCCAGGGCATCGGAAGCACGCGCGGAAAGGTCGCCGTAATGCTCCTCGACGTCGCTCTGCATGCCCGACGTCTTGCGTACGACCATTGTGGTCAGCACCGTGAACACGACGCACAGGATCACGAGCAGGATCGCCAGCCGCCAGTTGAGATAGATCGACAGCGGAAGCAGCACGAACAACGAGACGATGGAGGCGAAATGTTCGCGGAAGAAGCCGAGCCAGACGCGCCACAGGGCATCGGTGCCGGCCAGCATCACTTTCATCAGGCGGCCTGAATGCGTGCCGGTGTGGAAGGTCAGCGGCAATTGCATGATGTGTTCGAAGTAATCGGTTAGCACCGCCTGGCGCTGGCGATGCGCGAGGCGATCCGCATGAAGCGCCACCACCGCGCCGCAGACGATGGTGAACAGGCCGAACGCAACCCAGGCCGCCAATAGCGGCCAGGGCGATGCGCTGTCCGTCTGCATTGCGGCCGTCGAGAGATTGCCGGATAGCACATCGATGATCCGGCCGAACAGCACCGGTTCGGCGAATTGCGCGCCGGCGAGCAGCAGGTTGGCGCCCGCAAGGATCCAGCCGAGGCGCTTCTCCTTGCCGAGCAGCTCCAGCACACGGGTGTAAAGACGGATCATGGGAGGTCACTCAGCGCAGCGCGAACGGGATAACCGATTGCGCACAGTCTAGGCGGGGATGGCAGCCGAATACAGCTTCGGGAAAAGTTGTTCAGTTGAACTTCTTCAGTTCATCTTGCGGCCGACCGAGCCCGGCAGGAAGCTGTCGTCGAAGATGTCCGCGGCTGAGGGGCGCTTCTTGAAGGTAAAATCTTCGGCGATCTCGTTGAGTGACGCCTCAAAGCGCGCGGCGTCGATGCCACCCAGCCCGTCGCGGCGGACGTCGTCGGTCAGGATATTGTCGGTAATGGCAATGTGGAGCCGCGTCAGTTCAAGGTCGCGCGAACCATTCTCCATTTGGGTCATGACGTCGGTGATCGCCTTGGCCGGGTCCTGGATCGCCAACTGCGTCCCGGCGGTGACGGCGCGAATGAATGCTTTCACGGCCTCAGGTCTGGCGGCAGCGAATTTCGGATTGACGATCAGCGCGAGGCCATAGGCGGCGGAGCCGAACTCGGCGAAACGAAACACCGCCAAGTCATCGGCGGGGACGCCGCGGTCGCGCAGGTTGACCGCCGAGAGATAGGAGAAGCCGGTGACCGCATCGACCTGACCGGCCGAGAGCATCGGTTCGCGCACCGCGGCGCTGATCCTCTCCAGCTTCACGGCTGCAAGCTTGATGTTGTTGCGCTTGGCCAGTGCCGGCCATAGCCGGATCGCGAGATCGCGATCAGCGACCCCAAGCACTTTTCCTTCAAGGCTACCGAGCGAGATCACGCCGCGGCTCTTGCGGGCGACGATGGCGTAGGGGGCTACATTGAGCAGCACGAAGACGGCTTTCACTGTCGCGGCATCGGAATCGCCGCGATAGCGGATCAACGCATTGAGATCGGCCAGCGCCATGTCGCAGGCGCCGGAAGCGATCCGCGCGATGGCCTCCTTCGATCCCGCGGCCACGGTGGTGGTTACATTCAAGTTCTCGGCCCGGTACAGGCCGCGGGCATCGGCGAGCACGAAAGGTGCGGCAATCGCATCGACTGCGCGATCGAGCGCAAACTGGATATTGGTCGGTGCTTTGTCGTCAGTTGCCTTGTTGTCGTCGGCGGCCTGTCCCGATGATGCGCAAAAAGCGACGGAGCCCAGCGCACTCAGCGAGAGGAGGACATGCCGCCGGGAAATGTTGGTCGCGTTTCTGGGCATCAAGATACTTAACGACTGACGGACCGGCAGTTACCCCGCCGGGCATGTCTGATTGATGGCGCCATGGTGCGACATCTTGCGCGTCGTTTCTAACCGTAAAAGGCTGAACGGGAGATGACTGCCCCGATTTGGACACCGATCGTTCAGCTGCCGTTGGGGTTGGGGAACTCATAGTGGCCGAAGTGGTTGGCTATACAGAGGCCCACAGGGCCAGACGACCACGGAGGACATTGAGATGTTCGTACGAAATGGATTGTTTAATAAGACTGGTCGCGCCGCCATCGTGGCGAGTGTTGCGGCCATGACCATCTCGGCAATTGCGCCGACCGGAGCAATCGCGGCGCCTGTCGCCAAGAGCACGGGCCAGGCTGTTGCAACTCACGGCACGAGCGATGCGACCGATTTCAGCGGCGCCCGTCGTCGCCATTATCGCGGTGGCGGCAATGCCGCCGGCCTTGCGGCCTTTGGCGCCATCGTCGGTACCATTGGCGCGATCGCTGCAACGCAGAGCCGTCGTGACTATTACTACGATAATGGCCCGGGCTACGGCTACTACGGCGGTGGCCCAGCCTATTATGACGGCGGTCCTGCCTATTACGGTGGCGTACCGTACCGCGGCTACGGCGGTGGTCATGGTTACGATAATTCGCGTCGTATGACCTGGTAGTTCGCGATCGGTCACAACTTATTCCGTCATGCAACTGTCACTTAACTATCAAACGCCGGTCGCGCTTGCGGCCGGCGTTTTGACGTCGTTGCAGACACTTGAATGCCAGCCGTTAACGCGCTGGCCACGGCTTTGGGATAGTGTAGTTGCATGAGTGATTCGCTCGACCGGCTTTATCAGGCGGTGATCGCGGCCAAGGATCTCGATCCCTCGGTCTCGCGAACGGCCCGGCTTTATCAGCAGGGGCCGGAAAAGATGGCGAAGAAGCTCGCCGAAGAAGCCATCGAGGTCGTCATCGATGCGATCAACCGCAAACCTGACGCCGTGATCCGCGAAAGCGCCGATCTTCTCTACAATTTGACTGTATTGTGGGCGGCTGCGGGCGTGCGTCCTGAGCAGGTCTGGGCCGAGATGAGCCGGCGTGAAGACATGCTCGGTATCGCCGAAAAGCTCCCGAAACCGCCGAAACGGCCCAAATCCATCGAGCAAAGCGCTGCGCGGCGGCCAATTGTCGCGCTCGAAGGTCGTCGCCTTCGCAAGTTGAGTTAAGCTTTTCGTCTCGCGCGTGTCAGCCCAGCCATAGACAAATCGGCGTCAGGATGGTTCATCGCGAACCATGCTCAGACGAATGTATGACTGGTGTATCGACGCCGCCCACAAGCCTTATGCCCTCTGGATTTTGGGCATCGTGTCCTTCGCGGAAAGTTCGTTCTTTCCGGTGCCGCCGGATGTGATGCTGATTCCGATGGCGCTGGCCCGGCCACAGAAGGCCTGGCTCTATGCGGGCATTTGCACCATTACCTCAGTGCTTGGCGGTGTGGTGGGATATCTCATCGGCGCGGTGCTGTATGACTCCGTCGGCCAATGGGTCATTCATTTCTATGGCTATGGCGACAAGGTCGAGGCATTCCGCGCCGGCTATGCCGAATATGGCGCATGGATCATCCTGCTGAAGGGGCTGACGCCGATCCCCTACAAGCTTGTCACCATCACGTCAGGTTTCGCCAACTATAATATCTGGATGTTCATCGCGCTGTCGGTGGTTGCCCGTGGCGTGCGCTTCTATGTCGTCGCCATCCTGCTCAACCGGTACGGCGTATGGATTCGCGAGACCATCGAGAAGCGTCTGGGTCTGTGGGTTGCGCTGGGTGTCGGCGTTCTGGTGCTCGGCTTCATCATCGCATTCCGGCTGTTCTAGATCTGAATGCTTCCCCCGGCGCAGGTGCCGGGATACGTTCCGCATCATGTTCGATTTGACCCGTCTGTTGGCTCCGGTAACCCGCAACTGCGTCGTCGCTGCGATCGCGGTGCTGACCGTGGGCGCAGCTACGATGTGCGCCTGGTCGCAGGCGATGCAGCAGCAGCCGGCTCCGCAGAAGTCGATCACGATTCAGGTTGTCCCGGCTCCCTCGGCCGCACCCCCGCCTGCCGCGGCTTTCGCGCCGGCTCCGATGGCTGAACAGGCGCCGCCGCCGTCACCGCCCCCGGCGCCCGAGAATCCCGGCCTGTTCAACGAGATCGGCAAGCTGTTCAAGAATTCCACCTCGCTGCTACCGTCACTGCCCGCGATGCCGTCGCTCGGCACCGACAGCCTGACCAAGCTAAACACGGTGGTGAAGGGAAGGGTAGTCTGTCCGGTCGCTGCCAATGGCGCACCGGACTGCAAGGCGGCCTCAGACAAACTGTGTCAGAGCAAGGGCTTCAAGGACGGCAAGAGCCTCGACACCGACGCCGCGCAAAGCTGCTCGCCCAGGGCCATGATCCCCGGCCGTGCGCCGGAGCCGGGCGATTGCAAGACGGAAAATTACGTCACCCAGGCGCTCTGCCAGTAGGTCTATGCCGGCAACAGACCCGCTGCGCGATAGCTCTCGATGAGCGTGTCATAGAGCGAGACATCAGCGCGGCTTCTTGCCATCAGCTGGGCGCCGGTGATGGCGGCGAAGATGGCGCGCGCGCGCGGTTCGCTCTTCTCAGGGCTCAGCGCGGTTACAGCGACGAGAACCTTGCTCAGCCATGCCACGTTGATATCGGTGAAAGTCCGGACCTCTTTCTTCACCGGCTCCGGCAGGTCGTCATATTCGGCGGCCATGAAGCTGCACAGACACATGCGGTTGCCGCTCTCCAGCGCCTTGCGGAAGGTGCCGGGATATTGGCGCAGGCACGCGGCCGGATCGGTGGACTCGGCCAGCAGCGTCTCCAGATAGGCGGCCGAGTCCTCCCAATAGCGCCTGGCGACGGCGGCGCCGAGATCGGCCTTGCTCGGGAAGTGGTGGTAGATGCTCGCGGCCTTGATGCCGACCTCTGCCGCGAGATCGCGGAAATTCAGGCCGCTATAGCCATGGGCCTGCGCAGTCAGTTTCGCGGCCGCCAGGATGGCTTCTCTGGAATTTGAACTCATATCCCGGTCTCACAACCCCGTGTTTACGGCCTACCAAGTGATAGATAGACGTTGACGCCCGTAAATCAAAGCCGTAAATCACTCTACCAACTGATAGGTAGGATAAGCTAATGAATACTCAGATCTCCAATGATGACGCGATAAAGCTCCCGATGATGACGATTCACGACTGGAGTACGGGGCCTTACCCGGCGCGCGTCCGGATCGCGGTGGCCGAGAAGAACCTCCGATCGCGCATCAATTTCGTGTCGGTCGATCTCACGAAAGGCGAGCACAAGAAGCCGGCGTTTCTCGCCAAGAACTACTCAGGCACGCTGCCGGTGCTCGAACTCGACGACGGCACTTTCATTGCCGAGTGCACCGCCATTACCGAATATCTCGACGGACTTGACGGCTCCCCCACGCTCACCGGCGGCACGCCGCGCGACACGGGCTTGATCCACATGATGAGCAAGCGTGCCGAGCTGGAGCTGCTCGACGCCATCAGTGTCTATTTCCATCACGCAACACCGGGGCTCGGACCCCACGTCGAGATCTATCAAAATGCCGAGTGGGGTTTCCGCCAGCGCGACAAGGCGCTCAGGGGAATGGCGTACTTTGACGGGGTGTTGAAAAAGCAGCCATTCATCGCCGGCAATTTTTTCTCGATGGCCGATATCACGGTAATTGGCGGTTTGATCTTCGCCGGTCTCGTGAAGCTCGAGGTGCCTGCGGAGTACGAGGCTCTCCACGCCTGGTACGCAAGGATGAACGAGCGTCCCAGCGTCAAGAACCGTGTGACGATGTCAGATCCGGCTTGATCGGGCGCTTGCCGATAATCGATCAGTCATCCTGATAATGGGGCGCCACCTGGATAATGTGGTGCCCCATTATTCCGCCTACCGGACGAACACCGCTCGGGGTCCGGCTTTTTTCTCCCGCAGCGCAATTGCCATCCGCCCCACGCTTCTGGCATCGTCCGCCCGCACCCGGATCGACCGGGGGCAGGCGCGCAGGATCGCGCACAAATCAAGAAAAGAAGTCGAGGAATTTCCCATGTCGATGCCGGCTTTGTTCAAGAACCGCCTGTCGCTGCCCGTGATCGGTTCGCCGCTGTTCATCATTTCGGTGCCGGATCTCGTCATCGCGCAGTGCAAGGCCGGTATCGTCGGCGCGTTTCCCGCGCTGAATGCACGTCCGGCGGCGCTGCTCGACGAATGGCTGCACCGGATCAAGGAAGAACTCGCCGCGCATGACAAGGCGCATCCGGATCGGCTCTCCGCACCCTTCGCGGTCAACCAGATCGTGCACAAGTCCAACAACCGGCTCGAGCAGGACATGGCACTTTGCGAAAAGCATAAGGTGCCGATGATGATCACCTCGCTTGGCGCGCGTGAAGAACTCAATCAGGCGGCCCATGCCTGGGGCGGCATCGTGTTTCACGACGTCATCAATCAGCGTTTCGCGCACAAGGCGATTGAGAAGGGCGCTGACGGCCTGATCCTCGTTGCGGCAGGCGCCGGCGGTCATGCCGGCGAGATCTCGCCGCTCGCGTTCGTCGCCGAGACCCGGCAGTGGTTCGACGGTCCGATCGCACTGTCGGGCGCCATCGCCAATGGTCGCGCCATTCGCGCCGCGCGTATCCTCGGTGCCGACTTCGCCTATATCGGTTCGGCCTTCATCGCCACTACCGAAGCGAATGCGGTGCCTGGCTACAAGGACATGATCGCGGCTTCCGGCTCGGAAGACATCGTCTATTCGAATCTCTTCACCGGCGTTCACGGCAACTACCTGAAGCCGTCCATCGTCGCCGCCGGCATGGATCCGGACAATCTGCCGGAGTCCGATCCGACCAAGATGAATTTCGGCACCGACGCCAGTGGCGAGCGTGCCAAGCCAAAGGCCTGGAAGGAGATCTGGGGCAGCGGCCAGGGCATCGGCAGCGTGTCGAAGGTCGTGCCGGTGGCCGAGCTCGTTGCGCGCTTCAAGAAGGAATATGACGAAGCGATCGATCCGCCGCTCTGATCCTGCATTGAGAAGGCCGATCTGATGGACGCCATCTATCGCGTGGACGGCAACCATGTCGTCACCAGCCCGCATGCTGCGGGTCCGTGGAACGAGACCATGCAGCACGGCTCGGCGCCATCGGCGCTGGTGACGTGGTTGGCCGAGCAGATGCCCACCGCAAGCCCGATGCATGTGACGCGTGTCACCATCGACTTGTTACGGCCGGTGCCGGTGGCGCCGCTCACTTTCGAGACGGAAGTGCTGCGCGAGGGTCGCAAGATTCAGCTGTGTGGCATTCGTCTCATGGCGAACGGCACCGTGGTGGTGCGTGCGACGGTGCTGAAGATCAGGGCGGAGGCGCAGGCGCTTCCGTCGGAGATCGCCGATCCGCCGGTCACGGTGCCGCCGCCGGATCAGGGTGGATTGCTGGAGCCACGTTACGCCAGCAGTCCCTTCGTCACAGGCATGACCATTCGCGCGGTGCGCGGCGGCTTCCTGTCGCTGGGGCCGGGAGCGATCTGGTACCGGGCCAACCGGCCGATCGTCGAAGGCGCCGGCCTCTCGCAGGTGATGCGTGCGGTGATCGCGGCCGACTTCAGCAACGGCTCGTCACCGGTGCTGAGTTTCGACGACTGGACCTTCCTGAATGCCGACCTCACCGTGAGCCTGTCACGTCCGCCGGTGGGCGACTGGATCTTGCTGGACGGGGAGAGTTGGATCGGGCCGGATGGCGCCGGTCTTGCTGCGTCGAAGCTCGCCGATATCAATGGTTATTTCGGCCGGGCGGTGCAGAGCCTGGTCATTGAGAAACGTTGAAGACCGCGCTTTTTAGAATTTTTGTCCTGGACAGGGAACCGATTGATATTGCCCCGGTTATCGCGCGTCAGGGGGCAGTATGAGTTCGACGCACGTGCAGGACGACAAAGCCAGGACCGGCATCTGGGGATTGGATAATATCCTCTCCGGCGGATTCTCCCGAGGTCACATTTTTCTCGTCGAAGGCGCGCCGGGGACAGGCAAGACCACGGTCGCCTTGCAGTTCTTGCTGGAGGGCGCGCGGATCGGAGAGAAGGGTCTCTACATCACGCTATCCGAAACGGATAGTGAGTTGCGCGATGGCGCAGCGTCCCATGGTTGGACCCTCGACAAGAGCATTGAAGTTTTCGAGCTCCTGCCGCCGGAAAGCCTGCTTGACGAGGATCAGCAACAGAGCCTGCTTTATTCGTCCGACCTCGAACTCGGCGAAACCACCAAGCAGATATTCGAGGCCGTGGAACGCACCCAGCCGAGCAGGGTCGTCTTGGACAGCCTGTCGGAAATCCGGCTGCTGGCGCAGAGCTCGTTGCGTTATCGCCGCCAGATACTGGCCATCAAGCATTACTTCGCAAAATTCGGCACGACAGTGATGTTGCTCGACGACCTCACGGCGGAAGTGGCCGACAAGACGGTGCACAGCGTCGCGCATGGCGTGCTGCGGCTCGAAGAACTGGCGCCCTCCTATGGCGCGGAGCGTCGGCGTGCGCGGGTGATCAAATATCGCGGTGTCAAGTTTCGCGGCGGCTACCACGATGCCACCATCACCACAGGCGGCCTTAACGTTTTTCCTCGGCTGGTCGCATCCGAATTCCGCAACAGCATGGATCGCAAGACCAAGTCGAGCGGCATTGCGCAACTCGACCAATTGCTGGGCGGCGGCATCGAAACAGGCTCGAGCACATTGATTCTCGGGCCCGCGGGCACGGGCAAATCACTCACTGCGATCGTCAATGTAGTCGCAGCGGTGAAGCGCGGCGAGAAGGCTGCAATGTTTATCTTCGACGAGGAGCTTGGACTGCTGTTCGATCGCATGAAGGGGATCGGAATCGATCTGCCTGCCATGCAGGAAAGCGGACATCTGTTTGTCGAACAGGTCGATGCCGCCGAATTGTCGCCCGGTGAATTCGCGCATCGCGTCCGTCGTCAGATTGACGAGCACAACATCAAGACCGTCGTGATCGACAGTCTCAATGGCTATCAGGCCTCGATGCCGGAAGAGAACTCGCTGATCCTGCACATGCATGAGCTGCTGCAATATCTCAACCGCAGGGGCGCAGCGACCTTCATGACGGTGGCGCAGCACGGCCTCGTCGGCGATATGAAGGCGCCGGTGGACGTCACCTATCTCGCCGATACCGTGATCCTGCTCCGTTACTTCGAAGCAAGCGGCAGCGTTCGCCGTGCGATGTCCGTGATCAAGAAGCGAACCGGTGCGCATGAGTCGACCATTCGCGAGTACCGGATCGACGGGCGAGGCCTCACGATCGGCGCGCCGCTGAGCGAATTCCAGGGCGTGTTGCGTGGCGTACCCATTTACAACGGTCAAAATTCTCTGCTTGAGGGATCCTCGGCGTGAAACCGGGGCGTTCCTCCGAGCGCGCTGTCATCCTTGCTCCCACAGGGCGCGATTCTGCAGTGGCTGCGGCATTAATCCGCGAGGCCGGTTTTTACGCGCAACCCTGCGCGGATTTTCCGACGCTGCTCGACGAGATCAAGGGCGGCGCCGGCGTGGCTGTCATTGCTGACGAGGCGATCAAGACCGTTGATCTGCGCGGCCTCGGCAGCTGGCTGCATGATCAGCCGTCGTGGTCCGATTTCCCGATCATCCTGCTGACACGTCAGGGCGGCGGACCGGAGCGCAACCCGGATGCCGCGCGGCTCGGACAGTTGCTCGGCAATGTGACGTTCATCGAGCGCCCGTTTCACCCGACCACATTGATTTCGATCGTCGGTTCGGCCGTCCGCGCGCGCCGGCGTCAATATCAGACGCGTGCCATTCTCGAAGATCTCGGCGACAGTCAGGGGCTGCTGCAGACGGCGCTCGATGCGGGACGGCTCGGCACGCTCGAACTGCATCTGCCCGAACTTCGGCTTGAGGTCTCGGATACGACCAAGGCATGCTTCGGCCGCCGGCCGGATCAGTCATTCACGTTCAGCGAGTTGCAGGCCGCGGTTCATCCCGATGATCGCGAGCAACGCCAGCAGGCGCTCGATGCGACGCTAATGGCCGGCGCGGACTACAATGTCGAATACCGCAATATCTGGCCGGACGGCTCGGTGCATTGGGTCGAGACGCGTGCGCGCATGGTCCGTGGGTCTGACGGCAAGCCGAAAACGCTCGTCGGCGTCTCCGTCGATATCACGGCGCGAAAGTCCGCCGATATCGATCGCGACAACTTGCTGGAGCAGTTGACGGCGGAGCGGTCTGCGCTTGCCGAGCTTACGGCGACGCTCGAACAGCGCGTCGAGGAACGCAGCAACGACCTGATGAAGGAAGTTGCGGCGCGCGAGAAGGCGCAGGACCAACTGCGCCAGGCGCAGAAGATGGAGACCATCGGCCAGCTCACTGGCGGCGTCGCGCATGACTTCAACAATCTGCTGATGGCGGTGATGGGCAATCTCGATCTGCTGCGCAAGCGCATGCCGGATGATCCGCGCCTGAAACGACTGGTCGATGGTGCCATGCAGGGCGCCGAACGCGGCGCCTCACTGACGCAGCGGCTGCTGGCCTTTGCACGGCAGCAGGATCTGAAAGCGGTGGCCGTCGATCTCGGCGCGCTGGTCCGCGGCATGAGCGATCTGCTTGAGCGCTCGCTCGGGCCGCGCGTGGCGCTGCGCCTCGATATTCCCGACGATCTGCCGCGGGCGCAGATCGATCCCAATCAGCTCGAACTCGCCATCCTCAATCTCGCGATCAATGCGCGCGACGCCATGCAGGACGGCGGCTCCATCGATATCAAGGTGAAGAAGCATAGGGTCGGCAAGGGCGACCCGATTCTGAAGCCCGGCGACTATCTCAAGGTATCGATCATCGACAATGGCGCCGGCATGTCGCCGGAGACGTTGAAGAAGGCGATCGAACCGTTCTTCTCGACCAAGCCGGTTGGCAAGGGGACTGGTCTCGGTCTGTCCATGGTGCACGGTCTGGCCGTACAGCTCGGCGGCACGCTCGATCTCTCAAGCGTCGTCGGCAAGGGAACGACGGCGACCCTCGTGCTGCCGGTCACCGACAGGAAGCCGGAGGCGGTCGATACGGCCCATGTCATGCGCCATGCCGCGCGCTCTGCCGTGATCCTGTTTGTCGATGACGATCCCCTCATCGCGATGTCGACGACGGAGATGCTGGAGGATCTCGGCCATCGCGTGATCCCCGCGACTTCGGGGCGGCATGCGCTGGAGATTCTGAAAAGCGACGAGCCGCTCGATCTGATGATGACCGATCACATGATGCCCGGCATGACGGGCATCGAGCTTGCGGCTTATTCCCGCGAAATGCGGCCGTCGCTGCCGGTCCTGCTCGCCACTGGCTACGCGGATTTGCCCGAAGGCGCTCAGCTCGATCTGCCGCGGCTTGCCAAGCCTTATCATCAGGATCAGCTCCGGGACCGGCTCGATCAACTGCTGGGCTGAGCCCACTCCGGCCGGGGTGGTATCAATCTGCCAGCGGCGCAGCAAAATTAACCATTCGTTAAATCCTGTGGAACCAACAATGCCCCGATCGGGAATCAACCGATTCAGGGGCCATCATGGATATCGAAGCCTATTTCGCGAAGACGCCGGCTACGATCGAGGAGATCAAGGCACGCGTGGCCGCAGCTTTCGGCCGTCATCCGCTGTGCCGCGAGGTGCAGTTCGACATCGTCAGCACGCCCCGCGCCGGAAAGGGCGCAAACTGGACCATCAGCATGCAATCGGTCGCTCCGGATGCGCTGTGGGAAGCTTCCGATATCGTGAGCGATATCCAGGAAGCCTATGTTCTCGCCAACGCCGCCTGAGCCTCTGTGAGTATTATCGCACCGTTCTGGTATGGTTAGGCCATAATTAATCTCCATTTGTGAGGACAGGTACCTCTGGTGGTCCTGAATTTCGGAGACTGGCTTGACGCGTGCGCTGACCCTTCTTGTGCTGGGCTGCCTGTTGCTGACCGGCGTGGCTGTTGCGAGCATCCTCGGTCGCGATAGCATCCCATCGCTGTCGCTGTCATATGACGACAGTGCCGCGCAAAATTCGGTCGCGGTGTCGCGCGGACCGGTTTCCAATACGCAAGGCAAGAAAGACAAGTTGCCATTGGCCGGCGCCATGATGGCGTCGCTCGATCCGCAGCAGGTCCCGAGCGTTGACGTCAGTCCGTTGCGCCAGGCCTTTGCATCCGACAGTCCGATCGAAGTGCCCGGTTCGACGGTGCTTGCCCCGATCGTGGTGCCGCAGCCGACCGCCAAGCCCAAGGCCGCTGCCAAGCCGGTGCAGAAGACCTATACGCTGCTTAGCGATGCGCAGATTTCGGCGATCAAGAGCCGGCTCAATCTGACCGCGTCGCAGGAATCCTACTGGCCCGGCGTCGAAGCGGCGCTGCGCAACGTGGCGCGCAGGATCCACGAGACCAAACAGGCCAGTCCGTCAGCCGGCGCGCCGCCGATCGATCCCGACAGCGACGAGGTACAGCAGCTCAAGTCCGCTGCTATGCCGTTGCTGTTCCAGTTGCGTGAGGATCAGAAGCGCGAAGTCCGTGCACTGGCGCGCATGATCGGACTTGAAAAGGTCGCGTCGGCGATCTGAGCCCTGTCACATGCCGGCCTATCGGCGACGCATGACTGTCACAACCCGTAACAGACAAATTGTCGCGCCTGTCATCCGGGCTTCGCATCCGTGGTGCAGAGATTAACGCCTCTTAACCTGTAACGGGGGCGTTTCATGACCGATTTCACTGCCAATCAATCCATTTCCGGAGGCGCGGCTGTTGAGCCGGCGTCGCGGCCCAATCTCGACAAGGGTTTTAACCCGCTGACGATGATCCTGTTTTTCGGGATCCTGGCCGCCGGCCTCCTGTTCGTCGCCTACAGCATCTATGTGGACGTCAATGCCACCGGCACCCGCGTTACCAGCTACCTGCCTTACCTCCTGTTGTTCGTGGCGCTGCTGATCGCGCTCGGCTTCGAATTCGTCAACGGCTTCCATGACACCGCCAATGCGGTGGCCACGGTCATCTACACCCATTCGCTGCCGGCGGAATTCGCCGTGATGTGGTCGGGCTTCTTCAACTTCCTCGGCGTGCTGTTCTCCACGGGCGCGGTGGCTTTCGGCATCGTTTCGCTGCTGCCGGTGGAATTGATCCTTCAGGTCTCCAGCGGCGCCGGCTTCGCCATGGTGTTCGCGCTGTTGATCGCCGCGATCATCTGGAATCTCGGCACCTGGTATCTCGGCCTGCCGGCGTCCTCGTCGCACACGCTGATCGGCTCGATCATCGGCGTCGGTATTGCCAATGCGCTGATGCGCGGCCGTGACGGTACCTCGGGCGTGGATTGGGGCAAGGCCACCGAAATCGGCTATGCGCTGCTGCTGTCGCCGCTGTTCGGCTTTGCCTGCGCCGCCATCCTGCTGCTGGTGCTGAAGTTCGTCGTGCGTAACCCTGCTTTGTACGCAGCACCGGACGGCAACAAGGCGCCGCCGTTGTGGATCCGCGGCATCCTGATCGCGACCTGCACCGGCGTGTCCTTCGCACATGGTTCGAATGACGGTCAGAAGGGCATGGGCCTGATCATGCTGGTGCTGATCGGCACCGTGCCGACCGCCTATGCGCTCAACCGCGCATTGCCGGAATCCCGCGTCGCGCAGTTCCAGGTCAACTCCATCGCGGCCGCCAAGGTGATCGCAGCCAAGGGGGCGGGCCACAGCATCATCGGCGATCCCCGTCCGGCGGTGACCACCTATGTTTCGCAGCGCAAGATCAGCGAAGGCACCTATCCGTCGCTCGCCGTTCTCGTGCAGCAGGTCGGCGATCAGGTTCGCAGCTACGGCACGCTCGACAAGGTGCCCGCGGAATCCGTCGGCAACACCCGTAACGACATGTATCTCGCATCGGAAGCCATCCGCTTCCTGATGAAGGACAAGGAAAACGACCTCAACAAGGAAGATGTCGCGACCCTGAACGCCTATAAGGGATCGCTCGATGCGGCGACCAAGTTCATCCCGGATTGGGTGAAGATCGCTGTGGCCATCGCACTCGGCCTCGGCACCATGGTCGGCTGGAAGCGCATCGTCGTCACCGTCGGTGAGAAGATCGGCAAGACGCATCTGACCTATGCGCAGGGCGCTTCGGCCGAACTCGTGGCTGCGGCCACCATCGGCGCGGCCGACGTGTTCGGTCTGCCGGTCTCGACCACCCACGTGCTGTCGTCCGGCGTCGCCGGCACCATGGCGGCGAACGGTTCGGGCCTGCAGATGGCCACCATCCGCAACCTGCTGATGGCCTGGGTGCTGACGCTGCCCTGCGCCATCATGCTCTCGGCCTCGCTCTACGTGCTGTTCAGCCAGTTGTTCTGAGAACGGACGAGGCCGCTGCGGAAACGTAGCGGCCTCGTTCTTTTCACATCGCGAAAAGAAAAGGCCCGCGCATCATCTGCGCGGGCTTTTTTATCGAACAACGCTGTCATTCCGGGGCGTGTGCGCATCTTCGCGCACGCGAACCCGGAATCCCAGAATGCTTTGCAAAACACTTAGGGATTCCGGGTTCGCATTTCAGCGGCTTCGCCGCCTTCATGCGCCCCGGAATGACGAATAATATGTCCTACGAACTGCTCTCGCGGTGCACGTCGTGCACCACGATGCCCTTGCCTTGCTCCGGCAGCGCCAGCCAGTCGCGACGCTTTAATGTGCGGCGGGTGTCGTCGAGGCCGCTCTGCCAGTGCTCGCGCATCGAGGTTGCCGAGAACTCGTGGTCCTTGGAATCGCCCTCATAGGCCTTCTGCTGATAGATCATTTGCAGGATGGTGATCTCCGGCAGATCCGACAGGCTGTCACGCCGCGCGCGCTCCTCGTCGCTGAGCTGGTCGTCGGGAATGCGCTGCAAGACCTTGTAGAGCTCCGACTTCAGATTGTTCATGCGCCGGTAGATGTCGGTGTTGTGGCGTGTGCGGGACGAGTAGACGATGTCCTTGTGCCGGGCCAGCACCTCCTGGATATCCCGGGGCAGCACGCCACGGGCGCTGAACAGGTCGACCTGGAACACCAGCGAGTTCATCCTGTCTTCCTGGTCGAGCAGGTGCTGCAGCGGCGTGTTGGAGACGATGCCGCCATCCCAGAAATGATCGGTGCCGATCTTCACCATCGGCAAAGCTGGCGGCAGTGCGCCTGATGCCATCACGTGTTCGGGCGCGATGACTTCCTTCTTGTTGTCGAAATACAGGAAGTTGCCGGTGATGACGTTCACTGCGCCGACGGCGAAGTGGGTCTTGCGCGAGTTGATGAGATCGAAGTCGACCAGTTCGAGCAGGGTGTCGCGCAGCGGCGAGGTGTCGTAATAGCTTGTCGCCGTCTTCGCACCGGCCGGGCTGAACCACGGATTGACCTCGTGCGGCTTGAAGAAGCCGGGCTGGCCCAGGGTCGTGGTCATGAACGAGCTCGCGAGATTGCGGGCCTTGCGATAGACGTCGCCGTCCGGTGTGTAGTGCCAGACCTTGCGGGCGGTGATGCGGTCCCAGAAGATCTGCAGCTTCTCCAGCCGGTCTTCCGGCGGATTGCCGGCGATGATCGCCGAATTGATCGCGCCGATCGATACGCCGCACACCCAGTCCGGCTCCATGCCTTGCTCATGGAGCGCCTGATACACGCCGGCCTGATAGGCGCCGAGGGCGCCACCGCCCTGCAGCACCAGTGCTACACGATCGCAGCGGTCAGGGCGCCAGCCGGTCTCGACAGTCGTATCTGAATCGGGTGTCCGCGCATCCATCTGGGTGTTCTCCTCAACGATCACATGATGTTGGCGGCAGAATTCAGATGAGCAGTGACGGCGTTGTGACAAATAGCAAATTCGATCATTGCGCATCAGTCCATGAAGCGCGTCACGCGGCTGAAGGAAATTCCTCATACCGCCGTCAAACAGGATCGCTAGCAAAGAAGCAGATATTAACGTTTGCTTACGAAGGGTTGCGCGCATGCTGTCTGGAAAGTCCGCCATCATCACCGGCTCCACCAGCGGCATCGGCCTTGGCATCGCGCGCGGCCTCGCGGCCAGCGGCGTCAATATCGTGCTCAACGGCTTCGGCGACGCCAATGAGATCGAGGCGATCCGCAGCGAGATCGCCGACAGCCATCAGGTCCGGGTGCTCTATAGCGGCGCCAACATGGCCGACGGCAATGACATCGCGGCGATGATGGCGCAGGCGGAACAGGAATTCGGCGGCGTCGATATCCTGGTCAACAATGCCGGCATTCAATATGTCGCGCCGCTCGAGGAATTCCCGGTGGAGAAGTGGGATGCGATCGTGGCGATCAACCTGTCGAGTGCGTTTCACACCACGCGTCTCGCCATCCCCCACATGAAAGCGAAGTCCTGGGGCCGCATCGTCAACATCGCCTCGGCCCATGCGCTGGTGGCCTCGCCATTCAAGTCGGCCTATGTCGCGGCCAAGCATGGTATTGCCGGGCTGACCAAGACGGCGGCGCTGGAAGTCGCCGAACACGGCATCACCGTGAATGCGGTATGCCCGGGCTACGTGATGACCCCGCTGGTGGAGAAGCAGATCCCGGAGCAGGCCAAGGCGCGCGGCATCACTGAACAGCAGGTGATCTCGGACGTGCTGCTCGCCGCCCAGCCCACCAAACGTTTCGTGACCGTCGAGGAGCTGTCCTCGGTCGTCAATTTTCTCTGCACCGACCACGCCCGTTCGATCACCGGCATCACGCTGCCGGTCGATGGCGGGTGGACCGCGCACTGAGTTTAAACCAGCGATTTCACACCCAAGGAGTTTCCGATGCGCCAGGAAGACATCCTCCGTTTGCCGTCGATGCCGATGGCCGGCCCGAGCTATCCCGCCGGTCCCTATCGCTTCATCAATCGCGAATTCCTCGTCATCACTTACGAGACCGATCCGGACCTGATCAGGATGGGTCTGCCCGAGCCGCTCGAGCCGATCGAGCAGCCGATCGTGCATTATGAGTGGATCAAGATGCCGGATAGTTCAGGCTTCGGCAGTTACACCGAGACCGGCCTCGTGATCCCCGCACGCTTCAAAGGCGAGGACGTCAACTTCGTCTCGCAGATGTATCTGGACGATGATCCGCCGATCGCTGCCGGGCGCGAGATCTGGGGCTTCCCGAAGAAATACGCCCATCCGAAACTTGAAGTGGTCAAGGACACGCTGACCGGCACGCTGGAATATGCCGGGCAGCAGGTTGCCATGGGCACGATGGCCTACAAGCACGGCGCCATGGCTGGAAACGGCGAGGCAACGCTTGCCACACTGTCCAAGACCCAGATCAATCTCAAGCTGATCCCCGGAGTCGATGGCAGCGCGGAAGTCTGTCAGCTGGTGGCGATCAACCTGACTGATATCACCGTGAAGGGCTCATGGTTCGGCCCGGGCCGTCTGCATCTGATCCCGCATGTCAACGCGCCGGTCGCCGACTTTCCGGTGCGCCGCGTGATCGGTGCGCATCATTTGCTGGCCGATCTGACTTTGCCCTATGGCCGTGTCGTCCATGATTACAACAAGCAGAGCGATACACTCGCCGAAGCCGCTGAATAGAGCGTGATCCGGAAAAGTGGAAACCGGTTTTCCGAAAGATCATGCTCAAAAGAAGAGATGAGATGATGATCCGATTTTTTCTAATCGGATCATCATCTCATCTCGGCTGACATATCCCTGTAACAAGGGTGTCATTAAGTGCCTGCGGCGGACTGACACAGTCGGAGAGCCGCAGGCAGATATTTTATTTTTTTGGTGGCGCATGCGTATTGCGTGGCGTGAAAAACGGTGGGTGTCCGATGCAGCTTGAAGTGCCGGTCACATCTGCAGAGGTGACGTCCATACCAGGCGTGCCTGATCTGATTCCGGGTCTGGTCTGGGCCTTCCGCATCCATTCCGACGGCAAGCCGGAGCCATTGCCGGTCGATGCCGGCATCGATCTCGTCCACGGCGGGTTGCTGTGGCTGCATTTCAACCTGACTGACGCGCGCGCGCTGCAATGGCTAGCGCAGGTCCCATTGCATGCGCCGGAGCAGGCCCGTGCCTTGTTGCTGTCCAAGGACACATATCAGCAACTCCATGCCACCGATGACAGTATCTATGGCGTGATTTCGGACCTGTTGCGCGATATCGACGAGGCGACCGAAGACACTGGTTATCTGCGCTTCGTGATGACCGAGCGCTTGCTGATCAGCGGCCGGCATCACGCGCTGTGTGCCGTCGATGCGACGCGCCGTTCGCTTGAGCAGGGCCAGCGGGTCGACAGCATGGCCGCGCTGCTCGAGACGATCGTGGAGAATGTTGCCGACACCATGGACGGGGTCGCCGACAGTCTGGCGATATCGCTCGACGAGATCGAGGAACAGGTGGTCTCCGGCGATTCGCGCGACATGCTGCAGAAACTCGGTCGTCTGCGCCGGACCTGCGTGCGGCTGCATCGGCAGCTCTCCGGGCTGCGGATCGTGTTCCAGCGGCTCGAGGCCAAAGGTCAGCGTGAGTTGAAACCGTCGCTGCAACTGCGTGCCGGCAAGCTGGCGCAGCGCCTCGACGGGCTGGATCACAACGTCGTCGAGATGCGCGAGCGCAGCCGGCTGTTGCAGGAAGAGCTGCATCTGCAGATCGAGGAACGCGGCAATGAAAGCCTTCGCGTTCTTTCAGTGCTTACCGCGCTTCTACTGCCGCCGACGCTGGTCACCGGCATCTTCGGTATGAACACCAAGGGACTGCCGCTGACCGATGTCGAAACCGGATTTCTCTGGGCGGGCGCGCTGATATTGATTTCGTCAGCATCGGCCTATGCCGTGATGAAGCGCCTCAAGATCATCAGGTAGCTATCATGGTTGGTGTGTTTTCGTGCTGGATGGTCCGTGCGATGATGGCGCTCGCCGGCCTTATCGCCTGTGGCACGGTCTCGCTGTCATCGGCTCATGCCGGCGATTGGCGCGATAGCGGCCTGAAGCCGATCAATGACCGGCTCGCCGAATGGGGCGTTGCACTGTCGGCGACCTATATAGGCGAGGCGCTCGGCAATGCGTCCGGCGGCATCCGGCGCGGCGCGGTCTATGAGGGACGGTTCGATTTTGGCGTGGATGTCGATCTCGACAAGGCGGTTGGCTGGAGCGGCGCGACCTTTCACGCCAATGTCTATCAGATCCACGGACCTGGCTTGTCGCGCGACTATATCGGCAATCTGATGCTGGTCAGCGGCATCGAAGCGCTGCCGGCGACGCGGCTCTATGAATTCTGGATCGAACAGGCGCTGTTCGGCGGCAGACTGCTGGTGAAGGTCGGTCAGCAGCCATCCGATATCGAGTTCATCGACAGCAAGTATGACGATATCTTCGTCAATTCGGCGCTGGGCTGGCCCGGCATTACCGGCGTGATCCTGCCGGCGGGCGGACCCTCGCCGCCACTCGCCGTGCCGGGCGTTCGTTTCAAGGCCAGTCTGTCGGATGCGTTCACGGCCTATCTGGCGGTGTTCAATGGCAGTGCGGCAGCGCCCGGTCCGAATGATCCGCAAATTGCCAACGCGCATGGTCTTGCATTTCGCGTCAACGATCCGCCGTGGATCATCGGGCAGCTGAAATACAGCTACAAGCTCGGGCCGTCTGAGCTGCCGGGGTCAATCACCGGCGGCGGCTGGGTGCATCTGGCCGAATTCGATGACGAGCGCTGGACCGCACAGGGCCTGTCGCAGGCCGATCCGGCCGGCACCGGCGAGCCGCTGATGCGGCGCGGCAATCGCGGCGTTTTCGCCGTTTACGAACAGCGGCTCGCTTTCAGTGCACTCGGCCCGGACAAGGGCATCGGCTTCTTTGCGCGCACATCGATCAGCCCGTCCGATCGTAATCTGATCAGCTTCTATCTCGATGGCGGCATTCAGGTGTCGGGTTTCTCGGCAGAGCGGCCGGATGACAGGTTCGGAATCGCGATGACTTATGCGCGCATTTCGGATGGCGCGCGCGGGCTCGATCGTGATGTGCAGCTGTTCACCGGAATTCAATCGCCCATCCGCGATTTCGAAGCCGTGCTGGAAATGACATATCTCGCTGCGGTCGCGCCGGGTGTCGCGGTGCAGCCGGTGTTTCAATATGTGATGCATCCCGCCGGCGGCGCCGTCGATCCCAACGATGCCACGCAGACAAAGCGCATCAAGGACGCCGCGGTGTTCGGCGTCCGCACCACCATCAATTTCTGAAACGTTTCAGCCGGTCGCTTCAGCCGGTGTCTTGGTGAGACCCGCAGCCGCCTCGGCGATCATCTCATAGGACTTGAGCCGCGTGGCGTGGTCGTAGACGTCCGAGACGATCATCAACTCATCCGCGCCGGTCTCCTCGACCAGCGCGGCGATGCCAGCGCGAACCGTCTCCTTCGAGCCGATGATAGAGCGCCGCAGCATGCCCATGGCCTGCATCTTCTCGGCTGGCGCCCAGTAGGTCTCGATATCGTCGATCGGCGGCGCGCTTAGCCCGCGGGTGCCGCGGAACATGTTGGTGAACGACATCTGCTGCGTGGTCCACAACCGCTTGGCCTCGGCATCGGTGTCGGCGGCGATGATGTTGACGCCGACCATCGCATGCGGCTTCGTCGACTGTTCGGATGGTTCGAAGTGCTGGTGATAGATCTGCAGGGCCTGCAGCAACTGGTCGGGCGCAAAATGCGAGGCGAAAGCGTAGGGCAGGCCGAGCGCCGCGGCGAGCTGCGCGCCATAGGTCGAGGAGCCGAGGATCCATAGCGGCACGTCGGTGCCCGCGGCAGGCACCGCCTGCAGGCGCTGGTTCGGGCCGGCCGGAGCGAAATAGGCCTGCAGCTCCTGGATGTCCTGCGGGAAATTGTCGGAATTCTGCAGCGAGCGGCGCAGCGCCCGCATGGTCATCTGGTCGGTGCCGGGAGCGCGGCCGAGGCCGAGATCGATGCGGCCGGGAAACAGCCGCGCCAGTGTGCCGAACTGTTCGGCGATGACGATGGGGGCATGGTTCGGGAGCATGATCCCGCCGGCACCGACGCGAATGGTTTTGGTCCCCGCCGCGATATGGCCGATCACCACCGATGTGGCCGCGCTGGCGATGCCGATCATGTTGTGATGTTCGGCGACCCAGAAGCGCTGGTAGCCCCATTTCTCGGCGTGGCCTGCGAGATCGCGGGAATTGTCGAGCGCGCCGCGCGCATCGGTGTCTTGGGTAACGCGGACGAGGTCGAGGATCGAAAGTGCGGTCATGACGGGGCTCCCATTGCCCTTGCCATGTGGGCATGGCTGGGGCGGATTGCCAGCCGGTTGCGCGCCCGGCATGGCAGCCCGGCGTTACTCCCGAGCGGTCAGGTCAGGCCCGCGTGGAAGGCGCGGACGATTGCGGCGCATTCGGCCGGCTTTTCCATCTGCATGAAATGCGAAGCGTCAGGCACGGTGGTGAAGGCGAAGCCGCCATCGCGCGCGAAGGCACGCTCCATGTCGACGAATGGGCTGGTTCTCGTCTTTGGTTCACCGGCGACGAGTTGCACCGGCAGCCTGACGCTGCACATCCGCTCCCAAGCGCCCGGGAGATCCTGCCTGGTGAAGATGCTGGCCTCGAATTCCCTGGCGCAGGCGAGTTCATAGAGCTGCCTGTCGTCGTTCCAGCGCAGCGTGGATGCGGCGAGCGCCTGCAGTCCGGCATCGTCGACGCCGGCAAATGCCGAGCTGCGGCGATAGGACTCGAATAGCTCCTGCACATTCGGAAAGGTGGCGCGACGCTGCGCTGCGCGTCCGGCGAGCCTGTCATTTTCCGTGCGGAAACTCTGGAACTCCGGATAGCTTGCTGGCGGCGTCGCCGGTGGCTCGAAGCCAACGATGCCGATCCACGGCGTCTCATATTCGGCGGCATGCAGCAGGGTCGTCAGGGCGCTCATCGAATGAAATGCGCCGAGGCTCGGCGCCGCACCGAGTTCGCGCGTGATCCCTTGCATGATCGCCTCATAGTCGCGGATGAGCTGCGGCCAGACATGCGGGATGGGCTGGCGATACGGACTGCTCCGGCCGTGATGACGGAAGTCGAACACCACGGTCTCATAGTCATCCGTGAAGAGGCGCCAGAAGCTTTGAAAAGCATCGATGGCGAGGCCATTGCCATGGCTGCAGATGATCCGTGGACCCGTTCCATAAACGCGTATGCTGGCTGTGGCGCCGTCTTCGAGCAGAACCTGAAAAGCGTGCGTCTCGGCCGCAAGAGCCGGAGCGGAAGGCGCATAGTCCATATGGGGGAGAATCCGTTATATTTTGGAGCAGAAGGCGAAGCTGTCGCATGCTTGGCCGGACCGCAGAGTCTAAAAGACCTTGTCTGAAAGACTTTGCTGCTCACCGTCAGTTCGTACGCAGTTTCAGGATACAAAGCGCGGCGGGGCGGTTCAAGCCACAGCAGGTCATACCAGATCAGCTGGAACGCCGGACGATCGCCACGCGCCCGTCCAGCGGGATCGTCGCGTGCCCGTCGGTCACCGGCACGCGGCGCCACTCGGCATCGTCATTCGGACGGTTGAAGGAGAGCGAAGCGGCAGGGCCATCGACGGCGATGTCGATCGGCTCCGTGGGCACCGGGATGTCTTCAGCCTTCTCCACATTCCAGCACCGCACCGCGCGCCATACCGCAAGCAGCGGTTGTCCCTGCGCATCCTGAAACGCGATGTGCCGCAGGTCCGGTGCCGTGGATGCCACGCGTAGCGCCGGATCGTTTTTGGCGCGGCGTGCGCCTTGCAGTGCTGACAGGAGATTCCGGATCGCATGGTAGCCGGGCTTCGGCGAGCCGTCATTGCGGACGAGACCCCAATGATGCTCTCCGTCGTTGGGATCGGTACCGCCATCGAAGAATTCGTAGAGGAATGTTCGGAGAATGCCGAGGCGGAAGTTGTTGAGCAGCAGCCGCGGCAGATAGAGCGCCGCCGCCGTTTCCGAGACGCCGGAGGTACCGGGCTTCACGACATTGCAATAGCCGCATTCGGTTGCCAGCGCGGGTGCGCCGGGTTTGAACGCGTCGCGCATATGGTGCAGATACCAGGACACGGCGGCATAGTCGTTGGTTGTTTCCGGCTCTTGCGCCTTCTGCACATAGGAATGGATGGCGACGGCATCGCTGAACTGCGCGGCCGGGCGCAGCAGCGCCACGTCGGCGGGCTTCCAGTTGATGACGCTCGGCGACAGCAGCGGCAACTCCGCCGCCGCATATCGCGCGCGCAGCGCAGCGTGCACCTCGCGCTGATAGTTCACGACGACATTGCTCCAGCCCGGCTTCGCCAGCGGCAGCGACAGAAACCAGTCGCTGTTGCCCTCGTTCTGGCCCTCCATCGCCGAGACGCGCTCGATGCCCAGTGCGGCGAGATAGCTCATCATCTCCGGCACGGTGTTGGTCGCCGGCGACACCACAACATTGAACAGGATGTTCGCGCGTTTGTTCAGCGCGCGCCAGCGATCGAGATCGTTGCTAGGTCGCAACTCGTCGCGCAGATGGCGAATGCCTGATGCCGCAAGCAGATCGTGAAAGCGGTCGAAATGACTCGCATATGGCTCGCTGCTGATATGCACGTTGATGCCGACACTGTCCGTGAAGGTGTCCGACGGGCCGGGAAGCGGCAGGGCAGCCAATGGATCGGAGCGCAGCATCATCGATGCCGCGCCTCCCATCAGGATGGCTCGTCTGCTCAGGCCGGGCATTTCGATCTCGCACGCTTGAAGCCCCAGTGACGCCTCGGGGCAGTCTGAGCCTGTTAGACTTAATAAACCGCCGATCGACAAGAGATGTCTCGTCAGCGATCAACCGAAGGGGTCCGCTGGCCCGCAAGATCACTGTCATCGCGGCAACGAACCACTGTACGCGCTCGCAAAAACGTGAGCTGCGACGGCCCCCGGCCTGTCGGCTCCGGCCCGTCCCGTGCGTCTTCCACTCAGAGAGCGCTAACGTGGAGACCAGGAATGACCAATTCTCACTATCGCTGGGTAATCGTCGCCGCGGGCGGCCTTCTGGGCTGCGTCGCGATCGGCGGCATGTTTTCGTTGCCGGTGTTCCTGCAGCCGATCGCGCGGGATACCGGCTGGTCGGTTACCGGTATATCCAGCGCCATGACAATTGGCTTCCTCGCGATGGCTGTCACCAGCATGATCTGGGGCACCTTGTCCGACCGATTGGGGCCACTCCCAGTGGTGTTGACCGGGTCGGTCGTGCTCGCGTCAAGCCTGGTGCTGGCGAGCCTCGCGACATCTCTGGTCGCATTTCAATTTGTCTTCGGGCTGATGGTCGGCGGCGCCACCGCTGCGATCTTTGCGCCGATGATGGCGACGGTCACCGGCTGGTTCGATACGCATCGCAGCCTGGCCGTGTCGCTGGTTTCGGCGGGGATGGGCATGGCGCCCATGACCATGTCGCCGCTGGCGGCCTGGCTCGTTTCGAACCACGATTGGCGCACCTCGATGCAGATCGTGGCCCTCGTCGTGGCCGCGATCATGATTCCAGTCTCGCTGCTGGTGCGCCGCGCGCCGGCGCTGGAGGGCGCGCCTTCCGCTCCATCCGCCGAGCCGGTGCAAGCAGAGATGTCGCGCGCGCAGGCGCTACGCTCGCCACAGTTCATCATCCTGCTGCTGACGAATTTCTTCTGCTGCGCCACGCATTCTGGGCCGATCATCCATACTGTGAGCTACGCGATCAGCTGCGGCATACCGCTTGTCGCTGCGGTCACGATTTATAGCGTCGAAGGTCTGGCAGGGATGGGCGGCCGTATCGCCTTCGGCCTGTTCGGCGACCGTTTTGGCGCCAAGCGTGTGCTGGTCCTTGGCTTGCTCGCCCAGGCGTTCGGGGCGCTCGGCTTTGTCTTCGTGCGTGAGCTCGGCGGGTTCTACACCGTGGCGGCGGTCTTTGGCTTCATCTATGCCGGCACCATGCCGCTCTACGCCGTTCTCGCACGTGAAAACTTTCCGCTGCGGATGATGGGCACAGTGATCGGCGGAACGGCCATGGCCGGCAGCCTTGGCATGGCGACGGGACCTCTCGCCGGAGGTTTGATCTACGACGCGTTCGCCAGCTACGCTTGGCTCTATATCGGCTCCTGGATCATGGGGCTCGGCGCTTTCCTGATCGCAATGACATTCAGGCCGATGCCGGTCGTGAAAGCCGAGCCCGTCCCTCAGCCGGCGTGAGGACAAATCTTCCAGCCGTCATTTGCGGGTAACGCGCTTCTCGGAAATATAGCCCGTCGTCAACGGATCATCGCCGATGAACTGTTGGTGCCCCTGGCCGGAATCGAACCAGCACTCCTTGCGGAACTCGATTTTGAGTCGAGCGCGTCTACCAATTCCGCCACAGGGGCCTTCGGACGCCGGCCGGAGACCGGGGGCGCGAAGCGGGCGGAATATAGCGGTCGCTCCGGGCGGGTCAACCTGCGGTTTGGCCAGATTGGCCGCCGCGCACACTCCAGTGTGATCGGGGCCGCCTCGACAGGGTGTGTGCCCCGGGATAGGACGCAGCAGCCACTCCGGAGAGCATCGTGACTGCCCAGACCGCACACACCTCCACGCCCGCCTCGTCGAACCCGGCGCTGGTCGCTGCATTGGCGGTCGGTCTGATTGCATTGGCGACGCTGGCGGGGGCCTGGTTCTTCCAGCTGGTGCTGGATATCCGGCCGTGCCCGCTCTGTCTCGAACAGCGCTATGCCTATTATCTCGCGATTCCGCTGGCGGTGCTGGTGGCGATTGCGGCCGCCAGGGACGCGCCGCGCGGCCTGGTTGTGACCGGCCTCGTTGTGCTGGCGCTGGCGGCGCTCGCCAATGCGGTGCTCGGCGGTTATCACGCCGGCGTCGAATGGACATTCTGGCAGGGTCCAACGGACTGTTCGGGTCCGGTGGTCGATCTCGGCAAGGCCGGCAGCCTGCTGGAGCGCCTCGACACCGTGAAGGTGATTCGCTGCGACGAGGTGCAGTGGCGTTTCCTGGGCCTGTCGCTGGCCGGCTACAATGTGCTGATCTCGCTGCTGATGGCGGCGATCGCACTGTGGGGCGCCGGCAAGACCGCACGGCGCTGATCCGCCGCCGGTCCTGCCCGCTGGGGCACCGCTACCAGCGATAGCGCAGCGTGCCGATCACCGTGCGTCCCTGGCTCAAATAGCAGTAGCCGGAATTGCAGACCGCGACCTGCTCGTCGGCGACGTTGTTGGCGTTGATCGAGGCCTGATAGCCCGCAAACTTCGGTCCAAGCTTGGCGAAATCGTAACGCGCGGCCAGATCGAACAGCGTATAGCCGTTGTTGCGTGAGGTGTTGTCGTTCGACGTCCAGGTCGCGTCGATATAGCGGACACCGGCACCGAGACCGAGGCCTTCAAGCGAACCGTTCAGGAAGGTGTAGTTCATCCAGCTTGACGCGGTGTGCTTCGGCGTCACCGCAGGGGTCTTGCCGAGCTCCGACGCGATCGAGCTCCTGGTGATCTCCGCGTCGGAATAAGTGTAGGCCGTCACCGTTTCGAGTTCCGGCGTGAGTCGGGCGCGTGCCTCGAATTCGAAGCCCTGCACGCGGATCTCGCCGACCGAGGCGTAATAGGCGATGCCGTTGACATAGCCGGCGAGCTTGGCGGCGTTCTTCTCCTTGAGGTCGTAGATCGACGCCGTGAGCAGCACATCGGGCCGTGGCTGATACTTCACGCCGCCTTCGATTTGTTCGCCTTCGGATGGCGCCAGCACGATGCCGTCGAGGCCGAGTGAGGTCTCCGGCTGGAATGAGGTCGCATAGCTCACATAGGGCGCGATGCCGTTCTCGAAGTGATAGAGCAGGCCGGCGCTGTAGGAGAACGCGTTGTCGTTGCGCGCGCCTGTGACGGCGCCCGTATAGGAATTGATTTGCGTGCGATCGGTCCAGTCCTGACGGCCGCTGACCGACAGGTGCCAGTTGCCGAGTCGCATCTGGTCCTGCAGATAGACGCCGACCTGCTCCTGCGTCGAACGCGAACCGGACGTATAGCCCGGCGTTGGGCCGGTAATGCCGTAGACGGGATTGAGGATGTTGAGCGCATAGCCGGGATTCACCGCGCCCAGGCCGAGCTTGAAGTCCCAGGTATTGTGATCGTAATTCACGCCGAAGAGTGTGCGGTGGACGACCGGGCCGGTGGCGAAGTCGGCCTGCAGCGCATTGTCGGTTTGCCAGCTCGTCTGGTCATCGCCGACGGCTACGGCACCGCGGTCATAGACGGTCGATGTTGGCGTCGCGAAGCTGCCGCTGACATAGCGCGATTCCGCATGCAGCACGCCGAACCGCGTGTGCTGGCGGAACGTGAAGACGTCGTCGAAGCGGTGCTCGAGCTTGTAGCCAACCTGCGCCTGCTGCTGCCGCAGATAGTCGTATTTCGGATCGCTCGATCGCAGCTTGATGGTCGCGCCGTTGACGTTCACCAGCTGACCGTCGCGATTGAGCATGGCGACGCTGGCGTCAGTTTCGTCCTTCTGCAGGATGGCATAGGCGGTCAGCGTGGTGTCGATGGTCGGTCGCCAGGTGATCGATGGCGCCAGCATCAGCCGCTCGTCGGCGATATCGTAATTGGTCTCGCCGGCGCGGCCGAGGCCCACCAGGCGGTACAGCAGCGACTTGTCGGAACTGGCACCGCCGATGTCGAACGCCGTTTGCATGCGGCCATAGGTGCCGCCTTCCAGTGAAATCTCGTTGACCTGATTCTCGACCGGGAATTTCGACCGGCGATCGACGAGGCCGCCGGGGACGGACTGTCCATAGAGCACGGCGGCCGGGCCCTTGATCACCTCGACGCTATTAAGCTGATAGGGTTCGGTCCGGAATGTAGTGAAGCCGGAGGGGAACTGCTTCAGTCCGTCGCGGAAGTCGCCGAGCGTCGTCGTCGAGAAGCCGCGGACATAGATCTGATCGAAACGCGGATCGTAGCCGAAGCCGCCGGTGGTGACGCCGGCTGTGTAACGAACCGCCTCCGGAATGCTGGTGACGCCGCGATCATCGAGTTCCTTGCGGTCGATGACGCTCACCGAACGCGGCGTATCGATCAGCGGCGTATTCGTCTTCGACGCCGAACTGGCCTGACCTGCGACATAGCTGTTGTTGTCGGCGCTATAGATGCGCTGATTGGGCGATTGCGCGGGTGCAATCTGCGGCGTCGTCGTGCGTGTGCGTCGCGTTGCGCGTGCCGATGTCTGTGATCTCGTTGCAGTCGTGTTGCGTGCGCGCTGTTGGGGCTTCGGCGCATCCACCGTGACTGGCGGCAGGCTGGCCTGCGCGAATGCGTCACGCGGAAGATCCGTCGCCAATGCCATCACACTGACGGTGCAAAGCAGTGCAGTCTGCTTCGTCGATTTTCTTGTTCTCAATTTCATTTCAACGCCTCGATGATGCTGGTCACGCCAGCTTGATCGAGCGTCTAACTTGATTGGTTTCGTGGCGCACTACGATGCGCGGTAGAATACGTCTAGACCTTGCGACGCAAATGTCTGCAATCACTGCAAGGCGCTCATATTTGTTAGATCTATTCCATTGTTTCGATCGGTGTCTGCGACGACTGAAGATCAATCGTCGATATCGTCCTGCGCCTTGCCGAACAGATGCACGATGCCGGGCGTGACGATCGAGACATAGATGAAGCGCGACAGATGATGCGCGCCGACGAACACCGGATCGATATGCAGCGTCAGCGCCAGTGCGAGCATGGCGTCCATGGCGCCGGGCGCGAAGGCGACGACGACATCGCTCAGCTTCACAGTCGTGGTGAGCGCAATGATCGTCACGAACACCGCCGAGATCGCGATGGCCACCGTGAATGAGCCGAGCGCGGCCCAGACATGGCTGAGAATGGTGCGTGGGCTGATCTTGCCGAAGCGCGAGCCGATCAGGCTGCCGATGCCGACGAGGGCGGTGATGTAGGCCCATTGCGGCAGCGTGCCGTGGACCCAGCCGGTGCCGTGCAGGACCGACGAGGCCATCATCGCGCCGAACATCCAGCTCGCCGGAAACTTGATCCAGCGCATGAACAGCGCGACGGCAACGGCCGCGGCTGCCAGTTCGGCGAGTGCGAGCGGCGAGGCTTCCGGTCCGCGCGATGGCAGCGGGCCGTGGCCCATCAGGCCGGTGGCGGCGAGCAGCAAGGGGACCATGGCGGTGAGGATGATGACGCGAAAGATCTGCACCACGGCGATGCCCGGCACGTCGGCATTGCGCTCGGTGGCCAGCATGATGATCTGCGACAGCGCACCGGGGCTGCCGGCCAGCAGCGCGGAGGTGCGGTCCCAGCCATGGACGCGCTGCAGATAGATACTGCTGCCGAAGGTGGCGCAGAAGGTGGCCAGCGCCAGCAGGGCGATGGTCACCGGATAGGCGCTGAGATTGTGCACCATCTCCGGCGACACCATCGAGCCGAGCGACAGGCCCAGTGTCATCAGGATGACATGGGCCATCGGCTGCGGCAGGCCGACCGGGCGGCCGAAGATGCCGTAAGCCGCGACCGCGATCATCGCGCCGGAGATCAGCCCGCCCGGCAATTCCGCCCAATAGAATAGCGCGCCGCCGGTCGTGCCGATGACGAGGGTCTCAAGGGTGGTGCGGATCTGAAGGGAGCTGGGAAGAGCGATGGCCATTTGCACGGAAAGCTGAAGGAGCCCGCTTTATGGCAAAGTCCGCACCTGTCGACAAATGCAGTGTGGTCTACCTGTCCCTCGCTTTCCGGGCGAGGGACAGGCGGATGACGAGAGTTTAGTTCGGTTTCGTGGTCTTCTTGCATTCCGAGCGGAATTTGCGGCGCTCGGTGCCATGCAGGCCCTTTGCATCGGCCTGTTTCGAACATTCAAGCGACGCCGCGGTGCGGGGTTTCTCGGCTGTCTTGTCCGCAGGCGCCATCTTCTCGGCGGGGGCCGCCTTGGCGGGCGCAGTCTTGGTGGCCGCCGGCGCAGGTGTCTGAGCGGTGGCCGCGCCGACCAGGAGGAAGGAGGCGACGGCAGCGGTAGCTAGGCTGGAAGCGAATCGGATCATGGCAGCACCTCGAATTGAACAGGGAGGACAGGGTGGGCGCGCCGGGCTGAACGGCAGGTGAATGAGTTGAAATATATCTGATGCTGCGATCACGATAATTTTTCGCGGGGAGCTGCGATGTCGTTGCCACATGCAGTGGTAGCGATAGGATGCCGCCGTCTACTTTTACTTAGTGTAGCAAAGGGAGAGAACGTTATGACGATGCCCGTCAAATTCGCCTGCGCGATTGCAATGTCCAGTTTTGCTCTGCTCGTCTTCAGTCCGGCCCATGCACTCACCGCGACTGAATGCAGTGCAAAATATCAGGCGGCCAAGACCGCCGGCACGCTGAACGGCCAGAAATGGAATGACTTCCGCAAGGCCGAATGCGGGACCGATGCCGCTGCGACGACGCCCGCCGCTGCGCCTGCTGCAACCGCGGCGCCGAAGGCTGCCGAAGCCAAGCCTGCCGAAGCCAAGCCCGCAGCGGCTCCCAAACCTGCAGCAGCCCCCAAGCCGGCAGCGACGACAGCCGCGGCTCCGGCAGGCCCTGCCACCTTCCCGTCGGCGGTCGATCCGAAATACGCCAAGGAGACGGCTGGCAAGGCGCGGATGCACACCTGCGTGGATCAGTACAATGCCAACAAGGCCGCCAATGCCAATGGCGGCATGAAGTGGATCGAAAAAGGCGGCGGCTACTACAGCGAATGCACCAAGAAGCTGAAGGGTGCCGCCTGATCGGATCAGCCGCGCGCTGGGGTTGATCGACATCACTTGCTTCGCGGGCGATAACGATCCGTCACCCGCGGAGTCCCCATGATTGCCAGTCTGTCCCTGATCCTGCTGTGCCAGCTCGCTGGCGAGATCGCCGTGCGCGCTTTTGCATTGCCGGTGCCCGGCCCGGTGCTCGGCATGTTGCTGCTACTCGTTCTGCTGTTGCTGCGTGACCGCGCCATGCTGTTCGCGCAAGGGCCGCTGCAGGGCGGCGGCGTGGAGAATGCCGCGAAGGGCCTGCTCGCGCATCTGTCGCTGATGTTCATTCCCGCCGGTGTCGGCGTGGTGCAGAAGCTCGATCTGCTGGCCGAGCATGGCACCGCCATCGTCGGCGTTCTGGCGATCTCGGTCGTGATCACGCTACTGGTGACGGTGGCGACGTTCCTCATTATCAGCCGGGTCATGACACGCGGGCGGAGCGCGTGATGACCGCCAATCCGTTCTCGCTCTGGGTTTATCTCTCGCAGCAGCCGCTGCTCTGGCTGACCGTGACGCTGCTGGTCTATGCGACGGCGGATGCGTTGTCGCTGGCGACCGGCCGGCATCCGTTCGCCAATCCGGTGTTCCACTCGATGTGGATCATCGCCGTGTTCCTGCTGCTGACCGGGACGTCCTACACGACCTATTTCAGCGGTGCGCAATTCGTGCACTTCCTGCTCGGTCCGGCGACGGTGGCGCTCGCGGTGCCACTCTATGAGAATCGCAAGGTCGTGGCGGCAGCGATCGTGCCGATGCTCGCCGCGCTGGTGGTCGGCTGTGCCACGGCGATCGTCTCGGTCGTGTTGCTGGCAAAGGCCTTCGGCCTGCCGAACAACGTGGTGCTGTCGCTGGCGCCGAAGTCGGTCACCGCCGGCGTCGCCATGGGCATCAGCGAGTCGCTCGGCGCCGACGCATCGCTGACCGCCGTGGCCGTGGTGCTCACGGGCATCATGGGGGCGATCATCGTCACGCCGATGATGAACCGCATGGGCATCACGGACTATCGCGCCCGTGGCTTTGCCGTCGGGCTGGCGTCGCATGGGATCGGCACCGCACGGGCCTTTCAGGTGGATGCCGTGGCCGGCGTCTTCGCCGGCATTGCCATGAGCCTGAATGCGCTGGTGACCTCTCTACTGGTTCCGCTTGCCGTCACCCTGCTGGTGCGCTGATGCTCACGACAGCGTTTTCCCGGCAGGCGGATTTGTGATGCCGGCTGCATGGAGCCGGGCCGGAAAGGTCACTATGGTCACGCCGTTGCGCGCATGATCCGAACAAGTGGACACTGATTTTTTCGAAAGATCATGCTCAGATGAGAAGATGAGAATCAGCCGTTCATGATGACTGTGATGCAGGGGGCGCTCGGCCTGGCTTCGGGCGCACTGGTCGGCTTCTCGCTCGGCCTGGTCGGTGGCGGCGGCTCGATCCTCGCTGTGCCGCTGATGGTCTATGTTGTCGGCGTTCCCGAGCCCCATGTCGCGATCGGCACCAGCGCCATTGCGGTCGCGGCCAATGCGGCGGTCAATCTCGGCAATCATGCGCGTGGCGGCAATGTGCACTGGTCCTGCGCGCTAGTGTTTGCTGCTGCAGGAATCGCCGGTGCGCTCGGAGGCTCGATTCTCGGCAAGCAGGTGGACGGGCAGAATTTGCTGGCGCTGTTCGCGGTCCTGATGCTGGTGATCGCCGTGCTGATGCTGAAGACGCGCGCCCAAGTCGGCGAGCACCGCGTCGAGATCAGCATGTCGAACACGCCTTCGCTGCTTGCGCTGGGTCTTGTTACCGGCGCGCTGTCCGGCTTCTTCGGAATCGGTGGCGGCTTTCTGATCGTGCCGGCGCTGATGGCGGCCACGGGCATGTCGATCATGAGTGCGATCTCGTCATCGCTGGTGGCGGTCACCGCATTCGGTCTCACCACGGCATCGAGCTATGCCTGGTCCGGGCTGATCTCCTGGAAACTTGCGCTGGTGTTCATTCTGGGTGGTCTGCTCGGCGGACTGTTGGGAACCAGCCTGGCGCGGCATCTGTCGCTGCGGCGGGGCGCGTTGAATACCGTTTTTGCGTCTATCATTATCGTCGTGGCGCTCTATATGTTGGCCCGCAACATCTACATCACCTGAGCGCTGGCGCATGATGCGTCTTCGGAGAACATCATGACCGCCGCAATCCGCGAGACCTCGAAGACCGCCACGACGCGCCGCGCTGCGCTCGGGCTTTTCGGTGGCGCCATGCTGCTCGGCGCGTCCGGCAAGGTCCTCGCGGCATCTGGTGCCGCCAAGGACGAAGACGTCCTTAACGAAGCCGCGGTACTCCGCGATCCGGACATCCCGGCCGCCGGCAACCCGAAGGGCGACATCACCATCGTCGAATATTTCGACTACCAATGCCCCTATTGCCGCAAGATCGCCCCCGACCTGCGCGCCTTGGTGAAGGAAGACGGCAAGGTTCGCCTGGTGTCGAAGGATTGGCCGATCCTCGGGCCGGTGTCGGTCTATGCGGCGCGCCTCGTGCTGGCGGCAAGATACCAGAACAAGTTCATCGAGGCGCAGGATGCGCTGATCAGCCTCGATACCAAACTGACCGAGGCGATCGCGCGTGATCGGCTCGCCAAAGCCGGTATCGATGTCGATCGCGCCGTCGCCGATCTGCAGAAAAATCAGGATGCGATCGTTGCCAAGCTGAAGCAGATCGATGAGCAGGCGACGGCTTTCGGCTTCAACGGCACGCCATCCTTTATCGTCGGCAAGTTCCGCATTCCCGGCCCGATCACCAAAGAACAATTCGTTCTCGCGATCGCCGATGCGCGTAAGGCCGCGGCTGCGAAGAAGTAAAAGTCGGCACGTTCAAGACAGAAAAATGCCCCCACTCATCGGCGAGGGCATCTTTGATCGGCTGAACCCGTCTTCTCGTTGCTGATGTGCTTACGACTTCACTTGCGAGGTGAGCTTGGCCCAATCCTGCTTGGTGCGCGTCTTCAGTGCTTCCCACTCATTGGCAGCAACATCCCAGTTGACGATCGTCCGGCGCTCCTGCGCCGTCTGGCCGTTCGCCACTGACGAGGTCGACATCGAATCGTAGATGTAAACGCCGATGCCCAGGATCAGTGCACCCAGGATCATTCCAAAAAACGTCCGCATAGCGGTAGCCTCCATTGAACCAAAACAACGCGACGTCCGGGGCTTTGGTTCCCGGTTGCATGGTGCGCTATTGCCGCAGCGCATTCATTGGCAGCATTGATCTTGCGGTCACGCCGTGGTGATCCTTGGGAATCATGACCGTTCATCTTACCGATCAATCCGTGCTCGACGACGCCGTTATGGAGCTGGTGAAGCTCGACCCGCGTCTGAAACCGATCCTGGCCATGGCCGGGATGCCGGCGCTGCGGCAACGCGCGCCGGGCTTCGAAGGGCTTGCGCAGATCGTCTGCGGGCAGCAGGTCTCGGTGGCATCGGCTTCGGCGATCTGGGGCCGCGTCGCCGGCGCCTTCTCGCCATTCGATCATCATGCCATCCGCAAGGCGCGCACCGATCGCCTGGGCCGGCTGGGCCTGTCGGCGGCAAAAATCAAGACGTTGAAGGCGCTGGCGCGTGAACTCGTCGAGGAGCGGTTGAATCTCGACGTACTTGCCGAGGAAGACGCCGACGCCGCGCATAACACGCTGGTCGCATTGCACGGCATCGGTCCGTGGACGGCCGACGTCTATCTGCTGTTTTGTCTCGGCCATGGCGATGCATGGCCGGCGGGCGATGTCGCCATTCAGGAATCCATCAAGGTCGGGCTCGGTCTCAAGGAGCGTCCGACCGTGAAACAGATGGCGCCGCTGGCAGAACCATGGCGTCCGCTGCGCGGTGCGGCGGCGCATCTGTGGTGGGCTTACTATCACGCCATCAAGAAGCGCGAAGGCGTGATCGGCAAACCGGCGAAGTGAACACGTCGCGGGCCGCAGCATCGACTGCGCGGGCCAGGCTATTCCTCGGCAGGAGGCGAGGTGGATGTCCCTATGGCAGATACTGCGGCGTCGGACCCTGGCTTCCATACGAACCATGTGAGCAGTGCGTCGAGCGAAGGGCAAAGAGACTCGCCCCAATCCGTTAGCGCATATTCAACCTTCGGCGGCACCTGTGCATGCACGACGCGTCGAACGATGCCGTCGGCCTCGAGCTGCCGCAATTGCTGCGCGAGCATCTTCTGTGAGGCCGCAGGGATTGCGCGTTCGAGTTCGGAGAAGCGCAAAATTCGGCCGCCGAACAGACGAAACAGGATTTCCAGCTTCCAGCGTCCGCCGATCATCTTCAGCGACTGCTCGATCCCGTCCGATGCGGTCGTCGCAGTCCACGGCTCCTTACCTGGAGGTAAGCCCCCCACTTTCTCGTGCGTTCTTGTCATTCGGCAAACATATCCGCATTTCCCTCGCAGACAATGCGCCGCGCTGTGCGGATGTGAAAATGAGGAACTGGACGATGACAAATCATCAGGCGGGCGGCGAACTCGCTGGCAAGCGGGCGCTCGTGACCGGTGGGACCAAAGGTATTGGTGCTGCCGTCGTCGCGTGCCTGCTGGCACAGGGTGCAGTGGTGCTCACGACAGCGCGCAACAGGCCGGCCGGCATGCCGGACCATGCAGGCTTCGTCGTTGCTGACGTTGCCACCGCCGACGGGTGCACGGCGCTCGCCGACGCGGTCCTGAAGCGCCTCGGCGGCATCGATATCATTGTCCACGTCGTTGGCGGGTCGTCCGCGTCTGCGGGCGGTTTCGCAAAGCTCGATGACGCCGCTTGGCAGCGCGCAATGGACCTGAATCTCTATGCTGCCGTCCGACTGGATCGCGCTCTGTTGCCGTCGATGCTGGAGCAGAAATCCGGCGTGATCATTCATGTCACTTCGATCCAGCGTGTGCTGCCGTTGCACGATGCCACGATGGCCTACGCGGCAGCGAAAGCGGCGCTCGGAAATTACAGCAAGGCGCTATCAAAGGAAGTTAGCCCGAAAGGCATCCGCGTGGTGCGCGTCTCGCCGGGCTGGGTGGAAACCGAGGCCGCCGTCGGGCTGGTGCAGACGATCGCCGACGAGAACAGCACCGATTATGAGGGCGCGCAGAGAATGCTGATGGATTCGCTCGGCGGTATTCCGCTCGGACGCCCGGCCAGGCCGCACGAAGTCGGGGACCTCGTGGCATTTCTGGCATCGCCGCGCGCGGCATCAATCACCGGTGCAGAATTCGTGATCGACGGCGGCACGGTTCCCACGGTGTAGTCGAACAGTGTTTGAAACGGACGTTGTTTTAAACACCCGCGCTGTCGCAAAACAGACATCGCGCGCAGGAATGATCGCAGCAGCAAAACGCTGCGGAGTTCGAACATGAGCACGTATACGCAATTCAATATTTCCAAAACTGATTTTGAAAGTACGACGCTTCGACAGATGTCGCTGCCGAGGCTCGACGAACTATCCGACGACTGCCTTCTGGTTGAGGTCGAACGCTTCGCTTTCACCGCCAACAATATCACTTATGCGATGCTGGGTGATCGGATGAAATACTGGCAGTTGTTCAAGGCGCCTGACGGCTTCGGCAACATTCCGGTCTGGGGTTTTGGCAGGGTGATCGCGTCGATGCACCCGCAGATCGCCGAAGGCGAGCGGCTGTTCGGCTATTTCCCGATGGCCTCGCATCTGGTGATCGAGGCCGCGGATGTCAGCAAGCGTGGCTTGCGCGATGGCGCCGCGCACCGGCAGGGCGTGGCGCCGGTCTACAATGCCTATGCGCGGGTGACCGGTGATCCGGCCTTTGCTGGACGCAATGGCGACTATCAAGCGCTGCTGCGGCCGCTCTTCATGCTCTCGTTCCTGGTCGATGATTTTCTCGCCGAGGAGGAATTCTTCGGTGCACGCACTGTCATTCTCTCCAGTGCCTCCAGCAAGACTGCCTTCGGTCTCGCGCATCTGCTGCACAGCAAGCGCAAGCCGGTTCGTGTGATCGGACTCACATCAACGGGCAACGCCGATTTCGTGTGGTCGCTCGGCTGCTACGACGATGTCGTGCTCTACGATCATATCGATACTCTGCCCGCCGATCAGCCGGTGGCCTTCGTCGATATGGCCGGGAATGCCGACCTGCGCGGCCGGCTGCATCGGCACCTCAAGCACAAACTCGTTTATAGCGGGCGCGTCGGGCTCACCCATCAGGATGCAGCGGTGGATGAAGAGCTTCCCGGCGCCAAGCCCGCATGGTTCTTCGCGCCGGACCAAATCCGCAAACGCGCCAAGGAATGGGGACCGGGCGGCATCGATACACGCTTCAACGCGGCGTGGTCGGGATTCCTGCCGCTGCTGGAACAGTCGCTCACGGTTGCCGAGAGCCATGGTCCTGTCGCCGTCGAGAATATCTATCGCGCTACACTGGCCGGCCGGGTACCGCCCGATCAGGGGCATATGCTGTCGCTCGCGGACGGCTAATGGCGAACCATCACATCTCGCCGAGGGCTTCGCGGCGGCGCTGCTCGGACTCTTCGGCATAGCGCCGTGTCGCATGAGCCTCCGAGAGCGTGCCGAGCACGCGGTGGCTTTCGGCCTCGACCACCGCCAGCGATTCCGCTTCGGCGCCCTCGAATACCACCATGGCGTCGCGGATGTTCATGTCCGGATGCAGGACGACGTCGCGACAATGCAGCAGGCTGTCGAGCCGAAAGGCTGTCACGTCAGGCGAATGCGCTTCAGCGACGATGGCGAGGCCGACATAGCGGCCTTCGGGATCGACGGCGACGACTTGGGTCTTCGAGCCGAGCGGGAACTTCTCGCGGAATTCGTCGAGCGGCATGGTGGAGTCGACGGTCGGGACGTCCGGGCGCAGTAGACGCTTGACGGTGAGATCGCGGATCCAGCCCACGTCGGCGGCGCTGCGGATGGTCTCGCCGCGCAGATGCAGACGCCATGTGGCGAAGGAGTAGCCGAACAGCTCGCGCGTCATTTGGGTGGAGATGATGACGGCGACCAGCACCGCGGTGGTGAGCCAGAGATTGCCAGTGGATTCGAGCGCGATGAAGGACATGGTGAGCGGGCCGCCGATCACCGAGGCGGACAGCGCGCTCATGCCGATGATGGTGTAGACGGCGGGATCGATGGTGAAGCCGATGCCGGTCGCATTGAAGCCGACCGCGAACAGATGGCCGCCGAGCGCGCCGAGAAACAGCGTGGCAAAAAACAGACCGCCACGAAAACCGGTGCCGAGCGAAACAATCGAGGCGAGCGTTTTCAGCGCCATCACGAAGGCCACCAATGCGACCGGATAGGCCGTCATGCCGCCGAAATGCAGCGCGCCGTGTCCGGATGCCATGACTTGCGGCGTCAGCAGCGCCATCAATCCGACCAGCAGCCCGCCCAGCGCCGGACGCAGCGGCGGCCACAATTTGATTTTGGTGAGCAGCGCTTCGGTCCAGGCGACGACGCGCATGATGCCGATGCCGAAGGTCGCGGCGAACACGCCGAGCAAGGCCGCCACTGCGAGATCATGACCGAGCACGTCGCCGAACCGGCCGGCAACGACGCCAAGCGACAACGGATCGAAGGCATGGGCTACGAAATAGCCAATCACCGCGGCGATGCCGACCGGCATCAGACTCGCCGATGTGTAGCCGCCGATCACCAGTTCGAAGGCATAGAATGCGCCGGCCAGCGGCGCACCGAATGCGCCGGCGATTGCGGCAGCCGCACCGCAGCCGACCATCACGCGCTGGTCGCCGCGACGCAGGTGGAAGGCGCGCCCGATCGAGGCACCGAGCCCGCTGGCGAGCTGGGTGTAGCCGGCCTCGAGGCCGACCGAGGCTCCGACGCCGCTGGACCACACGGTTTGCAGCGCGACGATGATGCTGCCGCGGAACGACATCCGCCCCCCATGGAGCGCGTTGGCCTCGATGGGGTCGACCTCGCGGGCCGGTCGCCAGCGCAAAAGCCACAGGAAGGCGACGCCCAGCAGCAGCCCGCCAAAGGTGGGAACCAGAATCGCGCGCACCGGATCGATCCAGAACTGGCTGGAGAGCCGCTGGCCCCATTCCAGATTGAACAACACCGCGTGAAGGACACTGACCGCAGCGCTCATGGCGGCCACCACGAGACCGCCGATCACGCCGATCAGCGCTGCCAGAATCGCAAGGCTGGTTTCATGCGCACGGACAAAGGCGCGCAGCCGTTGCGGGGCCTCGAGATAGCGGGAGGAAGGGACCATCGGGCAGCGTCCGGTATTTGCGGCCGCGAACCGGGCGCGCCACGGGGTTTAGCGGCAGGCGCTGCGACAGACCACCCGCAGTTCCCAGAAAAGCGACCCAACGCGGCGCTTTTGTGAGGGGATAAGGTCTGCCCTATGCCCTTCACAACCCTGTCACGCTGCCTGTAGTATGTGGAGACAGGTTGCTTCGCAGCCATATGTGGGGGTCAGGAGCGTTACTTGAACGCACATGTCTCGCAAGGCGGTTGGCCGGTTCTGGTTCTCAATGCGGACTTCCGGCCGCTGAGTTACTACCCACTGTCGCTGTGGTCGTGGCAAGACGCGATCAAGGCAGTGTTTCTCGACCGTGTGAATATCGTAGAGCACTACGATCACGCGGTGCGGAGTCCTTCGTTCGAATTTCAGCTGCCCAGCGTGGTGTCGCTGAAGTCGTTCGTGAAGCCGACGACGCATCCCGCCTTCACCCGGTTCAACGTTTTCCTGCGCGATCGCTTCTCCTGTCAGTATTGCGGCTCGCATGACGATCTGACCTTCGATCATATCATCCCACGCTCCAAGGGTGGTCAGACCACTTGGGAGAACGTTGTTGCGGCGTGCTCTCCTTGCAATCTCCGCAAGGGCAATATGACGACTCAGCAGGCGCGCATGTTCCCGCGCCAGACGGCGTTCGCGCCGACGGTGCACCAGCTGCATCGCAACGGCCGGCTGTTTCCGCCGAACTATCTGCACGGCAGCTGGCTGGACTATCTCTACTGGGATACGGAACTGGATCCGTAGGGGCGTCTGGCGCTACGCCTAGGTCGCTATTCCTGCTTCAGCTCGAGCTTGCGGATGATATCGCCCCATTTGGCGATCTCTCCGCGCACATAAGTCTGAGAGTCTGTCACCGAACCGCCAACGGCCGCGAAGCCGATGCGGTCGAATTGTTCGCGAACACTTGCATCTGCAAGCGTCTTGTTCACGTCGGCGTTGAGCTTGTCGATGACTGCCTGCGGCGTCTTGGCCGGCACCAGGAATGCCACCCAGGTTGCATCCTCGTCGTCACTCAGTCCGAGCTCGCGCGCGGTCGGGACATCCGGAAGCGATGGCATGCGCTCGCGGCTCGTCACGGCCAGCGCCTTGACCTGTTTGCCCTTCACCAGCTCCATCGCCGCGGGCAAGGCGACACTGGCCAGAGGCGTGTGACCGCCCATCACCGCATTTAGCGCGGGACCTGCACCCGTGAACGGCGCATGCACGATGTTGGCCTTGGCGTTGAGCCTGAATATTTTTTCGGCCGACAGATGCGGCGTGGTGCCGACACCGGCAGTGCCATAGGTGAAGTTTTCCTTGGCGGCAGAGGCGATCACCTCGCGCAGGGTCGATGCTGTGAGACTAGGCGCGCCGACGATCAGATTGGGCGTGGTCGCCGCGACCACCACGGTCTTGAATTCATCCGGCGAATAACCGGCCTTTGCCGACAGGCTCGGATTGACGGCGAATGCGCTTGTAGTCACCAGCACGGTATAGCCATTGGGTTCAGCCCTTGCAGCCGCGGCAGCCGCGATATTGCCACCGGCACCACCGCGATTCTCGATCACGACGGGTTCGCGCCACAGGTCGTTCAGTTTCTGTCCGACAATGCGCGCGATGATATCGGCGGGGCCGCCCGGCGCGAAAGCGACGAGCAGGCGCACCGGCTGCGCCGGGTAGGGCTGCTGGGCGACGGCGGGACCGATCGCCGTCAGCAGCGCAGCGGTGATGACGACCGCGCTGGATGCGCGCTTGAAGAAGTGCGTCATGATGTTCCTCCTCGATGTCTTTTCGGGAGGCTTTTGCGCCTCCTCAATGGGTGTGGTTCAGAACACCTCGTCCTTGAACCACCGGCCCTGCGCCAGCGCGTATTCGGCTATCTCCATACGCGTGCCGATCCAGACATCGTCGCGCTTGCGCGCCAGCTTGATCATGGCGTCGTAAACCCACGCGCCTGCGGGCCGACCGAACACATGGGTATGCGCGGTGACATCGAGCATGAACGGTGCCGCGTCGGCCTGGTTTGCATTGTCGAGGATGGCGCGGAACTGATCGATCAGCGTCGCCGGCGCATTGCCGTAGCGGATGCTGTGCGGCAGATCGTTCACGTCCATCGTCAGCGGAATGCCGACGATGCGTTGTTCCGGCGCATCTTTCTGCGTGATGATCGAGGGCAGGTCGTCGTCATTGCAGTCGCCGAACCAGACATAGCCTTCCTCAGCGAGCAGCTTTGGCGAAATCGGGCTTCCGGTGCCACGTGGGCTGATCCATCCTTTCGGACGTTCGCCGGTGACGGCGGCGATGAGGTCACCGGTGCGGCGGATATTGGCGCGCTCACCGGCCTCGTCGAAATAGACCGGGATGACATCCATGCCATAGGAATGCGCCACGATCTCGTGACCAGCGGCATGAAGCTCCTTCAGCACGGTCGGGTGGGTTTCGGCCAGCACGCCGTTGACCATGATGCTGGTCTTCACATCGTTCGCGGCAGCGATGCGCGTGAGGCGCTGGATGCCGCGCACGGCGCCGTAGCTTGCCCAGGAATGTGCGTTGGTATCGAAAAAGCCGGGCTGCAACACGTTGCCCATCGGCCCGATGCCCGGTGCCTTGCCGGGCGACCAGGCCTCGTAGGCCAGGTTGAAGACGATGCCGATGCGTGCACCATTCGGCCAGCGAAAGTCCGATGTCGCACGCTGCACGCGGAATGTCCGGGAGTCGCTCATGTTGTTTTCCTTGTTCTTGGCGCGTGCGGTGCCGTGTCAGGTCACGATGCTGTTGGACAGGATGCCGATGCCTTCGATCTCGGCTGTGACGCGATCCCCCTTGAGCAGGAAGCGCGGCGGCGTCATCGCATAGCCGACCCCGGACGGAGTTCCGGTGGCGATCACGTCTCCGGGCTCCAGCGTGAGACCGCGCGTCAGATGTTCGATGATGGCTGGAATATCGAAGATCATGCGGCTGGTGCGGCTGTCCTGGCGGACCTCGCCATTGACCGTGCTGAAGATCCTGATGTCGGCAACATTCGGCAGCGCGGACGCATGGACCACAACCGGCCCGAACGGGCAGGAGCGATCGAGGCCCTTGCCTTTGAACCACTGGCCGTAACGGCGCTGCATGTCGCGACCGGTGATATCGTTGATGATCGAATAGCCGAACACATGATCGAAGGCGTTCTGCGCGGAAATGTTGCTGCCCGGCTTGCCGATGATGACGGCGAGCTCGACCTCGTAATCGAGCTGTTCGGTGACATTGGCATGCTGCGGAATGGTTTCACCTGAAGCGATCACGGCGGTCGGCGGTTTGGTGAAGAACTCCGGCACGCTTGGCAGCGGGGCGGGCGCCTTGCCCTGCGCGCGCATGCCTTCGTCGATATGATCCTTGTAATTGCGGCCGACGCAGAAAACGTTCTTTTTCGGCCGCGGGATCGGCGCCATCAGCGTCAGCGATGCCAGCGCAACAAGGTTCGCGGCATTCACTGCCGATGCGAGACCACGCACGATGGCGAGCCCCGCTTCGCCGGCTTCGGCGAGATCGCCGACATGGCGCGGCGCGGAGGCCTGGCCATCCGGCCACGCCTTCGTCAGATCAAGAACATTGTCATCGATCACGAGGCCGAGATGCGATCCGTCTGCGGCTGCAAAAGTCAGGAAGATCATGTGGTGGTCTCATTCTGTTCGGGGAGGTCAAATTCTTTCAGCGATGCCGCTGCCTGATCGCGCAGCAAACGGACATGCCGTCGCGCGAGTGTTTCCGCGCGGTCGGGATCGCGCTGTGCGATCGCGTCGATGATGTCGTGGTGCTCATGAAACGATTGCGAGCCGCGATTGAGACGCTCGATGAAGCGCAGTCCCGCCATTTTCAGATGGCCGAATGAGTCCCATGTTTTGCCGAGCAGGGCGTTGCCGCTTTCTTTGATCATCAGCGCATGAAAGGCGGTGTTGGCAGCGGCATATTCGGCGGGGCGTGCCAGAGCGCCGGCTTCATCGAAATCGGCGAACACGGCCCGCAGGCGCGGCGCGACATCATTCGCACCGTTGAGGGCCACTTCGCGTGCTGCCAGACCTTCCAGCATTTCTCGGATCGACAGCCATTCGAGATATTCCGGCAGCGATGTCGGCATCAGCCGTGCGCCGCGGCGCGGGCGAAACGTGATCAGCCCTTCCTGCTCGAGCCTGCGCATGGCCTCGCGTACGGGAGTCCGGCTGACCCCGAGCTCTGCCGCAAGCTCCTCTTCTCGAAGCCGCAAGGGGGCCGTGAGGCCGGCCGCACGCACCCCCAGTCGAACTTTCAGGGCCGTATAGACTTCGTCTCTCAGATAGGGCCTGGCGGCGATCGGGCTGATGCTCATGAATTTTGTATATGTATACAAAATCGATAAGTCCACGGTATTTCAATGTTGCGTCGCAGCGATTGTACCGAATGTGAGTGACTTGGATGATCGGTAACTGGGGCTGACAGATCTTTCGCCGGGCGCGGAGATGGCCGCTTTGCCGTCGTATCAGTATGGTCTCTGGCTTCTCGCTCGGTCCTGGATTGATGGGGCCAAACGATTTGCCCGGAGCTTCCGATGAGCGACATAGTCGTCGACGATATCGTTGTTCTGCTGCCGCCCCTGCTGCAGTCGCTCGAGGCGCTGCAATTCGTTGCGCGCAATCTGCATCCGCCGACTTTCGGTGCCGTCATGGAAGCGGTGGGCGAGCCTGATCAGGCGCTCAAGGCGGTGCGCGCAGAGCTCAACGCATGGCCGGATGATTTTAGCGATCTGCGGGCACATCTCGATGCGGCGAGCGACGCGGCGCTGACAGCCTTTACCGGCTTGCGCGCGGCCCAGCAGCCCGGCGGCGATCTGCCGATGGTGTTTCGTGCATTGCGCCACGCCACGCGCGCGCAGGAATCGCTTTATGCCACGGTGGCGCGGCTGCCGCCTGTGAGTACGTTCTTTCTTCCGCCTGACATGCGCGAGAACACGGCACTGCTTGAACGACTGGCATTGCCTTCGGCAGAGAACACCGGCGTCATTCATAATGGCGAGCCCGGACGTCGCGGCGGTTTCTCGATGTATGTGCCGGAAACCTACACGCCGGATCGTGTCTGGCCGCTGGTGATGGCGCTGCATGGCGGCAGCGGCAACGGCCGGGCTTTCTTGTGGAGCTGGCTCGCCGATGCGCGCAGCTCTGGCGCGATACTCATCGCGCCGACGGCGATCGGCAGCACCTGGGCGCTGATGGGCGACGATGCCGATACGCCGAATCTTTCGCGCATTCTCGATCTGGTGCAGTCGCGCTGGCATATCGATCCCGCGCAATTGCTGCTGACCGGCATGAGCGATGGCGGCACCTTCTGCTATGTCAGCGGCCTCCGCGCCGAGTCGCCCTTCACCCATCTGGCGCCGGTGGCCTCCACCTTCCATCCACTGATGGCGCAGTTTGCCGATGCAGATCGCCTGCGCGGCCTGCCGATCCATCTCGTCCATGGCCGTCTCGACTGGATGTTTCCGGTGCAGACCGCGCGCGAGGCTCAGCAGGCGCTCACGATCGCCGGCGCCGACGTCACCTATCGCGAGATCGACGATCTCAGCCACTGCTATCCGCGCGAGGTCAATGCGGTGCTACTGGCGTGGCTCGCACAACGTCCCGGTGCGTAACCAAACGCCGCAGGGTCGCTAAGTTCACAGGCTGGACTTCCACGTCCGCGATCGGTTCTTATATGGCGGGGGCTACCCATCCCGGACAAAGGAGATTTTGCATGCCTTCACTGACCGAGTGGAAAGTGCCCCCGGGCGTGCAGCCGCGTGCTGAGGATTACGGATTCGACCTCGAACAGGCGCTGGAGGCGGTGGTTGGGCTGCATTGCATCATCCCGGAAGATGCTTTCACGGCAGATACGCTCGGCACCGAGCGCGCCGGCAATGGCGTGCTGATCGGTGACGGCCTCATTCTCACCATCGGCTATCTCATTACCGAGGCCGAAACGATCTGGGTGCATCTCGGCGACGGCCGCGTGGTGCAGGGCACGGCGCTGGGCGTCGATCAGGAAAGCGGTTTCGGACTCGTGCAGGCGCTCGGCGAGATCGACATTGCGCCGCTGCCGCTCGGTGAGTCGACGAGCGCGAAGATTGGCGATCGCGTGGTGGTCGGCGGCGTCGGCGGACGCACGCGGTCCGTGGCCGGGAAGATCGCCGCGACACAGGAATTCGCCGGCTATTGGGAATACCTGCTCGACGACGCGATTTTCACGCATCCAGCGCATCCGAACTGGGGCGGTGCCGCCCTGATCAACGCCAAGGGCGAGTTGATCGGCATCGGCTCGCTGCAGATCGAGCGCGAGCACGGCGGCAAGAACGAACATCTCAACATGGTCGTGCCCATCGACCTGCTGAAGCCGGTCCTCGACGATCTCAAGACCTATGGTCGTGCCAACAAGCCGCCGCGGCCGTGGCTCGGGCTGTATGCCGCCGAGGTCGAGGACAAGGTCGTCGTGGTCGGGATCGCCAGGAAGGGGCCCGCGGCTCGGGCCGAGCTCAAGACCGGCGACGTGATTCTTGCCGTCAACGGTGAGGAGGTATCCGATTCCGTCGAATTCTATCGCGCACTCTGGGCGCTCGGTCCGGCCGGTGTCGACGTGCCGCTGACGCTCTATCGCGGTGGCGATACATTCGATGTCGAATTGGTATCGACGGACCGCTCCAAGCTGCTGAAAGCTCCCCGGCTGCACTAACGCCAGGATACACGCGACGTAATTGCGGCTTTGTCGTAGACATCAGGCGCACCGCAACATGTGCGGTGCGCCGTATCTCGACGTGATCAGTGCGCGTGTCCGCCGCCGGCCGGTGCCGAGGCGCCGACGGCGTTGACGTCGAGTTCGATGTCCACCTTGCCGGCCTTCTCGAATTGTAGCTGGACTTTCACCTTGTCGCCCTTGGCGAACGGCTTGGCGAGATCCATCAGCATCAGATGATAGCCGCCGGGCTCGAGCTTCACGGTGGCGCCGGGCTTGATCTCGAGTCCGTCATTGAGTGGGCGCATCTTCATCACGCCATCGGTCACGCTCATCTCATGCACTTCGATGCGGCTGCCGCCGGTGAATGTGCCACCGAGCAGCTTGTCGCTGGTCTTGCCGTTGTTGGTGATGGTGAGATAGCCGCCGGCCACCTTGGCCGCGGGCGGTGTGGCACGCGTCCAGGGCGTCATGATCATCAGGTCGCCCGCATGGACCATGCCGGCCATCTGCGCCATTGCATCATGTGGTGATGCCGCGGCAAGGCGTATAGCTGGCGCCGGTGATTTCAGGCTGTGCGGATCCTGTCCTGCGGCCGGGATCTGCGCCCAGTCTTCCGAGCCCTGCTCGCAGCTCTGCAGTGTCGGCACATACAGCGGTGCATCGGCCTTCAATGCGGCAGGCAGATAGGCCGAGAATACGAACTCGTCATAGAAGTCGTTGTCGAGCTTCCCGGTCCACGTGATTTCCTTGACGCCCTCCGACGCCTTCATGCCGTGCATGAAATCGTAGGACTGCGCATAGGCGCCTTTCTTCACGGCGACGGTCCAGCCCGGCTTCGGCATCGGCTTCACCGCGATCATCCCTTCTGGAATCTGCACGGTGATCTTCGTCGTCGGCGAGGCACCGCAGCCATGCGGCACGGCGAGCACTGCGCGATAGGAGCCGCCGACCGTGGCCGGACCGCTCTGCACGAAGACATGGGCATAAGCAGGCGATGCCACTGCGCCCAGCGCAGTGAGAAGCAACAGCATGGAGCGGTTGGTCATGGAACGTCCTTTCGTGGATTGAAGCATAGCGGAATTCGTCATCTTCACCACCTCGCCTTGACGCCGGCATAGATGGCGCGGCCGGTGCCGGGTTCGAACAGCGGCGATGTCGCCGTGGCCTGATTGAGGATGCTGGCGGAGGCGATGTAGCGGGTGTCGAGTACGTTGCGTGCTTCGATATAGCCCGAATATGTGCCGCCATTGTCGACGCCGGCTTTCAGGCCGAGCAGCGCATAGGGTTCGGTCTTCAGCGTATTGGCGCTGTCGACATAGTAAGCTTCCGGCACCCATTCGAGATTGGGGCCGAGATAGAACCCGTTGGCATGTTTGTAGAGCAATTCCGCGCGCAGATAGTGCCGCGGCGCGCCCGGCAGCAGGTTGTTGCCGAAAGTCGCGTCATTGTCGAAGCGGAAGTCGTTGAAGGTGTAGGCCATGTTGAGCCAGAGCTTGTCCGGCAGCGGTCCCGCATCGAACATGCCCTTGAACACGGCGATGCCAAGGCCGGCCTCTATGCCCTGATGGATGGTACGATCCGCATTCGAGACGTTGCAGCTGCCGTTGGAGCTGTAGATGCACTGCAACTCGTCCCTGATTTCCGCCCGGTAACCAGTTAACTCCCAAGTCAGGTCAGGACGTCGACCGCGGGTGCCGATCTCATAGGTCGTTGCGCGCTGTGGCCGGATGCTGGTGAAGGGGATCATCGGATTGTTCGCGCCCGAACTGTCCCTGCCAGACACGCTCTCGCCGAAGCTCGGGACTTCGGCACTGCGCGAGACATTGGCATAGGCTTGCCATGTCGGATCGATGTTCCAGAGCAATCCGCCCTTAGGGCTCCACAGGTTGAATTCGGTCGAGCCTGATCCGTCGACCCCATTGGGCTTCAAACGATCCTGTCTGTCGCGCGTCGCATAAAGGAATTGCGTGCCACCAATGACAGCGACAGTCGGCAGGAAATAGAACGAATTCTCAGCATAGACCGAGGTGTTCTTCGATCGATCGATGGACGAGAATGTCAGCGCGCCCTTCTGGCCCGCGACATTGACATACTGGTTATTGTCGATCCGGCCGTTGATGACATTCACGCCGGCGACGAACACGTTCCGATAGCCGCCGATATTGCGGTCGTCGGTGACCTTCGCGAAGCCGCCATAGTCCTGATAGCTGTAATCCAGATACTGGAAGATGGGATGCATCAGGTGGCGGTCGACGCCGAAGACGCCAAAGTCGATCGTGGTATTGTCGAGCCGGATGGTGGTTTTGTTGGCGAGGCGCACCGTGTCGATATTGCGCTGCTGATCACCGGTGAGGTTGCTGGCCGCCGCGGTGGTTGGCGAATTCAGCGCGCTGTCTTTGCTGACCGAGCCGGGAATGCGCTGCCGCACGCTGTTGGCATTGAGATAGAAGCGGGTCTCGAAATCCGGAGAGAACTGGTAGCCGACATTGCCGCTGACGCGCGTGGCCTCGCCATTGCTGTGATCGCGGAAGCCATCGGCGGATTGCGTCGAGGCCGTGATGAAACCGTCCCACGGACCATTGGCGCCGCCGGTGTTGGCCTGCAGGCGACGGAAGCCGAAGGCGCCCATGTCGACCGACGCGCCGTTCGGAAAAGGATCGCGGCCAGTGGGCGTCACGAAATTGATCGCGCCGCCGAGCGAATTGGCGCCGAAGCGCAATGCGTTGCCGCCCTTGAACACCTCCACATATTTATAGGCGGTCGGGTCGATCTCCTGGAAATCGCCATAGCCGTCGGCGGTGTTGATCGGGATGCCGTCCATATAGAGCTGCACGCCGCGCAGATGGAAATTGCGCGACAGGCTTGATCCGCGGATCGACAGGCGGGTGTCGTCGCCCCATTTCGGCTGCGCGAACACGCCCGGCACATAATCGAGGATGTCCTTGATGGTGTTCGACGGCGTCGACGTTCGCCACGCATCCGCCGTCACCAGCGCGACGCCGCCGGGCGTCTGCTGGATCTCGCGGAGTGCCTGCTGCGCGGTGAGCACCGTAAGGGCCCCTGGGACGGTCGGGGCCTGCGCGCCGACAGATGCTGGCGTTGCCGCAGGGGTGTTGCGGGCCGTACGGGCGTTTGGCGCCGCGTTGCGTGGCTTGCGCACGGCAGTGGCGCGCTGCTGCGCGGGCGCATCGACGGTGACCGCCGGAAGCGATGTTGAAAGGGCCGATTGGGCCGACACCGCGCCTGGAACAAGCGCAGCCGCGGATGCGAGCAGGACGCTGCGCAGCCGCATGGAAACGGATAGCATGGGGAAAACTCCACCGGGATTGAACTGAGCAACGCGCGCGCTGATGCGCGGCGTCTGACGGCGTGGAACGTCAGCTCAGGCGCGGTGGCGCGCGGGCCCGGTGGTCGGAGGTCGCGGCTTCCGCGACGATGCGATCGTCGAGGGCGGCCACGGGAGCGATCGCGATGGCGATGCGCGAGACGAGGAAAGTGGCGGAGGCAGGCGGGGCACCCGGCGCATGGGTGCCGACGCAGACCGGGCAATGCACCGCAGGTGCGCCTGACGTCTTGCCGGTGTCATCAGGGGATGCGGCAAGGTCGGGATGGGTAAGGCAGAGCTCGAAGCCTGCGGCCTGCGCAGTCGGCGAGATCGCAGCGAGCAACAGGCTGGACAGCACGACATTGAGCACAAGCGCATAGGCAGCGGCTAAAGATGCCACGGCCCCAAACCAGCGTTTGCGCGAAACATGTGTCACGGGAACGATCCTCGCCTCCCGATTAACACGGGGGCGGAACCTGTCAAAGCCGTTCGTGGAGCGAAGTTACCCGAAATCTAGAGAACGACGATGCCGGAATGCTTGGCCTTGTCGTCGGGTTCGACATGGATGGTGATCAGCGCTTCGCCGATCTCCTGACGGATCGCGGTCTCGAGCTTGTCGCAAATGTCGTGCGCGGCGCTCACGGTGGTCGATCCTGCCACCACCAGATGGAAATCGATAAAGGTCATGCTGCCGGCGCGGCGGGTGCGCAGGTCATGCGCCTCGATCGCGCCGTCGGCATGGGCCGATATGGTCTGCTTGATACTCGCGAGCATGGCTGGCGGAATTGCCTCGTCCATCAATCCGCTGAGCGATTCCTTCATCAGGCCCCAGCCGGCCCACAGGATGTTGAGCGCGACGAGCGCCGCAAGGATGGGATCGAGAATGGCGATGCCCGACAGTGCCGCTACTCCGACGCCGCCGAGAACACCGATTGAAGAATACACGTCGGACAGCAAATGGCGGCCGTCTGCTGCCAGGGCAGGCGAGCGGTGGATGCGACCTTGCCTGATCAGCACCCATGCCCAACCTGCGTTGATGACGCTTGCCGCTGCGTTGACGAGTAGTCCGAACCAGGGGGCTTCGACGAGGCGCGGCGTCAGATAGCTTTGATAGGCTTCGCGCAGGATCAGGATCGCGGCGAGCACGATCAGCACGCCTTCGAGCACGGCCGAGAAATATTCAGCCTTGTGGTGCCCGTAGGGATGATCGTCGTCTGCCGGTTTCGCGCTCAGCGTGGTCGCAAGCAAAACGACGATGGCCGTCACGACATTGACGATGCTTTCAATCGCATCGGACAGCAGTGCGACGCTGCCAGTCAGATAATAGGCGGCGTATTTCATACCGAGGACCAGCAGGCCAACGGCAATGCTGCCTTGCGCAAGACTGCGAACGCTTGTCATCTGAAAATCTCGTTGGGGTAACGCGAAGTCTCACGCGGCTGTGTGCTCTAATATGCCGATCACAACGATGCAAGCCGTGAAATCCAGCTGCAAGTGCTTCGCATTATAAGGCGCGTGTACTCGTCGAGCAGGTCGTCCTCCCAATGGACATGATATCGATCTCGTCATGCGCGTGGCATTTGTAGCGGTCGTCCGCGCATTGATAGTTGCGGGACGACATCGTGCTGGATCGTGTCGTCATGGCGCGGTTCTCAATGTCGTCGGCCTCAACAAGCCCGGAGGGACCATGGTGGAGCGCTTCGGCGCGCGTCGGCGGGCATCGCGGCGGCGGCGGTTCCATGGGCAGGTTTGCGCTGCGCGCCGGCCGACCCTCAAAGGCGATCGATCAACCTGAGGTTATTCGTGAGCCTGCGCGGCTGTGGCGCGATCACCACAGCGGGGCGCAAAGTGCAGCGCAGAGCTGTTCTATGAGCGAAATGACACGCTGTTGAGCCTGATTTGATCGCTCAGCCCTGTATGAGGTGCGGGTCGTCCGCGTTGGACGCGTTGCAGCAAGGGTTGGGAATGACAGGTTTTGGTGGATCACGCGGGCTGCGCCTTCTGGCGCTTTTGATGTTGCCCGCTGTGCTGGCAGGGTGTGCAAGCAGCGGGGGGATGGTGTCGTCCACCGGCTTTGGCGGTCCGTCCGCCAGCTATGCCGAGTTGAATGACGGCGAGCACACGCTGCCGGCCATCGACGTCTCCGGAATCGATTCGGCGATGCTGCGTCAGCGCGTCGCTTACCGCACCAAGGAGCCCGTCGGCACCATCGTGGTCGATACAGCCGCACGGCATCTCTATCTCGTGGAAGGCGATGGCAAGGCGATGCGCTACGGCATCGGCGTCGGCAAGGCCGGCCTCGCTTTCGCCGGCGCTGCCGTGATCAAGCGCAAGGCCGAGTGGCCGCATTGGACCCCGACGGAAAACATGATGAACCGCGAGCCCGCGCGCTATCGCAAGATGGCGGGCGGCATGGAGGGCGGCATCGATAATCCGCTCGGGCCGCGCGCGATGTATCTCTATCAGGGCGACCGCGACACCATGTTCCGCATCCACGGCACCACCGAGCCCGAGACCATCGGCCATGCCGTCTCCAGCGGCTGCATCCGGCTGATGAATCAGGACGTCGTCGATCTCTACAATCGCGTGAAGATCGGCAGCCGCGTGGTGGTGATCCAGAGCGGCCGCGCCGAGTCCTGAGACGCATCTTTGACCGAGAATTCAAAACGCCGGGTGTCTCTGATACCCGGCGTTTTGCGTTCGGCGCTGCGAATTTTGCCGTAGCCGGTTTCGTTGCACCGTCTTATGGTGCAACCTGAATTCAATACATCTTTTGATTGTTTTTTTAGCGACCGCTAGGCCCAGATGTCTTTCCGCGAAGATAACAGTGCGTATGAGGGTTGGCTGCGTGGCCAGTGCGACGTCGTGGAAAAGGACCTCAGGCTCAAACACAGGCTGATGCGGGAGGATTCCTTCGTCTTTTTGCGTGGCACGTATTTTCGGTGGGCAAGGAAGATCGAAGAACTCTGCCCGACTTTATGTGACGCGCCGCATGTCCTCTGCGTCGGGGACGTGCATCTCGAGAATTACGGGACCTGGCGCGATGCCGAAGGGCGTCTCGTATGGGGCATCAACGATTTCGATGAGGCGGCGAAGATGCCGTATCTGTTCGATCTCGTTCGGCTTGCGACCAGCGCGCTGCTTGCGCCGGGCATGAGACTTGGGAGAGCGGCAATCTCGCGTGCCATTCTCGCCGGCTACCGCAAGGGTCTGGCCGATCCCCATCCGGCTTTATTGGATCAACGCGAATTCTGGATGCGGCCCTATGCCGTTCGCGTGCGCAAGAAGCCGGCGAAGTTCTGGAACGAGGTGAAGAAGTATCCGACCGCCAAGCCGCCTGCAAAGGTCGTCCATGCACTGAAAAAGTCGCTGAAGGGCGCAACGATCGAGAGATTTGGCAGCCGTGTCGCGGGCACCGGCGGCCTCGGACGGCCACGATACGTGGCCGTCGCCACTGCGGAAGGGGGTTTCTGCCTGAGGGAGGCAAAGGCGCTCGTCCCTTCGGCTTGGCTGTGGGCGCATGGGTCAAAATCCAGAGTCTCGCATCTTTACGCTCTGGCATTTGGACGCTATCGCGCGCCGGATCCGTTTCTGGCCATTGACGGCAAGTTCGTGATCCGCCGGCTGGCGCCGGATTCCCGCAAGATTGAACTCGGCAAGAGTCCGGGCGCCGAGCTGGCCAAACTGACCACGCAGCTATTGAACGCGATGGGGCAGGATCTCGCTGCCATTCATGTCGCGAGCAAGATCGGCGCAAAAGCGCTGCGCGCCGATCTCAGGAAGCGCCCTCCGGGATGGCTCGGAAAAGCCGCCATGACCATGTTGGAACTGGTGGAGAGCGACTACCGCGCCTGGAAGAAGAAATGACGCGCGGCAGCCGCTCCGATCTCACACAAGCCCGCCATTGGCGCGCAGCACCTGGGCGTTGATCCAGCCGCCTTCAGGGCCGACCAGGAAAGCAACGGCATTGGCGATGTCTTCGGGGGTGCCGAGACGCTCCATTGGTGTCGCCTTGGCGAAACGCTCGATCAGTTCCGGTGACTTGCCATCGAGGAACAGGTCGGTTGCGGTCGGGCCGGGTGCGATGGCGTTCACGGTAATCGAGCGGCCCCGCATCTCCTTGGCCATGATACCCGACATGGTTTCGACCGCAGCCTTGGTGGCGGCATAGATGCCGTAGCTCTCGAGCTTGGTGCCAACGACTCCCGTGGAGAAGTTCACGACCCTGCCCCCGTCGCGCAGCCGCTTCGCCGCCTCGCGCATGGTGTTGAATGTGCCTTTCAGATTGACCGCGATCTGCTGGTCGAACGACGCATCGTCGGCATCGGCGAATTTCGCCAGCTTCATGATACCGGCATTGTTGACCAGTACATCGACGCCGCCGAAGGCTGCTTCCGCTGCATCGAACATCCCGCGCACAGCGGCGGGATCGCTGACATCGGCCTTGGCGGTCAGCGCGCGGCCGCCCGCGGCTTCGATCTTTTGCGCGACCGCCTCGGCCGGCGCGGCATTGCCGGAATAATTGACGATGACCGTGAAGCCGTCGCGGCCCAGCCGCTCCGCGATGGCGGCGCCAATGCCGCGTGAGGCGCCGGTGATAATAGCTACCTTATTGGTTCCGTTTGCCATTTTCGTTCTCCTCGGTGTGGTGAGCAGCGGTGCCGCTCTGATAGGAGAAATCTAGGCCATTCCATTTTCCGGATAATGATGCATTATCTGGCATCACAATTCGGATTTAACGAACAAATAGATGGACCGTTTCGAGACGATGCGGGTGTTCACCCGGGTGGTGGAGCGGCGCAGCTTTACGGCGGCGGCGGCGGATCTCGGCCTGCCGCGTTCGACCGTGACCGATGCCGTCAAGCAGATCGAGGCGCGGCTCGGCGTGCGGTTACTTGAGCGCACCACGCGGCTGGTGCGGCCGACGCTGGACGGCGAGGCCTATCACCGGCGCTGCCTGACGCTGATCGCCGATCTCGAAGACGCCGAAAGCGCGTTCTGCGGCGCCAAGCCGAAAGGGCCGTTGCGGGTGGATATGAATGGCACGCTGGCGCGCAATTTCGTGCTGCCGCATCTGCCGGACTTTCTCGCCGAATATCCTGATATCCAGCTCTATCTCAGCGAGGGCGATCGGTTGGTCGACCTGATCCGAGAAGGCATCGACTGCGTGGTACGTGTCGGCGAGCTTCGCGACAGCGATATGGTGGCGCGGCGGCTGACCATGATGGACGAAGTCACCTGCGCCGCGCCGTCCTATCTCGCGCGCACCGGCGTGCCTTTGTCCATTGATGCGCTCAAAGGTCATCGCATGGTCGGCTATCACTCGTCGGCGACGGGCGCGGTGCTGCCGCTTGAATTTCAGGACGACGGCGCGTTGCGTTATGTCACGTTGCCGGTTGCGATCACGGTGAACAGTGCCGATAACTACGCGGCGATGGCGAAACTCGGCTTCGGTCTGGTGCAGGTGCCGCGTTATCGGGTCAAGAGCGAACTCGCCGGTGGCACGCTGGTGGAGGTATTGCCGCAACATCCGCCGACGCCGTCGCCGGTGTCGTTGCTCTATCCGCGCAACCGCCAGCTCTCGCCGCGGGTGCGCGTGTTCATGGACTGGCTGACGCGTGCTTTTGCGCGCGACCTCATTTAGTGAAACCTGCGATGGCTCCTGTTTTTCGCTTCGCGCCCAGCCCCAATGGTTATCTGCATCTCGGCCACGCCGCTTCGGCGCTGCTGAATTTCGATCTGGCGCGCGAGGCCGGTGGCCGGTTGTTGCTGCGGATCGAGGATATCGATGCCACGCGCTGCCGGCCGGAATTCGAGGCGGCGATCTACGAGGATCTTGCCTGGCTCGGCATCGCCTGGGAGATGCCGGTACGGCGACAGTCGCAGCATTTCGCCGACTACCGCGCCGCGACCGAGCGGCTCGCCGCCATGGGACTGCTCTATCCGAGCTTCGAGAGCCGCGCTGAGATCGCGCGCATGATCGCGGCCGAAGAAGCGAAAGGCTCATGGCCGCGCGATCCCGACGGTGCGCCTCTCTATCCAGGCATTGCCAGATCGTTGTCGCCGCAGGTCGTCGCCGAATTCAGACAGGCGGATGCGCCGATGGCGTTGCGGCTCGATATGACCAAAGCCATTGCGGCCAGCGGTTCGCTGACGTGGACCGAGCAGGGCGCAGGCCCGAGTGGCGAGACCGGAGCCGTTGTCGCGCAGCCAGGTGCGTGGGGCGATGTGATCCTGGCCCGCAAGGAAACGCCGACCAGCTATCATCTCTCGGTCGTCATCGACGATGCGTTGCAGGGCGTGACCCATGTGGTGCGCGGCCAGGATCTGTTCTGGTCGACCAGTGTGCACCGGTTGCTGCAGCAACTGCTCGGCCTGTCGCAACCGGTCTATCGGCATCATTTGCTCGTGCGCGATGGCACCGGTGCCAAACTGTCGAAGTCGACCGGCTCCACCAGCCTGCGTGAGTTGCGAGCCGGGGGCACTACACCAGCGGATATCCGCCGCATGGTCGGGCTACCTGACCCGTCTGCCGCAAGTTAGCCGCAAGAAATTCGCAAGCCGGACCAGGCCCGCGGCGTGACTCCGCGCGCCCCGCCGTGGCATGGTGCCGCCGGGACAGGTGGGCAACATATGGCGCTGACATCGCGCTCTCCGCGCAAGATGCGGACGCGCACCAAGCAAACGCTGAAAAAGCGCGTGGCAAAGAAGCGTGCGGCGAAGAAGCCTGCATCGAAGCCGCGCGCCAAGCGCAGGTCCCCGCGTGCCGATACGATGGTGGAAACCGCGCTGGCGGTGTTTGCCCATGAGGTGCGCACGCCGCTGACCGGCATTCTTGCGGTCAGTGATCTGCTGGCCACCTCCGATCTCGACGAGCGTGAGCGGCGCTGGGTCGAGACGATCAAGGCTGGCGCCGAACATCTGGCGGGTCTCGCGACATTGTTCGTCGATGCGGCGCGCAGCAACAAATCCAGATTCGAATTGCGGCAGGATTTCTTCGATCTGCGCGCGCTTGCCCGCAACATTGGCGACTCGCTCGCAGGCCGCGCGGCTGCCAAGGGACTGCTGTCGCGGGTCGTGATCTCCGACAGACTGCCGGTGTTCGTGATCGGCGATCCCGTGCGGCTGCGCGCGGCGCTGGAAAATCTGATCGACAATGCGGTGAAATTTACCGAGCAGGGCAATGTGGCGCTGAAGGTCTCGCCTGTGCGCATGGCGAGCAAGGTCGGCGTATCCTTCACCGTCTCCGATAGTGGCATCGGCCTCACGCTGGCCGAGATCAAGCGGCTGTTCAAACCGTTCTCGCAGGCCAATGTCTCGATCGCGTCGCGTTTTGGCGGTGCGGGCCTTGGCCTGTCGTCAGTCAAACAACTCGCTCGCGCCATGGGTGGCGACATCACTGTGGCGCAGAGCCGCGGTGGTGGGACAGTGTTCACGCTGACGGTCGGCCTCGACAAGACGAATGGTCCGATCGCCATCATGTCGAGCGCCGATGATGCTTCTTTTGCTCCGGGAGAAGCGCTGCGGGTCTTGAGCGTCGAGGACAATCCGTTCGGTCGTGTCGTGCTCAATGCCATTCTCACCGAACTCGGCCATCAGGCCGAGTTCATCGGTCGTGGCGAAGCAGCGGCGGAGCGCGTTGCGCAGGGCACGTTCGATGCGGTGCTCATGGACATGGTGCTGCCGGGTATCGATGGCGTCGAGGCGATCCGGCAGATCCGTGCGCTGAAGACGCCGCCTGGCCGCGTCGCGATCATTGGCGTGTCCGGTCGCAGTGAAGACGAAGCCGCATCGCGTCAGGCGGGCGCCGACGCGTTCCTGATCAAACCGGTGTCTCCGCGGGCGCTAGCGACTGCGCTGCTTGAAGCGAGACGCCGTGGGGCAGCCGCGACTTGATGATGGCGGCATTCAGTTCGCCGCCAAACACGAAGATCGCCGCAATGAAGTACAGAAACACCAGCGCGATGATCACCGATGCCAGGCCGGCATACATGGTGACATAGTTGTTGGCGAAGCGCGCGAGATAGAGGCCGAAGCCGATGCCCGACGCCAGCGACGCCAGCATCGTGAAGATGATGCCCGGCAGGATCTGACTGAAGGTGCGGCGGCCTGCCGGCAGCCACACATGCAGGATGAACAATGCGATCACCATCGCGACGATGGTGATGCCGTAACGCGCCACCGTCAGCAGCCGCTCGTTGTTCTCGACCATCAGCGGGACATAGCGCCTCACGATTTCCAGCATCAGCGGGCCGAGCACGATCAGGAACGCCATGGCGAGCGCGGTGACGGCAGCGACCAGCGTGTAGCCGATCGACTCCAGCCGCAGCCAGTACCAGCGCCGCAGCTCGATCACCGAGTATGCGCGGTTCAGGGCAACGCGCAGGCTCTCGACGCCGTTGGAGGCGAAATACACTGCGAGCACGAGACCGATGGTCAGCGCATCACCGCGGGTGGTGGTCAGCACGTCGTGGATCTGCGAGGACAGGGCGCCGGCCACCTGATCGGGCCAGACCTCCAGCAGCAGGCCGACGGCCTGATCGGCGAGGTTCTTGGAGCCGAAAAAGCCGGCCAGCGAGGCCAGCACGATCAGGAACGGAAACAGCGCCATCAGGGTGGAGAGGGCGATATGGCTGGCGATCGCCCAGCCATCATCGGCAAGAAACGTATAGAAGGCGTCCATCACGACATCGTAGACGGTGCGTATCTGCCCCACGTGCCACCTGGTTCGGGATCGGCCCGGCAAATCACCGGCCCTCATGTTAGCTTCTGATATCTAACGCGAAAAAGCCAGATCGTTGCATTGCGGCGCGCGCGTAACCGCTGTGCCATTTTGACGGTCGGCGATAGCGCAGCCTGTGGCGCAGTGTTATGTAGCTGATATGACGTCAACGCTCAGCAACATTATCCTCCCCATCGCGGTCGGCGCCGTTGCGCTGGTCCTGCTGCTTGGCCTGTTCAACATGATGCGCGGCGGCTCGCCGGATCGCTCACAGAAGCTGATGCGGTGGCGCGTGGTGCTACAATTCGTCGCCATTATCCTCACCATGGCCACCGTCTGGGCGATGGGCCGCTGACGCAAATTCCTTAACTGGCGCTGGATCAATTCGATGGTCGTTCTCAACCGCATCTACACCCGCACCGGCGATGACGGCACGACAGCTCTCGGCACCGGCGAGCGTCGGCCGAAATATGATCTCCGCGTCAGCGCCTATGGAACCGTGGATGAGACCAATGCGGCGATCGGCGTGGTGCGGCTGCATCTCGCCCATGCGCGGTCCCTAGATGCGATGCTCGGGCTGATCCAGAACGATCTGTTCGATCTCGGGGCTGATCTCGCGGTTCCGCAGCGCGAGGGTAAGGCCGAGCGGCTGCGCCTGCTGGCGAGTCAGGTCGAGCGGTTGGAGAACGATATTGACATGCTCAACGCGCCGCTGGCCGATCTGACCTCGTTTGTTTTGCCTGGCGGAACTCCTGCCGCCGCTCACCTTCACGTCGCCCGGACGATCTGCCGCCGTGCGGAACGGATCATAGTGGAACTCGCCGCTCAGCCCGATGAGCCGGTCTCGGATGCTGGTATCCAGTATATGAACCGGCTGTCGGACTTCCTGTTCGTCGCCAGCCGCTCGCAGAACGACAATGGTGCCGGCGATGTGCTCTGGGTGCCCGGCCAGAACCGGTAATTTCGGCTAAATCGGCTGGCCTAGAGACATTCGATTTTAGGGTCTGGCGCGTTGACCCCGTGTGGCAGGGGCTTTAGGTTCCGCGCCCAAGCTTCCGAGCAAGCTCTGAAACAATAAAACTCACACGAAAGAGGATCGATGAAGGTTCTGGTCGCGGTCAAACGGGTGGTCGATTACAACGTCAAGGTTCGCGTCAAGAGCGACGGATCGGGCGTCGAACTGTCCAACGTCAAGATGTCGATGAATCCGTTCGACGAAATCGCCGTCGAGGAAGCCCTGCGCCTGAAAGAGGCCGGCAAGGCAACCGAGGTGGTCGTGGTCTCGATCGGTCCCGCACAGGCGTCCGAAACCCTCCGCACCGGCCTCGCGATGGGCGCCGACCGTGGCATCCTCGTCAAGGTTGACGGCACCGTCGAGCCGCTCGCCGTGGCGAAGATCCTCAAGGCTGTCGCCGATGAGGAAAAGCCCGGCCTGGTGATCCTCGGCAAGCAGGCGATCGACGACGACGCCAATCAGACCGGCCAGATGCTGGCTGCGCTGCTCGGCTGGCCGCAGGCGACCTTCGCCAACAAGCTCGTCATCGAGGGCGACGACGTCACCGTGACCCGTGAAGTCGATGGCGGTCTGCAGACCGTCAAGCTCAAGGGACCGGCGATCGTGACTACCGACCTTCGTCTGAACGAGCCGCGCTACGCATCGCTGCCGAACATCATGAAGGCGAAGAAGAAGCCGATCGACGAGAAGACCGCCGATGGTTACGGCGTCGATATTTCTCCGCGTCTCGAGATCATCAAGACCAGCGAACCGGGCGGCCGCAAGGCCGGCGTCAAGGTCAAGGACGTCGCCGAACTGGTATCGAAACTCAAGACTGAAGCCGGGGTGCTCTAATGCCGACATTGCTGCTTGCCGATCACGACAACGCCACCCTGAAGGATTCCACCAACAAGGCGCTCACCGCTGCGACCCAGATCGGCGGCGAGGTGCACATCCTCGTTGCCGGCCAGAATGCGAAGCCGGCCGCGGAAGCTGCCGCCAAGCTGCAGGGCGTCACCAAGGTACTGCTCGCCGACGACGCGTCCTATGCCCACGACCTCGCCGAGCCGCTGGCCGCGCTGATCGTGTCGCTGGCCCCTGCCTATGACGTGCTGATCGCCGCTGCGACCACGCGCTCGAAGAACGTGATGCCGCGCGTCGCCGCCTTGCTCGACGTGATGCAGGTGTCGGAAATCACCAAGGTGATTGCGCCCGACACCTATGAGCGTCCGATCTACGCCGGTAACGCGATCCAGACCGTGAAGTCCAAGGACGCCAAGAAGGTCATTACGGTGCGTACCTCGACCTTCGGTGCAGCCGGTGAAGGCGGCAGCGCGGCGGTGGAAGATGTCAAGGCGGCCGAGAATCCGGGTTTGTCGACCTTCGTCGGCGAGGACATGGCCAAGAGCGATCGTCCGGAACTGACCTCGGCGAAGATCATCGTGTCCGGTGGCCGTGCCATGCAGAGCCGCGAGAACTTTGCCAAATACATCGAGCCGCTCGCCGACAAGCTCGGCGCCGGTGTCGGCGCCTCGCGCGCCGCGGTGGATGCCGGTTATGCCCCGAACGACTGGCAGGTCGGCCAGACCGGCAAGGTCGTGGCTCCGGAGCTGTATATCGCCATCGGCATTTCCGGCGCGATCCAGCATCTCGCCGGCATGAAGGACTCCAAGGTGATCGTCGCGATCAACAAGGACGAAGACGCGCCGATCTTCCAGGTCGCCGATTACGGCCTGGTCGCCGACCTCTACCAGGCCGTGCCGGAGCTGACCGAAGCACTCGGCAAGTAGAGGCCCGGCAGGCAAGGATTTGGCAAATAAGGCCTTGCTGAATTAGGGCTTTGCGCCTCAATTAACGACATCGGCCGGAGTGACTGACTCCGGCCGATATTTTATGTAAAGATAGCTTTCCGAACGCGGCATGCGCGGGCGGCGTGTTCCCAGAGATGACAAGCAAGATGGCGGTTATGATCAAGAAAGTCGGCGTGATCGGCTCGGGCCAGATGGGCAATGGCATTGCGCATGTGGCTGCATTGGGTGGCCTTGAAGTTGTGCTGAACGATGTCTCTGCCGACCGCCTGAAGTCCGCCATGGCGACGATCAACGGCAACCTGTCGCGTCAGGTGTCGAAGAAGGTCATCACCGAGGATGCACGCAAGGCCGCGCTGGATCGCATCACCTCGTCCGACACGATGGACGGCCTTGCCGATTGCGATCTCGTGATCGAATCTGCCGTCGAGAAGGAAGAGATCAAACGCAAGATCTTCCACGATCTCTGCGCCGTGTTGAAGCCGGAGGCAATCATCGCCTCCAACACATCGTCGATCTCGATCACGCGCCTCGCCGCGTCGACCGACCGTCCCGAGAAATTCATCGGCATTCACTTCATGAATCCGGTGCCGTTGATGGAGCTGGTCGAACTGATCCGCGGCATTGCCACCGATGACGCGACCTTCGATGCGTCCAAGGACTTCGTCACGAGGCTCGGCAAGCAGATCGCCGTCTCGGAAGATTTCCCGGCCTTCATCGTCAATCGTATTCTTTTGCCGATGATCAACGAGGCGATCTACACGCTGTATGAAGGCGTCGGCAATGTCGAAGCCATCGATGCGGCGATGAAGCTCGGTGCGCATCACCCGATGGGGCCGCTCGAACTCGCCGATTTCATCGGCCTCGATACGTGTCTGTCGATCATGCAGGTGCTGCATGAAGGCCTTGCCGACTCCAAGTATCGGCCGTGCCCGCTGCTGGTGAAATATGTCGAAGCCGGCTGGCTCGGTCGCAAGACCCAGCGCGGTTTCTACGACTATCGCGGCGAGAAGCCGATCCCGACGCGCTAAGACGAAGCGCTCGTCTTTTTTAAGATAGAACGCTGTCATTGACTGGCTTGACCCGGCAATCCACCTTTACGCATGCAAGGAAGAAGGATGACGACGGTGTGTGTGGTTGGCCTCGCGACCAAGTTAAATCAACATCCGCATCAGCTTCGTCACCGCCGGCAGCATCCCGACGATCATCGCCATGCCCATGCCGACTCCGCACAGATGCGCCATCAATGTCTCGCGCTGCGTAATCATGTCACGTACTGCGCCACGCCGTTGCCGAACGACCAGTTCTCGGGCAGCACTTCGACGAGGTTGATGAAGACGTCTTCGGGCCGCAGGCCCGGTCTGTCAGTCAACTTCTCGACGATCCGTTTGTAGAGCGCCTGCTTCTGCTCACGCGGACGAGTGTTACTCACCGTCAACTGGATGATGACCAGATCATCGGTCCGGCGAATGCCGAGATAATTCGGATCATAGATGAAAGTGCCATCCTCGTGCTCCGAGATGGTGACGAACCGGTCGCCCTCCGGGACGTTGAAGGTCTCGCGCAGCGCCTGATAGACGCCTTCGGCGATTGTCTCCCGATAGGCGGCGGGCTTGCCCTTCTTCAGTGAAATGCGAACCAGCGGCATGGTGGTCTCCTGTCGTTCAAATCCGATGCAGCAAACCTAATCCCATATTGATCATTGGAAAATCGTATGAAATAATATTTCAATGATGTCATATTGAAATGATTGGTCGATGAAAGCGCTCGATATCGAGGCCGTGCAGGCCTTCGTGCTGGTGGCCGATCTCACCAGCTTCACCCGCGCCGCCGAGGCGATGGGAAGCACGCAGTCGGCGATCAGCCTGAAGATCAAGCGGCTGGAAAGCGGGCTGGGCAAGCGCCTGCTGGAGCGAACGCCGCGGTTGGTGCGCCTGTCGGCGGAGGGGGCGGCTTTTCTGGCCTCCGCGCGAAATCTCGTCGCGGCGCATCAGTCGGCCATTGGCTCATTCGCTGCGGAGCGGCGGCGTCTCGTGGTGGGGATCAGCCATCATCTCGTCGGCGCCGATCTTGCCGACGTATTGAAACGCATGAGCGCGACCGATCCGTCCCTGGTGATCGAATTGCGGATCGAGTCATCGCGGGTCCTGCTGTCAGCCTATGACGCTGGCGATCTCGACGCGGCGATCGTGTTGCGGATCGACAGGCGACGTGGTGACGGCGAGGTCTTGATGGAAGAACCATTTGGCTGGATGGGCACACTGGATTTTCGGCACGCGCCCGGTGAGCCGCTGCGACTCGCGGCGCAGTCCGCACCATGTACGGTCCGTTCGGCGGCGATTGCGGCGCTCGATGGGGCTGGCATTCCGTGGACCGAAGCCTTCGTTGGCGGCGGCGTTGCGACCATCGGCGCGGCGATCTCCGCCGGTCTCGCTGTTGGTGCGCTAGTCCGCCGTGTTGCTCCCGCCGGCAGCATCGATCTCGGTCCGCGCCTCGGTCTGCCGAAATTGCAGGATGCCGAGACGATGCTGCATTCCAGCCTCACCGATGCGCGGGCGCGCGGCGCGCTGCGCACGCTGGGTGCGGCATTTCGGGCGAATGCCGGCTGATTGTTGCACCAGGTCAACATTCGTTAACCCCGCACCGCTATACCGGCGCTACGACGTTACGGAGTGTTTCTGATGGATATGGCTTTGGTTGCCAGCGCGCTTGCCATGAAGGCAGCGGGAACGCAGCAGCAGATTTCGACCTCGATCATGAAGTCGAATGCCGACATGGAAAAGAACACTGTGCTCACGCTGCTCGGTGGCGCACAGCAGGCATCGCAGGCCAATCTCGGCGCGGGCGTCGGCGGCAACGTCGATATCGCCGCCTAAGGCGCTGTCGAAGCTGGCCGCTCGCCGCTAGAGGCAGCAGTCAGTGTCGCGCGAAAATGGCTGGGCGGCGCGCCAATGATGCGCTTGAAGGCACGGCTGAACGCTGCTTCCGATTCATAGCCAAGCCGGCGTGCGACGACCGCGATCTTCAGGCGGTCGCGAACGAGCCACTGCTTTGCTTCCTGCATCCGCAATTGCGCGACGTAACGGGCCGGTGTTTGGCCGACGACATTGGCGAAGCGCAACGCAAATGCCGAGCGTGATGCATGCATGACGTTCGCCAGCGCCTCGACGGTCCAATCCCTGGTCGGGTCGCGATGGATCGCGGCGAGAACCCGCCCGATACCGGGATCGCGCGCTGCTGCGACCCAACCGGCAGAGCCGCAGCCCTTCTCCACCCAGTTGCGGATCAGTGCAGCGGCGACGACATCGGCCAGCCGCGTCAGCATGCCGCCGGCACCGACGCGATCCAGCGCCAGTTCGGACGTCATGGCCTCAAGCAGATGCGGGATGGCGGGCTCGTCGGTGGCAAGTTCGTGCATCTGCATCAGCTCAGGCATCATCAGCAGTAACGGATGCTGGCTATCGAGGTTGAAGGTCATGCCGGCGCCGAACAGCACGGTTTCTTCGCCATTTCTGTTGCCGCCGCTGCAGGTGTCGAGGATGCCGCAGCACACCGGCTCGAACTGGCAATTCTCGACCGGTGCCGGGAAGGCATCGGGTGAACTCGCCAGCGCATGTTCCGCGCCGCGCGGCAGCAAGACCGCATCGCCTGGTTCAAGGCGGACCCACGCGTTATCCAGAGTTCGCAGCCAGCAGCCGCGCTCGGCGACGAAGTGGAATTGCGCCTTCGGCCGTGCCGGGAATACCAGCCCCCACGGTTCGGTCATGCGGCAGCGGACGTAATCGACGCCCTCAATCTTCAAGCCCCGGAGCATTTCGGTCAGGGGGTGAGTGGCGACAGTTGTGGACGAATGATCAAGCATTGCGGGTTTTCTAGCATGGAAACTCCAAGAGGTCACCTCCATCTCCGGGGTCCCTCCTGGAGACTGCCATGACTGATTCCGCCACTGCTGCACTTGATGCCGATGTTTCTCCCGTAACCACTGAGCGGACGGACGCAGCCTGGGCGGCTGTTGTCTCCCTGATGCTGGGCGCGTTCAGCCAGGTCACGGCTGAATTCCTGCCGGCCAGCCTGCTCACGCCGATCGCCACCGATCTCGGCGTCTCGGTCGGCGCTGCCGGGCAGGTGGTGACAGCAACCTCCCTTGTCGGGATCATCGCCGGGCTTGCGACGGCCATTGTGACACGCGCCATGGATCGCCGCGTCGTCCTGTGGTCGCTCACGGTGCTGCTGATCGTGTCCAATCTGCTGTCAGCTACCGCAAGCAACCTGCCGATCCTGTTGCTTGCCCGCGTGCTGCTCGGCATCAGCCTCAGCGGTTTTTGGGCAATGGCAACTGCCACAGCGATGCGGCTTGTTCCGGCGGAGGCGCTGCCGCGCGCGATCTCGCTGATTTTCAGCGGTGTTTCGATCGCCACCGTCAGCGCCGCGCCGATCGGTGCATATCTTGGCGATCTCTGGGGCTGGCGGAACGTGTTTTTGCTGGCGGCCGCTGTCGGCGCCGTTGTGCTCGTCTTTCAGATGCTGACGCTGCCGCGCTTGCCGCCGCTCACATCACCGGATGTGCGCACGCTGTTCGTGCTGATGCGTCGGCCCAGTGTCCGGCTTGTGATGATCGCGATTGCCGTCAGCATCTCGGGCCACTTCGCCGGCTTCACTTACGTCCGGCATTTCCTCGAACAAGTGCCGCAGCTTCCGGTCACTGCGATCTCGCTCGTCCTGCTGGCCTATGGCGTTGGTGGTTTCTTCGGCAATTTCGCGGGCGGGGTGCTTGTCGCCCGCAGTGCGAAACTTGCGATCGTCACGGGATCTGCGGCGATCGCCGTGCTCGCGCTGGTGCTGTTTGTCTTTGGCGCTTCGGGCCTTGTCGCGGGCATCGCGGTTGGTCTCTGGGGTTTTGCCTTCGGCGTGCTGCCGGTTGGCTTCCAGACATGGATGGTGCGGGTCGCATCTGACGAAGCCGAATCTGCGGGCGGCCTGCTCGTCTCAGCATTCCAGGTCGCGATCACGGTCGGCGCTGTCGTTGGCGGCATTCTTGTCGACGGTTTCGGCCCGTTCGGTGCCGTTGGTTATCTCGCAGCGGCGACACTGGCGGGCGCGCTGCTCGTGTTGCTGTCGCGCAGCGGCGGCGAAGTGCCGGCCTGAAGCGCGAAGGGAGGCAGCAGCCTGCTGCCTCCCGGCTTCTCTTACGCGACCGGTGTGATCCAGCCGATCCCGGCACCGCCGGGCTGCAGCAGGATTGCGAGCCGGCCGACATCGGGAATGTCGAATACCGGCCGCATCAGCGTCGCGCCGGCCGCGACGGCTTTCTTCACACGCGCATCGACATCGTCGACCGCGAGATACGGCATCCAGCCATCGGGTACATTCTCGTAGCCCGGGCCTTCCGCGTGGAAGATGCCGCCGACCGGCACATTGTCCATCATTGCGATCCAGTAGATGCCGCCGCCCGCCAGCTTCTTGGCCTGATAGGTCCAGCCGATGGTCTCCTGATAGAAGGCTTTCGCGCGCTCGGGATCGCGCGTCACGAATTCATTCCAGTTGAAATGACCGTGCGGCGTCATGGCGTCCTCCGTTGTTGCGTCAGACTGAAACCAGCGTCTTGAAGCCACCATAGATCATGCGCTTGGCATCGAACGGCATCGCCTTCGGATCCATCATCTTGGCGAGGCGCGGATCCTTCATCACTTTGGCGTTGATGCGGTCGCGATCTTTGCGCGTCTTGTAGATGATATAGGAAAACACAACGGTCTCGTCGGGTTTCAGTTTCACGCTGCGCGGGAACGATGTCCATTTGCCGACGCTGACGTCATCGGCGACACATTCCTGATAGTCGAGTGCGCCGTATTCGCGCCAGATTTTGCCGGCCTTTCGCGCGATGGCGGCATAGGCTTTCAGCTTCTTCTTCGGCACCGGAACGAGGAATCCGTCGATATAGGCCATTGGTCGTTTCTCCCTGCTGTCATGCGTCGGCGCCGGGCGCGCGTGGCCCGGTTGTTTTCAAGACGAACACAATTGCGTTCATCCGACAGCATTCTGGAGAATTTTGCGATCCGCGCAGGCGGCCGTATGTCGCAGTCGTCTGTGCCGCTACCTCAGAAGCTTGCCGCGGCGGGCTTCACCGCCGCCTTCAGCAGCTTGATGGCATCTTCGCTGTCCCATTCGGCGGGGCCGGCGATGGTCGCGATCTCGCAGCCCTTGCCGTCGATCAGCACCGAGGTCGGCATACCCAGTGCACGGCCGATGCCCTTGAGGTCCTGGAACACCTTGGCCGAGGTGTCGGTGAAATAATCCAGCCGGTGGAGGCCGCCGTCTTTCAGAAAGGCCTTCGGCTTCTCGGCGTCGCGGGTGTCGATATTGATCGCAACGACCTGGAAATCCGGGCCGCCGAGCTTGGTCTCGAGGTTGTTCAGCGCCGGCATTTCCTTGCGGCAGGGCACGCACCAGGTGGCCCACAGGTTCACCAGCACCGTCCGGCCGCGCCAGTCGGACAGCTTCTTCTCCTGGCCGTCGGCATCCCTGAAAGCGAGGTCCGGCAGTTTCAGCGGCGTCCTGGCCATGGTCAGGCCGGCGACTTCGCCGCGCGCCAGCGGCTCGATCTTCTTCGACAGTGCGATGGCCGGCGCGCAGGTCGGATCGCCCGGCGCAGCCTGCTGCCGCAGCCGATCCATATTGGATACCGCGGCAAAGCCGATCACGGCGCCGACGAGCACCGCGCCAAGCACGATCAGGCGGCGTTTGGCCGGACGGGGGGCAGGCTGGTCGGGCATAGGGTTTGTCATTCGGTCTCAGTTAGGGCTATGCAACGGTTGGCGACGGACGATCCGTCGGCTGCGGTTAAAGATGAGTGACAATTCATGGCTTCGCGCAAGGGCAACGGCAAGTCCAGCAATGACGGTAAGGGCTCCAATGTGAGCAACAAGATGTGGGGCGGGCTGTTCGATGAAAGCCCCGACGCCATCATGGAGGAAATCAATGTCTCCATCGACGTCGATCGCCACCTCTATGCCCAGGACATTACCGCGTCCAAGGCCCATGCTGCGATGCTTGCCAGGCAAGGGATTATCACCGCGAAAGATGCGAAAAATATCGCAGGCGGTCTAGACACGATCCTGTCAGAGATCACCAAGGGGGCGTTCACATTCAAGCGTGCGCTCGAAGACATTCACATGAATGTGGAGAGCCGGCTGGGCGAGCTGATCGGCCCGGCCTCCGGCCGCTTGCACACCGCGCGTTCGCGCAACGACCAGGTCGCGACCGACTTCCGTCTGTTCGTGCGCGATACCATCGACGAGATCGATGCGGCCTTTGCGTCGCTGCAGCGGGCACTGGTCGATCGTGCGCTGGAGCATGCCGACACGGTCATGCCCGGCTTCACCCATCTGCAGACCGCGCAGCCGGTGACCTTCGGTCATCATCTGCTGGCCTATGTGGAAATGGTGTCGCGGGATCGCGGCCGCTTCGCCGATGCGCGCAAGCGCCTCAATGAAAGCCCGCTCGGCGCCGCCGCGCTGGCCGGCACCTCATTCCCGATCGACCGCCATGCCACCGCCAAGGCGCTGGGCTTCGATCGCCCGATGGCGAATTCGCTCGATGCGGTGTCGGACCGCGATTTTGTGCTTGAGACGCTGTCGGCGGCTTCCATCGCGGCCGTGCATCTGTCGCGCTTCGCCGAGGAGATCGTGATCTGGACCTCGCCGCTGGTCGGTCTCGTCAGGCTCTCCGACAAGTTCACCACCGGCTCCTCGATCATGCCGCAGAAGCGCAATCCGGATGCGGCCGAACTGGTCCGCGCCAAGACCGGCCGCGTGATCGGCTCGCTCACCGGATTGTTGATTGTCATGAAGGGCCTGCCGCTGGCCTATCAGAAGGACATGCAGGAGGACAAAGCGGGCGCAATGGAGGCCTATTCGGCGCTATCGCTGGCGATCCGCGCGATTGCCGGCATGGTCCGCGATCTCGTGCCCAATGAGGAGCGCATGAAGCTTGCTGCCGGCGAGGGCTATGCCACCGCCACCGATCTGGCGGACTGGCTGGTACGGACGCTGAAAATGCCGTTCCGCGAGGCGCATCACGTCACCGGCCGGATCGTCGGCATCGCCACCAAGAAGGGCGTGGCGTTGCACGAGCTCGACCTGAAAGAGATGCAGGCGGTGGAACCGAAGATCACGGCAGAAGTGATGAAGGTGCTGTCGGTGGAATCGTCGGTGAAGAGCCGGGTCAGCTATGGCGGCACGGCGCCGAAGAATGTGACGTCGCAGGCGAAGGCCTGGCTCAAGCGACTGGAAAAAGAGCGGAAATTGGGCTGATCGGGCTTGGCGTGCGAAAATTCAATGGATTTCGGGGTCTCGCCAGAGCGCGGCAATCTTTGTATGGTGCGCCCGCATTTGGGGATTTAGCTGTGACTCGTCCGACCCGCCCTGCGTCCGCGCGATGGGCCATTCTCGTTCTGACCGCTTCTGCTTTGGCGCTGGCTGGCTGCGGCCGTAAAGGCGGCCTCGATCTGCCGCCACAGGCGTCTGCGCAGCCGATGGGCACCGGCGCTCCAGCGGCGGATCCCGATGCACAGTCGGCTGCCAACAAGGGCAGGGACGTGTTCGCGCCCTCGAACGGTGTTGATGAGGGCCCGCCGGCGGCGACCCGTGGTCGCAAGAAGCCGTTCCTGCTCGATCCGATCCTGGACTAACTCGCCATGCGCCATTTCGACTATCGCAACGGCGTGCTGCACGCCGAAGGCGTTGATATTGCCGAAATGGCGGATGCCGTCGGCACGCCATTCTATTGCTATTCGACCGCGACGCTGGAGCGGCACTACCGCGTCTTTACCGAGGCCTTTGCCGATACCAAGGCGCTGGTCTGCTACGCCATGAAGGCGAATTCCAACCAGTCGGTGCTGCGCACGCTGGCGAAGCTCGGCGCGGGCGCCGATGTTGTCTCGGGCGGCGAATTGAAGCGCGCGCTCGCCGCCGGCATTCCGCCGAAGAAGATCGTGTTTTCCGGCGTCGGCAAGACGGCGGATGAACTGCGGTTGGCGCTCGACGAGGACATTCTCTGCCTCAATATCGAGTCGGAGCCTGAACTCGCATTGCTGTCGGAGATCGCCAACGAGACCGGCCGTACGGCGCGGATCTCGATCCGCGTGAATCCCGATGTGGACTCCGGCACGCATGCCAAGATCTCCACCGGCAAGTCGGAAAACAAGTTCGGCATCCCCATCAGCAAGGCACGCGAGGTCTATGCCCGTGCTGCGAAGCTGCCGGGGATTGAGGTCACCGGCGTCGACATGCATATCGGCAGCCAGATCACCGATCTCGCCCCGATGGAACAGGCATTTCGCATCCTGGCCGATTTCGTCACCGTGCTGCGCAACGACGGTCACACGATTTCGCATGTCGATTTCGGCGGCGGTCTCGGCATTCCCTATTACGAGGACCGCGCCGCACCGCCGGAGCCGATGGCCTATGCGGCCATGGTCAAGCGTGTGACGCACAATCTCGGCTGCACGCTGATGTTCGAGCCCGGCCGCATGATCGTCGGCAATGCCGGCATTCTCGTCGCGCGCGTGATCCATGTGAAGCATGGCGACGGCAAGACCTTCGTCATCATCGATGCGGCCATGAACGATCTGATCCGGCCGACTCTGTATGAGGCCTATCACGAGATCCTGCCGGTAGCGGCGCCCGCACCCGGTGCGAAGCTCGCGGCTGTCGATGTGGTCGGCCCTGTTTGTGAGACCGGCGATTACCTCGCCCTCGACCGCAAGCTGCCGGAGCTGAAGTCCGGCGATCTGCTCGCGATCATGACCGCCGGCGCCTATGGCGCCGTGCAGGCGGGAACCTACAATACCCGCGCGCTGGTCCCGGAAGTGCTGGTGAAGGACGACCAGTATGCGGTGGTTCGCCCGCGCATCGAGGTCGAGCAGCTGATCGCCATGGACAAGGCCGCGCCCTGGTTGTGAGGCGGTGATTTTACCTCTCCCCGCTCTGCGCGGGGAGAGGTCGCCGCGCCTTCGCGGCGGGTGAGGGGCGGGGCACGGGACTCGCTTCAAGCTCAAGCGCAGGTAGGCGGATCTCGAAGAGCCCCTCACCCCACCCTCCCCCCGCAAGAGCGGGGCGAGGGAGCGCACGGCCGGCGTTCCCTTACAACGACCCCTCACGGCTTCGTGACCCCAATCGCTCCGAATCGACTTAGGCTCAGGCTTTGCATGTGCACGGATGGCTCCCGTGCCATGCCTCATTGCCGCCGCCGTGCTAGTGTGTCGTGCGGTAACATCGGAGATCGTCGTTGAGCGCTGCGCCCCCCGACCGACCACAACCCCCACACGATCCAAATGCCGATCGTCAGGCGGCGGCGCAGCTTCAGCTGGCGCAGGCGCTGCAGCGTGCCCGGGTGGCGATTGCCTGGGAGCGCGGGTGGCCACATCTGGCCCGGCTGCTCAGCGTCGTCGGTTTGTTTCTGGTGGCGTCCTGGGCTGGTCTGTGGCTGACGCTTCCCTTCACTGCGCGCGCCATCGGCCTTGCGTTGTTCGTCATCGCTGCGCTGGCGACGCTCGTTCCTCTCCTGAAGTTTCGCTGGCCGTCGCGTGAAGAGGGCTTGTCGCGCCTCGATCGCGGCACCGGCATTGCGCATCGTCCCGCAACGGCGCTGACCGACACGCTGTCGTCGCAGGACCCGATGGCCCGGGCGCTGTGGCTGGTTCAGCGCGAGCGTACGCTGGCCTCGCTCAAGAAAATCCGCGCTGGCCTGCCGTCGCCGCGCCTCGTGATCCATGACCCCTGGGCGCTGCGCGCCATCGTGATCGTGCTGCTGTTCGCCACCTGGTTTGCCGCCAGCGGCGAGCGCGGCGCACGCATCATGGCGGCGTTCGACTGGCACGGCGTGCTGGCGCCGGCGAATGTGCGCGTCGACGCCTGGATCACGCCGCCGCCTTACACCGGCAAGCCGCCGATCATCCTTTCCGCCGCCAATAAGGATGCGTCCACGGCCGATGCCACTGCATTGCCGGTGCCGTCGGGCTCGACGCTGATCGTGCGCTCCAGCGGTGGTGCGCTTGATGTCGTTCTCACCGGCGGCGTCGCTGACGTGGCGCCGACGGCGGAAGCCCCGAAGGGCACCAACGAAAAGCATTTCACCATCACGTCTGACGGGACGGCACATGTCCGTGCGCCGTCCGGCCAGCCGCAGTGGAAGTTCACGGCAACGGGTGATCGCCCGCCGACCATCGCGCTCGCCAAGGACCCGGAGCGTCAGGCGCGCGGTTCGCTGCAGATGTCCTACAAGCTCGAGGACGACTACGGCGTTACCGAAGCCCATGCGCTATTCGCGGCGCGTCCTGCCGAGACCAAGGATGGCATCAAGGAAGCCGCCAAGCCGCGGCCGCTGTTCGATGCGCCGTCATTTGCGCTGGTGCTGCCAAATGCGCGCACGCGCAACGGCGTCGGCCAGACCGTCAAGGATCTCAGCGAGGATCCCTATGCCGGCGCCGATGTGACGCTGACGCTGACCGCGAAGGATGAGTCGGGCAACGAGGGCAAGAGCGAGCCGTTCAGCATGCGACTGCCGGAGCGGCTGTTCACCAAGCCGCTGCCGCGCGCGCTGATCGAACAGCGCCGTATCCTGGCACTCGACGCCAATCAGCGCGGCCAGGTCTCCTTCGCGCTGCAGGCCCTGATGATCGCTCCGGAAGCTTTCACGCCGGAAGCCGGTCAATATCTCGGGCTGCGCAGCGTTGCCACCCAGATCGAACGCGCCCGCACCGACGCGGCCCTGAAGGAAGTCGTCGCCAGCCTGTGGGCGCTCGCCGTCACCATCGAGGACGGCGACATCACCGATGTCGACAAGGCGCTGAAGGCGGCACAAGACGCGCTGAAGCAGGCACTGGAGCGCGGCGCCAGTGACGAGGAGATCAAGAAGCTCACCGAGAACCTGCGTGCGGCGCTGGATAACTTTCTGAAGCAGCTCGCCGAGCAGATGAAGCAGAACCCGCAGCAGCTGGCGCGTCCGCTCGACAAGAACACCAAGGTGATGCGGCAGCAGGACCTCAACAACATGATCGAGCGCATGGAGCGGCTGTCGCGCTCCGGCGACAAGGATGCCGCCAAGCAGTTGCTCGAACAGATGCAGCAGATGCTGGAAAACCTGCAGATGGCGCAGCCCGGCCAGTCCGGTGACAGCGAGATGGATCAGGCGATGAACGAGCTTGGGGACATGATCCGCAAGCAGCAGCAGTTGCGCGACAAGACCTTCAAGCAAGGCCAGGACCAGCGCAACGAGCGCCGCCGCGGCAAGCAGGGCGAGCAGGGTATGGGCGATCTGCAGCAGGATCAGCAAAACCTGCGCGACCGCCTCAAGCAGCTACAGGACCAGCTCGCCAAGCAGGGCATGGGCCAGGGTCAGAAGGGTCAAAAAGGACAGCAAGGGCAAAAAGGCCAGCAGGGCCAGCAAGGGCAGGGCCAAGGTCAAGGCGGCGACGATCAGGCGGACGCCGATGGTGACGGCGACGGTGATGGTCTTGGCGATGCCGACAGCGCCATGGGCGATGCCGGCGGCCAGCTCGGCGAGGGCAATGCCGACGGCGCGGTGGGTTCGCAGGGCAAGGCGCTCGATGCACTCCGCAAGGGCGCCCAGAAGCTCGCACAGGCCATGCAGCAGGGCGAGGGTGAAGGCCAGAACGACGGCCCCGGCAACAATCCTGGCCGCCAGCAGAGCGGTGGCCGGCAAAGCGATCCGCTCGGGCGTCCGCTGCGTGGCCGCGAACTTGGCGACGACCTCACGGTGAAGATTCCCGGCGAGATCGACGTGCAGCGCGTGCGGAGAATCCTGGAAGAGCTGCGTCGTCGCCTCGGCGACACGACGCGGCCGCAGCTCGAACTCGATTACATCGAGCGGCTGCTGAAGGATTATTGAGCGGAATTTTGAAGCGCCGACCTCAGTAATATCCCTCCCCCTTGCGGGGAGGGTCGGCCGATAGGCCGGGGTGGGGGTGCCACAAGCAGCGCTCTCACGTGGGGCGAGACCCCACCCGTCTGGCCTTCGGCCAGCGACCCTCCCCGCTGCGCGGCTCCGCCGCTTGGGGGAGGGATAAGAAAGAGCCCTCTATCCCTTGTTCTTCACCGCCAGTGCGTCCGCCACCGCGGTGCGGATATCCGCCACCGAAAACGGCTTCGTCACCACATCGTGCACGATCGCATTCAGGCCCGTCGCGCGTTCGCGCTGGTCGGCGTAACCGGTCATCAGCAGGATCGTGAGGTCGGGGAAATCACGTGCAGCGGAGAGCGCCAGCGCGATGCCGTCCATGATGGGCATCTTGATGTCGGTCAGCAGCAGGTCGAATGCGCCGCCCTGCTCAGTAAGGATCTCCAGCGCCTCGGCGCCGTCTTCGGCCGTGACGATCTCGTGGCCATCCATGGCGATGGCGCGGCCGACCAGCAGCCGCATCGATTCTTCGTCATCTGCAATCAGGATACGCGCCACGACAACTCCTTGGACTTACGCGCCGGCGACGTCGCGCTTGTTGAAGAAGCGCACATCGATACTGCGGCCCTCGGCCGGCGGCGAGGCCAGCCGCGATCGAAACCATGTCTTGTCGCCGGGATTGAGGCCGGGCTGCTCGAGCACGGCGTTCCAGCCATATATTTCAGTCCCCTTCTCGTCGCGTACCACGAAACGCAGGCGCGGCAATGCGGTGGGGATGCGGGTCTCTGACACGATCAGGCCTTCGATGAGCAAGACCGACTTGCCATCGACGGTCTCGGTGGTGACCTTGACGTCCTTGAAGGCAAGGCCGCGCACATTCACGTCGAGGCCGACCGCCTGATAGAAAGTCGCGGTCTGCGGCATCAGCTTGACCAGATCGACGCGCCAGATCACCAGTGCGAGCAACAGCGACGCCATGGCCGCGGTGGCGATCGGCAGGCTGTGCCTCGGCATGACGAACAGGCGCGGCAGCGACGGCACGAAACGGCGGAGCGCCGCGAAGCGCGACGGCGGGGTGGCCCGCATCGCGGCCACCGCGTCGTGCTGCGCCAGCGTGGCCCAGTCGGCCTCCTCGGTACGATCATTGGCATCGACCGGCCAGTCGGCTGAAATCGAGGGGCTTTCGACCAGCGGAACGCTCGGCGCCGAGGCGTCGTCGTCCTCGGTCACGCCCCAGGCGCTCATATCTTCGTTCGGATCGGGCTCGCTGGCCTTCGCCGCCATGGCGGGAACACGGGCTTCGGCGCGGGAGAGGTCCTCCGGCCGCGCCAGCCAGACTTCCTTGCAGCGGGCGCAGCGCACCGTCCGTCCGGCATCGCCGAACGTGGCCGGATTCACGGCGTAGGACGTCGTGCAATTGGGGCAAACGATATGCATGGAGCCGATAGCCGATGACATGGCCGGCAGGCTACAAGACGACCGTTAACGAATCGGAAACCATAACGGCCGCACAAGCAATTGACCGTCTTTTTGAGGCTTTTTGAACCCATCGAACGGAGCTGAATGTGGTCCGGTTCGAAAATGTTGGTTTGCGCTACGGGCTTGGCCCGGAGATTCTGCGCGACCTCAATTTCCAGATCCCTGCGCATTCGTTCCAGTTCCTGACCGGTCCCTCCGGCGCCGGCAAGACCTCGCTGCTGCGCCTGCTGTTCCTGTCGCTGCGGCCGACCCGCGGGTTGGTCAATCTGTTCGGCCAGGATATCTCGCTGCTCGGCAAGGACGAGATCGCCGACCTGCGCAAGCGCATCGGTATCGTGCTGCAGGATTTCCGTCTGCTCGACCATATGACGACCTATGAGAATGTCGCGCTGCCGTTCCGGGTGATGGGGCGTGAGGAGTCCAGCTATCGGCGCGAGGTTATCGATCTCTTGAAATGGGTGGGTCTGGGCGATCGCATGGATGCGCTGCCGCCGATCCTGTCGGGCGGCGAGAAGCAGCGCGCTGCCATTGCGCGCGCGGTGATCGCACGGCCCATGCTGCTGCTGGCGGACGAGCCGACGGGTAACGTCGATCCGACGCTGGGCCGGCGTCTGCTGCGGCTGTTCATCGAACTCAACAAGTCCGGCACCGCGGTGATTATCGCGACCCACGATATTACATTGATGGATCAATACGACGCGCGGCGCATGGTGCTGCATCAAGGCCGGCTGCATATCTATGAGTAGAATCGGCGAAGAACACGGCCCGCTGATGGACCTCGGCACCGATCGCCCGCAGGTCCCGGCAAAGGCGCGCAATGCATCCCCGATCGTGCCGCGCGGCTCGATCGCCGGCCGCGCGCTGGTCGCCGTCGTCGCTATCATGACGTTCCTCGCCTCCATCACGACGGGCGCGGTGCTGCTGATCAGCGCCTCGGCGTCGGAGTGGCAATCGGAAGTCGCCAGCGAAATCACCATCCAGGTGAAGCCGCAGGGCGGCCGCGATCTCGACCGCGATACGCAGGCGGTGACCGACGCCATTCGCGGGCAGCCGGGGATTGTCGAGGTGCAGCCCTATAGCAGGGAGCAATCGGCGCAGTTGCTGGAGCCGTGGCTCGGCACGGGACTGTCGCTCGACGAGCTGCCGGTACCGCGCGTCATCATTGCACGTGTCGCGCCGGGGACGGCGCTCGATATCATTGGCTTGCGCAAGCGGGTGACGCAGGCCGTGCCCTCGGCCAGCGTTGACGATCATCGCGCCTGGGTCGAGCGGATGCGGTCGATGACATCGGCAACGGTGCTGGCCGGGCTCGGCATCCTTGCGCTCGTTATTATCGCCACCATTATCTCTGTATCCTTTGCGACGCGCGGCGCGATGGCGGCGAACCGGCCGATCGTCGAGGTGCTGCATTTCGTCGGCGCGGGCGACCGCTACATCGCCAATCGCTTCTTCCGCCACTTTCTGCGGCTTGGCCTGCAGGGCGGTATCATTGGCGGCGGTGCCGCGATGCTGATGTTCGGGTTTTCGGAGTCGATCGCGAGCTGGTTTTCCGGCACGCCGGTGGGCGACCAGTTCGCCGCATTGCTGGGGACGTTCTCGCTGCGGTCGTCAGGCTATCTCGCGGTGGCAGGGCAGGCGCTGTTGATAGCAGGAATTACCGCCTGGGCATCGCGCCGCACTTTGTTCTCGACGCTGAACGACATCGAGTAACGCGCCAGGCACAGGCGATGGCATCGCCAAGGCGCCGAAAAATACCTAAGATTGCTGCCAAAGGACCAAACGCCAGACCGATGACCTTGCTCGACGACCAGAACACCACGGAGATGCCCGTTGCCGCGCCACCGCGGCGGCGCGTCATCCGTGCGGCACTCGTGGTCGCATTTGCACTGTCCTTCATGGTCGGCGCCATCGGTTTCGTTGCGTTTCTTGCGCAACTGCGCAGCGGCGAGCTGAAGCCGTCGGCGAATGCCGACGGCATCGTGGTCCTGACCGGCGGATCGTCGCGCGTCGCGGATGCGCTCGAACTGCTCGCCAACGGTTTCGGCAAACGGTTGCTGATCTCCGGCGTGCATCCGACCAATGGCGCCGCCAATATCTCGCGCACGCTGCCGGACAGCCAGCGGCTGCTGGATTGCTGCGTCGATCTCGATCGCTCCGCCGTCAACACCCGCAGCAACGCGGTGGAGACCAAACGCTGGGTCCATGAGCGCGGCTTCAAGTCGCTGATCGTGGTGACCTCGAATTATCACATGCCGCGCGCGATCGTCGAAATGTCACATGAGATGCCGGATATCGAGCTGATCCCGTTCTCGGTGATTGGCGACAAATGGCGTGACGAGCCGTGGTGGACCAGTGGCCCGACGCTGCGGTTGCTGCTATCGGAATATGTCAAATATCTCGCGGCCGAAGCGCGGGTGCGGCTGGCGAATATCGGTATTGATCTGATGCCGGATTCCGGCAGCGACCAGCAGAGCGACGCGCCGCAGCGCCGGCCGGCCACGGCGTCTGCGAATTGAACTGCAATTGAGCTGATCGGAACACCATGACTTCGATATTCGTGCGTTCGTTGATCTACAACGTGCTGTTCTATGTGCTGCTGGTGTTCTGGATACTGGTGGCGATTCCAACCTTCGTGATGCCGCCTCGCGCCTTCATGGCGATCGCGAAGGCGTGGGCGACCAGCAGCATCTGGCTGATGCGTATCGTCTGCAACACCAGGGTCGATTATCGCGGACTCGAGAAAATTCCGGCGGGGCCGCTGGTGGTGGCCTCGAAACATCAATCGATGTGGGAGACCTTCGCGCTGATGCCGTTCTTCGACCGGCCGCTGTTCATCTACAAGCGCGAGCTCGGGCAGATTCCGTTCTTTGGCTGGTATCTGAAGAAGTCGAAAATGATCGGCGTCGATCGCGATGGCGGTGCGCGTTCGCTCATCGATATGGCCAAGCGCGCCACCGAGGAAATCCAGCTCGGCCGTCAGCTCATTATCTTTCCCGAAGGCACGCGTCGGCCTGTCGAGGCACCACCGGATTACAAACCCGGTGTCGCGCAGATCTACGCCAAATCCGGCGCGCCGTGTCTGCCGGTGGCGCTGAATTCCGGCCTCTTCTGGCCGCGCCGCACCTTCCTGCGCTATCCCGGCACGCTGGTGGTGGAGTTTCTCGATCCGTTGCCGGCCGGCCTGCCACGCAAGGAATTCATCGCGGCGATCAGCACGTCGATCGAGGCCGCCACCGATCGTATCGTTGCCGAGGCGCGCGCGGAGCAGGCGCAAATTTTTGGGCGCGTGCCGAATGTGGCGGTGAAGGAAGGGTAAAGGCGTCTATTCTTGGTGTTCAGTTTTCGTGATGGCGCGCTTCTCCTTTTCTTCGAGGTCGCTGAGCTGGTTCGAAGGATTCCATAGCAGGGGGCGAGCCGTCCCAGATGACCACCACTGCATTCCCTTCTCGATCCATGCAGTGCGCAATTCTCTATGGCGTTCGAGGCGCCTGATCCAATCTCCGCTCATTACATCATCGTAGCCGAAGTGGGTGCCGCATGAGCAGCAGATCTCGTGAGAACCACCCCCCTCCGCGTTATGTGGTTCTTCTTCTAAATCGGGGTAGCCACAAACAGGGCAGGTAAAAGGCATTGGTCGCGTTCCGGTTAGCTGGCATGAAGCATAATGCTGAGCGTGAGGTCAGTGAAAGGGCCGGCCCAAGATCATGCTTCGTTACATCCGGACTGCAAATCACTCGTGCAGCATGGCTGCGAGCTGATGCAGCTGTGCATCGCGAAAACCTTCGGCCTCGATGGCCTTCACGGTCGACAGCACGTAATCGCGGTTCAGCCCGGAACGACCGTGGCCCTGCCGCACGAAGTGCAATTGCTCGCTGAGGCTCAGGCGCCCTGCATATTGCACATGACCGCGGTCGACCACATAGGCCAGCGCGCTGACGCGGGTACGCTCGACGTCATCGAGCCAGACGGAGCGCATGACCTCGCGATAGACATGGGTGGTCTGCTCGCGCTCCCTGAGATAGGCGATGGTGTCGTGGCGCAGCTTGGCCGCCACGCGAAAGGCAATGCCACGGCAGGCGCCGCCGCGGTCCAGGCCGAGCACGAGTCCGGGCTTTTCCGGCGTGCCGCGGTGGTCGAAGGAATAGACGCAGAGCGCCCGATGTTCGCCGATCAGCCGGGCTGGGACCTGTTCGATGAACTCGAAGCCTGGCCGCCACATCAGCGAGCCATAGCCGAACACCCAGAGATCGCTGTCGGAATCGGGCTCGGCGGTGATTTTCGCGGTCATCCTGCCGACCTAGCAGAAACCTTGGGCCCGGGCGATCTTGATTTCCTGCAATGTGGCCCTGCGACGACAGGATAACCCCATGAAAGGGATCGCCGATTTGACAAAATCATGCGATCTACGTCCCGCCATGTCCGAATATGCACAGCCCACCCAGCGCCGCCTCTGGCCGATTTTCATCCTGCCCGTCCTCATCGTCGTCCTTGCGGCGGCGTGGAGCGGCTTCTGGTTCTATGCCGCGTCCAAGGTCGACGAAAACGTCGATATCTGGCGCGCCCGCGAGGCCGCGGCTGGCCGCGTCTATGATTGCGCCAACCGTTCGGTCTCCGGCTTCCCGTTCCGGCTCGAAGTCCGCTGCAGCGGTGTCAGCGTTTCGCTGACCTCGCAAACGGCCACCCAGAATGCGACGCAGGTGCCGATCACCGCGAAGCTCGGCGAGATCGTCGTGGTTGCGCAGATCTACACGCCGCGGCTCCTGGTCGCCGAATTCACCGCGCCGGCCGTCCTGTCCGATCGCGGCCAGCCGGCAATGGTGATGAACTGGGGCTCCGCGCGCAGCAGCATCACCGGTCTGCCCGGTACGCCTGACAGCGCCGACATTGTGTTCGACGACGTGTCGCTCGACCGTTTCGCCGGCTCGGTGCAGGCGCCGACCGCACGTGCCAAACAGGTCGAATTGCATGGCCGCACGGCAGCGAACTCCACGCCGGACAAGCCGGTGATCGAGACGGCCCTGCAGATCAGGAGCGGCAGCATTGCCGATGTTCATCCGATCCTCGCCGCGCCCTTCGATGCGGATATCCGCGCATTGCTCAGCGGACTCAAGGATGTCGCGCCCAAGCCCTGGCCGCAGCGTTTCCGCGAGCTTCAGGCTGCAGGTGGACGCGTCGAGATCGTGCAGTCGCGCGTCCAGCAGGGGGAGATCATCTCGCTGGCGACGGGCTCGCTCGGTCTGACCGCCGCGGGCAATCTCGACGGCGAATTGCAGATGACCGTGGCGGGGCTGGACAAGGCTATCGCCGCCCTCGGCATCGACAAGTTGCTGGAGATGGGCGTGCCTCAGGAGGCGCTGGACCGCATTGCGCCCGGCGTGAAGTCGCAGGACGTCAACAACATCCTCGGTGCGCTGGATCGCGCGATCCCCGGTCTCGGCAATGTCGTGCGCAAGAATGCCGGCAGCGGCCTTGCCGCCGGCGTCAATTCGATCGGGACTGCGGCTGTCTTGGAAGGCAAAGCGGCGCGGTCGTTCCCGCTGAAATTTGTCGATGGCGCGGTGTTCCTCGGGCCGCTGCGCGTGGCGCAGATCCCGCCGCTGTTTTAGGCGTGAGGTTCGCCGGCCTCTCCACGTCATTGCGAGGAGCGAAGCGACGCGGCAATCCAGAAGCCGCAAAGCAAGTAAGGCTGGATTGCTTCGCTTCGCTCGCAATGACGGCTGTTGGTCCTGCGATCAATCCTTCTTCGTCAGCGCCTGATGCTTGCGCCCGAAGTCCGGTGCCGCTTCATCCTGACCGATACTCACGATGCCGCGGCGGATCGCGCGGGTGCGGGTGAAGTGCTCGAACAGCGCATCGCCGTCATCGCGGCGGATCGCACGGGTCAGTTTCGACAGGTCTTCCTGGAAGGTGCCGAGCATTTCCAGCACCGCGTCCTTGTTGGCGAGAAACACGTCGCGCCACATGGTCGGGTCTGATGCTGCGATACGGGTGAAATCGCGGAAACCGCCCGCGGAGAACTTCAGCACTTCCGAACGAGTCACGTCTTCGAGCTCGTCGGCCGTGCCTACGATTGTATAAGCGATCAGATGCGGCAGATGGCTGGTGACCGCGAGCACCAGATCGTGATGCGCGGCCTGCATGATCTCGACATTGGCGCCGAGCGCAGCCCAGAAGCCGGTGAGCTTCTCGACGGCCGCGGGATCCGCGCCCTCAGGCGGCGTCAAAATGCACCAGCGATTGCTGAACAGTTCGGCGAAGCCGGAATCCGGACCGGAGTTTTCCGTGCCGGCGACCGGATGCGCGGGAATGAAGTGGATATTGTCCGGCAGATATTCCGACATCGCGCGCAGCACGGAGGCTTTCACCGAACCGACGTCGGACACGATCGCGCCGGGTGCGAGATGCGCCGCGATGCTTTTCGCCACGTCGCCCGCCACGCCGACGGGCACGCAGGCGATGACCAGATCGGCAACCTTGACGGCGCTGGCATTGTCGTCGGCGATGCGGTCGGCGAGCTTGATTTCCACGGCGCGTGCACGCACGGCCGCCGAATTGTCGGTGGCAACGAGTTCACCGGCAAGGCCGAGCTGCTGGATGCCGCGCGCCAGCGACGAGCCGATCAGGCCAAGCCCGATCAGCGCGATACGTTTGAAGGGCGGCGTGGCGCTCACGTCATTGCCCCGAATTCGATGCCATGAATTCACGCAGCGTCTCGATCACCAGCCTGTTGGCTTCCTCGGTGCCGATGGTCATGCGCAGCGAGTTCGGCAGGCCGTAATTGGTCACGGCGCGCAGCACCAGCCCGCGCCTGGTCAGGAACGCATCGGCATCCGCTGCGGTCTTGCCGGTCGCCGGAAAATGCATCAGCAAGAAATTGGCCACGCTTGGCGTCACCTCGATGCCGAGCTTGGTAATTTCCTCGGTCAGGATGCCGATCCACTTGGCGGTGTATGTGCGCGACATCTCGACATGGCCGGTGTCCTCGATCGCCCCCACCGCGGCCATCATCGCCGGCGCCGAGACGTTGAACGGCCCACGAATCCGGTTCATCGCATCGACGATGTGCGCAGGGCCGAACATCCAGCCGATCCGCAAGGCGGCCAGGCCGTGCACCTTCGAGAAGGTGTAGGTGGCGACGGTATTCTCGGTGGTCTTCGCCAGCTCCAGGCCGTTGTCGTAGTCGCCCTTGGTCACGTAGTCCCAGTATGCGGCGTCGAGCACCAGCAGCACGTGCTCCGGCAGGCCGGCGCGCAGGCGCTTGATCTCGGAGGACGGCAGATAAGTGCCAGTCGGGTTGTTCGGGTTCGCCAGCCACACCAGCTTGGTGCGCGGCGTGACGCAGTTCAGGATCGCGTCGACGTTGCAGGTGAAGTTGGTTTCCGGAGCGACCACATTGGTGGCGCCGTTCGCCTGCGTGGCGATCGGGTAGACCAGGAAGCCGTGCGCGGTCGAAATCGCCTCGTCGCCGGGGCCGAGATAGACATGCGCAATCAGGTTGAGAATTTCGTCGGAGCCGGCGCCGCAGATGATCTGCGCGGGATCGAGGCCGAAGCGGTGGCCGAGCGCCTCGCGCAGCACCTTCGACGTGCCTTCCGGATAATCCTCGAGATGCGCGACAGCGGTGGCGAAGGCGTCCTTGGCGCGCGCCGACGGACCGAACGGGGTCTCGTTGGCCGACAGCTTGTAGGTCTTGCGGCCGGGCTCCACCACCGGGCTCTTGCCAGGGGTGTAGGGCGCGATATCGAGAATGCCGGGCTTCGGCACAGGACGGGACATCTTCAACTCCAGAACGTCAGATTGGCTTACGAACGCGGTGCGTCGCTGGCGGCCACGGTATAGCGGGTTGCGTGGCTGCCGACGAGAGCCGTGGAGCGCACCGAGGCGCCGGCTTCGATCAGCGCCGACTTGATCTTGTCGAGGCTGGAGGCTCTCGTGATCGAGATCAGCAGCGCCGCGCCGTCAAAGGCGGTATCCGGCACGGCGACGATTTCGGCCAGCGGCGACAGCGCACGCGCGGTCTCGGCATTCCAGCCGGACACCCGCACGCTCCACATCTCGACCTCGGTCACCATGGCGCTGTCGGCAACGCGCGACACCACGAACACCGGCAATGCGGCCGGATGGTCGGCGCGTTCGATGAACGGCAGGCGTGCGATGATCTTCGGCGCGCCCTGGGCTTCCAGTGGAATCCACCATGGCGTGCGGCTGGATGTGGCCGAGACCAGCGCGAGATCACCCTTGGACTTGGCCACGGCCTCGACCGCTGCGGCGGCGCTGAAATGCGCGACGTAAGGCACCGTGAAGCCGAAGTGAAAGCGCGCGGAATCCCGCATCGCGCTCTCGCCGAGCGACAGATCCGCATGCACCGAGAACGGCGCCTGAACATAAGTGAAAGTCGAGATGATCACCCGCCAGATGCTCTCGACGGTGTCGATCGGCAGGATGCCGCGATGGCGCTGCACCAGACGGCGCATCATGTCGGCCTCGCGCGCCGGCCGGAAGGCCGAGCCGACCTCCTGGGTCTGCTTCACCGAAATCAGCCGGTCGATGATGTCGCCGCGCTGCATCAACAGGGCGTGAACCTGCGCGTCGATGCTGTCGATCTCTTTGCGCAGTTCATCCAGCGAGGGCGGGGCGGGTGGTAATTTCGACATGTTCAAAACCTTCGGGACGGGAGGCGTGATAGGTCCCGTCGAGCTTGCCGGGCCGGCTCCGGGGAGCCGGCGGGCACGGCCATTGATTAGGTAAGACGGTGCCGGAAAGCAAAGAAAACATGGAAGATTTGGCCGCAGGGCAGTTGGGCAATTTGACCGGGGTATGCCCATATTGACGGCAGGCGGGTGTGGGACTAGTTTCTGGTCTCTTCCGTGGTCATTTGAGCCGGCCGGCTTGCAGCCACGTTAAACAACTCGCTAAACAGGCCGGGGACAGTTTGATCCCGGCCGAGCTATTTGTTCAGGCCGGGTTTTTTATGGCCTGATTCCGGTTTTGGTTTGAGAACCTCCTGAGGAGGCCGGTATCAAGATGGTAAATGTCGAACTGGTGAAGAGTCCGGTTGTCCGCCCCGATGAGCGTGGACATGAAGCCGATCACCCGACCTCGCTGGTCGCGGGTTTTGGCATGGATCAGCCGCTGCGGCTTGATTGCGGCGTCGACCTCGCCCCGTTCCAGATCGCCTATCAGACCTACGGAACGCTCAACGCCGACAAATCCAATGCGATCCTGGTCTGCCACGCTTTGACCGGTGACCAGCACGTCGCCAATATCAATCCGATCACCGGCAAGCCCGGCTGGTGGCAGACACTGGTCGGCCCCGGCAAGGCGCTCGACACCGAACGCTACTTCATCATCTGTTCGAATGTGCTCGGCGGTTGCATGGGCTCGACTGGTCCGGCCTCGACCAATCCCGCCACCGGCAAGATCTGGGGACTGGATTTTCCGGTCATCACCATTCCCGACATGGTGCGTGCGCAGGCGATGCTGATCGACAGTCTCGGTATCGGTCAGTTGTTTTGCGTGGTCGGCGGTTCCATGGGCGGCATGCAGACGCTGCAATGGACCGCGGCCTATCCGGAGCGCGTGTTCTCCGCGCTGGCGGTCGCCTGCAGCACGCGGCACTCGGCGCAGAATATCGCCTTCCACGAATTGGGGCGTCAGGCCGTGATGGCCGATCCCGATTGGCGCGGCGGGCGCTATTTCGAGGAAGGCACGCATCCGCATCGCGGCCTCGGCGTTGCGCGGATGGCCGCGCATATCACCTATCTGTCGGATGCCGCTCTGCACCGCAAGTTCGGCCGCCGCATGCAGGACAGGGAGTTGCCGACATTCTCCTTCGATGCGGATTTTCAGGTCGAGAGCTATCTGCGCTATCAGGGCTCGTCCTTCGTCGAGCGCTTCGATGCCAACTCCTATCTCTATCTGACGCGTGCGATGGACTATTTCGATATCGCAGCTGACCACAACGGCAAGCTTGCGGAAGCGTTTCGCGATACGCAGACGCGCTTCTGCCTGATGTCGTTCACATCAGACTGGCTGTTCCCGACGGCGGAATCGCGCGACGTCGTGCATGCGCTGAACGCCGGCGGCGTCCGCGTGTCCTTTGCGGAGATCGAGACCGACAAGGGCCATGATGCCTTCCTGCTCGACGTGCCCGAGTTTCTCGATATCGCCGATGCATTCCTGAACTCCGCAGCCTCCGTGCGCGGCCTGCCTGTTACGGGGACATAGAGATGGCGTTTCCACAACAGACCTTGCCGCTGAATGCTGCGGTGGCGACGCCGGCGCCGCGCGGTACGCAGGACTATCGCGGCGATCACCTCCTGGTCGCGGAGATGATCAAGCCGGGCTCGAAGGTGCTCGACGTGGGCTGCGGCGATGGCGATCTGCTGCAGCTGCTGGAGAGCCGCGGCATCGACGGCCGCGGCATCGAATTGTCGCGCGAGGGCGTCAACCGCTGTGTCGGCAAAGGCCTCGCAGTGGTGCAGGGCGATGCCGATACGGACTTGATCAACTATCCCGACGATGCGTTCGACTACGTGATCCTGTCGCAGACGCTGCAGGCGACGCGGCAGCCGCGGGTGGTGCTGGAAAATCTGCTGCGCATCGGCCGCAGCGCGATCGTGTCGTTTCCGAATTTCGGCTTCTGGAAAATGCGCGTGCAGTTGCTTGTCGGCGGCCGCATGCCACGTACGGAGAATCTGCCGGCGACGTGGTACGACACGCCGAACATTCACTTCTGTACCATCAAGGACTTCGTGCAGCTGTGCGACGAGATCAACGTGAAGATGGAGCGCGCCGTTGCGCTCGATCTCTATGGCCGTCCGCTGCGTCTCAATGCGCCGTGGTGGTTCTGGAACATGTTCGGGGAGCAGGGCGTTTTCCTGCTGAGCCGTGCGAGCAAATCACAGCAGCCCTGATCGCGTGTAAATTTCTGCCTGATGGAAGCAAAAATACCGCATTCCATGCGGCTTTTCACGCCGTGTGTCGGCCTGCGATACACGCCAAAGATGTGCTTAAAAGCTAATTTGAATAGGTAATATAAGCGCGCATTCGATCGAATGGGTGGCTGCTATGTCTATACGTATGGCGTCCGTTGAAGTTGAAGCGGTTCACTCCGATGTCGCCGTTAAAAAATCGTCACTTGAACCGTTCTAGGTCTTGTTATCGCCATACCAACTTCGTTACCACGCCCGTCCCGATTGTTGGCCCGCGTATTTGGGTCGATGGGGTTCGGGGGTGTTAAGAGGAAAAATTCGGTATGGTTCAGTTCTTTGCGTATCGCCGTGCACTTCGCATCTCGGCTCTTGCGGTGTGTTCGGCGGCAGTTCTCGCGTCAGTCTCTCCCGCGTCGGCACGTCCTCATCACGGCGCTTCGCGTCATTCGCACCACGTCGGCAAGTACACACACAGCACGCGTCATCACGTCCGGCATCGCGCGCGGTATGCACGGCGCAGTGCCCGAGTCGAACAGCAGGCGCCTTCGTTCGGCGACTCCACAAATTTCAATAACGCCAATGCAAGCATGAACCAGCCATCCGGCGGCTTCGGCGGTTCGGGTATCGTTGACGCAGCGCGCAGCTTCATCGGCCGCGGCAATCCGACGGCGCGCGGTCGCTTGTGGTGCGCAGCGTTCATGAACCTCGTATTGAAGCGCACCGGCCATCAAGGCACCGGGTCTGATATGGCGCGCTCGTTCTCGAGCTATGGCCAGCGCATCTCAGGTCCGCAGGTCGGCGCCATCGCCGTGATGTCGCGCGGTCGTCGCGGCGGTCATGTCGGCGTCGTCTCGGGCGTCGATGCCAAGGGCAACCCGATCATCGTCTCCGGCAATCACGGCAACCGCGTCGCCGAGTCGGTGTATTCGCGTGGTCGCGTTTACGCCTACGTGATGCCGACGAGCTGAGCTCGTCTATTCTTCGACGACGATCTTGTCGCCGGCGGTGATCATGCCGCCGGTGATGACCTCAGCGTAAATTCCGCAATCGGCATGACCATAGGTCTGCAGCAGCGTTTTCGGAATCGTCAGATCCCGCGCGGCCGTATCCGGATCCACATTGGTCGCTGCACAGCGGACGATGCGCATCACCACCTTGAGCCGGGTGCTGCCGATCGCGAGCGTCCGGTCGATCAAGTCGAATTCATGCCAGGCCGGCCAGCCCGCCACATGCAGGTTGCCGCGAAAGCGGAGCGGATGCACCGTCTGCCCGACGGCCTTTTCGAGATCTTTGACGCTGGCTAGGTTGATGATCGACACCACCTTGCGCGGCACGTCCGAAAAGCTATGGCCGTCCGCGAACAGCACCTTGGGTGGTCCGCGCAGTTCATCGGCAAAATTTGCAGCGAAGAACGCTTCGATCTCTGCACGTCCATCGGCCGTCTGCAGATCGGCTCGCGCTGCCTCCACATTGTTCTGCCGGATCGTCAGCGTGTGGCTGGCGTCGTCGTAGTGGCTGCGCAGCGCCGCCAGGCGTTCGTTGCGCATCAGCATCAGAAACTGGGTCTTGGGAAAATATTGCGGTGCTGCCGGGTCGAACCCGATCGGGCCGTTCTCGATGGCAAAGCGCCGGTCGGCCGGCAGGGTCTGGCCGGGCTTCAGCGTGACTTCTTCCAGAGACTCGGGCGTCAGGCCCTTCACGGGATAGCGGTAGAGGCTGGCAACGCTGGCGTAAGACTGTTCTGGCATGGTTCCGGTCTTAAGAGATTTGGGCCCGCGGCGCCATCGCCTGGCCGATTGGAATTTTATGCGGACCCCTTCCGTTTCGGGAACTGGCTGCCCACATTTGCATCAAGCTGGTTTTGACGCCAGCGACGACCGCAGCCGGTTGACCACCATCAATGCGGCCTGCGGATACCCAATGAAGATGCCCCATCCGTGCTTTCGAGGCGGACAGGGCAGGCCGAGGGACAACACACAATGAATATTGAGAAATACACCGAACGGGTGCGCGGCTTCATCCAGTCGGCGCAGTCACTGGCCGTGCGCGAGGGCCATCAGCAATTCTCGCCGCTGCACATTCTGAAAGTTCTGCTGGACGACAGCGAAGGGCTGGCCGGCGGCCTGATCGATCGTGCCGGCGGCAACTCCCGCGCCATCCTGAAGGCGACGGAAACCGAGCTGGGCAAGATGCCCAAGGTCTCGGGCGCAGGGGCCGGGCAGGTCTATCTGGCGCCGGCGACCGCGCGCGCTTTCGATGCCGCCGAAAAGGCCGCCGAAAAGGCTGGCGACAGTTTCGTCACCGTGGAGCGGCTGCTGCTTGCGCTGGCGCTCGACAAGGACTCCGAAGCCGGCAGTCTGCTGAACAAGGGCGGTGTCACGCCGCAAAATCTCAACGCGGCGATCAATGCGCTGCGCAAGGGCCGCACGGCGGATTCCGCCACGGCCGAAAACGCCTATGACGCGTTGAAGAAATATGCCCGTGACCTGACCCAGGCCGCGCGCGATGGCAAACTCGACCCGGTGATCGGCCGCGACGAGGAAATCCGCCGCACGATTCAGGTATTGTCGCGGCGAACCAAGAACAATCCCGTGCTGATCGGCGAACCCGGCGTCGGCAAGACCGCCATCGTCGAAGGTCTCGCGCTGCGCATTCTCAATGGCGACGTGCCGGAGAGCCTGAAGGACAAGAGCCTGCTGTCGCTCGATCTCGGTGCGCTCATCGCGGGCGCGAAATATCGCGGCGAGTTCGAGGAGCGGCTGAAGGCGGTGCTCGGCGAGGTGACCTCGGCCGAGGGCGGCATCATCCTGTTCATCGACGAAATGCATCAGCTGATCGGCGCCGGCAAGGGCGATGGCGCGATGGATGCGTCCAACCTGCTGAAGCCTGCGCTCGCCCGCGGCGAATTGCATTGCATCGGCGCCACCACGCTCGACGAATATCGCAAGCACGTCGAGAAGGACGCTGCGCTGGCGCGGCGCTTCCAGCCGATCTTCGTGGCCGAGCCGACGGTGGAAGACACCGTCTCGATCCTGCGCGGCCTCAAGGACAAATACGAACAGCATCACGGCGTCCGCATCACGGATAGCGCGCTGGTCGCTGCCGTAACGCTGTCGAACCGTTACATCACCGATCGCTTCTTGCCGGATAAAGCCATCGACCTGATGGACGAGGCTTCGGCGCGATTGAAGATGCAGGTCGATTCCAAGCCCGAAGAACTCGATTCGATGGACCGCGAGATCATCCGGCTCAAGATCGAGCAGGAGGCGCTTGGCAAGGAAACCGATGCAGGCTCGAAGAGCAGGCTCGAAACGCTCAAGAAGGAACTCGCCGAGCTCGAAGAGAAATCGGCAGCGCTCACCCAGCGCTGGTCGGCCGAGAAGAACAAGTTGTCGAATGCGCAGAAGCTCAAGAGCGAGCTCGATGGCTTGCGTCTTGAACTCGCCGAAGCGCAACGCCGCGGCGAATATCAGCGCGCCGGCGAACTGGCCTATGGCCGGATTCCCGATCTTGAAAAGCGTCTGGCCGATATCGAAGCCAACGAGAATTCCGAGATGATGGAAGAGGCGGTCACCGCCAATCACATCGCGCAGGTTGTTTCGCGCTGGACCGGCGTGCCGGTCGACAAGATGCTTGAAGGCGAGAAGGACAAGCTGCTGCGGATGGAGCTGAGCCTCGGCGAGCGCGTCGTCGGCCAGGCCGAAGCTGTGCGTGCGGTGGCAACTGCCGTCCGTCGTTCACGGGCAGGCCTGCAGGATCCCAACCGGCCGATCGGCTCGTTCATGTTCCTCGGCCCCACCGGCGTCGGCAAGACCGAGCTGACCAAGGCGTTGGCGTCCTATCTGTTTGACGATGACACCGCGATGGTTCGTCTCGACATGTCGGAATACATGGAGAAGCACTCGGTCTCGCGTCTGATCGGTGCGCCTCCGGGCTATGTCGGCTATGATGAGGGCGGCGCGCTGACCGAAGCTGTGCGGCGGCGGCCCTATCAGGTTGTGCTGTTCGACGAGGTCGAGAAGGCGCATCCGGACGTGTTCAACGTGCTGCTGCAGGTGCTCGACGACGGCCGTCTGACCGATGGCCAGGGCCGCACCGTCGATTTCCGCAACACGCTGATCATCATGACGTCGAATCTCGGTTCGGAATTCCTGGTCAACCAGCCCGAGGGTGAGGATACGTCCGCGGTGCGCGACCTGGTGATGGGCAATGTCCGCGCCCATTTCCGGCCGGAATTTCTGAATCGCGTCGATGAGATCATCCTGTTCCACCGCTTGCAGAAGAGCGAAATGGGCCGGATCGTCGAGATCCAGTTCGCGCGGCTTACAAAGCTGCTCGAAGATCGCAAGATCACGCTGGTGCTGCACGACGAAGCCCGCGACTGGCTCGCCGACAAGGGCTGGGATCCCGCCTACGGCGCCCGTCCCCTCAAGCGCGTGATCCAGCGCAACGTCCAGGATCCGCTGGCCGAGATGATCCTCGCCGGCGACGTCAAGGACGGTGACCATGTCGACATAAGCGCCGCCGGCAACGTCCTGACCTTCAACGGCAAACCGGCCCGGACCGCGGAGATCGCCGAGTTCGAGGCGCCGGTGCCGAAGCGGCAGCTGAACTGACGGCACGGGTTTAAACGCAACGAAACGGCCTGAACCTCACGGTTCAGGCCGTTTCCACGTTGGAGAAAGATCATGACCCGCATTCTCGTGGTCGGCGCCACCGGCCTTGTCGGCCGCCATGTCATCGCCAAAGCGCTCGCCGACAGTCGGATCACGCGCATCGTTGCGTCGACGCGGCGGCCGCTCGAGGCGCATGCGAAGCTCGACAACCCGCTGGTCGACTTCGACCGGTTACCAGCCGAGGCCGACTGGTGGGACGTCGATGGTGTGATCTGTGCACTCGGCACGACGCACGCCAAGGCCGGCTCGGATCAGGCATTTCGCGTTGTGGATTATGATTACCCGCTTGAAGTCGCCCGGCTGGCGCGCAGGCACGGCGCTAGCCGTTTCGCGCTCAATTCGTCGGTGGGTGCCAATGCGCGCTCAAAGCTGCTCTATCCGCGTACCAAAGGCGAAGTGGAGGAAGCGCTGAAGGCGATGGGCTTTCCGTCTTTGACGATTGTGCGGCCGGGCTTGATCGGCGGTGACCGCGACGAATTCCGGCTGGGCGAACGCATCGCGGCAGCAATACTCGGTATCCTCGGTCCGGTTCTGCCGCGCAGCTACCGGATCAGCCCCGCCGACAAGATCGCCGATGCATTGATCGAGGCAGCCGTGACCGGCGCGCCTGGCGTTCACCTGATCGGGTCTGCAGAGCTCGCCGCGGATTGATCGCCGGACCTCAGCGTCTCTTTTGCTATTGTCCCGAGCGTCTCCTAGCCCACGCAGCTGACGCGCAGAACAAGGCGAAAAACACGAATTTAGCGGCTGGCCGTCGGCCGTGCTGGTGGCACCGCGCCGGTCACGCCTGCGTCGGAAACGCGGGCGCCGGGGCCTCGCATGGTCATCTGGGCGTCGATCCGGTCACGTTCCTTCTCGAAGCCGGCCATGATCGGCCCTTCGAGCGAGCGGCCGCGTGGCAGTTTCACGCGCATCGGATCGACGAAGCGGCCGTTGACCAGAATTTCGTAGTGAACGTGGGCGCCTGTGGACATGCCTGTGGAGCCGACGAAACCGATGACCTGACCCTGCCGCACGCGCTTGCCGGGCTCCATGCCCTTGGCAAAGGCCGACATATGACCGTAGGCGGTCTCGTAGCCGTTGTTGTGCTTGATGCGGATATATTTGCCGTAGCCGCCTTCCCAGGCGGCTTTTTCGATCACGCCGTTGCCGGATGCGAAAATCGGGGTGCCGTAGGGCGTCGACCAGTCCACGCCGGTATGCATCTTGGTGTAGCCGAGGATCGGGTGGCGGCGTCCGCCGAAGCCCGAACGCATGATGGCGTTATTGACGGGCTTGCGGACCAGAAACTTCTTCGCGCTCTTGCCGGTCTCGTCATAGTAGTCGACGACCGAGTCGTCGGTGGTCAGGAAACGATAGTATTTTTTGGTTTCGCCGCCCACCGTAAGCGAAGCGAACAACACTTCGGTCTTTTCGGTGATGGTGGCGCCTTCGTCTTCGCCGGCAAAGAACACGTCGAACGAGTCGCCGGGCTGTACTTTGCGCTGGAAATCCACGTCGTAGGAGTAGATCCGGATCATGTCCTCGATGACGGTGGCCGGGACCTTGTTGCGCAGTGCCGTCTCGTAAATGCTCTGATAGAGCCGCACGCCGGTGCCGTCATCCTCCTCGTCATCATCCGATGCGCTTGGCGCTTCGGCGACGGTGTTCATGCTGGAGACGTCGACGGCGACGTATTTGCCGAGATCGGAGAGAGCGGCGACAGCTTCGATGGTGGAGTCGTTGGCGACGATCACGCGATACGGCTGCAAGCGCTGGCCAGGTCCGGCCGGCGACATCAGGATGCGAACTTTCTGGCCTTCCTTCAGTCCGCCGTCGCGGCCGCGGGCACCCAGCGTAGTGGCAATGGCCTTGGCTTCCTCGGGCATCGCGCCCTGGTCGCGCAGGATCGTCAGGATGGTGTCGCCCTTCTTGACGATATGGATACGCTCGCCATTCGGGTTGCCGCCGGTCGCCTGATCCTTGGTCTTGGCCAGCAGCGTGACGTTTTCCGGCACGATACGGGTTTCGAAGCCGGCATAAGGATCGGCTGTGGTACCTTCGGCGGCATAGGCCATCTTCATGTCGGGCTGTCCGCCGATATCGCCGGTGGCGCTGGCGACGGTCGTGTAGCGAACGCCGGTATTGCCGCGCCAGTTGGAGGCGTCACGCACGCGCATCAGGACTTCATCGATGGCAACACTCGCGCCGATCTTGGCTTTCGGCAGTACCTGACCGAGATCGCGGGTGACGAAGGAGACTTCGGCATCAGGTTCGACGGCATTCGGATTGACCGCGGCGTCGTCGCTGTTCGGGGCGGGGCTGCCGACATCGGTCAGCAGGCGCTGTGCATTGAAGGGCGGGATCTTGGCGCTGAGATCGCTGGTCGCCATCGCCAGATTGCCGGAAATCCGGATGAAGGGCCGCACGCGCATGACGTCGCGATTGCCGACGCGGGTGACGGTGGAGACTTTGAGTACCTGGCGCGCGGCGGAAGAGTCGCTCGGCGGCGGCAGGCGGTCACTCTTATGCAGGCTTGCTTGTTTGTCGGTGGCACTGAAGGCGCCGCGTAGCGCGCCTTCGACACGCTCCGGTACCTTGGCAAAGGTCATCTCGCCGTCAAGCGACGCAAAAACGGCGCCGCCGATCAGAGCCGCGCCGCAGAGACCTGTGAGGATAGTACCACTGAACCACTGTACCGAGACGCGGCGACGATCGATGACTGCGGCTTCGGAGCCATCAACGGATAGCGGCGGCTCGTGGCCGAGATCAATCATCCCGGTCTCACGATTATAGGCGCCACCGCGTGACAGTCCGTGATTCAAGCCGACATCCCCCGAATTCCCAGCATCATGCGAAGAGTCTTCCCCAAGCACATCGCATCGACGGTCGAACAGTGCGCGCCAAAATGCTGGCCGAATGGACGAACGTCAATGCTGCAAACTCTTTCGCTGTGTTCTCTTTGGCCCAAAAGCGCACTGCGATGACGCAGCTCGTTCTTTCGAGAGACCGTTGGGCCCAGATCCGGTTCGGCCACCCCCAAAAAGTTTCAGAGGCGACGCAGAATCTTTGCACAAGGCATGCTCAGAACGTCGGAGGAATGTGGCTCTTGTACGGCGTCACCCCTGTAAAACCTACGCTTTTTGGGCCCTGGAGCCTCCTCCACAGCACGTGACGATTTTCTGACGAATGGCGTTGACAGTTTCGGGTGAGGGGGCCTATAACCCGGCCACTGAGCGCAGCGGCGCCGGGGCCTACCAGCCCGGGCGGTTGTTCGTGTCTCGGAAGCTCATCACCGCGAAGAGTGTTTCAGTAGCCGATAGGTGTCGGCTGCTGATCTGTTGTCGAGTGATTGGGTGACAAGATTTTCTCCCTCTCGGGGAGATTGACGCATCTGCGTCGGGCTGTTTGACAAGTTAAATTGAAGAAAGAGAAACGTGGACGGCGGAGTCCTTGCGGGTCTCGTTCGATGGAAGCTTCGGCTTCCTGAGGCGGGGCCGGACGAAAGACTTCGGCGGTACACGTTTTGAACAAAGGTTAACACCATCGTTGTTAGCGCTGTGAAGCGCGGACAGCAGATTGGCTGAACTTCGGTTTGGTCGATTTAGTATGGTGGGACCTCGTCAATACGTTGTGATCAGCCGGTTTAAAGTTTCAAGTCCAACTTGAGAGTTTGATCCTGGCTCAGAGCGAACGCTGGCGGCAGGCTTAACACATGCAAGTCGAACGGGC